>NZ_QOHG01000004.1 GCF_003319125.1 Blastococcus sp. TF02A-26 | reverse complement strand
GACCGCCCTCGAGCCCCGCCGCACCGACCCCAGCGAGGTGATCGACCAGCCCGCCCTGCAGACGGCATAGTCAGCAACACCGCAGAGCAGCACGCGGACGAGCTACACCACCCCACGGGGCACGGCCCGCCGCAGGCAAGGAGGTCACGCGGGCGTTTGCCGACAAGCAGAAATCCAAGGCGCAGCGGTGGCTCGACGAGGTGACGACCAGCCAGGTGACCGGCACCTACGTCGACCCCAAGACCGCCCGGACGACCGTCGCCGACTGGTGCGAGACCTGGCTGGCCGGCTACGCCACGCGGCGCCCGCGGACGGTACGGCAGGCGCAGGTGCACGTCGCCCAGATCACCGCAGCGTTCGGCCCCATGCCGCTGTCGACGGTGCGGCCCTCGGCGGTGCGCTCGTGGACGGTGAAGCTCAAGGCCGATGGCCTGGCCGACAGCTACGTCTACGCGTTGCACTCTCGGCTGTCGCAGGTCATGAGCGACGCGGTCCACGATGGGCTACTGGCGCGGAACCCGTGCTCGCGACGCACCTCTCCGGGGGCTGGCAGTCAGCGACCCTACGTCGCCACGACCGAGCAGGTCTGGGCGCTGAACGACACGGTCCCCGACCACCTGCGCCCCGCCATCCTGCTCGGGGCGTTCGTCGGGCTGCGCACCGCCGAGGCGGTCGGACTGCGTGTCGAGGACGTCGACTTCATGCGGGGGATCGTGCGGCCGGTCCAGCAGGGCGACGGGGAGCCGCTCAAGACCGAGGCGTCCCGTACGCCGCTACCCATCCCGCAGGAGCTGGCGTTGGAGCTCTCGGCAGCCGTGGCCCGGTGGGGCGGCGACTACGTCGTCACCGACGGCACCGGCCGGCAGGCCTCGACGTGGGCCATCGAGCGGGCCATTCGCTCGGCGCGGCCCAAGATCGACGGGCTACCCGGGGCGTTCCGCTACCACGATCTGCGCCACTACTTGGCGTCGCTGCTCATCGGTAGCGGCCTCGACGTGAAGGTCGTCCAGCACCGGCTTCGGCACGGCAGCGCCAAGACAACGCTCGACACCTACGGGCACATGTGGCCCGACAGCGACGAGTCCGCACGGGCCGCCGTTGGTGCTGTGCTGGCGGCCCGTGGGGACTCGTTGGGGACTGGCAGTGCCTCCCAGCGATAAACATGCTGGTCAGCGCGTTGAAGAACTCAGATGTCGTAGTACATCGCGAACTCGTGCGGGTGCGGCCGCAGGCGGATCGGGTCGATCTCGTTGGCCCGCTTGTAGTCGATCCACGTCTCGATCAGGTCGGGGGTGAAGACACCGCCGTCGATCAGGTACTCGTGGTCGACCTCGAGGTTGTCGAGGACGGCGTCCAGCGACGCGGGCACCTTGTCGATGCCCAGGGCCTCCTCGGGCGGCAGCTCGTAGAGGTCCTTGTCCACCGGCGCCGGGGGCTCGATCTTGTTCTTGATGCCGTCGAGGCCGGCCATCAGCATCGCCGAGAAGGCGAGGTACGGGTTGGCCGACGGGTCGGGCACGCGGAACTCGATGCGCTTGGCCTTCGGGTTGTCACCCGAGATCGGGATGCGGCAGCAGGCCGACCGGTTGCGCGCCGAGTACACCAGGTTGATCGGCGCCTCGTAGCCCGGGACCAGGCGGTGGTAGCTGTTGACCGTCGGGTTGGTGAAGGCCAGCAGCGACGGGGCGTGGGCGAGCAGACCGCCGATGTAGTGGCGGGCGGTGTCGGACAGCCCCGCGTAGCCGGTCTCGGCGTGGAAGAGCGGCTCGCCGTCCTTCCAGAGGCTCTGGTGGCAGTGCATGCCGGAGCCGTTGTCGCCGAACAGCGGCTTGGGCATGAAGGTGGCGGACTTGCCGTGGGCCCAGGCGGTGTTCTTGATGATGTACTTGAACAGCATCAGGCTGTCGGCCGAGCGCAGCAGCGTGTCGAACTTGTAGTTGATCTCCGCCTGGCCGCCGGTGCCCACCTCGTGGTGACCCCGCTCGAGCTCCAGGCCGGCACGCGCCAGGTTGATCATCATGTCGGCGCGCAGGTCGCTCTGCTGGTCGTAGGGCTCGACCGGGAAGTAGCCGCCCTTCATCCGGGCCTTGTAGCCCAGGTTGGGGCCGACGCCGTTCTCGCCGGTCGGCGACCCGGTGTTCCAGGAGCCCTCGACCGAGTCGAGGTGGTAGTACCCCTCGTTGATGCTGGTGTTGTAGCGGACCGAGTCGAAGACGTAGAACTCCGCCTCGGGACCGAAGTACGCGGTGTCGGCGATGCCGCTGCTGGCCAGGTAGGCCTCGGCCTTCTTCGCCACGTTCCGCGGGTCGCGGCTGTAGGCCTCGCGCGTGATCGGGTCGTGGATGAAGAAGTTGACGTTGAGCGTCTTGTGCTTGCGGAACGGGTCCACGAAGGCGCTGTTGGCGTCGGGCAGCAGCAGCATGTCGGACTCGTTGATGGCCTGGAAGCCACGGATCGAGGAGCCGTCGAAGCCCAGACCCTCGGAGAACGTGTCCTCGCCGAACGTCGATGCGGGGATGGTGAAGTGCTGCATGACGCCGGGCAGGTCGCAGAAGCGCACGTCGACGAACTCGACGTCGTTGTCGCGGATGTAGGCGGCGACCTCGTCGGGACTGGTGAACATCGATCCTCCGGGGTGAGCGGACAGGGGGTTGAGCATCGCAGCGAGGAACGAGCGAGGAGCGGAGACCCCCGCGGAAGCGAACGTGGGACGGAGTGGGCGAACAGCCGGTGGCGAACCTACGAGCGAGGAGTTGCCCCGGAATGTCTCCTGTGTTTCGGACCGGTAACACCGGCTCCGGCGTGTCGGGCCGGAGCCCGGCGACCTCGACCGCGCGGTGCACAGGTCGAGGGGTCCTACGCTGGCGGTCATGGTCAGGGATGCCCAGCCACCTTCTCAGGAGCGCCGCCGCGGCGCCTCGCTGGGGTTGCCGCCGGACGGTCCGGGGTCCCTGGCCGGCTTCGGCTCCCGCGTCCAGGCGTACCTGGTGGACGCCGTCGCATCCGGGCTGGTCGCGCTGGCGTTCTTCGGTCCCGGTCGCGCCTACTGGTCGCTGCTGACCTTCGCCGCGATCACCGTCGTGTCACTGGTGCTGTTCGGGCAGACGCCGGGGATGCGCCTGCTGGGTCTGCGGCTGGCGCACCCGCGGCCGGGCGCGCAGCTGGCCTGGTGGCGGGCCGTCGTCCGCACCGCGCTGCTGTGCCTGCTGGTCCCGGCCCTGGTGGTGGACGCCGACGGCCGCGGTCTGCACGACCGGCTGACCGACACCGCCGTCGTCCGCGACAGGTAGGAGCGGGACCGGCGCTGGACGGGTGTGTGGGCACGGGAGAGCATGCCCGTCGTGCACCGATCCCGGTCCGCGGGCCCACTGGTCGCGGTCGCGACGCTCCTGGCGGCGTTGCCGCTGCTGTCCGCCTGCGGGGGCGAGGGGGAGGGCGACGGGACCGGTGGTCCGATGCCCTCTGTGGCCGAGTTCCCCCTCGGGGCCGACACCCCCGTGGCGCGGCGGTTCCCGCTGGTGCCGGCGCAGGGGATCCACGTCCAGCTCCTGCCCGCCCCGGCGACCCCGCCCGTGCCCGGCGGCCCGGAGCCGACGTCGCCGTCCGCGCCGACGACGGGAGCCGGTGCGGTGCCGACGTTCGAGCCCTCGGTCGCGTGGGCGGACGGCGGCCGCCACCTCGCGGTCGTGACCTACGGCAGCAGCAGCTGCCCCAGTGCCCCGTACGGCATCGACGTCGTCGCCGATCAGGAGATCGAGGTCCGGCTGGGCTCCCGGTTCTCCGACCGGGACGTCTGCACCGCGGACATGAGCGGGTTCGTGACCGTGGTGGAGCTGCCGTCCGGGGTGTCGCCGACGAAGCCACTGACGGCGCGGCTGGCCGGGCGCGAGGTGACGATCCCCGCTGCCGACGGGTGAGGGCCCGTCGGTGCCGGCCGTGCTACCGGCGGCGGACCTGGCGCTGGCTGACCGACATCTGCCGGCCGCCGGGGAGCGGGCCGCCGGGCACCGGCATCTTCGGGCCACCGAGCGCGCTCATGCGCCGGCCCAGGGCGTTGACCTCGGCCGGGCTGAGGTTGCGCGGCAGCTTCGCCATGTGGGTGTTGAGCTTCTTCAGCGGCACCTGGCCCTCGTCGTCGCCGACGGTGACGTCGTAGATCGGGGTGTCCCCGACGACGCGGGCGAGCTTCTTCTTCTCCTGCGCCAGCAGCGGGCGCACCCGCGACGGGACGCCCTCGGCGACCAGGATGATCCCGGGCCGGCCGAGCACCCGGTGCACGGCGTCGAGCTGGGTGGTCCCGGCGACCCCGGAGGTCACCCGCCAGTCACCGCGCATGCCCTCGAGCACCCAGGCGGCCGCGCCCGGCTGCCCCTCGACCTGGCGCATCGCCGATCCCTGAGCCCGCCGGCCGAACACGATCAGCGCGGCCAGGAGGCCGGCGACGATCGCGAAGGGCAACGTGAGGATCGGGGCGCTCAGCAGGATGCCGATCAGCTCGATGACGCCGAACACCACCACGAAGGCGATGAGCATGACCCACGGGAGCTTGCGGTCGTTCTTGTAGGTCAGCGAGTACGCCTGCTTCATCATGCGGGCGTTGTTGCGGAGCTTGGCCAGGCGGGCCTTCTTGGGCTGGCCGTCCTTGCCCAGCTTCGGCGGCTTGGCGGCCTTCGCGGGCTTGCCGGCCGACGCCCCCGAGGCGGTCGCGCCACGGCCACCCGCGCCGGGCGCCCGTCCGGCCTTGCCGGCGGGAGCGGAGGAGTCGGTGGGCTTGCTGCGTGCCATGAGCAGAGGATACGGCCGCGCGCCGCCATCCCCGGACGACGACGCCCCAGCTCACCCCTGCGGGGCGAGCCCTCGGGCCTCGACCGCCTGCTGGTAGAGCCGGCCGGCCCGGTAGGAGCTGCGGACCAGCGGCCCGGCCAGCACGCCCGGGAAGCCGATCCGCTCGGCCTCGGCCTGGAAGCCGACGAACTCGTCGGGCTTCACCCAGCGGACGACGGGGTGGTGCCGCGGCGAGGGGCGGAGGTACTGGGTGATCGTGAGCAGGTCGCATCCGGCGTCGTGCAGCGCCTGCATCGTCTCCACGACCTCGTGCGGCTCCTCGCCCATGCCCAGGATCAGGTTGGACTTGGTGACCAGGCCGGCCTCGCGGGCGGCGGTGATCACGGCCAGCGAGCGCTCGAAGCGGAAGCCGGGCCGGATGCGCTTGAAGATCCGCGGCACGGTCTCGACGTTGTGCGCCAGGACCTCCGGCCGGGAGGAGAAGACCTCGGCCAGCTGGCCTGCGTCGGCGTTGAAGTCCGGGATCAGCAGCTCGACGCCGCAGCCGGGGACGGCGGCGTGGATCTGGCGCACCGTCTCGGCGTACAGCCAGGCGCCGCCGTCGGGGAGGTCGTCCCGGGCCACCCCGGTCACCGTCGCGTAGCGCAGCTGCATCGAGGCGACGCTCTCGGCGACCCGGCGCGGCTCGTCGGCGTCGAAGTCCGCGGGCTTGCCGGTGTCGATCTGGCAGAAGTCGCAGCGCCGCGTGCACTGGTCACCGCCGATGAGGAAGGTGGCCTCGCGGTCCTCCCAGCACTCGTAGATGTTGGGACAGCCGGCCTCCTCGCACACCGTGTGCAGGCCCTCGCGGCGGACCAGCGACTTCAGCTCGGTGTACTCCGGCCCGGTCTTCAGCCGGGTCTTGATCCACTCCGGCTTGCGCTCGATCGGTACCTGGCTGTTGCGGACCTCGAGGCGCAGCAGCTTGCGGCCGGCGGGCTCGAGGGCGGATCCGGAGGACGTGGGGGCCGCCGTCTCGCTCATGACCTGCACGGTACGCCCGCGGACGCCACCGCCCCCGCTGCTCGCCGAGCAGCGGGGGCGGTGTGTGCGAGGTCTCGGGCGGTCAGGCCTGACCGGAGCCGGACGGCCCGGCGGTCGGGCCGGGGTCGTCGCTGCCGCCGCTGGTGAACGGCTCGGGGTTGTTCTTCGGGTCGACCGGGTCGGTCGGGCCGTCGGAGTCGACCGTCTGCGCGTCGCGGATGCCCATGTCGGACTCGGCGGGCGCGGAGTCGCCGGACTCCCAGGTGGCGCTGGAGACGGTCTTGCCGGCGTCGTCGCTGGGGGAGCTGGGCACGGGGTCCTCTCGGTAGCTGGGCACGGGCCCGTCACCGGTGGGGGCGGGGGTCCAGGTGTCGGCGTCGTTGCGGCGCCGGAGCACCGAGAAGGCCACGGCCCCGACGGCGAGGAACACCGCGAGCCACGGCCAGCGACGTGACGACTCCTCCGTACCCCGCTGCGCCTTCTTCGACGCCTTGACCGCGGCCTTGGTGGCCTTCGCCTTGGCGGCCTTCTTGGCGGCCTTGCGCTGTGCCTTCTTCGAGGCCTTCTTCGTGGTCCTGCCGGCGGCGCCGACCAGGTCGTCGCGCCGGGCCTCCAGCTCGCTCAGCGCGGTCTCGACGCCGGCGACCAGGGTGCCCCGGGCGTTCTCGAACGCCGGCCCCACGGCCTCGCGGGCGGCCACCACCTTCGGGAGGACGTCGTTCGCGATCGCCTTCTGCGCGGCCCGCTGGGCCGCCTCGACGCGCGGGGCGAGGTCGGCAGCGGCCTTGCTGGCCGCCGCGGTGGTGGCGGCGACGGCGGAGGTCAGCGCCGGGCCCGCGCCGGCCCGTGCTGCCTCGATCCGCGGATTGAGCGCCTCGACGGCGGCGGCCAGGCCCGCGTCGACCGCCTTCTGCGCGGCCTCCAGGCGGGGAGCCGCCGCGTCGAGGGCTGCCTCGACGCGCGGGGCCAGGGCCTTCTGCGCGGCCTCGACGCGGGGGGCGACGGCCTCGCGGGCCGAGGCGACGGCGGGGGCGGCGACGGCGACGGCCGCGGCGACCTTGGGGGCGACCGCGAGCTGAGCGGCGCCGAGCGCCGGGCCGGCGGCGTCACGGGCGGCCGCGATGCGCGGGCCCAGTTCGTCCGCGGCCGCACGACCGGCCTCGGTCATGGCCGTCTGGATGTGGCTGAGGCCCTCCTGGAGCTCGGCTGCGATGACCTGACCACGGGTCTTCTTGCGGAACACGGGATGTACCTCCACGTAGATCGTCTCGGCGGTCATCCTGCCCGGTCCGCGCGACGAGCACACCCCGGAGCACGACCGCCCCGGCGGCGATAGCGTCGTCGACGTGCAGCTCCGCATCTTCACCGAACCCCAGCAGGGCGCCACCTACGACGACATCCTCGCGGTGGCCCGCCGGACCGAGGAGACCGGCTTCGACGCCTTCTTCCGCTCGGACCACTACCTCGCGATGGGCGGCGACGGGCTGCCCGGCCCCACGGACGCCTGGCTGACGCTCGCCGGGCTGGCGCGGGAGACCAGCCGGATCCGGCTCGGCACGCTGATGACCGCGGCCACCTTCCGGCTGCCCGGCCCGCTGGCGATCTCGGTCGCGCAGGTCGACCAGATGAGCGGCGGCCGGGTCGAGCTGGGCATCGGCTCGGGCTGGTTCGAGGCCGAACACGACGCGTACGGCATCCCCTTCCCGGCCCTGGGGGAGCGCTTCGACCGGTACGAGGAGCAGCTCGCCGTCATCACGGGGCTGTGGGGGACGCCGTCGGGGGAGACGTTCGACTTCGACGGGGAGCACTACCGGATCAGTGGGTCGCCGGCGCTGCCCAAACCGGTGCAGGACGGCGGCATCCCGCTGCTGGTCGGCGGCAGCGGCGCCAAGCGCACGCCCCGCCTGGCCGCCCGGTACGCGCACGAGTTCAACGTGCCCTTCATGTCCGCGGCCGAGAACGCGCGGCTGTTCGCCGGGGTCCGGAGCGCCTGCGAGGAGGCCGGGCGGGACCCCTCCTCGATGACCTGCAGCTCGGCGCTGGTGCTGTGCGTGGGCCGGGACGAGGCCGAGCTCGCCCGTCGCGCCGCGGCGATCGGCCGGGAGGTTGACGAGCTGCGCGAGAACGGTGTCGCCGGCACGCCGGCCGAGGCGGTCGACACCCTCGGCCGCTACGCCGAGGCCGGGGCGACGCGCGTCTACCTCCAGGTGCTCGACCTGGCCGACCTCGACCACCTGGACCTCGTGGCCGCGGAGGTCGCCCCGCAGCTGTCCTGAGCGGAGTCGCTCGAGTGCGGCGACCGCGCTCGAGCGACTCCGATCGTCGTGGGGTCGCGTGCCGGGCCGGCGGTAGAGTGGCAGGCGTGACCGGGCGGCTCCTCCTCACCGGGCCGCGCTGACCCCACCTGCGAGGACAGCGCGGCGACCCCTCCTGTGCGAGGGGTCTTTCCATGTCCGCACCCGTTCGCGCGCGTCCCCACCCGAGACCGGAGCACCGACGATGAGCCAGACGGCCAGCAGCCAGAGCGGCGCTGCCAGCACCGAGCCGACCGGCAGCGGCCGGGTGGGCGGGGACACCCCTCGACACCGCTACACGCCGGCCCTGGCGCAGCAGATCGAGCTGGCCTGGCAGGACCGGTGGGAGGCCGAGGGGACGTTCCACACCCCGAACCCGACCGGCCGCCTGGCCGCGGGCTTCGAGCGGGTCGCGGACCGGCCGAAGTTCTTCGCGATGGACATGTTCCCCTATCCCTCGGGCGCGGGCCTGCACGTCGGCCACCCGCTGGGCTACCTGGGCACCGACGTCACCAGCCGGTTCCGCCGGATGGACGGCGACAACGTGCTGCACCCGATGGGGTACGACGCGTTCGGTCTGCCGGCCGAGCAGTACGCCGTCCAGACCGGACAGCACCCCCGGATCACCACCGAGCAGAACATCGCCGCCATCCGCGCCCAGCTGCGCCGGCTGGGCGTCGACCACGACGACCGCCGCAGCTTCGCCACGATCGACCCCGGCTACTACAAGTGGACCCAGTGGATCTTCCTGCAGATCTTCGGGTCGTGGTTCGACACCGACGCCGGGAAGGCTCGGCGGATCGAGGAGCTGGTCGCCGAGCTGGACGCCGGGACCCGCGAGCCCGCGCCGGGCACCAACCCGGGCGGCCGGCCGTGGGCCGAGCTGTCGCCGGCCGAGCGGACGACGGTCGTGGACGCCCACCGGCTGGCCTACCTGCACGAGGCGCCGGTGAACTGGTGCCCCGGCCTGGGCACCGTGCTGTCCAACGAGGAGGTGACCGCCGACGGACGCTCCGAGCGCGGCAACTTCCCGGTGTTCCGGCGGCCGCTGACCCAGTGGATGATGCGGATCACCGCCTACGCCGAGCGGCTGCTGGCCGACCTGGACCGGCTGAACTGGTCGGACTCGCTGAAGCAGATGCAGCGCAACTGGATCGGCCGCTCGACCGGCGCCCGGATCCGCTTCGCCGCCGGCAGCGAGACCATCGAGGTCTTCACCACCCGCCCGGACACGCTGTTCGGCGCCACCTACGTCGTCCTGGCGCCGGAGCACCCGCTGGTCGAGGCGCTGACCGCCGCCGCGTGGCCCGACGGCACCGACCCGCGGTGGACCGGCGGCGCGGCGACCCCGGCCGAGGCGGTGCGGGAGTACCAGCGGCAGGCCTCACGGCGCTCGGAGCTGGACCGGCAGAACGAGGCGCGGGAGAAGACCGGCGTCTGGCTGGGCGTCTCCGCCGTCAACCCGGTCAACGGCCGGGAGCTGCCGGTCTTCATCGCCGACTACGTCCTGACCGGCTACGGCACCGGCGCGATCATGGCCGTGCCCGCCGAGGACGCCCGTGACTGGGACTTCGCCGAGGCGTTCGGCCTGCCGCACGTGCGCACCGTGCAGCCGCCCGCGGACTGGGACGGCGGGGCGTGGACCGGCGCCGGCCAGATGATCAACTCGTCCAACGACGAGATCTCGCTGGACGGGCTGGACAAGGCCTCTGCGATCGCGCGGATCACCGAGTGGCTGGTCGCGAAGGGCTCCGGCGAGGCGACGACCACCTACAAGCTGCGCGACTGGCTGTTCAGCCGGCAGCGCTACTGGGGCGAGCCGTTCCCGATCGTCTACGGCGAGGACGGTGCTCCGCGCGCGGTGCCGGAGTCGATGCTGCCGGTGCTGCTGCCCGAGGTCGACGACTACTCGCCGAAGACGTTCTCCGACGACGACGCCGACTCCTCTCCCGAGCCGCCGCTGTCGCGCGCCACGGAGTGGACGACGGTCACCCTCGACCTGGGCGACGGGCCGAAGCCCTACCGCCGCGAGACCAACACGATGCCCAACTGGGCCGGCTCGTGCTGGTACTACCTGCGCTACCTGGACCCGGGCGACGACACGCAGATGGTCGACCCGGAGCTGGAGCGCTACTGGATGGGGCCGCGCGGCGAGGGCGACGTCGGCGGCGTCGACCTGTACGTCGGCGGTGTCGAGCACGCCGTCCTGCACCTGCTGTACGCCCGGTTCTGGCACAAGGTGCTGTTCGACCTGGGGTACGTCTCCAGCGAGGAGCCCTTCCGCCGGTTGGTCAACCAGGGCTACATCACCGCCTACGCCTACACCGACGAGCGGGGCTTCTACGTGCCCGCCGCGGAGGTGGAGGAGCGTGAGGGTGCGTTCCTGTTCGAGGGCGCGCCCGTCGACCGCCAGCACGGCAAGATGGGCAAGAGCCTCAAGAACGTGGTGACGCCGGACGAGATGATCGCCGCCTACGGCGCCGACACCTTCCGGGTCTACGAGATGTCGACCGGGCCGCTGGACCAGTCCCGGCCGTGGGAGACCAAGGCCGTCGTCGGCTCGCAGCGGCTGCTGCAGCGGATCTGGCGCGTCGTCGTCGACGAGGAGACCGGCGCGGTCCGGGTCGCCGACGACGTGGAGCCCGCCGAGGAGACGCTGCGCGCGCTGCACAGGGCGATCGCGGGCGTCCGCGACGGCATGGAGACCCTGCGGTTCAACATCGCCATCGCCCGGATCACGGAGCTGACCAACGCGCTGACCCAGGCCTACGGGGCCGACCAGCGGGTGCCGCGGTCGGTGGCCGAGCCGCTGGTGCTGCTGGTGGCGCCGCTGGCTCCGCACCTGGCCGACGAGCTGTGGTCGCGGCTGGGCCACGACGGGTCCTCGGCCTGGACGCCGTTCCCGGTGGCCGACGAGCGCTGGCTGGTCGAGGACACCGTCGAGGTCGCCGTCCAGGTCAACGGCAAGGTCCGCGCGCAGGTCAGCGTGCCCGCCGACGCGGACGCCGCAGCACTGGAGGCCGCCGCCCGCGCCGACGAGAGGATCGCCGCGCAGCTGGCGGGGAAGACCGTCCGCCGCGTGGTCGCCGTCCCGGGCCGGCTGGTCAACTTCGTCCTCGGGTGATGCGGAGTCGCTCGGGAGCGGAAACCGTTACCGAGCGACTCCGCTCACGCGGTAGGACGAGGGGATGACCTCCCTCCAGCTGCTCGACGTCGACCCCGACGACGACGCCTTCGCCGGCTGGTGCGCGGTGTGGACCACCGCCGAACTCGCCGCACGGCCCGCCGACCCGCCCCGGCCGCCCGCCGAGCACGTGGCCCTGGGCCGGCAGCTGGTCGGGCCGGGCGGGTCCCGTGACGGTGTCCACCGGGCGGGGGTGGTGGACGGTGAGGTGGTCGGGGCGCTGCGTCTGCTGTTCCCCCTGCTGGACAACACCTCGGTGGCGATCGTCGACCTCGCCGTCCACCCCGCCGCGCGGCGCCTGGCGGTCGGGACCGCGCTGCTCGCCGACGCGCTGCGGCTGGCCGCGGTGGCCGGCCGCACCGAGCTGATGGCCGAGGTCGACGAGCCGGTACCGGACTCGGCGGGGCGGTTGTTCGCTCAGCGGCACGGGTGGACGTGCGACCTGCTGGAGACCCGCCGCGACCTCCGGCTGCCCCCGGACGAGGCGCGACTGGCCGCCGTCGAGGAGGAGGCACGGGCGGCCGCGCGCGGGTACGAGGTGGTCACCTGGCGCGACCACGTGCCCGAGCACCTCGTCGACGACCGCGCCGTGCTGGAGGAGCGGATGAGCACCGACGCGCCGCACGGGGACATCCCGATGGGCGCCGAGCGGTGGGACGCCGACCGGGTGCGCGAGCACGAGGCGGCGTCGGTGGCGCGCGGGCGGACGGTGTTCTCGGCCGGGGCGACGCTCGGCGGGCGCCTGGTCGCCTACACCGATCTCCAGGTGCCCCTGGCCGATCCGCGCCGGGCTTCCCAGGCGGGCACCCTCGTGCTCCGCGAGCACCGCGGCCATCGGTTGGGCGCCTTGGTGAAGGCGGCGGTGCTCCGGGAGCTGGCGCCGGCGTTCCCCCAGGTGGAGCTGATCAGCACCTACAACCTCGAGGGCAACGAGCCGATGGTCGCGGTCAACCGTGCGCTCGGGTTCCGGCCCGCCGGGCAGCTGTCGATGTGGGGGTTCCGCACGAGCGGAGCGCCCGGATGACGGTTCCCGCGCTCGAGCGACTCCGCTCAGGCGGGGCGGATGCGGATCAGCTCGTGGCGGTCCCCGGGACGCCGCAGCAGCCGGTGCACCAGCCGTGAGGTGACGTGGCCGAGGGTGAACCTCAGCCCGTAGGCCCGGCGTAGCGCGGCGAGGGCCTGCGGCCACTGGTCGTGCGGCACGAACTCCGCGGTCGCCTCGACCGCCGGGCCGCGGACCCGACCGTGCACGTCGCAGGGGGCGACGGTGACCCGGGACGTGTGGTGCAGCCGCTTCGAGGAGGACCCCGTCCTCCTCAGCCCTCGCAGGCTCGGGCCGAGCCTCTGGACGGGGCCGCGCCGCTCAGGTCGGGACGGCGGCGCCGGACCGGCGGAAGGTGGTGAGGCTGACGTAGGTGCTGACCGGGAGCGGCGCGCCCATCAGGCGGTGGCGGGCTGCAGCGCGAGCACGCGGCGCATCGCCGCCTCGACCGCGTCGATCGCCTGGACCACGGTCACGTCGCGGCCGAGCTCCGCCGTCAGCGACGTGGCCCCGGCGTCGGGGATGCCGCACGGCACCATGTTCGAGAAGGCGGCCATGTCGGGGTCGCAGTTGAGCGCGAAGCCGTGCATGGTCACGCCTCGGGCGACGCGCACGCCGATGGCCGCGACCTTGCGGTCGGGGCCGCGCTCGTCGGCGGTCACCCACACGCCGCTGCGCCCCTCGACCCGCTGGGTGGGCAGGCCGAAGCCGGCGCACACCTCGATGAGCGCCTCTTCGAGCCGGCGGACGTGCGCGACGACGTCCACCGGGTCGGGCAGCGCGACGATCGGGTACCCGACCAGCTGGCCGGGGCCGTGCCAGGTGATCTTGCCGCCGCGGTCGACGTCGATGACCGGGGTGCCGTCGAAGGGCCGCTCGTGCGGCTCCGTGCGCCGGCCGGCGGTGTACACCGGCGGGTGCTCCAGCAGCAGCATGGTGTCGGGCCCGGTGCCCGCGACCCGGGCGGCGTGCAGCTCGCGCTGTCGCGCCCAGGCCTCCTCGTAGTCGACGAGCCCGGCCCGGATCACCCGCAGATCGCTCACGCCGATCAGCGTAGGCGGCGCGGCGCGATCGGCGTCTCCACCGCCGTCCCGTCCGGGCCGCGCTCCACCCGGTAGGCGTGCCTGCCCGGACGGTCCGCGACCGCCTCGACCAGCTCGGTGCCGCGGTAGACCAGCCCGACCCCGTCGTCCGTGGCGTGACCCGGCGGCAGCGTGCCGTCGGCGACCAGCCGCTGGTACAGCGGCCGGCGCTGCGCCTCGGAGTCGTAGTGGACGCTGTTGGACGCCGGGATCAGCGCCAGCCCGTCCGTCACCGGGCGCAGGTCGGGGCCGAAGGAGTCGGTGTTGCCGCCGACGTGCCAGCACAGCGACCCGGCCGACACCCCGCCGAGGACGACGCCGGCCTCCCACACCTCGCGGAGGACCTCGTCCAGGCCGTGCACCCGCCACACGGCGAGCAGGTTGGCCACGCTGCCCCCGCCGACCCAGACGACGTCCTGGGCCAGCAGGTGCGCCCGCACGTCGGGCACCGTCGGCATCGGGAAGAGGCTGAGGTGGCTGACCCGGACGTCGCTCCCGGCGAAGGCGCCGTAGACGCCGGCCAGCCGTGCCGGGTCGTCGCCGGTCGCGGTCCCCAGGTAGCAGAGGCGGGGGCGGGCGGGTGCGCCCGCGAGCTCGACGGCGAGGTCGAAGACCGGCCCCGGCGCCCAGTCGCCGGGCCCGCGGCCGCGGGAGTCGAAGCCGATGCTGGTGGCGAGGATCGTCGGTGCGGAGGCGGGCACGCTCAGCGCTCCTTCGGCCGGAGGGCGCGCAGCACGGCGCGGGCGGCCCGCGCTCCGCTGGCCATGGCGCCCTGGATGGACGGGGTGTCGCGGTGGTCGCCGCACACGAAGACGCCGCCGCCGAGGTCGACCGGACGGCGCAGCTGCAGCGGCGGCAGCGTGGCCGGCTGGGCATGGGTCACCGTGACGGAAGTCAGGTGCTCCAGTTCCGTCGTCCCCACGTCGTGCAGTCGGGCGATCTCGTCGCGCACCTCTGCCTCCGTCGTGGGTCCGAGCGAGGAGCTGGCGACCAGCGCCCGGCCGTCGGGGGAGTAGGCCGGCTGCGCGTCGGTGAGGACGACGCTGTTGACCAGCCGACCGCCCGGCGTCCCGAGCACGATCAGCGGGTCCTCCCAGGGGGAGGCCGGGAGGACGTGCAGGTGCGTGGTGACCCGGCGCGGTGCGGCCGCTTCCACGCCGGGGAGCAGGGTGGCGGCGGTGTCCGGATCGCTGGCGACGACGACGGCGTCCGCGCGGACCGGGCCGGAGGCGGTGGTCACCGAGCCGTCCGTCACCGAGCTCACCCTCAGGTCGAGGTGGAGCCTCTGGGCGTCGAGCCGGGCCGCGAGCTGCTCGCCGACGGCCTGCATGCCGTGGCGCGGGAGCCCGATCCGGCCACGAGCGAAGCTGCGCCACAGCAGGTCGAGGTACCGGCTCGAGGTGGTCAGCTCCGACTCCAGCAGCACCCCGGCGAGGAACGGGCGGAAGAACCGCTCCAGGGCCTCGTCGCCGACGCCCGCCGCGCGCAGCCGCTGCTCCGCCGTCGTCTCCGGCGTCCGCAGCAACCGCTCGAGCGGGAGGTAGCCGGCCCGGGCGGAGTAGGCCGCGATGGCCGTCTTCGCCGGCAGCGACCCGATCGGCGCGCGCAGCGTCCCCAGGGCGGTCGCCGGGTGGCGGCGGGGGTCGACGAGGCGGGCGGCGCGGCCCTCGTGCCGGAGCACGGCCCCCGGCCAGAACCAGCCCATCTCCAGCGCCGGGACGTCGAGGTCGGCCGCCACCCGGGGGTAGCCGGTGTTGAGCACCTGGAAGCCGCGGTCGACGACGAAGCCGTCCACCCGCTCGGTGGCCAGACGTCCGCCGGCGTGCCCGCTCGCCTCGACCACGTGGACGTCGAGACCGGCCTCGGCCAGCCGCACGGCCGCGGAGAGCCCCGCCAGGCCGGCACCGACGACGACGACCTCGGCGCGTGCGGGGAGAGCCACGCAGCGAACCTACGTCCCGGCGGAACCGGCCACCCGGGTGGGCGATTGCCCGCCAGCGGTGCGCCGCGGGACAGTCCGGGCCGGTCCCGACTCCGGGGAGGCGACCATGGGTTCCGAGGACTGGTCCTACGAGGAGCACGACTGGCTGCCCGAGGCCGCGACGATCACCTTCGTCCGGGGGCTCACCCAGCGTGAGATCGGGGACCTCCTGCGCGTCGACTGGGAAACCGAGCGCCGGCTCACCTTCGACGAGGCCGAGGAGACCCAGGACCACCGTCGCGACGCCCACCCCGTGCAGATGGCGGAGCGGGACGACTGGGTCGTCGTCGTCGAACCCAACGGCTACTTCAGCACGCAGATCGAGATCGTCGAGGAGTTGTCGCGCAACGGCGAGGCGGTCTCCGTCTTCCGGAACGTCAACGCGGTCATGAACTTCGTCGTCGCTCGCGACGGCGTGATGGTCCGTGCCTTCGACCCGCTGCTCTTCGACGACGAGGAGGGTGACCCTCTCCCGGAGGAGGAGGGGCTGCCGTTGGGGTCCGAGGACGCCGACCCGCACGCGCTGGCTCTCGAACTGGCCCGGCGGCTGACCGGCGTGCCGATCGACCGCTCCTGGCTCCTCGGGACCCCGCGCTCCACCTGGCTCACCGCCGGCCCGCCCGAGCGCGACGACGCGGACGGGCCGCCGCGGCCGGTGCTCCGCATCCGGCGGCCGGCGGACGACGGCGGTCGACTGCGGGCGATCGCCATCGAGCTGAACCGGGTGGAGTGGACCCGGGTGCGCCGGGGCGAGTGCACTGACCTCACGCTCCTCCCCGACTCGCACCAGGCGGTCGTGGCGCGCCTGGGCCGGTCGGTGAGCGAGCCCGTCGACGTCCACGGCGTGGCGGGCGAGGTCGTGGAGCTCCTGGTCCGGCGCACGCCGGAGGGTGTGGCGTTGCAGCGGCTGTAACGAGTCGCGGCCTGTGGACGGCCGGAGCGGGCGACGCCCCGGTCGCCCTACGGTGCCGCGCGTGCCCGAGCAGGACGTCGACACCACCCCTTCGATGCCGGTCGTGCCCGGCTACCGGCTGGAGGAGCTGCTCGGCCGCGGTGGATCGGGGGAGGTGTGGCGGGCGGTGCCGCGCGGCGGCGGCGAGCCGGTGGCGGTCAAGGTGCTCGTGACCGGCGACCCCGAACGACAGGCGCGGGAGGCCCGGTTGCTCGGGGAGCTCGACCACCCGCACCTGGTCCGGCTGATCGAGGTCGTGCACCAGCCACGCCGGGGCGGCCGCGCGCGGGTCGCGCTCGTGCTGGAGCTGCTGGCCGGCGGCAGCCTCGCGGCCCTCCTGGCCCGCCGCGGACGGCTGCGCCCGGGCGAGGTGGTCACCGCCGTCTCCCCGGTCGCCGCCGCGCTCGCGCAGGCCCACGCGGCCGGGATCGTCCACGGCGACCTGTCCCCGGGCAACATCGTCTTCACCGCCGAGGGCCGCCCGGTGCTCACCGACCTGGGGGTCGCGCGGGTCGTGGGGGAGGAGGCGGCGGGGGAGGTGACCCCGGCCTACGTCGACCCCACGGTGGCCCGCGGTGGTGCGACCGGTCCGGCGTCCGACGTGTTCGGGGTCGCCGCGGCCGCCTTCCACGCCCTGACCGGCGTCGCGCCCTGGAACGCGGCGACGCCGGCCGACACCCTGGCCGTCGCCGCGGCCGGGGAACTGCCCGACCTCGACCTGCTCGCCCCCCAGGCGCCGCCCGCTCTCCGGGACGTGATCTCCCGGGGACTGGCCGCCGATCCCTCCGACCGGCCCACCGCGGCGGAGTTCGCGCTGGACCTCCGGCACGCCTGCCGGCCGGAGCCGGTGCGGCTGCCCGTGGCGGGGGTCCCCGACGCCCAGCTGGGCGCCACCGGCCGCGGCCCGCGCACCGAGCTGACCCACCAGGTGGCCCGACGGGACCCGGCGGGGACCCCGCGGCCGAGCCGGCGCCGCGCCCCGCGGGTCCCGGCCGGTCGCTGGACGCAGGTGGCCACGGTGCTGGTCGCCGGGGCGGCCGTCGCCGGCGTGGCGGCCGGGCTGGGCGGTGTGTGGGCGGCTTCGGCCGACGGGCCGCGCCCCGCCGCGGCGGCGACGACGACCCCGGCGCCCCAGCCGCCCGCGGCGCAGGAGCCCGACTGGCTCGCGGTCGTGGCGGAGCTGTACGCCCGCCGTGCCGACGCCTTCGCCCGGGCGGACCCGGCCGGCCTGGACGCGGTGTACCCCTCCGGCAGTCCGCTGCGCGCCGCGGACGCCGACGCGGTGGCGGCCCTGGCCGAGGCGGGGCAGCGGGTGGTCGGCTTCGCGCCCCGCGTCGAGGGACCCGTCTCCGTCGTGGTCGACGGCGACCGGGTGCGGCTCGAGGCCCGCGACGGGTGGGAGGGCTACGCCGTCGTGGCCGCCGACGACCCGGACGGGCCGGCGCTGTCCCGCGCGCCGGGTCGGGCGACCGGGCCGGTCGTCCTCGACCTGGTCCGTGAGGCGGACGGCTGGCGGATCGCCGCCGCCGTCCACCCCACCTGAGCGGTGCGGCTCAGTCCTTGCCGAGGGCCGAGCGCAGGGCCGAGGCCACGTCGGGGTGGGTCCACGAGAACCCGGCGGCCTCCAGCGCGGCGGGGACGGCGCGCTGCCCGGCGAGGACCCCGACCGGAGCGAACTCGCCCAGCACCGCCCGCAGCGCGACGCCGGGCACCGGGAGCGCCGCCGGACGCCGCAGCACCTGTGCCAGGGCGCGGGTGAACTCGGCGTTCGTGACCGGGGCCGGGCCGGTGAGGTTCACCGGGCCGGAGACCGGGGCGGTGAGCAGGAAGCGGATCGCGTCGACCTCGTCGGTCAGGCTGATCCACGGCCAGTACTGCTCGCCGGAGCCGAGCCGGCCGCCGAGACCGAGCCGGAACAGCGGCGCCATCCGCTTCAGCAGCCCGCCCCGCCCCAGCACCAGACCGGTGCGCAGCCGGACCACCCGGACCCCGGCCTGTGCCGCCGGCGTGGTCGCCGTCTCCCACTGCTCGCAGACGTGGGCGAGGAAGTCCGTGCCCGCCGGGGCGTTCTCGCGCACCACGCGGTCGCCGGTGTCGCCGTACCAGCCGGTCGCCGACGCCGAGAGCAGCACGCGCTCCCGCCCGGGGTCGGCGTCGGCCGCCGCGGCCAGCGCCGTGCTCACCGTCGTCGTGGCGTCGACCCGGCTGCGCAGGATCTCCTGCTTGCGCTTCTCGCTCCACCGCTTGTCACCGACACCGGTGCCGGCGAGGTTGACCACCGCGTCGACGTCGGCGAGCAGCGCCGGGTCGATCCGGCGGTGCTGCGGGTCCCAGCGGTGCTCGTCGGCGGTGCGCGGGGTGCGACGGACCAACCGCAGCACCTCGTGCCCGTCCTCGACGAGTGCGGGGACCAGCCGCGAGCCGATGAGCCCGGACGAGCCGGTGACGGCGATCTTCACGGAACCTCCTCCGGGGGAGCGGACAGAGCAGAGGGGCCCCGGCGTCCGCCGGGGCCCCTCCGGGTCGCCTCAGAGGCCGAGGTCGCCCTCGAACTGGCCGGCCTCGAGCCGCTCCCGCACCGCGGTGAGGAAGCGGGCGGCGTCGGCGCCGTCGACGATGCGGTGGTCGTAGGTCAGCGCCAGGTAGACCATCGAGCGGATCGCGATCACCTCGCCGAGGTCGGGGTCGGTGACCACGACGGGACGCTTCACCACCGAGCCGGTGCCGAGGATGGCGACCTGCGGCTGGTTGATGATCGGGGTGTCGAACAGCGCCCCGCGGCTGCCGGTGTTGGTCAGCGTGAAGGTGCCGCCGCCGAGCTCGTCGGGGCTGACCTTGTTGTTCCGGGTCCGCTCCGCCAGGTCGGCGATGTTGCGGGCCAGCCCGCCGATGCTCAGGTCACCGGCGCCGTGGATCACCGGCACCAGCAGCCCGCGGTCGGTGTCCACCGCGATGCCGAGGTTCTCGGAGTCGTGGTAGGTGACCGTCCCGGCCTCCATGTCCACCGACGAGTTGACCGACGGGTAGGACTTGAGCGCCTCGACCGCAGCCTTCGCGAAGAACGGCAGGAACGACAGCTTCACGCCCTCGCGCGCCTCGAAGTCCCGCTTCGCCCGATTGCGCAGGGTCGCGATCCGGGTGACGTCGGCCTCGACCACCGTGGTCAGCTGGGCGCTGATCGCCAGCGACTCGACCATCCGCTGCGCGATGACCTTGCGCAGCCGCGGCATCTTCTCGGTGCGGCCACGCAGCGAGGTGTCGGGCTGGGCGGCCGGCGACGGCGTGGTCGACCGGGCGGCCGGAGCCGACGACGCCGCGGGGGCCGGAGCCGGTGCCGCGGCCGGCGCGGACTGCTGGGCCGCCGCGAGGACGTCCTGCTTGCGGATCCGGCCGCCGACACCGGTGCCCTTCACCGTGGACAGGTCCACGCCCTGGTCGGCGGCGAGCCGGCGCACCAGGGGGGTGACGTACTGCCCGGCGTCGTTGGCCGAGGAGGCAGGCGCCGAGGCCGCCGGTGCCCGGGGAGCGACCGCCTGCGCCGGGGCGGGCGCGTCGGTGGGCGACGTCGAGGGCAGCGATCCGCTGGAGCCGTAGTCGCCACCGGGGGTCTCCGACGCGGGCTTGGCCGTCGGGGTCTCCTCCTTCGGCTCCGGCGCGACCTGCTGCGGAGCGGCCTGCTCGGGCGCAGCCTGCTGGGGAGCGGCCTGCTGCTGCGGCTGGGCCGGGGCCTGGTCGCCTCCGGAGGAGGCGCTGCCGATCACGGCCAGCTCGGCGCCGACCTCGACGGTCTCGTCCTCCTGGACCGCGATGGACAGCAGCGTGCCGGCGACCGGGGAGGGGATCTCGGTGTCGACCTTGTCGGTGGAGACCTCGAGCAGCGGCTCGTCCGCGGCGACCTCGTCACCGACGGCCTTGAGCCAGCGGGTCACGGTGCCCTCGGTGACGCTCTCGCCGAGCGCCGGCATGGTCACCGGGGTCCCCTGACCACCGCCGCCACCACCCTGACCACCGTCGCCGGAGGGCGCCGGCGCCTCGGCCGCGGGCTGGTCGGCGTCGGTCGCCGGGTCGGCGTCCTGGACCTGCTGGTCAGGGCTCTGCGGGGTGGTGTCGGCGTCCTCGGCCGAGGCCGGGGGAGCGCCCGCGGAGTCGCCGCCGCCGTCGCCGTCCCCACCGATGACCGCGAGCTCCGCGCCGACCTCGACCGTCTCGTCCTCGGCGACGAGGATCTTGGTCAGCACGCCGGCCGCGGGCGAGGGGATCTCGGTGTCGACCTTGTCGGTCGAGACCTCCAGGAGGGGCTCGTCGGCCTCGACCTGGTCACCTTCCTGCTTGAGCCATCGAGTGACCGTGCCCTCGGTGACGCTCTCGCCCAGGGCGGGCATGGTGACGGAGGTCGGCATCGGTGCGGGGCTCCTTCTGTGGGGCGCTGGTGGGGGTGGGAGAGGTCAGCCGTGCACGTGCAGCGGCTTGCCGGCCAGCGCCAGGTGCGCCTCGCCGAGGGCCTCGCTCTGGGTCGGGTGCGGGTGGATGAGGCTGGCGACGTCGTCGGCCTCGGCCTCCCAGTTGTAGATGAGCTGCGCCTCGGCGATGAGCTCGCCGACCCGGCTGCCGACCATGTGGATGCCGACGACGGGGCCGTCGGGGGCCTGGATCAGCTTGACCGCGCCCGCCGTCTTGAGGATCTGGCTGCGGCCGTTGCCGGCGAGGTCGTAGGTCAGCGTGGTGACGTCGCCGTAGCGCTCCTTGGCCTGCGCCTCGGTGAGGCCGACCGAGGCCACCTCGGGGTCGGAGTAGGTGATCCGGGGGACGCCGGCGTAGTCGATCGGCGCGGGCTCGAGGCCGGCGACCCGCTCGGCGACGAGGATGCCCTCGCCGAAGCCGACGTGGGCCAGCTGCAGGGTCGGGATGAGGTCGCCGACGGCGGAGATGGTCGGCACGCTGGTGCGGCAGTACTCGTCGACGAGCACGTAGCCGCGCTCCATCTCGACCCCGGCCTCCTCGTAGCCGAGGCCCTGGCTGACCGGCCCGCGGCCGACGGCGACGAGCAGCAGCTCGGCCTCGATCTCCTTGCCGTTCTCCAGCGAGACCTTGACGCCGTTCTCGGTGGTCTGGACTCCGGAGAACCGGCTGCCCAGCTCGAAGTTGATCTTCCGGCGGCGGAACGCCCGCTCGAGCAGCTTGGAGGAGGACTCGTCCTCCAGCGGGACGAGGTGGGGCAGCGCCTCGACGATCGTGACGTCGACGCCGAAGGACTTCCAGGCGCTGGCGAACTCGCAGCCGATGACGCCGCCGCCCAGGATGATCGCGGACGTCGGGACCCGGTCCAGGTTCAGCGCGTGGTCGCTGGTGATGACCTTGGTGCCGTCGATCTCCAGTCCCGGCAGCGAGCGGGCGTAGGAGCCCGTGGCCAGCAGGACGTGCTTGCCCTCGTAGCTCTGGCCGTCCACCTCGACCGTGGTGGGGGAGGTGAGCCGCCCCTCGCCCTCGACGTAGGTGATCTTGCGGGCCTTCACCAGACCCTGCAGACCCTTGTAGAGCTTGGAGATGACGCCGTTCTTGTAGGCGTTGACGCCGTCCATGTCGATGCCGGCCAGCGACGTCTTGACGCCGAACTGCTCGCCCTCGCGGGCCAGGTCGGCGACCTCGCCGGCGTGCAGCAGGGCCTTGGTCGGGATGCAGCCGCGGTGCAGGCAGGTGCCGCCGACCTTGTCCTTCTCGATGAGGACGACGTTCAGACCGAGCTCGGACGCCCGGAAGGCGGCGGCATAGCCACCCGAGCCACCGCCGAGGATGACCAGGTCGGCGGGGGAGGTGGGTGCGCTCACGAGTGGCTCCTCGAGTTACTGCGGCCCCCGTGTCGCTCGGACGGGGGATGGTCAGGTCCATCCTGCCACCCCGGGAACGGTGTGGCCGGGCACCCCGTTGGTGTCCTCGGGCGTGGTCGGACACAGTTCCGACACGCCGACCGGAGCTGGACGGAGGCGGCGCGATGGGGCTGTTCGGCCGACGGGGCTCGAAGGGCAGGGCGGGCGGGGACCGGCGCGGGACCCTGGACCGCGCCTCGGTGCGCGAGGACCTGGGCCACCTCGAGCAGTTCGTGGCCAGCCGCCGCGGCGTGGAGGGCTACGTGGAGCCCCGCACCGCCGTCACCGA
Source organism: Blastococcus sp. TF02A-26 (assembly GCF_003319125.1). Taxonomy (GTDB): domain Bacteria; phylum Actinomycetota; class Actinomycetes; order Mycobacteriales; family Geodermatophilaceae; genus Trujillonella. The sequence goes on along the minus strand of NZ_QOHG01000004.1, from coordinate 275,783 downwards.
GACGACGATCCTGCTGGTCGCCGCGGACGGTGAGTGGACCCGCCGGCGCATCGACGGGCCCGACGTCGCCCGCAAGCTGTCCCGCGACCTGGGCATCCCCGTCTACGACGCCCAGGTCACCGGCTACCCCCAACGGATGCGCGACTGGTCGGCTCGGCAGAAGACCAACCGGCTGGACTGACCGAGGCATGGGAAGCGATCCCCACCTCCTGCTCAACGCAGACGTGGGGATCGCTTCCCATGCCTCAGGCGATCGCGTCCTCGATGGTCGCCAGGAGCGTCCGGACCGGGACGCCGGTGCCGCCCTTGGGCGTGTAACCCCACGGGCCGCCGGTGTTGTAGCTCGGCCCGGCGATGTCGATGTGCGCCCACGGAAGCCCGGCCGGCACGAACTCCCCGAGGAAGTGCGCCGCGACGAGCATCCCGCCCATCCGGTCGGCGTTGGCGTTGACCATGTCGGCGACGGGCGAGTCCAGCCCCTTGCGCAGCTCCGCCGGCATCGGCATGGCCCACATCGGCTCGCCGCTGCGCCGGCTGGCGGCCACCACGGCGTCGCGCAGCGAGTCGGTGCCCATGACGCCGGCGGTGCGGCTGCCCAGCGCCACGAGTTGCGCGCCGGTCAGCGTCGAGGTCTCGACCAGCAGGTCGGGGGAGTCCTCGGCGGCGCGCACGATCGCGTCGGCCAGGATCAGCCGGCCCTCGGCGTCGGTGTTGGTGATCTCCACCTTCTTGCCGTTGCGGAAGGTGAGGACGTCGGCCGGGCGGTAGGCGGTGCCGCTGGGCAGGTTCTCGGCCATCGGCACCGTCGCGGTCAGCTCGACCGGCAGCCCCAGCTCGGCGACCAGGCAGACGGTGGCGATCACGGCGGCGGCGCCGGCCATGTCGCTGGTCATGTGGTGCATGTTCGCGGCCGGCTTGATCGACAGGCCGCCGCTGTCGAAGGTGATGCCCTTGCCGACGAGGGCGACCTTCTTCCTGGCCTTCTTGCCCCGGTAGGTCAGGCGCAGCAGGCGGGGGCCACGGCTGGAGCCGGCCCCGACGGCCAGGATGCCGCCGTACCCGCCGGAGGCCAGGGCCTCCTCGTCGAGGACCTCGACCGACAGTCCGGCCCGCTTGCCCGCGGCGGCCCCGCGAGCGGCGAGCTCGGCCGGGTACAGGTCGTTGGGCGGGGTGTTCACCAGGTCGCGGGCCAGCTCGATCGCGGCGGCGACCGCGCGCACGCGTGCCAGCGGGGCCTTGGCGTCGCCGGCGTCGGGGACGACGACGGTGTACTCGCCCGGCGGCGTCGGCCGGTCGGCGGGCAGGTCGGAGCGGTAGGCGGTGAACTCGTAGGCACCGAGCAGCGCGCCCTCGCCCACGGCGTGCAGCCGCTCGGCGTCCGGCGCCCCGCCCACGGCGGCCAGCAGGGAGACGACCGAACGGCGGCCGGTCAGCGCACGGCTGGCGGCGCCGGCGGCACGGCGGACGGCCTCGGCGGCGTAGCGGCCGTCGGCGTCGGGGGCGCCCAGGCCGACCGCGGCGACCACCGGGAACGGCGCCTGGCCGAGAGTGGCCACGCGGGTGACCTCGTCCTCGCCGCCGCGGGCCCCCAGGTCGGTGAGCGCGGGGAGCAGCCGGCCACCGAGCAGCCGGTCCACCGCCTCGGCGCCGGGCGTGGCGAGCAGCCCGGCGGGGCCGCGGCCCACACCGACGACGACGGCGTCGCCGGGGACCTTCTCGAGGGGGCGGTCGGTGGCGGAGATCGTCGGCGGCACGCACGAGAGCTTATGCGGGTCGTGAGGACGGCGAACGACCATGCCGCCGACCGATAGCGTGCACGGGTGGACCCGCGCACCTCGCCCCTGCACGACCGGCACGTCGCGGCCGGCGCCAAGCTGGCCGACTTCGGTGGCTGGTCGATGCCCATCGAGTACACCGGCGGCGGGGTCCTCGCCGAGCACGCGGCCGTCCGCGAGGGGGTCGGTCTGTTCGACGTCTCCCACCTGGGCACCGCCACCGTGCGCGGGCCGGGAGCCGCGGCGTTCGTCGACGCGTGCCTGACCAACGACCTCGGCCGCATCGGGCCGGGGCAGGCCCAGTACACGCTGTGCTGCGTCCCGGACGGCGAGCCGCAGGCCGGCGGCGTGGTCGACGACCTCATCGTCTACCTGCACGCCGAGGACGACGTCCTGCTGGTGCCCAACGCCGCGAACGCCGCCGAGGTGGTCGCCCGGCTGACCGCGGCTGCACCGGCCGGCGTCACGGTCACCGACCGGCACGCCGAGGTCGCCGTCCTGGCGGTCCAGGGCCCCCGCTCGCCGCAGGTGCTCTCCCTGCTCGGGCTGCCCGGGGAGCTCTCCTACATGTCGTTCGTGACCGGGGTCGGCGGCGGGGACGCCGAGGTCACCGTCTGCCGCACCGGGTACACCGGTGAGCACGGCTACGAGCTGCTGGTCGCCGCCGAGCGCGCCGGCGAGCTGTGGGATCAGCTGGTCGAGGTCGGTGGGGACGAGGGGCTGCGGCTGTGCGGGCTCGGCGCCCGCGACACGCTGCGCACCGAGATGGGGTACCCCCTGCACGGCCACGAGCTCTCCCGTGACATCACCCCCAACCAGGCCCGCAGCGGCTGGGCGGTCGGCTGGCGCAAGTCGGCGTTCTGGGGCCGCGAGGCGCTGCTGGCCGAGCGCGAGGCGGGCCCGTCGCGCTCGCTGTGGGGCCTGCGCGCCCCCGGGCGGGGGATCCCGCGGCCGGGGATGGCCGTGCTGGACGCCGCGGGCACGCGGATCGGCGAGGTCACCAGCGGCACCTTCTCGCCGTCCCTGCGGACCGGGATCGCGCTGGCCCTCCTCGACACCGCCGCCGGTGTCGAGGAGGGCGCCGACGTCGCGGTCGACGTCCGCGGCCGGCCGCAGCCGGTGACGGTCGTGCGCCCGCCGTTCGTGGAGTCGCACGTCCGCTAGGCCCTCACCGCTTCGGGTGCGACTCCTTCGTCGGCTCCGGCGGGTCGGGCAGCTCGTCGGCCATCGTGGCGTTGCGCTCGCCCATCGGGACCGGCTCCCCGACGGTGGTGTCCTGCGCCGTCTGGTGCTCGGCCTCGGAGTTGATCTCGGCGCCGAGCAGCACCAGGTAGCAGGTCAGGTACAGCCACAGCATCAGGACGATGACGCCGGCGATGGTCCCGTAGGTCTTGTCGTAGGACCCGAAGTTGCTGACGTAGAAGCTGAACCCGAGGCTGACCAGCGCCCAGATGAGGGTGACGACGAGGGCGCCCAGGCTCACCCAGCGCAGCCGCGGCGCGTCCCGGTCGGGGGCCACCCGGTACAGCACCGCCAGGGACCCGGCGAACACGCCCAGCAGCAGCGCCCACCGCACGACCTGGGCCAGGACCGCGCCGACGACGCCGAGCGGGAGCTCGTCGATGACCGCCGGGACGACGGCGACGAGGGTGAACGTGACCAGCACGAACACGATCGCGCCCAGGGTCAGGCCCAGTGCCAGAGCCTTGCGCTTGACGAAGCTGCGGGTCTCCACCTCGTCGTAGGCGAGGTTGATCGCCGTGATGACGTTGCCCGTGCCGCCGGACGCCGACCACAGGGCACCCAGCACGGAGATGGCGAGGCTGATCGACAGTGCCCCGCCGCTGTTCTGCGTGATCGCGGTGAGCTGTTCGCCGATGAGGTCGGCGGCGCTGTCGGGCAGCTGCGCCGAGAGGTCCTCGACCTGCTGGGCCACGGTCTCCGGGGAGGCGACCAGCCCGTAGATCGAGATGGTGGCGATCAGGGCCGGGAAGATCGCCAGGAAGGCGAAGAACGCCACCCCGCCGGCGATGATCGGCATGTTGTCGGCGTTGTGCTCCGCCCACGCCCGCTTGACGATCTGCTTCCAGCCGCGTGCCGGGATCTGGGTCGGCTTCTCCGCGGAGACCCCGGGGAGCGCCGACGGTCCCGGCGACCCCGGCGGGGGCCGGGACGGGTCCGGCCCCGGCTCACCGCGGGCGGCGCGGTCGGCCGCCGCCTTCGCCGCGGCGCGCCGGGCCGCCTTCTCCTCGACCCGCTCCCGGATGCGGTCGACGGCGCTCTCGCGCGGCCTCGTGCCGGTCATCAGTCGCCGGGCCAGCTTCCGGTCAGCTTGCTGAAGCCGCGCGCGCCGGCCCGGTCGATGGCCGCCTTGGTGGCGGCGAAGATCGCGCCCTGCAGCGCGGCGGCGATCACGACCTCCCGCATCCGGTACTCGCTCTGCAGCGCGCCGGGGGCGTCGTCCTCGTTGGCGGCCAGCTTCCAGACCTGCTTGAAGACGGCGCCGGAGATCATGCCGGCCGCGATGCCGCCGAGGAGGCCGATCGGGCGGTACAGCAGCGCGCTGCCCTTGCTCTTGTTCTTCTTCTCCTTGCCCGCCGTGCTCTTGCTCATCGAGCCCTCCTCCTGGTCTTCGCGGCCTTCCGGCCCGCCTTGCGCGCCACCTTCTCAGCCTCGGCACGGCGGGCGGCCAGCACCTTCTCCGCCCGCTTCGCCTCCCGCCGGACCTCGCGCCGGGCCCGCCGCTGCGGCCGGGTGCGCCGGCGCCAGACGAGCAACCCGATCAGCCCGGCGACGGCAGCGCCGGCGCCGATGACCGCCGGCGGGCTCTCCCGGTAGGTCTCGACCGCGGTGTCCTTGGCGCGGGCGGCGCCCTCCTTGGCCCGCGCCGGGACGTCCAGGCGGGCGCTGAGCTCGTCGACGGTGGCGCCGAGCTGGGCGCGGGTGGCCTCGATCTCGGCCTTGATGGCGTCGGGGTCGGTGGGGTCGGTGGGCTCGGTGCCAGGGGAGGAGCTCATCGGGAGGCCGCCTTCTTGACGGTGGCGATGTCGGCCTTCGTGCTGGCGATCGCCTGGGTGGGGACCGGCGGGGTGCCCTGCTGCACGTCCTTCTTGCCCACCAGGGCGAGGACGCCGGCCGCGGCGAAGAGCACGACGGCGACGATGACCGCGGCCAGCCAGCCGGGGACGGCCTCGGCCAGCCCCATCACGGCGGCGCTGATCAGCACGGCCAGCCCGAAGAAGGCGAGCAGGCCGGCCCCGCCGAACAGTCCCGCCCCGATGCCCAGCCGCTTGGCCTTCTGGGTGACCTCGGCCTGGGCGAGCCGGGCCTCGTCGCGGACGAGCGTGCTGATCTGCTCGGTGAGCCGGCTGATCAGCTCGCCGGTCGAGGCGTCCTCGGGGGCGGGTGTCGCGCGTGAGGCGCCGGTGGGCGAGGGGACGGTCATCGGTCCTCCGGGTCTGGGATGCGGTCGGTGCTGCATGCCCCCGGCGGTTCCGGTCGTAACGCGGCGGTGATCACGGTCGGGTCGCGACGGGCCCCGGCCGCGCTGGCTAGCCTCGCCCCATGTGGACGTGGCGCCTCGAGGGCCCGGCAGGCGAGACGGTGGACCCGGCGGCGGTCGGCGTGACGGTGCCGCCGTCGGAGAACCAGTCCGACGCCGAGTCCTGGCTGGGGGAGCACTGGCGGGACCTCCTGGCCCGCGGCGTCACCGCGGTGACCCTGTTCGACGGGGAGAACCGCGTCTACGGCCCGATGGGCCTGGCGCCCAACTAGCCGCGCATGGTCTTGGCGGGGTCGCGCTCCACGACGTCGCCCAGGACCTCGTCGATGCGGGCGAGGACGTCGTCGTCCAGCCGGACGCCGGCGGCCGCGACGTTCTGCTGCACCTGCTCCGGCCGGCTGGCGCCGATGATCGCCGCGGCGACGTTGCGGTTCTGCAGCACCCAGGCGACGGCGAGCTGCGCCATCGACAGACCGACGTCGTCGGCGACCGCCTGCAGGCCCTGGACCCGGGTGAGGACGTCGTCGCGGAGGAAGCCGCGCATCGAGCCGCCGACCTCGGCGTCGGCACCGCGGCTGCCCTCGGGCGGCTGCTCGCCCGGGCGGTACTTACCGGTCAGCACGCCCTGGGCCAGCGGCGACCAGACGATCTGCGCGAGTCCCTCGCGCTCGGAGGTGGGGACGACCTCGTCCTCGATGACCCGCCACAGCATCGAGTACTGCGGCTGGTTGCTGATCAGCTGGATGCCCAGCTCGCGGGCCAGCGCGGCGCCGGCGGCGATCTCGTCGGCGCGCCACTCCGAGACGCCGATGTAGAGCACCTTCCCCTGGCGGACGAGGTCGGCGAAGGCGGTCATCGTCTCCTCGAGCGGCACCGAGGTGTCGTAGCGGTGGGCCTGGTACAGGTCGAGGTAGTCGGTCTGCAGCCGCCGCAGCGAGGCGTGGCAGCTCTCGGTGATGTGCTTGCGCGACAGTCCGCGGTCGTTGCGGCCGGAACCGGTCGGCCAGTAGACCTTGGTGAAGATCTCCAGCCCCTCCCTGCGCTGGCCGGCCAGGGCGCGGCCCAGCACCGACTCGGCGCGGGTGCCGGCGTACACGTCGGCGGTGTCGAACGTCGTGATGCCGGCGTCGAGGGCGGCCGCCACGCAGGCGTGGGCGGCGTCCTCCTCGACCTGGCCACCGTGGGTGAGCCAGTTGCCGTAGGCGATCTCGCTGATGGTCAGGCCGGACCGGCCCAGGCGTCGGTACTCCACGTCCTCCGACGCTAGCCCGCGACGCCGGGCCCGGCCTGCTCAGACGTCGGCGCCGACCGGGACCTCGGGCTTGGGGAAGCGCCAGCGGCGGACCATCGTGGAGCGGCTGATGCCGTACCAGACGAGGCCCTTCATCTTGTGCTGCCCGTCGGGGAAGCGGGTGCGCACGGCCTTGGAGATGCGGCGGCCGAGCATGGCCGAGTCGCCGATGAGGACGAGGAAGTACGCCATCCACATCAGGATCACGATGCCCTGGAGCTGGGGGACGACGTAGCTGATGAGCAGCAGCCCGGCGAAGGGCAGGAAGAACGACGCGAGGTTGCGGCGGGCGTCGGTGACGTCGCGGACGAGCTTGCGGACCGGGCCCCGGTCGCGCGCCGGCAGGTACGAGTCGTCGCCCATCGCCATGCGCTCGCGGGTGCTCGCCCGGCGGGCGGCCTGCTGCTCCCGCATCCGCTTGTACGCCTCCTTGCGGGTGGTCGGCGGCGGCGGGGGCGGTCCGGGGCGGCGCACCTGCGCCTCGCTGCGCTTGGGCGTCGGCCGGCCCTTGCCGGCCGTCCGGACCAGGTCGGCGGTGAGGTCGGCGGGCGTCGCGGCCATCGAGTCGGTCGTCGACTCGGCGCGGTCACGGCGGCCGGGCAGGCGGAGCTTCACACCATGGAGTCTACGTGGACCCGGCTCCGTCCCCCGTTCCCCGCGCGCGGAGCCGTACAGTGGGAAGAGGAACCGCTGCGGCGGCGTTGGCCCGTTCCGGGACCCGCCGCGACAGGCATCCCTCGGACGCGGGAGGAACACACATGACGGTGCAGGACACCACGGCGACGGGCGTCGTCCTGAGCGAGACGGCGGCCGGCAAGGTCAAGGCGCTGCTCGACCAGGAGGGCCGCGACGACCTGCGGCTGCGGATCGCGGTGCAGCCCGGTGGCTGCTCGGGTCTGCGCTACCAGCTCTTCTTCGACGAGCGCTTCCTCGACGGCGACCAGACGTTCGACTTCGACGGCGTCGAGGTCATCGTCGACCGGATGAGCGGCCCCTACCTCGGCGGCGCGGTCATCGACTTCGTCGACACCATCGAGAAGCAGGGCTTCACGATCGACAACCCCAACGCCACGGGTTCGTGTGCGTGCGGTGACAGCTTCAGCTGAGCGGTCCCGCGGCCCCCGGCCGCGTGCTCGGCAGCAGTGACAGAACGGCCCCGGTCCGCACGGACCGGGGCCGTTCTGCTGCCTACAGCTTGACGGGGTAGACGGTCTCCGGGATATCGGGGCGGATCCGCTCCTCGACGAAGATGCCGTGCCAGACCATGAAGACCAGCACCTCCCACACCTGCCGGGCGATCCGCTTGCTCGGCTCGTCGGCCTGACGCAGCCGGTCGAGCAGCCCGAGGACGTGCGCCCGGTCGAGCCACTCGTCGGTCTGGCTGTCGGTCACGATGCCGCGGGCCCACTCGTGCAGCGGGCCGGCGAGGAAGTCCGCCGTCGGCACCGGGAAGCCGAGCTTGCGCCGGTTCATGATCCGCGGCGGCACGATCTGGGCCATTGCCTGGCGCAGCGCGTACTTGGTGGCGTCCCCGCGCCGGGGGACCCGCTGGTCGACGGGGATGGTGCTGGCCACGGCGAAGACCTCGGTGTCCAGGAACGGGACCCGCAGCTCCAGCGAGTGCGCCATGGTCATCTTGTCGGCCTTGACCAGGATGTCGCCGCGCAGCCAGGTGAAGAGGTCGACGTACTGCATCGCCGTGACCTCGTCGTAGCCCGCCTCGCGGGTCTGCCGGTAGAGGTCCTCGGTGACGGCGACGTGGGACAGGTCCGGGTCGTGGCCCGGGAGCAGGGCGGCGAGTTCGTCGTCGCGCATGTTGCGCGCGTTGCCGTAGTAGCGCTGCTCCAGCGGCATGGACGCCCGTCGCAGCAGGTCCTGCCCCCGGACCCCCTCGGGCAGCAGGTCGGCCAGCCGCGCCATCGCCCGCCGTCCGGGCGCCGGCAGCTTCTTCGCCCAGGACAGGCTGATCGGTTCCCGGTAGATCGTGTAGCCGCCGAAGAGCTCGTCGGCGCCCTCGCCGGAGAGCACCACCTTCACGTGCTTGCGGGCCTCGCGGGCGACGAAGTACAGCGGCACGAGCGCGGGGTCGGCGACCGGGTCGTCGAGGTACCAGACGACGGTGGGGATCGCCTCGGCGAAGTCCTCCGCGGTGATCTCCACCGGCACGTGCCGGACGCCGAGGATCTGCGCGGACTCCGCGGCGATCTCGATCTCGGACTGCGCCTGCCGCTGGAAGCCGACCGTGAAGGTCATCAGGTCCCGGTTGTAGCGGTGGGCCAGGGCGGCGATCGCGGTGGAGTCGATGCCGCTGGAGAGGAACGACCCGACCGTGACGTCGGCGCGCATGTGCTTGGCCACCGACTCGTCGAGGGTCGCCGCGATGCGGTCGTAGAGCTCCTGCTCGCGGCCGGCCGGGACCGGCCTCGGGTTCCACGCCGGGTGGAAGTAGCGGCTGGTGTGCAGCTCGCCGTCGACCACCGTGAAGCTGGTGCCGCTCTCGATCCGGCGGATGCCCCGGTGCAGGGTGGCGGGCTCCGGCACGTACTGCAGGGTCAGGTAGTGCTGCAGGGACGCCGCGTCGACGCCACCGGCGGCCGCGCTGCCGCCCAGCATCTCCAGCACGGCCTTCTTCTCGGAGCTGAAGACCAGGGCCCCGTCGGCCAGGCGGGCGGTGAACAGCGGCTTGATGCCGAAGGGGTCGCGCGCGCCGAACGCCGTCCGCGTCTCGGTGTCCCAGATGACGAACGAGAACATCCCGCGCAGCTTGCGGACGACGTCCTGGCCCCACAGGTGGTAGCCGGCGACGATCGTCTCGGTGTCGCCGTGGGTGGCCAGCTCGGCGCCGGCGGCCTGGAGCTCCTCGCGCAGCTCCAGGTAGTTGTAGATCTCGCCGTTGAACAGGATCCGGTAGCGGTCCCGGGCGTAGGGGAGGGGCTGCGGGGAGCCCTCGAGGTCGATGATCGACAGCCGGTTGAAGCCGAGGACGACGTTGGGGTCCGACCAGACGGCGGTGTCGTCGGGACCCCGGTGGTGCAGGCAGTGGAGTGCCTCGCGGACGTCGTCGACGATCGGCTCGGCGACCCGGTCGGCGTCGGTGGACAGGTAGGCCAGCAGGCCGCACATGCGCGCAGGTCTCCGGTCGGTTCGTGTCCCGGCGGGTGCCGGGACGGTGGTCAGACGCGCTCGCCGGCGCGGGTCCTGCGGGTGGCGATCCGCTCGGCGACGAACGACAGGATCGGGATGGTCCCGGCCAGCAGGACCAGGACGCTGCCCTTGAGGGTCCAGCGGGCGCGGATCGCCAGATCGCAGGCGGTGAGGAAGAAGATGGCGTACAGCCAACCGTGCGCGGTGCCGATGAGCGCGACCGGTTCGTCGGGACCGCCGAGGTACTTCACCGGGACGGCGACCAGCACCAGCGCGATCAGCAGGACGCCGACCACCCAGGCCATCACCCGGTAGCGGAGCAGCGCGGCCGGGACGTCCTGGCCGACCCGGCGCGCGAGGGCGCGCGGCAGCCCGGACGGCGCCGCGGTGGGCTCAGCGGCCACCGGAGCCCCGCTGACCGAGCGCCTTCTCGTTGAGCTCGGCGAGGTAGGCGTTGTAGGCGGCGAGCTCGGGGTCGCCGGTCGTGTCGATGCGCGGCCGCTGGTACAGCACCAGGGCGTTGCCCGGCTCGTCCTCGTCGGGGTCGCGCCGCAGCTCCTCGCGCACCATGCGCACGTAGAACCACAGGCCCATGAACCCGTAGAGGGGCCACTGCAGCGCATAGCTCCAGTTGACCGCGCCGCCGCCGTCCTCGGCCTTGGACAGCTGCCAGTAACCGAGGAAGAAGGTGGCCACGAACAGCACCGCCACGAGCAGGTGGAGGGCCACCCACTTCGGGGTCAGCAGCCGGGAGAACACCCCCCGACTCTAACCGGCGGGGGCCGGGAGCCGGGGTCGGTCGTGAGGGCAGTCACGGCGGCGCGGGCGAGCGCCCGTGTCCGTGGCGGCCCGGTTGGTCACGAGGCGGCGACGGCCCCGCGGGTCGCATCTCTCCGGTGACCGGCCGCCGAGCGGGGTCGGCTAGTCTCGCCGCAGACTGTGGTCGGTGCGCGACCGTCCGCCGGGAACGGCGGGGGCGGCACCGGGGATGACCGTCCGGGCTCCCGGACGGCGGACGAGGAGGCAACGAGCAGTGGCTCGAGGCAACAGGCTCGCGCGGGTCGCCGCGCTCGGTCTCCTGGGGGTTCCGGCCCTCTCGGGGTGCACCCCCGACAACGAGTTCTGGCGCTGGGGTTGGCCCTCGGGCATCACCGAGGAGTCCCAGTCCATGAAGGAGCTGTGGATCTGGTCGGTCATCGCCGCCCTGATCGTCGGCATCCTGGTGTGGGCCCTCATCGGCTGGTCGATCGTCCGCCACCGGAAGAAGGGTGACGAGCTGCCGCGGCAGACGGCGTACAACCTGCCGCTGGAGATCGTCTACTCGATCATCCCGTTCCTCATCATCGCCGGCCTGTTCTTCTTCACCGTCAAGGTGCAGAACGAGGTCCAGGAGCGCGGTGACGACCCGGACGTGAACATCACCGTCCAGGCGTTCAAGTGGAACTGGGAGTTCCTCTACGCCGACACCGCCGAGGACGAGGCCGAGCAGGTCAGCACCGTCGGCAACAGCGAGGAGATCCCGATCCTGGTCCTCCCGACCGACCGGACGGTGCAGTTCTACGTCCGCTCGGCCGACGTCATCCACTCGTTCTGGGTGCCGGAGTTCCTCTTCAAGCTCGACGTGATCCCGGGCAACGAGAACGGCCGGGACAACGTGTTCGAGGTGACGATCGACGAGGGGCAGGAAGGCGCCTACGTCGGCCGCTGCGCCGAGCTGTGCGGCACCTACCACGCGTACATGAACTTCGAGGTCCGCGTGGTCAGCGGTGAGGACTACGACCGCTACCTGCAGCTCCGGGAGTCCGGCGCGAGCACCTTCGAGGCCCTCGAGGAGGTGGACCCGGAGCTCGGTGGCTCGTCGGTGGCCACCCAGCCGTGGGACCTGGGTGAGGACGCGCAGCAGGTCGATGGCTGACCGCAGCACCCCGAACACGTTCCACGCCACGACGCAGCCGGGAGCACGCTCGTGAAGGTCGAAGCAGCAATCTTCAACATCGTCTCGGCCCTCCTGGTCGTCTTCGCGATCGTCTACGGGGTCTGGGCGAAGGAGCCGATCGGCACCACCGCCCTGGCCCTCTCGGCCGGCCTGACGATCCTCATCGGCGGGTTCTTCTGGTTCATCTCCCGGCGCATCGACGCCCGGCCGGAGGACCGCAAGGACGCCGACATCGCCGACGGGGCCGGGGAGCTGGGCTTCTTCAGCCCGGCCAGCTACTGGCCCATCACCGTCGCCCTGTCGATCGGTCTGACGGCTCTGGGCCTGGCCTTCTTCTACCCGTGGCTGATCATCATGGGCGGCGCGGCGATCCTCATCGCCGTCGGCGGTCTGCTCTTCGAGTACTACGTCGGGCAGAACGCGCACAGCTGACGCGTACCGCCCACCGAGAGGGCCCCTCCCGCACCCGCGGGCGGGGCCCTCTCGCCGTTCCGGCCTGCTTGCCGGGCCCGGCCGGGGCCATCGGCGAGGCGTCGTACCGGCCGTGGCCCGCTTCGCCGGCCCGGACCGGCCCCCGGGGTACACCGCCTGCTCCGTGGCGCGTGCCGGCGGTGGCGGGGTCGCAATCCCTGCTCGACCGCCGGAGGGCCGCAGGAGCCCTCTCGGAGAGAGGGGGACAGGGGGAGAGCCGGGTCGGCCGGAGGCCATCGGCGAGGCGTCGTACCGCCGTGGCCCGTTGCGCCGGCCCGGACGGGTCCCCGGGTACAACGGCCCCGTCCGTGGCGCGCTCCACGAGAGCAGCTGCCACCCGGCCTGACCGCGGGAACGGCCGGAGGAACCGGCCTGTCCGACCCACTGGCGGACCGCTGAGCGTCCGCGGGAGCCCTCGCCGAGCGGCAGGCGACGGTCTCGCTGGTGGAGCCCCTGCCGCCAGGTCACCGGCAGGCAGAGCGAGGGCCGGTCGGCGGCCCTGAGCGGGCCGGACGCCGCTGCGAGAGGGGAAGGTGCTCCTGGGGGTCAGGGAACGCGAGAGGGCCCGGTGGACGACGTCCACCGGGCCCTCTCGATCAGCCGGAGCTGCTGTCAGTCGCGCGGCTCCTGCGGCTTCCCGCCCTCGGAAGGACGGCCACCCTCGGAGGGGCGCCCACCCTCGGACGGACGCCCGGAGGTGGTCAGCTCGCGGGACTCGGCGTTGGCGAGACCGTGCTCCTCGCGGCGCTGCTCGAGCTCGACGGCGGCCGGCGACTCGATCGGCGTGAAGAAGCCCCGGATCGCGCGGCGGGCGCCGCCGATCTGGTTCATCCGCTTCGGCACGGGGGCACCGCCGTAGGCGAGCTGACCGTGGCCGTGCTCGTCCACCGGGCCGAGGGGCTGGTGGACCTCGATGAACTCACCGTGCGGCAGACGCCGGATCACGCCGGTCTCGATGCCGTGCTCCAGGACCTCGCGGTCGTGCTTTTGCAGACCGAGGCAGATCCGGTAGGTGAGCACGTACACGATCGGCGGGAGGATGATCATCCCGATCCGCCCCGCCCACGTCATGGCGTTGAGGCTGATCATGAACTTGTCCGCGATCACGTCGTTGCCACCGGACAGCAGCAGCACGATGTAGAAGGTCAGCGCCATGGCACCCAGCGAGGTGCGGACGGGGACGTCGCGCGGCCGCTGCAGCAGGTGGTGCGACGCAGTGTCGCCGGTGAGCTTGCGCTCGATCATCGGGTACAGCGCCAGGAGCGTGAAGATGATCCCCGGCAGCACCACCGTGGGCCAGAACAGCGCCGGGATCTGGTAGTTCCCCGGCAGGTTGATGTCCCAGGCGGGGAAGAGCCGGGTCGAGCCGTCCAGGAACATGATGTACCAGTCGGGCTGCGACGCCGCCGACACCTGCGCCGGGTTGTACGGACCCCACAGCCAGATCGGGTTGATCTGCACGAGGCCGGCCAGCGCGGCGATGACACCGAACACGATGAAGAACAGACCGCCCGCCTTGCCGGCGAAGGTCGGGAAGAGGCGGTTGCCGACGACGTTGTGCTCGGTCCGGCCCGGGCCGGGGAACTGGGTGTGCTTCTGCTTGACCAGGATCAGCAGGTGCAGCGCGATCAGGCCCAGCAGGATGGCCGGGATCAGCAGCACGTGGGCGATGTAGAGCCGGCCGAGGATGAGCTCGCCGACGTAGTCACCGCCGAAGACGGCCCAGTGCACCCAGGTGCCGACCACCGGGATCGCCAGGATGATCGCCGACATGATCCGCAGGCCGGTGCCGGACAGCAGGTCGTCGGGCAGCGAGTAGCCGGAGAAGCCCTCGAGGAGGGCCAGGACCAGCAGGCCCACACCGATCAGCCAGTTCGTCTCCCGCGGCCGCCGGAAGGCGCCGGTGAAGAAGATGCGGAGCAGGTGGACGACGATCGCGGCGACGAACAGCAGCGCGGCCCAGTGGTGGACCTGCCGCATGAACAGGCCACCGCGGACGTCGAACGAGAGGTCCAGCGCGGAGTCGTACGCGGCGGACATCTGGACACCGCGGAGAGCGTCGTAACTGCCCTCGTAGGTGACCTCGCGCAGCGACGGGTCGAAGAAGAACGTCAGGTAGGTCCCCGACAGCAGCAGGACGATGAACGCGTACATCGCGATCTCGCCGAGCAGGAAGGACCAGTGGTCGGGGAAGACCTTGTTCAGCGTGCGGCGGAGGGGGCCGGCGACGATCAGACGGTCGTCCACCTCCAGCGCCATCTTGCCGGCACGGGTGGTCGGAGCTCCCGGGGCAGTGGCGGTACGAGCCATCAGATGCGCTCCCGGTTCCAGTAGGTGGGGCCCACGGCCTCAGGGTAGTCGCTCAGGGCGACGAAGTAGCCCTCCTCGTCGACCCCCAGCGGGAGCTGCGGCAGCGACCGGGTGGCGGGCCCGAAGACCGGCTTGGCGCCCTGCGTGATGTCGAACTGCGACTGGTGGCAGGGGCACAGGATGCGGCTGGTCTCCTGCTCGTAGAGCGAGACCGGGCAGCCGGCGTGCGTGCAGATCTTCGAGTAGGCGACGTAGTCGCCGTAGCCGAAGTCCTCCTGGCCCTCGCGCGGCCGGTTCACGGCCAGCTGCTCGGGACGCAGGCGGAAGAGCATCGTCGCGGCGTCGGTCTCGTGGTTCGCGCCGGGGCGCGACGGGAAGACCGTCTCGAGCGATCCGGGGACGGCGTCACCGGGACGGATCGGCGTGCCGTCGTCCCGGACCAGGCGGACGAGGCGCTGACGGCCGTTCTCCTGGTAGGGCGCCCACGAGGTCCGGTCCAGCGAGTTGCCCGCGCTCGGGTTCTTGATCAGACCGCCGAGCGGCATCAGCAGCATCAGACCCAGGCCGCCGCCCATGAAGGCCAGCGAGCGGGTGATGAGCTTGCGCCGGGCCAGGCCGCTGTTGTGCAGGCCGCCGACGAGCGTGGCGCCGGTGGTCACCCGGTCGAAGTGCGAGCCGTCGTGCTTGTCCTGCACGGCGGTCTCGTGGGGGAGCAGCTTCTTCGTGTACAGCACCATGCCGACGCCGACCAGGATCAGCGCGAGGCCCATCAGTCCGCCCAGGAGCGGCGTGAACAGCGTGCTCCAGGTGTCGCCCTCGATGGTCCACTCCCAGTCGGGGAGGAACCAGCCCGAGCCGACGTACACGACGACGAAGGCGAAGGCGGCCAGACCGGCCAGGGCGAAGACGGCGCCGACCTGACGGACGTAGCGGCGCTCGAGCGCCGAGCCCGGCTCGGGGCCCGGGTCGACGTGCAGGATCTGCACGCCGTCGTAGCGGGCACCCAGCTGGTCCAGGTCCTCGCGGCTCATCGCCGCGAGCTGCTCCGGGGTGTAGTCGTCGTCCGGGCCGCCGTGCAGCGGTCCGGGGGTGTCCGCTCCTCCGGCCGAGCCGGGGCGGGTGTCGTGCGTGGTCACGCCTTGGTCCCCATCCAGAAGATCCCGAACATCAGAGCGCTGATCCCGACGACCCAGATCACGACACCCTCGCCGACCGGACCGATGCGGCCGATGCCGGCGCCGCCCGGGTCGGGCATCTCCTTGATGGTCTGGATGTAGTTGATGATCGAGCGCTTCTCCTCCGGCGTGAGCTGGTTGTCACCGAAGACCGGCATGTTCTCCGGTCCGCTCAGCATCGCGGTGTAGATCTCGAGGTCGTCGGCGTCGTGCAGGTCGGGCGCGTACTTGCCCGACGAGAGGGCGCCGCCCTCGCCGACGAAGTTGTGGCAGGAGGCGCAGTTCAGCCGGAACAGCTCGCCACCCAGGGCCAGGTCGCCCTCGCGCAGGTCGCCACCGGGGACGGCCGGGCCGCCACCGTTGGCCTGCACGTAGGTCACCAGCTGGTCGATCTCCTCCTCGCTGAAGACGACCGGCTTGTCCGGGCCCTGCTCGGCCTGGCGGACCAGCGGCATGCGGCCGGTGTGCACCTGGAAGTACACGGCCGCACCGCCGACGCCGATCAGCGAGGGCCCGCGGGTCTCGACGCCCTCGAGGTTCTCGCCGTGGCAGGTGATGCAGCTGTTCTCGTAGATCTCCCGGCCGGCCTCGTAGGCCTCGCCGCCGGCGGCCTCGGCCTCCTCGGCCTGGGCCGGCGCGATCGTGGAGTAGAGGGCGCCGGTCAGGACCAGCGCGGCCATGAGGCCGGCGACGTTGGCCACCCGGCGACGGGCCTTGGACAGCCGACGCGAGCGGGCCGCGGCGGCCGGGGTGCCCTGGGCCGGCCGGAGCCGGCGGAGGCGTGCGCGCTGCGGCCCGTCGTCGGGCCGGGCGTCGGACTGCGGGTTCGTGGTGGACACCGGTTCCCTAGCGGATCAGGTAGATCGTGGCGAAGAGCCCGATCCACACGACGTCGACGAAGTGCCAGTAGTAGGAGACCACGATCGCCGAGGTCGCCTGTGCCGGCGTGAAACGGCCCATCGTGGAGCGGATGAGCAGGTAGACGAAGGCGATCAGGCCTCCGATGACGTGCAGACCGTGGAACCCGGTCGTCAGGTAGAAGACCGACCCGTAGGTGCTGGAGGAGATGGTGGTGCCGTGCTCCTCGACCAGGGTGACGTACTCGAAGGCCTGGCCGAGCACGAAGATCAGGCCCATCACGAAGGTGATGGTGAACCAGCGGCGCAAGCCGTAGACGTTCCCCTGCTCAGCGGCGAAGACGCCGAGCTGGCAGGTGATCGACGACGCGACCAGGATCGTCGTGAAGACCAGGGCGTACGGCAGGTTCAGCTCGGTCGGCTCCGGAGGCCAGCCGTCCTGTGCCCGCGCTCGCGCGGTGAAGTACATGGCGAACAGGCCGGCGAAGAACATCAGCTCGCTGGAGAGCCAGACGATCGTGCCGACACTGACCATGTTCGGACGGGTCAGGGAGTGCACCCGGGACGTGTCGAAGGTGCCGCTCGCGACGGGAGCCGTTGTCACGGGGCCCATCATGGCATCGCCCGGCGACAGCGACGACCGTGGGTCACCGGGCGTGGCGGCGTCCGTGACCGGGTCGAGATGCGTCGGAGCCGGTCCGCGCCGTCCGCCGCGGGCACTAGGCTCGCGGACGTGAGTTCGACCTCAGCCGGCGGCGCCGCCGCGGCCACCGTCCTGGTCTACAGCTCCCGTCCCGAGGTCCGGCAGGCGGTCCGCACGGTCGTGGGCCGCCAGCCCGCCGCCGACGTCGGTCCGATCACCTGGATCGAGTGCGACACGGGCCAGGACGTCGTCGACACCGTGGACGCGGGCGGCATCGACCTCTGCGTGCTGGACGGCGAGGCGCAGCCCACCGGCGGCCTGGCGCTCGCCCGCCAGCTCACCGTGGAGGTCGCCGACCGCCCGGCGCTGTGCGTGCTCATCGCCCGGCAGCCCGACCGCTGGCTCGCGCACTGGTCGCAGGCCGACGCCACGCTGCCGATGCCGCTCGACCCGCTGACCGCCCCGCACGTCGTCGCCGACGTGCTGCGGTCTCGGGTGGGCGTGCCGACCGTCCGCCGCTGAGCGTCGTGGGCACACCCACCTGGTCCGGCCTGCTCACCCGGCTCCTGGCCCGCGAGGACCTGCCGGCCGACGACGCGGCCTGGGCCATGCGCGAGATCATGGCCGGCGAGGCCACCCCCGCCCAGATCGCGGCCTTCGCGGTCGCCCTGCGCGCCAAGGGCGAGTCGGCGGCCGAGGTCGCCGGGCTCTCCGCCACGATGCTCGACCGCGCCACCCCCGTCGAGCTCTCGGTGGACTGCGTGGACGTCGTGGGGACCGGCGGCGACGGCGCGCACACCGTCAACATCTCCTCGATGGCCTCCGTCGTGGCGGCGGCCGCGGGAGCCCCGGTCGCCAAGCACGGCAACCGTGCGGCCTCGTCGTCGTCCGGGTCGGCCGACGTGTTGGAGGCCCTCGGCGTCGTCATCGACCTACCGGCCCCGGCGGTCGCCCGCTGCGTGGCGGAGGCCGGGATCGGCTTCTTCTTCGCCCCGGTGTTCCACCCGGGGTTCCGGTTCACCGGCGCACCGCGCCGCGAGATGGGCATCGGCACCGTCTTCAACTTCCTCGGCCCGCTGGCCAACCCCGCGCGGCCGGTGGCCGCGGCGATCGGCTGCGCCGACCCCCGGATGGCGCCGGTGCTGGCCGCGGTCCTGGCCGGACGCGGCACCCGCGCGCTGGTCTTCCGCGGCGACGACGGTCTCGACGAGCTGACGACGGCGACGACGTCGGCGGTGTGGGTGGTCGCCGGCGGAGAGGTGCGGCCGGCCCGGGTGGACCCGGCGGCGCTGGGGATCGCCCCCGCGCCGCTCGACGCGCTGCGGGGCGGCGACCCGGCGTTCAACGCCGACGTCTTCCGCCGGGTCGTCGGTGGCGAGGAGGGGCCGGTCCGCGACGCGGTGCTGCTGAACGCGGCGGCAGCACTGGCCGCCTTCGACGGCCCCGACGGCGACCTGGACGCGGCGCTGGCGTCGGCCCTGGCCCGTGCTGCGGCGGCGGTCGACGACGGACGCGCCGCGGCGCTGCTCGACCGGTGGGTGACCGTCAGCCGCGAGGTGGCACCGCCGCGCTGACCGGCAACTACTCCAGGCCGATCACTCCAGGCTGATCACTCCAGGCCGATGGAGAACGCAGCCTCGAGGTCGTGCCGGGAGTAGGACCGGAAGGCGATGTGCGTATCGGTCTCGAGCACCCCGGGGACCTTGTTGATCCGCCCGGCGATGACCTCGGCGATCTGCTCGAACTCCCGGACCCGGACGACCGCGATCAGATCGGTGTCGCCGGCCACCGAGTAGACCTCGCTCACGCCCTCCAGGTCGGCGACGGCCTGGGCCACCTCGGGGATGGCGTCGGTGGCCGCGTCGATCATGACGATGGCGGTGATCACGCCGGGGATGCTATCCGGGGCGGCACCCGGCCGCCTGCTCCGCGCGGCGTGGGGGAGACCCGGTCCGGCCGGGCCCGGGTGCCCAGCGACCGGCCGTCGGCGAAGGGCTCCCGCTCGCGGCGGCCGGCCTCCACCTGGTCCAGGAAGGCGCTGTAGGAGCCGGTGCCCGGGACCGGGCAGGCCAGCGTGCCGTCGACCTCGACGAGGCGGGTGCCGGGCTTCTCCATCCAGCGCAGCACGAGCTCGGTCTCGTCGACGGTCGCGGCCAGCTCGCCGTCGGGGGTCAGCGGCGTCTCGGCGGTGGCGAGCAGGCCGGCGAGCGTGTGCCGCACCGAGCTTCCGCGGGCCGCCCCACCGGCGGCCACCAGCCGGCCGCGGCGGACGATGGACAGGTGCCAGCCGCCGGCGCCGTCGGGCCGGGCGATCGTCAGCTGCGGGACGGCGGCCAGCGACTCCAGCCGCTGCCGGCGGCGCACGGCACGCACCAGGACGGCGATCCGGTCCCGCAGCACCGCGGCGTCCTCGAACCGCTCCTCGGCGGAGAGCCGCTCCACCCGGTCCAGCAGCGGTGCCAGCAGGGCGCGCGGGTCGGCGGCGACCGCGGCGCGCAGGACGGCGGCGATCTCGCCGTACTCCTCGACGGTCTGCGCCCCGGTGCACGGCGCGCCGCAGCGCCCCATGCCGGCGAGGGCGCACGCGGTGCCCAGGACCTTGAGCGACAGGCGTGGCGTGCACTGCCGCAACGGCAGGGACTCGTGGATCGCCGCGGCCGCCGCGTCGGCGGCCCGCCGGTCGGGGAAGGGCCCGAGGAAGACGCCGGCGCCGGGGCGGACACGGCGGACGATCGACAGCCGCGGGAAGACCTCGTCGGTCAGCCGGATCCACAGCGCGCGCTCGGGGAACCGCGACCGGCGGTTGTACCGGGGCTTGCACTCGGCGATCAGCCGCAGCTCGCGGACCGCGGCCTCGAGGTCGTGGGCGCAGGGGATCGCCTCGACGCGCCGGGCCAGGCCGACCATCTCGGTGATCCGGCTGCGCTGCTCGCTCGAGGAGAAGTAGCTGCGCACCCGGCTGCGCAGGTCGTTCGACGTCCCCACGTAGAGCGGCTCGTCCTTCGGTCCGCGGAAGACGTACACCCCGGGACCGCCGGGGACCGTGTCGGCCAGGTGCCGCTTGCGGCGCCGCTCGGGGTCGATCTGCCGGGTCAGGCCGGTGAGCTCCTCGAGCGAGGTGATGCCCAGCGGGCCGAGCCGCTCGAACAGGCCGTGGAGGACGTCGACGGTGGCGCGGGCGTCGGCCAGCGCCCGGTGGCAGGGGTCGGTGGTGGCGGAGAAGTAGGGGGCGAGGGTCGCCAGCTTGCAGTTGGGCACCTCGTCGCGGCTCAGCAGCCGCCGGGCGAGGATGGCGGTGTCGACCGACGCCGCCGCCGGCCAGGGGATGCCGCTCTCGGCGCACGCCGCCTTGAGGAAGCCGAGGTCGAACGGGGCGTTGTGGGCCACCAGCACCGCGCCCCGGGCGAACTCCAGGAAGGCGGGGAGGACCTCGGCGATCCGCGGCGCCGCGTAGACCATCGAGGTGGTGATGCCGGTCAGCACGCTGATGTAGGGCGGGATCTCGCGCCCGGGGTCGACCAGCGTCTGGAACTCGCCGAGCACCTCGCCGCCGCGGACCTTGACCGCGCCGATCTCGGTGATGGCGCTGTCCCGCGGGGACCCGCCGGTGGTCTCCAGGTCGACCACCACGAACGTCACCTCGGACAGCGGCGTGCCGAGCTCCTCGATCGTGGCCTGCACGTACCGCGGGCCGGGGTCGAAGCGGGGCGTCACCCCGTGGCCCCCGGCGTCGGCGACCCCGGTGACCCACCCGGGGGACGGAGCGGTGGACGGTGGCACGCGGCGGACGGTAGGTCGGGCCACCGACAGTCTCCGGGACCCACGCCGGACCCCTCCCGGCGCGGGCCGCGCGCCGGACGGGACCGCGCCGTCCCCCGCCCGGGCGAACGCGCTGGTCGCGGTGGCGCGGCACCGTGATGGGGGCCACCATGCACAGTCGGGGACCACGGGGGTCCCGCCCTGGCATGAGGTGATCGATGTCCCCGCGCACACGGTGGCGCGCCCGTCGTCCGTCGGTCGTCCTGCTCACGGTCGCCGCCGCGGCCGTCCTGGGCCTCGCCGGCCCGCTCGCCGGCACCGCCGTCGCGGCTCCGAGCGACCAGCCCGGTGGCACCACCGGGGTGCTGGACAGCGACGCCCTCGACGAGCTGCAGCAGCGGGCGGCGGAGGTCCAGGCCGATCTCCTGGCGCGCCAGGGCGAGGTGGTCGCCGCCGAGCAGGCGCTGGCCCGGGCCCGGGAGGACACGGCCGCGGCCGAGGCCGTCGTCGCCGAGTACGAGGCACAGCTGGCCGAGTACCAGGAGGTCGTGGCCGACTACGCCTCCGCCGTCTACCGCGACGGCGGTGCCCTCACCCCGCTCACGCTGCTGCTCAGCGGCGGCGAGCCGGGGGAGATCGTCGCCGCGATGGGCTACCTCGAGGCGGTGGACGCCCACGCGGCCGAGGTCGTGGGGGCGGCCGAGCAGCAGCGCCGCGCGGCGGTGGCCGAGCGGGACCGGGCCGCCGCGGCGCTGGCGCAGGCGCAGGCCCGGGCCGATCAGGTGGCGGCGGAGGTGCAGGCGCTGGAGGACGCCGCCACCGCGGTGACCGACGAGCTGGACGCCGCCCTCG
This sequence comes from Blastococcus sp. TF02A-26, assembly GCF_003319125.1. Classification (GTDB taxonomy): domain Bacteria; phylum Actinomycetota; class Actinomycetes; order Mycobacteriales; family Geodermatophilaceae; genus Trujillonella. The sequence goes on along the minus strand of NZ_QOHG01000004.1, from coordinate 254,068 downwards.
GGGACGTCGACCGCCAGCTGGCGCAGCTGCAGCGCGAGCAGGTCGAGGTCAACGAGCAGACGGCGGCGAACTGGCGTGCCTACCTCGACGAGCTCGTCGCGGCCGGGATCACCCCGCCGCCGGCCGGCGAGCTGCTGGACCCGATCGCGGCCCTGCCCGCCGGTCTCGCGCCGGTCGGCTCGGTCGCCGGCGGAGCCCAGCCCGGGGCCGCCCAGCTGCCCCGCCAGCCCTCCTCGCTGCTGGTCCTGCCCCGCGAGGCGATCACGGCGGTCACCACGGTCATGGACCAGCTCGGGCTGCCCTACGCGCCCGGGACGGCCGGGCCGGAGTCCTACGACTGCGGGTCGCTGGTGCAGTCGGCCTACCGGGCCGCCGGGATCGAGCTGCCGGGGGACCAGGCGGGCCTGTTCGGGGTCACCCGTCCGATCGCGAACGAGGACGTGCTGCCCGGGGACCTGGTGTTCCTCGGCACCCCGGAGGCCGGCCTGGGGCACGTCGGCCTGGCTCTCGACACCCGCTCGATGCTCGCGGCGGACGGGCGGGCCGGAGCGGTCGTCGTCCGCTCGCTGCCGATGGACCAGGTCCTCATGATCGGCCGCCCCGCGCTCGGCCAGCGGCCGCCCGAGCCCGCACCCGGGGTGACCCCGGGTGCGCTGCGGGTCGAGTGCGGCAACAGCGTCTACCCGCCGAGCTACGACGGCGCGCGGTCGTGGGGCGGCTACCCGAACGGCCTGATCCCGCCGAGCGCGCTGTGCGAGATCGGCGCGGCGTCGCACTCGCTGCGCTGCGACGCCGCGGCGTCCTACCGCGCCATGAACGCCGCCTACACCGCGGCGTTCGGGTCGCCGATCTGCATCACCGACTCCTACCGCACCTACGCCAGCCAGGTCCGTCTGTACGGCCAGAAGCCGGCGCTGGCGGCGGTCCCCGGTACCAGCAACCACGGGTGGGGCCTGGCGGTCGACCTCTGCGGGGGGATCGAGGTCTTCGGGACACCGCAGTACCAGTGGATGGTCGCCAACGCGGGGCGTTTCGGCTGGTTGCACCCGACGTGGGCCGACCCCGGCAACGGCCGCGAGGAGCCCTGGCACTGGGAGTTCGCCGGCACCTGACCGGAACTGTCGGTGGGCGTGCCTAGCGTCGCTCTCACCGACGAGAGGACCGGGAGGGGAGCGACCGATGCTCATCGACTGCGACACCTGCACCGCCCGCGGCACCGGCTGCGCCGACTGCGTGGTCACGGTGCTGCTGGGGGTGCCGCCAGGCTGGCAGGACACCGATCCGGCCGTGGTGCCGATGACCCGCCGGGCGGCCCTCCCGGCACCCGAGGACCAGCCGTCCGAGACCGCCCCGCACGGGGTGGTCGTGGAGCTGGACGAGGTGGAGCGCCGCGCCGTCCGCGCGCTCGCTGAGGGCGGGCTGGTGCCCCCGCTGCGGCACCGGCCGGGCGGCAGCGAGGAGCACCGCGGTCACCGGCAGATCGGCTGACCGGCCCGTCGGCCGTCGTGTCGGTGACCCACCGGAGTGGCGACCGTGCGAATCGTGTCGATTCCCACAATCCACGCTCCCTCCGTTTGTCACATCTGGTCTGCCTCCGTACCGTGGGCCCGTCCGACCGGGTGGTCGTCGCCCCCTACGGGGTGACCTCGGCCGGACACCGCCGAGTCACCGCAGGTGTCCGTGCCGCCTCCGGGCGGCGGGAACGCCGAGGTGAGCCGGGGACCCACCGCAGCACTGGGGTGAGTTCTCGTGTGCGTCCTCGCGGCGCACGGAGATAGGGCACGTCTTCCCAGCCCGAACCCGTCAGCTAACTCGGTAGGCGGTTGCTGAGGAAGAACGGAGAGCCGCCGACCGTGGCGACGCCTCGCCCTGCCATGGGGCATGCACGAACTCAGCTCCATCCCGGTCAGACGACCGGTTCCCGCCGTCCCACCCACTCCCGCCGGTTCACCCGCGGCGCGCTCGTGGGGACCACCGCCGCCCTCGCGCTCACGGCGCTGCCCGGCACCGCGGCCGCCGAGCCCGGCACCGCGACGACGCCGCAGCAGGCGGCCCAGCTCGTCGCCGCTGCCAGCCACGAGCTGGAGGTGCTGAGCGAGCAGATCAACGAGGCCCGCGAGGTGCTCGCCCAGCAGCAGCAGGCGGCCGCCGCGGCCCACGCGGAGGTCGAGCAGACCCGGGTCGAGCTCGACGCGCTCGACGGGCAGATCCGCCAGGTGGCCCGCAGCGCCTACACCGGCACCGACGACAGCCTCGCCACGCTCGAGATGCTCATGACGAGCGACTCGGCCGAGGACTTCGTCAGCAGCCTGTCGATGCTGGACCAGATCGCCGGCCACACCACCGGTGTCCTGGACGACGTCTCCGCCGCCGCGCAGGAGGCCGAGCAGGCGCAGGCCGAGGCCGACGCCGCGCAGGCCGCCGCCCAGCAGACCCTGGACGACCTCAGCGCCCAGGAGGACCAGCTCGAGTCCGACATCGCCGAGTACCAGCGGCAGTACGCCGAGCTCACCGCGGCGCAGCAGCAGCAGGTGCAGCAGGCGGAGGCCACGCACAGCGGTGAGACCGTGGCGCCGGCCGCGGTGGCCCGTCCGGTGGCCGCCAGCGGTTCCGCGCAGGCCGCCGTCGACACCGCGCTGGCCCAGGTCGGTGACCGGTACGTCTGGGGCGCCGGGGGACCGGACGCCTTCGACTGCTCCGGCCTCACGCAGTACGCCTACGCCGCGGCCGGGGTCAGCCTCCCGCACTCCAGCCGAATGCAGTCCCAGATGGGCACCGCGGTCTCGCGGGCCGAGCTGCAGCCGGGGGACCTGCTGTTCTTCTACAGCCCGGTCAGCCACGTCGCGATGTACATCGGCAACGGCCAGATGGTGCACGCCTCCACCTCGAGCCAGCCGGTGAAGGTCGTCGGCATGGACTCCATGGGCGGCATCACCGCGATGCGCCGGATCGTCTAGTACCTGCAGGACGACGGGCCGATGACCTCACGGGAGGTCATCGGCCCGCTGTCGTTCCGGCCCCTCTGCAGAGGCCCTGCGAGGGGCGGGGGGCAGAGGGTCCTTCGCCTAAGCTCGGGTCGTGTCCGCCCGCCGGGCCGCGCTGGTGGCCGCGGTCGTCCTCGGTGCGGCCTTCGTCCTCGTCGTGGTGCTCCGCACCCCGTGGACCCTGTTGCCGGACCTCCCCGGTGGTCCCACCCCTCCCGACCCCACCGCCGGGCTGTCGCCCGAGGCCGTGACCCGGGCCGAGTCCTTCGCGGGCGCCCTCCGCCCGGCGTCGCTGGCCTCCCTGGTGCTGGGGCTGGCCGTGTCCGCCGTCCTGGGCCTCACCCGCCTCGGTGCCCGGCTGGTGCTGGCCGTCGCCCGGCCGCTGGGCGGCCGCTGGGTGTGGCAGGTGCTGCTGGGCACGCTCGCCCTCCTGGCGATCGGCCGGCTGGTCACGCTGCCGCTGGCCGCCTACGGGGAGGTGGTGCGGCACCGGTACGGCCTGTCGACCCGCAGCTGGCCGCTGTGGCTGCGCGACGTCGGCGTCTCGCTGGCGATCGACGCCGCGCTGACCGCCCTGGGCGTGCTACTGCTCGTCTGGCTGGTCCGGCGGGTACCGCGCTGGTGGTGGGCGTGGGCGGCGGGGGCGGCTGCCGCGCTCGTCGTCGTCGGGTCGTTCCTCTACCCGGTGGTCATCGAGCCGGCGTTCAACAGCTTCGCGTCCCTGCCGGCCGGTCAGCTGCGCACCGACCTGCTGGCGCTGGCGGAGGAGAACGGCACCCCCGTGGAGGACGTGCTCGTCTCCGACGCCTCGAGGCGGACGACGTCGCTGAACGCCTACGTCTCCGGGTTCGGCGGCACCCGGCGGATCGTCCTCTACGACACCCTCCTCGACCGGCTCCCCGACGACGAGATCGAGTCGATCGTCGCCCACGAGCTGGGCCACGTGGCCACCGACGACGTCCTCACCGGGACGCTGATGGGCGCGCTCGGCGCCGCGGCCGCGGTGGCCGGACTCGGCTGGCTGCTCACCTGGACGCCGCTGCTGCGGCGGGCCGGTGCCGAGTCGCCGGCGGACCCGCGCGTGGTGCCGCTGCTGCTGCTCCTGGTCTCCGCCGGCACGCTGCTGGCCACCCCGGTGCAGAACCTGGTCTCCCGGCAGGTGGAGGCCCGCGCCGACCTGCACGCCCTCGACCTCACCAACGACGCGGAGGCCTTCATCCGGATGCAGGAGCGGCTGGCGACCACCAACCTGTCCGATCCCGACCCCCCGGCGGCGTGGCGGTGGTTCTTCGGGTCCCACCCGACCAAGGCCCAGCGGGTCGCGTTCGCCGAGGACTGGCTGCGGGCGGGGGAGCGGTGAGCCGGACGCTCGTCGTGACCAACGACTTCCCACCCCGCCAGGGCGGCATCCAGACCTTCGTCGCGGCGCTGCTGGCCCGCCGCCCGCCGGAGTCGCTGGTGGTGCTGGCCTCCCGCTCTCCCGGCTGGGAGGCCCACGACGCCGCACTGCCGTACCCGGTGGTCCGCCGTCCCACCGCGATGCTGCTGCCGACCCGCGCGACCGCCCGCGCGGCCGTCGACCTCGCGCGCCGCCACGGCTGCGACCGCGCGGTCTACGGGGCGGCCGCCCCGCTGGGCCTGCTCGCGCCCGCGCTGCGCTCGGCCGGCGTGCGGCACCAGCTGGGCATCACCCACGGCCACGAGACCGGCTGGGTCGCCGTGCCGGGTGGACGGCAGCTGATGCGCCGGATCGCCGCCGACCTCGACGTCGTGACCTACATCAGCGACTACACCCGGAGCCGGCTGGAACCGGCGCTCGGTGGCCGGGGCCGGCTGGCGCAGCTGTCCCCGGGCGTCGACGTCGAGGTCTTCTCCCCGGCGGTCGACGGCAGCGCCGTCCGCGAGCGGCACGGCCTGGGGGACGCCCCCGTGGTCGTGTGCGTCTCGCGGCTCGTCCCGCGCAAGGGGCAGGACGTCCTCGTCGCCGGCTGGTCCCGGGTGCTGGCCCGGCACCCGGGCGCCCGGCTGCTGCTGGTGGGCGGCGGGCCGCAGGAGTCCGCGCTGCGGCGTGCGGTGGCCGCGCGCGGCCTGGAGGGCTCCGTCGTCCTCACCGGGCCCGTGCCGCCGGACCGGCTGCCGGAGCACTACGCCGCCGGCGACGTCTTCGCCATGCCCTGCCGGACCCGGCGCGGCGGGCTCGACGTCGAGGGGCTCGGCATGGTCTACCTCGAGGCGGCGGCGTGCGGCCTGCCCGTCGTGGCCGGCACCTCCGGCGGGGCACCGGAGGCCGTGCGGGACGGCGTCACCGGCTCCGTCGTGCCCGACCCCCGCTCGCCGGAGGCCGTGGCCGACACGGTCGCCGCGCTGCTCGACGACCCGGCGCGCGCCCGCGCGATGGGGCGGGCCGGGCGCTCCTGGGTGGAGGAGCGCTGGTCCTGGACCCGGATCGCCGAGACCTTCGCCGACCTGCTCGACCCGGGAACGCACTGAGGCCCGCTCCGCGGGTGCGGAGCGGGCCCCCGTGGCGAGCGGGTCCTCATCGCGTGTAGAGCGACTCGACCTCGCCGTCGAACTCCTTGAGCACCACGTTGCGCTTCAGCTTGAGGCTCGGGGTGAGCATCCCGTTGTCCTCGGTGAAGTCGGTCGTCAGCACCTTGTACTTCTTGATCGCCTCGGCCTGCGAGACCGCCTTGTTGGCGTCGGCCACCGCGGCGTCGATCTCCGCCTTCACGTCGGCGTCGTCGACCAGGTCGGCGAGCTTGCTGTCGGCCGGCTTCCCCTTGGACTCGAGCCACTGGGGGAGCGCCTCCTCGTCGAGGGTGATCAGGGCCCCGATGAAGGGCCGCTGGTCGCCGACGACGATGCACTGGCTGACCAGCCGGTGCGCGCGGAGCCGGTCCTCCAGGACGGCGGGGGCGACGTTCTTGCCGCCCGCGGTCACGAGGATCTCCTTCTTGCGGCCGGTGATCTTCACGAAGCCGTCGGCGTCGATCTCGCCGATGTCACCGCTGTGGAACCAGCCGTCGGCGTCGATGGCCTCGCTGGTGGCCTGCTCGTTCTTCCAGTACCCGCGCATGACCACGCCGCCGCGGATGAGGATCTCGCCGTCGTCGGCGATCGCGAACGCCACCCCGGGCAGCGGCCGGCCGACCGTGCCGATGCGCAGCGCGTCGTCGTGGTTGACCGCCGCGGCCGCCGTCGTCTCGGTGAGGCCGTAGCCCTCGAACACCGGGACGCCGATGCCGCGGAAGAAGTGGCCCAGCCGCTCGCCGAGCGGCGCGCCGCCGGAGATCGCCCCGAGGCACTGGCCACCGAGCGCGGCGCGCAGCTTGCCGTAGACGAGCTTGTCGAACAGCGCGTGCTGGGCGCGCAGCGCCAGGCCCGGGCCGCCGGTGTCCTGCGCGCGGGACCAGTCGATGGCGACCTGCGCCGCCTTGTCGAAGATCTTGCCCTTGCCGTCGCCCTCGGCCTTCGCCTTGGCCTGGTTGTAGACCTTCTCGAAGACGCGCGGGACGGCCAGCACGAACGTCGGCTTGAAGGCGCCGAGGTCCTCGACGAGGTTCTTCACGTCCGGGGTGTGGCCGATGACCGTGCGGGTCTTGATGGCGCCGACCTGCAGCACGCGGGCGAGGACGTGCGCGAGCGGGATGAACAGCAGCAGGGAGCCCTGCACGTTCATGAACCGGCCCAGCAGGCTCATGCCGTTGCCGATCTCGAACAGGAAGTTGCGGTGCGTGAGCTCGCAGCCCTTCGGCCGGCCGGTGGTGCCGCTGGTGTAGATCAGCGTCGCGAGGCTGTCGGCGTCCAGGGTCGCCCGGCGGGCGTCCAGCTCGTTGTCGGGCACGTCGGCCCCGGCGGCGGTGAGCGTGCCGAGGGCGTCGTCCTCGATGACGTAGACCGGGCCGAGGGCGGGCGCCTGGTCGCGGACGGAGTCCACCGCCGAGGCGTGCTCGCCCTTCTCCACGACCATGGCGGTCGCGCCGGAGTCGGAGAGGATCCAGGCCACCTGGTCGGCGCTCGAGGTCTCGTAGACCGGGACGACGACCGCTCCGGCCGTCCAGATCGCGAAGTCCAGGACCGTCCACTCGTACCGGGTCTTGGCCTGCAGGGCCACGCGGTCGCCGGCCTGGACGCCCGCGGCGATCAGGCCCTTGGCGACGCCGCGAACCTGCTCGCCGAACTCCCGCCAGGTCACGTCCTCCCAGCGGCCGTCCCGCTGGATGCGCAGGCCGACCTCGTCCCCGTGCAGGGAGACGTTCTCCGCCAGCATGTCGGTCAGGGCCTCGTCCGGCCCCACCTCGGTCGTCGCCGGGACGCTGAACTCGCGCACGCCTGGTCCTCTCTCCCCGTACCGGGCTCCGGGCACCGTCGCCCGGTGCGCCCCGGTCGGGACGTCTGGCCTGCAAATCTATCCTCTGGGGGCTACCGGTGAGTAGCTGAGGCGGGCGTCCCACCGGGGCAGGGGACGCCGGAGCGGTTAGCCTGCTCCGCATGGCCGACCAGTCCACCCAGTCGATCGTCGTCGAGGCGCCCGCTGCCGACGTGATGGCGGTCATCGCCGACTTCGACGCCTACCCCACGTGGGTCGGGGCCGCCAAGCGGGTCGAGGTGCTCGAGACCGGCCCCGACGGGCGGGCCAAGCGGGTGCACTTCGTGCTCGACGCCGGTGCGGTCAAGGACGACTACGTCCTCGACTACACGTGGGAGGGCGACCGCCGCGTCTCCTGGACCCTCGTCAAGGGCCAGATGCAGAAGCGCCAGGAGGGCTCGTACACGCTCGTCGAGTCCGACGGCCGCACCGACGTCACCTACGCCATCACCATCGACCTCTCCATCCCCATGCTCGGGATGATCAAGCGCAAGGCGGAGAAGGTCATCCTCGACACCGCGCTCAAGGAGCTCAAGAAGCGCGTCGAGGGCTGATCCGGCGTGACCACCCTGCTCGTCACCGGCCCCGGCGGGGCCGGGACCTCCACCCTGTCGGCGGCCCTGGCCGTCCGTGCCGCCCGCGCCGGTCGCAGCACCGCCCTGGTCTCGCGGCGACCGGTGGACGTCGGGGAGGTCGAAGGGCTGCGGATCGTCGTCCCCGACCCGCAGCAGGGCTTCGAGGAGCTGTGGGGATCGGTCGGCCCGGCGCTGTCCGGTGCCCTGCCCGACCTCGCGCTGCCGCCGGCCAGCTCCGTCGTCGCGCCGCCCGGTGCCGCCGAGGTGGCGCTGCTGGCGGAGCTCGCCCGCGTCGAGGCCGACGTCGTGGTCCTCGACGCCGGCCCCCTGGACGCCGCGCTCGCGCTGCTGGCGCTGCCCGGAGCGCTGCGCTGGTGGCTCGGCCAGGCCCTGCCCACCCGGCTGCGGATGCTCGGTGCGGTGCGGACCGCCGCGGTGCGCACCGGAGCCGTCCGCTCCGGCCCGGTGGACGCCGTCCTGTCGGCCGTGCCGGTGGTCGAGCGGCTGCTGTCCCGGGTCGACCTCGGCGACCCGGCGAGCACCGAGGTGCGCCTGGTGACGACCCCGCGGGCCGCGTCGGTCGAGGCGGTGCGCGACGCCCTCCCGGTCCTGGCGCTGCACGGCCAGCGGCCGGTCGCCGTCCACGTGCGGGTGCTGCCGGAGGACGGGGCCGGCGAGTGGTGGGCGGCCCGGACGGCCGAGCAGGCCGGCGCCCTGACGGCGCTCGCCGACCTGGCCCCCGTGGCCCGGGTGCCGGAGCGGGCCTGCACCCCTGCGGACGCCGACGACCTGGCCGCCCTCCTGACCGGCGACGAGCCGGAGCCCCCGCACGGGCTCGAGGTCCCCGCGCCGGTGCGGGTGGCCGGTGGCTGGCAGCTCGCCGTCCCGCTGCCCTTCGCCCGCCGCGGTGCCCTCGGGCTGACCCGGTGGGACGACGACCTCGTGCTCACCGTGGGCGGTGCCCGCCGGTCGCTGCGGCTGGACGCGCTGCTGCGTCGCTGCCTGGTCACCGGCGGCTCGCTGGTCGACGCCGGTACCGCCGGGGCACGCCTCGTCATCGACTTCGCACCCGATCCGCAGCAGTGGCCGGCCGACCTGCTGGCCGCCGAGGGGAGCACCGCATGACTCCGGGCAACGACTGGCTCGACCAGGCGCGGCGGCTGGTGGCCGGGCTGGGACAGACCCTCGCCGCCGGTGCCGCGGCGCCGTCCGAGCACCCGGCCGGGGAGACCGGCGCCGAGCACGCCGCCGACTGCCGCTGGTGCCCGCTGTGCCAGGCGGTCGCGGTGCTGCGCGGGGAGCGGCCGGAGCTCACCGCGGCGCTGGCCGACGCGCTCTCCTCGGCGGCCGCCGCGCTGCGCACCCTGGCCGAGCCGCCGGCCCCGGCCGGGACCGCTCCCGAGGCCGGGCCCGACGAGACCCCCTCGGGCCCGGCGGTGCAGCACATCGAGATCGCCTGACGGTGACGCGGCCCGACCCGGCGGGGCCCGCCGTCGGGGTCGACATCGGCGGCACGAAGGTCGCCGGAGGGCTGGTCACCGCCGACGGGGCGGTGCTCCGCACGGCACGGCGCGGCACGCCCGGGGGGTCCCCGGTGGAGACCGAGGACGCGATCGTCGCGGTGGTCGAGGAGCTCACCGGCGCCGCCGACGAGGCGCCGGTGGGCGTGGGGGTCGGCGCGGCCGGCTGGTTCGACCGCAGCGGCGACACCGTGCTGTTCAGCCCGCACCTGGCCTGGCGGAACACCGCGCTGCGGCGCGACCTGGGCCGGCGCCTCGAGCTGCCGCTGTGGGTGGGCAACGACGCCGATGCCGCCGCGTGGGCGGAGTACCGCTTCGGAGCCGCGCGGGGAGCGCAGCTGGCGCTGGTGATCACGCTCGGCACCGGGATCGGCGGGGGCATCGTGCTCGACGGCCGGCTCCAGCGTGGCGCGCACGGTGTGGCGGGGGAGTGGGGGCACATGCGGGTGGTGCCCGACGGCCGGTTGTGCGCCTGCGGCAACCGGGGCTGCTGGGAGCAGTACGCCAGCGGCACCGCCCTCGTCCAGACCGCCCGGGAGATCGCGCACAACTCGCCGGCGGTGGCGGCCGGGCTGCTGGAGCGGGTCCCGGGCGGGGCCGCCGAGCTCACCGGCGAGGTCGTCGCGCAGGCGGCCGCGGAGGGGGACGCGCTGGCCCGCGAGCTGGTCGCGGAGGTCGGGCACTGGCTGGGCCAGGGCATCGCCGACCTGTCGGCGGTCCTGGACCCCGACGTCGTCGTCATCGGGGGCGGCGTCAGCGCGCTCGGCGAGGCGGTCCTGGGGCCGGCCCGCGAGCGGCTGCAGCGGGCGCTGCCCGGACGGGGGTTCCGTCCCGGGCCCGAGGTGGTGGCCGCCGCGCTGGGCCCGCAGGCCGGCCTGGTCGGCGCCGCCGACCTCGCGCGGTCGGAGACCGTCCCCGGTTAGACCACGGCCCCGTCGTCGCCGTCCTCGACGGAGCGCTCGCGCATCCGGGACACCAGCAGCGCGACACCGCCGACGACGGCCGCCACCCCCAGGACGAGGCCGACGTCGAGGGTCAGCCCGAGCACGCCCGGCGCGACCACCAGCAGCGCACCGGCGGCGATGAGCAGGGCGGCGTAGAGGACGTGCGGCGAGGGCAGCCCGACCGGCGGGGCCGGCGGGGGCTCGAAGTGCTCGTCGGGCCGGTCGAGGACCGGCACCTCGTGCGGCGTCGGCGGGGGCAGGTCGGCGGGCGGGCGGTCGGCCGGCGGGAGGTTGACGGGGACCCGGCCGTTCTCCGCCTCGAAGGCCGACACGATCCGCGCCCACTCGGCGTCCTCGTCGACCTCGCGCCGGGGCGCCGGCCGCGCGGGCGCCGGCGGGTGCTCGTCCGCGTGCTGCTCGACCAGCTCCCGGCCCTCGCGGACCCGGGTCCGGTCGACGAACAACCGGTCGCTGGGCGGGCTGGGGAGGAAGACCGTGCGGGTGTAGGGGCCGACGTCGGTGGCCGGTTCCAGGTAGGCGGGGATCCCGGCCTCGCGCAGGACGTCGAGCAGGTGCTCGCCCACGCGCGGGTCGACGTCGCGCAGCGGCGACCAGAGCGCGGCGTCCAGGCCGTTGTCCCGCCGCCCCCGGCCGCGGCGCGGCCCGGTCACGAGCCGGCTCCCGGCGCCGGGAACCGCTCGCGCAGCCACGCGACCGTCCGGTCGAAGATCATCGGCGCGTCGTTGTCGAGCGTCGCCACGTGGTAGCTGTCCTCCAGCAGGACCTCGGTGGCGTCGGTGCTGCCCACCCCGGCGAGGAGCACCCGCACCGAGGCCGGCTCGACGACGTGGTCGGTGACGCTGCGGAAGACCAGCAGCGGGGCGGTCACGCGGGCGAGGTCGGCACGGGTCGCCGTCCACAGCCGGCGCAGCCCCAGCACCGCCCGGGTGGGCAGCGTGGCGTAGGCCCGCTCGTCGACACCGGGCTTCTTGATGTCGTTGGCGATGGCCTTCCAGCGCGGCGTCAGCCGGGCCAGCAGCGGCAGCAGCTTGGCGTCCAGCCGCTCGGTCAGCAGCGACGGGTTGACCAGCACCAGCGCGGCGACGTCGTCGGGCCGCAGCTCGGCCAGCCGGATCGCCAGCGTGCCGCCCATCGACAGGCCGGCGACGACCACCCGGTCGCACTCGGCGCGCAGCTCGTCGAGCGCGCCGGTGACCGCGGCGACCCAGTCCTGCTCGGTGGTCAGGTTCGCGTCCTGCCAGCGGGTGCCGTGCCCGGGCAGCAGCGGGGCGCGGACGGCGAAGCCCGCGGCGGCCAGGTGCTCCCCCCAGGGACGCATGCTGAACGGCGACCCGGTGAAGCCGTGGAGCAGCAGGACGCCGGTGCCGCCGCCGTCCGGCCCGCCGGCGAAGGCGAAGGGCTCCGCGCCGGGGACGACGGTCGACGGGCCGCTGGCGGACGGGGTGGGTGGCACGGATCTCCTCGGCGTGCGGGCCGCCGGGCCCGGCAGCGGTCGCGGTACGGGGACGGGCGGATTGTCCTTCCGCCGCGCGGCTCCCTAGTCTGACAGTCCGGCGAGGGAGGCGTGTTGTTCTACTGGTTCCTCAAGTTCGTGGGCATCGGCCCGTGGGTGACTCTGGCCTGCCGGCCCGAGGCCCACGGGGTGGAGAACGTGCCCCGCGCCGGGGCGGCGATCCTGGCGAGCAACCACCTCTCCGCCGCGGACTGGGTCTTCATGCCCCTGCAGCTGCGCCGGCGGGTGACGTTCCTGGCCAAGGCGGAGTACTTCACCGGGACGGGCGTCAAGGGCTTCCTGCAGCGGGCGTTCTTCTCCGGCGCGGGCCAGGTGCCCATCGACCGGTCCAGCGCGTCGGCGGCCGAGGACGCGATCCGCACCGGTGTCCGCATCCTGCAGGACGGCAAGCTGCTGGGGATCTACCCGGAGGGGACGCGCTCGCCGGACGGCCGGCTGTACCGCGGGAAGATCGGCGTCGCCCGCATGGCGCTGGAGACCGGCGTGCCCGTCGTGCCGGTCGCGATGATCTACCAGGAGCGGAACATGCCCGTCATCGGCCGGCACCTGCCGAAGGTGTGCGTGAAGTTCGGCCGCCCGCTGGACTTCAGCCGTTACGAGGGGCTGGCCGGCGACCGCTTCGTCGAGCGCTCGGTGACCGACGAGATCATGTACGAGGTCATGACGCTGTCCGGCCAGGAGTACGTCGACGTCTACGGCGCCCAGGTGAAGAAGTCGATGGACACCACCGGGGTCAGCGCGTCGGAGGCGGTCAGCCGCCTGCAGCCGCCGGCGACCGAGGCCGCCGACCGGGCCCCCGAGACCCTCGCCAGCTAGCTGTACCGACGGGGGCTCAGGGCTCCGTCAGCCGGTCGAGGAACGCGCGGAGCAGGTCGACGAGCTCGGTGCGCTCCATCGTGGGCTCGCGGACCCACTGGTCGACGAGCTCCTCGGTGAAGGCGAACCACGCCCGCAGCAGCTGACGCCGGCGCGGGTCGTCGGGCAGGCCCAGCGCGGTGAGCGACAGGTCGACCAGCTGCTCGCGGGTCTGCTCGTAGATCTCGGCGACCCACGGGTCGCCGGCCGCCGCGCCGCGGACGAACGACAGGTGCGCGTCCCGGTAGGTCTCCACCCAGCCGACGTAGCGCTCGAGCATGCCGGTGGCCTGCTCGTCGGCCGGCAGTCCCGGGCGGGGGGACAGGTGCTCCAGCAGGACGTCGGCGGCCGCTCGCGTCACCGCCGTGTAGTAGTCGCGCTTGGTGGCGAAGTAGTGGAACAGCAGGCTGCGGCTGATGCCGGCCCGCCGGGCCACCTCGTCGATGGTGAGCTCCTGCACCGGGGTCCCCGGCAGCAGCTCCAGCCCGATCGCCACGAGCTGGGCACGCCGGTCCCCGGCCGACCGGCGGGCGCGCGGCGGGGGAGGAGCGGCGACCACGGCGTCCCCGCTCAGGCGGCGACCCGGTCGGCCGCGGCGGTGAGCAGCCGGCCGAGGGCGTCGACGACCAGCTGCGGCCGCTCCTGCAGGAGCATGTGGCCGGTGCGCGGCTCGACGTGCAGGACGGCGTCCGGGAGCGACTCGGCGAGCTTCCGGCTGTGCTGCACCGGCGTGAGCTTGTCGCTGGTGCCGACGAGGATCTCCACCGGCACGCGGGCCAGCGCGGCGAGCTCGGTGCGCTTGTCGTGGTCGCCGAGCGCCGGGTAGAAGACCGCGAAGGCCCGCACGGTCGTGGCGTGCATGATCTCCGCGCCCTCGCGGACCATCTCGTCGGTCGCGTCGGCGCCGTAGAGCAGCCCGCGGACGATCTTCTGGTGCTGCCGGCTCCCCGGCGGGGTCAGCTTCCGCAGCCCCTCGATGACCCGGGCACCGCCCACGGCCACGGCGACCAGCCCGGGCGCGAAGCGGCGGGCCAGCTTCTCCTTGGCGGTGCCCGCTGGTGGGCCGAGCTCGCCGGCCGACGTCGACACCAGCAGCGTGCCGCGCACGCGGTTCCCGAACAGCTCCGGCCGGGCGGCGGCCAGGCACATGATCGTCATGCCGCCCATCGAGTGGCCGGCGACGACCACGGGCCCGCGCGGGGCGATCTGGTCGAGCACGCAGCCCATGTCCAGGCCGAGCCGGTCGATGGTCACCGCGGCCGGGTCGTCGTCGCCGGGAGCCCAGGTCGACCGGCCGTGGCCGCGCTGGTCGTAGCGCACCAGGCGGAGCTCGCCGGCGGCGATCCGCGGGACGAGCTCCCCGACCGGGTCGTCCCAGGAGGCCTGCGACAGGGTCCAGCCGTGGGCGAGGACCAGGGTGACGGGGGCGTCGTCGGAGCCGTCGATCGTGGCGTGCAGGACCGCGCCGTCGTCGGTGCGGACGGCGGCCGTCCGCCGCTCACGGGTCTGCGTGCTGGTCACGCCGCCACCTCCGGGGTGCGCTCGGCCGCCGGGGTGCCGACGTAGTTCTCGCGGTCCAGCCGCCGGGTCATCCGCCGGAACCGAAAGGTGAAGTCCGGCCACAGGGTGGTGTTGTGCCCGTGGGAGTCCAGGTACCAGGAGGCACAGCCGCCGGCGAGCCAGACGGTGTTCTTCGACTTGGCGGCGATCAGCTCCCGGTACGCCCGCTGGGCCTCCGGCGTCGTCTCCAGCACCGCGAGGCCCTCGGCGGCCATGGTCTGCAGGGCGTCGTCGACGTAGGCGATCTGCGACTCGATCATGTAGACCATCGACGTGTGGCCGACGCCGACGTTCGGCCCGACCAGCAGGAACAGGTTCGGGAAGCCGGCCACGGTGGTGCTGCGGTTGCTCACCATCCCGTCGGCCCACACCTCGGCCAGCGTGCGGCCCTCGCGGCCGGTGATCCGCTCGGCGATCGGCAGGTCCGTGACGTGGAAGCCGGTGGCCAGGACGAGGGTGTCGGTGGGGCGCTCCAGGCCGTCACGGGTGACGATCGAGTGCGGCCGGATCTCCGCGATCCCCGCGGTCACGAGCTCGGCGTTGGGCGCCGACACCGCCGGGTAGTAGTCGTTGCTGATGAGGATCCGCTTGCAGCCGATCGTGTAGTCCGGCGTCAGCGCCGCCCGCAGCTTCGGGTCGCGGACCTGGCGGGTCAGGTGGGCCTTGGCCAGCCTCCCGACCGGCTGGAGGAACCGCCGGCGCTTGGCCATGCCGACGACGAGGAACTCGCGGACGACGTAGAGGAAGGCGCGGACCAGCTTCTGGAAGCCGGGCAGCCAGCGGTAGAGGCGCTGCATCCACGGCTTCACCGGGTGGTCGGTGCGCGGCACGATCCAGGGCGGGGTCCGCTGGTAGACGGCGATGCTGTCGACCTGCGGCTGGATCGCCGGGACGATCTGGATGGCCGAGGCGCCGGTGCCGATGACGGCGACGCGCTCACCGGTGAGGTCGTGGTCGGCGTCCCACCGGGCGGAGTGCATGACGGTGCCGGCGAACGAGTCCAGCCCGGGGATGTCGGGGTAGGTGGGGTCGGCCAGCGCGCCGGCCGCCGAGACCAGCACGGTCGCGCGGAACTCGCCGGCGGTCGTGGAGACCACCCACTGGCGGGCGGCGTCGTCCCACCGGGCGCCGGTGACCTCGGCGCCGAAGACGCACTTCTCGCGGATGCCGTACCGGTCGGCCGTGGCCAGCAGGTAGGCCTGAATCTCCGGCTGCTCCGAGTAGGACCGCGGCCAGTCCGGGTTCGGGGCGAAGGAGAACGAGTAGAGGTTGGACTGCACGTCGCAGGCCGCACCCGGGTAGTGGTTGTCCCGCCAGGTGCCGCCGACGTCGTCGGCGCGTTCGAGGAGGACGACGTCGTCCTCCCCGCGGCGGCGCAGGGCGATGGCCATCCCCAGGCCGGCGAAGCCGGTCCCGATGATCGCCACCCGCACCGTCCGCACGGCGCCGTCGGTGTCGGGCCGGTTCTCGAGCGTGCTGGTCACCGTGGGGAGCTCCCGTCCTCGGCTTGCTGAGCAACGGTCAAGAAGCTACAACGGCTGTTGAGCAGTGCTCAACACGAGTGCACCGCGTTCCCGCCGACCGCCCTGGAGTCCCCGATGGCGCTTCTGTCCCGCACGCGCACGCCCCTCGCCGGCACGACCGTGCTGATCACCGGCGCAGCCCGTGGCATCGGTGCGGCGCTGGCCCGCAAGGCCGCCGCGCGGGGCGCCCGCGTCGCGCTCGCGGGCCTGGAGCCCGAGCTGCTGGCCCAGGTGGCCGACGAGCTCGGGCCCGAGCACCTGTGGGTGGAGTGCGACGTGACCGACCCGGCCGCGCTGGAGACGGCGGTGCAGCGGGTGGTCGACACCTTCGGCGGGCTCGACATCGTCGTCGCCAACGCCGGCATCGCGCCGCTGACGACGGTGATGACCAGCTCCGCGCACGCCCTGGCGCGGACGATCGAGGTCAACCTGATCGGCACGATGCTCACGGCTCACGCGGCGCTGCCCGAGATCGCGAAGCGCAGGGGGCACGTGCTCCTGATCAGCTCCGCCGCCGCGTTCACCGTGCTCCCCGGCATGAGCGCCTACTGCGCGTCGAAGGCGGGCGTGGAGCGGTTCGGCGACGCGCTGCGGCTGGAGGTCGCCCACCGCGGCGTCACCGTCGCGAGCGCCCACCCCACCTGGATCGACACCGACATGGTCCGCGACACCGAGGCGGCCCTGCCGACCTTCGCCGAGACCCGCAAGCGGCTGCCCGGGCCGCTGGGCGCCTTCACCTCGGTGGAGGCCTGCGCGCAGGCGCTGGCCGACAACCTGGAGACCCGCGGTCGCCGGGTGTTCGTGCCCCGCTCGGTCGGCTCGGTCGCCGCGCTGCGCCAGGTGGTCACCGGGGCGATCTCCGAGAAGCTGATGTCCCGCATCGCGGCGACGGCGGTGCCGCAGCTCGAGCGCGACATCGAGGCGCTGCAGGGCCGGGAGTTCGGCAGCTCGTCGGTCGGCGGGCAGCGACCCTCCGCGTAGGAGCCGCTCGCCGGGCCGGGACGGGTTGCGTCCAACACACTGGACGCGTGACCGTGGACCCCACCGGCCTGGCGTACGCCGCGGCGGGGGTCGCGACGCTCCTGGCCGCCCTCCTGCCGCGGGTGCTCAGCCGGGCGCCGCTGTCCATGCCGATGGTCTTCGTCGGGATCGGGGTGCTCGGCTTCGCGCTCGCCGGGGACCTGCCCTCGCCCGACCCCCTGGAGCACGGCACCGTCACGGTGCACCTCACCGAGCTCGTCGTCCTCGTCTCGCTCATGGGGGCCGGTCTCGCGCTGGACCGCCCGCTGGGCTGGCGGCGCTGGTCGACGACCTGGCGGCTGCTCGCGATCACGATGCCCCTGTCCATCGTCGCCATGGCGCTGCTCGGGAGCTGGCTGCTCGGCCTGGGCGCGGCGGCGGCGATGCTGCTGGCGGCCGCGCTCGCGCCCACCGACCCGGTCCTGGCGAGCGAGGTGCAGGTCGCCGAGCCCACCGAGGACGTGGAGAGCGAGGACGAGGCCCGGTTCGCGCTGACCTCGGAGGCGGGTCTCAACGACGGGCTGGCCTTCCCCTTCACCTACGCCGCCATCGCCGTCGCGGCGGCGGGGCTGGCTCCCGGGGGCTGGCTGGGGGAGTGGCTCCTGGTCGACGTCCTGTGGCGGCTCGCCGCCGGGATCGGGACGGGCATCGCCGTGGGCTGGGGGCTGCGTGCGCTGTTCTTCTCCCGGCCCGCCGAGCGGGTCGGGCTGGCGGAACGGGCCGAGGGGTTCATCGCGCTGGCCGGCATCGCGCTGGCCTACGGCCTCGCCGAGCTCATCGGTGGGTACGGCTTCGTCGCGGTGTTCGTCTGCGCCTGCACGGTGCGCGCCGCCGAGCGGGCGCACGGCCGGCACCAGGTGCTGCACGCCTACGTCGAGCAGCTCGAGCGGCTGCTCACCGTCGTCGTCCTCGTGCTGGTGGGCGGCGCTGTCGCGCGCGGGGTGCTGTCCGGCGTCGGCTGGGAGGAGTTCGTCTTCGCCGCGGTCTTCCTGCTCGTCGTCCGGCCGGTCACCGGCTGGCTGGCCCAGCTGGGCGGGGACACCGGCCGCTGGGAGCGCAACGCGATCGCCTTCTTCGGCGTCCGCGGGGTCGGATCGCTGTACTACCTCGCCTACGGCCTGGAGGAGGCCGACATCCCCGGCGCCGAGCAGCTCTGGCGGGTCACCGTCCTGGTCGTGCTGGGCTCGGTCGTCGTGCACGGGGTCTCGGCCGGCCCGGTGATGCTCTGGCTGGACCGGCGGCGGGCCCGGCGCGCCCGACAGGTGCACGGCACCGAGGACAAGGCGCCCGTCACCGCCGTCTGATGCAAGGACCCCCTCACCCCCCGGCCCTCGCACGCTCGAGCCGGGCCCCTGCGAGCGGGCCTCACGCAGGAACTGCCGCCTGCTCGGCCACGTCGCGGAGCAGCTCGGCGTCCTCGGGGAGCAGGTAGCCGTCCGCCTCGGCGGCGTCGACCGCCTCGACCCAGGCCGAGACGAAGCCGTCGTGGTCGCCGTAGAGCGCCGTCAGCTCCTCGGTGGTCAACGGCACCGTGGTGCCGAACAGCCGGCAGAAGCGCTGCAGCTGGTCGGGCTCGCCCGCGGGCTGACCCAGGCCGCTCAGCCGGGCGACCGGCGCGTCGACGGCGGGCGTGCGGATGCCGCCGCGGACGATGCCCTGCTCGTCGAGGGCGTACTCCGGGGCGGCCGGGTCGGTGCTGACCGTCTCCAGGCGGGGGGCGCTCGGCGGCGGGGTACCGGTGCGCACCCACTCGTCCAGGGCGGCCAGCGCGGCCCGGAGCACGTAGGTCTGCGGGCCGGCGTTGACCGGCAGCGCGCAGGTGAGGACGGAGACCGCGTTCGTGCTCGGGTTCCGCATGTCCTCGAACCACGCGGCGACGCCCGCGGCGTCCCCGGTGTCGCCGGCTCCGGTGGCCAGGCCGTACATGTCGAAGTGCGCCGTCCCGGCGACCTCCCACAGCCGGTAGACGTCGCTGTCCTCCTGGCGCGCCTGCAGTGCCTGGGCGTCCGTCTCGGTCTGGAACACCAGCACCGGGACGTCGAGGTCCTCCCGCAGCCGGGTCGGCGTCGGGGCGTCGACCTGCGGCAGCGGGGCCTGGGAGAGCGCGGCGCCGGCGCCGAAGCGGCTGTGCACGAGGAAGCCGTCGAAGACGCCGACCAGCGGGTGCACCGCGTTGACGTAGGTGAGCAGCCGGAAGGCCGACTGGGACGCGCCGATGGCCAGCACCCGCTCGGGCTCCAGCCCGGCGAGCAGGGTGTCCGCCTCGAGGCGCACGGCCTGCCCGGCCTGGGAGTACATGTCGTAGGAGTAGCTGTCGCCCGGGTGGGAGAGCTCGGAGTACCGCTCCGGGTCGGCGTTCCTCGTCGCGTCGAGGCCGGTCTGCTGCGCGGACACCGCCACGTGCACGTAGCCGCGCCGGAGCAGCTCGACGTGGGTGAGCATGAGGTCCGGCGAGGCGTCGACCCCGCCGGAGACGTTGAGCCACTCCACGACGGCGGTGCCGTTGAAGTCGCCGGCGTCGGTGGGCCGGGTGACGACGACCCGGGTCGTGTAGGCCGCTTCCGACGACGGCTCGACGCTCCAGTCGCCGTCGGGGGAGAGCTCCCCGGTCGGGCTGTAGGCCGTGGCCGTGCCCGACAGCAGGTACTCGACCTGCTCGTAGCCCTGGGCGGCGTAGTCGATGGTCGGGTTCGAGGCGAGGGTGAACCCGTCGGGGAGCGGCTCGGAGACCGTGGCCTCGGCGACGGTGGGGGTGCGCGGCGCGGCGCTGGGGGCGGAGGTCTGCGCGGCGTCGTCGCTCCCGTCGTCGTCGGTGCCGGTGCACCCGGTCGCGACCACGGCGAGGCACCCCAGGGCGAGGACGAGACGTCTCACTGCGCACTCCCCGTGCGTCGGACGACTCGACACTGAGCCGTGTTCAGCGCGGAACGTAGCAGCGGTGTGGGTGCCGGTCGAGGACGAGCCGCTCAGGGTGCGACCGGCGGCCCCACGCGGGCGCGGAGGACCCCGCCGAGCAGCAGCGATCCCAGCCCGGCGACCACCACGGCCAGCAGCGCGATCCGCAGCCCGGCGGCGTCGGCCAGGACGCCGATCACCGGGGGCGAGAGCAGGAAGCCGATGCGGAGCAGCCAGTTGACGACCGCCAACCCGGTGCCCCGGCGCAGCCCGGGCAGCTCGTCAGCGGCGTGGTAGACCGCCGGGATGAGGGTGGCGACGCCCAGTCCCGCCAGGGCGAAGCCGGCCAGGGTGCTCGGCACCGAGGGGAGCGCCAGTGCCAGACCCATGCCCACGGCGATGACGGCCCCGCCCGCCTGGGCCACGCGGCGCTGCCCGAAGCGGTCGACGACCCGGTCGCCGGTGAGCCGGCCGATCGTCATCGCGCCCTGCAGCGCGACGAACCCGAGTCCCGCCAGCGCGGCACCCGCGCCCAGCTCGGTGCGCAGGTAGAGAGCGCTCCACGAGGCCCCGGCGTCCTCGACGATCGCGCCGCACACACCCAGCACGCCCAGCGCCGCCATGGCCAGGACGGCGGTCCGCCGGACGGCCCTGGCGGCGGAGCCGGCGGCCGGCTCCGGCTCGGGGTCGCGGTCGGCGTCGTCGTCGCCGGGCAGCATCGCCCGGGAGGCGGCTCCCGCGACGAGACCGAAGAGCACCGCGGAGGTCGCGAGGTGCACGGGAAGCGGCACCTCGAGACCGGCCGCCACCGAGCCGAGCAGACCGCCGCAGACCGCGCCGATGCTCCAGTAGGCGTGGAAGGCGTTGAGGATCGACCGCCGGTAGAGCCGCTGCACGCGCAGGCCGTGCGCGTTCTGGGCGACGTCGATGACCGCGTCGAGCGCCCCGGCGACGAGCAGTGCGGCCGCGAGAGCCGCCCAGCTCGGCGCCACCGCCACGCCGAACAGGGCGATGCCCAGGAGAGCCAGCCCCCAGGTCGCCACCCGGGCGGACGTGAACCGGCGGATCAGCGCGGCGGAGGACAGCGCGGCCAGCAGGGCGCCCAGCGGCATGGCCGCCAGGGCCGCCCCGAGCGAGGCGTTGCTCAGCCCCAGTTCGGCCTTGATGTCCGGGAGGCGGGGCACCACGTTGGCGTAGAAGACCGCGTCGAGGAAGAAGCACGCGGCGACGGCGACCCGGGCGCGGCGCAGCTGGGAGGGGACGGGAGCGAGGTCGGACGACATGCGGGGAGGTCCTCGGGGTGGCGTCGGCGGGGGAGCGGGAGGGCTCAGGCGCGGATGGCCTGGACGCCGGCCGCGGTCAGCTCCGCGACCGCGTCGTCGGGGGCTCCCACATCCGTCACGACGGTGTCGATGGAGGCGGTGGAGCAGACCACGACGAGGGCGGAGCGGGCGAACTTGGCGGCCTCGGCCACCAGGACGACGCGGTTCGACGACTCCACGGCCGCACGCTTCACCGCGGCCTCCTGCAGGTCGTGGGCCATGACGCCGTCGGCCACCGAGAAGCCGCAGCAGGTCAGGACGACGGTGTCGAACCGCATCCCGCGCAGCGCCGCCTCGGTCATCGGCCCGACGAGCCCGCCCTCCCCGAACCGTGCGGTCCCGCCCGGCACCAGGAGGGTCGTGGCGGGGTCGGCGGACAGCGGCGGCAGCTGGTGCAGCGACAGGGGCATGACGGTCAGCCGGCGCCCGGAGACGGCGTGGGCGACCGCGAGGCCCGTCGTCCCGCCGTCGAGGACGACCGCCTCGCCGTCCTGCAGGAGGCCGGCCACCGCGGCACCCATGCGTCGCTTCGCGTCGGAGGCCTCCACCTCGCGCAGCGCGAAGGGGAGCTCTTCGCCACGCTTGAGCAGGCTGATCGCGCCGCCACGGACCCGGCGCAGCACCCCGCCCTGGGCGAGGACGTCGAGGTCGCGGCGGATCGTCATGTCGGAGGCGCCCAGGGCGCCCGCCAGCACGGTGACGTCCACCCGCCCGTCACGTCGCAGGCGGTCGAGGATCGCCTTGTGGCGGGTGGCGCTGTCCATGGCCGTACCGTACACGTGGCCTGTTCTCCCGAACATCTCCTGTGTGCGATCTGACGGGTGCCCGGCGGCTGCGGTCGTGCAGCCGCCGGGCCGGGATCAGGCCGGGAGCCGTCCGTAGAAAGTGGCGGGGTCGGCGGCCAGGGCGGCCTTGACCTCGGCGCTCCAGTCGTCGACGAGCACCTCGAGCTGCCGCTTCTCCACGCCGTCCAGCGCGGCGCGGACGACGTCCGCCGGATCGGTCATCGGCCCGTCGTAGCCGGCCATCATGTCGGTGTCGGCGGCGCCGAGGTGGACCCCGGTGACCAGCGTTCCCTGGCCGGCCAGCTCGAGCCGGACGCCGTTGGTCAGCGCCCACTCGGCGGCCTTGGCTACGTGGTAGGCGTTCGCGCCGTCGACGGCGAACCAGGACAGCGCCGACAGCACGTTCACGACGGCTCCGCCGCCGCGTGCCGCGAGCGTCGGCGCGAAGGCCCGCACCATGCCGAGAGCGCCGAAGAAGTGGGTGTCCAGCTCGCGCCGGATCTCGGCCAGGTCGCCGGTGACCAGGTTCGTCCCGGTGGTGATGCCGGCGTTGTTGACCAGCAGGGTGACGTCGTCCGCGGCGGCCGCGGCGGCGGCGATCGAGTCGGGGTCGGTGACGTCGAGCCGCAGCGTCTCGACGCCGGGCAGGTCGACGAGCTCGGGCCGGCGGGCGGTGGCGTAGACCTTGGCCGCGCCGCGTTCGAGCAGCTGCCGGGCGAACTGCCGGCCGATGCCGCGGTTGGCGCCGGTGACCAGTGCGACCGATCCGGTGATCTCCATGGGTGTCCTCTCTCGTTCGGGACACGTAGGGTCGACCCTCACGTTGACGTCAGGGTCAATGGTGGGACTGGTCACAGGAGGCCGGGCGTGCGGATCGGTGAGGTCGCGGCGGCGTCCGGGGTGAGCGTGCGGGCGCTGCGCTACTACGAGGAGCAGGGGCTGCTGGAGGCCGAGCGCAGTGCGAGCGGGCAGCGGCACTACTCCGACGGCGCCGTCGACCGGGTGCGGTGGATCCAGCTGCTCTACGCCGCCGGCCTGTCCAGCCGCGCCATCGTCGATCTCCTGCCGTGCGTGCACACGGGTCGCGCCACCCCCGAGATGGTCGCGCGGCTGACCGCCGAGCGGGACCGCATCGACCAGCAGGCGCGCGACCTCATCGCCACGCGCGACCGGATGGACGCGGTGATCGCCGCGACCCTGACCCACGTCGACGGCGGCACGCCCGCCGCGTGCGAGCTGACCCCCGCGGGCTGACCCGCTGCTCCCTCAGGAGGTCCAGTGCCCGGCGCGGCCGAGCGCCTCCCGCCAGCGCTCGTGCCGGCCGTCGTCGCGGCGGCCCGGCTCCGGCTCGAACCGGCGGTCCAGGGCCCAGGTCGCGGCGAGCTCGTCCTGGCTGCTCCACACGCCCGTGCCCAGCCCCGCGAGGAAGGCCGCGCCGAGTGCCGTCGTCTCGGTCACCCGCGGCCGGCGGACCGGGACGGCGAGCTGGTCGGCCTGCAGCTGCAGCAGCAGGTCGTTGGCGCTGGCACCGCCGTCGGCCGACAGCTCCGGGACCTCGAGCCCGGCCTCGGTGACCATGACGTCGACGACGTCGCGCACCTCGAACGCGATCGCCTCCAGCGTGGCCCGGGCCAGGTGCGCCCGGGTCGTGCCGCGGGTGATCCCGACGATCGCCCCGCGGGCGTGCGGGTCCCAGTGCGGGGCGCCCATGCCGGTCAGCGCCGGGACGAAGACCAGGTCACCGGAGTCGGGCACCGTGCGCGCCAGCCCCTCGATCTCGGCGGCGGAGTCGATCAGCCCCAGGCCGTCGCGCAGCCACTGGACGGCGGCACCGGTCACGAAGATGGAGCCCTCGAGGGCGTAGACCAGGCCGTCGCCGACGTCCCAGGCCACGGTGGTGAGCAGGCCGGCCTCCGAGCGCACCGGCGTCGTCCCGGTGTTGGTGAGCACGAAGGAGCCGGTGCCGTAGGTGCACTTGCTGTCGCCGGGGGAGTAGCAGGCCTGGCCGAACAGGGCGGCCTGCTGGTCGCCGGCGATCCCGGCGATCGGCAGTTCCAGACCGAGGAACGCGTCGGCGTCGGTGGTGCCGACGACGCCCGAGCTGGGCACCACCTCGGGCAGCGCCGACCGCGGGACCTCGAACAGCTCGCACAGCTCGTCGGACCAGTCGCCGGCGACGAGGTCGAACAGCAGCGTCCGGCTGGCGTTGCTCGGGTCGGTGACGTGCGCGGCGCCGCCGGTCAGCCGGTGCACGAGGTAGGAGTCGACCGTGCCCAGCGCGAGCGACCCGTCGCGGACGCCCTCCCACAGCCGGGGCTCCTCGGCGGCGAGCCAGCAGTACTTGGTGCCGGTGAAGTACGGGTCCAGGCGCAGGCCGGTCAGCTCGGCCACCCGCGGCTCGTGTCCGGCGTCGCGCAGCCGGTCGCAGACGCCGGTGGTCCGGCGGTCCTGCCAGACGATGGCCGGGCGGGGGGAGCGGCCGGTGCGGCGGTCCCAGACGACGGCGGTCTCCCGCTGGTCGGTGATCCCCACGCACGTCGGCTGCTGCCCGGTTCCGGCGAGGGCCTCGCGGCAGGCAGCCAGCGTCGCGGTCCAGATGTCCTCGGGCTCGTGCTCCACCCACCCGGGGCGCGGGAACAGCTGCGCGAACTCGCGGTAGCCGCGCGAGAGCAGGCCGCCGTCCTCACCCACGACCAGGGCGGTCACCCCGGTCGTCCCTGCGTCGATCGCCAGCACCGGCATGAGGGCGAACCTAACCCGGGAGACGACAGCTCCGTGAGCATCGCAGCGAGGAACGAGCGAGGAGCGGAGCGGGGCGCGGAGTCGACCCCATGGGCAGCGACCTACCGTGGTCGCCGTGCGGCGCTTCTTCTACGACACCGAGTTCATCGAGGACGGGACGACGATCGACCTGGTCTCCATCGGCGTCGTGGACGAGACGGGGCGGGAGTTCTACGCCGTCAGCACCGAGTTCGACGACCGCAAGGCCATCCCGTGGGTGCGCCGCAACGTCCTCGACCAGCTGCCCCCGCCGTCGGACCGGGCCTGGCGCAGCCGCCGGCAGATCCGCGACGACCTGCTGGCCTTCCTGACCGGGCCGGGGGAGGAGGTCGAGCTCTGGGCGTGGTTCGCCGCCTACGACCACGTCGCGCTCGCCCAGCTGTGGGGCGCCATGCCGGCGCTGCCCCGGGCCATCCCGCGGTTCACCCGCGAGCTGCGCCAGCGCTGGGACGACGCCGGCCAGCCGCCGCTGCCGCCCAAGCCCGCCGGGACCCACGACGCCCTGGTCGACGCCCGCTACAACCTGGCCCGGTGGCAGGCCATCGAGGCCGCGCGCGCCTAGCGCAGGTGAGCGAAGTCGCCGGGGTGGGCGCGGAGCTGGTCGGCCAGCGACCGCGCCGGGTGGCCGGTGAGGGAGGGGACGGCGTCGGTCACCGCGGCCATCTCGCCGGCCGCGATCGACGTGTAGCTGCTGATCCAGCCCTCGATCTCCCAGTCCGGGTGCCCGGAGGGCCGGCGGCTCGCCCACGCCTCCTCGACGGTCTCCTCGCGGTAGGCGACCGGGATCCCGCTCACCTCGGTGAGCACGGCGGCCGCCTCCGCCAGGGACACCGCCGCCGGGCCGGTGACGCCGACCGCGCGCCCGTCCAGCGCGCCGGAGTCGTCGAGCAGCACCGCGGCGGCGACGTCGGCGCAGTCGTCGCGGGACACGAAGCTGGCCCGTCCGTCGCCCGCCGGGCCGGCGATGACCGCCCCGCCGTCGGACCGCACCGCCAGGGCGGGGACGAAGTCGGCGTACAGCGAGTGCCGCAGCGCCGTCCACGCCATGCCCGAGGCGGCGAGGGCCTCCTCGGTGGCGGCGTGGTGCCGGCCGAGGGTGAACACCGAGTCCGGCGCGGCGCCCAGGAACGACGTGTAGACCACCCGCCGCACCCCGGCGCGGGCCGCCGCGGCGACGGCGGTGCGGTGCTGCTCCACCCGGTCCACGGCCTCGGCGGCCGAGACCAGGTACAGGGTGTGCACCCCGTCGAGGGCCGCGGCGAACCCGTCGCCGTCGGCGTAGCCGCCCGGGTTCTCCACGACCTCGGAGCCGGGCAGGAACCGCGACCGGCCGGCGTCGCGCACCACCAGCCGGAGGTCGACGCCGGCGGCCGACAGCCGTTCGGCGACCCTCCGGCCGAGGCCGCCGGTGGCGCCGGTGACCGCGATGGGGCCGTTTGCGGGAGTCATGCGGGCCAGCAACCCGCGACCCGCCGGGATGCTTCCCGGACCGCCACTCAGACCGTGAAGACCCCGAGCAGCCGGGTGAGCTCCCGGGAGAGCCCGTCGAGCTCCACCGCTGCGGCGCGCGCCCGGTCGACGTCGGCCGCACTGTCCACGGCGTCGGCGCTGACGGTGGTGAGCGTGCTGGCGACGGTGCCGGTGCCCTCGGCGGCGACGGCCACGCTGCGGCTGAGCTCGCGGGTGGTCGCCGTCTGCTCCTCCACGGCGCTGGCGATGGTCGTCTGGTGGTCGTTGATGGTGTGCACGACCCCGGCGATCCGGGCGATCGACTCGACGGCGCCGGCGGTGTCGCCCTGGATGGCCTGCACCCGGCGGGCGATGTCCTCGCTGGCCCGGGACGCCTCCTGGGCCAGTTCCTTGACCTCGTGGGCGACCACCGCGAAGCCCTTGCCGGCGTCGCCGGCGCGGGCGGCCTCGATGGTGGCGTTGAGCGCCAGCAGGTTCGTCTGCTCGGCCACCGCGGCGATGACCCGGACGACGTCGCCGATCTCGGCCGAGCTGGTGCCCAGGGCGGAGATCGAGACCTCGGTCTCCTGCGCGAGGACGGCGGCCTGCCGCCCCACCCCGGCGGCGTCGGCGGCGCTGCGGGAGATCTCGGCGATGGAGGCGCCCATCTGCTCGGCCGCGGCCGCGGCGGCGGTCACGCTCGCGCTGATCTCGCCGGCCGCGGCGTGCGCCTGGCCGGCCTGGTCGCGGCTCTGCACGGCCCGCGTCGCCAGACCGTCGGCGACGGCGGCCACGCCGGAGGCCGAGGACGCGATCCGCTGCGCGCACCCGCCGATGTCCCGCACGGTCCCGGCGACCTTCTCCACGAACCGGTTGAACGCCGCGGAGAGCCGGCCGACCTCGTCGTCGCGCACGACCGGGACCCGCTGGGTCAGGTCGGCGTCGCCGTCGGCGATCTCGGCCATGCGCTCGCTGAGCTGCTGCAGCGGGCGGGTGAGCCGCGAGCCCAGCCGGGCGGCGACGACGGCGCCGAGGAGGGCGACCAGGACGACGGCGACGAGCAGTGCGGTCAGCATCGCGGACCGGCCGTCGGCCAGGTGCTCGGTCGGGGCGGCGAAGTCCGCGTCGCGCGCGATCGTGACGATCACCCAGTCCCACGGCGCGTAGTAGGAGACCTTGGCCGTGGTGGGGCCGGCGTCGGGGTCGTCGTAGCGGACGGTCGCCTGCTCGCCGGGCTGCAGGCCCACCGCGGCCTCGACGACGCGCTGCACGTAGGGGGCGCCGGCTGCGTCGGTGCGCTCGAGCTCCGCCTCGCCGTCGCGGGTACCACCGGGGCTGATCTGGACCACGCCGGCCCGGTCACCGGTGCCGCCCAGGACCTCGACGTGGCCGTGCTCGCCGACCGCGGTCTGCTCGATGCTCTCCCGCAGGGCGGGGATGTTCTGCTGCTGGACGCCGACGTAGAGCATGCCGACGACCTGGCCGGCGCGGTCCAGCAGCGGCGTGTACGCGCTGACGTACCAGGAGCCGACGACGAAGGCGTTCCCGCGGAAGGTCTGCCCGGCGGAGACGGCGGCGACGACCGGGTTCGGCGACCCGTCGGGCTTGGTGGCCGGGATGTAGGTGCCGATGGCGCGGTTGCCCGTCGTGCCGAGCACGTTGGTGGCGACGCGCAGCATGTCGCCCGACGGCATCCGCTGGAACACCGTCGCGGTGCCGCCGACGAGGTCGCGCACCTGGTCGACCAGCGGGGTGGGCACGGCCGGGTCGGCGTTCTGGCCCAGCCACTGGCCGCCGACCATCGCCCGCGGCAGGTCCAGCGGCGTGACCTCGTTCGTCAGCTGGTCCTTGGCCTCCCAGCGGACCGATCCGGTGCCCAGGCCGAACCCGCCGCTCTGCTGGAGGACCGACAGGGCGACGGCGAGGCTGGTGTCGACCATGGCCTGGGTCGAGGCGCCCTGGGTCGCGACGACGTCGTACACGCCGTCGGCCGTGCGCGAGATGTCCTCGTCGACCAGGTCCGCGACGTCGTCCTCGGCCGTGGCCGCGAAACGGCTGCTCTGCCAGGCGCTGACCCCGGCCATGGCCGTCCCCGTCACCAGCACGCTGCCGATGGCGAGGGCGACCACCTTGGCGCGGATGCTCCGGTCCAGGAGCGCGGTCGTGCGCATGTCCTCTGTCCTCCGTGCCGTTCGTCCGGGCGGGAGCCGCCCGAGGTGGTCCTCGGCAGTTGGGGACCGGATGTGAACCGGAACCGGAACATCTGGAACTCGCGACGTGCGGTCCGGTGTCACCCGTGCGGAGGGCTGGTCCGGGAGTCGGGACGGGCGGCCGTACCCTGGCGGGGTGAGCCTGACCGAACCTGCTGAGCTGGTCCCCGACCTGGACCGGTGGCGGGAGCTGCCCGCCGCCCAGCAGCCCGAGTGGCCCGACCGCGCCGCCCTGGACGCGGTCCTGGGCACGCTGTCCACCGTCCCGCCGATCGTCGCGCCCAGCGAGGTGGACGCGCTGCGCGCGCAGCTGGCCGACGTGGCGCAGGGCAAGGCGTTCCTGCTGCAGGGCGGGGACTGTGCGGAGACCTTCGACCTCAACACCGAGCCGCACCTGCAGAGCACCACGCGGACGCTGCTGCAGATGGCCGTCGTCCTCACCTACGGCGCCAGCGTCCCGGTCGTGAAGGTCGGCCGCGTCGCCGGCCAGTACGCCAAGCCGCGCAGCTCGAACATCGACGCGCTCGGCCTGCCGTCCTACCGCGGCGACATGGTGAACTCGCTGAACCCGGTGCTCGAGGAGCGGATCCCCGACCCGAACCGGCTGGTCCGCGCCTACGCCAACTCGGCCGCGGCGATGAACATGATCCGCGCCTACGCCCGGGGCGGCCTCGCCGACCTGCACGCGGTGCACGACTGGAACAAGGACTTCGTCGCCACCTCGCCGGCCGGCGTCCGCTACGAGGTGATCGCCCGCGAGATCGACCGCGCGCTGGCGTTCATGAAGGCCTGCGGCATCGACTCCGACGCGCTGCGCGGGGTGGAGCTGTTCAACAGCCACGAGGGCCTGATCCTCGACTACGAGCGCGCGCTGACCCGGGTGCACGACGGCCGCGCCTACGCGGCCTCGGCGCACTTCGTGTGGATCGGCGAGCGCACCCGCCAGATGGACGGCGCGCACGTCGAGTTCTTCTCGAGGATCGCCAACCCCATCGGCGTCAAGATCGGCCCGACGACGACGCCCGAGCAGGCCGTCGAGCTCGTCGAGCGGCTCGACCCCGACGGCATCCCCGGCCGGCTCACGCTGATCAGCCGGATGGGCAACGGGAAGATCCGCGACGTCCTGCCCTCGATCGTGGAGAAGGTCACCGCCAGCGGGCACACCGTCGTCTGGCAGTGCGACCCGATGCACGGCAACACCCACGAGTCCTCGACCGGGTACAAGACGCGGCACTTCGACCGGGTGGTCGACGAGGTCCTCGGCTTCTTCTCCGTGCACCGCGAGCTGGGCACCTGGCCGGGCGGCATCCACGTCGAGCTCACCGGCGAGGACGTCACCGAGTGCCTCGGCGGCGCGATGGAGATCAGCGACGAGGACCTCAACAGCCGGTACGAGACCGCCTGCGACCCGCGGTTGAACACCGGGCAGTCGCTGGAGCTCGCGTTCCTCGTCGCCGAGATGCTGCGCGGCTAGTGGTCCACCCGGCCCGCCCTGCCGATCTCGTCGACCTGCGTTCGGACACCGTCACCCGGCCGACGCCCGGCATGCGCCGGGCGATGGCCGAGGCGGAGGTCGGCGACGACGTCTACGGGGAGGACCCGGCGGTCACCGCGCTCGAGGAGCGGGTGGCGGCGCTGTTCGGCCACGAGGCGGCGTTGTTCGTGCCCTCGGGGACGATGGGCAACCAGATCGGCATGCGCCTGGTCTGCGAGCCGGGTCAGGAGGTGCTCTGCGACGCCGACGCGCACGTGGTCACCTACGAGATGGGTGCCGCGGCCGCGGTGTTCGGCATCTCCACCCGCACCGTCGTCTCCGACCGGGGTCTGCTCGACGCCGGCGCGCTGATCGCCCAGGTCCGGCCGCGCGACGACTGGCACCTGACCGCCACCGCCGCGATCGCCGTGGAGAACACGCACAACCGCGGCTTCGGCCGGGTCCAGCCGCTGGACGAGCTGCGCCGGCTGTGGGAGTGGTCCCGGGAGGCCGGCGTCGCCGTCCACCTCGACGGCGCCCGCATCTGGAACGCCTCCGTCGCCTCCGGCGTCGAGCTGTCGACCTACGGGCGGCTGGCCGACACCGCCTCGGTCTGCTTCTCCAAGGGGCTGGGGACGCCCGTCGGCTCGGTGCTGGTCGCCTCGGCCGAGCGGATCGCCACCGCGCGGCTGTGGCGCAAGCGCCTCGGCGGCGGGATGCGCCAGGTCGGCGTCCTCGCCGCGGCGTGCACCTATGCGCTGGACGCGCACCTGCCGCGGATGGCCGAGGACCACGAGCACGCGCGGCTGCTGGCAGAGCTGCTCGGGGTCGACCCGGCGACGGTCGAGACGAACATGGTCGTGCTCGACGACGTCCCCGCACCGCTGGTCGCCGAGGCGGCCAAGGCCGAGGGCGTGCTCGTGTCCCAGGTCGGGCCCCGCCGGGTGCGCCTGGTCACCCACCTGTACGTCGACCGCGCCGGGATCCAGCGCGCCGCGAAGGTGCTCGGCGGGATCCTCGCCCGCTGACGTGGAGGCGTTGTCCCGCCACCGGCCAGGACGTGTCAGCGGATGGCCGGTACTGGGACAACGTTCACGCGCCCGCCTGCCGGCTCAGCGCGACGGCTCGCCCGCTGAGTCCGAGCGGCGGGCGGACGGCGGCCGCGGCAGCCTGGCGGCCGTGGCAGCGGCAGACCCGGGGGTGCTCACCCTCCACCTCTTCGCCCGGCACGCGGAGCGGTCGAGGCGTGCGCGGGTGCTGCGTCGGGCTCTGACCGCGCTCGACCCCGACGTGGTCCTCCTCCAGGAGGCGGTCGTGGGGAGGGCGTGGACTCCGCGGCCGAGGTCCTGCCCGACCACCACGTCGTCCACCAGGCGGCCGGTCTGGTCGGCGACGGTGCCCACCCGGGCGCCAGCGTGGCCAGCCGCTGGCCGATCCGGGCGGTGCACGAGGTGGACCTGCACCTGACGCCGCGGACCGCGGACTGGGCGTGCGGTGCGGTGGTCGCCGAGCTCGAGGCGCCCCCGGCGTTCGGCCGGCTGGTGGTCGTGAGCCATGGGCCGTCCTGGTCGCGGGCAGCGGAGCCGGAGCAGGAACTGCACGCGGTCGCCGTGGCTGCAGGCATCGACGCCCTCGTCGGCGACGAGCCGGCGCACGTCGTCCTCGGCGGTGACCTGAACGCCGAGCCGGCATCGGCGAGCCACCGGTTCCTCACCGGGCTGCAGTCCCCCGCCGGGCGGAGCACGGCCTACCGCAACTGCGGGGAGTCCGTCCACGGCGCCGATGGCGGGGCTACCGTCGACCCCCGCAACCCGCTCACCGGCACCGACGAGCCGACCCTGGACGGCGTCCGGCCGAGCGACCACTTCGGCGTGCTGCCAGACCTCGTCCAGCCCTGAGCGGCCTCAGCGCAGGGGCTTGGTGAGGTGCACCAGCGCGAGCCCGGGGTGGACCTGCTCGCGGCGGTGCTCGCGGTACCCGTTGCGCTCGTAGAGCCGGATGTTGGCCGTGCTCAGGTGGCCGGTGAACAGCGCCGCCGTCCCCGCCTCGGTGCCCTCCTCCGCGGCCCGGAGCAGCCGGCTGCCGATGCCCCGGCCCTGCAGGTCCGGGGCGACGACGAGGCGGCCGACGTGCAGGACGCCGTCGTCCTCGCGGGTGCGGACCGCGCCGACCAGGCGGCCGTCCAGCCACGCGCCGGTGCAGCGGGCCGTGGCCAGCTCGGCGGCGAGCTCGTCGAGGGCCTGGACGAGCGCGGGCAGCCGGACGTCGTCGTACAGCTGCGCCTCGGTCACGTACGCGGCGCGCTGCAGGGTGAGCAGCTCACCGGCCGCTGCCACGCCGGGCGCACCCAACCGGACGTCGGTCACGGACCTGCCTCCTCGCAGACGCCGACGGGCCCGCACCCCGGGGGAGAGGTGCGGGCCCGTCGGCGGTCGGTCAGTTCGAGCCGGTGGTGGGGTGGTCGATCTGGCCGGCCAGGTAGAGCTGCTCGCCGATGGTGTCCATCAGGTGGAGCTGGGTCTCGAGGTAGTCGATGTGCTCCTCCTCGTTGGCGAGGATCTCCTCGAAGAGGTTCTTGGTGACCCGGTCACCGACCTCGTCGCAGTAGGCCGCGGCCGGGCGCAGGCGCTCGACGACCTCGAGCTCGATGGCCATGTCGGCCTCGAACTGCTCGCGGACGGTCTGGCCGATGCGCAGCGCCAGCAGCTTCTGGTAGTTCGGCAGGCCCTCGAGGAAGAGGATGCGCTCGGTGATGCGCTCCGCGTGGACCATCTCCTCGATGGACTCCTTGCGGGTGTACGCGGCGAGCTTGTTGTAGCCCCAGTTCTCCTGCATCTTCGCGTGCAGGAAGTACTGGTTGATCGCGGTCAGCTCGCTGGTGAGCTGCTCGTTGAGCATCTGGATGACTCGGGCGTCGCCTTGCATGGGGGTCCTCCTGGGGTCCGGCTGCGTCGAGGCTAGCCGGAGCCGCGGGGGTGCCACCTCTTCAGGTCACCCTTGGCAAGGGCAGGCTCACCTGCGGTTTTGCCCGGATCAGGCGGCCGGCGCAGCGACGCCGAGGCCGTGCAGCGGGTCGACGGCGCGGAGGCGGTCGCAGATCCGGTCGAGGCAGCTGCCGCACCCGGTGCCGGCACCGCAGGCGTCGCCGACCTCCTCCTCGCTGCGCGCACCCGCCGCGAGGACGCCCGTCAGCTCGGTCTCGGTGACGGCGTAGCAGATGCAGACGTACACGGGCGCGCTCCTGGGTGCAGGACGGGAAGGCAGCCCTAAGTTAGCTCAGCCTTGCCTGTGTGCCAAGGGCCACAGCCGGTGTTCCTCGTCAGGCGGCTGCGTCGTCCGCGGCGCCGGTGCCGTCGCGCAGCGAGCAGAGCAGGGCGATGTCGCGCGCGTGCCCGCCCCAGGGCGTGCCGTCGAGCTCGCTCGGCGTCTCGACGACGACCGGGACGCCGGACGTCGACGGGTGCGCGAGCAGCTCCGCGAACGGGGCCACCCCGATCGACCCCTCGCCGATGGTGGTGTGCCGGTCCCGCTTGGAGCCGCAGCCGTCGAGGGAGTCGTTGGCGTGCACCAGGCCCAGCCGGCCCGGGCCGACGGCGGCCTCGAGGGCGTCGAGGGTGGCGGTCATCCCGCCGGGGGCGGCCAGGTCGTGCCCGGCCGCCCACGCGTGGCAGGTGTCGAAGCAGACGCCGACCAGCGGGTGCATGTCCAGCGCCGCGAGGTACGGGCCCAGGTCCTCGACGGTCGCGGCGAGGGACTTCCCGCCACCGGCCGTCGGCTCGATCAGCAGGCGGGGACCGTCGGCGGGGGCGGCGTCGAGCACCGGCAGCAGCCGCTCGTGCAGCTGCCCCAGCGCCGCCTCGTAGCGGTCCTCGCCGACCGCCGACCCGGCGTGCACCACGACCCCGGCGCAGCCGAGCTCGGCGCCGCGGGCGAGGTTGTGCGCGATGCTGGCGATCGACGCCTCGACGGTGGCCTCGGTCGGGGAGCCGACGTTGACCAGGAACGGCGTGTGGATGAACGACGGCACGCCGCGCTCGGCGCAGCCGGCGGTGAAGGCGGCGTCCTGCGCCGGGGTGCCCGCGGTCAGCTTCCAGCCGCGCGGGTTGCCGACGAAGACCTGCACGGCGCGGGCGCCGGTGGCGTCGGTGTAGGGCAGCCCGCCCTTGGCCAGGCCGCCCTTGATCTGGATGTGCGCGCCGATCGGCGGCGCGACGCGGGGGGAACTCACGTCAGGCGATGACCAGGAGGTAGATCGTGTCGCCCCACCGGACGACGTCGCCGGCGCCGGGGCTCTGCCGGCGGACCGTCGATCCGGCGATGAAGGTCTGCACCTCCACCCGCAGCCCCAGCGCCTCGAGCTCCTCGGTCGCGTCGTCCACGTCGTCGCCGACGACGTCGGGGACGGTGACCTGGGGCAGCCCGTCGGACACCTGGATGGTGACGGTGGACCCGAACGGCGCCTCCTGACCCGCCGGCGGGTCCACGGCCATGACCTCGCCGATCTCCACCTCGGAGCTCTGCCCGGTCGTCTCCTCGACCACGAACTCCAGCTGCTCGAGGGTGGCGCGTGCATCGGCCGCGGCGACGCCGATCAGGGCCGGGACGGCGACCGGTGCAGGTCCGCGGCTGACGTAGACGGTGACCGCGGTGTCGCGGGCCAGCTGGGTGCCCGGCTGCGGGTCGAAGCCGGTGACGTTGCCCTCCGGCACGTCGTTGTCGTAGTCCAGCACCTCGGTGAAGGTGAGCGGCAGCTCCGCCTCGGCCAGTGCCGCGCGGACCTCGTCGATCGGCCGGTTCACCAGGGCCGGGTCGACGGCGAACCGCTCGGGGCCCTTGGAGACGACGAGGTCGACGTCGGTGCCGCGGATCGCGTCGCCACCCTCGGGGTCGGCGGACATGACCTGGTCGACGGGGACGACCTCGTCGAAGACCTCCTCGACGCTGCCCACCTCGAGCCCGGCCTCCTGGAGCTGGCCGATGGCCGCCTCGCGGTCCAGGCCCACGAGCTCGGGCACCGTCGTCCACCGGCCGGAACCGAACCACCAGCCGACCGCGCCGACGGTGATCG
Source organism: Blastococcus sp. TF02A-26 (assembly GCF_003319125.1). Taxonomy (GTDB): domain Bacteria; phylum Actinomycetota; class Actinomycetes; order Mycobacteriales; family Geodermatophilaceae; genus Trujillonella. The sequence goes on along the minus strand of NZ_QOHG01000004.1, from coordinate 219,200 downwards.
CCAACAGCAGGACGATGGCGACGGCGAAGCGGGCGCGACGGCGGCGGATGTGGTCGGGCACGCCGGGGCGGGGGCGCGGCGGGGCGGGTCGGGCACCGGCGACGTCGGTGGTGGGGCCGGCGCCCATCCCGGGCAGCATGCTGGTGCGGGACCCGCTGCGCCGGCTGCTGGCGCCGAGCACCTCGGTGCCGTCGCCCGGGGCGCTGGGGTGCCGCTGCGGCGAGGTGGTGCGCGGCCGGTTGGTCGGGCGGATCGTGTCCGGCCCGGCGGAGCTGCGGCCGGTCGGCACGGGCACCCGCGGGATGCCGACGTCGGAGCGGACGTCCTCGAGGTCGGCGAGGAAGGCGCCGGCGTCCAGCGGGCGGACGACGGGGTCGCGGCGGGTGGTGCGGGCGACCAGCTCGTCCACCTGCCACGCGAGACCGGGGACCTCCTCCGACGGCGTCGGCACGTCGTGGTGGACGTGCTGGTAGGCCACCGCCAGCGGGGTGTCGCCGCCGAAGGGCGGGTGCCCGGTGAGCATCTCGAACAGCACGATGCCCGCGGCGTAGACGTCGCTGCGGGCGTCGGCCCTGCCGCGCTCGAGCTGCTCGGGGGAGAGGTAGGCGACGGTGCCGATGAGCACGCCACCGGTGTGGCTGGTCTGCCCGGTACCGGCGACGGCACGGGCCAGGCCGAAGTCGGCGACCTTCACCACGCCGTCGTGCCCGATGAGCACGTTCTCGGGCTTGATGTCGCGGTGCACGATGCCGGCGCGGTGGGCGGCGGCCAGGCCGGACAGGACCGGCTCGAGGACGGCGAAGGCCTCGGCGACGGTCAGCCGGCCGCGGGCCTGCAGCAGGTCGCGCAGCGTGCGGCCGCGGACGAGCTCCATGACCAGGAACACCAGCCCCTGGTCGCTGCCCTGGTCGCTGACGCTGACGACGTTCGGGTGGCTGAGCATCGCCGCGGCGCGGGCCTCGCGGGTGAACCGGTCGACGAACGACGGGTCGTGCTTCAGGTGCTCGGCCATGACCTTGACCGCGACCGTGCGGTCCAGGCGCAGGTCGGTGGCGGCGTAGACCGTGGACATCCCGCCGCGGGCGAGCCGCTCCTCGAGGCGGTAGCGCCCCTCGAGGACCAGCCCCACCACGGGGTCGGTCACGGTGGTGTCCACGGGCCCGAGTGTAGGAGCGCCGACGGCCGGGACGGCCCTCCACGCGCCGGAGCCGGTCCCGGCCGGAGCAGCAGTCCCACCGGCAACGCCGACGGTGGGACCGCCGCCGGCCTCAGGCCAGGTCGAGGCCCGGGTAGAGCGGGTGGGCGGCGAGCAGCTCGGCCGCCGCGGCGCGGGTCTTGTCCGCCAGCCCCTCGTCCATCGCGTACTTGGCCTTGGAGGGGCTGCCGTCGCGGGTGGCGGTCGGGGAGGTCGCGGAGAGGACGTCGGTGATGAGCTCGGCGACCCGGTCGAACTCGGTCGCGCCGAAGCCGCGGCTGGTGAGCGCCGGGGTGCCGATCCGGACGCCGGAGGTGTACCAGGCGCCGTTGGGGTCGGCCGGGACGGCGTTGCGGTTGGTGACGATGCCGGCGTCGAGCAGCGCCGACTCCGCCTGCCGGCCGGTCAGCCCGAAGGAGGTCACGTCGATGAGCACCAGGTGGTTGTCGGTGCCGCCGGTGACCAGGGTCGCGCCGCGGCGGGACAGGCCCTCGGCCAGGCTCTTCGCGTTGTCGGCGACGGCCTGCGCGTAGCCGGCGAACTCCGGGCGGCGGGCCTCGGCGAAGGCGACGGCCTTGGCGGCCATGACGTGGGGGAGCGGCCCGCCGAGCACCATCGGGCAGCCGCGGTCGACGGCGTCGGCGTACTCGGGCTGGGCGAGGACGAAGCCGCCGCGCGGGCCGCGCAGCGACTTGTGGCTGGTGCTGGTGACCACGTGGGCGTGCGGCACCGGGTCGAGGTCGCCGGTGAAGAGCTTGCCGGCGACCAGCCCGGCGAAGTGGGCCATGTCGACGACGAGCGTGGCGCCCACCTCGTCGGCGATCTCGCGCATCTTCGCGAAGTCCACCCGGCGCGGGTAGGCGGAGTAGCCGGCCATCATGATCAGCGGCTTGAACTCCCGGGCGCGGGCCCGGACGGCGTCGTAGTCCAGCATCCCGGTGGCCGGGTCGGTGCCGTAGGAGGACTGGGCGAACATCTTGCCGCTGATGTTGGGGCGGAAGCCGTGCGTGAGGTGGCCGCCGGCGTCCAGGCTCATGCCGAGCATCCGCTGGTCGCCGAGCGCGCGGCGCAGCGTCGTCCAGTCCTCGTCGGTGAGGTCGTTGACGTGCCGGACGCCGGCCCGCTCCAGCGCCGGGGACTCGACGCGGGTGGCCAGGACCGCCCAGAAGGCGACGAGGTTGGCGTCGATGCCCGAGTGCGGCTGGACGTAGGCGTAGGGGGCACCGAACAGCTCGCGGGCGTGCTCGGCGGCCAGCGCCTCGACGGTGTCGACGTTCTGGCAGCCGGCGTAGAAGCGGTGCCCGACGGTGCCCTCGGCGTACTTGTCGCTGAACCAGTTGCCCATGGTCAGCAGCACGGCGGGGCTGGCGTAGTTCTCGCTGGCGATCAGCTTCAGCGAGGCCCGCTGGTCGGCCAGCTCGCTGGTGATCGCGTCGGCGACCCGCGGCTCGACCGAGGAGATGACCTCCAGGGCCGCCTTGTAGGCGGTGCTGGCGGCGGTGGCGTCGAAGGGGGTGGCGTGCGTCATGGCGGGCTCCTGCGCGGGGTCTCGTCGGAGTGTGTGCCCAGGCGCCCGGCGGGGGTGTGCAGGGCCGCTCCCCGGTGGTCGGCTCCACCTCGATGCGCCAGTCACGGCCCGCCGCCGATGCTACCGGGGACCGCGCCATAGGCTTCCAGCCCATGGAGACGCTCACCGCCGCGGAGGTGGCCGAGGTCCTGGGGGTCTCGCCCAACCGGGTCCGGCAGCTGCTGCGCGAGTACAAGCTGATGGCCGTGCCGGGCAGCGGCAACAGCCGCATCCCGGCGGACTTCCTCCAGGACGGCCAGGTCCTGCGGCACCTGCCGGGTCTGCTGACGGTCCTCAAGGACGGCGGCTTCCGCGACGACGAGGCCTTCGAGTGGCTCTTCCGGGAGGACGACACGCTCCCGGGCACCCCGGTGCAGGCGCTGCGGGACGACCGGCACACCGAGGTCACCCGCCGCGCCCAGGCCCTGGCCTTCTGAGCGTGCATCCGGGCCGGTCCGGCGGGCAGAAGCTCCTCCCGTGGGCCCGCTGACGTACCTGGCGCTGCTCGTCGGCTGCCTCGTGGTCACCGCACCGCTGGAGCTGCTGCTGCGCGTGCGGGTGTACGCCCGCTGGCGCCGGCTGCTGGTCGCGGTGCTGCCGGAGTTCTCGGTCTTCGTCGTGTGGGTGCTGTACGCGATCGCGCAGGGCCACTGGGACTACTCCTCGTCGCTCACCCTCGACGTCCGGCTGCCCGGGGGCATCCCGGTCGAGGAGGTGCTGTTCTTCCTCGTCGTCCCGCTCTGCTCCGTGCTGGCGCTGGAGGCGGTGCGCAAGGTGACCGGCTGGGACGCCGGCTACCCGGCGGAGGAGGCGGGGACCGGGCGATGAGCTACTCGACCCTGGCGGTGATCGCCGTCGTCGGCGTGCTGGTCGTGGATCTCGCCGTCTACCGCACCCGGATGGTGACCCGGCGGGTGTTCTGGGTGGCCTACGCGATCATCGTGACGTTCCAGCTGCTCATGAACGGCGTGCTCACCGGCCGGGACGTCGTCGTCTACGACGAGGACACCATCTGGGGGCCGCGGATCGCCTACGCCCCGGTGGAGGACCTGCTCTTCGGCTTCGCCATGGTCACCTTGACCCTCGCCAGCTGGGCGGCGGTCAACCGGCGGGCGAACACCGCGAGGCGACGCGGCTTGGACACCGACACCCGCCGGTCGAGCACCCGGTAGTCCGCGCGCTCGATCTCGGTGAGGATCCCGCCGTACAGGTCGGTGGCCGCCCGCACGCAGTCGCGGGACTCCGGCGCCAGCAGCGGGGTGCCCGGGGCGGCGTCGTCGTAGCGGCGGCGGACGATCGCGACCATCTCCCGCATCAGCGCCTCGAACCGGGCGTCGTGCCGCTTCTCGGCCAACTGCTCGCGGGTGACCCCGTGCGCGGCCATCAGGTCGGCGGGCAGGTAGACCCGGCCGCGGTCGACGTCCTCGGCCACGTCGCGGAGGAAGTTGGTCAGCTGGAACGCCTCGCCCAGGGCGATGGCGTGCGGCGCGGCCTCCTCGCGCAGGACGCCGGGGGCGGTGCCGAGCACCGGCAGGACCTGCAGGCCGATCACCGACGCCGAACCCCACATGTACCGGTCGAGGGCGTCGAGGGAGTCATAGCCGGCGATCGTCAGATCGCTGGTCATCGCGGCGAGGAAGTCGACGAGGTGCTCGACCGGGATGGCGTACCGGCGGTAGGTGTGCACCAGCGCGAGCCGCACCGGATCGCCCGACCAGCCGGCCTCCAGCTCGGCGAGCACCGCGCGGGACCAGTCGCCGAGGTCGCGCTCGGGATCGGCGCCGGGGTGGTCGACGAGGTCGTCGGCGACGCGCGCGGCGGCGTACAGGGCGTGCACGGCGGGCCGGCGGTCGGCGGTCAGGAGCCGGGTCGCGAGGTGGTAGCTCTTGCCGTGCTCGGCGGCGATCGCGGCGCAGTGCCGGTAGGCCTCGGTGAGCTGCGCCTGCTGCTGCTCCCGCGTCGGTGGCGGTTCGAGGACGGTCATCCGGTGATCCGTTCCGCGGCCAGCCGGCCGCTGATCACGACCATGGGCACGCCGACGCCGGGCTGCACCGACGACCCGGCGAGGACGACGTTCTCCGGTCCCCGCCGCGGCAGCGTCGACGGCCGGAAGGGGCCGGTCTGGCCGAAGGTGTGCGCGAGCGCGAACGGCGTGCCGGCGGCCATGCCCTGCTCGGCCCAGGTCAGCGGGGTGTCCATGTGCTCCACCTCGATCGCGTCGGACACCCCGGTGTACCCGCGCGCCTCCAGCGTGGCCAGCAACTCCTCGCGGTAGCGGGGCGCCAGCGCCGTCCAGTCCAGGTCGGGGTTGCCGCCGCTGCGGGGGTCGAGGTTCGGGGTGGGCGCGACGACGCTGAGCACCTGGCCCTGTCGTCCGTCCGCGGAGTCGGGGGCCAGGGACCGGTCGGTGACCGACGGTGCGCTGATCAGCAGGCTGGGGTCGCTCATCGGCCGGCCGTCGCGGGTGAGCTCGTCGAACACCTGCCGCCACGACTGCCCGAAGCTGATCGTGTGGTGCGCCGTCCCGGGCAGCTCGGCGCCGACGCCGAGGTGCAGCGCGACGCAGCTGGGGGAGTACACCGGTCGCCGCGGCCCGCGCAGCCCGGGCACGAGCGTGTGCGGGGCGTCGGTGGTGACCACGACGGCGTCGGCGGGCAGCCGCTCGCCGTCGTCCAGCACGAGACCGGTGACCCGCCGGCCGGCGACGTCGAGCCGGTCGACGGACGTGCCGTAGCGGAACGCGACCCCGGCGTCGGCGGCCGCGGCGGCCATCGCCCGGGGGACGGCGCCGATCCCGCCCACCGGGTGCCAGACGCCGGCGCCGATGTCGAGCTGGGCGATCACCGCGTAGGCGGCGATGGCGCGGTACGGCGAGACGCCGGCGTACAACGCCTGGAAGCTGAACAGCCGGCGCAGCCGGTCGTCGGTGAAGTAGCTCTCCACGTGCGCCGACAGCCGGCCGAAGCCGCCGCGGCGGGCCAGCTGCAGCAGCTCGGGGCCCACCAGGTCCAGCGGGGAGTCGAGGTTGCGGTCGATGAAGGTGCGCAGCTGCAGCCGGTACAGCTCGGCGAGGTCGGCCAGGTAGGCGCGCAGCGCGGTGGCCTCCGCCGGGCCGCACAGCGCCTCCACCTCGGCGGCGAAGGCGTCGGGGTCGGCGTGCACGTCCAGGTGCGAGCCGTCGGCGTACTGCGCCCGGTAGGAGGTGCGCAGCCGCACCAGTTCCAGCCGGTCCTCCAGCCGCTCACCGACGGCGGCCAGGGCGTCGGCGACCAGCTCGGGCGCGGTGAACACCGACGGGCCGGTGTCCAGCGTGTAGCCGCGGTCGGTCACCACGCCGGCGCGGCCGCCCGGGCCGGGGCCGCGCTCCACCACGGTGACCTCGCGGCCGGCGCCGCGCAGCCGCAGCGCGGCGGAGAGCCCGGCCAGGCCCGCGCCGACGACGACGACGCGGTCGGTGCGTCCGGGGACGGTGCGCACCTCAGGCGGTACGCGAGGTCGCGGCCACCGCGAGCGCGTCGAGCGCGGCGCGGGCCTCCTCGGCGATCGGGGCCTCGGCGATGGCGGCGCGGGCGCGGGCGGTCTGCTCGGCGATCCGCTGCTCGACGCGGGCGCGGGCACCGGTGCTCTCCATGAGCGCGCGCAGGGCGTCGAGGTCGGCGGCGTCGCAGCCCGGGTTCCCCAGGCACTCGGTGAGCAGCCGGCGGCCGGCGTCGTCGGCGGCCTCCTCGGCGAGGGCCACCAGCAGGGTCCGCTTGCCCTCGCGCAGGTCGTCGTCGGCGGACTTGCCCATGACGACGGGGTCGCCGAAGACGCCCAGGACGTCGTCGCGCAGCTGGAACGCCTCGCCCAGCGGCAGGCCGATCGCGGTGTAGACCTCGGCGGCGCGCGGCCCCGCGCCGGCGAGGGCGGCGCCCAGCTGCAGCGGCCGCTGCACGGTGTAGCCGGCGCTCTTGTAGCGGGCCACCGTCAGGGCGCCGTCGGCGCCGGGCAGGCCGCCCGCCGCGCGGAGCAGGTCCAGGTACTGCCCGGCGGTGACCTCGGTGCGCATGGTGTCCCACACCGACCGGGCGCGGGCCAGCGCGGCGGGGGAGATGCCGGAGCGGCGCAGCAGCTCGTCGGACCAGACCAGGGCCAGGTCGCCGACGAGGATCGCCGCGCCGACGCCGAAGAGGGCGCCGTCGCCGGAGAGGCCGTCGCCCGCGTGCCGGGCGGCGAACCCGATGTGGGTGGCCGGGCGGCCGCGGCGGGTGAGCGCGCCGTCCATGACGTCGTCGTGCACCAGCGCGCTGGCGTGCACGAACTCCAGCGCGGCGACGGCCCGCAGCACCGCGGCGTCGTCCTCCGCCGGACCGGAGACGGCCTCGACCGCGCCGCGCCAGCCCCAGTAGGCGAAGGCCGGGCGCAGCCGCTTGCCGCCGTCGGCCACGGCGGTGACCTCGTCGACCACGGAGCCGAGCGAGGCGTCCATGCCGGTGAGGACGGCGCGCTGCTCCTCGAGGAACCCCGACAGCGCGGCGGCGACCGCGCTGCGGATGCGCGGGAGGTCGGCGCTCTCCAGGGGGGAGCTGCTGAGCGGCACCGGCGGCGGGGGCGCGGGCCGGCGGCGCTCCGGGCCGGTGATCACCGCGTCAGTATCGCCCCACGGGGTGGCGCGCTGCCGATCTGCCGGGCGGGGGAACGGGTGCGGGGTCATCGTCGGGCCTCCTCGTGCCGGTGCGTACCGCTCTTCCGGACGAGGCCGCCGGGCGGATGCACCGGTGTCGGGCCGGAGCCTCCGGCGCACCGCCGTATCCTCGGTGCCCATGACCCGGACCGTTCGCGAGCTGCTCGCCGAGGGCACGCCCACGTGGTCCTTCGAGTTCTTCCCGCCCAAGACCCCCGAGGGCGAGCAGCAGCTGTGGACCGCGCTGCGCGAGCTCGAGCGGCTGCGCCCGTCGTTCGTCTCGGTGACCTACGGCGCCGGCGGCAGCACCCGGGAGGGCACCGTCTCGGTCACCGAGCGGATCGCCACCGAGACGACGATGACGCCGCTGGCGCACCTGACCGCCGTCGACCACAGCACGGCCGAGCTGCGCCACGTGGTGAGCCGGCTCGCCGCCGCGGGCGTGCGCAACCTCCTGGCGCTGCGCGGCGACCCGCCCGGCGCGGACCCGCAGGCGGAGTGGATCGCCCACCCCGAGGGGCTGAGCTACGCCGCCGAGCTGGTCGAGCTGATCCGGTCGATGGGCGACTTCTCGGTGGGCGTCGCCGCCTTCCCGGAGCGGCACCCCCGGTCACCGGACTTCGACACCGACGTGGAGATGTTCGTGGCCAAGTGCCGGGCCGGCGCCGACTACGCGATCACCCAGATGTTCTTCCGCACCGAGGACTACCTGCGGATGCGCGACCGGGTCGCCGCCGCCGGCTGCGACGTGCCGATCATCGCCGGGGTCATGCCGGTGACCAACGCCCGGCAGATCGCCCGGATCGTGCAGCTGTCCGGGCAGGCCTTCCCCGAGGAGCTGGCGGCGCGGTTCGCCGAGCTCGACGGCGACCGGCCCGAGGACAAGGCGGCCGTGCGCGCCTACGGCGTCGAGGTGGCGACGGCGATGTGCCGGACCCTGCTCGACGAGGGGGTCCCCGGCATCCACTTCATCACCATGAACCGGTCCACGGCGACCCGTGAGGTGTACGGCAACCTGGTGCCCGTCGCGCCGCTCCCCCCGTCCCTGGACGCCGTCAGCTGACGACCGCGCGGTCGGCCAGCGCCGCGGCACGACCGGCGGCCCGGCGCAGCCCCTCCCGCTCCGCGGCGTAGCCGCCGAGCACACCGACGACCGGGAGGTTGGACAGCGCCCGGGCGCCGAGCCGGCCCTTCGGGCGGGCGTCGAGGGCGTCGTCGATCCGGCCGAGCAGCCGGGCCGCCCGCCACAGGGTGCGGGCCGCTCCGCGCAGCCCCGCGCGGTCGTCCCGGGCACCGAGGGCGGCGTCGGTGTAGGCGCCCCGCGCCCGGTCGAGCAGCGGCCGCACGCGCTCGGCGGGCAGGTCGCGGTCGAGCAGCACGCGGGCCAGCAGGGAGACCCGCTCGGCGGGGTCGGTGATGCCGTGCTCCCCGGCGACGCCCAGGACGACGACGGACTGGGCGGCCGCCCCGACGGTGTTCTGCAGCGGCAGCAGGTCGGCCAGCTTGCCGGCCAGTCGCGGCACGGCGGAGACCCCGGCGGCGATCCGGGAGACCCGGTCGGCCCACCACTCGTCGCGCTCGGCCTGCGGCAGTGCGGGTGGACGGCCGAGGCGGCGCACCAGGGGAGCGGTGAGCCGGTCGACCCGGCGGAGCACGTCGACGACGGCGGCATCGGTGTTGGACGGGGCCATGACCGGCCCCTACCCACGCCTCGACGCGCCTACCGTGGGAGCGTGGCCGGGCGCGGATCGGGGGCGGCGGCCCGCTGGTGCGTGGTGGCGGCCCTGGTCGCCGGGCTGGTCGCCCTCCCGCTGGTGCTGCGCGCGCTGCCGGCCGACGACCGGGACGTGTCCGCCGCCGACCTCCGCGCCGCGGTCCTGGCCAGCGCGGGCGTCGGGTTCTCCGGCTACGCGGTCTCCGCCGGTGGCCTCGCGCTGCCGGTGTCGGAGGAGCTGCCGCAGGTCGCGGACCTGTTCAGCGACCGGACGTCGATGCGCGTCTGGTGGCGCGCCGCCGACGACCACCGGGTCGACGTCGTCACCGCGGCCGGCGAGACCGACCTCCACCAGGACCCGACCGGCTCGTGGACCTGGGACTACGAGTCGAACACGGCCACCCGTGCCGAGCCCACGCTCATCGCGCTGCCGCGGCCGGTCGACCTGCTGCCCTCGACGCTGGGCCGACGGGTGCTCTCGGAGGCCGCCGACGGCGAGCTCGGCCGCATCGGCGCCCGCCGCATCGCCGGCACCGACGCGCTGGGCGTCCGGCTGGTGCCCGCCGAGGACGCCGCCTCGGTCGCGCGGGTCGACGTGTGGGTCGAGCCGGACACCGGCCTGCCGGTGCAGGTGGAGGTCGTCGCCGACGGCGCGGGGCAGGCCTCGCTGGACACCCGGTTCCTCGACCTCGAGCTCACCCGCCCGTCGGCGTCGGTCGTGGCCTTCGACCCGCCGCCGGGCGCGGAGGTCCGGCCCGCGCCCGACGTCGAGGGGCTGGTCGCCGTGGCCCAGCGGGGGCTCCCGCGGCCGGACCTGCCCGAGACGCTCGCCGGGCTCCCGCCGCGGCCGGCTTCCGGCGTCCCCAGCGGGATCCACCTCTACGGCCGGGGGGTGACGGTGCTGGCCGTCGTCCCGCTGCCGGTCGGCCAGACCGCGGCCATCCGGCGGGCGCTGGCCGGGGAGCCCGAGGCGGTCGTCGACGAGCTCGGCACCCGGGTCGCGGCCGGTCCGCTGGGTCTGATGGTGCTGCGCCCGGTCGGGGACGAGAGCCGGCTGCTGATCGGGACCGTCGGCCCGGATGCGCTGGAGACCGCCGCCGGGGAGCTCACCGGCGGCCCGTCGTGAGCGCCGTCCTGCACACCTCCGGGCTGGCCAAGCGCTACGGCCGGGTCGTCGCCGTCGACGGCATCGACCTCGACGTCCGGGCCGGGGACGTCTACGGCTTCCTCGGGGCGAACGGCTCCGGGAAGACGACGACGGTGCGGATGCTCCTCGGCCTCGTGACGCCCACCCGCGGGGAGGTGGAGCTGCTCGGCGAGCGGATGCCCCGCGCGGCCCGGCGGGTCCTGCCCCGGGTGGGGGCGCTCATCGAGGGGCCGGCGTTCCACGGCCACCTGTCGGGTCCGGCCAACCTGTCGCTGCTGGACGCCGCCGGCCCGGGCGGGACCCGCCGCACCCGCCGGCGGCGGATCGCCGACGTGCTGGACCAGGTCGGTCTCGGCGGGGTGGCACGGCGACCGGTGCGGGCCTACTCCCTGGGCATGCGCCAGCGCCTGGGGCTCGGCGCCGCGCTGCTGCGCCGTCCGGAGCTGCTGGTGCTCGACGAGCCGACCAACGGCCTGGACCCGCAGGGGATCACCGAGATCCGCGGACTGCTGCTGGACCTCAACCGCACCGGGACGACGGTCTTCCTCTCCAGCCACCTGCTGGCCGAGGTCGAGCAGCTGTGCACCCGGGTCGGCGTCCTCGACCGCGGCCGGCTGGTGCTCCGGGACGAGCTGGCCGGCCTCACCGCGCCGACCGGCGCCACCGTCGTCGACACCCCGGCGCCCGAGCGGGTGCGCGCGGTGCTCGACGGCCGGGTGCTGTCGGTCGACGGCGGGCGGGTGCTGGTGCGCGGCGAGGACCCGGCGGAGGTCAACGCCCGGCTCGTCGCCGCGGGCGTGCCGGTGTTCGGCCTGGCGGTGGACCGGCCGAGCCTCGAGCAGGTGGTCCTGGCGGCGGCGAGGACCAGCGCCGACCGGGTGGACGCCCCGGGACGGCGGCGGTGATCGGCGTCGAGCTGCGGAAGCTGTTCGGCCGGCCGCGCACGTGGGCGACCATCGCCGTCCTCAACTCGCTGCCGGTGCTGGTAGCCGCGCTCCTGGCGCTGACCGACCTGGCGCCCCGGCCGGGCGAGGGTCCGCCGTTCCTGTCCGCCGTCCTGACCAACGGGGCGCTGTTCCCGCTCGCGGCGCTGGCGATCGTGCTCCCGCTGTTCCTCCCGATCGCCGTCGCCGTGGTGTCCGGGGACGCGGTGGCGGGGGAGGCGCAGGCCGGCACGCTGCGCTACCTGCTGGCCCGCCCGGCGGGGCGCACCCGGCTGCTCGTCGCCAAGCTCGTCGCCGTCATGGCCTTCGTCCTCGTGGCCGTCGTCGCGGTCGCGGCCGTGGGCCACCTGCTGGGCAGCCTCCTGTTCGAGGCGCAGCCGGTCGGGGGGACGTCGGTCTCCGGCACCACCCTCACCGCCGAGCAGCTGTCGGGCCGGACGCTGCTGGCCATCGGCTACGTCACCGTCTCCATGCTCGGCGTCGCCGCGTTCGGGCTGTTCTTCTCCACGCTGACCGACTCGCCGCTCGCCGCGGCGCTGGGTGCGCTGGCCGTGCTGGTCGGCTCCTCGCTGCTCTTCACCCTCGACGCGGCGTCGCCGATCGCGCCCTACCTGCCCACCCGGTACTGGCTGGCCTTCGTGGACCTGTTCCGCGATCCCATCCCGTGGCGCGACGTCAGCCGCGGGCTGGCGCTGCAGGGCGTGTACGTCGGGGTGCTGCTGGCCGCGGCGTGGGCACGGTTCAGCACCAAGGACGTCACCAGCTAGGAGAGACTGACGGCGTGGGGTGCCGGGCGTGCTGAGCCGTGACGAGTACCTCGCCGAGTGGTCCCGCTGGCACGGCGGCACCGACCCGGCCGCGAGCGGGCTGGTCCGTGGCTGGCTGACCGCCGCCTACACGCTGGCCCGCCCGGTGGCACGGGTGTCGCCGCTGGTGGCGACGGCGGTCGGGCTGCTGGTCGCGGCGGCCGCGGTCGGGCCGGCGGTCGCCGGCGGGTACTGGCTGGTCGCGGCGGGCCTCCTCGTGGGCCTCTCCGGGCTGCTGGACTCCCTGGACGGGGCGCTGGCCATCGCCACCGGTCGCGCCTCCCGCCGCGGCTACGTGCTCGACTCCGCCGTCGACCGGCTGACCGAGGCGGCGTACGCGATCGCGCTGTGGGTCGGGGGCGCGCCGGGCTGGCTGGCCGTCGTCTTCGGGGCGCTGTGCTGGCTGCCGGACTACCTGCGCGCGCGTGCCGGTCAGGCCGGGGTCGACGAGACCGGGGACATCTCGGTGTGGGAGCGGCCCACCCGCGTGGCCATGACCGGCATGACACTGGGAGGTGCCGGCGTCGTGTCGGCCGCCGGCGACCTCGCCGACGTGGTGGTCACCACGGGCACGGCGGTGGGTGCGCTGCTCGGCGTCGTGGCCGTCGCCCAGCTCGGCCGCGCCATCCGCCGGGCACTCCCGGACTGAGTACTCCTACTCTTGTCGGGCCCGATCCCGCGCCGCCGGCGCTGGTGTCCCAGCCCGAGGAGCGCTCGTGCCCGTCGCCGTCACCGGCTCCATCGCCACCGACCACCTCATGACCTTCCCGGGGAAGTTCACCGAGCAGTTCGTCGAGGGGCAGATGGAGAACGTCTCGCTCTCCTTCCTCGTCGACGACCTCGTCCAGCACCGCGGCGGGGCGGGCGCCAACATGGCGTACGGCCTGGGGTTGCTGGGCGTGGGCCCCGTCCTCGTCGGGGCGGTCGGCAGCGACTTCGCCGACTACGAGGCCTGGCTCAACCGCAACGGCGTCGACACCGCGAGCGTGCACTGGTCGGAGTTCAAGCACACCGCGCGCTTCGTGTGCACCACCGACCAGGTCAACAACCAGATCGCGTCGTTCTACTCGGGCGCCATGGCCGAGGCCTGCGAGATCGAGCTGGCACCCGTGGTGGATCGGGTCGGCACGATCGACCTGGTCGTCATCGGCCCCAACGACCCCACGGCGATGGTCCGGCACACGAAGGAGTGCCGGCAGCGCGGCTACCCCTTCGCCGCCGACCCCAGCCAGCAGCTGGCCTGGGCCGACGGCGCGATGATCCGCGATCTGGTCGAGGGCGCGGAGCTGTTGTTCACCAACGAGTACGAGTCCCACCTGCTGCTGCAGAAGACCGGCTGGACCGACGCCGAGGTGCTCGACCGCGTGGGTCTGTGGGTCACCACCCGGGCGGCGGACGGCGTCCTGGTCCGCTCGGCCGGCGCGGACCCGATCGAGGTCGCGGCGGTCCCGGAGACCAAGCCGGTCGAGCCCACCGGCGGCGGCGACGCCCTCCGTGCCGGGTTCATCGCCGGCCGCGCCTGGGGGCTGTCGGTCGAGCGCAGCACCCAGCTCGGGTCGGCCGTGGCCACCGAGGCCGTCGAGGTCATCGGCACCCAGGAGTACGAGCTGGTGCGCGAGCCGTTCCTGGCCCGCTTCGCCGAGGCCTTCGGCGAGGACGCCGCCGCGGAGATCGCCGAGCACCTGCCCGGCTGAGCGTCAGCGGTCACGGACGCGCTCGCCGATCGAGGGGTCCTCGGCCCAGTCGCGATAGGGGATCCGGGGGATCTCCAGGACCTCGCCGATCGTCGACCACTCGTTGCCGCCGAGCCGGGCCAGCGGCCGGAGCTCCTCGATGCGGGGCCGGCCGTCGCGCACGGCGCTGCTCCACGCGGTGACGAACTGGACCCGGCCGAACACCACGGTGCTGTCGCCCAGCCGCACGGTGGAGTGCAGCGTGCACTCGATCGACACCGGCGACTCGGCGACCCGCATCGCGGCCACCCGCTCGCTGGGCTCGAGCCGCACGCCGGTGTGCTCGGCCTCGCTGTGGTCCGGCGGGAAGTCGGTGCCGGTGGCGTTGACCTGCTCGAACAGCGGCTCGGGCGTCAGGTTGATCGTGAAGTCGCCGGTCGCCTCGACGTTGTTCAGCGAGTCCTTGCGGCCGACCGAGGTGAACTGCACGACCGGCGGGGCCACGCACGCCACCGTGTAGAAGGAGTGCGGTGCCAGGTTGTGCACGCCCTCGGCGGAGCGGCTGCAGACCCAGGCGATCGGCCGCGGCACCACCACCGAGTTCAGCACCCGGTAGAAGCGCCCCGCTCCCATCTCCGTCGGGTCGAAGGTGGTCCGTTCGCGCTGCTCGGTCACCGGGTCATCCTCGGTCACCGTCCGTCGCCGGGCGCGCGCGGGGACATCACACCGACCGGCCGCGCCAGGTGAGCGTGCCGCGGCGGTGGCCGGCGACCGAGCGGGCGAGCAGCACGTCGAACGCCAGCATCGACAGCGGGTGGGCCAGGGCGTCGGGCCACACCCGGCTGCCGGTCGCCGCGGCGCTCACCGCCCGTCCGGCCACGCCGGCCGCGTAGCCGACCAGTCCGGCGCGCGAGCCGCGCAGCGCGGCCACCGCCGGGACGACGCCGACGGCGCTCAGCACCGCCGCGGCCGTGACGCTCGCCGTGGGGGATCCGCCGACCGCGGCCCACAGCGACTTCGCGTAGCCGGCCGACAGCGCCGTCCACCCGTCGTACATCCGGCAGGCGGCGAGCTCGGCGCCGGCCACCGGCACCGCCCGCCCGCCGGCCCGCTTGACCGCCCGGGCCAGGGCGACGTCCTCCAGCACCTCGCCGCGGACGGCGGCGTGCCCGCCGGCGGCCAGGTAGGCCGGCACGGTCATCACCAGGAACTGGCCGTTGGCCGCGGTCAGCGACGGCCGCGGGGAGCGCTCGGCCAGCCGCAGCGGCAGCGTCGTCGCCCACAGCCAGGGGGAGAGGGGCTGCACCAGCCGTTCGGGGAGCGTCCCGGCGAGCGGCCGCGGCCAGGGCGAGACGAGGTCCAGGCCGTGCGCGTCGAGGACGGCGACGGCGCGGGCGAGGGCGTCGGGGAACAGCCGCACGTCCGCGTCGAGGAAGACCAGCACCCCGTCGGGGTCGGCCGGCACCTCGGCGACCCCCGTGGCGCAGGCGTGCGGCTTGCCGAGCCACCCGGGCGGAGGAGGCGGGGCCGTCACCAGCCGGACGCGCGGGTCCTCGATGCCGAGGACGACGTCGGCGGTGCCGTCGGTGGAGCCGTCGTCCACCACGACGACGGTCAGGTCGGGGACGCCGCGCTGCGCCAGCACCGCGGCCAGGCACTCGCCGACGTGCCGCTCCTCGTCGCGGACCGGCAGCACGACGGTCACCGGCCGCATCACCGGCGGGTGCCGCTCGGGGGGCCGGCGCAGCAGCCGCACGTTGACCGCCGCGTGCGCCGCCGTGACCACCGCCGCAGCCGACAGCCCGCGGACCAGCCGTCCGCTCACCGGCGGGCCTGCACGGCGAGCGCGACCAGCACGGGGAGCGCCAGCAGCACGCCCCACGCCGCGGAGCCGGGCAGGTCGAGCCACCCGGCGTGGGCCAGGGCGCCGCCGAGGGTCATCCACGCGAGCGCCAGCAGCGGTGCGCCGTCGCCGATCCGCGGCGGGACGGCGGTGCGGTCGACCAGCACGTCGAGCAGGGCCATCAGCACGAGCCCGGCGAGCAGCCAGCCGGCGAGGTTGGTCAGCGGCACGGTGTCGATCCCGGGCAGGCCGGGGGAGGGGTGGGCCCACGTCCAGTAGCCGGCCTGCACCATCTGCGGGTCGAGGACGACGTCCCAGGCGGCGAACACGAACGCCGCGGCCGCGACCCGGGCGGGACGCCGACGTGCCGGCCGCACGGCGCGGGTCAGCAGCCGGCCCAGCAGCCAGGACGGCCAGGCCATCATCAGCCAGGCCAGCGGCACCAGGAACGGCACGCCCAGCAGGGTCGGGCCCAGCACGTCGCTGTAGGTGTACTCGCCGTAGGGGAACCCGGTGGCGAGGCCGACCGACTCGAAGACGACCGACGCCACGGCCACCAGGGCCAGCACGCCGGCGCCGGTGCCCAGCCCCCGGCTGAGCGCCGCGTGGGTGACCGAGAGGGTCGCGCCCAGCAACACGATCGCCCAGCTCACGACGTTCCGCGCGTCGCCGTCGGTCAGCGGGTAGGTGATCGCGGTCAGCACCAGCAGCGCGGTCAGCGCCCAGGGCACGGCGGCGCGCGGACCGGCGCTCCGGACGCGGGCGACCAGCGGTGCCGTCACCGGCGCACCCGGGCGAGCACGGCCCGGCGGGCCCGGGCCAGCGGCCGGCGGTCGGCCAGCACCAGCCGCGCCGCCGTCCGCCCCGAGTTGCCCGACACCCCGCCGCCGGGGTGCGTCGACGCGCCGGCCAGGTAGAGGCCGGGCAGGCCGGGCACCCGCTGACCGGCGAGCGCGGGCGTGGGGCGCAGCGAGAACATGCTCGCCAGGCCCATCTCCACGTGCATCACGTTGCCACGCAGGAGCGACAACTCGCGCTCCAGCGCCACGGGGGTCTGCACGTACAGCTCGCGGACGGAGTCGGCGAAGCCGGGCGCGTACCGGTCGACCGCGGCGAGCAGCTGCCGGGCGGCCGGCTCGGCGAGGACGTCCCAGTCGGCGCCGGAGGCCAGCTCGTACGGGTACCACTGCCCCCAGACGGTCACCACGTGCTGCCCGGGCGGGGCGAGGGTGTCGTCGGTCGCCGAGAAGCACATCACCAGGGGGACCGGCTCGCGCGGGAGGCGGCCGGCGGCGAAGTCCCCGTGCGCGGCGGCCAGCTGGGCGCGGTCGGTGCACAGCAGCTGCAGCCCGCCCTGCGCCAGCTCGTCGGGCACGCCCGGGTAGGACGGCGGGGCGTCGGTCAGGGCGCGGAGCACCAGGCCGAAGCCGTTGCCCAGCGGCGGCGCGGCGTCGGCGAGGGCCGCGGGTGCGGCGTCCCCGGCGAGGTCCCGGGTGGCCAGCACGTGGCAGGCGGAGACGACGACCGGCGCGCGCAGCTCCCGCCCGGACGCCGTCCGCACGCCGGCGACGCGGCCGTCCTCGACGAGCAGCGCCTCGGCGGCGTCCCCGAGGGACACCCGGCCGCCGTCGGCCTCCAGCCGGCGGCGCAGCGCGGCGGTCAGACCGCCGGAGCCGCCGACCGGGTGGCCCGGGGGGACGTCGTGCAGGAGCGCCACCCAGCCGACCATGGCCGCCGTGCCGGGCTCGCTCATCGGCGGTCCGGATTGCGCGCCGAACCAGGCGAGGGCGGCCTTGAGCCGCTCGCTGGTGAACCAGCGGTCCAGCAGCGCGTCGCCGGACCCGAGGAAGTCGACGGCGAGGTCGCCGCCGGGGGTGCGTGGCCGTCCGTCGCGGGGTGCGCCCAGCGGCCAGAACGCGCGGACCAGCTTCGCCGGGCTGGGCGGCCCGCCGAACGAGGCGACGACGGCGCGGCTGCGCGGCCCCCACTCGGCGACGAACCGGCGGTAGGCCTCGGCGTCGACCGGACCGCAGGCGCCCTCGATGGAGGCGCAGGTGGCGTCCAGGTCGACGGAGAACACCAGCGGCCGGCCGTCGGGGCCGTCGTCGCCCGGGGTGGGCGCGGGGGCGAACCCCCACGGGTCGCAGTCGACGTAGCGCAGGCCGGAGGCGGCCAGGTCCAGCTCCTCGACGATGCCGCTGTGCCGCACGATCACGTGCGCGCTCGACCCGCGGTCGACGCGGACCCCGGGCCAGCGCTCGACGGTCGACACGGCCCCGCCGAGCACCTCGTCGCGCTCGACCACCTCGACGCGCAGACCCTCCCGGGCCAGGTAGCAGGCGGCGACGAGCCCGTTGTGGCCGGAGCCGACGACGACGGCGTCGAGGGCGGGCGAGGGGGACGGCGGTTCGGCGGGGGTCACACCTGGTCGTTCGTCGGGCCGGGACGGCGCGGATGCAGCGGGAGGTGCGCGCCGAGGATCGCGAACGGGCGGGCGTCGCCGGGGAAGTGGTGGTTGCGGGCCAGGTCGACGAAGCCGTCGGCGTGGTACAGCCGGAAGGCCTTGGTGTCGGTGTCGGGCGTGGAGAGCAGGGCCACCGGGTTGGGCAGGTCGGCCACCAGCGCGTGCAGCAGCCGGCGGCCCAGCCCGCGGCTCTGCGCGTCGGGGTGGACGTGCAGCTCGCACACCTCGAAGGCGCCCGGGAGCCAGCGCTTCGCCGTCCGCCGGTCGAGGGCGGCGCGGACCTGGTCGTGCCACCACTGGCCGGGGGCGACCTCGTAGCCGTAGCCGAAGCCGACGAGGTGCTCCCCGTCGGCGCCGGCGTCTCCGGTGCTGCTGAACGCGCCGACGGCGCGGAAGCCGGGGCGCTCGGTGTGCTGGATGGCGTAGCCGTAGCGGCCGGCGACCACCGACGACGAGTAGCCCATGGCCGCGCCGTAGATCGCGAGGGCCTCGTGCATGTGGTCGCGGATCCACCCGGTCGACAGCTCGGTGACGCGCGTGTCGGGCCTGGTGCCGGTCATGCCTGTACCGCCTCGGGGGAGAGCGTCTCCACCGGCCCCGGACCCACCTCGGCGGGGGTGCCGTCGGTGAGCCGGAGGAGCTCGTCGTAGCTGGTCGGGAAGACGGTGTGCGGGTGCCCGGCGGCGGCCCAGACCGTGGTGTGGCGGGCCAGTTCGACGTCGACCAGCGTGCCGATCGGCGCCGGGTGGCCGACCGGGGCGACGCCGCCGATCGCCTGGCCGGTGTGCTCGCGGACGAAGTCGGCGCGCGCCACCCGGACCTCGGGGACGCCGAGCAGCCGGGCGACCTGCTGGGTGTCGACGCGGTGGGCGCCGCTGGTGAGCACCAGCAGCGGGTTCCCCCCGACGTCGAACACGAGGCTGTTGGCGATCGCCCCGACCGGGACGCCCAGCTGGGCCGCGGCCAGCGCCGCCGTCCGGGCGTTCTCGGCGAGCTCGCGCACCTCACCGGTGGCCCCGGCCTCGCGGAGCCGGCGGACGACCTCGGCCACCCGGGGGGAGTCGGCGGCAGGCATGACGGCGATCCTCCCACCCGTTCCCGGGGTTCGGTCGGGTGGGCGACCTGCTCCGCGGGGCCCGCGCTAGCGTCCGGGCATGGCCATCGACCCGCGCGGCGCGGACCTCAAGCGGTTCCTCCAGGAGGACCCCGGCGGCCCCGTCGTCATGCTCAACCTGCTCCGGTTCGCCGAGGGCGGCCGGGAGTCCTACGCGCGGTACGCCGCGGCGCTGCGGGAGACCTTCCTGGGGCGGTACGGCGCCGAGGTGGTCTACGCCGGCGACGGCGCCACCCCGCTGGTCGCCGAGGAGGGGCAGGCGTGGGACGCGGTCCTGCTGGTGCGCTATCCCAGCCGTGAGGCGTTCAGCCGGATGGTCGCCGACCCCGAGTACCAGCAGTTCACGCACTTCCGCACGGAGGCGCTGACCGAGGCGGTGCTGCAGCCGACCACCGCGTGGTGACCGGCGCGCGGCTCAGCCGCGCGCCCAGGTCTTCAGCGCCGGGCCGCCGGGGCCGCCGAGCTGCTCGAGGCGTACCGGGCGGCGGGTGATCGCGAGGGCGAGCGCCTCGGCCGGGCCCTCGGCGCGGACCCCGGTCCCGCGCGACCAGTCGACGTCGGTCGCGGCGTAGGTCAGGTGCGGCAGGCCCCGGGGGATGAAGGCCGGGGTCGCCCGCTTGCTGGTCAGGAGGTCGAGGGCGTCGGCCCACGGGTCGAGCGGCCGGCCGTGGTCGAGGCCGAGCGGGACGGTGATGTCGAGCCGGTGCACGAGCAGGTCGGTGAGCGGGGCGTGCCAGTCCATGCCCGGCGGGGTGAACCGGTCGTCGGCGTGCTCCCGGAGGTCGTCGACGAGGGTGGCGGTCGGGAGCTGCGCGCGGGCGTCGGCCAGCAGGTGGTTGGCGCGGTCGAAGGACCCCCGGCCGCGGACCAGCGCGCGGAGGAAGCCGGGGATCGAGCCGGTGGGGCCGACCATCAGGTGCGCGGCCACGTGCCGGACCGTCCAGCCGGCGCACAGGCTCGGGGTCGCCCACTGCTCCGGCGTGAGCGTGTCGAGCAGGTCGGCGAGGGCTCGTCGCTCGGTGCCGATGGTCGTCCAGGCGGTCGTCTCGTCCACGGCGCGGATCCTGGCAGGTGGCGCCGACGACCGGGGGAGTCCGGGACGTCGATCCGCGTCCTGACCTGCGGGAACTGTCGTACCCCCGGCCTAGCGTGCGGGTGTGTCGATCGGAGTCGTGCCGCCCCCGCGGGTGGCGGGCGTGCCGGTGCCGGTGCTGCCGTCGGAGGTCGTCTCACCACGGTGGGCCGATCTGGACCTGGCGGCCGAGATCTGGTCCACCGACGCGCGGCTGGCCCGGGAGCACGCTCGGCAGGCGGCGGTGATCACCGAGCTGGCCCGCCGGCGGCGCCCGTCCCGGGACGCGGACTTCGGGCCGCGCGGCGGGGCGGGCCCGGATGCGCGGACGACGCGGCCGGCGGGGCTGGCGGATGTCTCCGATGACTTCGTGACCGAGCTGGCGGTGATCCGGGGTTGCTCGGAGCACGAGGCCTCCCGGCTCGCCGTTGAAGCGCTGCTCTTGACCGGGAAGCTGGCGCCGGCCTGGAGCGGGCTGTGGGCCGGGGACCTCACCATCGCCAAGGTCCGTGTCCTGCTGGACCTGCTCGGCGACGCCTCCGAGGAGGTCGCCGCCACGGTGCTGGCCCGCGTGCTGCCCGGGGCAGCCGGGTGGGAGCCCGCCCGCCTGCGCGAGCGCACCCGCTACCACCTGTACCGGGCCGATGCCGCCGCGAAGGACCGTCGCCGCCGGGAGGCCGAGCGCACGGCCGACGTGCACGTCGAGCGGACCGCCGACGGGCTGGGCCGGCTGGTCATCGAGGGCCCCCTTCCGATGGTCCACGCCGCCCGCGACGCGATCGGCACCTACGCGAACTGGGCGCGGGCCGACGGCGACGACCGGCCGATCGGGCTGCTCCGGTCGATGACCGCGTTCGATCTGATCCTTCGGCCGTGGGACGCCTCCCGGCCGCCGGTGACCGCGCACCTGACCCTCCACGCCGCCATCCCGACCCTGCGCGGGGGCGCCGGCGCCCCGCCCGCCGAGCTGGACGGGCAGATCATCACCGCCGCCCAGTGCCGCGAGGTGCTGGACCTGCTCGACCTGCAGCCGACGCCGGCCGGAGGGTCGATCCTCATCTCCCTCGACGAGCCGGCCACCGGCCAGACCGTCGCCGTCGCCACCCGCGCCGAACTCGCCCGCGCCACCGGCACCGGCCGCCGCGTCCGCCGCCGCGGGGCCGATCCCGGCCTCACCGACGGGCCCGGGCTCCGGCTGCCCTCGCCGACCTCGGCCTATCGGCCCTCCGCCGCCCAGCGCCGCCTCGTCACCACCCGGGACCGCACCTGCCGCATGCCCGGCTGCCGACGCCGCCCCGGCTCCTGCGACATCGACCACGTCACCGCCCACGCCGACGGCGGACCCACCACCTGCACCAACCTCTGCTGCCTGTGCCGGCGTCACCACCGCATCAAGACCTTCGCCCGGGGCTGGGCCTTCACCCTGCTGCCCGACGGCCGACTCGTCGTCCGCACCCCCTCCGGGGTCACCCGCACCACCCGGCCACCCGGCTGGGCGCACGACCCCGAACCCGACCCACCCTGGCTCGACGAGACCGCCCCACCCGACCCACAGCAGCAGGGGTGAGCCGGCGATGCGCGGTGTCCCCAGGGTGGGCGCGTCCGGCTTGACGGCGTCGCAGCGGTCGGGTGTACTCGATGTGTTCGAACACGCGTTCGAACAGCGTCGCTCCCCGCGTCCGCCGGATCTTCCCCACCGGCCGGCGCGGTCCGGGCCGGCGCGCCGGGTTCGAGCGGTGGGGAGAGTGACATGGGCCGGGTGCTGAGCGGGGTCGGCGGTCGGGTGGGCGAGGAGGTCCAGGTCGAGCGTGGCCCGCTCGGCCCGGTCCAGTTCTGGCGCGGGGAGTCCCGCTATGTCGTCGGGGAGCTGCTCGACTCGTGGGTGGAGACCCCGGCCTGGTGGCAGCGTGCGACCGCCGGTGGCGCCTCGGGTGACCTGGTGGCCTCGCGGGAGGTGTGGCGGCTGGAGGCGGTGCGGGCCGGCCGCTCGCGGATGAGCTTCGCCGGTGTCTACGACCTGTCGTGGGACGCGGCGGAGAACCGCTGGTCGCTCGTGCGGGTGCACGACTGATGGGCGCGCTGCGAGCCATGACCTACGAGCGAGGGTCCGCCGGGCGCTACGACCGAGCCACCGCCCAGCAGTTGCCGCTGCCCCCGCCGGTGCCGGCGGCCGCCGCCGGGTTGCTCGACCAGGCCCGGCGCGGGCTGGCCGAGGCCGCTGCCGCGACCGACCCGCGGGAGCGGTACGCCACCGCGCACCTGGCGGCGCTGCGGGGTGCCGCGGCGATGCTGGCCGCCCGCACCCGTCCCGAGAGCAGACGTCGACGGCCGCGCAGCGCCTGGGTGCTGCTCGGCGAGGTCGCGCCCGAGCTGGGGGAGTGGGCCACCTTCTTCGCCGCCGGTGCCGCCAAGCGGGCCGCCGCCGAGGCCGGGCTGTCCCACGCGGTCACCGAGCGCGAGGCCGACGACCTGGTCCGCGACGTCGAGGCCTTCCTCGGGGTGCTCGAGGCCGGTCTGACCCAGCTCCCGGAGCCGGCTCCCCGGCCCCGGGTGGTCGGCGGCACCCAGTACCGCAGCCCCCGGCGGTGAGCAGCGACCCCTTCGTCCACCTGCACGCCGCCTCGGGCTACTCCATGCGCTACGGGGCCAACCACCCGGCCGACCTGGTCACCCGCGCCGCCGAGCACGGCATGGGAGCGCTCGCGCTCACCGACCGCGACGGCCTCTACGGCGCGGTGAAGTTCGCGCTGGCCTGCCGGGCGGCCGACGTCCGGCCGATCTTCGGGATCGACCTGGCGGTCACCCCCGCGGTGGACAGCAGCGTCCCTCCGGCGCTCGCGCACGCTCTCGGCGCCGGACCGTCCGGAGTGGCGGGGGCGCGGCACCGTGCGCGCCGCCCTCTCCCGCCCGAGTCCGAGGGTCGACTGGAGGGTGAGGGTCGGGGGCGGGGTGGCCGCCGGTCCCCGGCACGCGGCGGGGCCAGCGTGGACCCGCGCCTGCCCCGGGTCACCTTCCTGGCCCGCAACGGCGCCGGTTGGCGCTCGCTGTGCCGGCTCACCAGCGCCACCCACCTGCGCGGCACCCGCGGCGAGCCGGTCGCCTCGTTGGCCCTGGCCGCCGAGCACCCGCTCGGGCTGGTCGCCCTCCTGGGGCCGGACTCCCCGGTGGGCCGGGCCCTGACCGCAGGCCGCGCCGACGTGGCCGCTGCCCGGCTCTCGGCCTGGCGCGCGGTGTTCGGGCCGGGGCAGCTGGCGCTGGAGGTCGTGCACCACCGCGGTCGCGGCGACCGCTCCCGGGCGCAGGCGATGCTGCGGTTCGCCGACGAGACCGGCGTGCCGGTGGTGCTCACCAACGCCGTCCGCTACGTCGACGCCCTCGACGCCCCCACCGCCGACGTGCTCGACGCCTCCCGCCGGCTGGTCGCCCTCGACCAGCGGCACGTCGACCGGCGCACCGCCGAGGGCTACCTGAAGTCGGGCAAGGAGATGGCCGACGTCGCCGAGGACCTCGTCGGCCCCGACCGCGACGCGGCGGCCCGGCTGCTCGAGCGCACCGCCCGGCTGGCCGAGCAGTGCGTGGTCGACGTCAAGGAGGACCTCGGCATCGGCACCGTGCGCTACCCGGAGCTGGACGTCGTCACCACCCCCGCAGAGGCCGGCCTGGACCCGGCGCAGGTGCTGCGGGCCCGCTGCGAGGCGGGGATGGGCCGGCGCGGGATGGCGCCGACCGGCACGGTGCGCAGACGGCTGGCCGACGAGCTCGCCGTCATCGAGCAGCTGGGCTACCCCTCCTACTTCCTGACCGTCGCCGATGTCGTCGACCTCATCAAGAGCCTGAGGGTCCGGGCGGCGGCGCGCGGGTCGGGCGCGGGCAGCCTGGTCACCTACCTGCTGGGCATCTCCGACGTCGACCCGATCCGCTACGGCCTGCTGATGGAGCGGTTCCTCTCCCCGCTGCGCCACCAGCTGCCCGACATCGACATCGACGTGGAGTCCGCCCGCCGGATGGAGGTCTACGACGCGGTCCTCGACCGCTTCGGCGCCGAGCGGGTCAGCTGCATCTCCATGATGGACACCTACCGGGTGCGCCATGCCATCCGCGACGTCGGCGCCGCCCTGGGTCTGCCCCCGGCCGAGGTCGACGCGGTCGCCAAGGCCTTCCCGCACATCCGGGCCAACCAGGTGCACGCCGCACTCAAGGACCTCCCGGAACTGCGGGCCAGCCGGATGGGCTCCAAGCGGTCCGGCGGGAGCGGCGATCTGGACCTGCTGTTCGACCTCGTCGCCCGGCTCGACGGGCTGCCCCGGCACATCGCCCTGCACCCCTGTGGCGTGCTGCTGTCCGACGCCACGCTGCTCGACCGCACCCCGGTGGAGAACAGCTACCTGGGCTACCCGATGAGCCAGTTCGACAAGGACGACGTCGAGGAGCTCGGGCTGCTCAAGCTCGACCTGCTCGGCATCCGGATGCAGTCGGCGATCGCGCACGCCCTGGACGAGGTGGCCCGGGTCGACGGCGAGACCGTCGACATCGACGCCATCCCGCGCGACGACCCGGCGACCTTCGAGCTGATCCGGAGCACCCGCACCCTCGGCATGTTCCAGATCGAGTCACCCGGCCAGCGCGAGCTGGTCGGCAAGTTCGGGCCGGAGTCGTTCGAGGACATCGTCATCGACATCTCGCTGTTCCGGCCCGGCCCGGTGAAGAGCGACATGGTGACGCCGTTCCTCATGGCCCGGAACGGCTGGCGCGACCCGGTCTACCCGCACCCCGACCTCGCCCCGTACCTGGAGCAGACCGCCGGGGTGGTGGTCTTCCACGAGCAGGTGCTGCAGATCGTGGCCCAGATGACCGGCTGCGACCTCGCCCAGGCCGACGAGGCGCGCCGGGCGCTGGGCGACCGCGACCTGCACGAGGAGGTGCGCACCTGGTTCAAGCCGCGGGCGCTGGAGCGCTATCCGGTCGAGGTCGTCGAGAAGGTGTGGGAGGTGCTGGTCGCCTTCGGCTCGTTCGGCTTCTGCAAGGCCCACGCCGCGGCCTTCGCGCTGCCCACCTACCAGTCGGCCTGGCTGAAGACCCACCACACCGCGGCCTTCCTCGCCGGGGTGCTCACCCACGACCCGGGCATGTACCCGAAGCGGCTGATCCTCGACGACGCCCGCAACTTCGGCGTCCGCGTGCTGGGGCTGGACGTCAACGCCTCCGGCGCCACCTACCGGGTGGAGCGCGTGGACCCGGAGGAGATCGAGGGGGGTGACGCCGACGGATCCCCTCTGCAGGCGTGGCGCCGGCCGGAGTGGATGCCGCCGTCGGTGCCCGACCCCTCCCGCCACGGCATCCGGCTCGCCCTCGCCGACGTCAAGGGCATCTCCGACGACGAGGTCGCCCGCGTCGTCGCCGGTCAGCCGTACCGGTCGCTCAACGACTTCTGGCAGCGCGCCTCGGTGTCCCGGCCGGTCGTCGAGCGGCTGGTGCTGGCCGGCGGGTTCGACTCCCTCTACGGCTTCGGCGTGCGCGACCGGGAGGCCGGCCGGCCCACCCGCAGCCGCACCGCGGTCACCCGCCGCGACCTGCTGCTGCAGATCAGCGAGCTGGACCGGTGGAGCCGCAGCGGCGCGCGGGCCGGTGCGGTCGGCCAGCTGAGCCTCGACCTGCTCGGTCTCGACCTGCCCGAGGAGGAGGGGGTCGCGCCGGAGGAGACCGCGCTCGGCTGGGCGGCCGGCAGCGGGCTGCCCGAGTTCACCGACGCCGAGCTGGTCCGCGCCGAGCTCGAGGTGCTCGGCCTGGACGCCAGCCGGCACGTCGTCGACTTCTACCGCCGCTTCCTGTCCGCCATCGGCGCGGTGCCGGCCGGGGAACTGCTGGGGTGCCGCAGCGGGTCGGAGGTGCTCGTCGCCGGCGTGAAGGTGGCCACCCAGACGCCGCCCATCCGCTCCGGCCGCCGCGTGGTGTTCGTGACCCTCGACGACGGCACCGGCTGCACCGACTCCACCTTCTTCGAGGACGTGCAGGGCCCCTACGCGGCGACGGTCTTCCACTCCTGGCTGCTGGTGATCCGCGGGGTGCTGCGGCGCACCGGCCCGCGCGGGGTGTCGATCCGGGCCACCGGCGCGTGGGAGCTGCCCGCGCTGTACGAGTCCTGGGAGACCGGTGGGCTGGCGGCGGTCGCCGAGCAGATGGCCGCGCCGGGCGAGTACACCGAACAGGCGATCGCCGGCGCTGCGGCCTCGCACGGCTCGCGGCCGGTGGTGGTCAAGCCGGTGCTCGTCCACCCGACCGGCTTCCGGATGTCGCCCTACGCCGACATCAAGCCGGCAGGGGAGGACGCCGGGACCGCGGCCCGCCGCGCCGCGGCCAGTGCACCCCGGAAGCTGTGGCACTCCAGCCCGGGGAGCAGCGGCCACTGAGCAGGATGACCGTGTGACCCGGGACCTGCGCGTGTGCTTCGTCGGCGACTCCTTCGTGGCCGGGGTCGGGGACCCGGAGCACCTGGGCTGGACCGGCCGGCTGGCCGCCGCGAGCGAGGGCGCCGGCCTGCCGCTGACCCGCTACGTCCTCGGTGTCCGGCGGCAGACCAGCGCCGAGATCGCCGCCCGGTGGGCCGCCGAGTGCGCGCCCCGGCTGACCGGGGACTGGGAGGCCCGCGTCGTCCTCTCCATGGGCGTCAACGACACGACCGAGGAGGACGGCGCCCGGCGGCTGGATCTCGCGCGCTCGGTCGCCGCCCTCGGCGAGGTCCTCGACGGCGCCGCCACCAGAGGCTGGCCGGTGCTCGTGGTCGGCCCGCCGGCCGTCGCCGACGAGGACCACAACGAGCGGACCGCGGCCCTCGACGACCGCTTCGCCCGGACCTGCACCGACCGCGGCGTGCCCTACGTCCCCGTCGTCCGGACGCTCGTCGCCGATCCGACCTGGATGCGGCAGGTCGCCGCCGGCGACGGCGCCCACCCCGGAGCCGCCGGCTACGCGCTGCTGGCCGATCTCGTCCGCCCGCACTGGCAGGAGTGGCTCGCCGGCGGGCGATGAGTCCCGCGCCGCCCCGGCGTCCAACCTCCGACGACCACTACTGGGACCGGCTCACCGACGGCGGCCAGGAGAGCCAGTGCGGATGGCTCGAGGACCCGCTTCGGCGTCTCCTGGCAGGTCGTGCCCACCCGCCTGATGGAGCTGCAGGCCGACCCCGACCCCGACCGGCGCCAGCGCGCGGTCCAGGCGATGCCCACGATGCGCGAGCTCGTCATCGCCGACCTGGAGCGCGCCGCCGACTCCGTACCGGCCCGAGCAGCGACGGCGGCACTAGGCTCCGACGGGTGCCGCCCTCCGCCTCCGCCACGCCCGCCGGGGAGCAGCTGCCCGCCCGCACCGCCGCTGTCTGGGCCGCGCTGGACCCGCTGGTCGCGGGCGGGACGCCGCTGCGGGTCCTCGACGTCGGCGGCGGCAGCGGGACCCTCGCCGTCCCGCTGGCCCGGCTCGGTCACCAGGTGACCGTCGTCGACCCCAGCGCCGACGCCCTCGCCACCCTCCGCCGCCGGGCCGACACCGCCGGCGTCGGTGGCAACGTGCACGCCGTCCAGGGCGACGGCGACCGGTTGCACGAGCTGCCCCTCGGCGGCACGCCCGGGGACTACGACCTCGCGCTGTGCCACGCCGTGCTGGAGGTCGTCGACGACCCCGCCGTCACCCTCGGCGAGGTCGCCCGCGCCGTCCGCTCCGGCGGCACGGTCAGCGTCGCCACCGCCAACCGCGCCGGCGCCGTCCTCGCGCGGGCCCTGGCCGGCCACCCGGTCGAGGCGCAGGCCCTGCTCGACGACCGCGACCCCGCGCCCGGCCGCAGCCGGCCGGCCGCCCGTCGGTTCGGGCCCGAGGACCTGCTGGCCCTCGTCCGCGACGCCGGTCTCGAGCCGGGGGAGTGGCGTGGCGTCTCCGTCGTGGCCGACCTCCTCGGCGCCAGCTCCGGCGCCGACTCCGACGGGGTGCGCCGGCTGGAACTGCGGCTGGCGGAGGTCTCGCCCTACCGGGACGTCGCCGCGGGCCTGCACGTCCTCGCCAGTCGTCGGTGAGCCGCCACCCGTGACCACAGCCCTGCCCGCCGACCTGGCCGCCCCCGCCTACGGCGGCGGCACGCTGGCCGACGTCCTGCCCGGCGCGGCCGCCGCCCTCGGTGTGCCGGTCCACCGCGGCGACCTGCCCGGCGACCCGCTGGACCTCACCGGTGCCCTGGCCGGGGCCCGCCGCGTCGCCGTCCTCCTCGTCGACGGGCTGGGCGCCGACCTCCTCCGGCGGCACGCCGCGATCGCGCCGACCCTCGCCGCGCTCGCCACCCCCGCCGGCGACCTCTCCGCCCCCTGCCCGAGCACCACCCCGGTCAGCCTCACCACGCTCGGCACCGGCCTCCCGCCGGGCAGCCACGGCGTCCTCGGCTTCGTCACCGCGGTCCCCGGCGAGGACCGCGCGCTCAACCACACGCAGTGGGCCGACGACCCCGACCCGCGCGACTGGCAGTCCCGCCGCACGGTCTTCGAGCAGGCCGCCGACGCCGGCGTCGCCGTCACCGCCGTCGCGCCCTACGCCTACCGCGGCTCCGGCCTCTCCGAGGCCGCCTACCGCGGCGCCGCGTACTCCGGCACCGTCGGTGCCGGGGACCTCGCCGCCGGGCTGCTGCAGGCCCTCGAGGCCGGCCCCCGCGCGCTGGCCTACGGCTACACCCCGGAGCTGGACCTCACCGGCCACGTCCGCGGCGTCGACTCCCGGGCCTGGCGGGCGCAGCTGGCGCTGGTCGACCGGCTCGTCGAGCAGGTCCTCGCCGGCCTCCCCGACGACGCCGCGCTCCTGGTCACCGCCGACCACGGCATGCTCGACGTCCCCGTCCACACCCGGTTCGACCTCGACGACGAGCCCGACCTCCTCGACGGGGTCCGGCTGCTGGCCGGCGAGCCGCGGGCCCGCTACGTGCACGCCGTCCCCGGTGCGGCCGACGACCTGCTGCACCGCTGGCGCGACGTCCTCGGCCACCGTGCCTGGGTGGTCTCCCGGGAGGAGGCCGTCGCCTCGGGGGTGTTCGGGCCGGTCGACGACGCCCTGGCCGAGCGGGTGGGCGACGTCGTCGCCCTGGCCCGGGGCACCTGGGCGCTCACCGCCACCCGCCAGGAGCCCGGCCCGAGCAGGCTCGAGGCGTACCACGGCTCGCTCACCGGAGTGGAGCTGGCGATCCCGCTGCTGCTCGCCCGCGGCCGAGCCCTGCAGTGACCCGCGAGGAGACGTCGTGACCGAGCCGAAGAGCGTGACCTTCCGGACCACCGTGGCCGCGCGCGGCAACAACACCGGCATCGAGGTGCCCGACGAGCTGATCGAGGCACTGGGTGCGGGGAAGCGGCCCCCGGTCCTGGTCGACCTCGACGGCCACGAGTACCGCACCACCGTCGGGGTCATGGGCGGCACCGCGATGGTCAGCGTCAGCGCCGCCGTCCGGAAGGCCACCGGTCTGGCCGGCGGGGACCCGGTCACCGTCACGCTGACCGTCGCGGACACCCCGCGCGAGGTCGTGGTGCCCCACGACCTGGCGACCGCCCTGGCCGCCGACCCCACCGCCGGGGCCTTCTTCGCCGGGCTCAGCAACAGCCTGCAGCGCTACCACTGCGACCAGGTCACCGGCGCGAAGACGCCCGAGACCCGGCAGCGGCGGATCGACAAGGCCGTCGCCCTCTTCCGCGAGGGCAAGCAGCGCTAGAGCCGGCGGCGCTCCGTCGAGGTCACCGTCCGGCCGCCCGAGGAGACGGCGGTCGACAGCACGTCCCACACCCGGGCGTGCGCCTCGTGCGTCGCCGAGCAGGTCAGCCGGAACGCCTCGTCGGTGGGCCGGCACTCCACGGTCACGACGACGTCGCCGTCGGCCCCGGCGAGGGTCACCTCCCAGCGCTCGACCGGCTGCCCGGCCGGGGTCAGCCGGGTCGCGCTGCGGGCCGGCAGGTCGTCGACGCCGAGCAGCCCCAGCTGGTCGCGCGCGTGGTGCTGGGCGGCCTGCACCGCCGGCGGCAGCCCGGCGCGGCCGCGCAGCCAGGGGAGCGCCACCTGCTCCTTCGCGTGGGCGGCGAGCAGCTCCGCGCCGTCGTCGGGCACCCGCCCGTAGTAGACGCCCAGCGGCAGGACGACGACGTTGGCGGCGAACCGGTCCCCGCCCAGGTGGCTGCACTCCCACACGTCGGCACCGGCGGCGAGCAGCCCCCGCGCCACCGGCCGGCCGCGCAGGGCGCAGCACGCGTCGTGCCCGCCGTGGCTGCAGACCAGATAGGTCAGCTCCTCGCTGCGCTCGCCCACGCTGCCGTCCCACGGCGCGTCCGCGATCTCGGCGTCGGACTCCCGCACCGACCACCAGGTGCCCTGCCGTCCCGGCCGGCCGTCGACGTACGCCCAGCGCCGCCCCGTCTCGCCCGCGCGGGCGTCCGGCCGCCGGATGAGCAGCACCCGCACGCCCTCTGCCCGGGCCCGCTGGGCCAGCCGCGCCGCCACCAGTGGGTCGATCCGCGACTGCAGCAGGGCGTCGCGGCCCCACGGACCCGGCTGCTCCACGAGCACCCAGCGCTGGGCCGGTGCGGCGGTCGCGGCGGGGGAGTCGCCCCGGTTCGCCGCCCGCACCGAGCAGCGGGTGTCGTCGAGCTTCCCGGCCGGGCGGGGGGAGCGGGGGGCGGGAACGGTCGTGTCCCCGTCCTCTCCCGCGCGTGCCGTCACGGGTTCATCGTGCACTGCGGCTCACGCGGGAGGCAGTCCCGCGTCGGCCACGACCACGATCGACTCGGTCAGCAGCCGTCGCGCGAGGGTCAGCTGGTCGGCCGCGTCGAGGCCCGGCAGGTCGGCGACCTTCAGCTCACCGGTCGTGAGCAGAGCGGCCAGCGCGGGGCCCGTCGCTGCGGGGAACTCGTGCCGGCGCCGACCGGCGACGAGCGCGACCCGGCCGTCGGCGGGCTGGCGCAGCTGGCAGCGCAGCCGGCGGCGCAGCGTGAGCACGGTGTCGGGGGACAGCCCGGCGGCCGCGGTCGCCTGCGCCAGCGGGGAGACCGGCTCCGGGCGGACCTGTGCCCAGGTCCGCCCGCGCACCCGGTCGGCGACCTCGGCGGGGTCCACCCGGTCCAGCCAGTCGCGCAGCCCGGCGAGGACGGCGGCCACGTCGTCGGCGGTCGACCCCGGGTCGGCCAGGTCCACGCCCATCGGCAGCGAGCGGCGCAGCTCGGCGTCGTCGGCGGCGAGCTCCCGGACCACGTCCAGGGCGGCCTCGGCCGCCGCGAACCGGGTCACCGAGTGCACGCCGACGGTGAGGTGGGCGCTGATCTCGCCCAGCGCGGTCGCCGAGTGCAGGTACCCGCGGGGGAGGTAGAGGACGTCACCAGGGCGCAGCACGGCGTCGATCACCGGCTCGCCCCCGGCGGCCGCGGCGACCTCGTCGCGGCGCTGCTCCCACGGCTGGGAGCGCAGCGGGTCCGGGTGCACCGGGGCGTGGATGCGCCAGTGCTTCTCGCCGGCGATCTGCAGCACGAAGACGTCGTGCACGTCGTAGTGGGCGGAGAAGCCCCGTGACGACGGCGGGGTCACGTAGGCGTTGACCTGCGTGGGGTGACCCAGGTCGGCGGCCAGCTGGTCGGCGAACTCGAACAGCGGCGGCCAGAGCCGGTGCAGCCCCTGCAGGACGACGGTGGAGCCCTCGGCGAACAGCCGCAGCACCGAGTCCGACGACACCTGGTCGGCGACCTCGGCGCCGGCGCCGCCGGAGGTGGTGAAGCGCTTCGCGTCGACGACGGCGCCGTCCTTGGCGATGCGCAGGAACGGCGTCCGCAGCCCCCGGCGGGACAGCAGCTCGTCGACCGCGGGCAGGTCCAGCAGGTCGGAGAAGTCCGCCCCGGTGTCAGCGGCGCGGGTCAGCAGCGGCCGGCGGGCCCAGTACCGCTCGGCGAAGACCCGCGGGTCGAGGGAGGTGCACCGGCGCAGGGCCGGCCGGTCGTCGACCGGCCGGCCCCGTCCGGCGGGGTCCTGGCTCAGGCCGAACCGTCCGCGCCGCCGTCGGCTCCACCGTCGGCGCCACCGTCGCCGCCACCGGCTCCACCGTCGGCCGGGCCGTGGCCGGCACCGCTGTCGGCGCCACCGTCCGCGCCGCCGTCGCCGGCACCGCTGTCCGCGCCGCCGTCGGCGCCGCCGTCGCCACCCGAGGCGCCGCCGTCGGCCGGGCCGTGACCCGCGCCGCCGTCCGCGCCACCGTCGGCACCGCCGTCCGCGCCGCCGTCCGCGCCACCATCGGCACCGCCGTCGGCCACGCTGGTCATGTCGTCGTCGTCGAGCGCCATTGCTGCTCCCATCGGTCGTGGGCCACCGGACAGCGGCCCGCCGACGCTGCCTTACCTCGCTGATCGTCGTCTCACACACGCCCCGGACCAGCGGTTACGCCGATCGGGGCACAGCTGTGTCACGACACGCCGCCGCCGCGCCGGGGGTGTCCGGCAGGCCGTATCGTCCTCCCGACGGATCGAACAGGCGTTCGAGGGGAGTGGGGGTGGGCACGGTGGCAGGGCGTGCCGAGGGATGCACCGTGCTGCACGTCGACATGGACGCCTTCTTCGCCAGCGTCGAGGTCCGCCGGCACCCGGAGCTGGCCGGCACGCCGGTCATCGTCGGCGGGCACGGCAACCGCGGGGTGGTCACCTCGGCGACCTACGAGGCGCGGCGCTACGGGGTGCACGCCGCCATGCCCACCGCCCGCGCACTGCGGCTGTGCCCCACCGCCACGGTGCTGCCGGGGGACCTCGCGCTCTACGCCGAGGTCTCCCGCTCGGTCATGGCGCTGTTCCGGTCGATCACGCCGCTGGTCGAGCCGCTGTCGCTGGACGAGGCCTTCCTCGACGTCTCCGGGGCCGGCCGCCGGCTCGGGGACGCCGCCGCGATCGGCGAGTACATCCGGGCGCGGGTCTTCGACGAGCAGGGCATCACCTGCTCGGTGGGCGTGGCCGGTACCAAGTTCGTCGCCAAGCTCGCCTCCACCTCGGCCAAGCCCGACGGGCTGCGGGTGGTCCGCCCCGCCGAGGTCATGGACTTCCTCCACCCGCTGCCGGTCGGCGCGCTGTGGGGCGTGGGGGCCAAGACCGAGGAGGTGCTGCTGCGGCTGGGCATGCGCACCGTCGGCGACCTGGCGCACGTGCCGGCCCGCACGCTTCAGCGGGCCGTCGGCGCGGCGGCGGGCGCGCACCTGCACGAGCTGGCGTGGGGCCGCGACCCCCGGCGCGTGGTGCCCGACGAGCCGGAGAAGTCCGCCGGGCACGAGGAGACCTTCGGCACCGACGTCGACGACCCCGCCGTCATCCACCGGGAACTGCTGCGGCTGGCCGAGCGGACCGCCGGCCGGCTGCGGTCGGGGGGCTGGCTGGCCCGCACGGTCAGCATCAAGGTCCGCTTCGCCGACTTCACGACGATCACCCGCAGCCGCACCCTCGGCGTCCCGTCCGACGTCGGGCAGGAGATCTACGAGACCGCCCGCGCCCTGTTCGACGGCCTGGGGCTGGACCGGGCACGGATCCGGCTGGTCGGGGTCCGGGCCGAGCGCCTGGTCGACGTCGGCTCCACGCCCCGCCAGCTCGAGCTCGGTGCCCGCGAGCACGGCCGCCGCGACGCCGAGCTGGCCGCGGACCGGGCGGCCCGCCGCTTCGGCGCCGGCGCGGTGCGCCCCGCGACGCTGCTGCACCGGGCCGGGGACCGGGACGGCCGGCCCGCCCGGGATCGCGGCGCGCCGGGCCGGGAACCGCAGACGCCGCCCGCTCGTCGGATCCGGTGAGGCCACGAGCCGTCCGCGGGATCGCCGGCGGACCGTCCGCGACCGGCCTGCCGGAACCCCCTCGAGGGGCTCCGGGGGCACCCCCGGGAGTGATCTTGCGGGTGTCGTCGGCGGGTCGATGGCAACTCGCCTTTCGCGCCCCGCGAACGGCTCGTATCCTCGGTGTCACCGTCGGCGGGAGCCTCCGACGGCCATGGCTCCGCCCACATGGAGGTCTCGGTGCCGCTCTCCGAGCACGAGCAGCGACTGCTGGAGCAGATCGAGCGCGCCCTCGTCGATGACGATCCCAAGTTCGCCTCCTCCGTACGGACCGGCGACCGCCGGCTCAAGGCCCGGCGCACGCTGCAACTCGGCGCGCTGCTGGTCCTCGTCGGACTCGGCCTGCTGATCGGCGGCGTGGCGCAGTGGATCCCGCTCGGCGTGGTCGGGTTCCTGGTGATGTTCGCCGGCGCAGCGCTCGTCGTCCTGAACTACCGATCGGCCACCGGCGCGCCCGAGCAGGCCTCCGGTGCCGCTCCGGGCGGCCGCGGTCCGGCCGGTCGCGGCCGGGCGGGCAAGGCCTCGCGGCAGCCGCTGAAGAGCCGGCTCGAGGAGCGCTTCCGCCGCCGCTACGACCAGTAGCCCCAGCACCGGCTCGCAGCAGCCGCCGTCCCGATCCGGGACGGCGGCTGCTGTCGTCAGGGGCCGGCCGGCTCGCGGAGCGGACCGCGGAGGCGGCGCGGACCGCGGGCCCGGAGGTCGGCGCCCAGCGTGGCCGGCACCGACGCCGGCCACAGCAGGGCCCGCAGCCTGGTCCCGCGCTCGGCCGCGGCCAGCAGACCCCGACGAGCGATGTGCAGCGTCCGGGCGAGCTCGTCGCGGTCCGGGCCCGCGCCGGGCGGCGCGTAGCTGTGCGCCTCCTCCGCGCGGGCCAGCCGGGCCACCGCCTCGCGGGCGCCGGCGGCCGGGTCGTCGGCGCGGTGGACGCCGCGGCCGGCCGGGGACGGCGTGGGCATGCGCTCACCGAGCCGGCCGGCGATCTGGCGGGGCGTCTGCCAGCGGTCCCACGGCAGCCCCAGGTCCTGGGCCGTCGCCGCGAGCTCGTCCCAGACGGCGCCCGCGTCTCCGGTGGCCAGCCGGCGGCGCCGCTGCAGCACCCGGACCGCGGCCGGCGCGGCGAGCACCGCGGCGGTGAGCAGCACGGCGGCGGCGACGGGCAGCACCGTGCCGGTCCAGTCCACCCCGTCGTCCTCCCCGGCAGCGGTGGGGGAGTCCGGGACCCCGGCGTCGGCCGGCGGTGCGACCGGGGCCGGCGCCGGCAGCGGGGCGGCGGGCAGATCGGTCCGGGGGTCCACCTCCTGGTCCGGGGGCCGCGGCGCCCAGGGGAGCGCCACCGCCCGGTCGCTGTCGATCGGCGTCGGGTCGTAGGGCACCCAGCCGACGCCGGCGAAGTACACCTCCACCCAGGCGTGCGCGTCGTTGCTGGTGACCAGCCGGCTGCCGTCGGGCTGCACGATCCCCGGCGTGTACCCGAGCACCACCCGGGCGGGGACGCCGGCCGCGCGGACCATCGCCGCCATCGCACCGGCGTACTGCTCGCAGTAGCCGCGGCGGTTCTCGAGGAAGTCGGCGAGGTCGTCGCCGGTGGTGCCGGGGTCAGTGGTCAGGCTGTACACCCAGCCGTTCGCCGGGTCGGTCATGTACCGGTAGATCGCCTGCACCCGCTCCCCGGGGGCGTCCAGCCCGGCGACGAGGCCGGTCACGAGGTCGGTCACCACGGGGTCCAGCAGCGGCGGGGCGGCGAGGGCGGCCTCCGGCCGTCCGGGGGAGACCTCGGCCAGCCGCGTCAGCTCCTCGGGCGTCGGGCGAGCCTCGACGCCGGTGGTGGTGTAGCGGAGCCCGGTGGCGGTCTCGGTGCCGTCGCCGAAGACCGTCGCCGAGGGGCGGTCGAACCGCCAGTCCGCGGCGTCGTCGATCTGCACGTCCAGCGGGGAGGACAGGACGGGCAGGAACCGGTCCTCGT
This sequence comes from Blastococcus sp. TF02A-26, assembly GCF_003319125.1. Lineage (GTDB taxonomy): Bacteria > Actinomycetota > Actinomycetes > Mycobacteriales > Geodermatophilaceae > Trujillonella. The sequence goes on along the minus strand of NZ_QOHG01000004.1, from coordinate 183,189 downwards.
GCTCCAGGACCGTCACCGTCGCCTCGACCACCCGGCTCGGCGTCTCGCCGTCGAGGGGCGCGAGCGCCTCCACCCGGTCCAGCGACTGGGCCTCCTCGAACTCGTCGAGGACCCAGCCGAGCTCGGGGTCGTAGACGTCGAGGGCGACCGCCCGGAGGTAACCCGGGTCGCTGACGGCCGACTCCACCCGCAGGAGGTCGATCGGGTCCTCGCGGGTCAGCTCGCCCTGCAGCGACGCGGCCGGGTCCAGCGACGTGCCGGTCGTCCCGCCGCCGCCCCCGCCGCCCGACCGCCACCGGTCGGCCAGCTCGCCCTCCCCGAGGACCGGTACCAGCGATCCCAGGACGAGGGCCGCGACCAGGGCCAGGAGCGCCGTGCGGAGGGCGGTGAGGGCGCCGGTCGCCGGGCGCGCACCCCCGCCGCGCCGGCGGCCCTCCGACAGCCGCAGGTGCTGGTCGGACCACAGCAACAGCGCGAAGCCGGCCGTGGGCAGCGCGACGGCGGCCAGCCCGACGCCGCCGGTCACCGTGCTGACCGGGACGCAGAACAACGCGAGCAGGGCCGGCGCGGCCAGGGCCGGCTGCCGGGCGCCGACCGCCACGAGGTCCACGACCACGGCCAGGACCCCGACCATCAGCGCGGTCAGGGCGGACAGCCCGGCCAGCGGCTCGGCGGGGGTGAACTGCTCGCGGATCTGGGCGCTGCCGTCGACGAGGACGCCGCCCAGGTCGGCGAGGCTGCCCGCGGTCGGCACCCAGCCGAACAGCGCCCGGTCGGGCGCGAACAGCGCGGTCAGGGCGCAGGCCAGTGCGGCCAGCTGGCCCAGCGGGACCAGGGGGACGGCCAGCGCCGCCCACCGCGGGACGGGCGCGCCGCCGGAGACCACCGCCCACAGGGCCGGGCCGGCCAGCCGCAGCACCAGGCCGCCGGCCGCGACGGCCGCGACCGCCGCCAGCACCCCGGGCACCCAGTCCGCGGCACGGAACACCGGGGACAGCGAGGCCGACCCGAGGGCGACGGCCCCCGCGGCGGCCAGCGTCGCCCCGGCGTCCTGCCGCCCGACCGCGGCCAGGCTCGTCGGGCCGGTCACGCGCGCACCCCCTGGCGCCGGTGCCCGCCGGTCAGGGCGGCCCACACGTCCTCCACCGGCTGACCGGCCCGCGCGACGGTCACCCGCCAGCCGGCGTCGCGCAGCAGGTCGGCGACCTCCTCCTGCTGCCGGGCCAGCGTCGCCCGGGCGGCCTCGGTGGGGGAACGGCGGGTCCGGCCGACCGACGGCGCGTACCCGGCGACGTCCACCAGGACCGCGAGATCCGCACCCGGGCCCGACCGCGCGCGGGTCAGGCGGGCGGCGTCCTCGGGAGCGACGGAGCCCAGCAGCGCCACCACGGGTCCGTCGGCACCTGCGCGGGCCAGGTGCTCGGCGGCGACGGCGAGGTCGGGGCGCCGCGAGGGCTGCAGGAGGGCGAGGCGGTCCAGCAGGTGGTCGGCGTCCAGGCCCCGGCGGGGATCGGCGGGCGGGATCTCCCCGGTGTCGGTGACCACCCGCAGCGCCGCTCCGCCGGCGGTCAGGGCGGTGCCCATGCTCGCGGCGGCCTCGACCAGCCACTCCAGGCTGTCCACCGGACCGTCGCCGACCGGCAGCGTCCCGCTCGCGGCCAGCAGGTGGGCGCGGGCCCGGGTGTCGATCAGCAGGGTCGCCGAGGAGCGCCACGGCCGTTCCTCCAGCCGCACCATCAGCTCGCCGGTCCGCGCGGTCGCCCGCCAGTGCACCTTCCGCAGGTCGTCGCCGGACCGGTAGGCGCGGGTGCTGACGTCGTCCTCCCCGTGCACGGCGATCGCGCGGCGGGCACCGACGCCGGTGCTGCCGGAGCCGCCGGTGAGCCCGCCGGGGGGCAGCGGGCGCACGCGGGGGACCACGAGCAGGGATCCGGCGTCGGTGCCCGACACCGACCGCAGGACCAGGCCGAAGGGGTCGACCAGCCGCAGCCGCAGCGGGCCCAGCGGGTAGCGGCCCCGGCGGGAGGCGGCGACCCGGTAGGGCAGCGACGCGGTGGCGCCGGCGGCCAGCCGCTCCACCACGTAGGTCGGCGCCGGGCCGAGCTCCGGCGGCAGCGGCTCGGTGAGCAGCCACAGGCCGCCGGCCCGCCGGTCGGCGTTGGTCACCTCGAGCAGGACGTCGGAGACCCCGCCGCGCGGCACCCGGCCGGGGGAGACGGTGCGGCGCGTCGAGAGCCGGAACCTCCGGCGGGCGACACCGATCGCCGAGAGCAGCGGCAGCGCCAGCACGAACACGGCCACCTGCACCAGGGGCAGCTCACCGAGGAGGGCACCCAGCCCCAGCATGGTCACCCCGACCGCGACCAGGCAGCGGCCGCGGACGGTGAGCGAGGACAGCGCCCGGCCGACAGGTCCCGGCACCGCTCAGCGCCCGCGGGGCACCGGGGTGGTGCGCAGCAGACCGGTCACCACCTGCTCGCCGGTGCGCCGGGCCCCGGCGGCGTCGGCCGACAGCAGCAGCCGGTGGGCCAGCACCGGGACGGCGAGCGCCTGGACGTCGTCGGGCAGCACGTGGTCCCGCCCGGCCAGCGCCGCGGCGGCCCGGGCCGTGCGCAGCAGCTGCACCCCCGCCCGCGGCGAGGCGCCCAGCCGCAGCTCCGGCGAGCGGCGGGTGCCCTCGACCAGCGCCACGACGTAGCGGCGCACCGCGTCGGAGACGTGCAGCGCGCCGACCGCCGCCACCAGGTCGCGGATCGTCGCGGCGTCGGCGACCGGCCGCAGCGTGCTCAGCGGGTCGACGCCGGTCTGGTCGTCGAGCATCGCGAGCTCGGCCTCACGGTTCGGGTAGCCCATCGACACCCGCGCGGTGAACCGGTCCCGCTGCGCCTCGGGGAGGGGGTAGGTGCCCTCCATCTCGATCGGGTTCTGCGTCGCGACGACCATGAACGGCCGGGCCAGCTCGTAGCTGACGCCGTCCACGGTGACCTGGCGCTCCTCCATGCACTCCAGCAGCGCCGACTGCGTCTTGGGCGAGGCCCGGTTGATCTCGTCGGCGACGACGAGGTTGGCGAACACCGCCCCGGGCTTGAACTCGAACTCGCGGGACTCCTGGTCGTACACCGCCACGCCGGTCACGTCGCTGGGCAGCAGGTCCGGGGTGAACTGGATGCGCCGCACGCTCGCGTCGATCGAGCCGGCCAGCGCCTTCGCCAGGGTGGTCTTGCCGACGCCGGGGACGTCCTCCACCAGCAGGTGCCCCTCGGCCAGCAGCACGACCAGCGCCATGCGGACGACCTCGGGTTTGCCGCGGACGACGGCGTCCACGTTGGCGAGCACCCGCGCACCGGTGGCTGCGACGTCGACCGTCGGGACGGGCCGGTACACGTCGGTCACCGGCCCCACGGTACGTGTCCGGCGCCACCCGCGGGCCGTTCCGAGACCCGTCCGCCCGGGCCGCCCGGTGCCGTCGGTCCCCGCGGCGGCGCGGGTGGAGCCGCGTCGCCGTCCCTCCGGCCGGGCCGCGGCGCGGCTCCAGGGACGACGGACCGGGTCGAGCCGGACGGCGACCGGGGCCGAGTCGCACGGCCGTCCCCACCGCGCCCCACCGGGCGTCCCCACCGCGCCCCACCTCCGGCCCCACCGCGCCCCACGGCCCGCCCCACCGGGACCCACCGGCCACCCCACCCGGCCCCACGGGGCCTCCACCGGGGCTCCCGGGCCCACCTCCTCGGCGCCGTCGTCGACCCCTCCGGTGGTGCCCGGTCGCCTCCCGCGAGCTCCTGCGGCCGCTGCGGGGACGCCCGCCTGACCTGCGCGGGGAGGCCTCGGGGGCGGCGGTGGGGGAGAGCTGTCACGACATGGTGTCGAGTGGTGTCCAGTGGGGCGTAGTGGGTTACTGTGTGGCCCGGTGGGGAGGCAGGGCCCGTCCCGGGGTCCCCGCGGACGTCAGGGAGGACCGATGGGGGAGGTGATCCGGTGTTCGTCGGCAGCTACCCGTTGCGCCTCGACGAGAAGGGCCGGCTCGCGCTCCCCGTCCGCTTCCGCGAGCAGGTCGGTGACGGCATGGTGATCAAGAAGGGCCAGGAGCGCTGCATCTACGGCCTCACCATGGCCCGGGTCGCCGAGCAGAGCGCCACCGCCGCCGCGATGGCCCCCTCCGACACCGCCGAGGCCCGCATGCGCGCCCGCATGAGCTTCGGCTCCATGGTCGAGGTCGAGCCGGACAAGACCGGCCGCATCACCATCCCGGCGAGCCTGCGTGAGTACGCCGGCCTGGACCGCGACGTCGTCGTCGTCGGCGTCGACACCCGCTTCGAGATCTGGGACGCCGCCATGTGGGACGCCTACGTGGCCGAGCAGGAGGCCGCCTACGCCGCGATGGAGAGCGAGGGGATGCCCACCCTGTCCTGAGCCGCACCGCCCCCGCGACAGCCTCCGCGCCCCGTCGTTCGAGCCGCCTTCCCCGCGGCTCGACCGGCTCCGGCCCGAGTCGCCTTCCCCGCGACTCGGTCCACCCCGCGTCAGGCGCCGACCCGCTCGGCACGTCGCACCCCGGCTCCCCGGCCGGGGGCTCGCGGACACCGGCGCCCCCGCGGAGCACCACCTGACGCACTTCCCCGGCGCCAGGCGACGACTCCGCGGGGCGCCCGGACCCGCACCCGCACCCCACCCCACCCGCCCCACCGGCACCGGCCCGGCGGCGATCCGCCCCGCCGCTGCCCGCCCCCCGCCGCGCTCCACGCCACCATGGACGAGCCCGCACACGACCCGTTCGAGGAGCACCGACGATGAGCAGCAGCGAGCCCGCTGTGCACGTCCCGGTCCTCCTGGAGCGGGTGACCGAGCTGCTGGCACCCGCCTGCGCCGCCCCCGGAGCCGTCCTCGTCGACGCCACGCTCGGGCTGGCCGGCCACTCCCTCGCGATGCTCGACGCCCATCCCGGCCTGCGCCTGGTCGGCCTCGACCGCGACCCCGACGCCCGTGCGGAGGCCGGCCGCCGGATCGCCGCGGCCGGCCACGCCGACCGCGCCACCCTCGTGCCCGCCGTCTTCGACGAGCTGCCGGAGGTCCTGGAGTCCCTGGGGATCCCCGAGGTCCAGGGCGTCCTGTTCGACCTCGGCGTCTCCTCGCTGCAGCTCGACCGGCCCGACCGCGGCTTCAGCTACTCCGCCGACGCCCCCCTCGACATGCGCATGGACCCCACCACGGGGCGCACCGCGGCCGAGGTGGTGAACACCTACAGCGCCGGCGAGCTCGCCCGCGTGCTGCGGGTCTACGGCGAGGAGCGCTTCGCCGGCCGGATCGCCGCCGCCATCGAGCGCGAGCGCCGCCGCGAGCCGTTCGACCGCACCGGCCGGCTGGCCGACCTGGTCCGGGACTCGATCCCCGCCGCGACCCGGCGCACCGGCGGGCACCCCGCCAAGCGGACGTTCCAGGCGCTGCGCATCGAGGTCAACGACGAGCTCGGGGTGCTCGAGCGCGCCCTGCCGGCGGCGCTCGACGCCCTGGCCGTGGGCGGCCGCGTCGTCGTCATCACCTTCCACTCCCTCGAGGACCGGATCGTCAAGCAGGTCCTCGCCGCCGGCGCCACCGACCGCACGCCGCCGGAGTTCCCCATGCCCGTGCCCGAGCTCGCCCCGGTGCTCCAGCTCGTGACCCGCGGCGGCGAGGCGCCCTCGGACGCCGAGGTCGAGGCCAACCCGCGGGCCGCCTCGGCTCGCGTGCGCGCCGCCGAGCGGATCCGGCGGGCGGCATGAGCGCCGCCGCCCGCGCTCCGCGGCCCGAGGACGACGGCCCCCGCCCCGTCGCCCGCCCCCGGACCTCCACCCCCCGGACGTCCACGCCGCGGACCGCGACGCCCCGGGTCCCGACCCCGCGCGCCACCGCGCCCCGCACCGCCGCACCGCGCACCGCCGCGCCGCGCACCGCCGCGCCGCGGACCACCACCCCGCGCGCCGCCGCTCCGGCCACCCCGGTCCGCGGGCGCGCCCACTCCGCCCCGGTCCGCACCGGCACGCGGTCCCGGCCGGCGGCCGTGCCGCGCGAGGCGCCGGCCCCCGCTCCCGCGCCGACCGCCCGGCGCCGCCGCGTCGCGGCCGTCGGCGCCAACGCCCGGCGCGCGCCCTTCGTGCTCCTGGTGGTCGCCCTCCTGCTCGGCACCACGCTGGCGCTGCTCTTCCTCAACACCGCGATCGCGGTCAACTCGCTCAAGGCCACGGAGGCGCGCGCCGAGAACACCGAGCGCACCCAGCGGCTGGAGCGGCTGGAGGAGCAGGTCGTCGCCGCCGGCACGCCGGGGGCCATGGCCGCGGCCGCCGCCGCGGCGGGTCTGGTCCCGGCCGGGACCGCCGGCTACCTGGTCCTCGGGCCCGACGGCTCCGTCGTCCTGCGCGGCACGCCGGAGCCGGCCCCGGCGCCTCCCGCCGCCGAGCCCCCTCCGGGGGGCTGACCGTGTCCACCCCGCACCGCCCACCCCCGGGCCGGCGCCCGGCGCCGGGCCGCACGGTCCGCCCGGGCGCCGACGCCGGTCCCGTCCCCGGGTCCCGGTCGGCCGGCGCCTTCGTCCCGCGGCGCGCTCCCGGTCGCCGTCGTCGCGACACGCTGCCGGTGCTGCCGCCCCGCGGCATGCGGGCCGGGATGGCGCTCATCGCCATCGCGCTGCTGCTGGTCACGGGGAAGCTCGTCCTGCTCCAGGGCGTCGGCAGCGGGGAGTACGCCGAGGCCGCGTCCCAGTCCCGCCTGCGCACCGTCGACATCGCCGCCCTGCGCGGTCAGGTCCTCGACCGCGACGGCAACCTGCTCGCCTACACCGTCGACGCGTCGCTGGTCGTGGCCGACCCCGCGCTCGTGGCCGACCCCCAGCGGACGGCCCTGGCCCTCACCACGCTGCTCGACGTCCCGGTGTCCGAGCTGACCGAGCTGCTGAGCCGCGACGGTCGCTACGTGGAGCTCGCCCACCAGGTCTCCCCGGAGACCGTCTCCGCGATCGAGGACCTCGAGCTCGACGGCGTCCTCTTCGAGGACGAGCCGATGCGGCTCTACCCGGCCGGCTTCGTCGGCGGGCAGGTGGTCGGCTTCGTCGGCCGCGACGGCGCGGGACTGGCCGGGATCGAGCAGCGCTTCGACGAGCAGCTGTCGGGCACCAACGGCGAGCGACGGGTCGAGGTCGGCAGCGGCGGCAACCCCATCCCGTCGGGCATCGACGAGTCCACCCCCGCCGTCGACGGCAGCTCGGTGCAGCTGACCCTGGACCAGGACGTGCAGTACGTCATGGAGCAGCGGCTCGGCGAGGCCTGCCGCGACGGCGCCACGACCCGCGCCTCGGCCGTCGTCCTCGACGTGCAGACCGGCGAGGTCGTCGCGATGGGGAGCTGCCCCGGCTACGACCCCGGCGCGGCCCGCAGCACCGACCCGGAGCTGCTCGGCAACCCGGTCGTGTCGCAGGTCTTCGAGCCGGGCTCGGTCATGAAGGCCGTCACCCTCGCCGGCGCGATCGAGGAGGGGCTCACCACCCCCGACGAGTTCCTGACCGTGCCCGGCCACATCCAGGCCGGGGACGCCGTCGTCACCGACGCCCACGACCACGCGCCGGTCGACTGGTCGGTCACCGGCATCCTCGCCAAGTCCAGCAACGTCGGCACGATCATGCTGGCGCGGGAGCTCGGCGACGAGCGGCTCGAGGAGTACCTGCGGGCCTTCGGCATCGGGAGCACGACCGGCATCGAGCTGCCGGGGGAGAGCGCCGGCATCCTGCAGCCCGCCGCGGACTGGACGGCCAGCCGCGCGGCCAACGTGCCGATCGGGCAGGGCGTCTCGGTCACCTCGCTGCAGATGGCGTCGGCGTACCAGGCCATCGCCAACGGCGGGGTGCGCATCGAGCCGCGCCTGGTCTCCTCGGTCACCGCCGCCGACGGCACCGTCACCCCGGTCGAGCGGCCGCAGCCGACCCGGGTGATCAGCGAGGACACCGCCGACGACGTCGCCTACATGCTCGAGGCGGTCGTCGGCCCCGGCGGCACCGCCCCGCTCGGCCAGATCGACGGGTTCCGGGTCGCCGGCAAGACCGGTACCGCCCAGCGCGCCAACCCCGAGTGCAGCTGCTACGCCGGCGGCGGCTACGTGACGACGTTCGTCGGCTTCGCCCCGGCCGACGACCCGCAGTACGTCGTCGCCGTCGACCTCGAGCGGCCCACCAGCTCCGCCGAGGGCGGGCAGGTCGCCGCCCCGGTCTTCGCCGACGTCATGCGCTACGCCCTCACCGCCGGCGGCGTCGTCCCCTCGGGCACCGCCCGTCCCGAGTTCGTCCTCACCGCCGGCGACTAGCCACCCCAGCTCCGCGCGGACCCCGGGGTCTCCGCGCGCCACCGGTAGATTGGAGCCTCGTGACCCCGACCGCGCCCGGGGCGGCGCCCCGGCCCGCGGGTACCGCGCCGCTGCCCCTCACCGACCTGGCCGACCTGGTCGGTCCGCCCGTGCAGGGCGACCCCGGTACGACGGTCACCGGCGTCACCCTCGCCTCCGGCGACGTGCGCCCCGGCGACCTGTACGCCGCCCTGCCGGGCGCCCGCACGCACGGCGTCCGCTACGTCGGCGACGCCCTCGACCGGGGCGCCCGCGCGGTGCTCACCGATCCCACCGGACGCGCCGAGGCGTGCGCCACCGGCCTGCCGGTCTGCGTGGTCGAGGACCCGCGGGCCGTCCTCGGTGCCGTGGCCGCGCGCGTCTACGGCGAGCCGGCCCGCCGCCTGCAGGTCATCGGCATCACCGGCACCAACGGCAAGACGACGACCGCCTACCTCGTGGAGGCCGGGCTGGTCGCCGCCGGGCGGGGCACCGGGCTGATCGGCACCGTGCAGATGCGCACCCGGCTGCCCGGCGCCGAGCCGGTCGCCATCCCGAGCGCGCGGACCACCCCCGAGGCACCGCTGCTGCACGCGCTGCTGGCCGGCATGGCCGAGTCCGGCGTCGAGGCCGTGGTCATGGAGGTCTCCAGCCACGCCCTGGTGCTCGGCCGGGTCGGGGGCGTGCCGTTCGCCGCGGCCGGCTTCACCAACCTCAGCCAGGACCACCTGGACTTCCACCGCGACCTGGAGGACTACTTCCGGGCCAAGGCGATGCTGTTCGACGGCCGCGCCGCCGTGGAGGTCGTCGACGTCGACGACGAGCACGGCCGGCGGCTGACCGGCATGCTCGACGGCCGGCGCGCGGTCACCGTGGCGAGCTCCGGCCGGCGCCCCGCCGACTGGACCGCCTCCGACGTCGTACCCGCCCCCGGTGGCGGCTCCACCTTCACCCTGCACGGCCCCGGCGACCGCTCCTGGGACGCCCGCCTGCGGCTGCCCGGGCGGTTCAACGTGGCCAACGCCGTGCTGGCCGTCGCGCTGCTCGACGCCGTCGGCGTGCCGGTGGAGGCCGCCCTGCGCGGCCTGGCCGAGACCGTGGTGCCGGGCCGGATGGAGCCGGTCGACGCCGGCCAGCCGTTCGTCGCCGTCGTCGACTACGCGCACACCCCCGACGCCGTCGCCACCGCGCTGGCCGCCCTGCGCGGCGCCACGACCGGCCGGCTGATCACCGTGCTCGGCTGCGGCGGGGACCGCGACCCGGGCAAGCGGCCGGCGATGGGCGCCGCCGCGGCGGCCGGCAGCGACCTGCTCGTGGTCACCGACGACAACCCGCGCTCCGAGGAGCCGTCGGCGATCCGGGCGGCCATGCTCGCGGGTGTGCCCGCCGACCGACGCTCCGCGGTGCTGGAGATCGGGGACCGGCGGGCCGCCATCGCCGAGGCGGTGGCGTCCGCCCGCCCCGGCGACACCGTGCTGGTCGCCGGCAAGGGGCACGAGACCGGGCAGGAGACCGCCGGAGTGGTGACGCCGTTCGACGACCGCGAGGTGCTGCGCGAGGAGCTCGCCCGGGTCGGTGCCCGGTGATCGCCCTGACGCTGGCCGAGGTCGCCGCGGCGGTCGGCGGCCGCCTCGCCTCCGGCGACCCCGGCGCCGTCGTGACCGGTGCCGTGACGATCGACTCCCGCACCCTGGCCGCCGGCGACCTGTTCGTGGCGCTGCCCGGGGAGCGGGTCGACGGCCACGACTTCCTGGGCGCCGCGGCCGCCGCCGGAGCCGCGGGCGCGCTGACCACCCGGGACGACGACGCGCTGCCGTGCGTGGTCGTGGACGACACGGTCGCCGCGCTCGGCCGGCTCGCCACCGCGGTGCACGAGCGGCTGGTCGACGGCGGACTGGTCACGCTCGGCATCACCGGCTCGTCGGGCAAGACCTCCACCAAGGACCTCCTCGGCCAGGTGCTGGCCACCCACGGCCCCACGGTCAGCCCGCCCGGCTCGTTCAACAACGACATCGGCATGCCGCTGACCGTGCTCTCCGCCGACGCCACCACCCGCCACCTGGTGCTGGAGATGGGCGCCCGCGGGATCGGCCACATCGCCCGGCTCTGCGCGGTGGCCCGGCCGCGCATCGGCGTCGTCCTCAACGTCGGTTCGGCGCACCTCGGCGAGTTCGGCTCGCCGGAGGGCATCGCCCGGGCCAAGGGTGAACTGGTGGAGTCGCTGCCCGAGGACGGCACCGCCGTGCTCAACGCCGACGACCCCCGGGTGATCGGGATGGCGCCGCGCACCCGCGCCCGGGTCCTGCGCACCGGGCGGGGCGCGGACGCCGACGTGCGCGCGGTCGCTGTCGCGCTCGACGCCGGGGGGCGGGCCGCGTTCACCCTGGTCGCCGCCGGCGAGGAGCACCCGGTGACGCTGCAGGTGGTCGGCGAGCACCAGGTGGCCAACGCCCTGTCCGCCGCCGGGGCCGCGCTGGCCGCGGGCATGGCACCGGCCGCCGTCGCCGCGGCGCTGTCGGCCGCGGAGGTGCGCAGCCGCTGGCGGATGGAGGTCACCCGCCGGGCCGACGGCGTCACCGTGGTCAACGACGCCTACAACGCCAACCCCGAGTCGATGCGCGCCGCTCTGGCCGCGATCGCCGGGATGGCCGGCACGCGCCGCATCGCCGTCCTCGGCGGCATGGCCGAGCTCGGGCCGGACGCGGACGCCGAGCACGAACGGCTGGGCCGCGACGCGATCGCCGCCGGAGCCGAGATCGTCGTGGCCGTGGGCCCCGATGCGGTAGGGATAGCGACCGGGGCCCGCGCCGCGGGTGCCCGGGACGGAGAGGGGTCGGTGCACGTGCCGGACCGGGCTGCCGCCCGCGCGCTGCTCACGGAGGTGCTCGTGCCCGGCGACGTCGTGCTGGTCAAGGCCAGCCGTGCCTTCGGGCTGGAGCTGCTCGCCGCCGACCTGCTCGACGACGGGGCGACCGCGTGAAGTCCGTCCTCATCGCCGGCGCGTTCGGGCTGGTCTTCTCGATCCTCGCCACGCCGATGGCGGTGCACCTCTTCCGGCGCAAGGGCTTCGGCCAGGAGATCCGCGACGACGGCCCCGAGACCCACCTGTCGAAGAAGGGCACGCCCACCATGGGCGGCACCGTCATCGTCGGGGCCACCATCGGCGGCTACCTCGTGGCCCACCTGTTCCTGCTGGGCCAGCCCGGCCGCGGGGTCACCGCCACCGGTCTGCTGCTGCTGTTCCTCATGGCGGGGCTGGGCACCGTCGGCTTCCTCGACGACTACCTCAAGATCCGCTACCGGCGCAGCCTCGGCCTGAACAAGACGGCGAAGCTGGTCGGCCAGCTCGTCGTCGGCGTGACGTTCGCGGTGCTGGCGATCAACTTCCCCTCCGACGGGGTCACGCCCGCCTCGACCTGGGTCTCCTACGTCCGCGACATCGCGCCGCTGGCCCTGGGGCCGGTGCTGTTCGTGGTGCTGGCGTACCTGTTCATCGCCGGCTTCTCGAACGCGGTGAACCTGACCGACGGCCTGGACGGGCTGGCCGCGGGCGCGTCGGCGATGGTGTTCGGCTCCTACGTCGTCATCTCCTTCTGGCAGTTCACCCACGACTGCGCCACCGCCGCGGTCGAGGGCTGCTACGAGGTGCGCGACCCGCTCGACGTCACGCTCGTCGCGGTCGCCGCGATGGGCGCCTGCCTCGGCTTCCTGTGGTGGAACACCAGCCCGGCGAAGATCTTCATGGGCGACACCGGCTCGCTGGCGCTGGGCGGGCTGCTGTCGGGCCTGGCCATCGTCACCCGCACCGAGCTGCTGCTCGTCGTCCTGGGTGGTCTGTTCGTCGCCGTGACGCTGTCGGTCGTGATCCAGGTGGCCTTCTTCCGGGCGACCCGGCGGCGGGTGTTCCGGATGGCGCCGCTGCACCACCACTTCGAGCTGGCCGGGTGGCAGGAGAACACCGTCATCGTCCGGTTCTGGCTCGTCACGGCCATGGCGGTCGCCTTCGGGCTGGGGCTGTTCTACGCCGACTGGCTGTCGTTCACGGGGCTGTGAGCCCGGCTCCCCGTCACCCAGGCCACACGCTTCCCAGGCGACACGCCCGGCCGTTCCCGGGCGGGACGGCGCCCAGCGGCGACGATGGCGGGATGGACCCCACCGACGGCCGCGGCCGGCGCGCGCTCGCGCTGCCGCGGTGGCTCGACGGCCCGATGACCAGCAGCCACCTGGTGATCGGCGCCGCCGGCATGCTGCTGGCGATCGGCCTGGTGATGGTCTTCTCCGCCTCGGCGATCGAGGCGGCGCTGGCCAACCAGCCCGCCTGGCGTCCCGGGGTCGAGCAGCTGGTCTTCGCGGCCATCGGGGTGGTCGCCCTGCTGGTCGCCGTGCGCCTGCCCACCGCCGTCATCCGGCGCTTCGTGCGCCCGGCGATGCTCGCGGTGCTCGTCCTGCTCCTGCTCGTCGCCATCCCCGGGATCGGCACCGAGCTCAACGGGTCCCGCGCCTGGTTCGACCTCGGCTTCACCAACTTCCAGCCCTCCGAGGTCGCCAAGCTCGTGCTGGCCCTGTGGGGCGCCCACGTGCTGGCGCTGCGGGCCAGCTACCTCACCGTGCAGAGCCTGCTCGTGCCGCTGGTCCCGGTGTTCCTGCTGCTCTGCGCGCTGCTCATGCTCGAGCCGGACTTCGGGGCCAGCGTCACCCTCGGCCTGGTGCTGTGCGGGCTGCTGCTCGCCGCCGGCGCACCCTGGCGCGTGTGGGCCGGGATCCTCGGCGCGGGGGTGGCGGCCGCCGCCGCGCTCGTGGTCGTGGCGCCGTACCGCATGGAGCGGCTGACGTCGTTCCTGGACCCCGAGGCCGACCCCACCAACGCCGGCTTCCAGGCGATCCGCGGTTTCTACGCCCTGGCCACCGGCGGGTTCTGGGGCGTGGGCCTGGGCAACAGCGCGATGAAGTGGAACCTGCTGCCCGAGGCGGAGTCGGACTACATCTTCGCGATCATCGGCGAGGAGCTGGGTTTCCTCGGCTGCCTCGTCGTCGTCGCGCTGTACGGCGTCCTGGCCGCGGCCGGCTTCCGGATCGCCAAGCGGTCGGCCGACCGGTTCGTCCAGCTGGCCAGCGTGGCCATCACCGTGTGGCTGGTCGGCCAGGCAGCCATGAACATGGGGTACGTGGTGGGACTGGGGCCGGTGACCGGCGTGACGCTGCCGTTGATCTCGGCCGGTGGCACGTCGCTGGTGCTCACCCTCTTCATCGTCGGCCTGCTGATCCGCTTCGCCCGCTCCGAGCCCGCGGCGATCGAGCACCTGCGGCAGCGGGAGAGCGGCCGCCTCGGCCGGCTGCTGCTGCCCGTGCCCCCCGCCGCGGTGGACCCGGTCCGGCCGCGCAGCCGGCGCCGCCCCGCCGAGCCGCGCACGCCCCGGCCGGCCGCCGGCGCCCGGACCGTCGTGCGCGTCCCGCCCGCCCGGACCTCCGGCCAGCCGCGCGAGCGCGCCGCCGCACCGCGGGAGCGGCGGTCGGTGCCCGAGCGGCCCCGCGCCGGCGAGTCCCGGCGGCAGCCCCCGGCCCGGGCCCGCGCCGCGGCGCCGGACGCCCCGAGGCGGCCCCGGTGACCGCCGCGGACCGGCCGGTCAGCGTGGTGCTCGCCGGCGGCGGCACCGGCGGGCACATCGAGCCGATGCTGGCACTGGCCGACGCGCTGCTGCGCCGGGCCGGTGCCGTGGCCGGTGGTGTCCGGGTGACCTGCCTGGGCACCGCCCGGGGCATGGAGACCCGGCTGGTACCCGCCCGCGGCTACGACCTGCGGCTGATCCCGCCCGTGCCGCTGCCGCGCACGCCGACCCCGGACCTGCTCCGGGTGCCGGGCCGCGTGCGGCGCGCGGTCCGGGAGACCCGTGCGCTGCTCGACGAGCTCTCCGCCGACGTCGTCGTCGGCTTCGGCGGCTACGTGGCGCTGCCGGCCTACCTGGCGGCCCGGGGCCGGCGAGGGCGGGCGGGGATACCGATCGTCGTGCACGAGCAGAACGCGCTGCCGGGCCTGGCCAACCGGATCGGCGCCCGCATCGCCGCGCGCGTGGCCGTCACGGTGCCGGGCACGCCGCTGCATCGCGGTGAGCACGTCGGCATGCCGCTGCGGACGGCGATCAGCTCGCTGGACCGCCTCGCGCGCCGGGCCGAGGCGCGGGCAGCCTTCGGGCTGGACCCCGAGCGGCCGACGCTGCTGGTCTTCGGTGGCTCGCAGGGGGCCGCGTCGCTCAACCGCGCCGCGGTCGGCGCCGCCGACGCGCTCACGGGCGCCGGGGTGCAGGTGCTGCACGCGCGCGGACCCAAGAACACCGACGTCGTCGTGCCCGACCGCGCCGCGGGGCAGGCTCCTTACGTCGTCGTCGACTACCTGGAGCGCATGGACCTCGCCTACGCCGCCGCGGACCTGGCACTCTGCCGGTCGGGTGCGGTGACCGTCGCCGAGCTCTCGGCGGTCGGGCTGCCCGCGGCGTTCGTGCCGCTGCCCATCGGCAACGGGGAGCAGCGCCGCAACGCGCTGCCCGTCGTCGAGGCCGGGGGAGGGATGCTGGTGGACGACGCCGAGCTGTCCCCGGCCTGGATCGCCGATCACCTGGTGCCGCTGCTGACCGACCCGTCGGCGCTGGCCGGGTACGCGGCGCACGCCGCGGCCGCCGGTGTGCCGGACGCCGACGAGCGGCTGGCCGACATCGTGCTGGAGGTGGCTCGTAGATGAGCGAGCTCGCGAGCTCATCCGAGGAAAGAGCAGTGCAGGCACGAACGAAGCCGACGAGCGCCAGCGAGGAGGCTCCGTGAGTGCTGCTGCGGTGGCCGCCTGGAAGGACCCGATCCCGGCGCTGGCCGAGCTCGGCGGCGTGCACTTCGTCGGGATCGGCGGGGCGGGGATGAGCGGGATCGCCCGGATCATGCTGGCCCGCGGCGTCCGGGTCTCGGGCACCGACCGCCGCGACACCCCCACGCTCCTGGCCCTGCGGGCGCTGGGCGCGCGGGTCGTCCTCGGTCACGCGCCGGAGAACCTGGGCGACGCCGACACGGTCGTGGTCTCCACCGCCATCCGGGAGGACAACCCCGAGCTCGCCGCCGCCCGTGAGCGCGGCCTGCGGGTGATCCCCCGGGCGGTGGCCCTGGCCGCCGTCATGGCCGGCCGGCGCAGCGTGGCGGTCGCCGGCACGCACGGCAAGACCTCGACCACCTCGATGCTCACCGTCGCGGTCCAGGCGTGCGGCGCCGACCCCTCGTTCGCGATCGGCGGTGACCTCAACGAGTCCGGCAGCAACGCCCACTCGGGGCAGGGCGACGTCTTCGTGGCCGAGGCCGACGAGAGCGACCGGTCGTTCCTGCTGCTGGCGCCGCACGGGGCGACCGTCACCAACGTCGAGGCCGACCACCTGGACAACTACGGCGACCTCGCCGCCGTCGAGGAGGCGTTCGACCGGTTCCTCGGCACGCTGGCCCCCGACGGCTTCGTCGTGCTGTGCGCCGACGACCCCGGCGCGGCCCGCCTCCGGCAGGTGCCCACCCCCGCCCGGGTCCGGACCTACGGCACGTCCGCGGACGCCGACCTGCGCCTGGTGGACGTCGAGGTCGGCCGCGAGACCACGTCGTGGACCGCGGTGCTGGACGGGGAGACCATCGGCCGGGTCGGTATCCGGGTGCCCGGCGAGCACATGGCCCGCAACAGCGCCGCCGCGCTGCTGGCCGGCCTCGAGCTCGGGCTCCCGGCCGAGGGGCTGATCGCCGGGCTGGGCCGCTTCGGCGGCGTGCACCGCCGGTTCGAGCTCAAGGGCGTCGCCGGTGGGGTCCGCGTCTACGACGACTACGCCCACCACCCGACCGAGGTGCGCGCGCAGCTGCTGGCCGCCCGCGCCGTGGCGGGGGAGGGGCGCGTCGTCGTCGCCTTCCAGCCGCACCTCTACAGCCGCACCCGGGAGTTCGCCGACGGCTTCGGTGAGGCCCTCGGGCTGGCCGACGAGGTCGTGGTCATGGACGTCTACGGCGCCCGCGAGGACCCGGTGCCCGGGGTGACCGGCGCGCTGGTGGCCGACGCCGTCCCCCTGCCGGCCGGGCGCGTGCACTTCGAGTCGTCCTGGTCGGCGACCGCCCCGGCGCTGGCCGAGCGGGCCCGGCCCGGTGACCTCGTGATCACGATGGGTGCCGGGAACGTGTCGATGGTGGGTCCCGAGGTGATCGCGGCGCTGACCGCCCGGGACGCCGGATCCGCCCCGCCGCCCGACGGCGCGGCACCGGACCGGTGAGCCGCGCCGCCACCACGCGCGACCGGCAGCGCGGCCCGGCCCCCGAGCCGCGCCGGCCGGACCGGTCGCCGCGGCGACCGCGGCCGGTCGACCCCCGCCGCCGGCTGGCCGTGCGCATCGGCCTGCTGGTCAGCGCGGTGCTGGTGGCGGTCTGGGTCGTGTGGGGGAGTCCGCTGCTGGCCGTCTCCACGGTGCGGGTGGACGGCGCCGGATCGCTCACCGCCGAGCAAGTGCGCGCCGCCGCCGGGGTGGCCGAGGGCACGCCGCTGCTGCGCGTCGACGTCGACGCCGCGGCCGCCCGGGTCGCCCGCCTGCCGCAGGTGGCCTCGGTCCAGGTGACCCGCGGCTGGCCGCGGACGGTGGTCATCACCGTCCGGGAGCGGGTGCCGGTGGCCGTGGTGGAGCAGGCGGGCACCCGGTCGCTGCTGGACGCCGACGGTGTGCTGTTCGACACCGTGACGGGGGAGCCGCCGGCCGGGGCGGTGCCGCTGGAGGTCGCCGACCCCGGACCCGACGACGCGGCCACCCGCGCCGGGCTCGCCGCGCTGGTCGAGCTGCCGCGGGACGTGCGGGAGCAGCTCGCCTCGGTCACCGCCGGCTCCGAGCACGACGTGACGCTGACCCTGACCGACGGCACCACCGTGCTGTGGGGGACGGCCGCGGACTCCGACGAGAAGGCCGACGTGCTGGTCGCGCTGCTGGGCCAGGTGGCGTCGGGGGCCCTGGAGCCGGCCGCGACCATCGACGTCAGCGCGCCGTCCGCCGTCGTCCTGCGCTGACCCCCCGGGCCTTCAGTCGCGGCCGAGGGCGCGTTGCGGGGGGCGGACCGCCGACACGCCGACCCCCTCCGACACGCCCGACCGCGAAAACCTTCTGCGGTGATCCCGCCGACGGCGTGTCCGGCGGGGTCCAGTCCGACATGAGACGGATGAGCAGCGGGTCGTCACGATCAGTGGTGCTGATGTGACCACTGGGTCGCCGGAGTCCGGTGAGGTCCTGCCGATGCGACACGCCGGGCCCGTGACGGTGCTTGTAGGCCCCTCTGGCCACACCTAACTTCGTCCGCGTCGACCCAGTTGACATAACTATAAGGCTTTACTTGAGGATGAGGGTCGAGGTCGGGAGCCCCACATGACACCTCCGCACAACTACCTCGCGGTCATCAAGGTCGTCGGCATCGGCGGCGGCGGGGTGAACGCGGTCAATCGGATGATCGAGGTCGGCCTCAAGGGGGTCGAGTTCATCGCCATCAACACCGACGCCCAGGCGCTGCTGATGAGCGACGCGGACGTCAAGCTCGACGTCGGCCGCGAGCTCACCCGCGGGCTGGGCGCCGGCGCGCAGCCCGACGTCGGTCGGCAGGCCGCCGAGGACCACCGGGAGGAGATCGAGGAGGTGCTCAAGGGCGCCGACATGGTCTTCGTGACAGCCGGCGAGGGCGGTGGCACCGGCACCGGCGGCGCGCCCGTCGTGGCGTCGATCGCCCGGAAGCTCGGTGCGCTGACCATCGGCGTCGTCACCCGCCCGTTCTCCTTCGAGGGCAAGCGGCGGGCCGTGCAGGCCGAGTCGGGGATCGAGGAGCTGCGCAACGAGTGCGACACGCTCATCGTCATCCCCAACGACCGGCTGCTGCAGCTCGGCGACCGCAACGTCAGCGTGATGGACGCCTTCCGCACCGCCGACCAGGTGCTGCTGTCCGGCGTCCAGGGCATCACGGACCTGATCACCACGCCCGGCCTGATCAACCTGGACTTCGCCGACGTCAAGTCGGTCATGTCCGGCGCGGGCTCGGCGCTGATGGGCATCGGAAGCGCCCGCGGGGACAACCGCGCGCTGCTGGCCGCCGAGCAGGCCATCGCCAGCCCGCTGCTGGAGGCCTCGATGGAGGGCGCCCACGGCGTCCTGCTGTCGATCTCCGGCGGCTCGGACCTCGGCCTGTTCGAGATCAACGAGGCGGCGTCGCTGGTCTCCGACGCCGCGCACGCCGACGCCAACATCATCTTCGGTGCCGTCATCGACGACGCCCTGGGTGACGAGGTCCGGGTGACGGTGATCGCGGCCGGCTTCGACAGCGGCCGGCCCAGTGCCCGCAAGGACACCGCGTTCGGGTCGGTGACCCCGGCGACGCCGGCGGCACCGGTGGGGACGCCTCCGCAGGCGCAGCGGCCCGCCGCGGTGCCGCAGCCGGTCCGCCCGGCGGCTCCGGCCGCGACGGGGGAGCGGCTGGTCGGTCACCAGGGTGCACCGGTCGCGCCGGCTCCGGCCGCCGCGCCGGCGCCCGCGCCGGCCCGTCCGGGTCCGCAGGGCGGGGGCATCACGGTGCCGCCGCTGCCGCCCATCCCGGGTCCGGTCTCGGCTGCCTCGGCGGCCGGACGGCGACCGCTGTCCAGCGAGGACTTCGAGGAGGAGCTCGACATCCCCGAGTTCCTGAGGCAGTGACGGAGGACCCCCTGGCCCCCTCGCAGGGGCCCGCCGCGAGCTCGCGAGCGGTGGGGGGCGAGGGGGTCCTTCATCCCTCGGCGGTGCGACCCCGCCGGGTCGTCACCGATCGACGGGGCGGCCGCTCCGTTCCCCCGTACGACTCGTTCAACCTGGGCGGGCACGTCGGCGACGACCCCGCCGCGGTGGCCGCCAACCGCGAGCGCCTGGCCCGGGAGATCGGCGCGGCCGGCGACCGGCTGGTCTGGATGGACCAGGTGCACGGCCGTGGCGTGGCCGTCGTCGACGGCCCGGTGGACGGTCCGCTGCCGGCCACCGACGCGGTGGTGACCTCGACCCCGGGGCTCGTCCTCTGCGTGCTCGTCGCCGACTGCGTGCCGATCCTGCTGGCCGACTCCGAGACCGGCGTGGTCGCCGCGGTGCACGCCGGCCGCGAGGGGGTCCGCCAGGGCGTCGTCCCCGCGGCGCTGTCGGCGATGGCCAGCCTGGGTGCCCGCGCCCGGCACGTGTCGGCGCTGCTCGGCCCCGCGGTGTGCGGAGCCTGCTACGAGGTGCCCGCCGAGATGCAGGCCGACGTCGCCCGCGTCGCGCCGTCCGCCGCCGTTCCCACGCGGAGGGGCACGCCCGGTCTGGACCTGCGGGCCGGCGTCGAGGAGATCCTCCGCCGGGCCGGCATCCCGCAGGTGGTGCACGACCCGCGCTGCACCGGCGAGGACCCGACCCTGTTCTCCCACCGCCGCGACGGGGTCACCGGCCGGCAGGCCGGGGTGGTCTGGCTCGACTAGCGGCCGGGGATGATCCCGGCATGAGCGAGCTCGCCGAGCACCTGCGCGCGGTCCGGGACCGGGTCGACGCCGCCGCCCGCGCGGCCGGTCGCGACCCGGCGTCGGTCGAGGTCCTGGCCGTCAGCAAGACCTTCCCGGCCGACGACGTCCGGGCCCTCGCCGCGCTCGGCCACCGCGACTTCGGTGAGAACCGGGTCCAGGAGCTCACCGCCAAGGCCGCCGAGCTGGCCGACGTCGACGTCCGCTGGCACTTCGTCGGCCAGCTGCAGCGCAACAAGGCCGCCGCCGTCGCGCGCCTGGGAGCCGTCGTGCACTCGGTGGACCGGGAGGCGCTCGTCCCGGTCCTCGGCCGGGTGGGGGAGGAGACCGGGCGGCCGGTCGAGGTCTACGTCCAGGTCGACCTCGGTGGCCCCGAGGGCGAGCTCGCCGCCCGCGGCGGCGCCGCGCCGGACGTCGTCCCCGCGCTGGCCGACGCCGTCGCCGACCACGCCGGGCTCCGGCTGGCCGGCCTCATGGCCGTGGCACCCCGGGGGGAGGAGCCGGCCGCGGCGTTCGAGCGGCTGGCGGAGCTCGCCGCACGGGTCCGCGCGGACCACCCGGAGGCCGCCGGGCTGTCGGCCGGGATGAGCGGCGACCTCGAGGCGGCGGTCGCGGCGGGCGCCACGCTCGTGCGTGTCGGAACCGCGATCTTCGGCCGGCGGCCCCTACCCTCCCCGTCAGATGCGGCTCACCAGCCACGCGAGTCACACCAGTCACACGGGCCTCGCAGGTCCGAGTAGAGGGGGAGGTCCGATGGCAGGCGCCATGCGGAAGATGGGCATCTACCTGGGGCTCGTCGAGGACGACGACGCCCGGGCCTACGGCCGGTACGACGCCCGTCAGTCCGACGACCGCTACGACGACCGCCGCTACGGCCGCTACCTCCCCGAGGACGGCTACGACGACGGTCACCTCGAGGGTCGCGACCACTACGACTACTACGAGGAGGAGCTGGCCGCGCCCGAGCCGCTGCCGGCTCCCGAGCCCGTGGTGCTGCGCCGCGGGGGCACCGCCCGCAGCCTGGGGGTCGCGCCCGCCGCGGGCTCGACGTCGGCCTCGGCCGGCCGGCTGTCCACGGCCTCGTCGCCCGGCGGGTCGGCCGCCAGCGCGGCGGTCGCCCAGGTGCGCGAGCCCGTGGTCGCCGTGGCGCCCGAGCCGGCTCCCGCCCCGACGCCCAAGCCCTACCGCATCACGACGCTGCACCCGCGCACCTACAACGAGGCCCGCCAGATCGGCGAGAGCTTCCGCGAGGGCATGCCCGTGATCATGAACCTGACCGAGATGGACGACGCCGACGCGAAGCGCCTGGTGGACTTCGCCGCCGGTCTGTCGTTCGGGCTGCGCGGTAGTATCGAGCGCGTCACGGCGAAGGTGTTCCTGCTCAGTCCGCGGGACGTCGACGTGACCGCCGAGGACAAGGCGAAGATCCGCGAAGGCGGGTTCTTCAACCAGTCCTAGGCGCCGCCGGCCGCCCGTGGCCGGTGGTCAGCGCGGCACGCCAGTGCCCCCGGACGAACGAGGACCGTGGCCGTTTTCTGGGAGATCCTGTCAGCAGTGCTGCTCGTCTTCCTCATCCTGCTGTTCGCGCGGTTCGTCGTCGACTGGGTGATGGTGCTGGCCCGCAGCTGGCGTCCGTCCGGCCTGGTCGCGGCCGGTCTGGAGGTCGTCTACTCCACCACGGACCCGCCGCTGAAGGCGGTCCGCAAGGTGATCCCGCCGCTGAACCTGGGAGCCATCCGGCTGGACCTCGGGTTTATGGTGCTCCTGATCGCCGTGTTCATCCTGAAGGGGATCGTGGACACCCAGGCCCTCAGATCGTGAGTGCCTCCCTGTCCTCGTCGCGGCGTCGCCGCGTGTCGGCTGGTGGCTGCTGCCGCCCGTCCGAGAACGTCCCTGTTCCCGCCGTCCGACCCGAGGTGAGCTAGTTGCCACTCACGCCTGCCGACGTCCACAACGTCGTCTTCAAGAAGCCGCCGATCGGCAAGCGCGGATACGACGAGGACGAGGTGGACGCCTTCCTCGACGTCGTCGAGGCGGAGCTCGCCCGGCTGATCGAGGAGAACAACGAGCTGCGGGCCAACACCGGCCGCACGCCCGCCGCCGTCGTCGAGCAGCCCGCGCCGGCCCCCGCGCCCGCGCCCGTGCAGGCCCCGCCGCCGGCCGCGCCCCGCGAGGACGACAGCGCCCGCGCCTCCCGGATGCTGGCCCTGGCCACCGAGACGGCCGACCGCTACGTCAACGAGGCCAAGGCCCAGGCCGACGCGATGGTCTCCGACGCCAAGACCAGCAGCGAGCGGATGCTGTCCGACGCACGGGCCAAGAGCGAGCAGATGGTCAGCGAGGCCAAGATGCGCGCCGACACGATGATCGGCGACGCCCGCACCCGCGTGGACACCCTGGAGCGCGAGGCGCGCGCCAAGGCCGCCGCCCTGGAGCAGGACGCCGAGCGCCGGCACTCCGAGGTCGTCAGCGGCCTCGAGCAGAAGCGCAGCAGCCTGGAGCGCAAGATCGAGGAGCTGCGGACCTACGAGCGCGAGTACCGCACCCGGCTGCGGTCCTACCTCGAGTCGCACCTGCGCGACCTGGACGGCCGCGGCTCGGCCGAGCCCGCTCCGGCCGGCCGGCAGAACCAGCACGCCTCCGCCTGACCCCCGGCTCGCACGAGGGCCCCCGGACCGCCTCGGTCCGGGGGCCCTCGTGCGTCCGGGAGGGGCCGCGCCGACGGGCGGGGCGGGTGTGTCCGCCGCTACAGTTCAGCGGTGATCTTGGCGGCCGGACTGCTGGTGCTCGCGGGGCTGGGTCTGTTCGTCGGCGGCCTCGCCACGGGGACGACGAGCTACTACTGGGGCTGCGTCGCCTGCTGCGCGCTCGCGGCGGTGCTGCTCATCGCGGTGCGGCTGTGGCCCCGGTCCCGGGTGGCCGCCGCGGTCGAGCCGGAGAAGGCACGAGGAGCAGAGGTCCGGTCGACGAGCGGGTCCGGGACCGCGGCCGCAGACGACGTGCCGGCCACGCCGGCGGCGCCACGGGAGGCGGTCGCGGAGCCGGCCGCCCCGGCCCGGCGCGGCGCCCACGAGGCCGCGTCCGACGAGGCCCCGTCCGACGAGGACCCGGGCGAGGAGGACGTGGAGGTCACCGACCTGCTCATGGTCGTGGACCTCCGCGACCAGGTGCTCGTCGTCGACGAGCACCCCCGCTACCACCTCGCCGACTGCCGGTGGTTGCGCGGCCGGCCCACGATCCCGCTGCCGGTGGCCGAGGCCCGCTCCGACGGGTTCACCCCGTGCGGCGTGTGCCGGCCCGACCGCTCGCTGGCCGACCTGGCCCGGGCCCGCAAGGCCGCCGACAAGAGCTGACCTCGCGGGCCCGCGAGTTCATCCGGCGCGGACCACCCAGAACCGGGAGCCGCCGGGGCCCTCCACGCCGGGCCCCTCACCGGGGGTGGAGGCGTGCACGGCGACGGCCAGCACCTCGGCCGCGACGGTCTCGGCCTGCTCGGTGAGCGCCTCGGCGAGGGGGCCCTCGGCGGTCCAGGACAGCTCGATCCGGTCGCTGACGGCGAGCCCCGCGGCCTTGCGGGCCTCCTGGACCAGCCGCACCGCCTCGCGGACCAGGCCGGCGCGCTCCAGCTCCGGGGTGAGCGTCAGGTCCAGGGCCACGGTGAGCCCGCCGCCGCTGGCGACGGTCCAGCCCTCGCGCGGGGTCTCGGTGACGACCAGGTCGCCGTCCTCGAGCGGCACGGCGGCGCCGTCGACCTCCACCGACGCCGTCCCCGCCCGGTAGGCCGACACGAGAGCGCCGGCGTCGGCCGCGGCGACGGCCTTGGCGACGGCCTGCACCTGCTTGCCCAGCCGGCGGCCGACGGCGCGGAAGTCGATCTTCACGCTGACGTCGACCAGCTCGCCCTCGACCGCGGAGAGCTCGGTCAGCTCCTGCACGTTCAGCTCGTCGGCGACCTCGGCGACCAGGTCCCGGGGGAGCTGCGCCCAGCCGGCGGCGGCGACGAGGGCCCGGGCCAGCGGCTGCCGGGTGCGCACCTTGGACGACGTCCGCGCCGAGCGGCCCAGCTCCACCAGCCGGCGGACCAGGGACACCTGCTCGACGAGCTCGGGGTCGCGGGCGTCGGCGTCCACCTGCGGCCAGGAGGCGAGGTGCACCGAGTCGACCGCGCCGTCGAGCCCCGGGGCCACGGCGCGGCCCCACACCTCGTCGGTGACGAACGGGGTGAACGGCGCCATGAGCCGGGTCAGCCCGTCGAGCACCTCGTGCAGCGTGCCCAGCGCCGCCGGGTCGCCGTCCCAGAAGCGGCGACGGGAGCGGCGGACGTACCAGTTGGACAGGTCGTCGACGAACTGCGCGAGCTGCCGGCCGGCGCCCTGGGTGTCGAAGTCCTCGAGCGCGGCGGTGACGCCCTCGGTGACCTCGGCGAGGGTGGCCAGCGCCCAGCGGTCCAGCAGCGGCCGCTCCGCCCGCGGGGGAGCCGGCGTCGCCCCCGGGTCCCAGCCGTTGGTCTCCGCGTACAGGGTGAAGAAGCTGGCGGTGTTCCAGTAGGTCAGCAGGACCTTGCGGACCACCTCGGACAGCGTCTCGTGACCGACCCGGCGGGCCGACCACGGCGAGCCGCCGGCCAGCATGAACCAGCGGACGGCGTCGGCGCCGTGCCGGTCCATCAGCGGGATCGGCTCGAGGATGTTGCCCAGGTGCTTGCTCATCTTCCGGCCGTCCTCGGCGAGGATGTGGCCCAGGCAGAGCACGTTCTCGTAGGAGTTCTGCTCGAACACCAGGGTGCCGACGGCCATCAGCGAGTAGAACCAGCCACGGGTCTGGTCGATCGCCTCGCAGATGAACTGCGCCGGGTAGGCCGCCTCGAACTGCTCCTGGTTGCGGTACGGCGCGCCCCACTGCGCGAACGGCATGGAGCCCGAGTCGTACCAGGCGTCGATGACCTGGGGGACCCGGCGGAAGGTGCCCTCCTCGCCGGGCAGCGTGAAGGTCACCTCGTCGATGAACGGCCGGTGCGGGTCCAGGTCGGACAGGTCGCGGCCGGTGAGCTCCGACAGCTCCGCCAGCGAGCCGACGACGACGAGCCGGGTGGGGTCGGCGTCGTTGCGCCACACCGGCAGCGGGGTGCCCCAGTACCGGTCGCGCGACAGCGCCCAGTCGACGTTGTTGTTCAGCCAGTCGCCGTAGCGGCCCCACTGGATGGTCTCGGGGTACCAGGAGGTCTTGCCGTTCTCGGCCAGCAGCTGGTCCTTGACCGCGCTGGTCCGGATGTACCAGGACGGCTGCGCGTAGTACATGAGCGGCGTGTGGCAGCGCCAGCAGTGCGGGTAGCTGTGCTCGTAGCGCTGCTCGCGCCACAGCACGCCGCGCTCGGTCATGTCGACGACGAGCAGGTCGTCGGCGGCCTTGAAGAAGTGCCCGCCCACCAGCGGCACGTCGGCGAGGAAGTGGCCGGTCGAGTCGATCGGGTTCACCACCGGCAGGCCGTAGCCGCGGCAGACGGCGAGGTCGTCGGCGCCGAAGGCGGGGGACTGGTGGACCAGGCCGGTGCCGTCGTCGGTGGTGACGTAGTCGGCGAGGACGACGTAGTGGGCGTCCCCCTCCGGGAACTCGACCAGCTCGAACGGCCGCTGGTAGTGCACCCGCTCCCAGTCCCGGCCCGTCGTGGTGGCCAGCACCTCGCGCGGGGTGTCGGCGCCCAGCACGGCGTCGACCAGGGGCTCGGCGACGACGACGGTGCGCTGGGTGGGTGGGCCGCCGTCGACGGAGTGCTCGGTGCGGACGACGACGTAGGTGACGTCGGGGTTCACGGCGACGGCGGTGTTCGACGGCAGCGTCCACGGCGTCGTCGTCCAGACGAGCAGGTCGGCCCGGCCGGCCCACTCACCGCTGGTGACGGGCAGCCGGACGTACACCGAGGGGTCGGTGATCGACTCGTAGCCCTGGGCCACCTCGTGGTCGGACAGGCCGGTGCCGCAGCGCGGGCAGTACGGCGCGACGCGGTGGTCCTCGACCAGCAGGCCCTTGTCGAAGACCTGCTTGAGCGACCACCAGACGCTCTCGATGTAGTGCGGGTCCATCGTCCAGTAGGCGGTGGACATGTCGACCCAGTAGCCCATCCGGCGGGTGAGCTCGGAGAACGAGTCGACGTGCCGCAGCACCGACTCGCGGCACTTGGCGTTGAACTCCGCGATGCCGAACTTCTCGATGTCGGGCTTCCCGGCGAAGCCCAGCTCCTGCTCGACGGCGATCTCGACCGGCAGGCCGTGGCAGTCCCAGCCGGCGCGGCGGGGCACGTGCCAGCCCTGCATGGTCTTGAACCGCGGGAACACGTCCTTGAACGCGCGGGCCTCGATGTGGTGCGTGCCGGGCCGGCCGTTGGCGGTCGGCGGGCCCTCGTAGACGTTCCACTGCGGCTTGCCCTCGGCGTCCTGCACCGTGCGGGCGAACACCTCGGTCTCCTCCCACCGGCGCAGCACGTCGTGCTCGAGGGCGGGCAGGTCGACCTGCGGGGGCAGCGCACGGAACGGGCCGGGAGAGCTCACGCTCCCATTGTCCCCGAGCCGTCGAGCGGCTTCCGCACTGGTGGAACCGGCCCGACACGTGGGTACGGGACACTGCCCGCGTGACGGGGGGCCGGCGGTGAACACGACGGTCACCGTCGCGCTCGCCATCGGCGCCTCGGTGGTCCTCGTCGCCGCCGTCGCCCTGCGGCTGGCCGACCGGCTCGGCCTGCCCAGCCTGCTGCTCTACCTGGCGCTCGGGGTGGTCCTCGGGGAGAGCGGCCTGGGTGTGCAGTTCGAGGACGTCGAGCTGACCCAGACCCTCGGGGTCGCGGCGCTGGTGGTGATCCTCGCCGAGGGCGGTCTGACCACCCGGTGGGCCGACGTCCGGCGGGCGATCGGGCCGGGCATCGCGCTCTCCACGGTCGGGGTCGCGGTCAGCGTGGCGGTCACGGCCGCGATCGCCGTGTGGCTGCTGGACCTGGACTGGCCCTTCGCCCTGCTCCTGGGCGCCGTCGTCAGCTCCACCGACGCCGCGGCCGTCTTCGCCACCCTGCGCCGCCTCCCGCTGCCGCGGCGGATGGTCGCTTCGCTGGAGGTGGAGAGCGGCCTCAACGACGCCCCGGTCATCCTGCTCGTCGTCGTGCTCGCCGAGCGGCTCACCGGCGGGGAGACGACGGTCTGGTGGCTGACGCTGCTGGAGGTCCTCGCCGAGCTGGCCGGGGGCGCCGTCATCGGCGTCGCGCTGGGCGCCGGCGGGGCCTGGCTCCTGCGCCGCTCCGCCCTGCCGCTGGCCGGCCTCTACCCGCTCGCGACCCTGGCGCTGTGCGTCCTGGCCTTCGCCTCCGCGGACCTGGTGCACGCCTCCGGCTTCGTCGCGGTCTACCTGTGCGGGCTGGTGCTGGGCAACGCGCCGCTGCCGCACCGCTCGGCCAGCGTCGGGTTCGCCGAGGGGATGGCGTCCCTGGCCCAGATCGGCCTCTTCGTGCTGCTGGGCCTGCTGGCGTCGCCGTCGCGGCTGCTCGACGCGCTGGGGCCGGCGCTGCTCGTCGGCGGCGCGCTGCTGCTGGTCGCCCGGCCGGTGTCGGTGCTGGTCAGCCTCGCGCCGTTCCGGATGCCGTGGCCGCAGATGGCGTTCGTGTCCTGGGCGGGGCTGCGCGGGGCGGTGCCGATCGTCCTGGCCACCTTCCCCATCGCCGCCGGGGTCCCGCGGTCGACGCAGGTGTTCGACA
Source organism: Blastococcus sp. TF02A-26 (assembly GCF_003319125.1). Classification (GTDB taxonomy): domain Bacteria; phylum Actinomycetota; class Actinomycetes; order Mycobacteriales; family Geodermatophilaceae; genus Trujillonella. Next base: position 155,578 of record NZ_QOHG01000004.1, on the reverse strand, counting down.
CCGTCTTCGTGCTGGTCGTCGTCTTCACGCTCGTGCAGGGGCGGTCGCTGCCCTGGGTGGCCCGCCGGCTGGGGATCGCCGCGCCGGTCGCGCCGCGCGAGGTCCAGGTGGAGGCGGCGCCGCTGGAGGAGCTGGACGCCGAGCTGATGCAGCTCACCGTGCCCGAGGGCTCCCGGCTGCACGGCGTGTACCTGCCCGAGCTGCGGCTGCCCGAGGACGCGGCCGTCGTCCTCATCGTGCGGGAGGGCCGGGCCTTCGTGCCGGACGCGACCACCCGGCTGATGCGCGGCGACCAGGCATTGCTGGTCGCCGCGCGGCGGTCGCGGGCCGAGGCCGAGCGCCGGCTGCGTGCGGTGAGCCGGGCCGGCCGCCTCGCCACCTGGCGCGGCGAGACCGGCAGCCCCACGGAAGCCGATTGAGCGGAGTCGCTCGAGCGCGGAAACCGCGCTCGAGCGACTCGCGTCAGCCGACGAGCTCGAGGGTCTTCGTCGTCTCGTCGCGGACCTCGCGCAGGAGCGCCAGGTCCGTGGCCAGGCTGCGGCCGTAGGAGGGGATGGCCTCCTGCAGCTTCGGCCGCCAGTCGTCGACGTGCTGGGGGAAGCAGCGCTCCATCAGCGTGAGCATCGCCGAGACCGCGGTCGAGGCGCCGGGGGAGGCCCCGAGCAGTCCGGCGATGCTGCCGTCGGCGCCGGTGATCAGCTCGGTGCCGAACTGCAGGACGCCCTTGCCGGTGTTCGGGTCCCGCTTGATGACCTGGACCCGCTGGCCGGCGGTGATCATGTCCCAGTCGCCCTGCTCGGCCAGCGGCACGAAGCCCTGGAGGGTGCGGTGCCGGGCGGCGCGAGACTGCAGCAGCTCGCCGATCAGGTACTTCGTCAGCGCCAGCTCCGTGCGGGCGACGCCGAGCATCGAGCCGAGGTTGTTCGGCTTGACCGAGAGCGGCAGGTCGAACATCGACCCGGCCTTGAGGAACTTCGGCGACCAGCCGGCGTACGGCCCGAACAGCAGCGAGTACTCGCCGTCGACCAGGCGCAGGTCCAGGTGCGGCACCGACATCGGCGGGGCGCCGACGGCGGCCTGGCCGTAGACCTTCGCCTGGTGCTGGGTGACCAGCTCGGGGGAGCGGGTGCGCAGGAACTCGCCGCTCACCGGGAACCCGCCGAAGCCGCGGATCTCCGGGATGGCGGCCTGCTGCAGCAGCGGCAGCGCGCCGCCGCCGGCGCCGACGAACACGAAGCGGGTGCGGACGGTCCGCCGCTCGCCGCTCTCGACGTCCTTGACGGTGACCTTCCACCGGCCGTCGTCCTCGCGGTGCAGGTCGTCGACCCGCTGGCCGACGTGCACGTGCACACCGCGGGCCTCGGCCTCGGCGAACTGGAGCCGGGTGAGGGCGCCGAAGTTGACGTCGGTGCCGGCGAGGGCGCGGGTGCCGGCGACGACCTCGCCCGGGTCGCGGCCGGCCATCATCAGCGGGACCCACCCGGCGAAGGTCGCCGCGTCGTCGGTGAACTCCATCCCCTCGAACAGCGGGTGGGCCACCAGGGCGGAGTAGCGGTTGCGCATGTAGCTGCGCCCGTCCTCGCCGGTCACGAAGCTGATGTGCGGCACCGGGGCGATGAAGTCCTTGGGCGACCCCGTCATGCCCTCGCGCACCAGGTGCGACCAGAACTGGCGGGACAGCTGGAACTGCTCGTTGATGGTCGCGGCCTTGGTCGCGTCGACCCGGCCGTCGGGCCCGGCGGGCGTGTAGTTGAGCTCGCACAGGGCGGCGTGGCCGGTACCGGCGTTGTTCCAGGGGCCGGAGCTCTCCTCGGCCACGGCCGGGCCGGACTCGAAGACCGCGATGCTCCAGCCGGGGGCGACGATCCCGAGCAGCGACGCCAGGGTCGCGCTCATGATGCCGCCACCGACGAGGACTACGTCGGGGTCGGTGGCGGGGGCGAGCTCGGTGGACACGCGTTGCCTCTCTGGCCGGGTGGAAGGTCCAACACCGACCATCGGCCTTTCCAGGCCCGGGCACGCCCCCTCGTCGGTGTGAGATGCGTCGTACCCGTCATGAGATGAATCACGCGGACGCGGGTGGTACACGCGGACCACCGCGGCGCGGCGGTCCCGGGAAGGTCCCCCGGCTAGGCTCGACCGACCCGTCCGGGCCGGCGACCGGCCCCCGATCCCAGGAGCGCGCGCTGTCCGACGAGCCCGAGGACGCCCGCGACGACGGCGCCGCGACCGCCGCTGCGGACTCCGGGCCCGCCGCCCGCCGGCCGAGGACCCGCCTGCTGCTCTCCCTCGCCCTCGGCGTCCTGCTGCTCGACCTCGGCACCAAGCTGCTGGTCGTCGCCACCCTCGAGCGGGGCGAGGACGTCCGGCTGCTCGGCGGGGCGCTGCACCTCACCCACGCCCGCAACACCGGGGCGGCCTTCTCCTTCGCCGAGGGCTTCACCGTCGTCTTCACCCTGATCGCGGTCGCCGTGGCGGTCGTCATCGTCCGGGCCGCCAAGAAGCTGTTCTCGCTGGGCTGGGCGGTCGCGCTCGGCCTCGTGCTCGGCGGCGCGGTGGGCAACCTGGTCGACCGGGTCTTCCGCGACCCCGGCTTCCTGCGCGGCGGCGTCGTCGACTTCATCTCGGTCTTCGCCCCCGGCGGCGACTTCTTCCCGATCTTCAACATCGCCGACTCGGCCATCACCTGCGGCGGGATCCTGGGCGCGGTGATGGCGCTGCGGGGCATCGAGTTCGACGGCTCGAAGGCCGGATCGGCCCCGTCCGGGGGCTCGCCGCGAGCCCGCGAGCGGTGAGGGGGACGGGGTCCTTCGGCACAATGGGGCGGTGACGACCGGTCAGCACCGCGCCCTCCCGGTGCCCGACGGGCTGGAGGGCCAGCGGGTCGACCAGGCGCTGAGCCGCCTGTTCGGGCTGACGCGGACGGCGGCCGCGGACCTGGCCGACGCCGGCGGCGTCGTGGTCGACGGCCGGGTGCGCGACAAGGGTGACCGGCTGACCGGCGGCAGCTGGCTCGAGGTCGAGCTGCCGCCCCCGCCCGGCGAGCCCGCCGCGCCGCAGGAGGTCCCCGGCATGGCCGTCGTGTACGACGACGACGACCTCGTCGTGGTCGACAAGCCGGTCGGCGTCGCCGCCCACCCCTCCCCGGGCTGGGACGGGCCGACCGTCATCGGCGGCCTGGCGGCGGCCGGCTACCGGGTGTCGACCTCCGGCGCGGCCGAGCGGCAGGGCGTCGTCCACCGCCTGGACGCCGCGACGACCGGGCTGATGGTCGTGGCCAAGAGCGAGCGGGCGTACACCGCGCTCAAGGCGGCGTTCAAGGAGCGGACGGTCGACAAGGGCTACCACGCCCTGGTCCAGGGCCACCCCGACCCGACCAAGGGCACGATCGACGCCCCGATCGACCGGCACCCGAAGCACGACTGGAAGTTCGCCGTCGTCAGCGGCGGCCGGCCCTCGGTGACGCACTACGAGGTGATCGAGGCGTTCCGCGCCGCGAGCCTGGTCGACGTCCACTTGGAGACCGGCCGCACGCACCAGATCCGCGTGCACTTCTCCGCGATGCGCCACCCCTGCGTCGGCGACCCGCTCTACGGCGCCGACCCGACGCTCTCCGCCCGGCTCGGGATGTCGCGGCAGTGGCTGCACGCCGTCCGGCTGGGCTTCGAGCACCCCGCCGACGGCCGGTGGGTCGAGTTCACCAGCGACTACCCGGCCGACCTCGCCGGGGCGCTGGCGATCCTGCGGGCCGAGGCCCAGGGGTAGGGCCGGCGCCGGGATGGAGGGGCTGCCGACCTCGCTCGCCGACTACGGTCCGGCGGCGCTCTCGGCCGTGGTCGTCGCCGCCTACCTCGTGGCGGGGGAGCCCGTCGTCGGCGCGGTCCTGCACCGCCGGTTCGAGGGGCGGCTGCGCACCGACGCCGGCGCGCGGCGCTCCTTCTACCTGCGGCTGCTGATCCTCGAGTGGGGCCTGGCGCTGCTCGCGCTGGTCATCTGGCTCTCGGCGCCGGACGTCGACGCCGCCGCCGTGGGCATCGCCTGGCCCGACGGCTGGCCCGGTCCGGTGGCCGGTGGCCTGGCGCTGCTGGTGGTCGTCTTCGTCGTCGGGTCGACCCGCGCGCTGCGGGGCGGGGTCCTGCACGACCTCCCGGCCCCCGCCGCCGACGCGGCCGCCGGCCGGCACGCGGAGCTGCCGGTGCACGCCACGCTGGCCCTGCTGCCCCGGACGCGGTCGGAGCGGCGGCTGTTCACCGTGGTCGGGCTGACCGCCGGCATCTGCGAGGAGTGGCTGTACCGGGGGTTCTTCCTGGCCGTGGTCGCCGCGGTCGCCGGGGACCTGCCCGACGTCGTCCTGGTGTTCCTGGCCGCCGTCGCCTTCGGGCTGGCGCACGTCTACCAGGGCATCGGCGGGGTGGTCACCACCGGCGTGCTGGGCGCGGTGATGGCGACGCTCTACCTCGACACCGCCTCGCTGCTGCTGCCGGTCCTGCTGCACGCGCTGATCGACCTGCGGTTCCTCGCCGTGCCCAGCCGGGCGCTGCCCTCGGCCGGTGCCCGGTGAGCGCGACCGTGTCTACCCCGGGCGACTGGGCCGAGGTGCGGGCGCTGCGCACCCGGGTCTTCGTCGAGGAGCAGGGCGTCCCGCCGGAGCTCGAGCAGGACGCCACCGACGCCGTCGCGGTCCGCGCGGTGGGCCGCGACGGGTCCGGCCTCGTCGTCGCCACCGGCCGGCTGTTCGAGCGGGACGGCCGCGGGGTGATCGGCCGGATGGCGGTGGACGCCGGCGCCCGCGGGGCCGGCCACGGGGCGGCCGTGCTGGCCGTGCTGCACGGCGAGGCGCTGCGGATGGGGCTGGCCGAGGTCGAGATCCACGCCCAGCTGTCCGCGCGGGGTTTCTGGGAGCGGGCCGGTTACACGGCGGTGGGGGAGGAGTACGAGGAGGCCGGGATCCGGCACGTCACGATGCGCCGCCGCCTGGAGGACGACACGCACGGCTAGGTGGCGCCGAGCTAGATTGCGCCGCTACTGTCCGGCCCGTGGCTGACGACCGGCGCGCCCAGTGGCTGCGCGGAGTGCTCGACCTGTGCGTGCTCGCGGAACTGGAGCGGGGGGAGTCCTACGGATACGGGGTCGCCCAGGCCCTGGAGGGACTGGGCCTGGGCCCCGTGCCCGGCGGCACCCTCTACCCGGTGCTGGGCCGGCTCGAGCGGGCGGAGCTGATCCGGTCGCGATGGGTCGACTCGGCGGCGGGGCCGCCGCGCAAGTACTACGCCGTGACAGCGGACGGGCAGGCACTGCTGGCCCGGGAGCGCGAGCAGTGGGCCGGCTTCGCCGCCCGTGTCGGGACGGCGCTGTCCCAGGCGGCCCCCCGGTGAGCCCGGACGGAGCGGCCGCCGGGTGGCTCGACGACCTCGGCCGCGCGCTGCGCCGGGAGAACGTCGACGGCTGGCATCACGACCAGGTGCTGGCCGAGGCCCGGCAGCACCTCGCCGACAGTGGGGAGGATCCGCTCGTGGCCTTCGGCCCGGCCGTCGACTACGCCCGTCTGCTCGCCGGTGAGCTGGCCGGCGCGCCCGTCACGCCGCCGCCGTCGGTGGGGCCGGCCCGGCTCCTGGTCGAGGGCGTCGTGAAGACGTACCGCGGGCGACCGGTTCTCACCGGCGTCGACCTGGCCGTCGCCGGGGGCGAGGTGGCGGCGGTGATCGGGCCCAACGGCGTCGGGAAGTCCACCCTGCTGCGCATCTGCGCCGGACTGGAGAGCCCGGACGCGGGCTCGGTGACCGTCACCGGCGGTCTGGGCTACTGCCCCCAGCGCCCGGCGCTGGTGGACCTGCTGCGCGCCGAGGAGCACATGGAGCTGGTGGGTGCCGGGCGTGGCCTGAGCCGGGCGGAGGCCCGCCGGCACGGCGCCCGCCTGGCCGCAGACCTGGACTGGGTACCCGACCGGAGGCTGGTGGGCGACCTGTCCGGGGGAACCCGGCAGAAGCTCAACGTCGTCCTGGCCGCGCTGGGGGACCCGGCCGTCCTGCTGCTGGACGAGCCGTACCAGGGCTTCGACGGGGAGTCCTTCCTCGACTTCTGGGAGCAGGTGTGGCACTGGCGCGACGAGGGGCGGGCCGTCGTCGTCGTGACCCACCGGCCCGAGCAGCTCAAGCGGGTGGACCGGGTCCTGGACCTGGGGCGCGAGGGAGCCGTGGCCCGGAGGCGGTCGCGGTGAGCCGGGTGCGGGCGGTGGCACGTGCCACCGTGGTCGACCTGCTGCGCCGGCGCACCGTCGTGGTGCTCATGGTCCTGGTGCCCCTGGCGTTCTACGCCGCGCGGCACGACCTGGAGGGCCAGTCCATCCGGTTCCTGGCGATGGGTCTGGCGTGGTCGCTGTCGACGCTGGCGGCGTTCGCCGGCCTGGCCGGGCAGGAGATCGACCCACGGCTGCGGCTGTCGGGGTTCGGTGCCGGCGAGCTGCTGGCCGGGCGGGTGCTCGGGCTGTCGTCCTTCGCGCTGCCGCTGGCCGGGCTGTACGCCGCCGTGGTCCTGGTCGACCGGCGTCCCGAGCGGTGGGCGGGCATCCTGCTCGCGCTCGGGCTGACCGTCGCCGTCGCCCTTCCGGTGGGGCTGGTGGTGGCCGCCCTGCTGCGCCGGCCCCTGGAGTCGGCGATGCTCCTGCTGGTCGTCGCGGGGTTGCAGATGCTCCTGGACCCGGCGGGCGACGCGCCCCGCGCCCTGCCGTTCTGGTCGGTCCGCGAGGTGCTCACCTGGACCGTCGACGGGACCGACGGTGGGTACGTCCGGCGGGCGCTGCTGCACGCGGCGGTGGCCGTCGTCGTGCTGGGCGGGACGACGGTCCTGGCGCGTGCCAGGTCCCTCCGGCGCCGTCCCCACCTCCGGCACTCGGTGGTGTGACGAAGCGGACGCCGCCGACCCGCCGGACGGTCGTGACACGTTCCGTCAGACCCTCGGCGTAGACAGCTCCCAGTGCGAGGATCAGGGGCGGCCCCGGAGCTCCGTCGAGCTCCCCGGGCCCGACCAGGACCCCGCACCGCCGGTCTTCCCCACCGGTCGCCCGCCGGCCCGCCGACGGTCGGGCACGCACGACCACGAGGAGATCGACCGAACCGTGAGCAGCGACTCCTTCGTCCACCTGCACGTCCACACCGAGTACTCGATGTTGGACGGCGCGGCGAAGCTGCCCGAGGTGACCAAGGCCGCCGCCGAGCACGGGATGCCGGCACTGGCGATGACCGACCACGGCAACGTGTTCGGCGCCTACGACTTCTACAAGCAGGCGAACTCCGCCGGCGTGAAGCCGATCATCGGCATGGAGGGCTACTACACGCCCGGCTCGCGCTTCGACCGCGCCCCGTTCGACTTCGGTGACAACCTCATCGACGAGGAGGGCGACGGCGGGTCCAACCGCGGCAAGGCGGCGTACACGCACATGACGCTGCTGGCCCGCACCACCGAGGGGATGCACAACCTCTTCCGCATCTCCTCGCTGGCCAGCCTCGAGGGCCAGTACCGCAAGCCGCGCTTCGACCGGGACCTGCTGGAGAGGTACGGCACGGGCCTGATCGCCACCACCGGCTGCCCGTCGGGCGAGGTGAACATGTGGCTGCGCGCCGGCAAGGAGGACAAGGCGCGGGCGGCCGCGGCCGACTTCCAGGACATCTTCGGCAAGGAGAACTTCTACGCCGAGCTGATGGACCACGGGCTGTCCATCGAGAAGAAGACCCGCCCGGCGCTCATGGCCATCGCGAAGGACCTCGGGATCCCGCTGCTGGCCACCAACGACCTGCACTACACGCACAAGGAGGACGCGCAGGCGCACGACGCGCTGCTGTGCATCCAGACCGGCTCGCGGCTGAACGAGACCAACCGCTTCCGCTTCAACGGCGACGGCTACTACCTGAAGAGCGCCGCGGAGATGCGCGCGCTGTTCGACGGCGACCTGCGCTCGGCGTGCGACAACACGTTGCTGGTCGCCGAGCAGTGCGAGGTCCAGTTCACCGAGGGTGCGGACCTCATGCCGCGCTTCCCGCTGCCGCCGGGGGAGGACGAGACCTCCTGGTTCATCAAGGAGGTCGAGCGCGGGCTGCACAAGCGCTACCCGAACGGCATCCCCGACCACGTGCGCAAGCAGGCCGACTACGAGACCGGGATCATCTGCCAGATGGGCTTCCCGGGGTACTTCCTCGTGGTCGCCGACTTCATCAACTGGGCCAAGGACAACGGCATCCGCGTGGGGCCCGGCCGTGGGTCGGCCGCCGGCTCGCTGGCCGCCTACGCCATGGGCATCACCGACCTGGACCCGCTGGCCCACGGCCTCATCTTCGAGCGCTTCCTCAACCCCGAGCGCGTCTCCATGCCCGACGTCGACATCGACTTCGACGACCGCCGCCGCGGCGAGGTCATCCAGTACGTCTCGCAGAAGTACGGCGAGGAGCGGGTCAGCCAGATCGTCACCTACGGCACGATCAAGGCCAAGGCCGCCATCAAGGACGCCGCCCGCGTGCTCGACCGGCCCTTCTCGGTGGGCGACGAGCTGACCAAGCTCATGCCCCCGGACGTGATGGGCAAGGGCATCCCGCTGTCGGGCGTCTTCGACCCCAAGCACGAGCGCTACAAGGAGGCCGCGGAGTTCCGCGCCCGCTACGAGTCCGACCCCGGCGCCGCCGAGGTGGTCGACCAGGCGCGCAAGCTCGAGGGCCTGAAGCGGCAGTGGGGCGTGCACGCCGCCGGCGTGATCATCGGCCGGTACCCGCTGATCGACAGCATCCCGATCATGCGCCGCGAGGCCGACGGCGCGATCATCACGCAGTTCGACTACCCGACCTGCGAGACGCTCGGCCTGCTCAAGATGGACTTCCTGGGCCTGCGCAACCTCACGGTCATCGACGACGCGCTGCGCAACATCGTGTCGAACGGCAAAGAGGCCATCGACCTCGACGAGATCAGCAAGGACCTCACCGACCCGGCCACGTACGCATTGCTGTCCCGGGGCGAGACCCTCGGCGTCTTCCAGTTCGACGGCGGGCCGATGCGCTCGCTGCTGCGCCTCATGCGGCCGGACAACTTCGAGGACATCTCCGCCGTCGGCGCGCTCTACCGACCCGGTCCGATGGGCGCGAACTCGCACACCAACTACGCGCTGCGCAAGAACGGCCAGCAGGAGATCACGCCGATCCACCCCGAGCTGGCCGAGCCGCTCGAGGAGATCCTGGGCGGCACCTACGGCCTGATCGTGTACCAGGAGCAGGTCATGGCGATCGCGCAGAAGGTCGCCGGCTACTCCCTCGGCAAGGCCGACCTGCTGCGCCGTGCGATGGGCAAGAAGAAGAAGTCCGTCCTGGACGCCGAGTTCGTCGGCTTCGAGGCCGGGATGAAGGAGCGCGGCTTCTCGGCCGCCGCCATCAAGACGCTGTGGGACATCCTCGTCCCGTTCGCCGACTACGCGTTCAACAAGGCGCACTCGGCGGCCTACGGCCTGGTCTCCTACTGGACCGCCTACCTCAAGGCGAACTACCCGGCCGAGTACATGGCCGGGCTCCTCACCAGCGTCCAGGACGACAAGGACCGCCGGCCGATCTACCTGGCCGAGTGCCGCCGGATGGGCATCAAGGTGCTCCCGCCGGACGTCAACGAGTCGTCCTGGGACTTCACCGCCGTCGGCACCGACATCCGCTTCGGCCTGGCCTCGGTGCGCAACGTCGGCCACAACGTCGTCGACTCGATCGTGCGGGCCCGCGAGGAGAAGGGCGCCTTCAAGGACTTCGCCGACTTCATGAAGAAGATCGACACGGTGGCCTGCAACAAGAAGGTCATCGAGTCCCTCGCCAAGGCCGGCGCCTTCGACTCCCTCGGCCACTCCCGGCAGGGCATCGTCGCCGTCCACGCGCAGGCGGTGGACTCGGCCATGGGGCTCAAGCGCAAGGAGGCCGAGGGGCAGTTCGACCTCTTCGGCAGCTTCGGCGACGACGCCGGCGCCGACGACCCGTTCGCCGGCGCGCTCGACATCACCATTCCCACCGCGGACTGGTCGAAGAACGAGCGGCTCATGTTCGAGCGCGACATGCTCGGGCTCTACGTCTCCGACCACCCGCTGCACGGGGTGGAGCACGTGCTCACCTCGCACGCCGACACCCCGATCGCGGAGATCAACGCCGGTGGCGTGGAGGACGGCGCGAACGTCACGATCGCCGGCATCCTCACCGCGGTCTCCCCGCGCACCAACAAGCAGGGCGCGCCGTGGGCGATCGCGACGGTCGAGGACCTCGAGTCCGGCATCGAGGTGCTGTTCTTCCCCAAGACCTGGGCCGAGGTGTCGGAGCGGGTGGTCCGCGACCAGATCGTCGTGGTCAAGGGCCGGATCAGCCGCCGCGACGACCAGCCGTCGGTGTTCGGCGCCGAGGTGACCGTCCCGGAGCTCACCGAGGGTCCGCGCGGTCCGGTGCTGGTGTCGATGCCGGCCGCCCGCTGCACGCCGCCGGTCGTCGAGCGGCTGCGCGAGGTTCTCGGCAGCCACCCCGGCACGACCGAGGTTCAGCTGAAGCTGGTCAACGGCGCCCGCGAGACCGTGCTGCGGCTGGACCAGGGGCTGCGCGTGCGGCCGAGCACCGCGCTGATGGGCGACATCAAGGCGCTGCTCGGGCCGACCAGCGTCGCGCTGCTGTGAACCCCCTCCGGTCGTGACCGCGCCGGGAGGGTTCACTGAAGGGGTGAGTGACACCGCCGGCCCGCTGCCGGCTGCCGCGGACACCGGCCCGGTGACGACCACCGGACGTCGCGCCGACCGGCGGTCGCGGCCGGTCGCCGGCCGGTGGGGTGGCGTCGCGGAGCTGCGCGCCGACCTCGTGCCGGCGCTGCGACTGACCGCCGCCCTCGTCCTGACCGGGATCCCTGCCGGCCTGCTGTGGTGGGCGCTGGCGCCGCGGGAGGACTACCGCGTGCTCGCCGACGGCGGCGTGGAGGCCCTCGGTGACACCTCCGCGGAGCTCTTCGCCGCCGATGACGCCGTCTTCGTGCTGATCCTCGCCGGGCTCGGGCTGCTGGCCGGGATCGCTGCCTGGTCGCTGCGCCGCCGTCGCGGGGTCACCGTGCTCGTGGCACTCGCCGTGGGCACCGGCCTGGCCGGGCTGCTGGCCTGGCAGCTGGGGGAGCTGCTCGGTCCCGGCCCGACGGCCGACGAGCTGTCCGACGTCGGGTCGACCGTGACCACCCGGCTGGAGCTGGCGTCGATGCCGGCGCTGGCGGTGGGGCCGTTCGTCGCGGTGCTGGTCTACGTCGTGGCGACGCTGCTGGCCGCCGGCGAGGACCTCGGCCGCGACTAGTCGTCAGCCACGGACCCTCGCCGGGCAGCGCTCCTGTCGCGTTGCACCGGAACAGCACAGCTGCCGGGTGACAGCGACGACGCCGGCTGCAGGGGCATGATCGCCGTCGTGCCCGCGGAGGAGCCGACGTCCGAGCGGACCGTCACCCTGTCGCTGGAGTGGGACCGGGGGGCCGGTGCCGGTTACGTGGCCTTCGGCCGGATCGGCGCCGGCGAGGCCGTGTCGCAGCGGATCGTCGAGAACCCGCTGCCCGGGATCGGCGACGTCGTCCTGGACTTCGACGAGCGGGGCCGGCTCATCGGGATCGAGTTCCTCGACGAGCGCGCAGTCCCGCCGGGTCTCGCCACGCCCTGAGGTGCCTGGGCAGGCGCTCGAAACATGTCGTCACAGCGCCGCTCACCCGCGACGATGAGGTCGTGAAGCTCGCCGACCTGCAGCTCGAGGACAAGACCGTGTCCATCGGCCACCTGGTGCTGACCAGCGGTGGCCGCCGGCAGGAGTTCGTGGACGTGACCGCGGCCTTCGCCGCCGGCTTCATCTACGTCGAGCGTTTCCTCGCCGGCCGGATCGTCGTCAGCGCGTACCCGGCGGCCACCGTCGAGGTGGCCGAGGACATCTCCGCCGGCGGCCCGCTGACGTGGTGACGCCTAGTTGACGCTGGTGGGACCGGCGAAGCGCTGCAGCGGCGCCGGCACCGCGCCGATCGTCTCCAGCAGCGTCAGCTCCCGGCGCAGCAGCCGGGACTCGGTGGCCAGCCGCCGGCGGGTCGCCGACTCCGCCAACAGTGCCTGCCGGTCCTCGGTGGTCAGCAGCGCCGCCGAGGCCACGAGGTAGGACAGCGCCGTCGGGTCGTCGCCCACCGCGGCCATGAGCGCGGCGCTCTCCGCGTCGCTGCTGGGCGGGACGGGTCTGTCCCCGGCCTCGGCCACCTCCTCGCCGTCGCCCACGCGCAGCGCGCCGACCGCGGCCACGTACCGGGCGAACAGGTCACCGACGTTGCGCACGAGGACGTCCATGCTGCCCCGGGCGACCGAGTCGACGAGCTCGTCCAACCCGGCCGCGGCCGCCTCGTCCGGCGGGGCCAGGGGCACCTCGCCGGGCAGCCCCACGATGCCCTCCGCGTCGCCCGCGGCCTCCTCGGCGGCCTCCTCCTCGGCCAGCCACTCGACCTCGGCCTGCAGGTAGGGCGGGTCGTCGGCGACCAGGACGTCGAGCAGCCGGAACCGGTCCCCGCCGACCGTGGAGATGTGGAACCCACCGTCGGACAGCGGCCGCACCGACTGCAGCCGGGCGGTGCAGCCGATGTCGTAGAGCGCCTCGGCCGGCGCCACCCGCTCGACCTCCCAGCCCTGCCGGATGGCCACGACGCCGAAGAAGCCGGGCGTCCGCTCCTCGGCCCGCTGCACCAGCAGGTCGCGCATCAGCCGGCGGTACCGCGGCTCGAAGATGCGCAGGGGCAGGACGACGCCCGGGAAGAGGGGCGTCCCCAGCGGGAAGAGCGGGATGACAGCGCCGGCTTGCATGCCCACGCGGCGAGCCTAGGGCCCCGGGGTGGCGGTACCGGCCGCGGCTACCCTGGGAGGTCGCCGTCCCCTCGCCGCTCCCCGGAGGCATCCCCGTGCTCAGCCGCATCGACCTGCGCGGATCCGCGCTGCCGGGGGTGCGCGAGCTCTCCGGGCTGCTGCCCCGCGCCGCCACCGACATCGACTCGGTGCTGACCACGGTGCGCCCGCTGTGCGAGGACGTGCGCGTGCGCGGCGCCCAGGCGGTCCGCGAGATCACCGCCCGGCTCGACGGGGTGGACGCCGAGGACTTCGCGGTCCCGCCGGCGGCGATCACCGAGGCCCTCTACACCATCGACCCGACCGTGCGGGCGGCGCTCGAGGAGGCGATCGCCCGCGTCCGCCGGGTGCACGCCGACCAGGCCCGCACCGACGTCACCACCCAGGTCGTCCGCGGCGGCACCGTCACCGAGCGCTGGGTCCCCGTCCGCCGGGTCGGCCTGTACGTGCCCGGAGGCCTGGCGCCGCTGCTGTCCAGCGTGGTCATGAACGTCGTCCCGGCGCAGATCGCCGGCGTCGAGTCCATCGCCGTCGCCTCCCCGCCGCAGCGCGACAACGGCGGGCTGCCCGACCCCGGCGTGCTGGCCGCCTGCGCGCTGCTCGGCGTCACCGAGGTCTACGCCGTCGGCGGTGCCCAGGCGATCGCCGTCTTCGGCTACGGCGCGGGGTCCTGCGAGCCGGTCGACATGGTCACCGGTCCGGGCAACGTCTACGTGACGGCGGCCAAGCGGCTGCTGCGCGGGCTCATCGGCATCGACTCCGAGGCCGGCCCGACCGAGGTCGCGATCCTCGCCGACGACACCGCCGACCCGGCGCACGTCGCCGCCGACCTGATCAGCCAGGCCGAGCACGACCCGCTGGCCGGCGCGGTCCTGGTCACCGACAGCGAGGAGCTGGCCGACGCCGTCCTGAGCCTCGTCCCCGCCCAGGTCGCGGCCACCAAGCACTCCGACCGCATCAGCACCGCGCTGCACGGCACCCAGTCCGGCATCGTCCTGGTCGACGACGTGGAGGCGGGCCTGCGCGTGGTCGACGCCTACGCCGCGGAGCACCTGGAGATCCAGACCCGCGACGCCCGCGAGGTCGCGGCGCGGGTGCGCAACGCCGGCGCCATCTTCGTCGGCGCCTGGTCGCCGGTGAGCCTCGGCGACTACTGCGCCGGCTCGAACCACGTGCTGCCCACCGGCGGCTGCGCGCGGCACTCCAGCGGGCTGAGCGTGCAGTCGTTCCTGCGCGGCATCCACGTCGTGGAGTACGACGAGCAGGCCCTCGCCGAGGTCGCCGGCCACATCGACGCCCTCGCCGGCGCCGAGGACCTGCCCGCCCACGCGGCGGCGGTGCGGGCGCGGCAGCGCGCATGACCTCGCTCGACGCCCTGCCGCTGCGCCCGGAGCTGCGCGGCAAGACGCCGTACGGGGCCCCGCAGCTTCAGGTCACCCACCGGCTCAACACCAACGAGAACCCCTATCCGCTGCCCCCGGAGCTGCTCGCCGACCTCGCCACGGCGCTGGCCGAGGCCGCCGTGGAGCTGAACCGCTACCCCGACCGGGACGCGGTCGCGCTGCGCACCGACCTCGCGGCGTACCTGACCCGGACGGCGGGGGAGCGGTTCGGGCCCGAGCAGGTGTGGGCGGCCAACGGCTCCAACGAGGTGCTGCAGCAGATCCTGCAGGCCTTCGGCGGCGCCGGCCGCACCGCGCTGGGGTTCACGCCGTCGTACTCGATGCACCCGATCATCTCCGCGGGCACCGGCACCGGCTGGGTCGACGGGCACCGCCGCGCCGACTTCACGATCGACCCGGACGCCGCCGCCGCGCAGGTGCGCGAGCTCCGGCCGGACGTGGTCTTCGTGACCAGCCCCAACAACCCGACCGGCACCGCGGTCGACCTGGCCACCATCGAGGCGCTCTACGAGGCCACGACCGGGGTGCTCGTCGTCGACGAGGCCTACGCCGAGTTCGCCCGCACCGGGACGCCGTCCGCGCTGAGCCTGCTGCCCGGCCGCCCCCGGCTGGTCGTCAGCCGCACGATGAGCAAGGCCTTCGGTATGGCCGGGCTGCGGCTGGGCTACCTGGCCGCCGACCCGGCCGTCGTCGACGCCCTGCAGCTGGTCCGGCTGCCCTACCACCTGAGCGCGCTCACCCAGGCCGCCGCCCGGGCCGCGCTGGCGCACACCGACGCGCTGCTGGCGACGGTCGACGCGGTCAAGGCCGAGCGCGACCGCATCGTCGCCGCGCTGCCGGGCCTGGGGCTGACCAGCGTCCCGAGCGACGCGAACTTCGTGCTCTTCGGCCGGTTCGCCGACGCGCACGCCGCCTGGCAGGCCATGCTGGACCGCGACGTCCTCGTGCGCGACGTCGGCATCCCCGGCTGGCTGCGGGTGACCGCCGGCACGCCCGCCGAGACCGAGGCCTTCCTCACCGCACTGGGTGAGGTGGCACCCGCCCACCGCCTGGGAGACTGATCCCCATGAACCGCACCGCCCGTGTCGAGCGCGCCACCAGCGAGACCAAGCTGGTGGTCGAGGTCGACCTCGACGGAACCGGCACCAGCGAGATCAGCACCGGCGTCGGGTTCTACGACCACATGCTCACCGCGCTGAGCAAGCACAGCGGCATCGACCTCCGCGTGCAGGCCGACGGCGACCTGCACATCGACGCCCACCACACGGTGGAGGACGTCGCCATCGCCCTCGGCCAGGCCTTCGCCGAGGCGCTCGGGGACAAGAAGGGCATCACCCGCTACGGCGACGCCACCATCCCCATGGACGAGGTGCTCGTCCAGGCCGCCGTCGACCTCTCCGGCCGGCCGTACTTCGTGCACGCCGAGCCCGAGAACATGACGCCGATGATCGGGCCGGACTACCCGACGTCCCTCACCAAGCACGTCCTGGAGACCTTCGCCTTCAACGCGCGGATCTCCCTGCACGTGCGGGTCCTCTACGCCGGCCGCGACGCCCACCACATCGTCGAGGGCCAGTTCAAGGCCCTGGCCCGCGCCCTGCGCGCCGCCGTCGCGCTCGACGGGCGCAGCGGCATCCCCTCGACCAAGGGCGCTCTGTAGCAGGTGAACTCCGGCATCCTGCTGCTCCTGCTGGGCGGCTTCCTGCTGGGCGGCGCGTGGAGCATCTGGAAGTCCGACCCGGACACCGGTGTGCGGACCCCGCCCCAGGTCGCCTTCGCCGTCGTCCTGCTCGTCGCCGCCCTGCTGGCGACCGCGGCGGGCATCCTCCGGCTGGTGTGACCGAGGAGCGGTTCCTCGGGATCGTCCTCGCCGACCCGACGGTGCGGGCCGTGCTCGAGCGGGCGCCGCGGCTCGGCGTCGACGACTGACGAAGGACCCCCGTGCCCCCCACCGCTCGCGAGCTCGCGGCGGGCCCCTGCACGGGGGCCGACCCGGGGGTCAAGGACGCCGACCTCTTCTACTTCGACCCCGACACCTCCTGGGCGGCGGAGGACGCGGTGATCCGCCGCGGTGCCGAGCTGTTCGCCGGCGTCGACGCCCCGGTCGAGATCCGCAACGAGGCCCGGGTGCACCTCTGGTACGCCGACCGCTTCGGGGTGCCGGCGCCGCCGTTCCGCGACTGCGCCGACGCGATCGACCACTTCGCCGCGGTCTGCTGCTGCCTCGGGGTGACCCTCGACGGCGACCGGCCCCGGGTCTACGCCCCCTTCGGCCTCGACGACCTGTTCGGCCTCGTCGTCCGTCCCAACCGGCGGCTGGCCACCCGCGAGGCCTACGAGGCCAAGGCGGCGCGGTGGAGTGCGGTCTGGCCCGAGCTGACCGTGCTGCCGTACGACGCCTGACGGGAATCCCCGCCGGCCCTCCGGCGCTGGTCAGTACCGTGGCAGGCGTGAAGAAGAAGGTCGTCGTCCTCGACTACGGGTCGGGCAACCTGCGCTCGGCCGAGCGCGCCCTGGCGCGGGTGGGCGCCGACGTGACCGTCACCGCCGACCCGCAGGCCGCCCTGGACGCCGACGGTCTGATGGTGCCGGGCGTCGGGGCCTTCGCCGCCTGCATGGACGGGCTGCGCGCCGTCGACGGCCCGAAGATCATCGGCCGGCGGCTGGCCGGTGGGCGCCCGGTGCTCGGGGTCTGCGTCGGCATGCAGATCCTCTTCGAGAAGGGCGTCGAGCACGGCCACGACGCCGAGGGCTGCGGCGAGTGGCCCGGTGTCGTGGAGCCGCTGCAGGCGCCGGTGCTGCCCCACATGGGCTGGAACACCGTCGAGGCGCCCGCGGACTCGGTGCTCTTCGACGGCCTCGCCGACCAGCGCTTCTACTTCGTGCACTCCTACGGCGTCCGCGACTTCACCCTCGGCCAGGACGACCCGACCTCGCGGCTCGCGCCGCCGAAGGTGACCTGGGCCGAGCACGGCGACCGCTTCGTCGCCGGCGTCGAGAACGTCGCCCTGTCGGCGACCCAGTTCCACCCGGAGAAGAGCGGCGACGCCGGCGCGCAGCTGCTCACCAACTGGCTGAACACCCTCTGACCCCCCGAGGAGGAGGGGCGGCTCACCGCAGCCCGGCCCACTCCTCGGCCAGCGCGACCCGCGCCTCGGTGGCCGGGGCCCAGTTCGCCTGCTGGACGCGGAACGGACCCGTGGCCAGTCCGACCAGGACGCCGGCGACGCGTGCCCGCAGCTCGTCGCCGGCGGAGCGCGCGGAGAGGAACGCCTCGACCCGGGCCCGGTAGGTGGCCACGGGGGCCGGATCGGAGGCCAGGAGCTCGAGCAGCGCCAGGTGACCCAGCAGGGTCGCCCAGTCGTCGATGCGCGCACCGGGCCCGGCCGTGTCGACGTCCAGCAGGCCCACGACGCGGCCGGCGTCCACGAGGAGCTGGCCCTCGTAGAAGTCGCCGTGCACGGGCACGAGCGGCTGCGGTCGCACCGCCGCGGCCACGGCGGTGGTGACCCTCCCGAGCCGCGGCCGGAGCTCGGGGCAGATCAGCCCGACCACCGTGGCGTGGGCACGGGTCCGCGGTACCGGATCGGTGGGGTCGCGCCGGCCGGCCGGCCCCCCGAGCGGGGGCAGCGCGTCGAGCACGGTGGCCAGGTGCTCCGGTGGCGGGAGTGCCGCCGGGTCGCCGCCCAGCGCGGCCCGCATCGGCGTGCCGGGCAGAGCGGGGAGGACGAGCACGCCGTCCTCGGTGGTGGCCACCACCGGCGGCACCGGCACGGCCCCGGCCAGCGCCCGGTGCCGGTCGGCCAGCGCGGGCGCGGCGGCCGGTCGCACCACCTTGAGGAACCACCGGCCGTCCGGCGAGGTCGCCTCCACGACGGCGCGGCGGCCGGGCCGGTAGGCGCGCAACCGCAGGCGCAGCGGGCCGGCGTCCACGCCGAGCACCGCCAGCCGCTGCGCGGCGCGTGCTGCCGAGGCCGCCCAGGCCAGGCCGGGCAGGGCCGGGTCGGACGGCCATCGCCACAGGCCGACGGCGACCGTCGACCCGTCGTCCCCGGGACCCTCGACGACCGCGGCGCCCGACGGGATCCGCGAGCCGGTCGCCGCGGCCAGCGACTCCCGCGTGGCCCGGCCGTCGGCCCAGGCGACGTCGGCGACGTACCGGACCGCGGCCGAGCCGTCGGCGCGCAACGTCACGGTCGCAGCCCGCAGGTCGGCGAGGCGGCCGCCCAGAGGTGCCAGGACCGCGGCCCACGCGTCTCCCGCCGCCGGGCCCAGCAGCAGCCGCAGGGACGGTGGCCAGTCGGCGGGGAGGCGGCCGGTCACCAGCGGCCCCGGTGCACGACCTCCTCGACACCCCGGCGCCCGCGCCTCAGCGACGGCGAGCGGCGGTCCCCGTCGCCCGGGTAGCCGACCGCGACGACGCCCACCGGCCGGTGGGTGCCCGGCACGCCGAAGGTCTCGCGCAGCGCGTCCACCCGCTCGGCCGGGACGCCGAAGAAGCAGGCGCCCAGCCCCTCGTCGACGGCGGTCAGGAGCACGAGCAGCGACGCCATGCCGGTGTCGACGTCCCAGTAGGGCACCGGCCACCGGGCCTCGTCGCGGTCGGTCCAGCCCTTGTCCGGCTCGGCGTACCGGTCGAGGTAGGCCTCCTTGTGGCTGAACGGCACGATCAGCAGCGGAGCCCGGCGCATGCGGGTCAGCCAGCCGTCCGGCGTGCCGGAGTCGGTCGTGGCGGCCCAGAACGCGGCCCGCTCCTCGCCGCTCTCCAGCACGAGGAACGCCCACCCCTGGCTGAACCCCGCCGACGGCGCCCGGATCGCGTGCTCCAGCAGACGCTCGCGCACCTCGGCCGGCACCGGCCGGTCGGGGTCGTAGTCGCGGACCATCCGTCTGCGGCGGACCACCTCACCGAACTCCACGGCGGACAGCCTGCCGCAGGGGGTGCAGGCCGCCGCTCCTAGGCTGTGCGCCGTGCCGAAGCTGCAGCTGCTCCCCGCCGTCGACGTCGCCGACGGTCAGGCCGTCCGCCTGGTGCAGGGGGAGGCCGGGAGCGAGACCTCCTACGGCGACCCGCTCGAGGCGGCGATGCAGTGGCAGCGCGACGGTGCCGAGTGGGTCCACCTCGTCGACCTCGACGCCGCCTTCGGCCGGGGCAGCAACCGCGAGCTGCTCGCCCGCGTGGTCGGCGAGCTCGACGTCGACGTGGAGCTCTCCGGCGGCATCCGGGACGACGAGTCCCTGGCCGCCGCGCTGGCCACCGGCTGCCGCCGGGTCAACCTGGGCACCGCCGCGCTCGAGTCGCCCGAGTGGTGTGCCCGGGCCATCGCCGAGCACGGTGACCGCATCGCCGTCGGCCTCGACGTCCGGGGCACCCGGCTGGCCGCCCGCGGCTGGACCCGCGAGGGCGGCGAGCTGTACGAGACGCTCGCCCGGCTCGACGCCGAGGGCTGCGCCCGCTACGTGGTCACCGACATCACCAAGGACGGCACCCTGCGCGGGCCGAACCTCGACCTGCTGCGCGAGGTCTGCGCCGCCACCCCGAAGCCGGTGATCGCCTCCGGCGGGGTCAGCTCGCTGGACGACATCCGGGCGCTGGCCGGGCTGGCCGCGATCGGGGTCGAGGGCGCCATCGTCGGCAAGGCGCTGTACGCGGGTGCGTTCACCCTCCCCGAGGCGCTGCGGGTGACCGAGGAGCTGGCGTGACGGTCCTCAACCTGGGGTCGGCGAACCCCTGGGAGCCGGTGGTCGGCTACAGCCGGATCGTCGTCCGCGGCGACACCGCCTGGATCAGCGGGACGACGTCGACGGTCGACGGCGCGGTCGCCCACCCGGGAGACGCCGCGGCGCAGACCCGCCAGGTCCTGACCACGATCGAGCGGTCGCTGGAGCGGGCCGGGTTCACCCTCGCCGACGTCGTCCGGACCCGGATCTACGTGACCGACATCGGGCGCTGGGAGGAGGTCGGGCGGGTGCACGGCGAGTTCTTCGGCGACATCCGGCCGGCCGCCACGATGGTCGAGGTGTCGGCGCTGATCGACCCGGACCTGCTGGTCGAGATCGAGGCCGACGCGGTGCGGGAGCCGGCAGCGTGAGCCTCGCCGTCCGCGTGATCCCCTGCCTGGACGTCGACGCCGGCCGGGTGGTCAAGGGCGTCAACTTCGTCGACCTGCGCGACGCCGGTGACCCGGTGGAGATGGCCCGCGTCTACGACGCCGAGGGCGCCGACGAGCTGACCTTCCTCGACATCACCGCCAGCTCCGGGGACCGCGAGACCACCTACGACGTCGTCCGGCGCACGGCGGAGAGCGTGTTCATCCCGCTCACCGTCGGCGGGGGAGTGCGCAGCGCCGACGACGTCGACCGGCTGCTGCGCAACGGCGCGGACAAGGTCGCCGTCAACACCGCGGCGGTCGCCCGGCCGGAGCTGATCAGCGAGATCGCCGACCGGTTCGGCAACCAGGTGCTCGTGCTGTCCCTCGACGCCCGCCGCTGCCGGGACGGCGCGGTCACCGACTCGGGCTTCGAGATCACCACGCACGGCGGGCGGCGGGGCACCGGCCGCGACGCCGTCGAGTGGGTCGCGCAGGCCGCCGAGCTCGGGGTCGGCGAGGTCCTGCTCAACTCCATGGACGCCGACGGGACCCTGGCCGGCTTCGACCTGGAGCTGATCCGGGCCGTCCGCCGCGAGGTGACCGTGCCGGTGATCGCCAGCGGGGGAGCGGGCGAGGTGTCGCACTTCGCCCCCGCCGTCGAGGCCGGCGCCGACGCCGTCCTGGCCGCGAGCGTCTTCCACTTCGGGAAGATGCGGATCGGCGAGGTCAAGGCCGCGCTGGCCGGCTCCGGCGTCCCGATCCGCGCCGAGTCCGACCACCCCCTGCCGTAGCGGAGTCGCTCGAGCGCAGGAGCTGCGCTCGAGCGACTCCGTTCAGCTGACCTCGACGCGGGCGACGCCCCGGCGGCCGCTGGTCCACAGCAGCAACTCCATCGGCTCGCCCTCGAGCGTCGGCCCGCCCCTGCCGACGCGCTTCTCCACGCCCGGGACGTCGGTCCGGCGCAGGGTCGCGCCACCGACCCGGCGGGCGAACAGGGTCGCGGTCCGCCAGAGCTGGTCGCGGTCGGCGCGGGAGAGCTCGCGCGGCTCCCACTCCGGCTGGGCCCGGCGCACGTCCTCGTGGTGGATGGCGAACTCCCCGGCGTTGACCAGGTCCCCGACCACCGGCCAGCCCATGGGGCTCCACCGCGGCGCGCCGGCACGCACCCGGTCGACCACCTCGGCGAACGGGGTGGAGGTGCGCATCCGCTCCTCCAGCCGCGCGGAGTGCGCGTGCAGCCCCCGCCCGATCGGGAGCGTCTCGAGCGCGTAGCCCGGCCCGGCGTCGGGCCGGTGGTCGCGGACCACGAGGTGCGCGGCGAGGTGCCCGGTCGTCCACCCCTCGCAGCAGGTCGGCGCGTCGGGCCCGAGGGTCTCCAGCAGATCGGCCAGGGCGGCGCGCTCGCGGGCGGCGAGCGACGCGGGGGAGGACGTCACGGCGCGAGGTCTACCAGGCCCGCCCCCGGAATGCAGCGGCCGGTCCGGCGTTGTGCGGTTAGCGTGCCTAAGGAGACGCGCGAGTGTCGCCGCTGAACAACCTCGAGGAGTGCCGTTGTCCCGCCGCCGAGACGCCGTGGTGCGGCGCGGCCTCCGCCACATCGGCCTCGCCGTCCGCGAGCAGCCGGGCATGTTCACCCTCGCCGTCGCCGCGAGCAGCCTCTACGGCGCCATGACGGTGGCCAGCGCCTACGTGATCGGCGAGATCACCGACCGCGTCGTCCTGCCGGCCTTCGACGAGGGCTCCACCACGGCCGCGGCCCTGACGCTGGCGGCGGTGGCGGTCCTCGGGGTGGCGCTGCTCAAGATCGTCGGCATCCTCGGCCGCCGGCTGTTCGCCGGGATCATGGGCTACCGGCTGCAGGCCGAGTACCGCCGCCGGGTGACCGGCCAGTACCTGCGACTGCCGCTGGCCTGGCACCAGCGGCACCCCACCGGCCAGCTGCTCTCCAACGCCAACTCCGACGTCGAGGCGGCCTGGTTCTTCGTCGCGCCGCTGCCGTTCGCCGTCGGCGCGCTGGTCATGATCGCGATCACCGTCGCCGCGCTGGTGCTCACCGACCCCCTGCTGGCCGTGATCGGGCTGGTCGTCTTCCCCGCCGTCTTCGTGGTCAACGTCGTCTACTCGCAGGTGATGAGCCCGCGGATGCAGCGGGCCCAGCAGCTGCGCGCCGAGGTCAGCGAGGTCGCCCACGAGAGCTTCGACGCCGCCCTGGTCGTGAAGACCCTCGGCCGCGAGGACGTCGAGACCGAGCGCTTCGCCGACCGGGCCACCGAGCTGCGCGACGGGCTGGTCGCCGTCGGCCGGGTCCGCGGCCTGTTCGACCCGCTGATGGAGGCGCTGCCCAACCTCGGCACGCTCGCCGTCCTGCTGGTCGGCGCCGGGCGGGTCGCCGACGGCGCGACCGACGCCGGCGAGCTGGTCTCCATCGCCTACCTGTTCACGCTGCTCGCGCTGCCGATCCGCGCCATCGGCTGGGTGCTGGCCGACCTGCCGCGGGCCCTGGCCGGCTTCGACCGGGTCACGCCCGTGCTGTCGGCGACCGGGGAGACCCCCTACGGCGCCGAGGCGGCCGCGGTCCGCGCCGGCGGGGCCGGCCTCGCCCTGGACGGCGTCGGCTACTCCTTCGACGGCGCCGGCCGCCCGACGCTGTCGGACATCACCTTCGACGTCCCCGCCGGCAGCACCGTCGCCGTCGTCGGCCCCACCGGGTCGGGCAAGTCGACCCTCGCCGGGCTGCTGGTGCGGCTGGTCGACCCGGCCGACGGCACCGTCCTGCTCGACGGGATCGACCTGCGCCGGCTCCGCGAGGGCGAGCTCAGCGGGCAGGCCGCGTTCGTCGCGCAGGGCACCTTTCTCTTCGACGACACCGTCCGCGGCAACGTGACCCTCGGCGGGGACTTCTCCGACGACGAGGTGCGCGCCGCCCTGCGCACCGCGGCCGCCGACGACTTCGTCGACCGGCTGCCCGAGGGCCTGGACACCCGGGTCGGCGAGCGCGGGGCCAGCCTCTCCGGCGGTCAGCGGCAGCGGATCGCGCTGGCCCGCGCCGTCATCCGCCGGCCCCGGCTGCTCGTGATGGACGACGCCACCAGCGCCGTGGACCCCTCCGTGGAGGCGCGCATCCTCGACGCCCTGCGCGACACCGACCCGCCGGCCACCGTGGTGGTGGTCGCCTACCGCCAGGCGACGATCGCCCTGGCCGACGAGGTCGTCTGGCTGGAGGGCGGGCGGGTCCTGGCCCGCGGCAGCCACGAGGAGCTGCTCGCCGAGGTGCCCGGCTACGCGGCCCTGGTGCGGGCGTACGCGCAGGACGAGGTGGCGGCGTGAGCGGACAGGGGCGTGAGCATCGCAGCGAGGGACGAGCGAGGAGCGGAGCGCCCCGCGGGAGCGAACGAGGGGCATCATGACGACCGCCGAGATCGAGGACCGCCGCGAGGGCGCGATCGCCACCCTGCGCCGCGGGCTGCGGATGATGCCGGAGTTCCGCCGCGGACTGCCGGTGACGTTCGCCCTCGCGCTCGTCGCGACCGCGGGCCGGGTGGTCGTGCCGATCGCCGTCCAGCAGGTCATCGACCGCGGGCTGGCCGCTCCGGGCGGCCCCGACATGGACCTGGTGCGGAACCTGGTCGCGATCTGCGCGGTCGTCGTCCTGCTGACCGGCGTCGCGGTGTACCGGATGAACGTGCGGCTGTTCCGCACCACCGAGACGGCGCTGGCCGGGCTGCGCACCCGCGCCTTCCGGCACGTGCACGACCTGTCGGTGCTGCACCAGCAGGGCCAGCGGCGCGGCTCGCTGGTCTCCCGCGTCACCAGCGACGTCGACCAGCTGTCGACGTTCATGCAGTGGGGCGGCGTGCTCGGCGTGGTGAGCCTCGGCCAGCTGCTCGTCGCGACCGTCGTGATGTTCGTGTACTCGTGGCAGCTGACCCTGCTGGTGCTCGCCTGCTTCGTCCCGCTGGGCTACGCCGTGCGGTTCTTCGCCCGCAGGCTGGCCGTCGTCTACGGCGTGGTCCGGGAGCGGGTCGGCGACGTGCTGGCCGCGGTCTCCGAGTCCGTCGTCGGCGCCTCGACGGTCCGCGCCTACGGCGTGCGCGAGCGCACCGCCGCCCGCATCGACTCGGCGATCGGCCGGCACTACCGATCGCAGGTGGAGGCGCAGAAGACGACGGCGGCGGTCTTCGTCAGCGGCGAGTTCATCGCCTCGGTGGCCAACGCCGCGGTGATCGTCGTCGGCGTGCTGCTCGGCCTCGCCGGCGACATCACGGCCGGCACCCTGATCGCCTTCCTCTTCCTCGTGTCGCTGTTCGTCGCGCCGGTGCAGACCGCCAGCGAGGTGCTCAACGAGGCGCAGAACGCCGTCGCCGGGTTCAAGCGGGTGCTCGACATCCTCGACACCGAGCCCGACGTCCGGGACCCCGCCCAGGACGGCGGCGGGCGCACCCTGCCCGACGGGCCGCTCGGGGTCCGCTTCGAGCGGGTCGGCTTCCGCTACGCCCCCGACGCCCGACCGGCGCTCACCGGCGTGGACCTGGAGATCGCGCTCCGGCGGCGGGTGGCGATCGTGGGGGAGACCGGCTCCGGGAAGACGACGTTCGCCAAGCTCGTCACGCGGCTCATGGACCCCACCGAGGGGCGGCTGTCCCTCGGGTCCGCCGACGGCGGCTGGGTGCCCCTGGACGAGGTGGCCTTCGCCTCGCTCCGCTCCCGCGTGGTGATGGTCCCGCAGGACGGCTACCTGTTCGACGCGAGCGTCGCGGCCAACGTCCGCTACGGCCGGCCCGGGCTGACCGACGACGAGGTGGTCGCCGCCTTCACCGAGCTGGGCCTCGGCGACTGGCTGGCCGGCCTCCCCGACGGGGTCGCCACACCGGTCGGGCAGCGCGGGGAGTCGCTGTCGGCCGGCGAGCGGCAGCTGGTCGCCATCGCGCGGGCCTACGTCGCCGACCCGGACCTGCTGGTGCTCGACGAGGCGACCAGCGCGGTCGACCCGGCGACCGAGCGACGGCTCACCGAGGCGCTGGACCGGCTGACCAGCGGCCGGACCACCCTGACCATCGCCCACCGGCTCTCCACCGCCGAGCGGGCCGACGAGGTGCTCGTCGTCGACGCCGGCCGGGTCGTCCAGCGCGGCAGCCACGACGAGCTGGTCGCGGTCGAGGGCCCCTACGCCCGCCTGCACGCCTCCTGGCGCCGCTCTTCGACCGGGCAGACCGAGCCGGTCGGCTGAGCCGGGCGCCGCTAACCTCCGACCCGTGCCGTCTCGCAGCGCCGCCGCGTCCCTGCCCGGCTGGGGCGGTGGGCGGATGCCGTGGACGGCGCTGACCGCGGTCGTCTGCGGAGGAGTCGCGGTGATCCCGCTGCTGCTCATGGCGGTGCTGCTGTTCGCGGTGGGCGGGCTGAGCTCCGACAGCGCCCGGGAGCCCTGGGTGTGGATCGTCTTCCTGGCGCCGGTCGTGCAGCTGGCCGCCGCCATGTGGCTGGTCCTGCGGCGGGGGTGGCTGCCCCTGGTGCTCGCGGTCCTGCCCTCGGCGGCTCTGCTGTGGGCCGTCTACTCCGCGGCCGAGGACGAGGGCGACGCGGTGGGCGCCGGCCCGGTCCTCCTCGTGCTCTTCCCGCTGCTCGCGGCGGGGTTCGCCGCCGCTCCGCCGACCCGGCGGTGGCTGGCCGCCCGGCCGGGGCGGGCGCGCGCCACCGGCTGACCGCGCCGGCCCGTCGTCCTACGCTGCCGGTCGTGCCGCCCGCCCGCCGACGCTCCCCGCGCGCCGCGCCCGTCCTGCCGCAGGCGGGGCGGACGGCGGTGCGGCAGCGACCGGACCTGGCGCCGTTCGTGGTGCTCTTCGCCGTCCTGGTGGCCGCCGAGGACCTCTACGTCGGCTGGCTGCTGTGGGAGCCCGACCCCGGCCTGTACTGGTACGTGCTCGTCGCGGCCGCGCTGGCCGCATGGGCGCTGACCGGCGCGGCCCTGGTCTGGCAGGGCCGGGCGCGCGGCTGGGTGGTCCTGGCGCTGGCCAGCAGCGTGCCGCTGGCCTTCCTGCTCCTCCTCCTGCTCCGGTCCGGGTCGCTGGGAGGGACGAGCCAGGTGGTGTGGTGGACGCTGGCGATGCTGGTCGGCCCGGTCGGGTGCCTGGCGCTCGCGACGCACCGCACGGTCCGGGAGTGGACGGCGCTTCGGCGCGCTAAGCTTCCCCCGGTGCGCGCCCGTCGGAGCGGCCGCGCCGGTTAGCGTGCCCCTGTGACCGACACAGACGTCGTGGTGGTGGGGGCCGGGCTCGCCGGCCTGGTGGCGACCGCGGAGCTCGCCGACGCGGGCAAGCGGGTCGTGCTGCTGGACCAGGAGCCCGAGGCCTCGTTCGGCGGGCAGGCCTGGTGGTCGTTCGGCGGCCTGTTCCTCGTCGACTCCCCGGAGCAGCGCCGGCTGCGCGTGCACGACTCGCTCGAACTGGCCCGCCAGGACTGGTTCGGCACCGCCGCCTTCGACCGCGCCGAGGACCACTGGCCGCGCCAGTGGGCCGAGGCCTACCTGCAGTTCGCCGCGGGGGAGAAGCGCGCCTGGCTGCGCTCGCAGGGCGTCGGCTTCTTCCCGGTCGTCGGGTGGGCCGAGCGCGGCGGCTACACCGCCACCGGGCACGGCAACTCGGTGCCGCGGTTCCACATCGTCTGGGGCACCGGTCCCGGCATCGTCGAGCCGTTCGCGCGGCGGGTGCGCGAGGCCGTCGACCGCGGCCTGGTCCAGCTCCGTTTCCGGCACCGGGTCGGCGAGCTGGTCGTCAGCGGCGGCGCGGTGACCGGCGTGCGCGGCGCGGTGCTCGAGCCCAGCGACGTCGCCCGCGGCGAGGCCAGCTCCCGGACCGAGCTGGAGCCCTTCGAGCTGAGCGCCCAGGCCGTCGTCGTCACCTCGGGCGGGATCGGTGGCAACCACGAGCTGGTCCGCCGCAACTGGCCCGAGCGGCTCGGGCCGGCGCCGCGGCGGCTGCTCTCCGGCGTCCCCGCGCACGTCGACGGGCACATGCTCGAGGCGACCGAGGCCGCCGGGGCGAACCTGATCAACCGCGACCGCATGTGGCACTACACCGAGGGCATCGCCAACCACTCGCCGGTCTGGGCCCGGCACGGCATCCGGATCCTGCCCGGCCCCTCGTCGCTGTGGCTCGACGCCACCGGCAAGCGGCTGCCGGTGCCGCTGTTCCCCGGCTTCGACACCCTCGGCACGCTCGCCCACATCGGGCAGACCGGACACGAGCACACCTGGTTCGTCGCCACCGAGAAGATCGTCGAGAAGGAGTTCGCGCTGTCGGGCTCCGAGCAGAACCCGGATCTCACCGGCAAGGACGTCAAGCTCCTGCTCAACCGCGTGAAGTCCGGCGTCTCCGGCCCGGTGCAGGCCTTCCTCGACCGCGGTGAGGACTTCGTCGTCGCCCGCACGCTGCCCGAGCTGGTCGCCGGGATGAACCGGATCACCGGCGGGGAGCCCGAGGTGCCGCTGGCCCGGGTCGAGGAGGAGGTCGTGGCGCGCGACCGCGAGGTCGCCCACCCCTTCACCAAGGACCTGCAGATGACCGCCATCCGCGGCGCCCGGACCTACCTCGGCGACAAGCTGATCCGCGTCGCGCCCCCGCACCGGCTGCTGGACCCCGAGGCCGGACCGCTCATCGCCGTCCGCCTCAACCTGCTCACCCGCAAGACCCTCGGCGGCCTGGAGACCGACCTCTCCGGCCGGGTCCTGCGGCCCGGCGGGGACCCGTTCCCCGGCCTGTACGCCGCCGGTGAGGTGGCCGGTTTCGGCGGCGGCGGGATGCACGGTTACCGGTCGCTCGAGGGCACCTTCCTCGGCGGCTGCCTGTTCTCCGGGCGGACGGCGGGCCGGGCGCTGGCCGCGGACCTGTGACCGCACCGCGCGACCCCTGGTCCGACCCCGACAGCCCCACCGAGCAGGGCGCCCCGTACAGCGGGCCGCCGGCGTACGGCACCGCCCCGTACCCGGTGCCGGGCTACGGCCAGCCCGGCTACGGCCAGCCCGGGTACGGCCAGCCCGGCTACGGCCAGCCCGGGTACGGCTGGCCCCCGCCACCGGCGTACGGCGCCCCGGGCGGCTGGCCGGCCCCGCCGCCGCGTGGTCCCCGGCGCCCCGGCCAGGTCATCACGGCCGCGGTGCTGGCCCTGGTCCAGGCCGCGCTGGTCGCCTTCACCTCGGCGTACCTGCTGCTGTTCGCCTCGGTCGTCCTCGGCATCGAGCTGGACACCGACGCCTACGTCGACCCCCGGGCCGCCGACATCGCCGACGAGGCGCAGGTGCTGGCCTGGCTGCAGTTCGCCTCGGTGGTCGCCCTGCTCGTCGCGGGTGTCCTGGCGCTCAACCGCCGGGACCGCGGCACCTGGTGGGCCCTGCTGGTCGCCCTCGGGGCGCAGCTTCTGCTCGCCCTCTACTGGGTGGTCCGCATCGTCGGGCTGCTCGGGGACGTCCCCGAAGCCGACGACGCCGTTCCGCTCCTGGTGTTCTGCGCCCTGGTCTTCGCCGCCGGACCGGCCGTCGGCATGGGCCTGCTGGTCGCCCGCTCGTCCCGGGAGTGGTTCGCCACCGCGTCGCGCTGACGCCGGTGTCCTGCGCCGCCGGTCGCCGGGGGAGGATCGGGGCATGACCGCCGTCCCGCCCGCTCCCGCTCTCGACCCGGCTGTCGCCGCGCTGCTGCGCCGCGACCCGGCCGGTCTCGTGGTCGCCGTCGTGCAGCAGCACGACAGCGGCGAGGTGCTGATGGTGGCGTGGATGGACGACGAGGCGCTGCACCGCACCCTCACCACCGGCCGGGCGACGTACTGGTCGCGCAGCCGCCAGGAGTACTGGGTCAAGGGCGAGACGTCCGGGAACCGCCAGTGGGTGCGCGACGTCCGCGTCGACTGCGACGGCGACGCGCTGCTCGTCCTCGTGGACCAGGAGGGCGCCGCCTGCCACACCGGCGAGCGCAGCTGCTTCTTCCGCGGCCTCCCGACCACCGTGGGGAGTCCGTCGTGACCGGAGGACGGGCGATGCGGCTGGGGGAGACCTACCCGAGCCGCGAGGACTTCACCGCGCTCGACGGCGCAGGCGGCGGCCGGGCGATGGTGCCGGTGGTGCGCCGGCTGCTGGCCGACGGCCTGACCGCCGTCGGCATCCACCGCACCCTCGCCGGCGACCGCCCCGGCACGGTGCTGCTCGAGTCGGCCGAGCAGGGCCGGCAGTGGGCGCGGTACAGCTTCGTCGGGGTCCGCAGCGCCGGGGTGCTCACCGAGCGCGACGGCGCCAGCCAGTGGCTCGGCGACCCGCTGCCCGGGCTCACCGACGACCTGCCGGCCGACCCGCTGGCCGCCGTCCGCACGCTGGCCCGGCGGCTGCGCACCCCGCGCACCGAGGGGCTGCCGCCGCTGACCGGCGGTCTCGTGGGCTACCTCGGGTACGACGTCGTCCGGCGGCTGGAGCGGCTGCCGCAGCTGGCCACCGACGACATGGGCATGCCCGAGCTCGGCATGCTGCTGGTCACCGACCTGGCCGTGGTCGACCACACCGAGGGCAGCGTGCTGCTCATCGCCAACGCGTTCGCCTCCGACGACCCCGGCGCCGCCTGGGACGACGCGGTCGCCCGGATCGACGACATGGCCGCGGCGCTGGCGAAGGGGGCGCCGGCGGGCCTGGCGGCGTTCACCCCGGCCGACCCGCCGCCGGTCACGAGCAACATGGCACCCGGGGTGTTCGAGGACGGCGTGGAACGCGTCCGCGAGCACATCCGTGCCGGGGACGCCTTCCAGGTGGTCCTCGCCCAGCGGTTCGAGGTCGCCACCGAGGTCGACGCGCTCGACCTCTACCGGGTGCTGCGCGCGACCAACCCGTCGCCCTACATGTACCTGCTGCGCTTCGCCGGCCGGGAGACGCCCTTCGACGTGGTCGGCTCCTCGCCGGAGGCGCTGGTGACCGTGACCGGCCGCTCCGCGGTCGTGCACCCGCCGGCCGGTACTCGCCCCCGCGGCGCGACGCCGGAGGAGGAAGCCCGCCTCGCCGAGGGGTTGCTCGCCGACCCCAAGGAGCGCGCCGAGCACGTGATGCTGGTCGACCTCGCCCGCAACGACCTCGGCCGGGTGTGCGTGCCGGGCACGGTCGAGGTGCCCGACTTCATGCGGATCGAGTACTACAGCCACGTCATGCACCTGGTCTCCACCGTGGCCGGCGAGGTCGCCCCGGAGTGGGACGCGCTGGACGTCTTCGACGCGACCTTCCCGGCCGGCACGGTGTCCGGCGCCCCGAAACCGCGGGCGATGGAGATCATCGAGTCGCTGGAGCCGACCCGGCGGGCGCTCTACGCCGGCACCGTCGGCTACGTCGACGCCAGTGGCGACCTGGACATGGCCATCGCGATCCGGACGGCGGTGCTGCACCAGGGCCGGGCGTACGTGCAGGCCGGCGCCGGGATCGTGGCCGACAGCGACCCGGCCACCGAGGAGGCCGAGACGCGGCACAAGGCGCGGGCGGTGCTCTCGGCGATCGCGGCCGCCGAGGGGATGCGGGAGCTGGCATGACCGGCTCGCGGCGCGAGCTCGGCGCGGCCGTCGCCGGGCTCGCCGTCGCCGGGGGGCTCGCGCTCTCGGCCGGCGGGCAGACCTGGGCCACCGCCACGGTGACCCGGCAGGCGCCGCTGCCGCCGATCGCCGAGGAGCTGACCGGCACCGACCTCGCCGCGCTGGTGCCGGCCTGCGGGCTGCTGCTCCTGGCCGCGGCGGTGGCGGTGATCGCCGTCCGCGGGCGGGGCCGGCAGCTGGTGGGCCTGCTCGCGTGCGTCGGCGGTGGCACGCTGCTGTGGTCGGGGCTGCGGGCGCTGCTCCACGACCCGGGGCTGGCCGACCTCTCCGACGGCACGGCCGCCGCCGCGACCGCACTGACCATCAGCCGGTCGGTCGCCTGGCCGGTGCTGGCCGTCCTGGCCGGGGTGCTGGGCGCCGCGGCCGGGGGCCTGGCCGTCCTCCGGGGCGCGGGGTGGCAGGGCATGGGCCGCCGCTACGAGCGGACGGCGACCGCTGCGCCGGCCGCGGCCGGCACCCGGGAGGACCGGGCCCTGGACGCGTGGCGGGCCCTGGACCGTGGCGAGGACCCCACGGCCGACCCGACGGCCGACCCTCCGGCGGACCCGACGGCACCCCCGCCGGGAGGCGTCGGAGACCGCCTCTAGAGTGGGTCCACCACGGGGAGAAGGGGCCGGAGTACCCCGGACCAGGGCGTACACGCGTGATCTGCGTCGCCTGCGAGCGTCCGACCCTCGTGGCCGAGCTTCGACGTCCATCACGGAGGAGGGGTCGTGAACGTCCTCGACGAGATCGTCGCCGGCGTGCGGGAGGAACTGGCCGCACGCGAGGCAGCGACCCCGCTCGCGGAGGTCATGGCCGCCGCCCGTGACACCCGCCCCGCCCTCGACGCCCAGGCCGCGCTGCGCGCCCCCGGCGTCGGGGTCATCGCGGAGGTCAAGCGGCAGAGCCCGTCCAAGGGCGCGCTCGCCGAGATCCCCGACCCCGCGGTGCTGGCGACGCAGTACGCGGCCGGCGGCGCCCGGGTCATCAGCGTGCTCACCGAGCGCCGTCGCTTCGGCGGCAGCCACGCCGACCTCGCCGCCGTCCGGGCCGCGGTCGACGTCCCGGTGCTGTGCAAGGACTTCGTCGTCAGCAGCTACCAGGTGCACGAGGCGCGGGCGCACGGCGCCGACGTCGTCCTGCTCATCGTCGCCGCCCTGGAGCAGAACGTCCTCCTCGGTCTGCTGGAGCGGGTCGAGTCCCTCGGCATGACCGCGCTGGTCGAGGTGCACACCGAGGCCGAGGCCGACCGGGCGCTGGACGCGGGGGCGTCGGTCATCGGCGTCAACGCCCGTGACCTGACCACGCTGCAGGTCGACCGCTCCACCTTCGAGCGGATCGCCCCCGGGTTGCCCTCGACCGTGGTCAAGGTCGCCGAGTCCGGCGTCCGCGGCCCGCACGACCTCATCTCCTACGCCGCGGCCGGCGCCGACGCCGTCCTCGTCGGCGAGGGGCTGGTGACCGCCGGCGACGCCCGTCAGGCGGTCGCGGACCTGGTCGTCGCCGGGTCGCACCCGGCCACCCCGCGCCCCAGCCGCTGAAGAAGGACCCTCCTGCCCCCGCCACTCGCGAGCTCGCGGGCCCCTGCAGGAGGGCCACGCCGTACCCCTGCGCCATGTCAGCCGCCGGACGCGGGACACTGGGCGCATGACCACCAGTCCCGTACGCCCGCCCGAGTCGCGACCCGCTCCGGCGGCGCCGACCTGGCCGGACGCCACGGGCCACTTCGGCGTCTTCGGCGGTCGCTTCGTCCCCGAGGCGCTGATCGCCGCGCTCGACGAGCTGACCGAGGCCTACGAGGCCATGAAGGTCGACCCGGCCTTTCTCGAGGAGTTCGCCGCGCTGCAGCGCGACTACACCGGCCGGCCCAGCCCGATCACCGAGGTGTCGAGGTTCGCCGAGCACTGCGGTGGCGCCCGGGTGCTGCTCAAGCGCGAGGACCTCAACCACACCGGCTCACACAAGATCAACAACGTGCTGGGCCAGGCGCTGCTCACCAAGCGGATCGGCAAGAGCCGGGTGATCGCCGAGACCGGTGCCGGCCAGCACGGCGTCGCCACGGCGACCGCGGCGGCGCTCATGGGGCTGTCCTGCACCGTCTACATGGGCGAGGAGGACACCCGCCGCCAGGCGCTCAACGTGGCCCGCATGCGGCTGCTCGGCGCCGAGGTCATCCCGGTCACCACCGGCTCGCGCACCCTCAAGGACGCGATCAACGAGGCGTTCCGCGACTGGGTGACCAACGTGGAGACGACGAACTACGTGTTCGGCACCGTCGCCGGGCCGCACCCGTTCCCGGCCATGGTCCGCGACTTCCAGCGGGTCATCGGCGACGAGGCCCGCGCCCAGCTGCTCGAGCGGGAGGGCCGGCTGCCCGACGCCGTCCTGGCCTGCGTGGGCGGCGGCTCCAACGCGATCGGCATCTTCACCGCGTTCGTCCCCGACGAGGGCGTCCGGCTGGTCGGGCTGGAGGCCGCCGGCGACGGCGTGGAGACCGGCCGGCACGCGGCCACGATCACCGGCGGGTCGCCCGGGGTGCTGCACGGTGCCCGCTCCTACCTGCTGCAGGACGACAACGGGCAGACGATCGAGTCGCACTCGATCAGCGCCGGCCTCGACTACCCCGGCGTCGGCCCCGAGCACTCCTACCTGCACGACATCGGCCGGGCCGAGTACCGCCCGGTGACCGACGCCGAGGCCATGGAGGCCTTCGCGCTGCTGTGCCGGACCGAGGGGATCATCCCGGCGATCGAGTCGGCGCACGCCCTGGCCGGCGCGATGCGGCTGGGCCGGGAGGTGGGCCCGGACGCCCTGCTGCTGGTCAACCTCTCCGGCCGCGGCGACAAGGACGTCGAGACCGCGTCGACCTGGTTCGGGCTCGGCGACCGCGAGGAGGTCGACCCCGGGCCGGGCCTGGACACCGACCAGCAGCCCACCGAGGGCGCCGTCAGCAACGACGAGGCCGTCGCCGGCCAGGACGCGGGGGAGCAGGCATGAGCGCGCTGCAGCAGCGGATCTCCGCCGCGCGGGCCGAGGGGCGGGCGGCGCTGATCGCCTACCTGCCGGTCGGCTACCCGGACGTCGACGCCTCGATCGCGGCGATGGTGGCGGCGGTCGAGGGTGGGGCCGACGTCGTCGAGATCGGCGTCCCCTATAGCGACCCGGGCATGGACGGCCCGGTCATCCAGGAGGCCGTGGACGTCGCCGTCCGCGCCGGGGTCGGGATGCGCGACGTGCTGCGCGCGGCCGAGGCCGTCGCCGCCGCCGGTGCCGTCCCGGTCGTCATGAGCTACTGGAATCCGGTCGAGCGCTACGGCGTCGACCGGTTCGCCGCCGACCTGGCCGCGGCCGGGGGAGCGGGGGCCATCACCCCCGACCTCATCCCGGACGAGGCGGGCGCCTGGATCGCCGCCTCCGACGCCGCCGGGCTGGACCGGGTCTTCCTGGTCGCCCCGTCGTCCACTCCGGCGCGGCTGCGCTCCACCGTCGCGGCCAGCCGGGGGTTCGTCTACGCCGCCTCCACGATGGGCGTGACCGGCACCCGGGCCACGGTCGGCGACGCCGCCGAGTCGCTGGTCGCCCGGACCCGTCAGGCGATCGCCGACGTCGGCACCGACCTCCCGGTCTGCGTGGGGCTCGGGGTCTCCGACGGCGAGCAGGCCGCCGAGGTGGCCGGGTTCGCCGACGGCGTCATCGTCGGGTCGGCCTACGTGCGCACGCTGCTCGAGGGCCGCGGTCCCGACGGCGTCCGCGGGCTGTCCGAGGACCTGGCCCGCGGGGTCCGGCAGCGGGCCGGGGCGCCGGCATGACGGGCGAGCTCGCGAGCGCGTCCGGAGGCGGAGCCGCGCTCGCCAGCATCCCGAGCCCGAGCGAGGGCGTCTGGGAGCTCGGCCCCGTGCCGATCCGCGCCTACGCGCTGGCGATCATCGCCGGGATCGTCCTCGCCTGCTGGATCTCCGAGAAGCGCTGGGTGGCCCGTGGCGGTCGCCCCGGCGAGGTCCTCGACATCGCCGTCTGGGCCGTGCCCTTCGGCATCGTCGGCGGCCGGATCTACCACGTGCTCACCACACCGCAGCCGTACTTCGGCGAGGGCGGGGACCCCCTCAAGGCCTTCGCCATCTGGGAGGGCGGGCTCGGCATCTGGGGCGCGATCGCCTTCGGGGGCGTGGGCGCCTGGATCGCCTGCCGCCGGATGGGCATCCCGCTGCCGGCGTTCGCCGACGCGATCGCGCCGGGCCTGCTGGTCGCCCAGGCGGTCGGCCGGCTGGGCAACTGGTTCAACCAGGAGCTCTTCGGCGGACCGAGCGACCTGCCGTGGGCGCTCGAGATCGACCGGGAGCACCGGCCGCTGGAGTACCTCGACGTCGCGACGTTCCACCCGACGTTCCTCTACGAGCTGCTGTGGAACCTGGCCGCCGCCGCGGTCGTCGTCTGGGCCGACCGGCGCTTCCGGCTCGGGCACGGGCGCGCCTTCGCCCTGTACGTCGCGCTGTACTGCACCGGCCGGCTGTGGATCGAGCTGCTGCGCACCGACCCGGCGAACGAGTTCTTCGGCGTCCGGCTCAACGTCTTCACCTGCCTGGTCGTCGGGCTGGCCGCCGTCGCCTACATGGTCGTGCTGCGCGGCCGGCCGCGAGAGGTGCTCGACCGGCGGGGTGACGATGGTGACACCCGGCCGGGCCAGCGGCCGGCCGGTACCGCTGCCGTGCCCGTGACCAGCGCGGACGCCGAGGCCGCCGACCGCGCCGGTGACGACGATCACCGCCCGGCGAACGGTTCCTGAACACGGGGGTACGGCCGCCCGTTCACCCGGGAAAACCACGTGTTACGGCTGTGTACCCTTCCCTCGGACCCGCCGGTGATCCCGGCGGATCGCACGTGTCGGACCGGGCCAGCGTCGCCCCGCGGACGACGGCCCCCCGGCACCATCCGTGGGACTCTCGACCTGACCGGTCCGGGCACGTCCCCGCGCCGGCCGCCCGCCCGCAGCGCCTTCGCACACCGCCCCCTCTGACCACCACCGGCCGGGCCTCCGCCCCGCTGCGTGCCTCCTCGCGAGCGCGCGCGAAAACGCCGACGACGGGAGTGACATGACCGGGTCCACCTCACCTCGCACCGCGCGGCCCACCCCCTCCGCCGTCCCCTTCTCGGCCGTCCCGCCGGCCGCCGGGCTGTACGACCCCGCGAACGACACCGACGCCTGTGGCGTGGCGTTCGTCGCCGACGTGCAGGGGCGGCCCAGCCGCGCGCTGGTCGCCGCGGGCCTCACCGCGCTGCACAACCTGGACCACCGCGGCGCCGCCGGCTCCGAGCCCAACAGCGGTGACGGCGCCGGCATCCTCACGCAGGTCCCCGACGCCCTCCTGCGGGCCAGCGTGGACTTCGACCTGCCGCCCGTGGGCGAGTACGCCGTCGGCATCGCCTTCATGCCGGTCGACGAGACCGAGCGCGCCGCGCGCGTCGAGGACGTCGCCCGCATCGCCGCCGAGGAGGGGCTGACCGTCCTCGGCTGGCGCGAGGTCCCGGTCGACCCCGACGGCGCGGACCTCGGCCCCACCGCCCGCGCGGTCATGCCGCACTTCGCGCAGGTCTTCGTCGCCGAGACGATGGGCGCCCGCGCCGACGCGACCGCCTTCGGCGGCAACACGGTGTGCAACGGCGTCAGCCGGCTGGAGCGGCGCTCGTTCGTGCTGCGCAAGCGCGCCGAGCGGGAGGCCAGCGAGGCCGGCAGCTCCCTGTACGTCGTCTCGCTGTCGTCGCGCACGATCACCTACAAGGGCATGCTGACCACCGACCAGTTGCCCGCGTTCTTCCCCGACCTGCGCGACGAGCGGTACGAGTCGGCGATCGCGCTGGTGCACAGCCGGTTCTCGACCAACACCTTCCCGAGCTGGCCGCTGGCCCACCCGTTCCGGCTCATCGCCCACAACGGCGAGATCAACACGATCAAGGGCAACCGCAACCGCATGCGGGCCCGCGAGGCCAAGCTCGAGACGCAGATGTTCGACGGTCCGGCCGGCCCGGCCAGCGAGCTCGGCCTGGAGCGGATCTTCCCGGTCACCGCCAGCGACTTCAGCGACTCGGCCACCTTCGACGAGGTGCTCGAGCTGCTGCACCTGTCCGGCCGCTCGCTGCCGCACGCGGTGCTCATGATGATTCCGGAGGCCTGGGAGAACCACGCGGAGATGGACCCGGCCCGCCGGGCCTTCTACCGGTTCCACTCCTCGATCATGGAGCCGTGGGACGGCCCCGCCGCGGTCGCCTTCACCGACGGCACGCTGATCGGCGCGGTCCTCGACCGCAACGGCCTGCGCCCCGGCCGCTGGTGGCACACCAAGGACGACTGGGTCGTGCTGGCCAGCGAGGTCGGCGTCCTGGAGATCCCCGACGCCGAGGTCGTCGCCAAGGGCCGGCTGCAGCCGGGCCGGATGTTCCTCGTCGACACCGCCGCCGGGCGGATCCTGTCCGACGAGGAGGTCAAGGGCGCCCTCGCGGCCGAGAACCCCTACGACGACTGGCTGCACGCCGGCCTGGTGCACCTGCCCCAGCTGCCGGAGCGGCGCCGCTCGCGGCCCAGCCACGAGTCCGTCGTCCGCCGCCAGCAGCTGTTCGGGTACACCGAGGAGGACCTGCGCGTCCTGCTCACCCCGATGGCGTCGTCCGGTGCCGAGCCGATCGGCTCGATGGGCACCGACACCCCGGTGGCGGCGCTGTCGGACCGCTCGCGGCTGCTCTACGACTACTTCGGGCAGCTGTTCGCCCAGGTGACCAACCCGCCGCTGGACGCCATCCGCGAGGAGCTGGTGACCAGCCTCGGGCGGACCTTCGGTCCGGAGCAGAACCTGCTCAACGCCACCCCGGCGTCCTGCCGGCAGGTCTTCCTGCCGTTCCCGGTGATCGACAACGACGAGCTCGCCAAGATCCTGCACATCGACGACGACGGCGACCTGCCCGGCTACGCCGCCGTCCGGATCACCGGTCACTTCGACGTCAACGGCGGGGGACAGGCCCTGGCCAAGGCGGTCGAGGAGCTGCGCACCAAGGCCAGCAAGGCCATCGCCGCCGGTGCCCGGATCATCGTGCTGTCCGACCGCGACTGCGACGAGAACCGTGCGCCGATCCCGTCGCTGCTCATGACGGCCGCCGTCCACCACCACCTGGTGCGCGAGCGGACCCGCATGGAGGTCGGCCTCGTCGTCGAGTCCGGCGACTGCCGCGAGGTGCACCACGTCGCGCTGCTGCTGGGTTACGGCGCGGCGGCGGTCAACCCGTACCTGGCGTTCGAGTCGATCGAGGACCTGATCCGCGACGGCGTGCTGACCGGCGTGGAGCCGGCGCAGGCGGTGCGCAACACCGTCAAGGCGCTGGGCAAGGGCGTCCTCAAGGTCATGAGCAAGATGGGCATCAGCACCGTCGGCTCCTACACGATGGCGCAGATCTTCGAGGCCGTCGGCCTGGCCGAGGACGTCGTCGACGAGTACTTCACCGGCACCTCCTGCCCCCTCGGCGGCGTCGGCATGGACGTCCTCGCCGAGGAGGTCGCGATGCGGCACCGGCGCGCGTACCCGGCCAACCCGACCGAGCGGGCCCACCGCCGGCTGGAGACCGGTGGCGACTACCAGTGGCGCCGCGAGGGCGAGGTGCACCTGTTCAACCCCGAGACGGTGTTCCTGCTCCAGCACTCGACCCGCGCCCGGCAGTACGACGTCTTCGAGCGGTACACCAAGGAGGTCGACCAGCTCTCCCGGGACGCGGCGACCCTGCGCGGCCTGTTCGAGCTCAAGACCGGGGTCCGCCCACCCGTCCCGCTGGACGAGGTCGAGCCGGTCAGCGAGATCGTGAAGCGCTTCCAGACCGGCGCGATGAGCTACGGCTCCATCTCGCAGGAGGCGCACGAGACGCTCGCGATCGCCATGAACCGGCTGGGCGGCAAGTCCAACACCGGTGAGGGCGGCGAGGACCCGGCGCGCTTCGTCCCCGACCCGAACGGCGACCTGCGCCGCTCGGCCATCAAGCAGGTCGCCAGCGGCCGCTTCGGGGTCACCAGCGAGTACCTGGTCAACGCCGACGACATCCAGATCAAGATGGCCCAGGGCGCCAAGCCCGGCGAGGGCGGCCAGCTGCCCGGGCAGAAGGTGTACCCGTGGGTGGCGCGCACCCGGCACTCGACGCCGGGCGTGGGGCTGATCAGCCCGCCGCCGCACCACGACATCTACTCGATCGAGGACCTCAAGCAGCTCATCCACGACCTGAAGAACGCCAACGACCAGGCGCGGGTCCACGTCAAGCTGGTCGCCGAGGTCGGCGTCGGCACCGTCGCGGCCGGTGTCAGCAAGGCGCACTCCGACGTCGTCCTGATCTCCGGGCACGACGGCGGCACCGGTGCCGCGCCGCTGACCTCGCTCAAGCACGCCGGCTCGCCGTGGGAGCTCGGCCTGGCCGAGACCCAGCAGACGCTGCTGGCGAACGGGCTGCGCGACCGGATCACCGTGCAGGTCGACGGCCAGCTCAAGACCGGTCGCGACGTCGTCATCGGCGCGCTGCTCGGTGCCGAGGAGTTCGGCTTCGCGACGGCGCCGCTGGTGGTCTCCGGCTGCATCATGATGCGGGTCTGCCACCTCGACACCTGCCCGGTCGGCGTCGCCACCCAGAACCCGGAGCTGCGGAAGCGCTTCACCGGGCGCCCGGAGTTCGTCGTCACCTTCTTCGAGTTCATCGCCGAGGAGGTCCGCCGCTACCTGGCCGAGCTGGGCTTCCGGAGCCTGGACGAGGCGATCGGCCGCGTCGAGGTGCTCGACACCCGCAAGGCGGTCGGCCACTGGAAGGCGCAGGGCCTGGACCTGTCCAAGCTGCTGGCCGTGCCCGAGCTGCCCGAGGGCACGCCGCGGCGCAAGGTGCGCGACCAGGACCACGGCCTGGACGTGGCGCTGGACCAGACGCTGATCCAGTTGTGCGAGGGCGCGCTGCTCGACGCGCGGCCGGTGCGCCTGGAGCTGCCGGTGCGCAACGTCAACCGCACCGTCGGCACGATGCTCGGCGCGATGGTCACCCGGCGCTTCGGCGGCGAGGGCCTGCCCGAGGGGACGATCGACCTCACCTTCAGCGGGTCGGCCGGCCAGTCGTTCGGCGCGTTCGTCCCCCGGGGCATCACGATGCGGCTGTTCGGCGACGCCAACGACTACGTCGGCAAGGGCCTGTCCGGCGGGCGCATCGTCGTCCGCCCGGCCCGCGAGGCGACCTTCGCCGCCGAGGACAACGTCATCGCCGGCAACGTCATCGGCTACGGCGCGACCGCGGGGGAGATCTTCCTGCGCGGTCGGGTCGGTGAGCGGTTCTGCGTCCGCAACTCCGGGGCGCTGGCCGTCGTCGAGGGCGTCGGCGACCACGCGCTGGAGTACATGACCGGCGGCCGCGCGGTCATCCTCGGTGCCACCGGGCGCAACATCGCCGCGGGCATGTCCGGCGGTGTCGCCTACGTGCTCGACCTGGCCCGGCACCGGGTCAACGGCGAGATGGTCGACGTCGACCCGCTCGACGGCGAGTCCGCGGCCTGGCTGCGCGACGTGCTCGTCCGCTACCAGGCCGACACGGAGTCCACGGTCGCCGCCGCGCTGCTCGCCGACTGGGGCCGCTGGTCCGAG
This sequence comes from Blastococcus sp. TF02A-26, assembly GCF_003319125.1. Lineage (GTDB taxonomy): Bacteria > Actinomycetota > Actinomycetes > Mycobacteriales > Geodermatophilaceae > Trujillonella. The sequence continues at coordinate 114,972 of NZ_QOHG01000004.1, read as the reverse complement.
CGGTTCAGCGTGATCATGCCGCGCGACTACCGCCGGGCCCTGGACGCCCGCCGGGCCGCCGAGGCCGCCGGTACGGACGTCGACCGCGCCGTCATGGAGGCCGCTCGTGGCTGACCGCACCCGCCCCGCACCCACCACCGCTCGAAGGGAGGCCGACCGTGGCTGACTCCACGGGGTTCCTCAAGTACGACCGCGCCCTGCCGCCCCGCCGGCCGGTCGACGTCCGCATCCTGGACTGGAAGGACGTCTACCTCACCCGCGAGACCGGCGAGGACGAGGTCTTCCCGGTGGCCGCGGTGCGCCAGCAGGCCGCCCGCTGCATGGACTGCGGGATCCCGTTCTGCCACCACGGCTGTCCGCTGGGCAACCTGATCCCGGAGTGGAACGACCTCGCCCGCCGGGACGACTGGACCGACGCGATCGAGCGGCTGCACGCCACCAACAACTTCCCGGAGTTCACCGGGAAGCTGTGCCCGGCGCCGTGCGAGGGCTCCTGCGTCCTGAACCTGCAGGAGTCGCCGGTCACGATCAAGCAGATCGAGTGGGAGATCATCGACCAGGCGTTCCAGCGGGACCTGGTCACCCCGCAGCCGGCGCAGGAGCGCACCGGCAAGAAGGTCGCCGTCGTCGGCTCCGGCCCGGCCGGGCTGGCCGCCGCCCAGCAGCTGACCCGCGCCGGGCACGAGGTCACCGTGTTCGAGCGGGCCGACCGCATCGGCGGCCTGCTCCGCTACGGCATCCCCGAGTTCAAGATGGAGAAGGCCGTCCTGGACCGGCGGCTGGACCAGATGCGCGCCGAGGGCACCCGCTTCGTCACCGGGGTGGACGTCGGCGGCAGCGGGGCCGACGACCTGAGCGTCGACCAACTGCGCGGCGACTTCGACGCCGTCGTCCTGGCCGGCGGCGCGACCGTCGGCCGCGACCTGCCCGCCCCGGGGCGCGAGCTCGCCGGCATCCACCTGGCCATGGAGTACCTGCCGTACGGCAACCGGCAGGCCCTCGGCGAGCTCGACCACCCACCGATCGACGCCCGCGGCAAGCACGTCGTGATCATCGGCGGCGGCGACACCGGCGCCGACTGCCTCGGCACGGCCCACCGCCAGGGCGCGGCCTCGGTCACCCAGCTGGAGATCATGCCGGCGCCCCCCGGCAGCCGGGCCCAGGACAACCCCTGGCCGACCTACCCGATGGTCATGCGCGTCTCGAGCGCCCACGAGGAGGGCGGCGAGCGGCTGTTCAGCGTGAACACCGAGCGCTTCCTCGACGACGGGCAGGGCAACGTGCGCGCGCTGCTGCTGCACGAGGTGGAGCGGGTCGACGGCCGGTTCACGAAGATCGAGGGCACCGAGCGCGAGCTCCCCGCCGACCTGGTGTTCCTGGCCATGGGCTTCACCGGCGCGCAGCGCGAGGGTCTGGTCGACGGCCTGGGCGTCGAGGTCGACGGCCGGGGCAACGTCGCCCGCGACGGGGACTTCATGTCCACCGTGCCCGGCGTCTTCGTCGCCGGCGACATCGGCCGCGGCCAGTCGCTCATCGTGTGGGCCATCGCCGAGGGCCGCTCGGCCGCCGGCGCGGTCGACGCGTGGCTCACCGGTGGCGAGTCCGAGCTGCCGCGGCCGGTCACGCCCACGGCGGTCGCGCTCCGATGAAGGACCCCCGTGCCCCCCACGCCTCGCCAGCTCGGCGCGGGCCCCTGCACGGGGGCCGGGCGTGGGGGACACGGGAGTCCGGTCCCACGCGCGGCGCAGGCGCCCACTAGCGTTCTCGTCATGCCCCGCCGCGCCAAGATCGTCTGCACACTCGGTCCCGCCACCAGCTCCATCGAGCAGGTCACCGCACTCGTCGAGGCCGGCATGGACGTCGCCCGGCTGAACTTCAGCCACGGCGCGCACGCCGACCACGAGGCCGCGTACCGCGTGGTGCGCGAGGCCTCGGACCGCACCGGCCACGCCGTCGCCGTCCTCGCCGACCTGCAGGGCCCCAAGATTCGCCTGGGCACCTTCGCCGAGGGCAAGGTGGAGTGGCCCACCGGCGCCCGGATCTGCATCACCGTCGACGACGTCCAGGGGACCGCCGAGCGCGTCTCCACCACCTACAAGGGCCTGGCCGCCGACGCCCGCGTCGGTGACCGGCTGCTGGTCGACGACGGCAAGCTCGCGCTCTCGGTCGTCGAGATCGACGGCCCCGACGTGTGGTGCCTGGTCGTCGAGGGCGGCCCGGTCTCCAACAACAAGGGCCTGTCGCTGCCGGGTGTCGCGGTCAGCGTCCCGGCGCTGTCGGAGAAGGACGCCGAGGACCTCCGCTTCGCGCTGCACCTGTCGGTGGACTTCGTCGCGCTGTCGTTCGTCCGCTCGCCGGCCGACGTCGAGCTGGTCCGCGACATCATGCGGCAGGAGGACGTCTACGTCCCCGTGATCGCCAAGCTGGAGAAGCCCGAGGCGGTCGCGAACCTCGAGGCCATCGTCGAGGCCTTCGACGGCATCATGGTCGCCCGCGGCGACCTCGGCGTGGAGCTCCCGCTCGAGCAGGTGCCACTGGTCCAGAAGCGCGCCGTCCAGGCCGCCCGGGAGCGCAACAAGCCGGTCATCGTCGCCACGCAGATGCTCGAGTCGATGATCGAGAACTCGCGGCCGACCCGCGCCGAGGCCTCCGACGTCGCCAACGCCGTCCTCGACGGGGCCGACGCCGTGATGCTGTCGGGCGAGACCTCGGTCGGGAAGCACCCCATCGCCGCCGTCCGCACGATGGAGCGGATCATCGACGCCGTCGAGAGCGACAACGTCCGCGCGCCGGAGCTGGTGCGGGTCTCCCGCTCCCGCGCCGGGGCCATCGTCCGGGCCGCCCGCGACATCAGCGAGACGCTCGGGGTCAAGGCACTCGCGACCTTCACCCAGACCGGCGAGACCGCCCGTCGCCTCGCCGCGCTGCACCCCCGCCAGCCGCTCCTCGCCTTCACCGTCGACGCCCGGGTGCGCAGCCAGCTGGCGCTGTCCTGGGGCGTGGAGACCTTCCTCGTGCCCGAGGTCCAGCACACCGACGACATGGTCGAGCAGGTGGACTTCTCGCTGCTGGCGATCGGCCGGCTCAAGGAGGGCGACCGGGTCGTCGTCGTCGCCGGCAGCCCGCCCAACACCGTCGGCTCGACCAACCTCATCCGCGTGCACGAGGTGGGCACCGACTCGTGAGCGGAGGCAGCGACGACGTCGCCGCGCTCCTCCAGGTGCTCGACCTGGAGGAGCGCGAGCCCGGCGTCTACGTCGGCCAGACGCCGAAGACCACGCGCCAGCGGGTGTTCGGTGGCCAGGTGGCCGGGCAGGCGCTCATGGCCGCCGAGCTGACGACGACGGGCGGGCGGCCGGTCCACTCGCTGCACTCCTACTTCCTGCGTCCCGGAGACCCGAACGAGGAGATCCGCTACGTCGTCGAGCGGATCCGCGACGGCCGGTCGTTCTCCACCCGCCGGGTGCTGGCCCACCAGCGTCGCCGTGGCGAGGACGTGGCGATCTTCGCCCTGACCGCGGACTTCCACCAGCCCGAGCCGGCCGCCGTCACCCACGCGCTGCCGATGCCGGACGTCCCGCCGCCGGACGCCGTCCCGACGGCCCTGGAGTACGCGCGCCGGCACGGCAAGGAGGACGACGAGCACCTGGAGCTGCTCGGGCAGGCGGTCGACCAGCGGTCCCTGGACGACCCGTTCGCGCGGGTGCCCAAGCAGGAGCCCGACACCCGGTCCTACGGCTGGTTCCGGGTGGCCGGGCGGCTGCCCGACGACCCGACGATCCACGCGGCCGCGCTGACCTTCGTCACGGACCTGACGCTGCTCGGCGCCGGCCTGGCCCGCAAGGGCGGCTGGCACGACCGCTACCAGGGCGCGAGCCTGGACCACGCGGTGTGGTTCCACGCGCCGGTGCGGGCCGACGAGTGGTTCCTCTACGAGACCGACAGCCCCGCCGCCGCCGGCGGGCGGGCGCTGAACTTCGGCCACATCTGGTCGGTCGACGGCACGCACGTCGCGTCCGTCGCCCAGGAGGGCCTCATCCGCGACCTCGGGGAGTAGGGCCCCCGGAGGGTCACCCGGCGGGCGCCTGCACGGCGACCTGCGTCGCCGTCTCGTCCTGCGCGGCGGGCGTCTCGACCGGCACCTCCGCCGGCTCGTCCGCCCGCTCCTCGGCCTGCGGTACCTCGACGGCTGCGGCCTCCTGCTCCGCCTGCTGCGCCGCTGCGGCGGCGCGCTCGGCCGCCCGGCGCTCGGCCTCGGCCCGCTCCTCGGCCGCCAGCCGGGCCCGCTCGGCGGCGGCCTCGGCGAAGTCGCGGGACAGCCAGTCGTGGTTCTCGCACAGCAGCTGCCAGAGGCGTTCGACCGTGGCCCGGGTCGTCGTCGGTGCGCCCACGGCCGCCCGGAGGACGACGCGGCCGCGCACGGTGGTGTGGGTCAGGAAGACCTCGCCGCCGTCGTTGAGCCGCTCCAGCAGGGTCATCGTGGCGACGTCGGCGTCCACCTCGTCCTCCCAGCGGGGGCGGAGGCACACCAGCGACAGCGGATGGGGCGTCGCCACCTCGAACCGCTCGTCGGCGTCGGCCCAGCCGGCCAGCTCCTGGGCCAGCGCGACGCCGGACCGGATGTGGGCGCGCAGCCCCTCGGCGCCGTACCAGCGCAGCACGAACCACAGCTTCAGCGCCCGGAACCGCCGGCCCAGCTCGATCTGCCAGTCCCGGTAGTCCACGACCCCGCCGCTGTCGGTGGCGGCGTTGCGCAGGTACTCGGGGAGGATCGCCAGCGCACCGGTGAGGGCCGCCCGGTCGGCGACCCAGAAGAGCGTGGCGTCGAACCCGGTGAGCAGCCACTTGTGCGCGTCGGTGGTGTAGCTGTCGGCCCACTCGACACCGTCCTGCAGCGGGCGCAGCTCCGGCACCAGGCCGCTGACCCCGGCGTAGGCGGCGTCGACGTGCAGCCAGACGCCGAACCGCTGGCAGATGGGCCCCAGCTCCAGCAACGGGTCGACGGCGGTGGTGGACGTCGTCCCCACGGTCGCGCAGACCAGCACCGGCTTCAGGCCGCGGGCCACGTCACGCTCCAGGCGGGCGGCGAGCGCCGCCGGGCGCATCGCGAGGTCGTCCCCGACCTCCACGATCCGGACGGCGTCGCTGCCGAGCCCGGCGATGCGCACCGCCTTCTCCATCGACGAGTGCGTCTCGGCGGAGACGTAGACGGTGCACTCCTCGGGCTCGACGCCGTGCCGGACCGTGGCGCCGCCGCTCGCGCGGTGCAGCGCGGCCAGCAGCGCCACGAGGTTCGCGCCGGAGCTCGAGTCCTGGATCACGCCCCCGCCGGTGCCGGTGGAGCGGAAGGACGCCGGGAGGTCGAGCAGGCCCGCGAACCAGTCCAGGACGTGCTGCTCGAGCTCGGTCGCGGCCGGGCTGGTCACCCACGACATGCCCTGCACGCCGAGCCCCGCCGACACCAGGTCGCCGAGCACCGAGGGGCCGGAGGTGTTGGCCGGGAAGTAGCCGAAGAAGCCGGGGTGCTGCCAGTGGGTCAGCCCGGGGACGACGACCCGGTCGAGGTCGGCCAGCACGGCCGACAGCGGCTCGCCCTGCTCGGGCGGTGCGTCGGGCAGCGCGGCACGGACGTCGCCGGGCGCCACGGGGGAGCGGACGGGCAGCCCGGGCAGCCGGGTCCAGTAGTCGGCGATCCAGTCGACCACCTCGTGGCCGTGCCGCCGGAACTCCTCGGGGGTCATGTGCGGTGCAGGCTCGGTCACACCCCCACCGTATTCGGCACCAGCTCGCCGGCGGACGAGCGGCCGTCAGGCCGCTGTCGCCGAGGAGTGGGGGCCGGAGGCTCCCGCGACCGAGGGGACGGACGGGCTCAGCGCAGCAGGGGGACGGCACGTGGCCGCGGTGTCGGCCGGAGGCCGACAGATCACGGGGTGCCCCCGGTGCGACTCGAACGCACACTGCGCGGGTTTTGAATCCGCTCCCTCTGCCGATTGGGGTACGGGGGCGTGCCGGACACCACACGTCCGACGGCGCATCCGCAGCCTAACGGGCCTGCTCAGGCGGCCCGGCATCGCTAGGCTCCTCGCCCGTGAGCACCGAGCCGACGCGTGTCCTCATCGCCGAGGACGAGGCCCTGATCCGCCTCGACCTCAAGGAGATGTTGGAGGAGGAGGGCTACGTCGTCGTGGCCGAGGTCGGCGACGGCCAGCAGGCCGTCGACCGCGCGCGGGAGCTCGCGCCCGACCTCGTCATCCTCGACATCCAGATGCCGGTCCTCGACGGGCTGTCGGCCGCCGAGCAGATCGCCGGTGACCGGGTGGCGCCGGTGATCGTGCTGACCGCGTTCAGCCAGCGGGAGCTGGTCGAGCGGGCCCGCGACGCCGGTGCGATGGCCTACCTGGTCAAGCCGTTCTCCAAGAACGACCTCGTGCCGGCCATCGAGGTCGCGCGCGCCCGGTTCGCCGAGCTGTCCGCGCTGGACGGCGAGGTCCGCTCCCTGGAGGACCGGCTCGAGGCCCGCAAGGTCGTCGAGAAGGCCAAGGGCGTGCTGATGACCCACCAGGGGCTGACGGAGGCCGAGGCCTTCCGGTGGATCCAGCGGACCGCCATGAACGAGCGGACGTCGATGAAGGCGCTCGCCCAGCGCATCCTCGACGAGGGCGTCGCCGCCGAGGGTTCGCCCGCCTGAGCGGCCGATCCCGCGGCCCGGCCGCCCGCGTAACTCGGGCGCAACACGGTAGATCACGACCTCATCACGGTCCCTCGACCGTGATCCGCATGCCCGTCCCCAGCGGTTACCTTCGCTCCACTCAGCGGCCCTCGGGGCGGCATCTGCCGTCCTCGGGGGCCTCGGAACGACGTGACACACCTGGGAGTTCATTGATGCGCACTGGCAGGAACGCTCGCGGCATCGCCGTGACGAGCGTCGCGCTCATCGCGCTGGCCGCCTGCGGCGGCGGAGACGACGACGGCGACGACAACTCCTCCGGCGGCGGCGGCGACAGCGGCTCGTCCGGCGGCGGGGTCAACATCTACGGCTCCGACGGCAACATGGGCAGCGCGCTGGGCGACCAGTTCAGCACCCCTGGTGACCTGGCCGGCATGCAGGGCACCACGCCCCTGACCGACCTCAGCGACGACTTCAAGGCCCGGCTCGACGCGATCGACCCGGACCTCGGCGGCACGTACAACTACGCCGGCGAGACCTACGACGCGTTCGTCCTGATCTCGCTGGCCGCGCAGGCCGCGGGCAGCAGCGAGGCCCGCGACTTCGCGCCGTACATCAACGGGCTGACCTCCGGTGGCGACAAGTGCACCGACTTCGCGGCCTGCCTGGAGATCCTCAACGCCGGCGGGAACGTCGACTACGACGGTGCCTCCGGTCCGCTGGACTTCACCGAGGCCGGCGAGCCCGCCGTGGCGTCCTTCGGTCTGCTCACCTTCGGTGACGACAACGCCATCGACGACTCGCTGACCGAGTTCCAGGTCACCGGCGACGAGACCCTGGCCGCCGGCGACGAGGGCGCTCCCGCCCCGGTCGCTCCGGGCGCCACCGGCGACCCGCTGGTCATCGGCACGCTGCTGCCGCTGACCGGGTCGCTCGCCTTCCTCGGCCCGCCCGAGGTCGCCGGTGCCCAGCTGGCCCTGCAGGAGGTCAACGAGGCCGGTGGCGTGCTCGGCGCGCCGGTCCAGCTGATCGAGACCGACTCCGGTGACACCTCCACCGACACCGCGAACACCAGCGTCGACCGCCTCCTGGCGGAGAACGCGGACGCGATCATCGGTGCGGCGTCCTCGTCGGTCAGCCTCACGGTCATCGACAAGATCGTGAACGCCGGCGTCCTGCAGATCTCGCCGGCCAACACGTCCGACCAGTTCACCGACTACAACGACCAGGGGCTGTACTTCCGCACCGCGCCCCCGGACCAGCTGCAGGCGGTCCCGCTGGCCGACCTCGTGCTCGCCGACGGCAACAGCCGCGTCGGGATCCTGAACCTGAACGACGCCTACGGCACCGGTCTGCAGGAGAACGTCGCGGCGAACCTGGTCGACGGTGGCCTGGCCGAGGACGACATCCTCGCCATCACCTACGACCCGAACGCCTCGTCGTACGACTCCGAGGTCCAGCGGATGGTGGAGTTCGACCCGGACGCCATCATCGTGATCGGGTTCGACGAGTCGGCCCGCATCATCCAGGAGCTCAACGCGCAGGGCATCGGCCCGGCGGGCGAGTGATCCGACAGGCGCGCTGCCCCCGGCAGCACGCCTGACGCGCACCACCGGCAGCGGCCCGGCACCGATCTCGGTGCCGGGCCGCTGTGCGTCCGGGGGCGGGGAGGTGCCCGGCCCCGAGCGGCCACGGACGGACACCTCCTGCCCCCGCGGGCCCTGTGCGCGTCGGGCGCGTGGTGCAGGACCTCCGGAGGGACCCTCGACCCGCACCGCAGCAGCGGCCGGTGCCGGGCGCCCGAGCGGCAGCGGACGGAGGCTCCGTGGCCCCTCTGCGGGCCCTGCGCGTGCGGTGCCGGTCCTGCGGGAGCCGCACAGAACGCGCTCCACCCGCGATGGCCCTGGCCGTCGTGCCGGGAAGACGACGCCGGCCCCCTCCCCGGGTGAGGGGAGGGGGCCGGCGTCGTCGCAGCGGAGCGTCAGCAGGCGCTAGTGGGCCTTGGCGAGCGTCCCCAGGTAGAGCTCGATCACCTTGGGGTCGTGCATGAGCGACTCACCGGTGTCGGTGTAGGCGTTGCGACCCTGGTCCAGCACGTAGCCGCGGTCGCAGATCTGCAGGCACCGGCGGGCGTTCTGCTCGACCATGATGATCGAGACGCCGGTCGCGTTGATCCGGCGACAGCGGATGAAGACCTCGTCCTGGTAGGCGGGGGAGAGGCCCGCCGAGGGCTCGTCGAGGAGCAGCACGGACGGGGACATCATCAGCGCCCGGCCCATGGCGACCATCTGCCGTTCGCCGCCGGACAGCGAGCCGGCCTTCCCCTTGCGCCGCTCGCCGAGCAGCGGGAAGAGGTCGATCACGTAGTCGAAGCGCTCCTGGAACGTCTTGGGCCGCAGGTAGACGCCCATCTGCATGTTCTCCTCGATGGTGAGCGAGGGGAACACGTTGTTGTTCTGCGGCACGTAGCCCACGCCGAGCTCGACCAGGCGGTGCGCAGGGGCGGAGGTGATGTCCTCGCCGCGGAGGGTCACCGTGCCCGAACGGACGGGGATCAGCCCGAAGAGGGTCTTGAGCAGCGTCGACTTGCCGGCCCCGTTCGGGCCGATGATGCCGACGAGCTCGCCCTCCTGCAGGTAGAAGTCCGCCCCGCGCAGGATGTTGACGCCGGGCACGTAGCCGGCGACCAGGTCGTCGGCACGGACCAGGGCGCCCTCGGCGAGGCGGACGTGCTCCTCCCGGGTGGCGGCCTTCTCGGCGGGGGAGAGCTCGGCGGTGGTCGCCGCCTCCTGGGCGCGGGTGACGCCCTCGCCGGACTCGTCGACCTCGAACAGCGGCTCGCTCATCGCTGGGTCCCCTCGCCGTCGGTGCGCTCCGAGGTCAGGACCTCGCCGGTGGTGCCCTCTTCGCGGGCGATGGCCGCCTCGGCCTCGGCGAGCACCTGGTCCTCCTCCTCGATGGTGAGCGGGGCGTCGTGGTGGGCGCCCAGGTAGGCGTCGACCACGGCCTGGTTCTGGCTGATGGACTCGGGCGGGCCCTCGGCGATCACCCGGCCGGCGGCCATGACGACCACCCAGTCGCTGATGTCGCGGACGACGTCCATGTCGTGCTCGACGAAGATCACCGTCATGCCCTGCTCGCGCAGGTCCTTGACGTGCCCGAGCAGGCTCTGGGTCAGCGCGGGGTTCACGCCGGCCATCGGCTCGTCGAGCATGACGACCTTCGGGTCGCTCATCAGGGCGCGGGCCATCTCGAGCAGCTTGCGCTGACCGCCGGAGAGGGTGCCGGCGAAGTCGTCCTTCTTGGCGTCGAGCTTGAAGCGGGCGAGCAGCTCGAGGGCCTTCTCGGTGTTGGCCGCCTCCTCCTTCTTCCAGACCCCGGGGACCAGCGAGCGGAAGAAGCCCTCACCGCGCTGGTCCTTGGCGCCGAGCAGCATGTTCTGCAGCACGGTGAGCCGGGACAGCGCCTTGGTGAGCTGGAAGGTGCGGACGACGCCCAGGCGCGCGACCTGGTGCGGCGACAACCGGCCCAGCGACCGCCCGTCGAACGACCACGTGCCGGCGTTGGGCTGGTCGAACCCCGTGAGCAGGTTGAACAGCGTGGTCTTGCCGGCACCGTTCGGGCCGATCAGGCCGGTGATGCCGCCCCGCTGGATCTCGAGGTGGTCGACCGACACGGCGGTGAGACCGCCGAAGGTGCGCGTCACGCCGTCGACGACGATCGCCGGGTCGGGCTTGGCGACGCCGATCTCCCACGGGACGTCCCGCAGGGCGGCCTGCGCCAGCCGGGCCGGCGCCGCGGGGGCGCCGGACAGCTGCGAGGCCGCGGTGGCGCCGTGTGGCTGGTCAGCGGGCATCGAGCATCACCTCTCGTCGGTCACCCAGGATGCCCTGGGGCCGGAAGATCATGAGGAGCATCAGGCCCAACCCGATGATGATGAACCGGATGTAGGCGATGTCGGTGGTCGACAGCAGGTCGCCCCACTCGAAGAGGCCGAAGAACGAGTTGTCCCCGCTCACCAGCGCGGCGAGGGCACTGTCGGAGAAGGCGATGATGAACCAGAGCAGCATCGCGCCGATGACCGGTCCGAGGACGCGGGCGGCGCCGCCCAGGATCAGCGCACCGTAGGCCAGGAACGTGTTGGCGTTCTGGTACTGGTCCGGGTTCTGCGACCCGGTACCGACGGCGTAGATCATCCCGCCGAGCGCGCCGAAGATGCCGCCCAGGACCAGCGACTGCATCTTGAACGCGTAGACGTTCTTGCCCAGCGCGCGGGCGGCGTCCTCGTCCTCGCGGACGGCGCGGAGCACGCGGCCCCACGGGCTGCGCATGAGCGCCCAGACCAAGAGGCAGCTGAGGGCCACGAGCGACCACCCGACGGTGATCACCCACAGCTCACCGCCGCTCCAGCGGGTGCCCAGTATGTCGTACCGCTTGGCGACGTCCCACGGGGCGAGGGAGAGGAAGCCGCCGTTGAAGTCGGAGATGCCCTGCGTGCTGTTGGTCAGCTCGGTCGACCCGCCGGACCGGAACAGCAGGCGCAGGGCCTCGGCGGAGGCGATGGTGACGATCGCGAGGTAGTCGGCGCGCAGTCGCAGCGTGGGCAGGCCGAGCAGCAGCGCGAGGAGCACCGCCGCGGCGATCCCGATGAGGACGCCGACCCAGAACGGCAGGTCCCACTTCGAGACGGAGATGGCGATGCCGAAGCCGCCGAGCATCGCGAAGGCGATCTGACCGAAGTTCAGCAGCCCGGTGTACCCGAAGTGCACGTTGAGCCCGATGGCGAGCAGGGCGAAGAAGACCGCCTGGTAGGCGAACATCGCGCGGACGCCGAGGGTGAAGGCGTCGAGGAGATCGGCCACGGCGGTCAGCCGACCCGGGAGCGGCTGCCCAGGATGCCCTGGGGCCGGACGACGAGGATGAGGATCAAGAGGAGGAGCCCTCCGACGTATTTGACGTCGTCGCGGATGACGAGCGTGGACATCTGGACGAAGACGCCGACGATGATGCTGCCGACCAGGGCGCCGTAGGCGGTCCCGAGGCCGCCCAGCGTGACGCCGGCGAACATGAGCAGGAGCAGGCGGAAGCCCATGTCCCACTGGATCTGGTCCGACAGGCCGAGCAGCACGCCGCCGAGCGCGGCCAGCGCGCCACCCATGACCCAGACGATGAGGATCACCCGGTTCACGTCGATGCCCGACGAGGCCGCGAGGTCGCGGTTGTCGGCCACCGCGCGCATGGCCTTGCCGATCCGGGTCCGCTGCAGCATCAGCGCGACGGCGACGAGGACGACCAGCGAGATGATGATCGAGTACAGGTCGCGGTCGGTGAGCGCGAAGGCGCCGTAGTCGCGGGCGCGCTGCGACTGGTAGTCCTCGTACGGGTTGGACCGGCCGCCGTAGACGGTCTGGATCAGGTAGCGGACGGCCAGCGACAGGCCGATGGAGACCACCAGCGCCGCGACGAGCCCGGTTCCGCGCCGGCGCAGCGGCCGCCACAGGGCGAGCTCGTTGAGCGCGCCGACGAGGCCACCGATGACGACCGCGATCACCGCGGCGCCGAGCAGCGGGATGTCGGCGTCGACGTTCAGGTAGAAGGCGACGATCGCGCCGATGGTGACCAGCTCGCCGTGGGCGAAGTTGGTCAGGCCGGTCGTGCCGAAGATCAGCGACAGGCCGACCGCGCTGATGGCGATCAGCAGCCCGAAGCGCAGGCCGTCGACGAACAGCTGCACGGCGAGGATGCGGTCGCTCCCGCTGCCGCGCTGACCGTCGGACAGGCCGAAGTTGACCGGCTCGCGGCCGTTCGGCTCGACGGTCACCGTCCGGGTGTCGCCCGCGCCACCCACCGTGACGTTCTCGGGCAGCGAGTCGGTGTCGAGGGTGACGACGTACTCGCCGGGACCGGGCACCGGCACGGAGAACCGGCCGCGCTCGTCGGTCTCGCCCTCGCCCACCTCCTGCCCGTCGGGGGTCTCGACGGTGATGGTGACCCCGGCGATGGGTCCCGTGGCGCCGGTGGTCAGCGTTCCGCGGACCTGCTCGCCGGCCGCCGAGGCGACGCCCGGCGTCAGGGCGGCGATCGCGAGGCCGAAGAAGGTGACCAGCAGCAACCGCAGGACGGTGTACCGGTGCCGCGAGGACCGGTGACCGGAGGTGCCGGTCTGCCCTGCGGAGGGGGACGACGTCCGACGGGGGTCTTCCCGGCGGACGCGGCTTGGCGCGTGCGTCACGCGTGCTCCCTGCGTGTGAGTGGAGCGTGGACGTTAACCCAGAGATGTTGCACAACTGTTCCGTGGCCGGACAGCTGTGACCGTTCCGCGACCAGGCACTCCCGTCACCGCCGTCACGCCGGCGGCGCGTCGGAGGGGCCCGGGGTGTCGGCGGTGCCATCCTGCGCGCACCGTCCAGGGGAGGCATCCGGTGCCCGCATCCGGTTCTCGGTCCCACGTCCGGACCCGCGTCGCGCGGCCCGGCGACCTGCCCGTCGTCCTGTCGCTGGTCCGCCAGCACCGGGCCGACTCCCACGCCGAGGGCGTCCTCACCGGTCAGGCGCCGGGGTCGGCGGCCGCGGCCGGGTTCCGGCGGCTGCTGGCCGATCCCGAGCACGTCGTCGTCCTCGCGGTCCTGCCGGGCGGGACCACCCACTCGGGTGACACCCCGGGGGACGAGGTCGTCGGCCTCGCCGTCCTCGGGCTGGATCCGCTGTCGGCCGTGCTCGGCGTCCCGCAGGTGACCGTGGACAACCTGGTCGTGCACCGGGACCACCGGCGCCGCGGTGTCGGGGCGGCCCTGCTGGCCGCCGCGGCCGAGCACGCCGAGCGGTGCGGCGCCGACCACGTCGTCGCCGCCGTCGGGCCCGATGCGGAGCGGCAGCGCTTCTTCGCCCGCATGGGCTTCGCCCCGCTGCACACCCGCCGGATCGTGCCGCGGGAGAACCTGCTGCGGGCCCTGGCCGGCTGGCAGCGCGGCGGCGTCGCCGTCCCCGCGCCGCGCCGCGCGCGTCCGCGCCGGCCGCTGCCGGCCCGGGTGCTGCCCGCCCTGGGCCGGGCGCTGGAGGTCTGAGCCTCAGCTCGCCAGCGTCATGCAGGTCAGCCGTGCGGTGGCGGTGACCCGGCCGGTGTCGTCGGTGACCTCGACCAGGAAGGTCGACAGCGTCCGGCCGCGGCGGACCGGTGTGGCGACGGCGGTGACGGTGCCCGATGTGGCCGCCCGCAGGTAACTGGCGTTGAGCTCGACGCCCACCACCCGACGATCGGGACCGGCGTTGAGCGCCGCGGCCCACGAGCCCACGGACTCCACCAGCGCGCAGGTGGCCCCGCCGTGCAGCAGTCCGTAGGGCTGCTCGTTGCCCTCGACCGGCATCGTCGCGACCGTCCGGCCGGGGTCGAAGTCGGTGATGCGGATGCCGAGCTTGTCGTCGAGCGGGCTGGTCTGGCCGGCGGGGATCCAGGCGGGGGGTGCGGAGACGGTCACGGGTCTGCACGGTAGGACTCCGCGCTCCGGCTCCTGTCGGTGGGCGGACCTAGGATCGCGGGCGATGTCCGCACCGGTCACCACCTCCGCGCCCGCCGCCCCCTCCACGCCGGACGGGGCACGTCCCCGCCTGCTGCTGCTCGACGGGCACTCGCTGGCCTACCGCGCGTTCTTCGCGCTCCCGGTCGAGAACTTCTCGACGACGACGGGGCAGCCGACGAACGCCGTCTACGGCTTCACCTCGATGCTGATCAACGTCCTGCGCGACGAGCAGCCCAGCCACCTCGCCGTGGCCTTCGACGTCGGCCGCAAGACGTTCCGCAGCGAGATCTACGCCGAGTACAAGGCCAACCGGTCGGAGAGCCCCACCGACTTCCGCGGCCAGGTCAGCCTCATCCAGGAGGTGCTCGCCGCGCTGCACGTCCCGGTGATCACCGCCGAGAACTACGAGGCCGACGACGTCATCGCCACCCTCACCGTGCAGGCCGTCGCCGCCGGGATGGACGTGCTGATCTGCACCGGCGACCGGGACGCGCTCCAGCTGGTCAACGAGCACGTCACCGTGCTGTACCCGCGCAAGGGCGTCTCCGACCTGACCCGGTTCACGCCGGAGGAGGTCGAGACCAAGTACGGCCTGACCCCGACGCAGTACCCGGACTTCGCGGCGCTGCGCGGCGACCCCAGCGACAACCTCCCCAGCATCCCGAGCGTGGGGGAGAAGACCGCGGCGAAGTGGGTGCGGGAGTACGGCTCGCTCGACGCGCTGGTCGACCAGGTCGACACGGTCAAGGGCAAGGTGGGGGAGAAGCTGCGCGAGCATCTGTCCTCGGTGCTGCAGAACCGGCGGCTCACCGAGCTCGACCGCGCGGTGCCGCTCGAGGTCGGCCCGTCCGACCTCGCCGTCCAGGCGTGGGACCGCAACGAGGTGCACACGCTCTTCGACAACCTGCAGTTCCGGGTGCTCCGGGACCGGCTGTTCGCCACCCTGACCAGCGCCGAGCCCGAGGTCGAGGGCGGCTTCGAGGTCACCGAGGACGACGTGGCGCCCGGCGGCCTCGGTGCATGGCTGGCGGAGCACGCCACCGGCCGCACCGGGCTGGTGTTCCGGGGCACGTGGGGCCGCGGCACCGGCGAGCTCACCGGCCTGGCCCTGTCCGCCGGCGACGACCACGCCACCTTCGTCGACCTCGGCCCCGACCTGGACGCCGCCGACGAGCAGGCGCTGGCGGCCTGGCTGGCCGACCCCGACCGGCCCAAGGTCGCCCACGACGTCAAGGGCCCGCTGCTGGCGGTCTGGTCGCGGGGCTGGGAGGTCCAGGGCCTGGTCAGCGACACCGCGCTCGCCGCCTACCTGACCAACCCCGGCCAGCGGTCGTTCGACCTGGGCGACCTCGCGGTCCGGTACCTGCGCCGGGAGCTCAAGGACGCCGCCGCCCCCGAGGGTCAGCTCACCCTCGACGGGCTGGGTCCGAGCGAGGCGGACCTCGCGGCCGAGGCAGCGCACGCCGACGTCCTCAAGGC
This sequence comes from Blastococcus sp. TF02A-26, assembly GCF_003319125.1. Lineage (GTDB taxonomy): Bacteria > Actinomycetota > Actinomycetes > Mycobacteriales > Geodermatophilaceae > Trujillonella. The sequence goes on along the minus strand of NZ_QOHG01000004.1, from coordinate 99,309 downwards.
GGTGGCGGTCAACGACCTGTCCGACGCGCTCGAGCAGCTCCTCGGCCAGCGCGGCGGTGACTCGCTGCTCGGCGGCATCGAGCTGCCCCTGACCCGGGTGCTGGCCGCCATGGAGTACCGGGGCATCGGAGCCGACCTGGACTTCCTGCACGACCTGCAGAAGGAGTTCGCCGACGGCGTCGCCGCGGCCGCCGCCGAGTGCTACGCCGTCATCGGCCACGAGGTGAACCTCGGCTCGCCCAAGCAGCTGCAGACGGTGCTGTTCGACGAGCTCGGGCTGCCCAAGACCAAGAAGATCAAGTCGGGTTACACCACCGACGCCGAGGCCCTCACCTCGCTGCTGGCGCAGACCGGGCACCCGTTCCTCGAGCACCTGCTGCGGCACCGCGACGTGACCCGGCTGCGCACGGTCATCGACGGACTGATCCCGATGGTCGACGACGGCGGCCGCATCCACACGACCTTCCAGCAGACGATCGCGGCCACCGGGCGGCTGTCGTCCACGGACCCGAACCTGCAGAACATCCCGATCCGCACCGCGGAGGGGCGCCGCATCCGGCAGGCGTTCGTGGTCGGCAGCGGGTTCGAGTCGCTGATGACCGCCGACTACAGCCAGATCGAGATGCGGATCATGGCCCACCTGTCCGGCGACGAGGGCCTGATCGAGGCCTTCACGTCGGGGGAGGACCTGCACTCCTTCGTGGCCTCCAAGGCCTACGACATCCCGATCGACCAGGTCGACCCGGAGATGCGCCGCCGGATCAAGGCGATGAGCTACGGCCTGGCCTACGGGCTGAGCGCCTACGGGCTCGCCCAGCAGCTCCGGATCACCCCCGAGGAGGCGCGCGGTCAGATGCACGCCTACTTCGAGCGCTTCGGCGGGATCCGCGACTACCTGGACACCGTGGTCGACGAGGCGCGCAAGACCGGCTACACGGTCACCACGCTCGGCCGGCGCCGGTACCTGCCGGACCTGACCAGCGACAACCGGCAGCGCCGGGAGATGGCCGAGCGGATGGCCCTCAACGCCCCGATCCAGGGCTCGGCGGCCGACGTCATCAAGGTCGCGATGCTGCGGGTGGAGCGGGCCATCGCCGCCGAGGGTCTGCGCTCGCGGATGCTGCTCCAGGTGCACGACGAGCTCGTGCTCGAGGTCGCGCCGGGGGAGCGGGACGCGCTGGAGACCCTGGTCCGCCGCGAGATGGCCGGCGCTGCCGAGCTGTCGGTGCCGCTGGAGGTCTCGGTGGGCTTCGGCCGGACGTGGAACGACGCCGCCCACTGAGTGATCTGCGGTCCTCCGGACCGCACCGCGGCCACGTGCCGTCCCGACCAGGGGGGAGCCGTTGCCCATGTCGCCGTCGGGAGGTCCTCCGGACCCCCGCTTCGGATCCACTCGGGCCGGGAGGCGTCCCCGGCTCGAGTGCCGTCGCGACCCCGGCCTCGTGCTCCGCGGAGGTCGGCGTGAAGACCCGCAGCGGCTTCACCGTCGAGTCGGTGACCCGCGTCGGGGACGCTGGAGGGGCACCCGGTCTCGGGCGAGGAGGCGTTCGTCCTGTCCCGGGCCGACGACGGCGTCGTCCACCTGACCCTGCGGTCGCTCACCCGGCCGGGTCGCGGGGTCTGGCGGCTCGCGTTCCCGGCCGTCCTCGTCGCGCAACGGTGGTACCGCTGGCGCTACCGGCGGGCACTGCGCAGCTGAGGCCGCCGGACCCTCGACCTGAGGTTAAGGCTCAGGGTCGGTGGGTGACCAGGATCAGCGTGCCGGGCACGAGGGCGCCGCGGGCGGGGGACCACTGGCCCCACTCCTGGGTGCGACCCGGCGTCCACTCCGGCTCGACCAGGTCGTCCAGCACCAGCCCGGCGCCCACGACGGCCCGCACCCAGTCGCCGACGGTGCGGTGGTGCTCGACGTAGGTGGCCCGCCCGTCGTCGTCGGTCTCCACGTACGGCGTCCGGTCGAAGTAGGACGACGTCACCGTCAGGTCCGCCGGGTCGGGGGAATCCGGCAGCGGCCAGCGCATCGGGTGGTTGACCGAGGCCACGAACCGGCCGCCGGGCCGGAGCACCCGGGCCACCTCCCGCAGCGCCCCCTCGACGTCGGCCACGAACGGCAGCCCGCCGAACGCGGAGCAGACGACGTCCACGCTGGCGGCGGCCAGGGGCAGCGCCCCCACGTCGGCCTGCAGCAGGGGGACGGGCAGACCGGTCGCCCGGTTGAGCTCCGCGGCACGGGCGAGCATCCCGGCCGACAGGTCCAGCGCGACGACGTCCGCCCCGGCCCGCCGCAGCCAGCGGGCGCAGGGCGCGGACCCGCAGCCCACCTCGAGCACCCGTCGGCCGGCGACGTCCCCGAGCAGGTGCGCGTCGGCCTCACGCAGCCCCTCGGGGCACCACAGGAAGTCGACGTCGCCCAGGTCGTCGCCGTGCTCGGCGAGGTAGGCCGGCGCTGCGGCGTCCCACCACAGCCGGTTGGCCCGCACGGATTCGTCGTCGCCCGCGCGGCGCCGGGCGACGCCTCCGGCGGCCGGGTATCCGTCGGGACCCAGGGGGAGACTCATCGCCGTCGAGGGTGACACGCCGTGGTCGGCGGACCGGTCGCGGACCCAGGTGGACCCGGACCCCTCGGGCTCCGTACCATGGGGAGTGCGCCAGAGGTCTGTCAACGCTGTCCCTGCTCGGGGCCCTGTCCTTCCGAGCATCGATGCGCGCGCCGGCGCTCCCCGCGGTCACCCGGCCGCGGGACGTCCTGTCCCTACGCATCCCCCGTCCGGAGCACTCGACCACATGACCTCCACCCAGGTCCGTCCTTCCAAAACCCCCCAGGTCGCCATCAACGACATCGGTAGCGCCGAGGACTTCCTCGCCGCCATCGACCAGACGATCAAGTACTTCAACGATGGCGACATCGTCGAGGGCGTCATCGTCAAGGTCGACCGGGACGAGGTGCTGCTGGACATCGGCTACAAGACCGAGGGCGTCATCCCCTCGCGTGAGCTCTCCATCAAGCACGACGTCGACCCCAACGAGGTTGTCAAGGTCGGCGACGAGGTGGAAGCCCTGGTCCTCCAGAAGGAGGACAAGGAAGGCCGCCTGATCCTGTCCAAGAAGCGCGCCCAGTACGAGCGCGCCTGGGGCACGATCGAGGCGAAGAAGGAAGCCGACGAGGTCGTCACCGGCACCGTCATCGAGGTCGTCAAGGGTGGCCTCATCCTCGACATCGGCCTGCGCGGGTTCCTCCCCGCCTCGCTGGTCGAGATGCGCCGCGTCCGCGACCTGCAGCCCTACGTGGGCCGCGAGCTCGAGGCGAAGATCATCGAGCTCGACAAGAACCGCAACAACGTCGTCCTCTCCCGTCGCCAGTGGCTGGAGCAGACGCAGTCCGAGGTCCGCAGCGAGTTCCTCAACAAGCTCGCCAAGGGTCAGGTCCGGTCCGGCGTCGTCTCCTCGATCGTCAACTTCGGTGCCTTCGTGGACCTGGGCGGCGTCGACGGCCTGGTGCACGTGTCCGAGCTGTCCTGGAAGCACATCGACCACCCGTCCGAGGTCGTCGAGGTGGGCCAGGAGGTCACCGTCGAGGTCCTCGACGTCGACCTGGACCGCGAGCGCGTCTCCCTGTCGCTGAAGGCGACGCAGGAGGACCCGTGGCGTCAGTTCGCCCGGACCCACCAGATCGGCCAGGTCGTGCCGGGCAAGGTCACCAAGCTGGTGCCGTTCGGTGCGTTCGTCCGCGTCGACGAGGGCATCGAGGGCCTGGTGCACATCTCCGAGCTGGCCGAGCGCCACGTGGAGATCCCGGAGCAGGTCGTGCAGGTCGGCGACGAGATCCTGGTCAAGGTCATCGACATCGACCTGGACCGCCGCCGGATCTCGCTGTCGCTCAAGCAGGCCAACGAGGGCGTCGTCGGCGAGGAGGACACCTTCGACCCGGCCGCCTACGGCATGGCTGCGTCCTACGACGAGCAGGGCAACTACATCTACCCCGAGGGCTTCGACCCGGAGACGGGCGAGTGGCTCGAGGGCTTCGACGAGGCCCGCGAGGCGTGGGAGAAGCAGTACGCCGAGGCGCAGGCGCGCTACGAGGCGCACCGCAAGCAGATCGCCGCTGCCAAGGAGGCCGACGCCGAGGCCGCCGCGGGTGGGAACTACTCCTCGGGCGGTGACGTCGAGACGACCGACGCGTCCGGTGGCACCCTCGCCAGCGACGAGGCGCTCGCCGCGCTGCGGGCCAAGCTCGCCGGCGGGGAGTGAGCTCAGCGCCACGGTGGTGAGCTGACAGTCCGACCACGGAGGCCCAGGACCGACAGGTCCTGGGCCTCCGTGCTGTCCGGGGCGGTTGTCCTGCCGCGAGGACTGTGCGCCTGGCGACCGATCCGACGTCGGAACCGTCACCAGGCGCACAGCGCCCGTGGGGCGGTGCTACAGGCTGAGGATGATCGCGAAGGCGGTGCGCGGACGGCCGCCCGAGCCGGCGAGGAACGACCAGGTGTGGCGGCCGGCCGGCGCGCTGGTGGTGAGCCAGCGGAGGAAGGCGTTGCGGGGCCCGGCGACGGCCTCGCGCTGCGCGAGACGCTCCCGGACGCCGGGCAGGTCGCTGGCGCGCACACCGGAGGGCCGGTCGAGCCGGTGCCGGCCGCGGGCGCCCGCGGGGGACGTCGGGACGGTGGCCTGCATGGAGCGTGACATCGCGGTTCTGCCTCTCTCGGCGGGGAAGATCGCCGAGGCGGACGTTATGAGCCGTGACGGGTGTGACTGGTGCGACGCGCCGGACAGGACGGGCTCGTGTTACCTGTCCGTGATCGTCGCCGGGGTGCTGGCTACTGTCCGTGCGTGCTGCGCATCGGGTTGACGGGCGGGATCGGGTCGGGGAAGAGCACCGTGTCGCGGCTGCTCGCCGAGCGGGGAGCGGTCGTCGTCGACGCCGACGCGATCGCCCGCGAGGTGGTCGAGCCGGGGACCGTCGGGCTGGCGGCCGTGGTGGCCGCCTTCGGAGACGAGGTGCTCGCCGCCGACGGGACGCTGGACCGGCCCGCGCTGGGCGCGATCGTCTTCGCCGACCCCGAGGCCCGCGGCCGGCTGAACGCGATCGTGCACCCGCTGGTGCGCGAGCGGGCGGCAGAGCTGGCCGGCCAGGTCCCCGCGGACGGCGTCGTGGTGCACGACATCCCGCTGCTCGTGGAGTCCGGCCAGGCGGCGGGGGAGGCGCGGAGCGCGCACGACCTCGTGCTGGTGGTGGAGACCGACCTGGACACCCGGCTGGCCCGGCTGGTGCAGCGCGGGATGACCGAGGACGACGCCCGCGCCCGGATCGCCGTCCAGGCCACCGACGAGGAGCGCCGCGCCGTGGCCGACGTCGTCCTGGACAACAGCGGGACGCCCGAGGAGCTGGCCGCCCAGGTCGACCGGTTCTGGGCCGAGCACGTGGCGCCCCGGCTCGGCTGACCGGGGCCGGAGACGACGAGAGGCCCCGACCGTCCGGTCGGGGCCTCTCGTGCCGGTGGGCGATACTGGGTTCGAACCAGTGACCTCTTCCGTGTCAGGGAAGCGCGCTACCACTGCGCCAATCGCCCGGGGTCCGGTCTCTCGACCGGCCCGCTCCACCGCTCTCGCGAGCGAGACGAGGTGGAGACGGGATTTGAACCCGTGTAGACGGCTTTGCAGGCCGTTGCCTCGCCTCTCGGCCACTCCACCGCACACACGAGCGCCGGTCTCGCGACCAGCGCCCGAGGTTCCGAGCGGACGACGGGATTCGAACCCGCGACCCTCACCTTGGCAAGGTGATGCTCTACCAACTGAGCCACGTCCGCGTTGCAGGGAGAACATTACACGGCCCCTGAACCGCTTCGAGGGGGGGTCCCCCCTCGGGGTCAGCGACCCCCCGGGTCCGCGCCGCCGCCGGACAGCAGGGCCGCCAGCTCGTCGTCCACCTGGAGCACCGCCGCCTCGGTGCCCACCGGGACGAGCTGCTCGGTCTGCCGCAGGAACGCCGCGACGGCATTGCGCGACACCTCGAACAGCGCCTCGCCCGACGGTGCCCGCAGGTGCAGGAAGAGGACGTCGCCCGTGGTGCGGGCCGGCCACAGCCGGACGTCGCCCTCGCCGGCCGGCCGGTCCAGCCCGGCGCGCAGCAGGTCCCGGGCCAGCAGCCAGGAGATGCCGTCGTCCCCCTGGGGGTCGCCGAAGCCGATCCGGACCGCGTAGGGGTCGGCGACGTCGTAGTCCAACGTCGCCGGCACCTCGGTCCACGAGTGCGGTCCGACGAGGTGCAGCGTCGTGCGGGTGGTGTGTCCGGAGGTGGAGCGGCTCGCCATGACCGGGGAACGACCGAACCGTCGTGTGGTTGCGCCCCCACGACGCCCGGGCGTGTCGTCGTCCGACGAGGTTCCCCCGAACGGGGTGAACCGACGTCCTCGCCCGTTCCGAATGCCGCGTGTGACCATGGGAACCGTGACCCGCCCCGCGCGCCGACTCGGGGACGATCCCGGGGACGCCGACATCGTCGCCCGGCTCTGCCAGGGCGACCGCTCGGCCGTCGACGACCTGTACGACCGGTTCCGCCGTCCCGCGTTCGCCCTGGCCCGCCGGGTGCTCACCGACGACGTGCTGGCCGAGGACGTGCTACAGGACGCCTTCCTCGCCGTGTGGCGCGACCCGACCGCCTACGACAGCACGCGCGGGAGCTTCTCCTCCTGGTTCCTGGCGATGGTCCACCACAAGGCCGTGGACGCCGTCCGGCGGGAGGAGTCGCAGCGTCGTCGCCAGGTGCGCGCCGAGCAGGAGGTCGTGCTGGCGGTGCCCACCGCGACCGCGGACGTCGAGGACGACGCCTGGACCCGGGTGGTCGCCGAGCAGGTCCGCACCGCTCTCGGCAGCCTCCCCGACGCCCAGCGCGAGGCGCTGACCCTCGCCTACTACGGCGGGTACACCCAGCGGGAGGTCGCCGCCCTCACGCGCGCGCCGCTGGGCACGGTGAAGACACGCATGCTCGCCGGCATGCGCCGGCTCAAGAAGGACCTGGGCGGCGTCGCGGGCGCCGCCCTCGGCGGTGCCCTGGGGCAGGCCGCGGTGGACGGGACGAACCGATGATCGACCAGGGGGCCGGGGCGGGCCCGGACCGGCACGAGCCCTTCGACGAGCTGGCGGTCGGCTGGGCGCTGCACGCCCTGGAGCCGGAGGACGACGCGGTCTTCAGCGCGCACCTGCCGGGCTGCGCCCGCTGCGCGCGCACCGTCGCCGAGACCGCCGAGGTGATGGGCGCCATGGCCACCGACCTGCCCCAGGCGGAGCCGAGCACCGGTCTGCGCGAGCGGCTGCGGGCCGCCGTGGAGTCCACCGAGCAGGTGTCCCGCCCGGAGCCGCCGCAGCCCGTCGCGCCGCCGCAGGTCGTGCCGCTGGCGCCGCGCCGCGCCGCGCCGGCCCCCTCGGCCGCCGAGGACCGCCCGCCGGCCGTCGTCGGGGTGGGGGACGGCACCCGGCCCGCGTGGCGACGGGTCCTGCCCAACGCCCTGGTCGCCGCCGCGGCCGCGGCCGTCCTCGGCCTCGGCGCCTGGAACGTCGTGCTCGACGACGCCCGGGACGACGCGGTCGCCAGCGCCGCGGAGCAGACGCGCATCGTGGAGTCGCTGCTCGAGCCCGGCACGGCGACGGTCGCGCCGCTCACGGAGGACGGCGAGCGGGTGGCCACCGTCGTGGCCCGGGACGCCCAGGTGCAGGTCGTCACCCAGGGGCTGGGGCCCAACGACCGGGAGTCGGAGACCTACGTCGTGTGGGGGATGACCGACGACGAGGCGCCCGTCGCGCTGGGGACCTTCGACGTGGTCCGGTCACAAATCGACGTCCGGACCGTAGGCTCCACCTCGACCGGGCTCGACGACTACAGCGGCTACGCCATCAGCATCGAGCCGGGCCGGGAAGCTCCGGCGGAACCGTCGGAGGTCGTGGCGACCGGGTAGGTGACCAGCTGAGCGAGCAGGAGACGGTGGCGGCCCCCGGGGCAGCCCTGCCGACACCGCGCAGCGGCGAGCCGGCCGGGCTGGACGCCGCGCGGTCGGCCGAGGAGCGCCGGGCGCACTTCGCCGACGACGGCGTCCACTCGCTGCGCGAACGCGTGGCCGAGTCGGCCTGGCGCCGCCGCATCGCCGCCCGGCGCAGTGTCGACCACGCCTACCGGGTCTGCGTCGGCATCGTCGGTGGCGTCGTGGTCGCGTTCGGCCTGGTGACCATCCCGCTGCCCGGTCCCGGCTGGCTGACCGTCATCGCCGGCCTGTTCGTCCTGGCCAGCGAGTTCTTCTGGGCCGAGCGGCTGCTGGAGTTCACCAAGCGGCACGTCAAGGCGTGGACCGACTGGCTGGGCCGGCAGCCGATCTGGGTACGGGGGCTCATCGGGCTGGCCACCGCGGCCTTCGTCTACGGCGTCCTGGTGGTCACGCTGCACCTCACCGGCGTCCCGGACTGGGTGCCGGGGTGGGTGCCGCTCTGGCGGTAGGCGTCTGGCACAATCGGATGCGCAGCGGGCGATTGGCTCAGTGGTAGAGCGCTTCGTTCACACCGAAGAGGTCACTGGTTCGAACCCAGTATCGCCCACCGGCACGAGGGCCCCAGGTCGGTCGACCTGGGGCCCTCGTCGTGCGTCCGGCCGGTATCAGTCCGTGGCGGGGCCGTAGGTCAGGTGGACCACGCCGTTGGACAGCGGCTGCGCGTCCAGCAGCGACAGCGGCGTCCTCGCCGTCCCCTCCGGGAACAGCCGGATGCCGCTGCCCACCGCCACGGGGTAGACGTACAGGTGCAGCTCGTCGGCCAGCCCGTCGGCGACCAGTGCCCGCACCAGGGTCGCGCTGCCGCTGACGTAGAGGTCGCCCTCGGCCTTGAGCGCGCGGATGCGGTCGGGGTCGTAGCCGCCCAGCACCGCCGAGTTCCGCCAGACCGCCTCGGCGTCGGTCAGCGTGGAGGACACGACGTGCTTGGGGGTGTCGTTGAAGAACGGCGCCCCGGGGTCGTCCTCCACGGTCCGGGTGGACCAGGCCGGGGCGAACATCTCGAAGGTGGTGCGGCCGAGCAGGATGCCCGTGGCCGGTGCCGTGATGGCCCCGATGGACGCCGCGAGGTCGTCGGGGAAGCCGTAGTCCATCGTCCACATCGGGGCGTCGACCACGCCGTCGACGGTGGTGAACTCGTGTACCCGGAGGGCGCCCATGTCCTGCTCCTGCTCTGTCCAGGGGCGCCCGGTGGCGCCGCCAGTGCGGATGTCGAGGGGGAGACCCGCGCCGGGCCGCCGACTCATCGGTGGCTAGCGTGCCTCGTCGTGCCCGCACTCTCCCGCCTCGTCTCCTCCCGCTCGTTCCCCGAGGGCTGGCTCCGGGAGGGCGTCCACGCACCGCACTTCCTCGTGGTCGACGCGGTGTCCCAGGTCTGGGAGGAGGTGCTGATCGGTCTCGGGGACGACCTGCTCCACCCCCGCCACCTCGCGGTGGTCCGGGTGGCCTTCGACTACCGCCACGAGGTCTTCGTGGCGCCGGGCGAGTTCGAGGTGGACGTCGTCCGCATCGGCCGGACCTCCGTCGAGCTCGCCGTCCGCCTGCACCGGGGCGGGCGGCCCGTCGTCGACGCGCAGGTCGTGCTCGCGAACGTGGACGACGACCGCACCGCGGCCGTGCCCCTGTCCGACCGCCAGCGCGCCGCCCTGGAGACGATCGCCGTCCCGCGGGAGGTCCCGGCCCCCTGAGCCGGCGGCGGGATCGGCGTCCGGGGCGGACCATGGGGGAGTGCCCCAGCCCGACCGCGCCGCCCGGCTGACCGCGGCGCTGGTGCGCGACGGCGCCACCTGCATCTGGTGCGGGCGGACGCTCGGAGGGCTGGTCCCGGCGACCACCGAGCACGTCGTCCCGCGGGTCAAGGGCGGTCCCTCCTGGGCCGAGAACGAGGTGGCGGCCTGCCGGCGCTGCAACGCCGCCCGGGGGCACGCCGCGCCGGTGGAGTGGCTGGAGGAGTGCCGGCGGCGCGGCTGGTCGCCGGACGCGCCGCGCCTGGAGCGGGCGCTCACCGACCTGGCCGCCGCCATCGCGGCCCGGGGTGGCCAGCGCCGCGCGCGTCCCTACATCGACGCCCAGCTCCGCCGGCTGCGCAGGCGCGCCCCCCGCGCGGCGGGTGCGTAGCGTCGCGCCGGTGAGCACGGTGGTCGGGGTCGTCGAGCAGGTGCTCGTGTACCCGGTGAAGTCGGCGGGCGGCCGGTCGGTTCCGCAGGCGCACGTCGACGCCGACGGCCTGCGCGGCGACCGGGTGCACGCCGTCGTCGACGCCGTCACCGGTGAGCCGGTGCGGGCGAGGACCGCGCCGCGGCTGCACGAGGTCGCCGCCACGGGCGACGTCGACGCCGACACCGCGGCGCTGAGCGCGGTGCTCGGCCGGCCGGTGCGGCTCGCCGCACCCGATGCGGGGCCCCAGGGTGCCGCCGTGCACCTCGTCAGCCGCCGGGCCGTCGAGCTCGCGGCGACCGGGGAGGTGCCGGCCGGCTGCTCGGCCGAGGACCCGCGGGCCAACCTGGTGCTCACCCTCCACGCCGCCGACGACGAGCGGACCTGGGTCGGCCGGGAGCTCCAGGTGGGGGAGGCGGTCCTGCGCCTGACCCGACTGCCGAAGCACTGTCTCGGGGTCTACGCCGACGTGCTGCGGCCCGGCGCGGTCGCGGTCGGGGACCCGGTGTCGCTCACCGGCGCGGAGCCGGCGCGCCGCTAGCGTCCGCGTCGTGTCGACGACGGGCCTCCGGTGCCGCCCCGCCGTCCTCGCCGCGCTGCTGGTGCTGGCCGGCTGCGGCGCCGCGGACCCGGCCCCGGCCGGAGCGCCGCCGGGCGCCGGCTCCTCCGCGGCTCCGCCGCCGCCGGAGGAGATCACCCTCGTGGCGACCGGTGACGTGCTGGTGCACCAGGGGCGGGCGCTGACCGGCGGCGCGGAGCTCCCCGGCGGCGGTTACGACTTCTCCGCCGTGTTCGCCCCGGTGGCGCCGATCACCGCCGCGGCCGACCTCGCGGTCTGCCACCTCGAGACGCCGGTCGCCCCGCAGGGAGGGCCGTACTCCGGGTATCCGAGCTTCTCGGTCCAGCCGGAGATCGTCGACGCGCTGGCCGGCGCGGGCTACGACCTGTGCTCGACGGCCTCCAACCACTCCCTGGACGCCGGCACCGCCGGGCTGGTGCGCACCCTCGACACGCTGGACGCGGCCGGGATCGCGCACAGCGGCACCGCCCGCAGCGCCGCCGAGAGCACGACGCCGACGCTGGTCGATGTCGACGGGGTGACCGTCGGGCACGTCGCGGCCACGTTCTCGCTCAACGGCGTGCCGCTGCCCCCGGGCCGGGAGTGGTCGGTCGACGTCGTCGACGTCCCCGACGTCACCCCGGTGCTGGAGGCAGCCGCCCGGGCCCGGGCCGCCGGCGCGGAGATCGTCGTGGCCAGCCTGCACTGCTGCGCCGAGTACGAGCACGAACCCACCGCTGCGCAGGAGGAGGCGGTGGCGACCCTGCTCGCCTCGCCCGACGTCGACCTCGTCCTCGGTCACCACGCCCACGTCGTCCAGCCGATGGTCCGGATCGGCGACGAGTGGGCGGCCTACGGCCTGGGCAACGCGCTCGCCGAGCACGCCACCCGCGGCCACGCGACCGAGGACTCGGTCATCGCCCGCTTCACGTTCACCCGCGGGCCCGACGGGCGCTTCGCCGTCACCCTCGCCGAGGCGGTGCCGGTCGCGATCGAGCTCGGCCCCGACGCCGTCCGGCTGGTCCCCGCCGACCCCGGCACCGCCGCCCGGGTGACGGAGGTCCTCGACGCGCGGGGGGCGGTGGCGGCCGGACTGCGCATCGTCCCCGCCTGACCGGCGACGCACGCCCGAAAGCGGGTGGACCGGTGGATACGCTGCTGGTGTCCCGGCCGCCCGGCCGGTCCGCCCACGATCCGTAGGAGTTCCCGTGTCCGCCGCGCCCCTCCCTGCCGCTGTCGCCCCGATCCGGGTGCCGGCCGGGACGACGGCCCTGCAGGCGCTCAAGGACGCCGGCGTCCCGCTCAAGGGGCCCGACGGCGCCGTCGTCGTCCGCGAGGTGGTCAGCGGCGAGCTCAAGGACCTCGCCTGGACCCCCGACGCCGACGCCGAGGTGGAGCCCGTGCCGGCGGCGAGCCCCGACGGCCGCGCGGTCATCCGGCACTCGACCGCGCACGTGCTCGCCCAGGCCGTGCAGGACCTGTTCCCCGGCACCCGGCTGGGCATCGGCCCGCCGGTGGAGAACGGCTTCTACTACGACTTCGACCCCGAGCGGCCGTTCACCCCCGAGGACCTGCAGGCGCTCGAGAAGCGGATGACCGAGATCGTCCGCGCCGGGCAGCACTTCGCCCGCCGGGAGATCAGCGACGCCGACGCGCAGACCGAGCTCGCGCACGAGCCGTACAAGCTCGAGCTCATCGGGCTCAAGGGTGGGGCCGGGGAGGCGGCCGAGGGTGCCGACGTCGAGGTCGGCGGCGCCCAGCTGACGATGTACGACAACCTCGACGCACGCACCGGCGACCGGGTCTGGACCGACCTGTGCCGCGGCCCGCACCTGCCGCGCACGTCGAACATCCCCGCCTTCAGCCTCACCCGGTCGGCGGCGGCCTACTGGCGCGGCAGCGAGAAGAACCCGCAGCTGCAGCGCGTCTACGGCACCGCGTGGGAGAGCAAGGACGCGCACAAGGCCTACCTGGAGCACCTCGCCGAGGCCGAGCGCCGCGACCACCGGCGCCTGGGCGTCGAGCTCGACCTGTTCAGCTTCCCCGACGAGATCGGCTCCGGGCTCGCCGTCTTCCACCCCAAGGGCGGGGTGGTCAAGCGCGAGATGGAGGACTACGTCCGCGCGCGGCACCTCGAGGAGGGCTTCGACTACGTCGGCAGCCCGCACATCAGCAAGGGCGGCCTCTTCGAGACCTCCGGGCACCTCCCGCACTACGCCGACACGATGTTCCCGCCGATGGAGCTGGAGAACAGCGAGTACTACCTCAAGGCCATGAACTGCCCCATGCACAACCTGATCTTCAGGTCGCGCGGGCGGTCCTACCGCGAGCTGCCGCTGCGCTTCTTCGAGTTCGGCTCGGTCTACCGGTACGAGAAGTCCGGCGTGGTCCACGGCCTCACCCGCGTGCGCGGGCTCACCCAGGACGACTCGCACAGCTACGTGACCCCCGAGCAGGCGCCCGGCGAGGTCCGGCACCTGCTGGCCTTCGTGCTCGGGCTGCTGCGCGACTTCGGCCTGGACGACTACTACCTGGAGCTGTCCACCCGGGGCGACGACCCGGACAAGCAGGCCAAGTTCATCGGGTCCGACGAGGAGTGGGCGCTGGCCACCCAGGTCCTCGAGGACGCCGCCCGCGAGACCGGGCTGGAGCTCGTGCCCGACCCGGGTGGCGCGGCGTTCTACGGCCCGAAGATCTCCGTGCAGGCGCGCGACGCCATCGGCCGCACCTGGCAGATGTCGACCATCCAGTACGACTTCAACCAGCCGGCCCGCTTCGGCCTGGAGTACACGACCCCGGGCGGTGACCGGGCGCAGCCGGTGATGATCCACTCGGCCAAGTTCGGCTCGATCGAGCGGTTCTTCGGCGTGCTCACCGAGCACTACGCCGGCGCGTTCCCGGCCTGGCTGGCGCCGGTGCAGGTGGTCGGCATCCCGGTCACCGACGAGCAGGTGCCCTACCTGGCCGACGTCGCGCTGGAGCTGCGGGCGAAGGGCATCCGGGTCGAGGTCGACGACTCCGACGACCGCATGCAGAAGAAGATCCGCACGGCGAGCAAGCAGAAGGTGCCCTTCGTGCTCATCGCCGGCGCCACCGACGCCGAGGCCGGCGCGGTCTCCTTCCGCTTCCGTGACGGCAGCCAGCACAACGGTGTCCCGGTCGCCCACGCCGTCGCGGCCGTCGTCGACTGGGTCGCCTCGCGGGCGAACTCCGACCCGGCGGCCGAGGCGCTCCAGGTCGCCGGATGAGCGAGCACGGCGCGAGCGACGACGGCGGTCCCACGACCGTCTTCGAGCACCTGTGGACGCCGTACCGGATGGCCTACATCCGCGGCGAGGGCAAGCCGACCGGCGCGCACGACTGCCCGTTCTGCCTCATCCCGCAGATGGACGACGAGGAGGGGCTGATCGTCGCCCGCGGCGCCTCGGTCTACGCCGTGCTCAACCTCTACCCGTACAACGCCGGCCACCTGATGGTGGTCCCGTACCGGCACGTGCCGGACTACACCGACCTCACCGCGGACGAGGTCGCCGAGCTGGGCCTGTTCACCCAGACGGCGATGCGCGTGGTGCGCTCGGTGAGCGGCGCTCACGGCTTCAACATCGGGATGAACCAGGGGTCGGTCGCCGGCGCCGGCATCGCCGACCACCTGCACCAGCACGCGGTGCCGCGCTGGGGCGGGGACACCAACTTCATGCCGGTCATCGGGCTGACCCGGGTGCTCCCGCAGGTGCTGCGCGAGACCCGGGACCTGCTGGCCGCGTCCTGGCCCTCCTCGCTGCCGGCCCGCACGTCCGACACCGGGGACGCCTGATGCTCGGCTCGGGGGCGCGCGCGGCCGTCGGCCGGTTCTGGGCGCCGGTCGTCGGCGCCCTGCTGCGCGCCGGGGTCACCGCGGACGCCGTCACGGTCACCGGCACGCTCGGCGCGGTCGCCGGCGCGGTCGGGCTCATCGCCACCGGGCACCTCTTCTGGGGCGCGTTCACCGTCACCGTGTTCGTGCTGCTCGACATGCTCGACGGCGCCCTCGCCCGGGCCCGCGGCGGCGGCTCGCTGTTCGGCGCGGTGCTCGACTCCAGCCTGGACCGGGTGGTCGACGCCGCCGTCTTCGGGGCGCTCGTCTGGTGGTTCACCGGCGAGGGCGACAACCGCCTGCTCGCCCTGGTGGCCCTGCTGTGCCTGGTGCTGGGGGTGCTCACCTCCTACGTGAAGGCGCGCGCCGAGGGCGTCGGGCTGCGCTGCGACGTCGGGATCGTGGAGCGGACCGAGCGGCTGATCCTCGTGCTGACCGGGACCGGGCTGTACGGCCTCGGCCTGCCCTACGCCGTCCACGTCGGGCTGTGGGTGCTGCTGGCCGGCAGCCTCGTCACCGTGGTGCAGCGCGGGGTGGAGGTGCACCGGCAGGCGAGCGGACGGTCCTTGCCGAGCACCCCGGCGGCCCCGTGACGGCGGCCGCCCGGCTGACCGACCTCGCCTACGCCGCCGGGTGGAGCGCGGTCAAGGCGCTGCCCGAGCCGGTGGCCCGCGGGGGCTTCGACGCCGCCTTCGCCTGGGTCGCCCGTCGCGACGGGCGGGGCGTCCGGCAGCTGCGCGCGAACCTGCGGGTGATCACCGGCGGCACCCTGGACGAGGCCGAGCTCGACGCGCTGACCCTGCGGGCGATGCGCAGCTACGGGCGTTACTGGCAGGAGACGTTCCGGCTGCCGCGGCTGTCCCGGGAACGGATCCTGCGCGATGTCGAGGTGGTCGGCGGGGAGCACCTGGACCGGGTGCTCGCGGAGGGCCGGCCGGTGATCGCGGCGCTGCCGCACAGCGGGAACTGGGACGCCGCGGCCGTCTGGTTCGTCGAGCGCCTCGGCGGTCCCTTCCTGACCGTCGCCGAGCGCCTGGAGCCGGAGTCGCTCTACCGCCGGTTCCTGGAGTTCCGCGAGTCGCTGGGCATGCGCGTCGTCCCGCTGACAGGAGGGCCGCGGCCCAGCGCCACGGTGCTGCGCGAGTGGCTCGACGGCGGCGGCACGGTGTGCCTGCTCAGCGACCGCGACCTCCCCGGCAACGGCATCCCGGTCACCTTCGCCGGGCGGCCCACCACCATGCCCGGCGGCCCGGCGGTGCTCGCCGCCCAGACCGGCGCGGCGCTGCTGCCGATGGTCTGCTCGTTCACCGAGCGCGGGTGGCGGCTCACCTGGACCCCGGAGGTCCCGGTGGGCACCTCCGGCCGGCTGCGCGAGCGGGTCACCGCCGCCACCCAGGCCGTCGCCGACGCCTTCGCCTCGACGATCGCCCGGCAGCCCGAGGACTGGCACGTGCTCGGCCGGATCTGGCCCGACGTACCGCCCGACCCCGAGACGCGTCGCTGAGATGGACCGGCCGCTGCGCATCGGGATCGTCTGCCCGTACCACTGGGACCGCCCCGGCGGTGTCCAGTACCACGTGCGCGACCTGGCCGAGACCCTCCGCGGCCTCGGCCACCACGTGGAGGTCCTGACCCCGGCCCAGCACGAGGAGTCGCTGCCGGCCGAGCACGTCACCTTCGCCGGACGCACCGTGCCGATCCCGTACAACGGCTCGATGGCCAGCGTGCAGTTCGGCCCGATCTCGGCGGCCCGCGTCCGCCGCTGGCTGCGCGAGGGCCACTTCGACGTCGTCCACGTGCACGACCCGGCGCCGCCGTCCATCGGCCTGCTCGTGCTCATGATCGCCAAGGGCCCGATCGTGGCGACGTTCCACGCCGCCACCGTGCGGTCCAAGTGGCTCACCGCCTGGGGGCCGGTCATCCGGCCCTGGCTGGAGCGGATCAGCGGCCGGATCGCGGTCTCCGACTTCGCCCGCCGGCTCCAGGTGGAGCACCTGGGCGGCGACGCCGTCGTCATCCCGAACGGGGTGCACGTGGCGCCGTTCGCCGACGGTCCGCCGCTGCCCGGCCTGACCCGGGGCGCCGGGATGCCGACCATCGGCTTCCTCGGCCGCTACGACGAGCCCCGCAAGGGCCTGCCGGTGCTGCTCGAGGCCCTGCCCGCGGTGGTCCGGCGGCACCCCGACGTGCGGCTCCTCATCGCCGGCCGGGGCGACCCCGAGGCGCTGCAGGCGTCGATCCCCCCGGAGCTGCGTCCGCACGTCCAGCTCCTGGGCGAGCTCACGGAGGCCGACAAGGCGGCGTTCCTGCGGTCGGTGGACGTCTACTGCGCGCCCAACCTGCTGGGGGAGTCCTTCGGGATCATCCTCATCGAGGCGCTCGCCGCCGGGGCCCCGATCGTCGCCGCCGACCTCGACGCCTTCGCCGCCGTCCTGGAGGACGGCGAGGTGGGCGTCCTGGTCCGGCGGGGCGACCCCGCCGCGCTGGCCACGGCGCTGGGCGACCTGCTGGCCGATCCCGACCGCCGCGCGGACCTCTCCGCCCGTGGGCGGGAGGCCGCCTGGGCCTACGACTGGTCGGTCGTCGCCCGCCGGGTGCTCGCCGTCTACGAGACGGTGGTGCTGCCGGGCGGCGGGGAGGTCACCGCCTCCGACGACGACGCCGACGTGATCGGCGCGACCGGGCCGGGCCGGCAGCCCCTCCGGCGGCGGGTGCGGCGCTAGCCTCCACCGTCGTGGGCCTCCCTGTCTGGACGATCGTCGCCGGCGTCGTCGTCCTGCTCCTCGCCGTGTGGACGGCGTGGACGCTGACCCGGCTGCGCCGCCTGGAGGCCCGGGTGGACCGGGCGCGCACGGCGCTGGAGACCCAGCTGCGCCGCCGTGCCGCGCTCGCGGCCGAGGTCGCCCGCGAGGCCGCCCCGCTGCTGGGACCGGAGCGGACGGCCGGTCTGGCGCGGGCGGCGGCCGGGGCCCGGCTGCCGTGGACGCCGGACCGCGAGCTGGCCGAGAACGTGCTGGGCCGGGAGCTGCGTGCGCTGGTCGGCGAGCTGCCCCAGCTGGCCCCGGCACTGGCCGCGGACCTGTCCGGCACCGCCCAGCGGGTCGGCCTGGCCCGGCGGTTCTACAACGACGCCGTCCGGGACACGGCAGAGCTGCGCGGGCGCCGGCTGTCCCGGCTGCTGCGGCTGCACGCCCGGCGGCCGCTGCCGCGCTACTTCGACATCGACGACAGCCTCGGGGAGCTGGTCGGCACCGCCGGTCCGGGCCGCTCCTGACCTCCTCTTAGGATGGAGTGGGTCCAGTCAGGGCCCGACCCCCGAGCTCCTGCGAGGCCAGTGCCATGTCGACGCCCGATCAGACCCCCGCGCGCGCCATCGGCACCGGCGCGGTCAAGCGCGGCATGGCCGAGCAGCTCAAGGGCGGCGTCATCATGGACGTCGTCACGCCGGAGCAGGCCCGGATCGCCGAGGACGCCGGGGCCGTCGCCGTCATGGCGCTCGAGCGGGTGCCGGCCGACATCCGCGCCGAGGGCGGCATCTCGCGGATGAGCGACCCGGACATGATCGAGGGGATCATCTCCGCGGTCTCCATCCCGGTGATGGCCAAGGCGCGGATCGGGCACTTCGTGGAGGCGCAGGTCCTGCAGAGCCTGGGCGTGGACTACGTCGACGAGTCCGAGGTGCTCACCCCGGCCGACGAGGCGCACCACATCGACAAGCACGCGTTCACCGTGCCGTTCGTGTGCGGCGCCACCGACCTGGGCGAGGCGCTGCGCCGGATCGCCGAGGGCGCGGCGATGATCCGCTCCAAGGGCGAGGCCGGGACCGGCAACGTCGTCGAGGCCGTGCGGCACATGCGCTCGATCCGCGCCGGCATCCGGCAGCTGACCACGCTCGACGAGCCCGAGCTGTTCGTGGCGGCCAAGGAGCTGCGCGCGCCGTACGACCTGGTGGCCGAGGTCGCCCGCACCGGCAAGCTGCCCGTCGTCCTCTTCACCGCCGGCGGCATCGCCACCCCGGCCGACGCGGCGATGATGATGCAGCTGGGCGCCGAGGGCGTCTTCGTCGGTTCGGGCATCTTCAAGTCCGGCGACCCGGCGCAGCGCGCGGCGGCCATCGTCCAGGCCACGACCTTCGCCGACGACCCCGACGTGATCGCCAAAGTGTCCCGCGGTCTCGGCGAGGCGATGGTCGGCATCAACGTCGCCACGCTGCCCGAGTCCGAGCGGTTCGCCACCCGCGGCTGGTGACGGCCGGGGGAGCGGGGGACGTCACCGTCGGGGTACTGGCGCTGCAGGGCGACGTCCGCGAGCACCTGGCGGCGCTGACCGCCGAGGGTGCCACCGCCGTGCCGGTGCGCCGGCCCGGGGAGCTCGCCGCGGTGGACGGCCTCGTCCTGCCCGGCGGCGAGTCGACGACGATCGCGAAGCTCGCCACCCGGTTCGGGCTGATGGAGCCGCTGCGGGTCGCCGTCCGGGACGGGCTGCCGGTGTACGGCTCCTGCGCCGGGATGGTGCTGCTGGCCGACCGGCTGCTCGACGCCCCCGCCGACCAGCCGACCGTCGGCGGGCTGGACGTGACGGTGCGGCGCAACGCCTTCGGCCGGCAGGTGGACTCGTTCGAGTCGACGGTCCGGCTGGGGGAGGCGACGGTGCCGGCCGTCTTCATCCGGGCGCCGTGGGTCGAGGAGGCCGGGCCGGGGGTGCAGGTCCTCGGCCGGGTACTCGGCGGGACGGGCGACGGTAAGATCGTGGCGGTTCGCCAGGGGGACCTCCTGGCCACCAGCTTCCACCCCGAACTGACCGGGGACCGCCGGGTGCACGCGCTCTTCGTCGAGATGGTGCGCAGAGCCGTGGACAAGGCCCGGGGGCGCAGGTCCGGCGCCGTCGCCGGCGACGAGAGGAGAGCGGACACGTGAGTGGCCATTCCAAGTGGGCGACGACGAAGCACAAGAAGGCCGGGATCGACGCCAAGCGGGGCAAGCTCTTCGCCAAGCTGATCAAGAACATCGAGGTCGCGGCCCGCACCGGCGGTGGCGACCCGGCGGGCAACCCGACGCTGTTCGACGCCATCCAGAAGGCGAAGAAGAGCTCGGTCCCGAACGACAACATCGACCGCGCCGTCAAGCGCGGCTCCGGCGCCGAGGCCGGTGGCGTCGACTACCAGGGCATCACCTACGAGGGCTACGCCCCGGGCGGGGTCGCCGTCCTGATCGAGTGCCTGACCGACAACAAGAACCGGTCGGCCATGGAGGTCCGCACGGCGATGACCCGCAACGGCGGGAACATGGCCGACCCGGGCTCGGTGTCTTACCTGTTCTCCCGCAAGGGTGTCATCGTCGTCCCGGCCGCCGACGGCGTCGACGAGGACTCGGTGCTCATGGCCGTCCTGGACGCCGGCGCCGAGGAGGTGCGCGACCAGGGCGACTCGTTCGAGGTCGTCTGCGAGCCGACCGACCTGGTCGCCGTCCGCACCGCGCTGCAGGACGCCGGCATCGACTACGACTCCGCCGACGCCGCGTTCGTGCCCAGCGTGAGCGTCGAGCTCGACGAGGACAGCGCCGCCAAGGTGTTCCGGCTCATCGACGCGCTCGAGGACTGCGACGACGTGCAGAACGTCTACGCCAACTACGACGTCTCCGACGAGGTGCTGGAGAAGATCTAGGACCACCCTTCCCCCCACGCCTCGCACGCTCGGCGCGGGCCCCTGAAGGGCGGCCAACGGTGTGTCGGTGTCGTGGTGACGGTGGCGGGGGCTAGCCTCGGTCGAACACCAGTTCGGCAACCAGGAGGCGCGGGCATGCGGGTGCTGGGCATCGACCCCGGGCTGACCCGGTGCGGGTGGGGAGTGGTCGACGGCCGCCCCGGCGCCCGGCCCCAGGCGGTCGGCGTGGGCGTGGTCCGCAGCTCCCCGGAGCTGGACCTGGAGCTGCGCCTGCTGGAGCTGCACACCGCCGTGACGGCGCTGCTGCGCGAGCACCGGCCCGACGTCGTCGCCATCGAGCGGGTGTTCACGCAGAACAACAAGGGCACCGCCACCGGCACCGCGCAGGCCGCCGGGGTCGCCGCGCTCGCCGCGGCCCAGGCCGACCGGTCGGTCGCCTGGCACACCCCGAGCGAGGTCAAGGCCGCGATCTCCGGCAACGGCCGGGCGGACAAGGAGCAGGTCACCCTCATGGTGACCCGCGTGCTCGGGCTGGCGACGGCCCCGAAGCCGGCCGACGCCGCCGACGCCCTGGCGCTGGCGGTGTGCCACGTCTGGCGCGGGCCGGCGCAGCAGCGCCTCCGGGTGGCTGCCCTGGCCGGTGGGATCGGTGCGAGCATCCAGCCGCGGACGTTGCCGCGGTGGCAGGGGGTCTGACGGACGTGATCGCCAGTGTGAGCGGCCGGGTGGCCGCGGTCTCGCCGGACGGCGCGGTGGTCGAGGTCGGCGGCATCGGCCTGGCCGTGCAGTGCACGCCCGGGACGATCGCCCGGCTGCAGGTGGGGGAGAGCGCCCGCCTGTCGACCAGCCTCGTCGTCCGCGAGGACTCGCTCACCCTGTACGGCTTCGCCGACGACGACGAGCGCCAGCTCTTCGAGCTGCTGCAGACCGCCAACGGCGTCGGGCCCCGGCTGGCGCAGGCGGTGCTGGCGATCCACCCGCCGCGCGAGGTGCGCCGCGCGGTGTCGATGGCCGACGTCAAGGCGCTCATGCAGGTCCCCGGCATCGGCAAGAAGGGCGCCGAGCGGCTGATCCTCGAGCTGCGCGACCGCCTCGGCACCACGAGCAGCGACACCCAGCTCGACGGGCCGGCCCTGCCGTCCGGCGCCGGCCCGCTGACGCCGGTGGCGCCGTGGCGCGACCAGCTCACCGCGGCCCTCGTGGGCCTGGGCTGGTCGGGCAAGGAGGCCGACACGGCCCTCACCGCGCTCGCGCCGGTTGCCGAGGAGCAGCAGGGCAACGGCGGGGTGCAGATCTCGGTGCTGCTGCGGCAGGCGATCCAGCTGCTGGGGCGGTCATGAGCGCACAGCGGCGTGAGCATCGCAGCGAGCGCCAGCGAGCGAGGAGCGGAGCGCTGGGCGGGAGCGGGGGGCAGGGCTCGTGACCTCGCCGTTCGACCGCGCGCTGTCCGGCGAGGTGGACGACGACCTCGGCCGGCAGTTCGCCGTGTCCCCGCAGGCCGGCGAGGAGGAGCGGGTCGTCGAGTCGGCCCTGCGCCCGCACTCGCTGCACGACTTCATCGGTCAGCCGAAGGTGGCCCGGCAGCTGGCGCTGGTCCTCGAGGGCGCCAAGCGCCGGGGCCGACCGCCGGACCACGTGCTGCTCTCCGGCCCGCCCGGACTCGGCAAGACCAGCCTGGCGCTGATCATCGGCTCGGAGCTGGGCACCTCGGTGAAGATCACCAGCGGCCCGGCGATCGAGCGCTCCGGCGACCTCGCGGCGATGCTGTCCAACCTGGGCCCCGGAGACGTGCTGTTCATCGACGAGATCCACCGCATCGCCCGGCCGGCGGAGGAACTGCTGTACATGGCGATGGAGGACTTCCGGGTCGACGTCGTCGTCGGCAAGGGCCCGGGCGCCACGGCCATCCCGCTGGACATCGCCCCGTTCACGCTCGTCGGCGCGACCACCCGGGCGGGCCTGCTCACCGGACCGCTGCGCGACCGGTTCGGCTTCGTCGGGCAGATGGAGTTCTACGAGCCGGCCGAGCTGCAGCAGGTGCTCGCCCGCAGCGCCGAGCTGCTCGGCGTCGAGCTCACCGACGACGGCTCCGCCGAGATCGCGGGGCGGTCCCGGGGCACCCCCCGGATCGCCAACCGGCTGCTGCGCCGGGTGCGCGACTACGCCGAGGTGGAGGCCGACGGGCGGGTGACCCTCGCCGTCGCCCGCGCGGCCCTGGCGCTGTACGACGTCGACGACCTCGGGCTGGACCGGCTGGACCGCGCGGTGCTCGAGGCGCTGGTCGTGCGGTTCGGCGGCGGGCCGGTCGGCGTCTCGACGCTCGCGGTGGCCGTCGGCGAGGAGCCGCACACGGTCGAGGAGGTCTGCGAGCCGTTCCTCGTGCGGGCGGGGCTGCTGGCCCGCACGCCGCGCGGACGGGTCGCGACCGAGGCCGCCTGGCGGCACCTCGGGCAGCCGCTGCCGCGTGGCGGCCTCCCCCTCGGGGGTGGCTCACCCGCCACGCTGGCCCCTCGTGCGGACACCGAACCGCTGTTCGACGCCTAGACTGCTCGTCGCTGGCGCGCAACTCGACTGCCATCCGGTCCGGCCTCCGTGCCTGCACGGTCGGTCGCTGTGCGCGCCCCAGCGATGTCACAGCCGACGTACCCGAGCGGTCCCGTCCCGGACCGCACCGACCGCGCGCGATCCCGGCGCGGTAGAGAGGCACCCCTGCCGTGGAGCTCTTTCCCCTCGTCCTGCTCGCGCTCGCCTTCGTGCTGCTGATCGTCATGCCGGCGCGCCAGCGCAAGCGGATGGTCGCCCAGCAGCAGGAGATGCAGGAGGCGCTGCAGCCCGGGACGCCGATCATGACCACCAGCGGCATCCACGGCACCGTCGCCGGCAAGACCGAGACCACCGTCGACGTGGAGATCGCCCCCGGCGTGGTCGTGACGTTCGCGCGGCAGGCGATCCTCGAGGTGCGCAAGCCGGTGGTCGACGCCGACGGCACGGTCTCCGGTGAGTCCGCCCCGGGTGCCGTCGACGGCGGCCCCGCCGACCCCACCCGCTGAGCCGCGCTCCCCATGGCCAACCGATCCACACCGGCGCGCCGGTACTTCGCGGCGTTCCTGCTGATCGTCGCCGGTCTGTACGCGCTCGTCTTCCTCACCGGGGACACCCGGACCCCGCAGCTGGGCCTGGACCTGCGCGGCGGCACGACGGTCACCCTCACCGCGCAGACGCCCGGGGGCGGCGCCCCCGACCCCGAGGACCTGGAGCTGGCCCGCCAGATCATCGAGCAGCGGGTGAACGGTCTCGGCGTCTCCGAGGCGGAGGTGGTCACCGAGGGCGACACGAACATCGTCATCTCGGTCCCCGGTGACGACGGCGAGCAGGCCCGCGAGCTCGGGCAGACCGCCCAGCTGCGCTTCCGCCCGGTGATCTGCCCGGGGACGGACCCGCTCTGCGCGACGCTCGACCCGACGGTCGCCGGCACCACCCCGACCGACCCGGCGGCGCCCACCGACACGGCGGCCCCCAGCGACGGCGCGGCCCCCACGGACGCCGCCGCCCCGACCGACGCCGCCCCGACCGACGCCGCCCCGACCGACGCCGCCCCGACCGACGCGGCCACCCCGACGGAGTCCGCGGCGCCCACCGGCACCGAGGGCGCCGGCGACCCTGCGGCAGAGGGCGGCGAGGCCGTCCCGCCGGTCGAGGCGGCGACCCCCGAGGAGGCCGGCCCGGCCTACAGCGCGCTGCGCTGCGACACCCAGGACGGTCCGGTCCTACCGGCCTCGCCGGACTCCTACGTCGCCGTCTGCAGCGACGACGGCGCCGAGAAGTTCCTCCTCGGCCCGGCGATCATCGAGGGCACCTCCATCGACGACGCGCGCGCCGGCACGCAGCAGGGCACCGGCGGCTGGATCGTCCTGCTGGACTTCGACGGCAGCGGCGAGCAGACCTGGGCCGAGTACACCGCCGCGCACGTCCAGGAGCGGGTGGCCTTCACCCTCGACGAGCGGGTCGTCTCCGCTCCGGTCATCGAGAGCGCGATCACCAGCAACCCGACCACCATCACCGGTGACTTCGACCAGGAGAGCGCCACCGAGCTGGCCAACCAGCTCAAGTACGGCGCGCTGCCGCTGACCTTCGAGCAGGCCACCGCGCAGTCGATCTCCACCGAGCTCGGCGAGGAGCAGCTGCAGGCCGGCCTGATCGCCGGCGCCATCGGCGTGGGGCTGGTCTTCCTCTACGCGCTGCTCTACTACCGCCTGCTCGGGTTGGTCATGATCGCCAGCCTGGTGCTGTCCGCCGTGGTGGTCTACGCCTGCCTGGTCCTGCTGGGTCGCCAGATCGGGTTCACGCTCAGCCTCGCCGGCATCGCCGGGTTCATCGTCTCGATCGGCATCACGGCCGACTCGTTCGTCGTCTACTTCGAACGGCTCAAGGACGAGATCCGCGAAGGCCGGACGCTGCGCTCGGCCGTGCCCCGCGCCTGGGTCCGTGCCCGGCGGACGATCCTCTCGGCCGACGCGGTGAGCTTCCTCGCCGCGGCGATCCTCTACTGGCTGGCGATCGGGGACGTGAAGGGCTTCGCCTTCACGCTGGGCATGTCGACCGTGCTCGACCTCGTCGTCGTCTTCCTCTTCACCCATCCGCTGCTGGCGGTGCTGGCCCGGTTCAAGAGCTTCGGGAGCAACCGCTTCTCGGGCCTGGGCCGCGGCCTCGACCGCACCGTCGCCCAGGCTCCGGGGCGGGGTGCCGGCCGGCAGCTGGTCGGCGCGGGCGCCCGGACGGCCACCGCAGCCACCGACAGGAGCAGGGCATGAGCCGCGAGCAGGACCCGGCCGCCGAGGAGATCCCGGTCGGCACCGACGCCGACGAGGAGCGCGACGCCTCGGCGGCCGCCGACGACGCGGCCGCTGCGGCCGACGACGACGCCCTGGCCGACGCCGGCCTGCCCCGCGAGGGCGCCAGCGACGACGGGACGGACGAGGAGGCCCGGCGCCCCGCGCGCCGCGCCTCGCTGGCCCACCGGCTCTACAACGGCGAGGCCGGGCTCGACGTCGTCGGGCGCAGCCGGCTGATCTACAAGGTCACCGCCGTCGTGGTGCTGCTGTGCATCGCCTCGATGGTGTTCCGCGGGTTCAACTTCGGGATCGACTTCGCCGGCGGCAACAGCTTCCGGCTGCCCGGCTCCGAGCAGCAGCTCACCGAGGTCCGGGAGGCCGCGGAGGACGCCGGTGCCGAGGTCGCGACCGCGCAGGTCGTGGGCGGCAACTCGATCCTGCTGCGCACCGAGGGCCTGGACAACGAGGGCGAGCGGGCGGTCGTCGCGGCCGTCGCCGACGCGGCCGGGATCGAGCCGGACCAGGTCAGCCCCGAGTCGGTCAGCGCCGAGTGGGGCGAGGACATCACCGAGCAGGCGCTCATCGCCCTCGTGGTGTTCCTCGTGGCCGTCATCGCGTTCCTGGCGATCCGCTTCCAGCCGAAGATGGCCATCGGTGCGATCGCGGCCCTGCTGCACGACATCGTGGTGACCGCCGGCGTCTACTCGCTGATCGGCTTCGAGGTCACGCCGTCCACGGTCGTCGGCTTCCTCACCATCCTCGGGTTCTCGCTGTACGACACCGTCGTCGTCTTCGACAAGGTGGACGAGAACACCCGGGGGCTGGCGCAGAGCGCCCGCATGACCTGGGGCGAGGCCGCCAACCTCGCCGTGAACCAGACGCTCATGCGGTCGATCAACACGTCGGTCATCGCGCTGCTGCCGGTCGCCGGTCTGCTCTTCGTCGGGGCCGGGCTGCTCGGCGTCGGCACGCTCAAGGACCTCGCGCTGGTGCTGTTCGTCGGGCTGGCGGCGGGTGCGTACTCGTCGATCTTCCTGGCGACGCCGATCGTGGCCGACCTCAAGGAGCGGGAGCCGGAGGTCGTCGCCCTGCGCAAGCGGGTGCTCGCCCGCCGGTCCTCGGCCGCCCGCGAGGGGCGGGGTACCGGACCGGGGCGCGGCCCCGTCGCCAGCGCCCGCCGCTCGCCGTCGGCCCGCCGGCAGACCGCGGTCGGCGTCGCCGAGCGGGTGGACGACCTCGGTCCGGCGCAGGCCGACGTCGTGGTCGAGTCGCCGTCCTCGGTGGGTCCCGGCGAGCCACGCAGCGGCGCCACCGCGGCTCCTCGACCGGGGGCGCGGCCGCAGCGGCCGGCCGGCCGGCGGGGCAGCGGCAGCGCCGGCGGCAAGAAGCGCCGGTGAGCACCGGCGCGGGTCCGGGGGCCGACCTGCCCCTGGACGAGCTCGTCGCCTCGATCGCCGTCGACGTCCCCGACTTCCCGTCGCCGGGGATCGTGTTCCGGGACCTGACGCCGGTCTTCGCCGACGGCCCCGCGTTCCGCCGGGTCGTCGACGGCCTGGCGTCGGCGGCCTCGGTGGACCCGCGGGTCGCCGCCCTGGCCTCGTCCGGGGACGGTGCGCACCCCGGGTTCGACGTCGTCGTCGGGGTGGAGGCGCGCGGGTTCCTGCTCGCCGCCGCCGTGGCGCTCGACGCGGGGGTGGGCGTGGTGCCGGTCCGCAAGGCCGGCAAGCTGCCCCGCGCCCGCGTCTCGGCCGAGTACGACCTCGAGTACGGCTCGGCGACGCTGGAGCTGCACACCGACTCGATCGCGCCGGGCCAGCGGGTCCTGGTGGTCGACGACGTCCTGGCCACCGGTGGCACCCTGGCCGCGGCCATCGGCCTGGTCGAGCAGCTCGGCGGCGTGGTCAGCGCGGTGGCGGTGGTCGTCGAGCTCGCCGAGCTGGGCGGTCGCCAGCAGCTTGCGCCGCACACGGTGCACGCGCTCTGGGCGACCTGAGCCGACGCAGCCGGCCCGCCACCTGAGGGGCAGACCACCCGCCCGGACGCGCCGTTCCCGGGGGCTGCCCCGCTAGCATGGGGAGGGTCGTCCCTCCTCGAGCCCGTAGGAGTCGTTGTGGCCCCCGATGCAGCCGGCACGAACCTGGCTGCCGGGCGCCTCGGGACCGGAGCCCCGGCGACCACGCCGACCGCCACCGGCGCAGCGGCGGCCGAGCCCGCGGCCCTGCCGGCGGGTGCCCCGGCGGGCGAGCGCGCCCCGCTGCCGCCGCGACCGGCGGTCCGCCGTCCCGACGACGTCGGCTCCGAGCCACCCGCGGAGAACGACCCCGGGACCCCCCGCCGCCGGGTACGCGACCGGCTGGCCCGCCGGATCGTCGCCGGGCAGCGCAGCACCGTCGTCCGCCCGGTCCTCGAGCCGCTGGCCGCGCTGCACCGGCAGAGCCACCCCAAGGCCGACCTGGCGGTGCTGCAGCGGGCCTACGACGTCGCCGAGGCCGCGCACGCCAGCCAGAAGCGCAAGAGTGGCGACCCCTACATCACCCACCCGCTCGCGGTCTCCACCATCCTCGCCGGCCTCGGCATGGACACCACCACGCTGATCGCCGCGCTGCTGCACGACACGGTGGAGGACACCGGGGTCACCCTCGAGTCGGTCACGCGGGACTTCGGGCCCGAGGTCGCGCACCTCGTCGACGGCGTCACCAAGATCGACAAGGTCAAGCTGGGCGACGCGGCGCAGGCCGAGACGATCCGGAAGATGATCGTCGCGATGTCCCGCGACCCCCGGGTGCTGGTCATCAAGCTGGCCGACCGGCTGCACAACATGCGCACGCTGCGCTTCCTCCCGCCCGAGAAGCAGGAGAAGAAGGCCCGCGAGACGCTGGAGATCCTCGCCCCCCTGGCCCACCGGCTGGGCATGAACACCATCAAGTGGGAGCTCGAGGACCTCGCCTTCGCGACGCTGTACCCCAAGCGCTACGACGAGATCGTCCGGCTGGTGGCCGAGCGGGCGCCGTCC
Source organism: Blastococcus sp. TF02A-26 (assembly GCF_003319125.1). Classification (GTDB taxonomy): domain Bacteria; phylum Actinomycetota; class Actinomycetes; order Mycobacteriales; family Geodermatophilaceae; genus Trujillonella. The sequence goes on along the minus strand of NZ_QOHG01000004.1, from coordinate 71,203 downwards.
CGCGACACCTACCTCGCCGAGGTCACCGCGTCGGTGACCGAGCAGCTCAAGGCCGCCGGGATCGAGGCCGTGGTGACCGGCCGGCCCAAGCACTACTACTCGATCTACCAGAAGATGATCGTCCGCGGCCGGGACTTCACCGACATCTGGGACCTGGTCGGCATCCGGATCCTCGTGGACTCCGTCCGCGACTGCTACGCCGCGCTGGGCATCATGCACGCGCACTGGCAGCCGGTACCGGGCCGCTTCAAGGACTTCGTCGCGATGCCGAAGTTCAACATGTACCAGTCGTTGCACACGACCGTGATCGGTCCGCAGGGCAAGCCGGTCGAGCTGCAGATCCGCACGCACGACATGCACCGCACCGCGGAGTTCGGGATCGCGGCGCACTGGAAGTACAAGGAGAAGGCGCGGGCCGGCGGGAAGCCCGTGGCCGGTGAGTTCGGCGCCGCCAAGCCCGGGTCGCCCGACGACATGCTGTGGCTGCGCCAGTTGCTGGACTGGCAGCGCGAGGCGCAGGAGCCCGGTGAGTTCCTGGAGACCCTGCGCTACGACCTCGGTCCGCAGGAGGTCTTCGTCTTCACGCCCAAGGGCGACGTCGTCAGCCTGCCCGGGGACTCCACCCCGGTCGACTTCGCCTACGCGGTGCACACCGAGGTCGGGCACCGCTGCATCGGCGCCCGGGTCAACGGGGCGCTGGTGTCGTTGGACAGCAAGCTGACCAACGGCGACGTCGTCGAGATCTTCACCTCCAAGTCGCCGACGGCCGGGCCGTCGAAGGACTGGCTGGCGTTCGTCGGCTCCTCCCGCGCGCGCACCAAGATCCGCCAGTGGTTCACCAAGGAGCGCCGCGAGGACGCCGTCGAGGCCGGCAAGGAGGCCCTGACCCGGGCCATGCGCAAGGCGGGGCTCCCGCTGCAGCGACTGCTCGGCGGCGAGGCGCTGTCGACCCTGGCCAAGGAGCTCAACCACGCCGACGTGACCGCGCTCTACGCGGCGGTGGGGGAGAACCACCTCTCCGCGGCCTCGGTGGTCGAGAAGCTGATCGCGGCGCTGGGCGGCACCGAGGGGGCGGTCGAGGACATCGCCGAGACGGCGATCCCGACCCGGCGGGTCGGCCCGCGCCGGGCGGCCGGCGGCGACCCCGGCATCGTCGTCCACGGGATGACCGACGTCTGGGCCAAGCTCGCGAAGTGCTGCACCCCGGTCCCCGGGGACGACGTCCTGGGCTTCGTCACCCGCGGCGGCGGCGTGAGCGTGCACCGCACCGACTGCACCAACGCCGAGGACCTGCAGCGCAAGCCCGAGCGGCTGGTCGAGGTCGAGTGGGCGAGCCAGCCCGGCTCGGTGTTCCTCGTCGCGATCCAGGTCGAGGCGCTGGACCGGCACCGGCTGCTCTCCGACGTGACCAAGGCGCTGGCCGACGAGCGGGTCAACATCCTGTCGGCGTCGGTGCAGACCAGCCGCGACCGCGTCGCGATCAGCCGCTTCACCTTCGAGCTGGCCGACCCGGCGCACCTGGGGGCCGTGCTGCAGACGGTCCGGAACGTCGACGGCGTCTTCGACGTGGAGCGCGTCACCGCGTAGGAGCAGCCGTGCGGCTCAGGCGGTCTCGGGGTCGTCGAGGAACGCCGGGTTCTCGCAGGTGGCTCCGGGCTCCGGGGTGTTGGCGGGGTCCATCGTCAGCGTGTCGGCGAACTGCGCCAGGCGCGGGTCGTCGGCCGACTCCACCGTGAGCTGGTGGTTCCACGCCTGGATGCTGACCGGCGCCCCGAGCCCCTCGTAGGGCGACATCATCCGGTGGGGGACGCCCTCCACGAGTTCGGCGAGCGTCGCGATCTCGTCGTCGGTCAGCGCGTCCGGGTCGTAGGTGATCCAGACCGCGCCGTGCTCGAGGGAGTGGACGGCGTTCTCGTGCCGGACGTCGACGTCGTAGACGCTGCCGGTGCAGTCGGCCCAGGCGGAGGCGTGCGGGCCGCCCACCGGCGGGCTCTCGTCGTAGTCGACCACGCCGGGGACGTGCGACTGGCCGGCCGCGTAGTCGGCGACGCGGGTGTCGCCCAGCGGCGGGCCGCCTCCCGTGGCGGGCGACGCGGTGCCCGCGACAGTGGTGCTGCAGCCGGCCAGCGCGAGGACGCCGGCGGTCAGCAGGGCCGCTCCGCGGGCGGTCGTCATCCGCGGACCTCCGCGGACTCGATGACGACGTCCTCGATGGGGGCGCCGCCGCCGGGGGAGGGGTCGAACGAGCCGTCGTGCCCGGCTGCCGCGATGCCGCGGACCACGTCGAGGCCGGCGTCGTCGAGCGTGCCGACGACGCTGTAGTCCGGCGACAGCCGCGTGTTGACGTAGCAGATGAAGAACTGGCTGCCGGTGGAGCCGGGCGCACCGCTGTTCGCCATCGCGACCGTGCCGGCGGGGTAGGCGGTGTCGGCGTCGACCTCCTGCTCGAACCGGTAGCCCGGGCCGCCGCGGCCGGTGCCGGTCGGATCGCCGCACTGCAGGACGCCGAAGGTCGCGGAGTCGACCAGCCGGTGGCAGGGGCTGCCGTCGAAGAAGCCGGCGTCGGCCAGGTGGGCGGTGCTCGCGGCCGCGCAGGGAGCGCTCGCGGCGTCCAGCGTCAGGAGGAGCTCGCCCTGCCCGAGGGTCATCGCGACCGTGGTCTCGCCCTCGGCCGGGACCTCCTCGGGCGGGGTGCCGACGTCCACGCCGGAGCCGTCGGACACCCAGTCGCAGGTCACCGTCGCGCCGGAGGACCCCGCGGTCGGCTCGTCGTCGTCCGATCCGCAGCCGGCGACGGCCAGCACGACGGCGGCCAGCGCGCCGGCGGCGCGCAGCCGGCTCACTGCAGGACCGTCATGGAGGTGATGGTCACCGGGGTGTTCGGGGCGCCGCCGCCGGGGCTGGGCTCGAAGGAGCCGTCGTTGCCGGCGGCCGCGATCTGGTCGAGGACGGCCAGGCCGGCCTCGTCCACGGTCCCGACCGGCGTGTAGCTCGGCGGGAGCTGGGTGTCGACGAAGCACAGGAAGAACTGGCTGCCGGTCGAGCCCGGCGCGCCGCTGTTGGCCATCGCGATGGTGCCCCGCGGGTACGCCGTCCCCTCCGGGATCTCCTCGTAGAAGCGGTAGCCCGGGCCGCCCTGGCCGGTGCCGGTCGGGTCGCCGCACTGCAGCACGCCGAACTCGGGCTGGTTGACCTCGCGGTGGCAGGGGGAGCCGTCGAAGAAGCCGACCGAGGCCAGGTAGGAGAAGCTCGCCGCCGCGCAGGGGGCCTTGGCCCGGTCGAGGGTGAAGGTCATGTCGCCGGCCGACGTGGCGACCGCCAGCGCCGTCGTGCCGCTGGCCGGGGTCGCCTCGGGGGTGGGCGGCAGGCCGACGTCGGTGTCGGAGCCGTCGCGGGCGAAGTCGCAGGTCACCGTGCCGTCGGGGTTCACGACCGGCGCGACCGGCGTGTCGGCGAGGGGAGCGCTCGTGGTCGGGTCGGTGGCGGTGGTGTCGCCGTCGTCGTCCCCGCCGAGGGTGGTGACCAGCAGGACGGCGCCGACCACGAGGACGACGGCGGCGGCGGTCACCGCGACGAGCAGGTTGCGGCGGCGCTTGCGGGCCAGCTCGGCGCGGCGTTCCAGCTGCCGCTGCAGGTGGCGCTGGGCGGCCTGCCGGCGCTGCTTGTTGCTCGGCACGGGGGAGCACTCCTCGGACGTACGGCTGCTGCGGGGCCGGCGGCCCGGGAGGGGCGCCCCGCTGGTCGGTGCGCGAGTCTAGGCGGCGGACCTGGGGATCCCCGGATCTGCGGCGCGGGGCGGGTCGGGGAGAGCCGACGGCACCGGTGATCACCCCCGCGTAACCTGCACGGGTGCTCATCCGCTCGTTCCCGGCCGGCGCCTTCGGCACCAACTGCTACGCCGTCGCCACCGGACGCGGCCAGGAGTGCGTGATCGTCGACCCCGGCCAGGACGCCGTCGAGCCGCTGTCGCAGATCATCGCCGAGGACGGGCTGAAGCCGGTCGCGGTCGTGCTCACCCACGGCCACCTGGACCACACCTTCTCCGTCGTCCCGGTCTGCGAGGGGTACGACATCCCCGCGTACATGCACCCGCTGGACAACGGGATGCTCACCGACCCCGCCCGCTGGTTCGGCCCGCAGCTGGCCCGGCTGGTCGCCGGCGCCCGCTTCCCCGACCCGTCGGAGGTCGTGCCGCTGGACGACGGCGCCGTCCTCGACCTGGCCGGGGTGCGGCTGACCGTCCGGCACGCCCCCGGCCACACCGACGGCTCGGTGGTCTTCGGGCTCGACCTCGGTGAGGCGCCGGGCCTGTTCGCCGGCGACGTGCTGTTCCAGGGATCGGTGGGCCGCGTCGACCTGCCCGGCGGGTCCTGGCAGAAGATGCTGGCCTCGCTGCGCGACGTCGTCCTCCCGCTGGACGACGAGACGATCGTGCTGCCCGGGCACGGCGGGCTGACCACGATCGGTCGCGAGCGGGCGACCAACCCCTACCTGGCCGAGGCCGCGTCGTCGCAGCCGGCGCCGAAGGGCCGCGGGCTGTGAGCGGCGGGTTGACCGCGCCGAAGGGCACGTTCGACACCCTGCCGCCGGAGTCCGCGCGGTTCCTCGCCGTCCGCGACACCCTCACCGCGCCGCTGCGGCGGGCCGGGTACGGCTACGTCGAGACGCCGGTGTTCGAGGAGACCGCCGTCTTCTCCCGCGGGGTCGGGGAGTCCACCGACGTCGTGACGAAGGAGATGTACACCTTCGACGACCGCGGCGGCCGCTCCCTGACGCTGCGCCCCGAGCTCACCGCCGGGCTGATGCGCGCCTTCATCGAGCACCGCCTCCACACCGGTGCGCTGCCGGTCAAGCTGTGGACCGTCGGCTCGGCGTTCCGCTACGAGCGCCCGCAGGCCGGCCGGTACCGGCACTTCACCCAGGTCGACATGGAGGCCCTGGGCATCGACGACCCGGCGCTGGACGCCGAGGTGGTGGCACTCGGCGTGCAGGGCTTCCGTGACCTCGGGCTGACCGACTTCGAGCTGCTGCTCACCTCGCTGGGCGACGCGACCTGCCGGCCGCAGTACCGCGAGCTGCTGGTCGCGTTCCTCGACAAGCTGGACCTGGACGAGGAGACCCGCCGGCGCGCGGCGATCAACCCGCTGCGGGTGCTGGACGACAAGCGGCCGGAGGTACAGGCGCAGCTCGACGACGCCCCGCTGATGGTCGACCACCTGTCGGACTCGACGAAGGCGCACTACGACGCCGTCCGCCAGCACCTCACCGACCTCGGGGTGACCTGGACCGAGGCGCCGAAGCTGGTCCGCGGCCTGGACTACTACACGAAGACGACGTTCGAGTTCGTGCACCACGGCCTCGGCGCCCAGTCGGCGATCGGTGGCGGCGGGCGGTACGACGGGCTGTCCGCGGCGCTCGGTGGCCCCGACGTCTCCGGCATCGGCTACGCGGTCGGGGTCGACCGGACGCTGCTGGCGGTGCAGGCCGAGGGGCTCGACATCGGCACCAGCCCCGGCGTGCAGGCCTTCGTCGTCCCGCTGGGGGCCGAGGCCAAGCGGCTCGCCGTACGGCTGGTCGGGCAGCTGCGGGCCGCCGGCGTCTCCGCCGACACCGTCTACGGCGACCGCGGGCTCAAGGGCGCGATGAAGGCCGCCGACCGGTCCGGCGCCTCGCACGTCGTCGTCATCGGCGACCGCGACCTGGCCGAGGGCGTGGGGCAGCTCAAGACCATGGCGACCGGCGAGCAGGAGGCGGTCCCGGTGGCCGACCTGTTCGATGCCGTGAAGCGTGCGACGGTGAACGTGAGTGCGACGCGCGAGTGAGCATCGCAGGGAGCGCCAGCGACCGAGGAGCGGAGCGAGTGCGGAGCCGAACAGGGGGCGGGGAGTGAGCATGGAGCAGCGGCCGCTGGGCCGGACCGGGGCAGAGGTCGGCGTCGTCGGGCTGGGGACGTGGCAGCTGGGCGGGGACTGGGGCGACGTCGACGACGAGGCCGCCGAGGCGGTGCTCGAGGCCGCACTGGCCGCCGGGGTGACCCTGCTGGACACCGCCGACGTGTACGGCGACGGCCGCTCGGAGGAGCGGATCCGCCGGGTGCTGGCCGCGGTGTCCGAGCGTCCGTTCGTGGCTACCAAGGCCGGGCGCCGCGCGGACCCCTTCGAGGCCGCCACGTACACGCCGGAGAACCTCCGGGCCTGGGTGGACCGGTCGCGGCGCAACCTCGGCGTCGACACCCTCGACCTCGTGCAGCTGCACTGCCCGCCGCCGGCCGTCTACAGCGACCAGCGGGTGTACGACACGCTCGACGGGTTCGTCGCCGACGGCTCGATCGCCGCCTACGGCGTCTCGGTGGAGACGGTGGCCGAGGGGCTGACCGCGCTGCAGCACCCCGGCGTCGCCACCATCCAGGTGATCCTCAACGTCTTCCGCCGCAAGCCGCTGGAGGAGCTGCTGCCCGCGGCGCAGGCGGCCGACGTGGGCATCCTCGCCCGGGTGCCGCTGGCGAGCGGTCTGCTGACCGGCAAGTACGACGAGTCGACGACGTTCCCGGCCGACGACCACCGGAACTTCAACCGCAACGGCGAGGCCTTCGACGTCGGCGAGACCTTCGCCGGCGTGCCCTTCGAGATCGGCGTCGCGGCGGCCCGCGAGGTCGCGGCGATCGCCGGGGACGCACCGACGGCGGCCTTCGCGCTTCGCTGGGTGATCGACCAGCCCGGCGTCACCACCGTGATCCCCGGCGCCCGCAACGTCGAGCAGGTCCGCGGCAACGTCGCCGCCGCCGAGCTGCCCCGCCTGACCGAGAGCCAGCTCGCCGACCTCGAGCGCGTGTACGACGAGCGCATCCGCGCCCACGTGCACGACCGCTGGTGAACCCGACCCCCACAGAGAGAGATCCCCGTGCTCCGCACCCATGACGCCGGCACCCTCCGCGGTACCGACGCCGGCTCGACGGTCACCCTGGCCGGCTGGGTCGCCCGCCGCCGCGACCACGGCGGCGTGGTCTTCCTCGACCTGCGCGACGCCTCGGGCTACGTCCAGGTCGTCGTCCGCGAGGAGGAGGCGCACGCGCTGCGCAACGAGTACTGCGTGCTCGTCACCGGCGAGGTCCGCCAGCGCCCGGCCGGCAACGAGAACCCCGAGCTGCCCACCGGCGACCTCGAGGTCGTCGCCGGCGAGCTGCGCGTGCTGTCGGCCGCCGCGCCGCTGCCGTTCCCGATCGAGACGGACTCGGCGGCGTCGGACGACGTCCGCTACCGGTTCCGCTACCTGGACCTGCGCCGCCAGGACCCGGCCCGGATCATGCGGCTGCGCAGCGAGATCAGCCGGGTCGCCCGCGGCGTCATGGCCGGGCACGGCTTCACCGAGGTCGAGACGCCGACGCTGACCCGCTCGACGCCCGAGGGTGCGCGCGACTTTGTCGTGCCGGTCCGGCTGCAGCCGGGCAAGTGGTACGCGCTGCCCCAGTCGCCGCAGCTGTTCAAGCAGCTGCTGATGATCGGCGGCCTGGAGCGCTACTACCAGATCGCCCGCTGCTTCCGGGACGAGGACTTCCGCGCCGACCGGCAGCCGGAGTTCACCCAGCTCGACTTCGAGATGAGCTTCGTCGAGCGCGACGACGTGCTCGCCATCGCCGAGGACGTCGTCCGGTCGCTGTGGCGCGAGCTGGCCGGGTACGAGGTGCCGGAGATCCCGCGGATGACCTACCGCGAGGCGATGGACCGCTTCGGCTCCGACAAGCCCGACCTGCGGTTCGGCATCGAGCTGACCGAGCTGACCTCCTACTTCGCCGACACCCCGTTCCGGGTGTTCCAGGCGCCGTACGTGGGCGCGGTCGTCATGCCCGGCGGTGGCTCCCAGCCGCGGCGGGCGTTCGACGCCTGGCAGGACTGGGCCCGGTCCCGCGGCTCGCGCGGCCTGGCCTACGTGACCATCGCCGAGGACGGCACGCTCGGCGGGCCGGTGGCCAAGAACATCTCCGAGGCCGAGCGCGACGGGCTCGTGGCCGCCGTCGGCGCGAAGCCCGGCGACTGCGTCTTCTTCGCCGCCGGTGCCCGTCGCACCTCGCAGGAGCTGCTCGGCGCCGCGCGCAACGAGATCGCCAAGCGGCTGGAGCTCATCGAGCCCGGGACCTGGTCGTTCCTCTTCGTCGTCGACTTCCCGATGTTCGAGGAGACCGAGGACGGCGAGTGGACCTTCATGCACCACCCGTTCACCTCGCCCACGCCCGAGTGGCGGGAGCGGTTCGCCGACGACAAGGGCGCGGCGCTGTCCGACGCCTACGACATGGTGATCAACGGCAACGAGGTGATGAGCGGCTCGGTCCGTATCCACGACGCCGCGCTGCAGGAGCGCGTCTTCGAGACCCTCGGCATGTCCCGCGAGGAGGCGCGCGAGCGGTTCGGCTTCTTCCTCGAGGCGTTCGCCTACGGCCCGCCGCCGCACGCCGGGGCCGCGCTCGGCTGGGACCGGCTGACCGCGCTCCTGGCCGGCGTCGACTCGATTCGCGAGGTCATCGCCTTCCCGAAGACCGGCGCCGGTTTCGACCCGCTGACCAGCGCCCCGACGCCGATCTCCGACGCGCAGCGCAAGGAGGCCGGCATCGACGCCAAGCCCGAGGAGCCCGCGCTCCCCGGCCAGCCCGGTGCCCCCGGGCCCACGGACCCGACGAGGGGCTGAACCCCGCACTCCTGCGGTGTTCCTCGTGCTCCTGCGGTGCTGCAGCACCGCGACACCACGAGGAACACCGCAAGAGGTCGCGGACCCCGCGGTGTCCTAACGTCAGCGTCATGCCGCTGCGCGCCCGCACCCTGCTCGGACCCGGCCCGTCGAACCCCTACCCGGAGGCCACGGTCGCCCTGGGCCGGCCGCTGCTCGGGCACCTCGACCCGGTCTTCCTCGGGATCCTCGACGAGACCTCGGACCGGCTCCGGCAGCTGTTCGGGACGGCGAACCGGCGGACCCTCCCGCTGTCGGCGACCGGCTCGGCGGGCATGGAGGCGTCCTTCGTCAACACCGTCGGCCCGGGCGACGTCGTCGTCGTGGCGGTCAACGGCCTGTTCGGCGAGCGCATGGTCGACGTCGCCTCCCGGTGCGGCGCCGAGGTCGTGCGGGTGGACCACGAGTGGGGGCAGCCGGTCGACGGCGAGCGGGTGCTCGCCGCCCACCCGGCGCCGAAGCTGATCGCCGCGGTCCACGCCGAGACCTCCACCGGCGTCCGCTCGGACCTGGAGCCCCTGGCCGCCGGCAAGGGCGACGCGCTGCTGCTGGCCGACTGCGTGACCTCGCTGGGTGGCATCCCGGTGCGGCTGGACGACTGGGGCGTCGACCTCGCCTACTCGGGCTCGCAGAAGTGCCTGGGCACCGCGCCCGGCCTCGCGCCCTTCACGATCAACGACCGGGCCTGGGAGCGGCGGATCGAGAAGCCGCAGAGCTGGTACCTCGACCTCGGCATGCTCGGCGGGTACGCGGGCGAGGCGGCCGGCAGCGGCGGGCGTACGTACCACCACACCGCGCCCACCGGGATGGTCGTCTCGCTGCACGCGGCGCTCGGCCGGATCCTCGACGAGGGCCTGGACGCCGTGCACGCCCGGCACGCCGAGGCCGGCCGGCTGCTGCACGAGGGCCTGGCCGAGCTGGGGCTCGAGCTCTTCGCGGCCGACGGGCACCGGCTGCCCGAACTGACGACCGTCCGCGTACCCGAGGGCGTCGACTCGGCGGCGGTGCGGGCCGAGCTGCTCGAGCGGTACGACGTGGAGATCGGTGCCGGCGCCGGCGCCTACGCGTCCTCGGTGTGGCGGATCGGCCTGATGGGTGCCAACGCCCGGCCCGACCGGGTGGCGCTGGTGCTCGCGGCGCTGCGCGCGGTCCTCGGGCGGTGAGCGCGCCGGCGCCGGCGTCCGCGCCCGCCGTCCCGGCGCCCCGCCTCGCGGCGTCGGCGGGCCTGCCCGAGTGGGCGTTGCTGCCGTTGGCCGCCGTCGTGTGGTGGGTCGGCGGTCACCTGTGGTGGCTGCTCGGCGGGATGGACGCCTACGCCGGGACCAGTGCGCTGCCGCTGGCTGCCGGCTGGCTCAGCTGGCTGGTGCTCGGCGCGCTGACCGGCGGCGTCGGGGCGGGACTGGTGGGCCGGCTGGGCCGGCGGCGCGGCCTCTCGCTGGCCGCGACCGGGAGCGGGCTGGCGCTCGCCGTCGCGGTCACGCTGCTCCAGTCGCTGGCGTCGGTGTCCGACGCGCCGGGGAGCGGCTTCGACGAGGAGCCCGTCGTCCTCGCCGGGCTCTCCGCGGTGGTCGTGACCACGGCGGTCGGGGGCTGGCTGCTGGGCTCGGCCGCGCTGCTGGGCCGCCCGGGTCTCGGCGTCGGTCTGGGCGTCCTCGCCGGGCTGGCGCCGCCCTGGTCCTCCTCGGTCGTGTCGGCGGTCGCGCACCCGAGCGGGAGCGGATCACTGGGCACGGTGTCGGCCTGGTTCGGCGCGATCGTGCTGGTCGCCGCGCTCGTCGCCGTCGGGACGACGCCACCCCTGCGGCTGCTGTGGTGGCCGCTCGTGGTGCTGCTGGCCTGGTCCACCGGACCGCTGATGACCGCGGCAGCGTGGCTGGAGCCCCTGCTCCGACCCGGGTACGGGCTCCCGGACACCCTCCCGGACGCACTCTCCGGCGCGTGGCAGGTCTTCCGGTTGTCGGCGTCGCCCGATGCGCGGGACCTGACGCCGTGGGTGGTCGCCCTGGTCGTGGCGGTCGTGATCGCCCTCGTCGTCCCGCTGCTCCGCCGCGGTGGCGCCACTCCCAGCCGCGACCATGGGCCCGCGGCAGGGAGCGGGATCCTGTCGGCATGATGCCCGCACCGGTCGACCCTCGTGACGCCCGCTGGGAAGTGGACGACCCCGTCTACCGGGTCTACTTCTGGAGCGGCCCGTCGGCGGAGCCCGGGTCCGACGGCGTGCTCGTGGTGCCGTACTGCGAGGAGTGGCGCCTGACGGGAGCGGCCGACGTCCACGAGGTGCTCGCCTGGGCGAACGGCCCCGAAGCGCGTGGTCGCGTCTTCGAGCTGTTCGTCGAGTCGTCGCACGGCGAACTCGGGCTGCTCCGACTGGCCGGGACGAGCCCGACCCGTCCCGAGAGCCGGTAGCGGCCCAGGCGGCGGGGGTCGAACACCTCAGCCCAGGCGGGCGAGCTGCTCCAGGCTGAGCTGCAGGTCGGCGGCGGCGGCCGAGTCGACGATCGACGCCGGCCGGGAGGCGCCGGGGATCGGCAGGACGACGTCGGACTGGGCCAGATGCCAGGCCAGCGTCACCTGGTACACCGACACCCCCAGCTCGGCGGCCACCTCCGCGAAGGCCGGCGCGGTGGCCTCCAGCGACCCGGCCGCCGAGACGCCGCCGAACGGGCTCCACGGCAGGAACGCCAGACCGTGGTCGGCGCAGTGGGCGAGCTCGTCGGCGGAGAACCGCCAGCCGGGGGAGAACTGGTTCTGCACCGCGACCAGCGCGTCGCCCACCACGGACCGGGCGACGTCGATCTGCGCGATGTCGGCGTTCGAGATCCCGACCCTCCGGACCAGCCCGGCGTCGACCAGCGCCCGCAGCCCCGCCATCGACTCCTCCCACGGCGTCTCGGGGTCGGGCCGGTGGAACTGGTACAGGTCGATGGCGTCGACGCCGAGCCGGCGAAGCGAGCCCTCGCACGCGCGGCGCAGGTAGCCCGGCGTGCCGTCGAGCCCCCAGTCGCTGCCCTGCCGGGTGTGCCCGCCCTTCGTCGCCACCAGGACGTCGCGGGCACCAGAGCCGTAGGAGCGCAGCGCCCGCGCCACCAGCTCCTCGTTGTGCCCGAACTCGCCCTCGTCGGCGGCGTAGGCGTCGGCGGTGTCGATCAACGTCACTCCCGCGTCGAGCGCGGCGTGGACGACGGCCTCGGCCTCGTCCGGCGAGGGCCGGTCGGACTTCGTGGACAGCGGCATGGCGCCGAGTCCGATCGCGCTGACGGTCCGGTCGCCGAGTCGTCTCTGCTGCATGGGGGTGTCGTGCCCCGCGGGTAGCGTCGGTACCCGTGAGCTCGCTGTTCGACGACCCGGAGCCGCCCGACGGCGCCACCGTCGACCCCGGAGCGCCGCTCGCCGTCCGGATGCGGCCGCGGTCGCTCGACGAGGTGGTCGGCCAGCAGCACCTGCTCGGCCCGCGCTCGCCGCTGCGCCGCCTGGTCGAGGCCGACGAGCCGATGTCGCTGGTCCTCTACGGGCCGCCGGGCACCGGGAAGACGACGCTCGCCCACGTCATCTCGCTGGCGACCAAGCGGCAGTTCGTGCAGCTGTCGGCGCTGGACTCCGGGGTCAAGGAGGTCCGCGCGGTCATCACCGCGGCCAAGCGCGAGCTCACCTACGCCGGGCGGCGCACGGTCCTCTTCATCGACGAGGTCCACCGCTTCTCCAAGACCCAGCAGGACTCGCTGCTGTCCGCGGTCGAGGACCGGATCGTCAGCCTCATCGCCGCCACGACCGAGAACCCGTTCTTCTCCGTGGTCAGCCCGCTGCTGTCGCGGAGCCTGGTGCTCGCGCTCCAGCCGCTGGCCGACGACGACGTCCGCACCCTTCTGCAACGGGCGCTGACCAGCGACCGCGGGCTCGACGGCGCCGTGACGCTCAGCGCCGAGGCCGAGGAGCACCTCGTGCGGATCGCCGGCGGGGACGGCCGCAAGGCGCTCACCGCGCTCGAGTCCGGCGCCGGAGCGGCCGTGGCCGCCGGCGCCGCGGAGATCGACCTGGCCACGCTGGAGACCGCCGTCGCCCAGGCCGCGGTCCGCTACGACCGGCAGGGCGACCAGCACTACGACGTCGCGAGCGCGCTGATCAAGTCGATCCGCGGCAGCGACGTCGACGCGGCGCTGCACTACCTCGCGCGGATGGTCGAGGCGGGGGAGGACCCGCGGTTCATCGCCCGCCGGCTCGTGATCTCCGCCAGCGAGGACATCGGCATGGCCGACCCCACCGCGCTGCAGACCGCGGTCGCCGCGGCCGAGGCGGTGGCCTTCATCGGCATGCCGGAGGGGCACTTCCCACTGGCCCACGCCGTCGTCCACCTGGCCACCGCGCCGAAGTCCAACGCGATCACCGTGGCGATGGGGGAGTCCGTGGCCGACGTCCGGGCGGGGCTGGCCGGGCCGGTGCCCCCCGGGCTGCGCGACGCCCACTACGCCGGCGCGAAGAAGCTCGGCCACGGCGGCACCTACCGGTACCCGCACGACGCGCCGGACGGCATCGTCGCCCAGCAGTACCCGCCGGACGCGCTGGTCGGGCGGGACTACTACCGGCCCACCCAGCGGGGCGCCGAGGGGCCGATCGCGGCGCGGCTGCCGAAGCTGCGGGCGATCCTGCGCCGCACCCGCTGACCGGCCCGCCCCACCCGTCCCGGCAGCCGGGGCCGCCGGGGACCCGCCGACTACTGTGACCACGCCGGGTCGGCCCGGCGAACGTCTGGGGAACGACGAACAGGAGACGCCGCGTGTCCGCAGGAGAGTGGGCCGGACTGATCGCCGCCCTCGCGCTGGTGTTGCTGGTCCTGCTGCTGGCCGTCCCGCTGCTCAAGCTGGGCCGCACGCTCGACGAGACCACGCTGACCATCCGCCAGGTCCGCGAGCAGAGCGCCCCGATCCTGGCGCAGGCGACCACCACGGTCACCCACGTCAACTCCAACCTCGAGCGGGTCGACGACATCACCGGCAACGCCGCCAACGTGTCGAGCAACGTCGCCGCCCTGACCAGCGTCGTGGCCGCCACCCTCGGCAGCCCGCTGATCAAGGTCGCCGCGTTCAGCTACGGCGTCCGCAGCGCCGCCCGCAAGCGTCGCGAAGGCGTGGCGCTCGCCGAGGCCGCGCAGCGGGACAAGGACGCCCGGCGCGCGCGCCGTGCCGCCCGGCGGGCCGCCTGATGCGCCGGCTGTTCTGGTTGGCCATGGGCGTGACCATCGGCGCGCTCGTCGTCCGCAAGCTGTCCGCCGCCGCGGAGAAGATGACCCCGCAGGGCATCGCCGGCTCGATCGTCGAGGGCCTGCGCGACCTGGCCGACGCCATCGGCGAGTTCGGGGCCGACGTGCGCGCCGCCGCGGAAGCCCGCGAGGGTGAGCTGCGTTCCGGCACGGGGCTGGACGCGCCGCTGCCCGAGCGCGGCGCGGTCGAGCTGCCCGGCCGGCACAGCGCACCGCACGCCGACCGCTGAACCCCCCGGCGGGGCCGGCCGCAGCCCCGGACTCCCCGCACCTCGAGAACCCGAGTAGGACATGCAGACCGCCGAGATCCGCCGTCGTTTCCTGGACCACTTCGCCGCCCGGGGCCACACCGTCGTCCCCAGCGCCTCGCTGGTCTCGCCGGACCCGTCGCTGCTGTTCACCGTCGCCGGCATGGTGCCGTTCATCCCGTACCTGACCGGCCGCGAGCCCGCGCCCTACCCGCGCGCCACGAGCGTGCAGAAGTGCGTGCGGACCCTCGACATCGAGGAGGTCGGCAAGACCACCCGGCACGGCACGTTCTTCCAGATGAACGGCAACTTCTCCTTCGGCGACTACTTCAAGGAAGGCGCCATCCAGCACGCCTGGGACCTCGTCACCGGCCGGGTGGAGGACGGCGGGCTGGGCTTCGACCCGGAGCGGATCTGGGTCACGGTCTACCTGGACGACGACGAGGCCGCCGAGGCCTGGGCGCGCATCGCGGGCCTGCCCGCCGAGCGGATCCAGCGCCTGGGCATGGAGGACAACTACTGGTCGACCGGCGCCCCGGGCCCGGCCGGCCCCTGCTCGGAGATCTACGTCGACCGCGGGCCCGAGTACGGCCCCGACGGCGGCCCGGCCGTCGACCGCGCCGGCGACCGGTTCCTGGAGATCTGGAACCTCGTCTTCATGCAGTACGAGCGGGGCGCGGGGGAGGGCAAGGACTTCCCCATCCTCGGCGAGCTGCCGAAGAAGAACATCGACACCGGCATGGGCCTGGAGCGGGTGGCCTTCCTGCTGCAGGGCGTCGACAACATGTACGAGATCGACGAGGTGGCGCCGGTGCTGCGCCGCGCCGCCGAGCTCGCCGGCGTGACCTACGGGGCCAAGCACGACGACGACGTCCGGCTCCGCGTGGTCGCCGACCACGTGCGCAGCGGGCTGATGCTCATCGGCGACGGCGTCACCCCCGGGAACGAGGGTCGCGGCTACATCCTGCGCCGGCTGCTGCGCCGCGCCGTCCGGTCGATGAAGCTGCTCGGCGTCGACGAGGCGACGCTGCCGGAGCTGCTGCCGGTCTCCCGCGACGCCATGGGCGCCAGCTACCCGGAGCTCGTCACCGACTTCGCCCGCATCTCCTCGGTCGCCTACGCCGAGGAGGAGGCGTTCCGGCGCACCCTGACCTCGGGCACCGCGCTGTTCGACACCGCGGTGCGCGAGGCCAAGAGCCAGGGGACGCCGTCGCTGTCCGGGGAGCAGGCGTTCTCGCTGCACGACACCTACGGCTTCCCGATCGACGTCACCCTCGAGATGGCCGCCGAGCAGGGCGTGACCGTCGACGAGGCGGGTTTCCGCGCGCTCATGCAGCAGCAGCGCGACCGGGCCCGCGCCGACGCCCGCGCCAAGCGCACCGGCTCGGTCGACGTCCTCGCCTACCGGCGCATCCTGGCCGAGCACGGGCCGACGGACTGGCTGGCCTACGAGACGCTGCGCACCGACTCCCGGGTGCTCGCCGTCGTCTCGGAGCTGACCGACTCCGATGGCGCGGAGACCGTCGCCGGGCCCGGCGAGGTCACCCGGGTCGTGCTGGACCGGACGCCGTTCTACGCCGAGTCCGGTGGCCAGGTGGCCGATGCCGGCGTCCTCACCTGGGACGGCGGCCGCGCCGAGGTGCTCGACGTGCAGCGGCCGGTCAAGGGCCTGGTCGCCCACCAGGTCCGCGTGCTCGAGGGCGAGCTGCGCGCCGGCGTGACCCTCACCGCCGAGGTCGACCGCGAGTGGCGGCTCTCGGCCTGCCAGGCGCACTCCGGCACCCACGTCGTCCACGCGGCGCTGCGCGAGGTGCTCGGCCCGCAGGCCCTGCAGTCCGGCTCGTACAACCGGCCCGGGTACCTGCGGCTGGACTTCGCCTGGCAGGGCGCGCTCAGCACCCAGCAGCGGACCGACATCGAGGACGTCGCCAACGCCGCCGTCCGGGCCGACCACGCGGTCAGCGCGAGCTGGATGACGCTGCCCGAGGCGCAGGCCATCGGTGCGCTGGCGCTGTTCGGCGAGACTTACTCCGAGCAGGTTCGCGTCGTCGAGATCGGCGGGCCCTGGTCCCGCGAGCTCTGCGGTGGCACCCACGTCCGCGGCAGCGCCCAGATCGGCACGCTCGCCCTGACCGGCGAGTCGTCGGTCGGCTCGGGCGCCCGCCGCGTCGAGGCTGCCGTCGGCCTGGAGGGGTTCCGCTACCTGGCCCGCGAGCGCGACCTGGTCCGGCAGCTCGGCGAACTGCTCAAGGCCCCCACCGACGGGCTCGTCGACCGGGTCAGCGGGATCCTCGCCCGGCAGCGGGAGACCGACCGCGAGCTGGCCGAGCTGCGCGCGCAGCAGTCCGTCGCGGCCGCGGGGACCCTCGCGGCCGGGGCCACGGACGTCGACGGCGTCGCCGTGGTCACCGGTGCCCTCGAGGGCCTGGACGGCGGCGACCTGCGCACCCTCGCCCTCGACGTCCGCGGCCGGCTGGGCGAGCGCCCGGCGGTGGTCTTGCTGGCCTCGCAGTCGGGGGGCAAGGTTGCCCTCGTGGCGGCTCTCACGCCGGCCGCGCAGGAGCGTGGGCTGTCGGCCGGGGACCTGATCAAGCAGACGGCGCCGGTCGTGGGCGGCCGTGGCGGTGGCAAGGCCGACGTCGCCCAGGGCGGCGGCACCGACCCGGGCGGCATCCCCGCGGCCCTGGCGGCCGGCGAGCAGGCGGTCGCGACCGCCGCACGGAGGTGAGCTGAGATGCCCGAGCAGCGTTGGGACCCCGAGGAGACCGGCCCGGTCGGCGAGCGGACGGTGCAGCGACCGGCCGTGCCGCCGACGCGGCCCAAGCCGCCGACGCAGGAGCAGCCGGCGCCCCATCCCACCACCGAGATCGACCTGCGGGGTGCGGGCTTCCCGCCGGTCCGCAACGAGACGACCGAGATCGACCTCTCCCGCGGCCTGCCCGCGGGCCTGCCGCCGCTCCCGCTGCGCCGCTCGCGCCAGGGCCGGCGGCTCGGGCTCGACGTCGGCACGGTGCGCGTCGGCGTGGCGCTGTCGGACCCGACCGGGATGCTCGCCAGCCCGCTCGAGACGGTCCAGCGGGCCCGGGACGAGTCGGACCTGGACCGCATCGCGGCGCTGGTCGTGGAACACGAGGTGACCGAGGTGATCGTGGGAGAGCCGAGGCACCTGTCGGGTGCGTCGGGCGCCTCGGCCAAGGAGGCGCGTGCCTACTCTCGGGCACTGGCCGGGCGCATCGGAGACGTGCCCGTGCACCTCGTCGACGAAAGGCTCTCCACCGTGACTGCAGCCGGGACCCTCCGGGCCCGCGGGCTCGACAGCCGCCAGCAGCGCCCCGTGATCGACCAGGAGGCGGCCGTCGTGATCCTCCAGACCTACCTGGACGCCCAGCGGAGCCGCTCGTGACGTTCCCGACCCCGCCCGGTGGGCGGGGCCAGGACGGCGGGTCGGCGCCGGCCGGGCAGTCGCTGAGCGCCTGGGCCGCCGGGCTCCCGCGCCAGCAGGCCCCGGTCCGCCCCGCGCCCGCCGAGTGGGCGCCGCCTCCGCCCGCCCCCGCCCGGCGCCGCGCCGGTGTGATCGACCGCCTCGACGCCCCCGACTTCCCGCTCGCGGACTACGCGCGCGCCTCCGCCGACGGCGCCGACGACGACCGCACCGGTCGGATGCCCGGTATCGGCGACGGCCCCCCGCCGCCCCCGCTGCCGGAGTCCACGACCCCCGGCGCGCCGCTGCCCCCGCGCCCCCGCAGCACCTGGTCGCGGATGCAGCGCCGCACCGACGCCGGGCGCCACGCGTCCCCCGACGAGGAGCCGACGGTCGCCCACCCGGCCGTCCCCCCGGCCGGCGGTGACGTCCGGGCCGCCACCGCGCACGACGACGACACCGAGGGTCACCCGCTCCTCGACGAGCAGACCGGTGGCCTCGACGTCATCGTCACCGACGACCGCGCGCGGCGGTCCCGCCGCTCGCGCCGCGCCGAGCACCACGACGAGCACGCCGACGAGCACGCCGACGACTCCGCCGACGACTCCGCCGACGACCACGACCACCCCGCCGACGACCACGGGGACTCCGCGCGTCCCCGCCGGCGTCGTCGTCCCGTCGCCGTCGTCCTGTCGCTGGTCGTCCTGGCCGCCCTCGTGGCCGGGATCGTGTTCGGGGGCAAGGCGCTCATCGACCTCGTCAACCCCGCCGACGAGGACTACACCGGCCAGGGCACCGGCAGCGTGCAGATCCGCATCGCCGAGGGCGACACCCTCAGCGACATCGGGAGCACGCTCGTCGAGGCCGACGTCATCGCCTCCGTCGGCCCGTTCGTCGACGCGGCCGAGACCCGGCCGGCGGCCACGGGCATCCAGCCGGGCGTCTACGGCATGCGGCAGCAGATGAGCGGCGCGGCGGCCCTGGACCTGCTCCTGGACCCGGCCACCCGGTTGTTCTCCCGCGTCACGATCCCCGAGGGCTTCACCGTGCAGCGGGTCCTCACCCGCCTGTCGGAGGAGACCGACACGCCGATCGAGGAGCTCACCGCCGTCGCGGCCGACCCGGTCGCCGTCGGGCTCCCGCCCTACGCCAACGGGCTGCTCGAGGGCTGGCTGTTCCCGGCCACCTACGACTTCGAGCCCGAGACCACGCCGCAGCAGGTGCTGCAGATGATGGTCGCCCGGTCGGTGCAGACCCTCGACGAGCTCGGCGTCCCCGAGGCCGACCGCCTGCGGGTGGTGACCGAGGCCAGCCTGGTGCAGGCCGAGGCCGCCTCGCCCGAGGACATGGCGATGGTGGCCCAGGTGCTGGACAACCGCCTGGCCATCGGCATGAAGCTGCAGCTGGACACCACGGTGAACTACGCCAGCGGCAAGAGCGGCATCACCACCACCGCCGAGGACCGGGCCAACCCGTCGCCGTACAACACCTACTACAGCGCGGGCCTGCCGCCGGGGGCGATCACCAATCCCGGTGAGGAAGCGCTGCGGGCGGTGCTGAACCCCACGCCGGGCGAGTGGCTGTACTTCGTCGTGGTGAACCCCGACACCGGGGAGACCCGCTTCGCGGTCACCGACGCGGAGCACGCCGCGAACGTGGCGCTGTTCCAGCAGTGGCTGCGGGAGAACCCGAGCTGATGCGGGCGGCCGTCCTCGGCCGCCCGGTGACGCACTCGCTCTCCCCACTGCTGCACCGGGCGGCGTACGCCGCGCTGGGCCTGACCGACTGGACCTACGACGCGCTCGACGTGGGCGCCGAGCAGCTGCCCGACCTCATCGCCGGGCTCGGCCCGGAGTGGCGCGGCTTCTCGGTGACCATGCCGTGCAAGCAGGCCGCCGTCCGTGCCGCCGACGAGGTGGACCGGCTGCCGGCGCTGCTCGGCGCCGCCAACACGCTGATCCGCACCGCGGATGGCGGCTGGCGGGCGGAGAACACCGACGTCGGCGGGGTCGGCATGGCTCTGCAGCTGGGCGGTGCGGAGCGGACACCACATGCGGCGATCCTCGGCGCCGGGGGGACGGCGGTCGCGGCCGCCGTCGCGCTCGCGTCGCTCGGTGCGGAGCAGGTGGACGTCGTCGTGCGCGACGCGGCACGCGCCGGGGAGGTCACCCGCGTGCTGGACGCGCTGGGCGTGGCGTCGGCGGTGCACCGGATGGCCGGCGCCGTGGTCACCGCCCCCGTGGTCGTGAGCACCGTGCCGATCGACGGGCAGCCGGACCTCGTCGACCTGGGCTGGCGCGGCGGGCAGACCGTGCTCGACGTGCTCTACGCCCCCTGGCCCACCCCGCTGGCCGGCGCCGTCACGGCCGCCGGTGGGCAGGTGATCAGCGGCCTGGAGGTCCTGTTCTGGCAGGCCACCGCCCAGGTCGAGCTCATGACCGGGCACCCGGCGCCGATCGAGGAGATGCGCCGGGCGCTGGAGTCGCGCCCGGGAGCGGGGCACTGAGCGCCCTGGGCACCCCCGGCGTGCCGCTCGAGCCGCCGGTGGTCGCGGCGGTGGCGGCGGGCTGTGCACTGGTGATCGGCCCCTGGCTCGCCCGGCGCGTCGTCCGGCTCTCCTCCGGCGACGAGGAGGCCCGGCCGCGGCCGGTGGGCACCCTCGCCGCCGTCGTCCTCCTCGGTGCGCTGGTCGCCGGGGTGGTGGAGCTGACCGGGGTCCGTCCCGCCGCGGTGGCGCTGGCCTGGGCGGCCGGTGCCGGGCTCGTCCTGGCGGGCGTGGACCTGGCGGTGCACCGGCTGCCCGACCGGGTGCTGCTGCCCGCGGTCGCCGCCTGCGCGACGGCGCTGCTGATCGACGCGGTCGCCACCGGCAGCTGGCCGGCGCTGGCCCGTGGCGCGCTGGCCGCCGGGGTGGCGTTCGTGCTGGCCGCCGCCGCCCGGATCGCCTCTCCCGAGGGGCTGGGCTTCGGCGACGTGAAGCTGCTCGGCCTGCTCGGGTTGCTGCTGGGCTGGGCCGGGTGGGGCGTGCTCCTGGCCGGGGTGTTCCTCGGTCTGCTGACCGGTGCGGTGGCCTCGCTGGTGCTCGTCGCCACGCGGCGGGCCGGCTGGCGGTCCGCCGTCCCGTTCGGGCCACCACTGCTGGCCGGTGCCGTCCTGGCGCTCGCGACGGCCGCCCCGGCCGGTCTCGGCTGACGGCGTCACTAGGATCGGCGGCATGTTGCGCTGGCTGACCGCCGGTGAGTCGCACGGCCCTCAGCTCACCGCCATCCTCGAGGGGCTGCCGGCCGGCGTCGCCGTGCAGACCTCCGACCTCGACCTCGACCTCGCCCGGCGTCGCCTGGGCCACGGCCGCGGCGCCCGGATGTCGTTCGAGCAGGACGAGGTCTCCCTCACCGGAGGGGTCCGCCACGGCCGCACGCAGGGTGGGCCGATCGCGGTCCAGGTCGGCAACACCGAGTGGCCGAAGTGGCAGACGGTGATGGCCGCCGACCCGGTCGACCCCGAGGTCCTCGCCGGCCAGGCCCGCAACGCGCCGCTGACCCGCCCTCGGCCCGGTCACGCCGACCTGCCCGGCATGCAGAAGTACGGCTTCGACGACGCCCGGCCGGTGCTGGAGCGGGCCAGCGCGCGGGAGACCGCGGCGCGGGTGGCGCTCGGGGCGATCGCCAAGGCGTTCCTCCGCCAGGCGCTGGACGTCGAGGTGGTCAGCCACGTCGTCGCCATCGGCCCGGTCGTCGCCCCCGACGGCGTCGTCCCCGGCCCGGGCGACAACCCGCGGATCGACGAGGACCCGGTCCGCTGCGCCGACCCGGCCACCAGCGCGGCGATGGTCGCCGAGATCGACGACGTCCGGAAGAACGGCGACACCCTCGGCGGGGTCATCGAGGTCGTCGTCCACGGCCTGCCGCCGGGCCTGGGCAGCCACGTGCACTGGGACCGCCGGCTGGACTCGCGTCTGGCCGGTGCGCTCATGGGCGTGCAGTCGGTCAAGGCCGTCGAGGTCGGCGACGGGCTGGAGACCGCCCGCCGTCGTGGCTCGGTGGCCCACGACGAGATCGTGCTGGCCCCCGGAGAGGGCGGCGAAGCCCGGATCCAGCGGCTGTCCGACCGCGCCGGCGGCATCGAGGGCGGCATGACCAACGGCGACGTCCTGCGGGTGCGCGCGGCGATGAAGCCCATCTCCACGGTGCCGCGGGCGCTGGCCACGGTCGACACCGAGACGCGGGAGCCGGCGGTGGCCATCAACCAGCGCAGCGACGCCTGCGCCGTGCCCCGCGGCTCGGTCGTGATGGAGGCGATGGTCGCCCTGGTGCTCGCCGACGCGGCGCTGGAGAAGTTCGGCGGCGACTCGGTGGCCGAGA
The DNA here is from genome assembly GCF_003319125.1 of Blastococcus sp. TF02A-26. Taxonomy (GTDB): domain Bacteria; phylum Actinomycetota; class Actinomycetes; order Mycobacteriales; family Geodermatophilaceae; genus Trujillonella. The sequence goes on along the minus strand of NZ_QOHG01000004.1, from coordinate 49,201 downwards.
CCCGCCGCAACGCCCGGGCCTACCTCGACGCCCTCCCGATCCGGTGACGCGGCCGGTCCTCGTCCTCGTCGGACCGCCCACCTCGGGCAAGACGACCGTCGGCCGGGCCGTCGCGCGGGCGACCGGCGTGACGTTCCGCGACACCGACGCCGACGTCGAGGCCGCGACCGGCAGCAGTGTCGCCGACCTGTTCGTCGACCGCGGCGAGGCGTACTTCCGCGAGCTGGAGGAGGCCGCCGTGGCCCGCGCGCTCGCCGAGCACGACGGCGTGCTGGCCCTGGGCGGGGGCGCGGTGCTCTCCGACGCCACCCGCGCGCTCCTGGTCGCGCACGGCCGGGCCGGCGGCGCCGTCGTCCGCCTGGACGTCGACCTCGCGTCGGCGGCCCGGCGTGCCGGCTTCAACCGCGACCGCCCGCTGCTGGCGGTCAACCCGCGGGCGATGCTGCGCACGATGCTCGAGGCCCGTGACCCGCTCTACGCCGAGGTCGCCACCGCGACCGTGCCGACCGGCAACCGCTCACCCGAGGAGGTCGTCGCCGACGTGCTCGCCGTCCTGCCGAGAGAGGTGACCCGGTGAGGCGGGTGACCGTCCCCGGCGACAAGCCCTACGAGGTCGTCATCGGCCCCGGCGCGCAGACGGAGCTGGCCCTCCTGCTGGCCGGCACCGCGCGCGCCGTCGTCGTGCACGCCCCGCCGCTGGCCGCGCTCGCCGGCGCCGCGGTCGAGACGCTGCAGACCGCCGGCGTCGCGGCCGAGGCCGTCGTCGTCCCGGACGGCGAGGCCGCCAAGACCGCCGAGGTCGCCGCGGGTGCGTGGGAGGAGTTCGGCCGGCTGGGGCTGACCCGCACCGACGCGGTCGTCGGCGTCGGCGGCGGAGCGGTCACCGACCTCGCCGGGTTCCTCGCCGCGACGTGGGTGCGCGGCGTCCGCGTGGTGCACCTGCCCACCAGCCTGCTCGGCATGGTCGACGCCGCGGTCGGTGGCAAGACCGGCATCAACACCGGCGCGGGCAAGAACCTGGTCGGCGCCTTCCACCCGCCGGCGGGGGTGCTCGTCGACACCGACGTCCTCGCCGGCCTGCCCGACGCCGAGTTCGTCTCCGGGCTCGCCGAGGTGGTCAAGTGCGGCTTCATCGCCGACGGCCGGATCCTCGAGCTGCTGGAGGCCGACCCCACCGGCCGGCGCGACACCGCCGAGCTGATCGAGCGCTCCGTGCAGGTCAAGGCCGACGCCGTGGGCGAGGACCTGTTCGACACCGGCCGCCGCGAGTTCCTCAACTACGGGCACACCCTGGCCCACGCCATCGAGCGGGTCGAGGACTTCGGCTGGCGGCACGGCGAGGCCGTCGGCGTCGGGCTGGTGTTCGCCGCCGAGCTGGGCGCCCGGGCGGGGCTGCTGAGCCGGGCCGAGGCCGACCGGCACCGGACCCTGGTCGAGGCGATCGGCCTGCCCGTCCGGTACGCCGGCGACTGGGCGACGCTGCAGGGCGTCATGCGGATCGACAAGAAGGCCCGGGGCGCGTCGCTGCGCTTCGTCGTCCTCGACGGCATGGGCAACCCGCGCATCCTGACCGACCCCGACCAGGCATGGCTCGACGCGGCATGGGCCGCGGTCGCGGCCTGACGACCGAGACGGAGACAGCGTGACCATCCAGGTGCTCAACGGCGCCAACCTCGGCCGGCTCGGCACCCGCGAGCCGGAGGTCTACGGGACGACGACGCACGCCCAGCTGGTCGAGCTGGTCGAGGCCGCCGCCGCGCAGCTCGGGCTGCACGTGCAGGTGCGCCAGACCGACGACGAGGGCCAGCTGCTGCGCTGGGTGCACGAGGCCACCGACGCCGGCGACCCGATCGTGGTCAACCCCGGCGGCTGGACGCACACCTCCGTGGTGCTGCGCGACGCCCTGGCCGCGGCCACCGCGCCGGTGGTGGAGGTGCACATCAGCAACGTGCACGCCCGCGAGGACTTCCGCCGGCACTCCTACGTCTCGCCGGTCGCCTCCGGGGTGATCGCCGGGCTCGGGATCGACGGCTACGTGCTGGCGCTGCGCTGGCTGGCCGCCCGGGACGCGCGGTGAACACCGCCGGCCGCCGGGAGCGCCTCCGCGCGATCGCCGCCGAGCGCGGGCTGGACGCCGTCCTCGTCACCGACCTGCTCAACGTCCGCTACCTGACCGGGTTCACCGGCTCCAACGGCGCGCTGCTGCTGCGCACCGGGCAGCCCGACCTCTTCGGCACCGACGGTCGCTACACCACGCAGGCCGCCACCCAGGTCCCCGACGTCGAGGTCGTCGTCGAGCGCGGGACCGTCGCCGCCCTCGCCCGGGCCGCCGTCCGCGGGGGAGCGGGGCGGATCGGGTTCGAGAGCCACGTCGTCACCGTCGACGGGCTGGCCGGCCTGGAGGAGGTGCTGGCCGACGCCGCCGGCGGCACGGTGCCGGAGCTGACCAGCATCCGCCGCGCGGTGGAGCAGTTGCGCGCCGTCAAGGACGACGACGAGATCGACGCGCTGCGCCGTGCCTGCGCGGTCGCCGACGCCGCACTGGCCGAGCTGGCCGCCGAGGGGGCGCTGCGGCCCGGGCGCACCGAGCTGCAGGTCGGCCGCGAGCTCGACGCCCGCATGATGCACCTGGGCGCCGAGGGCCCGTCGTTCGAGACGATCGTCGCCGCCGGCGCCAACTCGGCCATCCCGCACCACCGGCCGGACTCGACGGTGCTGCGCGACGGCGACTTCCTCAAGCTCGACTTCGGCGCCACCGTCGACGGCTACCACTCCGACATGACCCGGACCCTGGTGCTCGGGCACGCGGCCGACTGGCAGCGCGAGGTGTACGAGCTGGTCGCCGCGTCGCAGGCGGCCGGTCGGGCCGCGCTCGCCGTCGGCGCGGACGTCGTCGCCGTGGACGCCGCCGCCCGCGACGTCATCGCCGCGGCCGGTCACGCCGAGCACTTCTCGCACGGTCTGGGCCACGGGGTGGGGCTGGAGATCCACGAGGCGCCGGGCATCGGCCCGCTGGGCGCGGGTACGCTGACCGTCGGCATGGCCGTCACCGTGGAGCCGGGGGTGTACCTCCCGGGCCATGGCGGTGTCCGGATCGAGGACACCCTGGTCGTCACGGACGACGAGCCCGAGTTGTTGACCCTCACGAGCAAGGAACTGCTGGTCCTCTGATGGCTACCACGAACGATCTGAAGAACGGCATGGTCCTCAACCTCGACGGCCAGCTGTGGGCCGTCACCGAGTTCCAGCACGTCAAACCCGGCAAGGGCGGCGCGTTCGTCCGGACGACGCTCAAGAACGTGCTCTCGGGCAAGGTCGTCGACAAGACGTTCAACGCCGGCACCAAGGTCGAGACCGCCACCGTCGACAAGCGGAACATGACGTACCTGTACAAGGACGGCGCCGACTTCGTCTTCATGGACGGCGACACATTCGACCAGATCCCCGTCCCCGAGGCCACGGTCGGCACCGGCGCGGACTACCTGCTGGAGAACACCGAGGCGGTCGTCGCGGTGCACGACGGGACCCCGCTGTACGTCGAGCTCCCGGTGACCCTCGAGCTCGTGGTGCAGCACACCGACCCGGGTCTGCAGGGCGACCGCTCCACCGGTGGCACCAAGCCCGCCACCCTGGAGACCGGCGCGCAGATCCAGGTCCCGCTGTTCATCAACACCGGCGACAAGCTCAAGGTCGACACCCGGGACGGCCGCTACCTCGGCCGCGTCAACTGACGCCGATCCGGACCGACCGCCCCCGCATGGCTGCCCGCAGCAAGGCCCGCAAGCGCGCCGTCGACGTCCTCTACGAGGCCGACCTGCGCGGTACCGACGCGCTGGCCGTGCTGCGTGACCGGATCGCCGAGGGTCAGCCGCCCGTGGCCGAGCACACCGTGCGGCTCGTCGAGGGGGTCGTCGAGCACGGCGCCCGCATCGACGGGCTGATCGACACCCACGCCCGCGGGTGGACCCTGCAGCGGCTGCCCGACGTCGACCGCGCGATCCTCCGGATGGCGACGTTCGAGCTGCTGTGGGCCGACGACGTCCCCGACGCCGTGGTCATCGACGAGGCCGTCGAGCTCGCCCGGACGCTGTCCACCGACGACTCGCCCTCGTTCGTGAACGGCGTGCTCGGGGCCATCCTCGACGCCGAGGTCCCCGCGTGACGCGAGGCTCTTCCGCGGCGGCGAGGGCATTGGTTGGCTGCGCCCGAGCCCGGCGCAGCGGAGCCCGGGCGCCCCGCGAGGAGGTCCACGTGACGCACAGACTGCTCGTCCAGTACGGCCGCCCCACCGATCCGGCTGCCTTCGACCGGCACTACCGCGACGTGCACGTGCCGCTGGCGCGGGCGATCCCCGGACTCGTGCGCTTCGAGCTGGGTCACGCCGAGGCGCTGGGCGAGGCCGCAGCCCCGTACCTGGTCGCCACGCTGGACTTCGAGTCCGCGGAGGCCTTCGCCGCCGGGATGCAGTCGCCGGAGGGAGCGGCGGCTGCGGGCGACGTCGGGAACTTCGCCACCGGCGGCGCGACCCTGAGCCACTACGACGTCGAGGACGTCACCGGCTGACCGCTGTACGTCAGAGGCCCGTTCCGCGCGTCGGAGCGGGCCTCTGGTGTTCAGCGCTCCGAGCGCGGGGTGGCGGCGGCGAGCATCGCGGCCAGCCGGGCGCTGGACTGCCGGCGGTGCGCCCGGCGCAGGGCGGCGCGGCGGGAGGCGGCCAGGTAGGCGTCGCGGTCGTCGAGGACCGGAGGGGTCAGGGGAGCGGGCACGGGAACTCCTCGGTGTCGCGGGCTGTGACTCACCGACGACGCTAGGTGCGCCCTCTGACAGTTCCCTGACCGTCCGCTGACGAACGGCTGATCCCTAGTGGAGGTCGCGGCGGGCGAACAACCAGGTGCCGACCCCGAGGACGACGACCGTGACCGCGGCGAGCAGGAGCGTCGCGTCGAGGTGGCTCACGAGGTGCTCGACGGGCTCGAAGGCGTCGTCGTCCCAGACCTGCACCGTGTAGCCGCCGTCCTGCACCAGGGCCACCGCGTTGGTGCTGAGCAGGTAGGGGTCCCAGTGCGGGCGCAGCGCGCGGACGGCGTTCTCGACCACCACCACGTAGACGAAGGCGATACCGAGCGCGGCGCCGGTGTTGCGCACCAGGTTCGCCAGGCCGAACCCGAGCAGGGCGGCGACCAGGGTGAGCCCGACGGCGCGGCCCTGGGTCTGCAGCAGCTCGCTCCAGAAGCCGGCGGGCAGCGGCTGGTCGAGGCCGGCGGTGGCGTGGAGGATGCCGGCCATCGCCAGCCACAGGGCCTGGGTGAGCACGCCGAACAGGACCGCCGCGCCGGCGAGGACGGCCACCTTGCTGCCGATGACCGACATCCGGCGGGGCACCCAGAACAGCAGCGCGACGATCGAGCGGGTCGACCACTCGGCACCGATCCAGGTGGCGCCGATGAGGAAGGCCAGCGCCGCGGACAGGGCGGCGACGGCCAGGGCGCCGCCGGTGCCGTCGGCGGCGAGGTCGAACGGTTCCCGGTCCAGGAACGCCTCGGGACCGCCGACGTCCTCGACGGTGAGCGCCGGTCCGCACCACTCCTCCGGCGGGACGTCGTCGGGGATGTCGGTGGCGTTCTCGAGGCACTCCTCCCGGAAGCCCTCCTGCTCGGCCACCACGCGTTCGGCCTCGGCGACCGCGTCGGCGTACTCGGCGTCGGTCGGGGTGCCGAGGTTGAGCAGGCCGATCAGCGTGGCCAGGGCGAACCCGACCACGGTCAGGGCGACCAGCACCTGGATGAAGCGGCGGGACCGGAAGCGGTGCACCTCGGCGCGCAGCAGCGCGGCGGTCCGCGGACGGGGCAGGTCCTGGTCCGGTGGGGCGTGCTCGACGACGGCGCTCACGCCGGGTCACCGGTGAGCGCGAGGAACGCGCTCTCGAGGTCGGCGGCCATCGGCGTGAGCTCCTCCAGGTAGATGCCGTGCAGGGCCAGGGTCCGGGTGATGTCGCCCGGAGCCGGGGCGGAGTGGACGAGCAGGGTGCGGCCGTCGGGCACGTCCGGCGGGGAGACGGCGAAGTCGGCGGCGCTCAGCACGCCCGCGGCGGCACCCGCGTCGGGCACCCGGATCCGGACCGCGCCGCTCGAGCCGCGGGCCAGCACCTCGGTGACCGGCCCGGTCGCCACGCAGCGCCCCCGGGCGAGGATCGAGACCGAGTCGCAGACCTGCTGGATCTCGGCCAGCAGGTGCGAGGAGAGCAGCACCGTCGTCCGCCCGTCCCTGCCCAGCCGGCGGATCAGCTCGCGGACGTCGCGGATGCCGGCCGGGTCCAGCCCGTTGCTCGGCTCGTCGAGGATCAGCAGCCGCGGCGACTTGAGCAGCGCCGCGGCGATGCCCAGCCGCTGCTTCATGCCGAGCGAGTAGCCCTTGAAGCGGTCACCGGCGCGGTCGCGCAGGTCGACGATCTCCAGGCACTCCTCGACGCGCGCGCGGGGCAGCCCGGCCGCCTCGGCCAGCAGCTGCAGGTTGAGCCGACCGGAGAAGCCGGGGAAGAACAGCGGCGTCTCCACCAGCGCGCCGACCCCGCCGATCACGTCCGGCAGCCCGGCGGGGACCGGCCGGTCGAGGAGGCGGATGTCGGGCCGGCCGTCGGGCGCCACCAGACCGAGCAGCACGCGGATCGAGGTCGTCTTGCCCGAGCCGTTCGGCCCGAGGAAGCCGTGCACCCCGCCGCTGTCGACCAGCAGGTCCAGGCCGTCGAGGGCCTTCTGCGCCGGGCGGCCGCGGCGACGGTAGGTCTTCGACACCGCGGTCATCTGCACGACGGGCATGCGGCACCCTGGCACAGCCCCGGCACGAGATCCGTGCTCCGCTGCGTGTCGCACCCGGAGACGACGGAGGGCCCCCGCCCTGGTGGCGGAGGCCCTCGACGTCGTCGGGTTCAGCGCGGGGTGCGGCGACGCTCCCAGTTCGGGTTGAGCTCCTCGTCGTCGTCCCCGCCACCGGCGAAGCCCTCCATGCCGGGGGAGAGGACGCCCCACTCGATGAGCCGGCTGGTCAGCTCGTCGGGGCTCATGTCGTAGATGATCGCCAGCGACTTGAGGTCCTCGGCGCGGATGCTGAGCACCTTGCCGTTGTAGTCGTGCCGCTGCGCCTGGATGGTCGACGCGTAACGGGCCAGCGGGCCGGCCTCGTCGGCAGGCAGCGAGCCCAACGACTCGAGGTTGAGCACGATCTTCGTCGTCGCCGTCACCGCGGAGCTCGGCCGCGGGTCGGGGAGCAGCTCCGAGACGGGCACGCCGTAGAAGACGGCCAGCTCGGACAGCCGCTGCACGGTCACGGCGCGGTCGCCGCGCTCGTAGGAACCGACCACGACCGCCTTCCAGCGACCGTGCGACTTGTCCTCCACGCCCTGCAGGGACAGGCCCTGCTGGTTGCGGATAGCCCGGAGCCGGGCGCCGAGGGCCCGCGAGTAGTCGGTGCTCATCCCGTGTCGCTCACTGTCCGTCGTCGTTCGTGGGCCTCTGTCGTCACTCACCGTACTGGCACGTCCGACGCGACGACAGGGGGCCACTCCTGGGTGGCACATCCTCCACCAGCGAGGACGCCTCCGGGGGGTTCGACGCGCGACGTCGGGGCGGGGTTCCTGCTGGTCGCGACCCGGATGGGCGAGCTGGGTCACTCCGACGGGTGCAGTACGGTGGTCGCCGGTCCAACCCACTCCTTTAACGACCCGTCCGGTGAGGCGGGGAAGGAGGCCTGATGGCCGGCTCGCCCCCTGCTGCCCCGAGCAGCCGAGACGCACGCGGCTCCGCATCACCCGGAGCGCTGCTCACCGCCCCCGACGTCGCCCGCGTGGTCGACCGGATGGCTCACCAGCTGATCGAGAAGGCCGGCAACGGCCTCGGCGATCTCGTGCTGGTCGGCATCCCCACCCGCGGCGCACCGCTGGCCCGCCGGCTGGCCGCCCGCGTCGAGGCGTTCTCCGGGACGCCGATCGACGTCGGCACCGTCGACATCACCCTCTACCGCGACGACCTGCGGCTGCGCGGGGTCCGGGCGCTGGAGGACACCGTCCTGCCCGGCAGCGGCATCGACGGCCGCCTGGTCGTGCTGGTGGACGACGTCCTCTTCTCCGGCCGCTCGGTGCGGGCCGCGCTCGACGCGCTGCGCGACCTGGGCCGGCCCCGCGCGGTGCAGCTCGCGGTGCTGATCGACCGTGGCCACCGCGAGCTGCCGATCCGCGCCGACTACGTGGGCAAGAACGTCCCGACGTCGCGCGCGCAGTCGGTCAAGGTGCGGCTGGCCGAGACCGACGGTGCCGACGAGGTCCGGGTGGAGGGCGAGTGAGGCGACAGGGAGTGAGCATCGCAGCGAGGTCTGCGAGCGAGGAGCGGAGCGACCGCGCAGCCGAACCGAGGGCATCGTGAAGCGCCACCTGCTCGAGGCCGACGACCTCGACCGGGCCGACGCCACGCTGGTGCTCGACACCGCTGCGCAGATCGAGGCCGCGCTGACCGGCCGCGAGGTCAAGAAGCTGCCGACGCTGCGCGGCCGCACCGTGGTCAACCTCTTCTACGAGGACTCCACCCGCACCCGGATCAGCTTCGAGCTGGCGGCCAAGCGGCTCTCCGCCGACGTCATCAACTTCTCCGCCAAGGGCAGCAGCGTCTCCAAGGGCGAGAGCCTCAAGGACACCGCGCTCACGCTGGAGGCGATGGGCAGCGACGCCATCGTCATCCGGCACGGCGCCTCCGGAGCGCCGCACCAGCTCGCGTCCTGGGTGCGCGGCAGCGTCGTCAACGCCGGCGACGGCACGCACGAGCACCCCACCCAGGCGCTGCTCGACGCGTACACGATCCGCGCCCGGCTGGGCCGGCTCGAGGGTGTCCGGGTCGCGGTCGTGGGCGACGTCCTGCACAGCCGGGTCGCCCGCTCCAACGTGCGGTTGCTGCACACCCTCGGCGCCGAGGTCACCCTCGTCGCCCCGCCGACGCTCCTGCCGGTCGGCGTGGGCAGCTGGCCGGCCGAGGTCTCCTACGACCTGGACGCCGTCCTGCCCAAGGCCGACGTCGTGATGATGCTGCGCGTCCAGGCCGAGCGGATGAATGCCTCGTACTTCCCCAGCGCGCGGGAGTACAGCCGCCGCTACGGCCTCGACGCCCGGAGGATGGCCGCGCTCGGCGACGACGCCATCGTCATGCACCCCGGCCCGATGAACCGCGGCATGGAGATCGCCGCGGAGGTCGCCGACTCGGTGCGCTCCACCATCGTCGAGCAGGTCGGCAACGGCGTCTCGGTGCGCATGGCCGTCCTGTACCTGCTGCTCGGAGGGGCTCCCTCGTGACCTCGTACCTGATCAAGGGGGCGCGCGTCCTCGGCGGCGACCCCGCCGACCTGCTCGTCACCGACGGCCGGATCGCCGCCGTCGGCGAGAGCCTGTCCGCGACCGGCGCGGAGGTGGTCGACGCCACGGGGCTGATCGCGCTGCCCGGCCTGGTCGACCTGCACACCCACCTGCGCGAGCCCGGCCGCGAGGACGCCGAGACCGTCGAGACCGGCAGCCGGGCCGCCGCGCTCGGTGGCTTCACCGCCGTCCACGCCATGGCCAACACCGACCCGGTCGCCGACACCGCCGGCGTCGTCGAGCAGGTGTGGCGGCTGGGCCAGGAGGCCGGCCTGGTCGACGTCGTCCCGGTCGGCGCGGTCACCGTCGGCCTGAAGGGGGAGCGGCTCGCCGAGCTCGGCGCGATGGCCGACTCCGCCGCCCGGGTGCGCGTCTTCTCCGACGACGGCATCTGCGTCAGCGACCCGGCCCTGATGCGCCGGGCCCTGGAGTACGTGAAGGCCTTCGACGGCGTCGTCGCCCAGCACGCCGAGGAGCCGCGGCTCACCGTCGGCGCCCAGATGCACGAGGGTGATCGCTCGGCGCGGCTCGGCCTGACCGGCTGGCCGGCCGCCGCGGAGGAGGCGATCATCGCCCGCGACGTCCTGCTGGCCCAGCACGTCGGTGCCCGGCTGCACGTCTGCCACGTCTCGACCGCCGGATCTGTGGAGATCCTCCGCTGGGCGAAGGCCCGCGGGGTCGACGTCACCGCCGAGGTGACCCCGCACCACCTGCTGCTCACCGACGCCTGCGCCGAGGGCTACGACCCGGTGTTCAAGGTGAACCCGCCGCTGCGCACCGACGAGGACGTGACCGCCCTCCGCGCCGGGCTGGCCGACGGGACGATCGACTGCGTCGCCACCGACCACGCACCGCACGCCGTGGAGGACAAGGAGTGCGAGTGGGCGCAGGCCCGGCCCGGGATGCTCGGGTTGGAGCAGGCGCTGGCGATCGTGCAGGACACGATGGTGGAGACCGGGCTGCTGGACTGGGCCGGCGTCGCCGACCGCATGTCGGTCCGCCCGGCGGCCATCGGCCGCCTCTCCGGACACGGCCGGCCGATCGCCCCCGGCGAGCCCGCCAACCTGGTGCTGCTGGACCCCACCGCACGGTCGGTCGTCGACCCCGCCGCGCTGGCCAGCCGCAGCCGCAACAGCCCCTACACCGGCCGGGAGCTCCCCGGCCGCGTGGTCGCGACGTTCCTGCGGGGCGTCCCGACCGTTCTCGATGGAAAGGCAACACGGTGAGGCGACAGCGAGCGAGCATCGCAGCGAGCTCTGCGAGCGAGGAGCGGAACGAGCGCGGAGCCGAACGGAGTGCAGAGTGAGTGACGCGATCCTCGTGCTCGAGGACGGCAGGACGTTCCGGGGGAACACCTACGGCGCGACGGGGACGACGGTCGGCGAGGCGGTGTTCGCCACCGGCATGACCGGCTACCAGGAGACGCTGACCGACCCCAGCTACGCCGGTCAGATCGTCACCATGACGGCGCCGCACATCGGCAACACCGGCGTGAACGGCGAGGACGACGAGAGCCGCCGCATGTGGGTGGCCGGGTTCGTCGTCCGTGACCCCGCCCGCCGGCCGGCCAACTGGCGGGCCACCGGCAGCCTGGACGACGAGCTGGTCGCGCAGGGCGTCGTCGGCATCAGCGGCATCGACACCCGAGCGCTGACCCGCCACCTGCGGGAGCGCGGCGCGATGCGGGCCGGCATCAGCACCGAGCTGGGCGCCGAGGAGCTGCTCGCCCGCGTCCGGTCGGCCGAGGGCATGACCGGCGCGGACCTGGCGCCCACGGTGAGCACCGGCGAGGCCTACGTCGTCCCGGCGGTGGGGGAGAGGCGCTTCACCATCGCCGCGCTCGACCTCGGCATCAAGACCGCCACACCGCGGCACCTGGCCGCGCTCGGGGTCGAGACGCACGTGCTGCCCTCGACCGCGACCGCCGAGGAGCTGCTGGCGGCGGGCCCGGACGGCGTCTTCCTCTCCAACGGGCCCGGCGACCCGGCCGCGGCCGACTACGCGGTGCGGGCGGTGCAGGGCGTGCTCGACGCGGGCCGGCCGCTGTTCGGCATCTGCTTCGGCAACCAGATCCTCGGCCGCGCGCTGGGCCTGGGCACCTACAAGCTGCGCTTCGGCCACCGCGGGCTCAACCAGCCGGTGCTGGACCGGGTCAGCGGCACGGTCCGGGTGACCAGCCACAACCACGGCTTCGCCGTCGACGCCCCGCTCGACCGGCCCACCGACACCCCGTACGGCCCGGTCGAGGTCAGCCACGTCGGGCTCAACGACGACGTCGTGGAGGGCCTGCGGCTGACCGGGGCGCCGGCGTTCAGCGTCCAGTTCCACCCGGAGTCCGCGGCCGGGCCGCACGACGCCGCGCCGCTGTTCCAGCGGTTCGTCGACCTGATGGAGACCACGCGCAACGGCGGGGAACCCGTCAGCCCGCCCACCACGGTGCAGTCGAGCACGGGGGAGACCAACTGATGCCCAAGCGCACCGACATCGAGCACGTGATGGTGATCGGCTCCGGCCCGATCCTCATCGGCCAGGCCGCCGAGTTCGACTACTCCGGCACCCAGGCCTGCCGGGTCCTCAAGGCCGAGGGCCTGCGGGTCAGCCTGGTCAACAGCAACCCGGCGACGATCATGACCGACCCGGAGATCGCCGACGCCACCTACGTCGAGCCGCTCACCCCGGAGTTCGTCGAGCGGGTCATCGCCAAGGAGCGCCCCGACGCGCTGCTGGCCACCCTCGGTGGGCAGACCGCGCTGAACATCGCGATCGGGCTGTACGAGAACGGTGTCCTCGAGAAGTACGGCGTGCGGCTCATCGGCGCCGACGTCGACGCGATCAACCGCGGCGAGGACCGGCAGATGTTCAAGGACATCGTGCGGTCCATCGGGGCCGACGCCCCCCGCTCGCGGGTGTGCGCGAGCATCGAGGAGGCACTGGAGACCGCGGCCGAGGTCGGCTACCCCGTCGTCATCCGGCCCTCGTTCACCATGGGCGGCCTGGGCTCCGGCTTCGCCACGGACGAGGCGATGCTGCGCCGCATGGCCGGGCACGGCCTGGCCGACTCCCCGGTGCACACCGTCCTCATCGAGGAGTCGGTGCTGGGCTGGAAGGAGTACGAGCTCGAGCTGATGCGCGACCGCAGCGACAACGTGGTCGTCATCTGCTCCATCGAGAACATCGACGCGATGGGCGTGCACACCGGCGACTCGGTGACCGTCGCCCCGGCGATGACCCTCACCGACGTCGAGTACCAGGAGATGCGCGACGTCGGGATCGCCGTGCTGCGCGAGGTCGGCGTCGACACCGGTGGCTGCAACATCCAGTTCGCGGTCAACCCGGTCGACGGCCGGCTCGTGGTCATCGAGATGAACCCGCGGGTCTCCCGGTCCTCGGCGCTGGCGTCCAAGGCCACCGGCTTCCCGATCGCGAAGATCGCCGCGAAGCTGGCCATCGGCTACACCCTCGACGAGATCACCAACGACATCACCGGGGTCACCCCGGCGGCGTTCGAGCCGACGCTGGACTACGTCGTGGTGAAGATCCCGCGGTTCGCGTTCGAGAAGTTCCCCGGCGCCGACCCGCGGCTGACCACGACGATGAAGAGCGTCGGCGAGGTCATGTCGATGGGCCGCAACTTCCCCGAGGCGCTGGGCAAGGCCATGCGGTCCACCGAGACGAAGGTCGCGGGCTTCTGGACCGGGCCCGCCGAGACCCGGTCGGCCGAGGAGCTCCTCGAGGTGCTGCGCACGCCGGTCGACGGCCGGCTGTACGTCGCCGAGCAGGCGCTGGCCGCCGGCGCGACGGTCGAGCAGGTCGCCGAGGCGAGTGGGTTCGACCCGTGGTTCGTCGACCAGATCGCGCTGGTCCAGGAGGTCGCCGCCGAGGTCCGCGACGCCCCGGCGATCACCGCGGCGCTGCTGCGCCGGGCCAAGCGGCACGGGCTGAGCGATCGGCAGATCGCCGCTCTGCGCCCGGAGCTCGCCGGCGAGGACGGCGTCCGGACGCTGCGCTGGCGGCTCGGGATCCGGCCGGTCTACAAGACCGTCGACACCTGCGCCGCCGAGTTCGCCGCCCGCACGCCGTACCACTACTCGTCCTACGACGAGGAGACCGAGGTCGAGCCGCGGGAGAAGCCGGCGGTCCTGATCCTCGGCTCGGGTCCTAACCGGATCGGCCAGGGCATCGAGTTCGACTACTCCTGCGTGCACGCCGTCATGGCGCTGCAGGACGCCGGCTTCGAGGCGGTGATGGTCAACTGCAACCCCGAGACCGTCTCCACCGACTACGACACCGCCGACCGGCTGTACTTCGAGCCGCTCACCTTCGAGGACGTTTTCGAGGTCGTCGAGGCCGAGCGCGCCGCCGGCCCGGTCGCCGGGGTGATCTGCACCCTCGGCGGTCAGACGCCGCTGGGCCTGGCGCAGCGGCTCAAGGACGCCGGCGTTCCGGTCCTCGGCACCTCGCCCGAGGCGATCGACGACGCCGAGCACCGTGGCGCCTTCTCCCGGGTGCTCGCCGACACCGGGCTGCAGGCGCCCAAGCACGGCACCGCGACCACCTTCGCCGAGGCCCGCGCGATCGCCGCGGAGATCGGCTACCCGGTGCTGGTCCGCCCGTCCTACGTGCTCGGTGGGCGGGGGATGGAGATCGTCTACGAGGAGGCGACGCTCGAGGCCTACATCGCCAAGGCCACCGACGTCAGCCCCGCGCACCCCGTGCTGGTCGACCGCTTCCTGGAGGACGCCGTCGAGATCGACGTCGACGCCCTCTACGACGGCGCGGAGCTGTACCTGGGCGGGGTCATGGAGCACATCGAGGAGGCCGGCATCCACTCCGGCGACTCGGCGTGCGCGCTGCCGCCGATCACCCTCGGCGACGCCGACATCGCCAAGATCCGGTCGGCCACCGAGAAGCTCGCCGCCCGGATCGGCGTCCGCGGGCTGGTGAACGTCCAGTACGCGATCAAGGACGACATCCTCTACGTCATCGAGGCCAACCCCCGGGCCAGCCGGACGGTGCCGTTCGTGTCCAAGGCGACGGCGGTGCAGCTGGCCAAGGCCGCGGCCCGGATCGCGGTCGGCGAGTCGATCGCCGACCTCCGGCGGGCCGGCGTGCTGCCCCCCACCGGCGACGGCGGCGACCTCCCCGAGGTCATGCCGATCGCGGTCAAGGAGGCGGTGCTGCCCTTCAACCGGTTCCGCACCGTCGAGGGCCAGAACGTCGACACGGTCCTCTCGCCGGAGATGAAGTCCACCGGCGAGGTCATGGGCCTGGACACCGGCTTCGGGACGGCGTTCGCGAAGTCCCAGGCCGCCGCCTACGGCTCGCTGCCCACCGAGGGCACGGTCTTCGTGTCGCTGGCCAACCGGGACAAGCGGTCGGCGATCTTCCCGGTCAAGCGGCTGGCGGACCTCGGCTTCCGCATCCTCGCCACCGCCGGCACCGCGCAGGTGCTGCGGCGCAACGGGGTCGACTGCGAGGTGGTCGGCAAGTACAGCGAGGGCCCCGGGAACTGCGTCGAGCGGATCCTCGCCGGCGACGTCGACATGGTGGTCAACACCCCCTTCGGGTCGCCGGGCAACAGCGGCCCGCGCCTGGACGGCTACGAGATCCGCGCCGCGGCCATCAGCGCCGGCGTCCCGAGCATCACGACCGTGCAGGGGCTGGCGGCCGCGGTGCAGGGCATCGAGGCGCTGCGCGCCGGCGACATCGGCGTGCGGAGCCTGCAGGAGCTGCACGCCGCCCTGGCGGCCGACCGGTGAGCACTTCGCGCGCGAAGGGCTCGTACCTGACGCAGCCGGCGCCGAAGGCGTCGCAGCCGCCGGTGCAGCGGGAGGTCGAGGTCGTCTCCGCGCGCCCGGTGGGGGCGTACGTGGAGCTGACCCTCGCCGCGCCGGAGGTCGCCCAGCGGGCGCAGCCGGGCCAGTTCGTCGCGTTCGCCGTCGGCGGGCCGATGACGGCGAACCTGCTGCGCCGGTCCATCGCGATCGCCGGCACGGGGGAGGGGACCGTCACCGTCGTGGTCGCCCCGCACGGCCCCGGGTCCACCTGGCTGGCCGAACGCCGGGCCGGGGACACCGTGGACGTCGTCGGCCCGCTCGGCCGGCCGTTCCCGCTGCCCGGGTCCGGGACGACGGCGCTGCTGGTCGGCGGCGGCTACGGCGCCGCGGCGCTGGTCGGGCTCGCCGGGTTGCTGCGCTCGCACGGGTCCCGGGTGCTGGCCGTGACCGGCGCGGCCGACGCCGCCCGGCTCTGCTCGGTCGAGGAGCTCGGTGCGGTGGCCGACCGGGTCGAGGTCACCACCGACGACGGCAGCGCCGGTCGGGCCGGACGGGTCACCGTCGCGGTCGACGAGCTGATCGGGGAGTCCGGCGTCGCCTA
Source organism: Blastococcus sp. TF02A-26 (assembly GCF_003319125.1). Lineage (GTDB taxonomy): Bacteria > Actinomycetota > Actinomycetes > Mycobacteriales > Geodermatophilaceae > Trujillonella. The sequence goes on along the minus strand of NZ_QOHG01000004.1, from coordinate 33,432 downwards.
CGCGTGCGGGCCGATGCCGATGCTGCGCGCGGTCGCCGACGCCGCCACCGCGGCCGGGGTGCCGTCCTACGTCGCCGTCGAGGAGTCGATGGCCTGCGGGATCGGGGTCTGCATGACCTGCGTGCTGCCCGTGGTGGGGTCCGACGGGCAGACCCGGTTCTCCCGGTCCTGCACCGAGGGACCGGTTTTCGGCGGGGACCGGGTGCGCTTCGCCGACGTCGGCTCGCTGCCGTGGGACGTCGTCGGCGCCGACGCGATGGGGGTGGTGCGGCCGTGACCGTTCTGGACACCGCCGTCGACATGACGACGGCGCTCGGGTCGGTGCCGCTGGTCGGCCCGGTGCTCACCGCGTCGGGCTGCTCGGCCTTCGGGCAGGAGCTCGAGCCGTTCGTCGACCTGACCGCGCTCGGGGCCGTCGTCACCAAGTCCGTGCAGCTGCGGCCGCGGTCGGGCAGGCCGACGCCGCGGATGGCCGAGACCCCGAGCGGGATGCTCAACTCCATCGGCCTCCAGGGCCCCGGCATCGACGGCCTGCTCGCCGGCGAGCTGCCGTGGCTGGCCGAGCGCGGCGTCCCCGCCTTCGTGTCGATCGCCGGCACCCGCGTCGAGGACTTCGCCGAGCTGGCCACCCGGCTGCGCGGCGTCCCGGGCGTGCTGGGCCTGGAGGTCAACATCAGCTGCCCGAACGTGGAGAGCCGCGGCGAGGTGTTCGCCTGCGACCCGCTCGCCGCCTCCGACGTGATCGCCGCCGTGCGCGCGGCCGCCGACCCGGCCCAGCCGGTCTACGCCAAGCTTAGCCCCGACGTCACCGACATCGTCTCCGTCGCCCGCGCGGTGACCGAAGCCGGCGCCGACGGCCTCTCGATGATCAACACCCTGCTCGGGCTGGTGATCGACCCGGACACGATGAAGCCGGTCCTCGGAGGCGTCACCGGGGGGCTGTCGGGCCCGGCCGTCCGCCCGGTCGCCGTCCGCTGCGTGTGGCAGGTGCACCAGGCCCTGCCCGAGGTGCCGATCCTGGGCATGGGCGGCATCCGGTCCGGCCTCGACGCCCTGCAGTTCGTCCTGGCCGGCGCCTCGGCGGTCAGCGTGGGGACGGCGGTCTTCCACGATCCGTCCGCGACCGCACGGGTGCACCGCGAGCTGGCCGCGGCCCTGGCGGAGCGCGGGTTCTCCTCGCTGCGCGAGGCCGTCGGGTACGCGCACCGATGACGGGCACGTTCGGGGAGCGCCTCGCGGACGCCGTCGCGGCCCGCGGCCCGCTCTGCGTCGGCATCGACCCGCACGTGCCGCTGCTCGAGCGGTGGGGGTTGCCCGACTCCCCGGAGGGACTGGCCCGGTTCACCGACACGGTGGTCGACGCGCTCGCGGGAACGGTCGCCGTCCTCAAGCCGCAGCTGGCGTTCTACGAGCGGCACGGGTCACGGGGGATCGCCGTGCTGGAGGAGGCCGTGGTGCGGGCGCGGGCGGCGGGGGCGCTCGTGCTGCTCGACGCCAAGCGCGGCGACATCGGCTCCACGATGGACGCCTACGCCGGCTACCTGCGCCCGGACCACCCCCTGGCCGTCGACGCGCTCACCGTGAGCCCGTACCTCGGGCCGGGTTCCCTGCAGCCGGCGGTCGACACCGCCCGGCAGCACGGCGGCGGCCTGTTCGTCCTCGCCCGCACGTCGAACCCGGACGCCGGCACCTTCCAGCACGCCGTGGTCGACGGTCGCTCGGTGGCCCAGCGGGTCGTGGACACCGTCGCGGCCTGGAACGTCCCGGAGCAGCCCGGCCCGGGCTCGTTCGGCGTGGTGGTCGGGGCGACCCTGCGCGAGCTGGACGTCGACCTGAGCGGCCTCGGCGGTCCGGTGCTGGCGCCGGGTCTGGGCGCGCAGGGCGGCTCGCCGGAGGACCTGCGCCGGCTGTTCGGCCGCGACGCCGTCGTCGTCCCCACGGTCTCCCGCGACGTCCTCGCCGCCGGCCCGGACCCGGCCGGCCTCCGATCGGCCGCCGACCGCTGGGCCGCGGCGCTCGCGTGAGGCGCGTCCTGCCCTGGGCGACCGCGGGTCTCGCGGTGGCGCTGGTGGTCGCCGGGGCCCTGGTGTCCGCCGCGACGCAGCCGGCGATGCCGGTCGACGTCGGCTGGTACGCCTACACGCCGCTGTCGCCCCAGCAGGAGGTGTACTCGAGCACCCTCGACCTCGCGTTCGACGGCGGGACCGTGGTGTGGAGCCGCGGCGGGCTGGTCGGTGCCGCGCTGGTCGTCGCCGGGCTGCTCGTGCTCGCCGTCCTGACCGGCTGGGCGGTCGGCCGCCGGGGGCGCGGTCGCTCCGCTCCGACGCCCTGACCTGCACGTCGTCCGGCGTGTCGGATGTGGCTCACCGGCGTGTCGCTCGCCGGGTCTCGTCGCGCGCCTCGCGGAACGACATCAGATCGGAAACCCCCTGACCTGGGGACATGACGGACCGTCATCCCGGTGGTGGACAGAGGGTGAACTCGGCTGGCACCGGATGCCGGGAAAATGTGCGGAGGAGGGGCGTGACCTGCGCATACGCCGGTTACTAGGTTGGCCGTCAGGCTCCGCCCGGAGCACCACGACCGAGCACATGCCACCAGCCGGGGTCCACCGTCGCCGGCGACGACACGATTGGGTCGCAACGATGCCCCTTCCCAGCCTCTCTCCCGAACAACGCGCCGCCGCCCTCGAGAAGGCGGCCGCGGCCCGCAAGTCCCGTGCCGAGCTGCGCGAGAAGCTCAAGAGCAAGGGCGCCACCGTCGGCGACGTCCTGCGACAGGGCGAGACCGACGAGGTCATCGGCAAGATGCGCGTCAGCGCCGTCCTGGAGTCCCTCCCCGGAGTCGGCAAGGCCCGGGCTGCGAAGATCATGGAGCGCCTGGAGATCTCCCCGACCCGGCGCGTGCGCGGCCTCGGTGCCAACCAGCGTCGCGCGCTGGAAGCGGAGTTCGGTGGGGACCAGGTGTCGGCCGACCAGGTGCCGGCGGACGCCACCAACTGAACCGCACGACCCCGGACGAGGACGACGACGAGTGGTGCCCGATGCTCCTGCCTGCCCGCCCCCGGCGCGACTGACCGTGCTGTCCGGTCCCTCGGGGGTCGGGAAGGGCACGGTCGTCGCCGAGGTGCGGCGCCGGTACCCCGAGGTGTGGCTCTCGGTGTCGGTGACCACCCGTCGTCCTCGGCCGGGGGAGACCGACGGCGTGCAGTACCACTTCGTCGACGACGCCGAGTTCGACCGGCTCGTGGCCACCGACGGTCTGCTGGAGTGGGCCGAGTACGCGGGCAACCGGTACGGCACCCCGGTGGCGCCGGTCCGCGAGCGGCTGGCGGCCGGGGCCCCGGCACTGCTGGAGATCGAGCTGCAGGGCGCGCGACAGGTGCGCAGCCGCGACGCCGAGGCACAGCTGGTCTTCCTGGCCCCACCCTCGTGGGCCGACCTGGTCAGCCGGCTGGCCGGCCGCGGGTCCGAGCCGCCGGAGGTCCAGGAGCGCCGGCTGGCCATCGCGCAGGCCGAGCTGGACGCCGCGGGGGAGTTCGACGTGGTCGTGGTGAACGACGACATATCGCGGGCCGCGGACGAGTTGGTAGGATTGCTGACTGCGCCGTCGCCCGACCTCTGCCGGGGAGGCGCACAAGAGTGAGTTCGGCCCACCGGCCGCCACTCCCGCTGATGATCTGAGGAGCACGCCCACCCGTGTCCGGAGTCGCACCCGCCCCCGAGGGCATCACCAACCCGCCGATCGACGAGCTGCTCGAGCGCACCAGCAGCAAGTACGGCCTGGTGATCTTCGCCGCCAAGCGTGCGCGGCAGATCAACGCCTACTACAGCCAGCTCTCCGAGGGCCTGCTGGAGTACGTCGGCCCGCTGGTCGACACCGCGCCCCAGGAGAAGCCGCTCTCGATCGCGCTCCGCGAGATCAACGAGGGCCTGCTGACCCACACCGCCGGCGAGAACTAGAAAGACCCTCGCCCCCACCGCTCGCGAGCTCGCGGCGGGCCCCTGCGAGGGGGCCGTTCCAGCAGCACTTTGTGATGACGCCTCCGGTTCCTTGACCGGGGGCGTCGTCATGTCTGGGGGAGGATGAGCGCATGAGCAGCATCGTGCTGGGCGTCAGCGGTGGCGTGGCCGCGTACAAGGCGGCCCTCCTGCTCCGCGCGCTGACCGAGTCCGGCCACGACGTGCGGGTCGTGCCGACGCCGAGTGCCCTGCACTTCGTCGGGGCCGCGACCTTCGAGGCGCTGTCGGGGAACCCCGTCACGACCGACGTCTGGTCCGACGTCCCCGAGGTCGCGCACGTGCGCATCGGGCAGAACGCCGACCTCGTCGTCGTCGCCCCCGCGACGGCCGACCTGCTGGCCCGCGCGGCCGCGGGGCGGGCCGACGACCTGCTGACCGCCACGCTGCTGACCGCGCACTGCCCGGTCGTCTTCGCCCCGGCGATGCACACCGAGATGTGGCTGCACCCGGCCACCCAGGACAACGTCGCGACGCTGCGCCGCCGCGGCTCGATCGTGCTGCCGCCCGCGGTCGGCCGGCTCACCGGCCCGGACTCCGGCCCGGGCCGGCTCCCCGAACCCTCGGACATCGCCGCCCTCGCGCAGCTGGTGCTGGACGCCGGGCCGGGCGCGCTCGCCCAGGACCTCGCCGGCCGCCGCGTGCTGATCAGCGCCGGCGGGACCCGCGAGCCACTGGACCCGGTGCGCTACCTGGGCAACCGCTCGTCTGGTCTGCAGGGCCTCGCCCTGGCCCGCGTCGCGGCCGCGCGCGGGGCCGAGGTCGTGCTGGTCGCCGCCAACGTCGACGCGCACGCCCCGTTCGGTGTCCGGGTCGTCCCGGTCGGTACCGCCGAGGAGCTCCGGACGGCGATGCGCGCGGAGGCCAAGGAGGCCGACGTGGTCGTCATGAGCGCCGCCGTCGCCGACTTCCGGCCGGAGTCGGCGGCCACCACCAAGCTCAAGAAGGGCAGCGCCGCGGAGCCGTCGGCGATCCCCCTGGTGCGCAACCCCGACGTGCTCGTGGAACTCGTCGCGGACCGGGGCCCCGGCCAGCTGGTGGTGGGCTTCGCCGCCGAGACCGGCGATGCCGAGGGCGACGTCCTCGCCCACGGCCGGGCCAAGCTCGCGCGCAAGGGCTGCGACCTGCTGGTGGTGAACGACGTCTCCGGCGGGCGGGTGTTCGGGCGTCCGGACAACGCCGCCGTCGTGCTGGGGTCCGACGGCGCGGCGACCGAGCTGCCGCCGGGCAGCAAGGACGCCGTGGCGGCCGGCATCTGGTCCGCGGTCGTCACCCGACAGGGCTGACCCCTCCTCCTCCGTCACCGTGCGCGGTGCCCCGCCGGTACCGTGCACGGCGACACCGTCTGTCGAGATCCTCCATCGAACCCCTGGGAGTGCCCGTGCCACGCCGCCTCTTCACGTCCGAGTCGGTGACGGAGGGCCACCCGGACAAGATCGCCGACCAGATCAGCGACGCGATCCTCGACGCGATGCTGACCCAGGACCCGCGCAGCCGGGTCGCGGTCGAGACGCTGATCACCACCGGCCAGGTGCACATCGCCGGTGAGGTCACGACCGCCGGCTACGTCGACATCGCCTCGATCGTCCGCGACACGGTGCTGCGGATCGGCTACGACTCCTCCCGCAAGGGCTTCGACGGCGCCTCCTGCGGCGTCAGCGTCTCGCTCGGCGCCCAGTCGCCGGACATCGCCCAGGGTGTCGACACCGCCTACGAGGCGCGCACCACCGGCGCCACCGACGACGAGATCGAGCGCCAGGGCGCCGGTGACCAGGGCCTGATGTTCGGCTACGCCACCGACGAGACCCCCGAGCTCATGCCGCTGCCGATCGCGCTGGCCCACCGGCTCGCCCGGCGCCTGTCCGCGGTCCGCAAGGACGGCTCGGTGCCCTACCTGCGGCCCGACGGCAAGACCCAGGTCACCGTCGTCTACGAGGACGGCCGCCCGGTCGGCGTCGACACCGTCGTCGTCTCCTCCCAGCACGCCGAGGACATCTCGATCGAGCAGCTGCTCGCCCCCGACATCAAGGAGCTCGTGGTCGAGCCGGAGCTGCAGGCCCTGGGCCTGCCCACCGGCGACTACCGGCTGCTGGTCAACCCGACCGGCAAGTTCGTCATCGGCGGCCCGATGGGCGACGCCGGGCTGACCGGCCGCAAGATCATCGTCGACACCTACGGCGGCATGGCCCGCCACGGCGGCGGGGCGTTCTCCGGCAAGGACCCGTCGAAGGTGGACCGCTCGGCGGCCTACGCCATGCGCTGGGTGGCCAAGAACGTCGTCGCGGCGGGGCTCGCCAAGCGCTGCGAGGTGCAGGTGGCCTACGCCATCGGCGCCGCGCACCCGGTCGGCCTGTTCGTCGACACCCACGGCACCGGCACCGCGCCGGACGACGTCCTGGAGAAGGCGATCACCACGGTGTTCGACCTGCGCCCGGGCGCCATCGTGCGCGACCTCGACCTGCTGCGCCCGATCTACGGCCCGACGGCGGCCTACGGCCACTTCGGCCGCACCGACGTCGACCTGCCGTGGGAGCAGACCGACCGGGTCGAGGCCCTGCGCAGCGCCTGCGGCGTCTGAAGAAGGACCCCCTTCCTCCCCACCCTTCGCAAGCTCAGGGCGGGCCCCTGGAAGGGGGCCGTTCCAGCACGTCACCAGATGTCGGACGCGGCGGAGAGACTGAGGCCGTGCTGATCGCCCGGGTCGTCGTGGACGTGCCGCTGGCGCACCTGGACCGCCCGTTCGACTACGCCGTGCCACCGGAGCTCGCCGACGAGGTGCGGCCCGGCTGCCGTGTGCGGGTGCGCTTCGCCGGCCAGCTGGTCGACGGCTTCGTGCTCGAGCTGGGCTCCACCACCGAGCACCAGGGGAAGCTCGCCTCGCTGGCGAAGGTCGTCTCGTCCGAGCCGGTGCTCACCCCACAGGTCGCGGCGCTCGCCCGGGCGGTCGCCGACCGCTGGGGCGGCACCTTCTCCGACGTCCTGCGGCTGGCGATCCCGCCCCGCCGCGCGTCGGCCGAGAAGCGCCCACCCGCTCAGGCGCCGCTCCCGCCGGAGCCCCCGGACCCGGCGGGCTTCGCCCGGTACCCGGCCGGTCCCGCGCTGCTCACCGCCCTGGCGGAGGGCCGGCCGGCCCGCGCGGTGTGGACGGCGCTGCCCGGTGAGGACTGGCCGGCCCGGCTGGCCGAGCTGTGCCGGGCCGCGCTGTCGGGCGGCCGGGGCGCGCTCGTCGTCGTCCCCGACGGCCGGGATCTCGACCGGCTGGAGGCCGCGGCCGGCGCGGCGCTGCCGAAGGGCTCGTTCGTCGTCCTCCGGGCCGACGCCGCCCCCGACGCCCGCTACCGGCGGTTCCTGGACGCCGCGCGCGGCAGCGCGAAGGTCGTCCTCGGCACCCGGGCAGCGGTCTACGCGCCGGTCGCCGACCTCGGCCTGGTCGCCATCTGGGACGACGGCGACGACCTGCACGCCGAACCCCGCGGCCCCTACGCCCACGCCCGCGACGTGCTGGTGCACCGCGCCCACCTGGGGGGCTGCGCCGCCGTCGTGGCGGCCACGGCCCGCACCGCCGAGGCCGCGCTGCTGCTGGAGAGCGGCTGGGCGCACGAGCTGGTCGCCGATCGCGCGTCCCTGCGCGCCGCGGCACCGCGGGTGCAGGCGCTCGGCGCGGACTCCGAGCTGGCCCGTGACCCGGCCGCCCGCACCGCCCGGCTCCCGAGCCTCGCCCACCGCGTCGCGCGGGAGGCCCTGGCCGCCGGCGCTCCGGTGCTGGTGCAGGTCCCGCGGTCGGGGCACACGCCCGGCCTCGCCTGCGACCGCTGCCGGGCGCCCGCGCGCTGCGCCGTCTGCTCCGGGCCGCTGGGCATCTCGGCGACCCCCGGTCCCGGCGGTTCCCGGGTGCCGGCCTGCCGCTGGTGTGCCCGGCCGGCCGCGACCTTCGACTGCCCGCACTGCCACGGGACGAAGCTGCGGGCCTCCGTCGTCGGCGCCTCGCGGACCGCGGAGGAGCTGGGCCGGGCGTTCCCCGGCGCCGCCGTCCGGGTCTCCGGCCGGACCTCCGGGGTGCTCTCCGACGTGCCGGCCGGGCCGGCGCTGGTCGTGGCCACACCGGGTGCGGAACCGGTCGCCGAGGGTGGCTACGGCGCGGCGCTGCTGCTGGACTCCTGGGCGCTGCTGGGCCGGGCCGACCTGCGCGCAGGGGAGGAGACCCTGCGGCGCTGGATGAACGCGGCGACCCTGGTGCGGCCGGCGTCGGCCGGCGGCCAGGTCGTCGTCGCCGCCGACGCCGCCCACCCCGTCGTCCAGGCCCTGGTCCGCTGGGACCCGGGCTGGCTGGCCGAGCGGGAGCTGGCCGACCGCCGGGAGCTGGGGTTCCCGCCGGCCACCCGGATGGCGTCCCTGTCGGGGTCGCCCGAGGCGCTGGCGGACTTCCTCGCCGCCGCGCGGCTGCCCGCCGACGCCGACCTGCTCGGCCCCGTGCCGGAGCAGCCGAGGCCCGGCCAGGAGGGCGTGCGCGAGCGGTACCTGGTGCGCACCCCCCGCGGCGAGGGCGCCGCCCTGGCGCACGCGCTGGCCGCGGTGCAGGGCGTCCGCAGCGCGAAGAAGGCCGCCGAGCACGTCCGGGTGCAGCTGGACCCGACCGAGCTGGTCTAGCCCGTGACCTGGTCGGTTTACGTTGTAAGCGGCTCGGGGTAGAGGGCACCCGCCCCCGTCGCGGGGAGCGCGTGGCCGCCGGCGTCGGGTCGGGGTCGCGGATCTCGTCGTGCCGCTCCTCCGCGCGGTGCCCGGTCCCCAGGAGTTGCCGAGTGAGTGAGTCACGTCCCCCCACGTCCACGGGCGCCCCGCGCGGCGCGACGCCGATCGGCGCCGGCGGGTCCGGCGGCCGCAAGAAGGGCCTGCTGCTGGGCACTCTGCTCCTGGTCGCGCTGATCGCCCTCTTGCTGCTGCTCAGCCAGTGCGGCGGGGACGACGACGACTCCGAGGGCAACGCCGCCGACAGCACCTCGGAGAGCACGCAGAGCTCCTCCTCGCCGTCGTCCACCGGCTCCGGATCGGGTTCGTCAACGAGCGGTTCCCCGTCGGCCGGCGCGGGCGACGCCGAGGCCGGGCAGCCCGGGTCCGTCGTCGCCGGTGGGCAGTCCGTGCTGCCGCTGGCCACCGCGGCCGACCCGGCCGCGGCCCTCGCTGCCGTCACCGGTCAGCAGGCCACCGGCACGGCCGTCCAGGTCCTCTCCGTCCCGGCGGACGAGGGCTTCTGGGTGGGTACCTCCGACACCGACCGCGTGTGGGTGCAGCTGACCGGTGAGGCCGGCGAGTCGCCCTACCAGGTCCAGGAGGGCGACACCGTCGACTTCGAGGGCACCGTCGTGGCCCACGACGCGGGCTTCGCCGGCCAGGTCGGGGTCGACCCGGCCGAGGGCGCCGACCAGCTGACCCAGCAGGCGCAGCACATCGAGGTCGCCAAGTCCGCGGTCCGGCTCTCCGCCTGACCCGGTGGTCCGGCCGTCGCACGGCGACCCGATCTCCTCCGGCTCCCACCGGGCTGGCGAGATCGGCGCCGTGCGGACGATCGGGCTGCTCGGCGGCATGAGCTGGGAGAGCAGCGCGCCGTCGGCCCCGTCCCGAGGCTCGCCCCGAGCCGGCGAGGGGTGAGGAGGACGGGGTTGTGCCGCTGCTGCACATCGGTGACGTCACCGCCGACGCCGTCCGTGCGGGGGGCCTGACCCCGTGGGGCTGCTCGGCACGGCCTTCACCATGGAGCGGCCGTTCCTGCGCGAGCGGCTCGCCGGGCACGGCCTCGAGGTCGTCGTACGCGGGCCTGGGGACCGGGCGCTGGTGCACCGGGTGATCTACGAGGAGCTGTGCCTCGGGATCGTGCGCGAGGACTCCCGGGATGCTGTCCGGGACGTGGTGTCCCGGCTGGCGGGGGAGGGCGCGCAGGGCGTCGTCCTGGGCTGCACCGAGCTCGAGCTGCTCCTGGGCCCGGACGACGTCGACCTGCCGCGCTTCCCCACCACGCAGCTGCACGTCGCCGCCGCGGTGGCGGCCGCGCTGGACTGAACGGGCCGCCGCCTACGATCGACCGGTGAGCGTGTCCCCCATCCGGCTGTACGGCGACCCGGTGCTGACCACCCCGGCCGCGCCGGTGGTCGACTTCGACGCCGAGCTGCGCACGCTGGTCGCCGACCTCGTCGACACCATGCACGCCGCCGGCGGAGCGGGGCTGGCGGCTCCGCAGATCGGTGTCGGGCTGCGGGTCTTCACCTGGCACGTGGACGGCGAGGTGGGCCACCTGGTCAACCCCGACGTGCAGCTGGTCGGCGAGGAGGAGCAGGACGGGCCCGAGGGCTGCCTGTCGATCCCGGGCTACGCCTACGACTGCCGCCGGCACCTGCACGTGGCCGCGACCGGCTGGAACATGCACGGCGACCCGGTCCGCATCGAGGGCTCGCACCTGCTCGCCCGCGCGGTCCAGCACGAGGTCGACCACCTCGACGGCGTGCTCTTCGTCGACCGGCTCGACCCGGCGGCGCGCGAGGCGGCCCTCGCGGCGCTGGCCGAGGCCGAGTGGGCCGGCATGGGCGCCTGGGTGCCGCGCGTGGAGGTGAGCCCCCACTGAGGCTCCTCTTCGCCGGTACGCCGGCGCCCGCCGTCCCGTCGCTGGACCTGCTCCTGGGGTCCGACCACGAGGTCGTCGCCGTCCTCACCCGGCCCGACGCGCGCAAGGGCCGGGGCCGCTCGCTCAGCCGCTCACCGGTGGCGGAGCGGGCCGACGCCGCGGGCATCCCGGTCCTGCAGCCGCGCTCGCCGCGGGAGCCCCAGTTCCTCGAGCAGCTCGCCGACCTGGCGGTCGACTGCGCGCCGGTGGTCGCCTACGGGGCGCTCGTGCCGCAGGCCGCGCTGGACCTGCCCGCGCACGGCTGGGTGAACCTGCACTTCTCCCTGCTGCCCGCCTGGCGGGGCGCGGCGCCGGTGCAGCACGCGCTCATGGCCGGTGACGAGATCACCGGCGCCTGCACCTTCCGGCTGGAGGCCGGCCTGGACACCGGCCCCGTGTACGGCACGCTCACCGAGGCCATCGGACCGCGCGACACCGCCGGTGACCTGCTCGACCGGCTCGCGGTGAGCGGCGCCCAGCTGCTGCTGGCCACCCTCGACGGCATCGCCGCCGGCGCGCTGGAGCCCCAGCCGCAGCCGACCGACGGCATCAGCCTGGCGCCGCGGATCGAGGTCGCCGACGCCCGGGTCGACTGGGCGCTGCCGGCGCACGTCGTCGACCGCCGGGTGCGCGGGGTGACGCCGGCGCCGGGCGCGTGGACGACGTGGCGCGGCGACCGGCTCCGCCTCGGACCGGTGGAGCCGCTGCCGACGTCGCTGGGCCTGGAGGCCGGCGAGCTGTCGGTGGGGTCCACCGGTGTGCTGGTCGGCACCGGCCGCGGCGCGGTGCGGCTGGGCGAGGTGCAGCCGGCGGGCAAGCGGATGCTGCCGGCGGCGGACTGGGCGCGCGGTGCGCGTCCGGTGCCCGGCGAGCGGGTGGGGACGTGAGCGGTCCGCCCCGGCGCGGCGGCCGGTCCCGGCCCGGCGGGCGGCCGAAGGGCCATCAGGGACAGCGTCCGCGCGCCCAGCTCGACGGCGCCCGGCTGACCGCCTACGACGTGCTCGACGCGGTCTCCTCGCGGGAGGCCTACGCGAACCTGCTGCTGCCGCAGTTGCTGCGCGAGCGGCAGCTCGACCCGCGGGACGCCGCCTTCACCACGCAGCTGGCCTACGGCGCGCTGCGCGCCCAGGGAACGCTGGACGCCGTCCTCGCCACGCTGGTCGACCGGCCGCTGACCGAGCTCGATCCGCGGGTGCTCGACCTGCTCCGGCTGGGCGCCTACCAGCTGCTCGACCTGCGGGTGCCGGCGCACGCGGCGGTGGACACGACCGTCGACCTCACCCGTGCGATCGTCGGCGCCGGGGCCTCGGGCCTGGTGAACGCCGTCCTGCGCAAGGTCGCCGCCGGCGGTGACCGGGCCGCTTGGCTGGAGCGGCTCGGTGCCGACGGCGACCAGCGGCTCGCCCTGGCCACCGACCACCCGCGCTGGGTGGTCGAGGCGTGGCGCGACGCGCTGGGCGACGAGGCGGAGCTGGAGCCGGCGCTGCTGGCCGACGACGCGGCCCCCGAGGTCCACCTCGTCGCCCGCCGGGTGCCGCGCGAGGAGCTGGTGGCGGAGTCCGGCGGCGAGCCGGGACCGTGGTCGCCGTACGCGGTGCGCCTCGGCGGGGGAGACCCCGGTCGCCTGGCCGCGGTCCGCTCCGGCGCCGCGGCCGTGCAGGACGAGGGCAGCCAGCTCGCCGCGCTGCTGCTCGCCCGCGCTCCGCTGGAGGGCCCCGACGCTGCGTGGCTGGACATGTGCGCCGGCCCGGGTGGGAAGTCCGGCTTGCTGGCCGCCGTCCGTCCGGAGGGTGTGCGGCTGACGGCCGCGGACCGCGCGCCGCACCGCGCCGAGCTGGTGCGTCAGGCGCTGGGCGACGAGTCCGACGTCGAGGTGCTGGTGGCCGACGGACGGGAGCCGCCGTGGGCGGCCGGGTCGTTCGACCGGGTGCTGCTGGACGCGCCGTGCACCGGGTTGGGGGCGCTCCGCCGTCGGCCGGAGGTGCGGTGGCGGCGGACGGCCGAGGACGTCGCGCCGCTGGCCGAGCTGCAGTCGGAGCTGCTCGACAGCGCGCTGGCGTCGGTGCGGCCCGGGGGAGTGGTCGCCTACGTGACGTGCTCGCCGCACGCTGCGGAGACCGAGGCCGTCGTGGCTGCGGCGGCCGCGCGCGAGGACGTCGAGGTGCTGCCGGTGGCGCCGCTGTTCCCCGAGGTGCCCGGCGTCGAGCGCGGGCGGTACGGACAGCTGTGGCCGCACCGGCACGGCACCGACGCGATGTTCATGGCCCTGCTGCGCCGCACCCGCTGAACGCGCCGGCGGCTACGGTGTCCGCCCGTGACGTGGCTCCCCGACGACTTCGTCCACCCGCTGCGCGCCGACCTGCCGACCGGCCAGCACCTGCGCCCGATCCGCGAGTCCGACACGGCGATCGACTTCCCGGTCGTGATGGCGAACCGGGAGCGGCTGTGGGCGGTCTACGGCGCGGCCTGGGGCTGGCCACCGGAGACGATGACCGAGGAACAGGACCGGGAGGACCTCGCCCGGCACGAGCGCGAGATCGAGGCGCACGAGAGCTTCAACTACGCGCTGGTCGACGAGGGCGAGACCGAGCTGCTCGGCTGCGTCTACATCGACCCGCCGGAGAAGACCGGTGATGCCGACGCCGAGGTCTCGTGGTGGGTGGTCGAGCGGCTGGTCGGCACCGAGGTCGAGGCCGCGCTGGACGCGTTCGTGCCCCGCTGGCTGGCGGTCGAGTGGCCGCTGCGCCGTCCCCGCCACGTCGGCCGCGACCTCAGCTGGTCGGACTGGATCGCCCTGCCCGACCGCGCCTGACCCCCGTCGAGATCTGCACGGTCGTCGGCATCAGGCGTTGACGGTGACGACCGTGCAGATCTCGTCGAGGGAGCTCAGAAGGGGAACTGGCGCTTCGTGTGCTGGACGCTCACCCAGTGGTCGGTGGTGAACTCGTCGATCGCCCACTCACCGCCGAAGCGGCCCAGGCCCGACTCCTTCTCGCCGCCGAACGCGGTGTTGTTCTCGTCGTTGAGCGGCGAGTCGTTCACGTGGGTCATGCCGGCCTCGACGCGCAGCGCGAACCGGACACCGCGCTCGGTGTCCTCGGTGAACACCGCCGACGACAGCCCGTACTCGGTGTCGTTGGCGATGGCCAGCGCGTCGTCCTCGTCGCGGGCCCGGATGATCGTCACGACCGGACCGAACATCTCGTTCCGCGCGCTCGCGACGTCGTTCGTGCCCAGCAGCACGTGCGGTGGCAGCACCGACCCGATCGGGCCGGTCGGGTCGCCGCCGAGCAGCTGCTCGGCGCCGTCGGACCGGGCCTGGTCGAGCTTCTCCTGGATGCCCTCGAGCTGCTTGCCGTTGATGATCGGCCCGATGACGGTGTCGTCCTCCTGCGGGTTCCCCGCCTTCAGCGACCGCGCCCGCTCGACGTAGCGGTCGACGAACTCGTCGTGCACGGAGGAGTCCACGACGATCCGGTTGGTGATCATGCAGACCTGGCCCTGGTGGAAGAACTTCCCGAAGATCGCCGCATCGACGGCGTAGCCGAGGTCGGCGTCGTCGAGCACGACCAGCGGGCCGTTGCCGCCCAGCTCCAGGGACAGCTTCTTCAGCCCGGCCTTCTCGGCGATGCCCTTGCCCACCGGGGTGGAGCCGGTGAACGACACGACCCGCGGGGTCGGGTGGGAGACGATCGCGTCGCCGATCTCGCTGCCGGAGCCGATGACCACCGAGAGCAGACCCTCCGGCAGGCCGGCCTCCTCGTAGACCTTCGCCAGCAGCAGGCCGCCGGTGACCGGGGTGTCGCCGGCCGGCTTGAGGACGACGGCGTTGCCCAGCGCCAGCGCCGGCGCGACCGAACGGTTGGACAGGTGCATCGGCACGTTCCACGGGCTGATGACGGCGACCACGCCCACCGGACGGCGGTAGACGCGGCTCTCCTTGCCCTCGATGTCGGCCGGCAGGATCCGGCCCTCGACCCGGTACGGGTAGGACGACGCCTCGTGGAAGTCGCGCACCGTGATGGCGAACTCGAACGCCGCCGCCGGGGCCGCGGCGCCGCTCTCCCGGATGTGCCAGTCGACGATCTCGTCCTTGCGGGCCTCCATGATCGCGGCGGCGCGGCGCATCACCTCGGCGCGCTCGCTGGGCAGCCGGCCGGCCCAGTCCCGCTGCGCCTCCTTCGCCTTGGCGTAGGCCTGGTCGAGGTCGTCGGCGTTCGCGAGCCGGATCTCGGTCAGCGTCTCGCCGGTGTAGGGATCGGTGTCGGTGGCGGTCTTCTCGGAGCTGCCGGGGCGCCAGGTGCCGGCGATGGGCATGCGGTCGAAGCCGTCGTAGCGAGCGGGGGTGGTCGAGGCCATGGGTCGTGCCCTACCCGGTGGCGCCTCACGGACACGCCGCCGAGCCTCGGCCGGGAGGGTGGAGCCGCGCCGTCGTCGCCCGGGCCGGGCCACGACGCGGCTCAGGCGACGGCCGAGTGGGTCAACCCCCGCCCGGAGGCGGCGGGACCGGGTGCATCGCCCGAAAGGGGAGGGACGTCGCTGCTTAGACTCAGGCCCCGTGCCCAGGACCCCGCTGATCGCCCCGAGCCTGCTGGCGGCCGACTTCGCCCGGATCGCGGAGGAGACGCAGCGCGTGGCGGACGCCGACTGGCTGCACGTCGACGTCATGGACGCGCACTTCGTGCCGAACCTGACCCTGGGCGGCCCGGTCGTCGAGGCGATCCAGGCGGTGAGCCCGATCCCGCTGGACTGCCACCTGATGATCGAGGCGCCGGAGCGCTGGGCCCCCGGCTACGCCGAGCTCGGCGCGAAGAACGTCACCGTGCACGCCGAAGCCTGCACCGGCGACCCCCGCGGCGTCGCCCGTGACCTCCGGGCCGCCGGCGCCCTCGCCGGTCTGGCGATCAAGCCGGGCACTCCGCTGGAGGACTACGTGGAGATCCTCCGCGACTTCGACACCCTGCTGGTCATGACCGTGGAGCCCGGCTTCGGCGGCCAGTCGTTCATCGCCGACGTCCTGCCCAAGGTCCGCCGGGCCCGCGAGCTCGTCGACGCCGGCCACCTCCAGGTGTTCGTCGAGGTCGACGGCGGCATCAACGCCGACACGATCGAGCAGGCCGCCGAGGCCGGTGCCGACGTGTTCGTCGCGGGCTCGGCGGTCTACGGCGCCGACGACCCCGCCCGTGCCATCGCCGCTCTGCGCGCCCAGGCCGCCGCGGCCCTGACCGGGTGACCGCCCCGTTCGCCGAGCGCCTGGCCATGGCCCGCGCGCTCTCCCTCGGCTCCGCCGTGCTCGGCACGACCAGCCCCAACCCGCCCGTGGGCGCCGTGATCCTGGCCGCCGACGGGACGCCGGTGGGGGAGGGCGCCACCGCGCCGGCCGGGGGTCCGCACGCCGAGGTGGCCGCCCTGGCCGAGGCCGGCGAGCGTGCGAGGGGCGGCACCGCCGTCGTCACCCTCGAGCCCTGCGCGCACACCGGCCGCACCGGCCCGTGCGCCGACGCGCTGCTCGCCGCCGGGATCGCCCGGGTGGTGGTCGCCGTACCCGAGCCGACCGGGCTGGCCGGCGGGGGCGCGCAGCGGCTGCGGGACGCCGGCGTCGACGTGGAGATCGGCCTGGAGCGGGACGCCGCCGAGGCCGGCGCCCTGGCCTCCTGGCTGACCGCGGTGCGCACCCGCCGCCCGTTCGTGCTCTGGAAGGTGGCCGGCACCCTCGACGGGCGGGTCGCCGCCGCCGACGGCTCCAGCCGCTGGGTCACCGGCCCGGAGGCGCGCGAGGCGGTCCACCGGCTGCGCGCCACCTGCGACGCGGTCGTGGTGGGTTCCGGGACGGCGCTCGCCGACGACCCGCAGCTCACCGTCCGCCGTCCGGACGGGACCGACGCCGAGCGCCAGCCACTGCGGGTCGTCGTGGACCGGCGGGGCCGGCTGCCCGCCATCGCCCGGGTCCGGGACGACGCCGCGCCCACGCTCGTCAGCACCGCGGCCGGCCCCGCGGAGCTCCTCGCCGACCTGTACGACCGGAACGTCCGCCGGCTGATGCTGGAGGGCGGCCCCACGCTGACCGCGGCCTTCCTGCGCGAGGGCCTGGTCGACGAGGCGGTCCTGCACCTGGCGCCGAAGCTGCTCGGTGGCGGTGCTCACCTCGTGGGGGACCTGGGAATCAGCTCCATCGGCGACGCGCTGTCCTTCTCGGTCACCGACGTTCTCCAGCGGGGCCGCGACGTCGAGATCCGGCTGCGACCGGACGGGAGGAGCTGACCGTGTTCACCGGCATCGTCGAGGAGGTCGGCACGCTGGTCGCCCGCCACGAGCAGACCGACGCCGCGCAGCTCGCCATCCGCGCCCGCACCGTCCTCGGAGGCGTGGCCCTGGGCGACTCCATCGCGGTCAACGGCGTCTGCCTCACCGTGACCGGCGTCGAGCCGGAGGCCGACGGCGGCGTCTGGACCACCGACGTCATGGCCGAGACCCTGAGCCGCAGCAGCCTGGGCGCACTCTCCGCCGGCGACGGGGTGAACCTCGAGCGGGCGGTCACCATGCAGACCCGCCTGGGCGGGCACCTCGTGCAGGGCCACGTCGACGGCGTCGGCGCGGTGCAGACCCGCACCCCCGGCGAGCACTGGGAGGTCGTCCGCATCGGCCTGCCCCCCACGCTGGCCCGCTACGTCGTGGAGAAGGGGTCGATCACCGTCGACGGCGTGTCCCTCACCGTCAGCGCCGTCAGTGCCGCGGACGACCCCGAGCCGTGGTTCGAGGTCAGCCTGATCCCGACCACCCTGAGAGAGACGACATTGGGCACCCGCACCGTGGGGAGCCCGGTCAACCTGGAGGTCGACGTGGTCGCGAAGTACGTGGAGCGGCTGCTGGGAGCGCAGCGATGAGCGTGGGCGTGCGGCTGGACGGCGTCGAGGACGCCATCGCCGCGATCAAGGCCGGTCGCGCCGTCGTCGTGGTCGACGACGAGGACCGCGAGAACGAGGGCGACCTCATCTTCGCCGCCGAGCTGGCCACCCCCGACCTGCTGGCCTTCATGGTCCGCTACACCTCCGGCTACGTCTGCGTGGCCGTCACCGAGGACGACGCCGACCGGCTCGACCTGCCGCCGATGTACCGGGTCAACCAGGACCGGCACGGCACGGCCTACGCCGTCACGGTCGACGCCCGCGAGGGCGTGACCACCGGGATCTCGGCCGCGGACCGCGCGCGCACCGTGCAGATGCTGGCCGACCCGGCCACCACCCCGACCCAGCTCTCCCGGCCCGGGCACGTCGTCCCGCTGCGCGCCAAGGACGGCGGGGTGCTGCGCCGTCCCGGGCACACCGAGGCCGCCGTCGACCTCGCCGTCCTGGCCGGACTCCGGCCGGCGGGCGTGCTCTGCGAGCTCGTCAGCGAGGAGGAGCCCACCCGCATGGCCCACGCGGCCGAGCTGCGGACCTTCGCCGACGAGCACGACCTGGTCATGGTGTCCATCGCCGACCTGATCGCCTACCGCAAGCGCTTCGACAAGCTGGTGGAGCGGGTGGCCGAGGCGATCGTGCCGCTGCCGGCGGGCACCTTCACCGCCGTGGGCTACCGGAGCTCCTACGACGAGCGCGAGCACGTCGCCTTCGTGACCGGCGACATCGGCGACGGCGAGGACGTGCTGGTCCGCGTGCACTCCGAGTGCCTCACCGGCGACGTCTTCGGCTCGCTGCGCTGCGACTGCGGCCCGCAGCTGCAGGCCGCGCTGGCCACCGTGGCCGAGGAGGGACGCGGCGTCGTCCTCTACGTCCGCGGGCACGAGGGCCGGGGGATCGGCCTGCTGCACAAGCTGCAGGCCTACCAGCTGCAGGACCGCGGAGCCGACACCGTGGACGCCAACCTCGACCTCGGGCTGCCCGCCGACGCCCGCGACTACGGCACCGGCGCGCAGATCCTCGTCGACCTCGGCATCCGGACCATGCGGCTGCTCACCAACAACCCGGCCAAGCGCGCCGGGCTCGAGGGCTACGGGCTCAAGGTCGTCGGCCGGGTGCCGCTGCCGAGCCACGTCACCGCGGAGAACCTCGACTACCTGCGCACGAAGAGGGACCGGATGGGCCACCTGCTCGACATCCTCGAGCCCGACACCGAGCCGGGGCCGGACACCGTCCCCACGGTGCCGGGCACCGACGTCCCGCTGGGCCAGACGGAGCAGCGACTGTGAGCGGTCAGGGGGCGCCCGAGGCCGCGCCGGTCGACGCCGCGGGGCTGTCGCTGGGCATCGTCGCGACGACGTGGCACGCGGAGATCACCGGCGCGCTGCTCGACCGTGCGGTCGCCGCGGCCGTCGCCTCCGGGATCCCGGAGCCGACCGTCGTCCGGGTGCCGGGCGCGGTGGAGCTGCCGGTGGTCGCCCAGGCGCTGGCCGAGCGGCACGACGCGGTCGTCGCGCTCGGCGTGGTCATCCGCGGCGGCACACCGCACTTCGAGTACGTCTGCGACGCCGTGACCGCCGGGCTCACCCGCGTCTCCCTGGACGCCGGCCGGCCGGTCGGCAACGGCGTCCTCACCTGCGACACCGAGCAGCAGGCCCGCGACCGCGCCGGCCTGCCCGGCTCGGCCGAGGACAAGGGCTGGGAGGCCGCCGTCGCGGCCCTGGCCACGGCACTGACCCTGCGCGCCCTGCGCGCGCCCCAGCGCACCACCGGGTTCACCGCGACCCCGGCCCCGGGAGGACGAGCGTGAAGACCTTCGACGAGCTGTTCGCCGAGCTGTCGGCCAAGGTGGCCGACGGCGACCCGGCGTCGGGCACCGTGACCGCGGTGCGCGACGGCGTGCACGCCGCGGGCAAGAAGGTGGTCGAGGAGGCCGCCGAGTCGTGGATGGCCGCCGAGCACGAGGGCGAGGAGCGGACGGCGGAGGAGATCGGCCAGCTCCTCTATCGGGTGCAGGTCCTCATGCTGGCGCGGGGTCTGACCCTGTCCGACGTCTACGCTCACCTCTGAAAAAGGACCCCCGAGCCCCCTACGACACGCTCCGCGCGCCGTGGGCCCCTGCTCGGGGGCCGCCCTGTCATCCCACGTCGGAGGAGACCTCCAGTGCTGCGCGTCGCCGTCCCCAACAAGGGCGCCCTGAGCGAACCGGCCGCCGAGATGCTCGCCGAGTCCGGGTACCGGCAGCGGCGCAGCACCAAGGACCTCGCCGTCTACGACCCCGACAGCGACACCGAGTTCTTCTACCTGCGGCCGCGCGACATCGCCGTCTACGTCGCCGCCGGCACGCTGGACGTCGGCATCACCGGCCGGGACATGCTCCTGGAGACCGCGCCCGCCGAGGGCGCGGGGGAGTCGGCGGTCGAGGTCATGCCGCTGGGCTTCGGGCGCTCGTCGTTCCGCTTCGCCAGCCCGGTCGAGTCCGGGATCGAGAAGATCGAGCAGCTGGCCGGGAAGCGGATCGCGACGGCCTACCCGGTGTTGCTGCGCCGTTACCTGGACGAGAACGGCATCGACGCCGGCGTGGTCAAGCTCGACGGCGCGGTGGAGACGGCCTGCCGGCTGGGCGTGGCCGAGGCCGTCTGCGACGTCGTGGAGACCGGGACGACGCTGCGGGCCGCGGGGCTGCACATCATCGGTGAGCCGGTCCTGGACAGCGAGGCGGTGCTGGTGCGCCGCGGCGGCGCCGAGGAGAACCCGGCGGTGGCCCAGCTGCGCCGTCGGCTGCGCGGAGTCCTGGTGGCCCGGCAGTACGTGCTGCTGGACTACGACTGCCCCAACGACCTGCTCGAGCGCGCGACGGCGATCACGCCCGGCCTCGAGGGGCCGACGGTGAGCCCGCTGCAGACCGAGGGCTGGTCGGCGGTGCGCGCGATGGTGCGGCAGTCGGACACCAACCGGCTGATGGACGAGCTCTGGGAGCTCGGCGCGCGCGCCATCCTGGTCACGAGCATCCACGCCTGCCGCATCTAGGCCGTCAGGCGGGGCGGGTCGCCTTCCCGTCCAGCCAGAGCGTGTCGGAGTCGTCGCGGTGGGAGCCGGTGCTCCCGACGTGCCTGCTGCTGATCCCGGGCCCGTTCTTGATCACGTGCACCAGGGCCATGCCGTGCCCGCGACCGAGTCCGTACTCCTCGGCCAGCCAGGCCAGCACCGGCCCGGCCTTGGTGTCGGGGCCGTCGAAGCCCCGCTCCCGGGCCTGGTCGACCAGCTGACGGGGCGTGAGTCCGGTCCTGTCCTCGATCGCGTCGAGGTAGGCCTGGAAGGACACGAGGGCTCCTGAGGTCAGCGGGGGCGCGTGGTGCGGTCGACGAGGTCGATCGCGGTGCACAGGCCCAGCGCCAGCGCCCGACCGCTGGTCGAGCCGGTGGCCATCAGCCCGGCGATCGCCGGTCCCAGCGGGCGCTCGCCGACGAGCCCGTGCAGGACGGCGGCGTACTCGCCGCTGACCCGTCCCGCCATCGCGTGCCGGAGCAGCGCCCGGGAGAGCTCGGTGGTGCGGCCGGCGGCCAGGGTGTGCACGCCGCTGGCGAACCGGCCGGCCGCGGGGTGGCCCAGGAGCACCAACCCGGCGATGGTGCCGGCCATGACGTCGTCCCCGGCCGGCGTCAGCCCGGGGCCCAGGCCGACGAGCCGGGTCGCGGTGCGGAGGGCGGCGTCCAGGTCGGCCCGGCGGACCGCGCCCCGCAGCGCGGCCAGCGGGCCGCCGGGGCCGCCCGGCAGGCCGGGCAGGTTGAAGGCGCTGTGCGGGCCGTCGCCGTACAGGGCGGTGCGCAACTGGCGGACGCCCTCGGGCAGCAGGGCCGGCCGGGGGCTGGGCAGCTTCGGCCGGGGGTCCCACCAGGCGGCGGCGCTGACGGCGAGGTCGCCGACGACGATGCGGCCGCCACCCACCTCCGCCGGGGCGCCGGCGGGCAGGGCCACCAGCGGCCGCCCGTTGCTCGGCCGGAAGAGGACGCAGCCCAGCGGGAGGCGCGCGGCGTCGCTGGTGAGGATGCCGACGACGTCGGCGCCGCGGTCGGTGGAGACCTGCAGGTAGACGGCGGCGGGGGCGCTGAGCAGCACGCGGGCGGGCCGGACGGGCCCGCGCAGCAACTCGGCCACGCCGGTGCTGGCCGAGGCCGGCACCGCGCTGGCGGCGCGGGACACGGGGGCGGTGCGCGCGGTGGCCCGCGCGGACTCGGAGGGGAGCGGGATCGTGGGGACGCCGGCCCGGGCAGCTCTGCCCCGGGAGGACGCCGAACCGGCCGCGGTGGAGGTGCTGTCGTCGATCGTGCGCATCGGAGGCCCTTCCCCGAGGGTGTGGCAGGAGCTCCCCCTGACCGGTGCTCCTGCCCGGTGCCGTCCCGTCCGCCGGGGGTCAGGACACCGGGGAAGCGGTGGCCACCTACCATCCAGCGGGCGGGGTGGATCCGGAGTTCGAACGTATTCGGCGCGTCGCGGGCCGAAATATGGCGGATCTCGCCAAGAATGACCAGTGTCGGACGGGGACTCCTGACAGAATGGCGTCAATGGTGGGACGACACCAGCAACGCTCCAGATCGGGACGCTTGCACACCGTCATGGCTCGCGGAGGGGGATCACCCGGAGTGACAGCAGGACTCCGCAGCGTCAGTGGAATGTCCGGGGCTACCCCGGGTGGACGATGCGTAAACACGCGTCGTCCGGACGGAGGGGGAGTCGTCCGGTGACCGAGGTCCGACCCCAGCACGCGAGCTGGCAGGAGCGCTCCGGCCTCACCCTCGACGAGGCGCTGACCCTCCCCGGGCTGGCCGGCACCGAGGTCGTCGCCGGCGGCGGTGGCCGGTCGCGGCTGGTCCGCCACATGGTCGTCGACGACCCGGCGGACCCGCTGGCCGTGGCCGGTGCCGACGTGCTCGTCGTCCTGGGCGGGCGGATGCCGGCGGCCGACGCCGCCAACTGCCGCGCGCTGGTCGAGCGGTTGGTCTCCATGGGCACCGCGGCGTTGGCCTACCGGCGCGCCGAAGGGCCATCCCCGGTGCCGCCCGAGGTGCTGGCCGAGGCCGACCGCCGTGACTTCCCCGTCCTGGCCATGCCCGCCACGACCCGGCTGGACGAGGTCGTGTCCGAGGTCCTCGGCGCCGTCGTGGCCAAGCAGGGCGACGCGCTCGCGCTCTCGCTGCGGATGCACGACCAGTTCATCGACGTCGCGCTCAGCGGCGGGGGCCTCGCCGAGGTCACCGACCAGCTGGCCAGCTACCTGGAGGGCGCCGCCGTCCTCGGGCTCGGCCCCGACCGCGAGATCGTCACCAGCGCCGGCCCGCCGGCCGACGTCACCGAGATCAGCGACTGGCTCTGGCTCCTGGACGCCGCCGCCGACGACCTCATGGCCGAGATGGCCCCGGCCCGGCGGATCTCCGGGCAGCGCGCCGTCCAGGCCGCGGTCACCCCGGCCGAGGTGCTGGCCGACGCGGACCTGTCGCCCGCCGACGGCATCCTGCTCGTCCCCGGCCACCACGAGCTGCCCGGCGGGGTGGGGGAGTACGCGGTCGCACCGATCGTCGCCGGAGAACAGCGGCAGGGCTGGCTGGTCGCCGTCCACCGGACCGGGTCGCTGCTCTGGGGAGCGGGCGGTGTGCTGGAGCGCGCCGCGGTCGTGGCCGCGCTGTCGGTCATCCGCCAGCAGGCCGTCCACTCCGTGGAGCTGCGCTTCCAGGGTGACCTGGTGCGCCGGCTCGTCGCGGGGTCGCTGCGGCACACCGAGCGGGTGCTCGCCCAGACCCGCTCGTTCGGCTGGCGGCTCGACGGCGCGGTGATCGTGCTCGTCACGGCGACCGAGACCGCCGCCGACCCCAACGCCGATCCGACCCGCGCCCTCGACGTCCTCGACCGGCTCGCCGACGGCTGGCGCTCGGCGCTGGAGGGCGAGGTGGCCGGTGCCGCCGTCGCGGGCCTGTCGACCGAGATCGTCACGGTGCTCCCGCTCGACGGTCGCAGCCCCGAGGAGATCAGCTCGCTGGTCGCCGCGGTGACCTCCCGGGTCAACGCCAGGGTGCGGCGGGTGGGCCGGGTCCTCGCGACCGGCATCGGCCGGCCCGCCGGGTCGCTCTCGGCCGTCGGCGAGGCCTACCAGCAGGCACAGCGGGCGCTCGGCGTCGGCCAGGAGATCCATGGCCCCGCCGCGGTCACCCACTTCGACCAACTCGGCGTGTTCCGGCTGCTGTCGCTGATCCCCGACAGCACCGAGCTGCGGTCCTACGTCGACGAGGTGCTGGGCTCGCTGGCCGACGCGTCCGACGCCGACTCCGCCGACCTCCGCGAGACGCTGCGGGTGCTGCTGGAGACCAACCTCAACGTGGCCGAGTCCGCCCGCCGGCTGCACTTCCACTACAACACGATGCGGTACCGCATCGGCAAGCTGGAGCGGCTGCTCGGCCCGTTCACCACGGACCCGACACTGCGGCTGAACCTGCTGCTGGCGCTGCACGCGGCGCGGATGCGGGGCCTGGACCAGCCGCACCGCCCACCGGTGGACGCCGGGCTGCTCCCGCCGGACGACGGTCTGGACGCGCTGATCTGAGCGGGCCGGTCGACGCGCTGCTGGCGCGGATGGAGGGGCTGCTCGCGCCCATGGAGGCGACGGCGGACCCGGCGCGGCACTTCCTCGGCACCTACCTGCGGACCACGCGGGCGGTCGGCGCGGCCATCGACGCCGGCCTGTTCGAGGACCCGGCGTGGGTCACCGCCTGGGACGTCGACTTCGCCGGCCTCTACCTCGACGCGCTGGAGGCCCACCGGCGGGATCCGGGCCTCGCGCCCGAGCCGTGGCGGGAGGCGTTCGGGACCCGGGCGGAGGCCCGGCCCGAGGCGCACGTGCTGCTCGGCATGAACGCGCACATCAACTTCGACCTCCCGCAGTCGCTCGTCCGCGTGATCCCGCCGGAGGACTTCGCCGACGAGAGCGTGCTCGCCGCCCGCCGTCGGGACCACGAGCGGATCGACACCGTGCTGGCCGGGCGGGTGGCCGAGGAGGACGCCGCGCTGCAGGCGGCGGGCAGCCGGCGCACCGTCGTCGACCGGCTGGCGGTGGGGCTCAACCGCGGATCGGCCCGGGTGCTGCTGCGGGAGTCCCGGCGCAGGGTCTGGGCCAACACCTCGGCGCTGCACGCCGCCCGGCTGCGCGGGCCGGCGGCGCTGGCGGCCCGTGTGGCGCAGCTCGAACGGCTCAGCGCGGCCCGGGTGGCCGACCTCCGCCGTCCGGGCCCGGTGCTGCTCCGGCTCGCGGTCACCGGCTTCGGCGTCACGCTCCCGCCGGACCGACCCCGCTGAGCCAGGCGTCGATGCCGGCCCGCAGCCGGGCCCTCGTCGCCGCGGGCGCGAACGAGGCGTCCACCGACGCGCGGGCCAGCCCGGCGAGGACGTCGTCGTCCCACCCGAAGGCGTCCCGCACGGCGGCGTACTCCCCGGCCAGCGTCGCCCCGGTCGCGGACGGGACGTCGGTCGAGAGCGTGACCACCAGGCCCGCCGCGAGCATCTGCGGTAGCGGGTGACCGGCGAGCGAGGGGACCAGCCCCAGCGCCACGTTGGAGGACGGGCAGACCTCCAGGGGCACCCCGCGGTCGCGCAGTTCCGCCACCAGCCCGGGGTCCTCGAGGGCGCGGATGCCGTGGCCGATCCGCTCGGCGCGCCCCACGTCGAGGGCCTCGCGGATGCTCGCCGGCCCGGCGGTCTCCCCGGCGTGGTGGACCAGGTGGACGCCGGCCCCGACCGCGTCGGCGAGGACGTCGGCGAACGGGGACAGCGGGTGCTCCTCCGCCCCGGCGAACCCGATGGCGACCACGCCCCGGTCGGCGTACCGCAGGGCGAGGTCGAGCGTCGCCCGGAAGCGCTGGACCGACCGGCGGCGCGGGTGGTCGAGGACCACGCGGACCTCGATCTCGTGCGCGGCCTGCCCGGCGGCCAGCCCGTCGAGGACGGCGGCCAGCGGCATCTCCGGGTCGCCCAGCCGCTCGCCGTGTGCGGCCGCGGTGACCGTCACCTCCGCGTAGCGGACGCCCTGGGCCGCCTGGTCGGCGCAGAACTCGCGGGCGACACGGGCGAAGTCCTCGGGACGGCGCAGGCAGTCCCGGACGGCACCGTTCACCGCCGCGAACGCGGCGAAGCCGTCGTAGGCCGCCGGAGCCGGAGGCAGGACGACGCCCGCGGCATCGGCGAGCTAGGCCACCGTCCCCGGCCGCAGCGTGCTCTCCAGGTGCACGTGCAGGTGCGCCAGCGGCAGCCCCGTCAGCTCACGCGAGGTGGCCACGTTCCTCGCCGAGGTCCGCCCCCTCGCAAGGTCCCGTCGCGAGCCCGCGAGTGACGGGGGGCGAGGCGGTCCTTCTTCAGTCGTGGAAGACCTCGATCGAGGCGCCCATCTCGACCAGGCGCTCGTAGAGGTGCTCGTAGCCGCGGGCGATGATGTCGACGTTGCGCAGCACCGACGTCCCCCGGGACGCGAGCATGGCCAGCAGCAGGCACACGGCCGGCCGCAGCGCGGGCGGGCAGACCACCTCGGCCGCGCGCCACCGGGTCGGGCCGCTGACCAGGACCCGGTGCGGGTCCATCAGCCGGACGTCGGCGCCGAGCCGGGTCAGGTCCGAGAGGTGGATCGCCCGGTTGTCGTAGACCCAGTCGTGGATCATCGTCGCCCCCTCGGCCGCCGCCGCGATCACCGCGAAGAACGGCAGGTGGTCGATGTTGAGGCCGGGGAACGGCATCGGGTGGATCTTGTCGATCGGCGCCCGCAGGTCCGAGGGCAGGATCGTGATGTCGGCCAGCCGGGTGTGCCCGTTCGCGGCCCGGTACTCCGGAGAGAGCGTGTAGCGCAGCCCCATCTCGGTGAGGACGGCGAGCTCGATCTCGAGGAACTCCATCGGTGCCCGGCACACCGTCAGCTCCGAGCGGGTGACGATGCCGGCGGTGAGCAGGCTCATGGCCTCCACCGGGTCCTCGCTGATCGTGTAGTCGACGTCGGCGTCGAGCACCGGCCGGCCGCGCACGACCAGCGTCGTCGTCCCCAGGCCCTCGATCCGCACGCCCAGCAGCTGCAGGTACAGGACCAGGTCGTGGACCATGTAGTTGGAGCTGGCGTTGCGGATCGTGGTGGTGCCGTCGGTCCGGGCGGCGGCCAGCAGCGCGTTCTCGGTGACGGTGTCGCCGCGCTCGGTCAGCACGATGGTGCGGTCGGCGGTGGTCGGCGGGGCGACGGTCGCCTGGTACTCGCCGGCGTGCGCCTCGACCTCCAGGCCGAACCGGCGCAGCGCGATCATGTGCGGCTCGACGGTGCGGGTGCCGAGGTCGCAGCCGCCGGCGTAGGGGAGCCGGAAGGTGTCGGCGCGGTGCAGCAGCGGGCCCAGGAACATGATGATGCTGCGGGTCCGGCGGGCGGCGTCGGCGTCGATCCCGTCCAGGTCCAGCTCGGCGGGGACGACGAGCTCGAGGTCGTGGCCCGAGGCGTCCCAGACGGCCGAGACGCCGATCGAGCGCAGCACGTCGAGGATCCGCTCCACCTCGACGATGCGGGCGACGTTGCGCAGGGTCGTGCGGCCCCGGTTGAGCAGGGCGGCGCACAGCAGGGCGACCGCGGCGTTCTTGGACGACTTGACGGTGACGCTGCCCTGCAGCGGGGTGCCGCCGGTGACGCGCAGGTGGGTGGGGCCGGTGGGCCCTACGGTGATGAGCTCGCTGTCGAGCGCCTCGGAGAGCCGGCCGAGCAGCTCCAGTGTCAGGTTCTGGCCGCCCTGCTCGATGCGGGCGACGGCGCTCTGGCTGGTCCCGAGCCGCTCGGCGAGCTGGGCCTGGGTGAGGCCGCGGTGCTGGCGGGCATCGCGGACCAGCGCCCCGATCTTGTGCATCGCCGTGTCGAGGGGCTGATCCATGAGCGTCACGAGAACGACCGTATCTCGCATGTGAGATAGCGCTGTCGCGGCACGCCGGGCCCGCGGACGGACCGGTCCCGCCAGAATGGCGCCGTGGACATCCTCGTGACGGGGGCCTCGAACAGACTGGGCCCCTCCCTGGTGGAGGCACTGAGGCGCGACGGCGACCGGCTGCGGCTGATGTCGCGGAGAGGCACCGGGCCCGGCGGCGTGCGCGGGGACCTGGCGACCGGGTTCGACCTGCCCGACGCCCTCGCCGGCGCCGAGGTCGTGGTGCACGCGGCGAGCGATGCGCGCAACGCCTGGGAGGTCGACGTCGCCGGCACCCGGAGGCTGGTGCAGGCCGTGGACCGCGACCGGCTGCGGCACCTGGTCTACGTGTCGATCGTCGGGGTCGACCGGATCCCGTGGTCCTACTACCGGGCCAAGTACGCCGCCGAGCAGGTGCTGCTCGCCTCGGGCCTCCCGGTCACCCTCGTGCGGATCACCCAGTACTTCGGCTTCGTCGACGAGCTCCTCGAGACCGCCCGCAGGGGGCCGGTGCTGCCCGTCCCGATGGGCTGGCGTGCCCAGCCCGTCGACGTGCGGGACGCCGCGGCGTACCTCGCCCGGGTCGCCCGGCAGCCACCGACGGGGGGCGTCGTGGAGTTCGGCGGACCCGAGGAGCTCGCCGTCGCCGACATCGCCCGTGCGTGGGTGGCGGCCCGGGAGAGCGGTGGCCACGTGGTGTCCACGCCGGTGCCGGGGCGGCTCAGCACCGCCTTCCGGGACGGCGCGGCGCTGCCCTCCGGCGGCGAGCGCGGGCAGCGCACCTACGCCGCCCACCTGCGCGGATAGGGACACCGTCGGCCGGCGCGCGGTGTCCGGAAACCGCCGGAGGAGTGTCGGGCCCCCGCCCTAGGCTCCGGGGGTGCAGAACTCGTCCGCCCGCGCCCTCCTGGTCCCCGCCGCCGTCGTCGTCACGGTGCTGGCATGGGCGTCGGCATTCGTCGGCATCCGGGCGGTGGGCGAGGACCTCTCCCCGGGCGCGCTGGCCCTGGGCCGGCTGCTGGTCGGCACCGTCGTCCTCGCGCTGCTCGCGCTGGGCCGCGGCTGGGTGGCGCCGACCCGTCGCGAGTGGTCGCTGCTGGCCGTCTGCGGGGTGGGCTGGTTCGCCGTCTACAACGTCGCGCTGAACGCCGCCGAGCAGCACCTGGACGCCGGGACGACGTCGCTGCTGGCCAACGTCGGCCCGATCCTCATCGCCGTCTTCGCCGGGCTGTGGCTGGGCGAGGGGTTCCCGCGCTGGCTGGTCGCCGGCATCGCGGTGGCCTTCGCGGGGGTGCTGCTCATCGGGCTGTCGACCAGCGGTGGTGAGGCGGACGTGGTGGGCGTCGTCTTCTGCCTGGTCGCCGCGGTCGGCTACGCGATCGGCGTGGTGGCGCAGAAGGTGGTGCTGCGCCGGCTGCCCGCCCTGCAGGTCACCCTGACCGCCTGCGCGATCGGCGCGCTGTGCTGCCTGCCGTGGACGGGCGTGCTGGTCGACGACGTCGCCGACGCGCCGCTGTCGTCGGTGCTGGGGATGGTCTACCTGGGCGCGGTGCCGACCGCGATCGCCTTCAGCACCTGGGCCTACGCCCTGGCGCGGACCGATGCCGGCCGGCTCGGCGTGACCACGTACCTCGTGCCGCCGCTGGTCATCGGCTTCGCCTGGATCCTGCTCGACGAGGTGCCGCCGGTGCTCGCGGTCGTCGGCGGTGTGGTCTGCCTGGCCGGGGTCGCGGTCTCCCGGCGCCGCGACCGGGCTCCCGCGATGGCGTCGCAGGAGGCCGCGGTCGCGGGCTGACCGGTGCTCAGCCCTCCCGGGCGGGGGGCACGACCAGGACCGGCCGGTGGGCGCAGTGCAGCACCTCGCGGGCGACGCTGCCCAGCAGCAGCTCGTGCCCGGTCGACAGGCCACGGCTGCCCACGGCCAGGACGCCGGCGTTCCGCTCCCCGGCGAACCCGGCCAGCGCCGCCGCGGTCGCCCGCTCGCTGCCCGGCCGGCCGTGCCGCGGGACGGTGATCAGCTCGGCGCCGTCGGGGGCGGACGGGCCGGGGCCCTCGCCGGGCTCCTCCACGGCGACCAGCAGCCGCTCGCGGTCGGGGAACAGCCGGGCGACGGCCTCGGCGGTGCGGCCGGCCGTGTCCGACCCGTCGGTGCCGACGACGACCGGGCCCGACGCCGCGGCCGTCCACTCGACGGTGGTCAGCGGGTGCGGGACGACGAGGACCGGTACCGGGCTGACGTGGACCACGAGCTCGGAGACGCTGCCCATCGCGGCCTTGAGACCGGTCAGCCCGCGGGAGCCGACGACCACCAGGTCCGCGCCCTGCTCCTCGGCGGCGCGGGCGAACTGGTAGCCGTCGCCGCCGAACGCGCGGAGGACCGAGGCGTCGGCGGTCCAGCCGGCGGCGCGGGCCAGCGCGACACCGTTGCCGGCCAGCCGCTCGGCCTCGGCCTGCCCCTCCCGCTCGAGCAGCTCGCCGAGCTGCTCGAGGTCGGCGGCCCGGCCGGCCAGCCGCTGACGCAGCTGCGGGGAGGTGAAGGGCGGCTGCCACAGGTGCAGGACCGTCGCCTCCGCGGAGGGGACCAGGCGGGCCGCCGCCTCGATGGCGGTCACGGCGCTCGGCGACCCGTCGTAGCCGACCAGCACACGCAGCTTCTGCGGAGACGTCATGGGCACATCCTCTCGGGTCCCTCCCCGATCCGCCGCGAGGGGCCCTCCCTCAGAGGTAGGCGCGGGGGTCGACGGCGGGCGGGAGCTCACCGGGCACGATCCGCCGCCCGGTGACCTCCTGCGGGATGAGCCGCAGCCAGTGGCCGTGTTCGCCGGGCGCCCAGGGCTGCGCGCCGCTGGCGTGGGTGCGCGCCACGAGCTCGGCGCGGTGGTCGTCGCCGACCTCCTCGGCCAGCGCCCGGACCAGCACGCTCCATCCGCTGCGGGTGCGGCGGTCGACGTCGTCGACCTCGAACACCACGTTGGCGTGCCGGGCGGCGGTGAGCTTGCTGCCCGGCTGGGTGCGGATCACGATCGTCGTCCCGTCCAGGGCGTAGTTGACGGGGACGACGATCGGGAAGTGCTCGGCGTTGATCCCCAGCCGCCCGAGCTCGTGCGTACCGAGCAGGCGGTAGCACTCGTCGACCGGGATGACGTGCATCGTCGCGGAGTCCTCGGCGCTCATGCGCCCATCCTGGGTCAGGTGTCGCGACGGCGGCGAGGCGTGGCCCACGGGTCGTCGGGGTCGAAGTCGTCCGTGGCTGACGCGTCGTCCTGGGCCGGGGGAGCGTCCGGGTCGGCGTCGGGGCGTCCGGTCGCCGCGGCACGGGCGGCAGCCGCCTCGAGTGCCTCGTCGCGCTCGCGGGCGCGCCGGATCCGCTCGGCGCGGGCCTGCTCGCGCAGCGCCCGGCGGCCGGTGGCGGCCTCCGAGACCGGCCGGTCGACCACGACGAGGAGGCCGATCCCGGCGATCACCAGCCCGAGGGGGAGCGGGTAGGCCGCGGCCCGCTCGGTGCCGCCCTCGCCGAGGTACCCCGTGACCCCGGCCAGGTAGAAGACGGTCATCGCGGTGGTGAACAGGCCCAGCAGGGCCAGGACGGTGCCCAGGGCCTCCGACCGGGGGCGCACCGCGTACGCCGTCCCGATCAACCCGATGCCGCTGCCCAGCAGGTACAGGAAGGCCCCGAACCGGTGGGCGGTGTCGTCGTCCCCGAGGGGGAACAGGCCGACGACGACCACGCCGACCGCCGCCGCCGTCAGCATGGCGGTGGCCACCTGCCCGCCGCGGCCCGGCAGCGCCGGGCGCAGCAGCACCAGCCCGGCGACGATCAGCACGCCCTGCGCGACGAACGAGGCGTTCATCAGCGTCTGGCCGCTGGAGGCCGACGAGCCCAGGAGGCTGATGACGTCGTCCACCCGGGAGTAGGCCAGTTCGTACTGCGCCTGGACGACGGTCTCGACCACGAAGAACTGCAGGGTGAGCAGCCAGAGGAGGGCGCCGAGGCGCAGCCGGGTGCGGGTCACGGCAGCCATGGTCCCAGCCGGTCCCGGGCCGACGACGGCAGCGCCACCCGGGCGCGGACGACGGCGAACTGGTCGGGGGACAGCCACGAGGGGTTGCTGCCGGCGGGCATCCGCAGCACCTCCGCGCCGGCGGCGACCGGATCGGCGAGCAGCTCCGCCCGCGGCACCGGATCGGCGAGCAGGGTGAGATCCAACGCCACCTCCGGACCGCCGGTGGCCTCGGCGGGCCCGTCGGCCAGGACGCCCACGGCGTGCACCCCGGGGGCGGTCCGCCCACTGACCCACAGCAGGCAGGGGTCGCCGGCGCGCATGAGGTCCAGCCGGTAGGACCGGCGCAGGCAGCGGTCCAGCCGGCGCGCGGAGCCGGCCTCCCACGCCGGGTCGATCTGCTCGGGCGGCCGGCTGCTCTTGACCACCCAGCAGGCGACGTCGGCCGGGGAGAGGCGGGTCACCGGCCCAGCCAAGCAGGCCGCCGACCCCGCGGAGGACCATGGGGCCGTGACCTCCGCCGCGCCGCCGCCCGGGCGCGCGGTGGCCGACCGGCCGCCGGAGCAGCTGCCCGAGGGGCACCGCGCCGGCTCACCCGGGCTGCGCCGGGCATCGGGAGCGGTGTTCCTGGCCGGGCTCGCGGTGTTCGCGATGCTGTACGAGCCGCAGGTGCTGCTGCCGGAGCTGACGCGGGCGTTCGGGGTCGGCCCGGAGGCCGCCACCCTCGCCGTCTCCGTGGCGACGGCGGGCCTGGCCCTCGGGCTGCTCGTGCTGGGGCCGGTCTCCGACCGACGGGGCCGCACGGCGATCCTGCGCTCCAGCCTGGTGGTCTCGGTGGTGCTGGCCGCGCTGCTCGCGGTGGTGCCCAGCTGGGAGCTGCTGCTGGTCGTCCGCGCGCTGCAGGGGTTCGCGCTGGCCGGGCTGCCCGCGGTCGGCGTCGCCTACCTGCGCGAGGAGCTGCACCCGTCGGTGTCCTCCCGCGGCATCGGCCTGTACGTCGGCGGGACGGCGATCGGTGGGCTGTCGGGGCGGGTGCTGGGCGGGCTCCTCGCCGACCTCGGCGGCTGGCGGACGACGATGGCCGGCATCGCCGCCCTGGCGGCGGTCTGCGTCGCCGCGGTGTGGGTCCTGCTGCCGCCCTCGCGCCGGTTCCGGCCGGTCCCGCGCACCGGCCGGCTGCTGCGGCAGCTGGGCGCGGCCTTCACCGATCCGGTCCTGCTCGGCCTGTACGCGGTGGCCGCCCTGCTGATGGGCGGCTTCGTGGCGGTCTACAACGCCGCGACGTTCCGGCTGGAGGAGCCGCCGTACGGGCTGGCGCCGTCGGTCGCGGGCCTGGTGTTCCTCGCCTACCTGCTGGGCTCGGTCAGCTCCCCGGCGGCCGGCGCGCTGGCCGACCGGTGGAGTCCGCGGCTCGTGGTGCCGCTGGCCGCGGCGGTGATGGCCGGCGGGGTGGTGCTGACGCTCGCCGCGCCGCTGTGGGTGTTCGTCGTCGGGTTGTGCGTGCTGACGACGGGTTTCTTCGCCGCGCACGGGGTGGCCAGCTCGTGGGTGGCCACGCGGGCGGCGTACGGGGCCCGGGCGGTCGGTCAGGCCGCCTCGCTGTACTCGTTCTGGTACTACGTCGGCTCGTCGGTCGGCGGCACCGTCGCCGGCCGGGCCTGGGCCACGGGTGGGTGGCCGGCGGTGGTGTGGCTGGCCGGCGGGACGAGCGCCGCCGCCCTCGTGCTGACCGTCGTCCTCGGTCGCACCCGGGCGCTCGCCCCGCCCGCGCCCTAGTGGTCCTGCCTGTTAGTTCGGCGGTGTATGCGGCTGCCGCCAGATGGTGGGGTCGCTGAGGTAGAGGCCGCAGGCGCAGTCGAGGGCTTCCTCGGGGCTGCCGGTGGTGTCTCCGGTGGGCAG
>NZ_QOHG01000039.1 GCF_003319125.1 Blastococcus sp. TF02A-26 | reverse complement strand
GCCCCGCCACACCTGGTCGAGGGCGCCACCACGCAGAACTGGAAGCCGGCCATAGCAGCCCTGCTGATCGCCTTCCCCGACCGACTCGAGCCCTACCTCAACTGAAGATCAACTGCAGGTCCTACACGGACAACTTGACAGGCTCCACCTTCTCGAGGGTCGCCAGGACCCTCCGAGGCTCGGCGTAGGCGCGCCGAAGTCATTCAGAAACGATCTCTTAGGGGACACGCACGGTCGACGTCAACCCGGGCCCGCCCTCGTCGCAGTTTGCAGCGTCCGGGTCGTCCGCGGGCAGAGTCCGCTGACGGGGGGCGACTGGTGAAACGCCGGCGCCCCTTCGAGACTCCCGCCGGCATCGGCCGCGCCCTCCCCGTCCCGCGACATCAGAGCCGGCCGCCACTCCCGGGTGCTCTTTGACGACCGGCCACCCCGCTTGTGCCCGTCGGACTCTCGCGCCACGAATTGAAGCTAACCCACACCGCGCAGGCGGCCCTTTAAGCCGCTCGCATACGCAGGAGCTTGAGCAGGTGGTCGCGACCTTGCCGAAGGAGACGCATGGTCTGTGCCCGTGTCAGCGTCAGTGCTCGTCGACGGAGCAGCGCAGAGCGACCGAAAGACCCCTCCCCCGAGGACGCCGATCGCCGACGCCAGGACACTCCCGATAAGGCCGATGCGCAGCCCTGTACACAGTCGAACTCGACGGACTCCTTCCCCACCCACCCGATAGCCGCGGTCGCCCCGCACGAGGGACAGGCCTCCCAAGTAATGCGTTCGCTCATGCCTCGACATCTCCCCGTAGATACCCCGGAGCCTGTGACAGTGGTTGAATAGTTAGCCTTCACCCAGGGCCCATGGTCCTGGAATGAGCTGAACGGCTCCGAAGCGTTCAGGGCGCGTCTTCGGACGGCACCCGTCCCTGCACTACTGAGAAGGTTCGGTAGGTGTCCGGACCCGACTGCTCCGAGGCGCCAAGCTGTGTCGCGGCAGACCCGCGAACGGTGACGCTGACCGGCACCTGCGCGGCCAAGACGACTTGGCCCGCCCCCCTCTCCGCATCACGAGCGAAGCGCGTGGTCGCCGGACCGGCGAACGCCCCTGATGTGGCCGACGCACCTCACCGAGTCTCCTGCTCGATGGCCACTTGCTCTACTCGGACCGCTGCCGTTACGTCGGCGGTCTCGGCGACCGGTTCGACACGGACGCGCACGCGCTCGACAGGGGTGAGGCGAAGGGAGACCTCGGGGATCTCCTCGTAGCAGATGATGTCCCATCCGTTCGAACGCTCCGTACCGGCGCCGCTGCCCCCGGGAACGCAAGAACGCTCGATGAAGAACTCCTCGCGGCGCACCTCGACCGTCACCGTGCGCGTCTCGGTGATCACGCGCTTGCCGACGACCACTCGTTCGACCGGCACGCGCTCGCGCTCTGTGCGAAGGCGTTCCTCAAACCGCACAACGTCGACGGCGTGCGGCAAATTCTCCGTGACCATGAGCGCCCCTGTTTCGTCCTTTTCCCGGGCATATATCGGTGGACTCCGCGTTGTTTCGTCCGAGCCACTCGGGCCTCGTCGTGCTGCCCGCCCGCCGCGGACGCCACAGCTGCGTGCCATCACCCACCGGCAGGCACGGCCACGCCTGGGCTGGCCTGCGCAGCAGGGTCTCCACGGTGTCCCGGAGAGGACGGAGGAGTGGGTTCGCTAGCAGGTGCTGTCGCTCGCCGACCGAACTATACGGAGCCATATGCGTGTTCGGCGCGAAAGGTTGACCGTTAGACGCGGCGGCGAGTCCGGCGTCCGGTCACCGTCGCCGCGATGACGACGAGGACGGCCGCAACGACGATGCTGATGATCCACCGGATCCAGTCGATACCCCGTGTGGCGTCGACTCCGAGCGCGGCGGCAAGGTAGTAGCCGATCAGGACGCCAGCAATGCCGCAGAGCAGGGTCAGCCAGAGTGGGATGTTGTCCCGGTCACCGGGAGCGACGAGCTTGCCGAGAAGCCCGATGATGAGGCCGGCGATGAGAACTCCGATGATCTCCACAATGACGCCTTCCGCGTTGGAGCCGGTGGTCGAGCGCCTGTGCTCTACCCCGAAACTAGGGCGGTCGTAACCGGCGGGCGCTCAATGATGTGGCCGTCTTTGCTCCGGCGGCGAGCTCGATCCGCATGGGCGGACGGGTTGAGCATTGAGTGGGTGCTTGGCACCCAGCGGCATGAAGCGTCCCGAGTTGGTGCACTCTTGTTAGGCCGTTGCCGGCGCCCTGCCCCCACTCAGCTTGCGCAGCCCGGGCCCGCCGGCGCGCCGGCCTCCGGGGCGAGGCCGCCGCCGGAGGGCTGCTGGCTGCCTTCCAGCCTCCGCTACGCCCTCAGGTGACGTCGAGCCAGCGAGCGACGCGCAGCGGCGCTTGCGGATCGGCGGCGAGATCGGCACTGATCGCGACGGCGGAGCACAGGTAGTGCTCGAACGACGGGAGGATGTCGGCCCTGACGGCGATGGTGTGCCCCAGGGATGCCATTGCGACGGCGAAGGGCATGACATCGGAGCGGACTTCCTCGAGGAGAGCTTGCATGCCCTCCACGTCCTCCCTTAGCCTCGATCCACCGATGAGCTGAGCGCCGCGGACAGGCGTGGGAACACCGAAATGCCCTTCTGAACTGGGAAGATACGACTTGTCTAAGGTCCGTATCGCCAGTTCAAGAAGGGCATCTCGTA
>NZ_QOHG01000038.1 GCF_003319125.1 Blastococcus sp. TF02A-26 | reverse complement strand
AACAGTTCCGGACCCTCGCTTCCGGCACGGTGTTCTTCCTTCGGGGAGGGCTCGGGCCGGGTGGTTGGGGGTTCGTGGTTTGTAGGTTTTGTGTGGCCAAGTTGTTAAGGGCACACGGTGGATGCCTGGGCACCAGGAGCCGATGAAGGACGTAGGAGGCTGCGATAAGCCTCGGGGAGCTGCCAACCGAGCGTTGATCCGAGGATTTCCGAATGGGGGAACCCCGCACCAGTCATGTGGTGTGACCCGCGCCTGAACACATAGGGCGTGTGGAGGGAACGTGGGGAAGTGAAACATCTCAGTACCCACAGGAAGAGAAAACAACAGTGATTCCGTGAGTAGTGGCGAGCGAAAGCGGATGAGGCTAAACCGTTTCCATGTGATAGCCGGCAGGCGTTGTGGGAGCGGGGTCGTGGGACCGTTCTGTGTTCTCTGCCGAGGGCACGGGGAGTCAGAAAGACGGTGTGTTAGTGGAAGGCCTGCTGGAACGGGTCGCCGTAGAGGGTGAGAGCCCCGTACACGAAAACTGCCGTCCTCCCGAACGTGTTTCCCAAGTAGCACCGAGCCCGTGAAATTCGGTGTGAATCTGGCGGGACCACCCGCTAAGCCTGAATACTCCCTGGTGACCGATAGCGGACAAGTACCGTGAGGGAAAGGTGAAAAGTACCCCGGGAGGGGAGTGAAATAGTACCTGAAACCGTGTGCCTACAAGCCGTGAGAGCCTTAGCCTTCGGGCGGGGTGATTGCGTGCCTTTTGAAGAATGAGCCTGCGAGTTAGCGGTACGTGGCGAGGTTAACCCGTGTGGGGTAGCCGTAGCGAAAGCGAGTCCGAACAGGGCGTGTGAGTCGCGTGCTCTAGACCCGAAGCCGAGTGATCTACCCATGGCCAGGTTGAAGCGCGGGTAAGACCGCGTGGAGGACCGAACCCACTTAGGTTGAAAACTGAGGGGATGAGCTGTGGGTAGGGGTGAAAGGCCAATCAAACTCGGTGATAGCTGGTTCTCCCCGAAATGCATTTAGGTGCAGCGTCACGTGTTTCTTGCCGGAGGTAGAGCACTGGATGGCCGATGGGCCCCACAAGGTTACTGACGTCAACCAAACTCCGAATGCCGGTAAGTGAGAGCGTGGCAGTGAGACTGCGGGCGATAAGGTTCGTAGTCGAGAGGGAAACAGCCCAGATCATCGGCTAAGGCCCCTAAGCGTGTGCTAAGTGGAAAAGGATGTGGGATCGCAGAGACAACCAGGAGGTTGGCTTAGAAGCAGCCACCCTTGAAAGAGTGCGTAATAGCTCACTGGTCAAGTGGTTCCGCGCCGACAATGTAGCGGGGCTCAAGCACACCGCCGAAGCCGTGGCATTCACACGTTGCCCGTCGTCACCTTCGTGGTGCCGGCCAGGTGTGTGGATGGGTAGGGGAGCGTCGTGTGGCGGTGGAAGCGGCGGAGTGATCCAGCCGTGGACGCCACGCGAGTGAGAATGCAGGCATGAGTAGCGAGAGGGGAGTGAGAAACTCCCCCGCCGGAAGACCAAGGGTTCCTGGGCCAGGCTAATCCGCCCAGGGTGAGTCGGGACCTAAGGCGAGGCCGACAGGCGTAGTCGATGGACAACGGGTTGATATTCCCGTACCCGCGAAGGAACGCCCATGCTGAACCCAGCGATACTAACCGTCTGAAGCTCCTGGACCCACTTGTGGGCGATGGGGTGGAACACGGGACCTGGACTGGTAGTAGGCAAGCGATGGGGTGACGCAGGAAGGTAGTCCTACCGGTGAGTGGTAGTACCGGTGCAAGGGTGTGGCCCGTCCGATAGGTAAATCCGTCGGACATGCAGGGTGAGGCCTGACGCATAGCCGAATGAGGCGAATGGGATGATCCTATGCTGCCGAGAAAAGCCTCTAGCGAGTTCCGAGCGGCCCGTACCCCAAACCAACTCAGGTGGTCAGGTAGAGAATACCGAGGCGATCGAGCGAACTGTGGTTAAGGAACTCGGCAAAATGCCCCCGTAACTTCGGGAGAAGGGGGGCCATCTACTGTCAACACCCTTGCGGTGGGCAGCGGTGGGTGGCCGCAGAGACCAGTGAGAAGCGACTGTTTACTAAAAACACAGGTCCGTGCGAAGTCGTAAGACGATGTATACGGACTGACGCCTGCCCGGTGCTGGAACGTTAAGGGGACGGGTTAGCTCTTCGGGGCGAAGCTCAGAACTCAAGCGCCAGTAAACGGCGGTGGTAACTATAACCATCCTAAGGTAGCGAAATTCCTTGTCGGGTAAGTTCCGACCTGCACGAATGGCGTAACGACTTCTCAGCTGTCTCAACCACAGGCTCGGCGAAATTGCACTACGAGTAAAGATGCTCGTTACGCGCGGCAGGACGGAAAGACCCCGGGACCTTCACTATAGCTTGATATTGGTGTTCGGTTCGGCTTGTGTAGGATAGGTGGGAGACTGTGAAGCGGGCACGCCAGTGTCCGTGGAGTCGCCGTTGAAATACCACTCTGGTCGAATTGGATGTCTAACCTCGGTCCGTGATCCGGATCAGGGACAGTGTCAGGTGGGTAGTTTAACTGGGGCGGTTGCCTCCCAAAATGTAACGGAGGCGCCCAAAGGTTCCCTCAGCCTGGTTGGCAATCAGGTGTTGAGTGCAAGTGCACAAGGGAGCTTGACTGCGAGACCGACGGGTCGAGCAGGAGCGAAAGCTGGGACTAGTGACCCGGCACCGGCATGTGGAAGCGGTGTCGCTCAACGGATAAAAGGTACCCCGGGGATAACAGGCTGATCTTCCCCAAGAGTCCATATCGACGGGATGGTTTGGCACCTCGATGTCGGCTCGTCGCATCCTGGGGCTGGAGTAGGTCCCAAGGGTTGGGCTGTTCGCCCATTAAAGCGGTACGCGAGCTGGGTTTAGAACGTCGTGAGACAGTTCGGTCCCTATCCGCCGTGCGCGTAAGAGACTTG
>NZ_QOHG01000054.1 GCF_003319125.1 Blastococcus sp. TF02A-26 | reverse complement strand
TGACCACGGGGCTTCGGGTGAGGCGCGACAGTGTTGCGGTTGATGGTTGACAGCTGTTTCGGCTGATCCTTGACGCTCCCTCGATGAGGGAGTTGAGCGTGGCGGAACAGCGCTATCTGGCGGTGTTCGCGGTGATCGCCGAGGGCCATCCGGTGAATTCGGTGGCCCAGCAGTGGGGTGTCTCGCGGCAGACGCTGCATGCCTGGTTGGCCCGGTATGAGGACGGCGGGCTGGAGGCGTTGGCTGCTGATCGGTCGCATCGGCCGGCGTCGTGTCCGCATCAGATGGCGGCGGTGGTGGAGGCGGCGGTGCTGGAGTTGCGGCGTCAGCACCGGGCGTGGGGCCCACGGCGGCTGGTGGTGGAGCTGGCCCGCAGGCAGGTGACGCCGGTGCCGAGTGAGGCCGGGGTCTATCGGGCGTTGAAGCGGGCCGGGCTGATCGAGCCCGGCGCCCGGCAGCGGCGCAAGGAGGCGTGGAAACGCTGGGAGCGCGGGGCGCCGATGGAGTTGTGGCAGATGGATGTCGTGGGCGGCATCGGGCTGGCCGATGGCACCTCGGTCAAGGCGCTGACCGGGGTGGATGACCACTCACGGTTCTGCGTGAGCGCGGTGCTGATGCCGCGGGAACGCACCCGGGCGGTCTGCGACGGACT
>NZ_QOHG01000003.1 GCF_003319125.1 Blastococcus sp. TF02A-26 | reverse complement strand
GCTGACACTCGCGATATCAATCAACCAAAGGAATCCCAGCACCACGAACCCGAAGATCCGCAGCACACGGGGTATTACTTGGCACTGACTTTCGGCACGCTGTTGAGTTCTCAAGGAACGGACGCGCTCGTACTCCGGCCTTTTCAGGCGTTCGTGCGAGGCGGTGTTCTCACTGTACCCCACGCTCCGCAACAGTGGTCCCTCGAGGGGCGCTTCCGGCGGTTGACCGGGCTGGAGGCCCGGTCCGTTCTCGCGTGGTGCAGGGAGAACCATACACGCCTCTGAGGGGGTCGTGCAGGGGGGTCCCCGGTGGGTGTCGGAGCCCCCTGCTCAGAGCACTCCGCGGGGGCGGAACTGGACGCTGACCCGCGGCCCTACCGGCTTCGCCGTCTTGGGGATGCAGTGCTCCCACGTGCGCTGGCACGAACCACCCATGACCACGAGGTCGCCGTGCCCGACGGGGAAGCGCAGGCTCTCGCCGCCGCCCACGGGGCGCAGCATCAGCGGCCGCGGGGACCCGAACGAGACGATCGCGACCATCGTGTCCGCGGACCGAGCCCGGCCCAGACGGTCGCCGTGCCAGGCCACGCTGTCCCGCCCGTCCCGGTACAGGCACATGCCGGCGCTGACGAACGGCTCGCCGAGCTCCGGGCCGTAGTGCTGGTTCAGCGCCGCCCGCGCCTCGGTGACCAGGGGGTGCGGGAGCTCCTCGTCGCCGCCGTACCAGCGCAGCAACCGCGGAACGGCGACCTCGCGCTCGTACATCTGCCGCCGGTCGGCCCGCCAGCCGATGTCGCCGAGCAGCACCTCGAGCACCGACTCCGAGCCGGTGACCCAACCTGGCAGGTGGTCGACCCAGGCGCCCCGGCTCAGGTGGTGCCGCTGC
This sequence comes from Blastococcus sp. TF02A-26, assembly GCF_003319125.1. Classification (GTDB taxonomy): domain Bacteria; phylum Actinomycetota; class Actinomycetes; order Mycobacteriales; family Geodermatophilaceae; genus Trujillonella. The sequence goes on along the minus strand of NZ_QOHG01000003.1, from coordinate 339,692 downwards.
ACCCGCCCGGCCAACGGCGTCAGAGCGGGTTCCTCGGCGAGGTCCCACATCGACGGCTGGTGCGCGAGCGACATGGGCAGAGGCTAGCGGAACTTTCGCACAGCTGTTCGAAAACCTGTGGAGAAGCTCACGCGGCGAGCGCCAGCGCGAAGGGCAGCACCCGCGAGGCACCGGCGAGCCGGAGCTCCCGGCCGGCGACCGTCATGGTCCAGCGCGAGTCGGCCAGGTCGTCGACGAGCAGCACCGGTACTGGGCCCAACTGGTCGAGCCGCTCCCGCAGCTCCGGTCCGACGACGATCCGCTGCCACACCGCGGCCAGCCGGAAGGCGCTGTTGCCGCCCGGTCCGCCGGTCGGGCCGCCGTGTGCCAGGGAGAGCTCGCCGAGGTACGGCAGCCGCCCCATCCGGGCCAGCCCCTCGGCGAGACCGGTCACCAGCCGGGGCCGCCGGCGGGAGGGGATCGCGACCACCGCGGCCGGCCGCTCGGCCCAGTCCCAGGCGCCGAGCACCCGCCCGCACGCCCGGAGCAGCTCGTCGTCCGGGGGCACGTCGGTGACCGACCGCCGGACCGGGACGTCGAAGGCCGCGTCCGGGTCCTCCTCGATGCCCGGCGCCTCCAGGTCGAGCACGACGGTGCCGCCCACGCCGTCGTCCCCGAGCAGCGTGCGCAGCCGCTGTCCCCAGCCCAGGTCGGTCAACCGGGCGACGGCGCGGCCGGGGTCGAGCTGCTCGGCCGGCGCGATCTTGCCCTTGACGGTCACGCCGAGCCGGTCGGCGCCGGTGGGCCACTGCGCCCGCGGCGGCAGCTCGACGCCCGGGCGGTCCAGGGCGGCCGAGGCCGCGTCCGCGGCGCCGGTGGGGATCTCCGTCGGGTACCAGGGGCCGGCGCAGACGTCGCAGCGACCGCAGGGGGCGGCAGTCGGGTCGTCCAGGGCCTCCTGGAGGAAGGCCATCCGGCACTGCGCCTCGTCGACGGGGCGGGCGTAGGTGATCATCGCCCGCTGCTCGGCCTCCCGGGTGCGCGCGACGCGGCCGTACCGGTCGGCGTCGTAGACCCACGGGACGCCGGTCGAGCGCCAGCCGCCCTGCACCCGCTCGACCGCGCCGTCGACGGCGAGCACCTTGAGCAGCAGCTCCAGACGGGACCGCCGGACGTCGGCCACCGTCTCCAGCCGGGCGACCGACCACGCCTTGCCGTCGGCCATCGCGGTGAGGACGGCGGCCGCGTGGTCCTCCCGCGGCATGGACGACGTCGCGAACCACTGCCAGATGGCGAGGTCCTCGGGGCCGGGGAGCAGCAGCACGTCGGCGTGCTCGACGGCGCGGCCGGCACGGCCCACCTGCTGGTAGTAGCTGACCGGCGACGACGGCGCCCCGAGGTGGACGACGAAGCCGAGATCGGGCTTGTCGAAGCCCATGCCCAGCGCAGAGGTGGCGACGAGCGCCTTGACCCGGTTCTCCCGGAGCGCCTCCTCGGCGTCCTTGCGGTCGGCGTCGTCCAGGCGCCCGGTGTAGGCCCGCACCTCGTGGCCGGCGTCGCGCAGCAGCGACGCCGTCTCCTCGGCCGCCGCGACGGTCAGCGTGTAGACGATGCCGCTGCCCGGCAGGTCGCCCAGGTGCGCGGCGAGCCAGGCGAGGCGAGCGCGGTCGGTGGGCAGCCGCAGGACGCCGAGGCGCAGCGAGTCGCGCGCCAGCGGACCGCGCACCGTCGTGACCTCGACCCCACCCGCACCGAGCTGCTCGGCGACGTCGGCGACCACGCGCTCGTTGGCCGTGGCCGTCGTCGCCAGCACCGGGGTGCCGGCCGGGAGCGTGCCGAGCAGGTCGCGGATGCGGCGGTAGTCGGGCCGGAAGTCGTGCCCCCAGTCCGACACGCAGTGCGCCTCGTCGACGACGACCAGCCCGCACCGGGCCACGAGCCCCGGCAGCTGCTCCTCGCGGAAGCGCGGGTTGGTCAGCCGCTCCGGGGAGACGAGCAGGACGTCGACGTCGTCGGCGGCGAGCCGGGCGGCGATGTCGTCCCACTCCGTCACGTTCGAGCTGGAGATCTCCACGGCGCGGATGCCGGCGCGGGACGCCGCGGTGACCTGGTCGCGCATCAGCGCGAGCAGGGGGCTGACCAGCAGCGTCGGGCCGGCACCGCGGCGGCGCAGCAGCGCGGTCGAGACGAAGTAGACCGCCGACTTGCCCCAGCCGGTGCGCTGCACGACCAGCGCCCGCTGGGCACGCTCCACGAGGGCGGAGACGGCGACGTCCTGCCCGTCGCGGAACTCCGCGTCGGGCCGGCCGGTCAGCTCGCGCAGGATCTCCAGCGCCTCGTCGGCGACGGGGGACGGCGGCGCGCTGGTGGTCATGTGCCCGACAGTAGGCATGCCCGCCGACATCCCGCGGCGCCCTGTGGAGAGCGGCGGGAGAGGATGGACGGCGATGCCCGCCAGCCCCGACCGGACGCCGCCGCCGGACAACCACGTCCACACGCACTGGTCGTGGGACACCGCCGCCACCTCCACGATGGCGCGCGCCTGCGAGCGGGCGGTCGCGCTGGGGTTGCCGGCGATCGCCTTCACCGAGCACCTCGACTTCACCGTCTGGGACCCCGACGACCGAGCCACCGACGAGGGCCTGGTCGAGCGGCACGCCTCCCGGCACGCGGAGATCGACGTCGAGAGCTACTTCGCGGAGCTCGAGGAGGTGCGCGACCGCTTCCCGGAGCTGCGCATCTGGTCCGGCGTGGAGGCCGGCGAACCGCACCTGTTCGGCGCGAGCATCGCCGCCCACCTGCGCAACGGCCCGGTCGACCGCGTCCTGGGCTCGCTGCACTCCCTCTCGTGGGGTGGCCGGCTGTACGGCGTCGGCCACCTGCTGTGGGAGGACGACGACGGGACCATGCGCCGCTACCTCGCCGAGGTCGTCGACATGATCGAGAGCAGCGACGTCTTCCAGGTCCTAGCGCACGTCGACTTCCCGCGGCGCTACTGGCCCGGCGGCACGCACCGGTACGTGGAGAAGGACCACGAGGAGGAGTACCGGGCCGTCTTCCGGGCCCTGGCCGGGACCGGGCGCGCCCTGGAGGTCAACACCAGCAGCCCGCTGGCCTCGGTGGACCAGGTCCGCTGGTTCCGCGAGGAGGGCGGCGAGGCGATCAGCTTCGGCAGCGACGGGCACCAGCCCGGTGCCGTCGGTCAGCGCTTCGACCTCGCCGTCGACATCGTCGAGGCGGCCGGCTTCCGTCCCGGACGCGACCCGTTCGACTTCTGGCGCCGCTAGGTCCCGTCAGGTACTTCACCGCTAAGCAACTCCTCGCTAGGGTCGCCGGGGTGACCCTCCCCCGCCGTGCCGTGGTCGCGCTCGGGGGCAATGCCATGACCGGGCCGGACGGCTCGGCGACCCCCGAGGCCCAGCAGGCCGCGCTGCGCGTGGCCGCCGGGCACGTGGCCGAACTGGTCGCCGCCGGCGTCGAGGTCGTGCTCACCCACGGCAACGGCCCCCAGGTGGGCAACCTGCTGGTGAAGAACGAGCTGGCCGCGCACGAGGTCCCCCCTGTCCCGCTGGACTGGAACGTGGCCCAGACCCAGGCGACGATCGGCTTCACCCTCGCCGACGAGCTCGACGCGGCGCTCGCCGCGCTCGGCCTGCCCCAGCGCACCGCGGCCCTGGTGACCCGCACGCTCGTCGACGCCGCCGACCCCGGTCTCCTGACGCCGTCCAAGCCGGTCGGCCGGTTCCTCCCGCGCGAGCACGCGGAGCGGCTGATCGCGCTCGGTCAGACCTGGGAGGACCGCGGCCCGCGTGGGTGGCGGCGGATCGTCGCCTCGCCCGAGCCGCGCTCGGTGGTCGACGGGCCGGCGGTGCACGCGCTGGCGGCCGCCGGCTTCGTCGTCGTCTGCGCCGGCGGGGGCGGGATCCCGGTCACCGACGACACCGGTGCCGCGTTGCGCGGCGTCGAGGCCGTCATCGACAAGGACCTCACCGCCGCCGTCCTGGCGCGCGACGTCGACGCCGACGTCCTGGTCCTCGCCACCGACGTCCCGAACGTCATGGTCGGCTTCGGCACGCCGGACGCCCGTCCGCTCGGCCGGGTGACCCCCGCCGAGCTGCGCGCGCACGCCGCCGCCGGGGAGTTCGCCGGCGGCAGCATGGGCCCGAAGGTCGAGGCCGCGCTGCGCTTCGTGACCGGCGGCGGCCCCATCAGCCAGAGACGCAGAGCCGTCGTCACCACGCTCGAGTCCATCACCGACGCCGTCACCGCGGACGACGTCGGCACCGTCCTGCAGAAGGACTCTCCTGCCCCCCACCGCTCGCAGGCTCGCGGCGGGCCCCTGCAGGAGGGCCACCCGTACCCGACACCAGAGGAAGAGTGACCGAATGCCCGCACCGATCGAGGTCCGCAAGGTCCCCCTGCACAACGTCAGCGACGCCTCGGAGCTGGCCAAGCTCATCGACGAGGGCGTCATGGAGGCCGACCGGGTGGTCGCCGTCATCGGCAAGACCGAGGGCAACGGCGGCGTCAACGACTACACGCGGATCATCGCCGACCGCGCCTTCCGCGAGGTGCTGCTGGAGAAGGGCACCCGGTCGAAGGAGGAGGTCGGGGAGATCCCGATCGTCTGGTCCGGCGGCACGGACGGCGTCATCAGCCCGCACGCCACGATCTTCGCGACGCTCCCGGAGGACGCCGTGGAGAAGACCGACGAGCCGCGGCTGACCGTCGGCTACGCGATGAGCGACGTGCTGCTGCCCGAGGACATCGGCCGCATCTCGATGGTGGAGAAGGTCGCCGAGGGCGTCCGCCGCGCGATGGAGGCCGCGGGCATCACCGACCCGGCCGACGTCCACTACGTGCAGACGAAGACGCCGCTGCTGACCATCGAGACCATCCGCGACGCCAAGTCCCGCGGCAAGGAGACGTACTACGAGGAGCCGCACGGCTCGATGGACCTCTCCAACGGGACGACGGCCCTGGGCATCGCCGTCGCCCTCGGCGAGATCGAGATGCCGGAGCAGAAGCAGGTCATGCGCGACCTGTCGCTGTTCAGCGCCGTGGCCTCGTGCTCGTCCGGCGTGGAGCTCGACCGGGCGCAGATCGTCGTCGTCGGCAACGCGCGCGGCCACGGGGGCAACTACCGCATCGGGCACTCGGTGATGAAGGACGCGCTGGACCAGGACGGTATCTGGGACGCCATCCGCCAGGCGGGCCTCGACCTGCCCGAGCGGCCGCACGTCAGCGACCTGGGCGACCGGCTGGTCAACGTCTTCCTCAAGTGCGAGGCGGACCCGACCGGCTACGTGCGCGGCCGGCGGAACGCGATGCTCGACGACTCCGACGTCTTCTGGCACCGGCAGATCAAGGCGACGGTCGGCGGGGTCGCGGCCTCGGTGACCGGCGACCCGGCGGTGTTCGTGTCGGTCGCGGCGGTGCACCAGGGCCCGTCCGGCGGCGGCCCGGTCGCCGCGATCATCAAGGCCTGAGGACTCGACGAGATCTGCACAGTCGTCGCCATCAGCGGTCGATGGTGACGACTGTGCAGATCTCGCGGAGGAGGGGGCTCAGGCGACGGTGGCCGTGAGGGTCACCGGGACGTTGCCGCGGGTGGCGTTCGAGTAGGGGCAGACCTGGTGGGCGGCCTCGACGAGGTCGTCGGCCGCGGCCTGGTCGATGCCGCCGAGCTCCACCTCGAGGGCCACGGTCAGCCCGAAGCCGCCGGCGTCGTTGCTGCCGATGCCGACCTCGGCCGTGACGGCGGAGTCGGTGAGCTTCAGCTTCTTCTGGCCGGCGACGAGCTTCAGCGCCGAGTGGAAGCAGGCGGCGTACCCGGCGGCGAACAGCTGCTCGGGGTTCGTCGCCCCGCCGGCGCCGCCCATCTCGCGCGGGACGGCGAGGTCGAGGTCGATGATCCCGTCGGAGCTGCGCGCGTGCCCGTTGCGCCCGTCGCCGGAGGCGGTGGCGACGGCGGTGTAGATGGCGTCCATGAGGCTCCTCAGCAGGTAGAGAGAACGATCGTTCTGCCCCAACTGCACCACAGCGCCGTCCACCATGCAAGACGGAACGTTCGTTCTCCCTCTACGATGGGCGGCGTGACCGCCCCCGCCCGCCCCTCGGCTGCCCGTGAGCGCCTGCTCCGCACGGCCGCGGAGCTCTTCTACGCCGAGGGGCTGCACACCGTCGGCGTCGACCGGATCGTCGGCGCCGCCGGCATCACGCGAGCCACCTTCTACCGGCACTTCCCGGGCAAGGAGGACCTCGTCGTCGCCTACCTCCGCGGGGTCGACGAGGCCGTCCGCGAGTACGTCGGCGGCCCTCCGGCCGACGCGGAGACGGCGGTCGCCCAGCTGCGGCGGCTGACCGAGGCGATCGGCACCGAGATGTGCCGGCCGGGCTTCCGGGGTTGCCCCTTCATCAACGCCGCGGCCGAGCACCCCGACCCCGCCGACCCCGTGCACCGCGCCGTCGCCACGCACCGCGCCTGGCTGACCGAGACGGTCACCCGCGCCTACCGGACCGCGGGGCACGCGGACCCGGAGGAGGCCGCGCGACGCTTCGTGATGCTGCGCGACGGCGCGATGGTGGCCGGCTACCTCGGCGACCCCGCCGCCGCCCGCGCCACCCTGACCGCCGGAGCCGAGGACCTCCTACCCGCCTGAGACGACCGTCAGGAACCGCGGCGGAACGGCGTCGACCAGCCAGACACCGTTGGCCGAGCGCGTGAAGACCGCGCCGGCGGCCGCCATCCCGGCCGCGTCCACCGCGAGGACGACGGGCCGGCCCCGACGCGCCCCGACGGCACGGGCCGTCGCCTCGTCCGGGCTCAGGTGCACCGCGTGCCGGTTCCCCGGTCGCAACCCCTCGGCGCGGATCGCCGCGAGGTTCCGCACCGGCGTGCCGTGGAACAGCACCGGTGGCGGGTCGACCGCCGGTAGCCCGAGCTCGACGGGGACGCTGTGCCCCTGGCTGGCCCGGATCCGGGTGCCGGTCCCGTCGAAGGCGAACCGGCGCTTGTCGTTGCGGGTGACCACGTCGTCGAGCTCGGCACGGGTCATGCCGAGCGCGGCGAGCAGCGGGTCGACGTCCACCCACCCGGCGTCGTCCAGGGCGAGCCCGACGCTGTCCGGCCGGTGGCGGAGCACGTAGGACAGCCGCTTGCTCAGCCGGACGACGTCCCGTTCCGCCACCCGCGGTCGATGCCCCCCTCGTCGCGGCGCCAACCGGGGCGGACGACGATCAGCGGGAGTAGTACTCCACGACCAGCTGCTCCTCGCAGACCACCGGGATCTCCTCGCGGGACGGCGTCCGCTCGACCCGGGCGACGAGGTCCCCGAGCGTCACCGACAGGTAGGCCGGCGGCTCGGCGTGCGCGCCCGAGGCGGCCACGACGAACGGCTCCTTGGCCCGCGACCGCTCGGCGATCTGCACGAAGTCGCCGGGCCGCAGCCGGTAGGAGGGGCGGTCCACCCGCCGGCCGTTGACCAGCACGTGCTGGTGGGTGACGAACTGGCGGGCCTGGTAGATGGTCCGCGCGAACCCGGCCCGCAGGACCGTGGCGTCCAGCCGCGACTCGAGGTCCTGGATCAGCGCCTCGCCGGTCTTGCCACCGGTCCGCCTGGCGCGGTCGAACGCCCGGCGCAGCTGGGTCTCGCTGATGTCGTACTGCGCGCGCAGCCGCTGCTTCTCCAGCAGCCGGGTCGAGTAGTCGCTGGCCTGCTTGCGCTTGCGGCCGTGCTCGCCCGGCGGATAGGGGCGGCGCTCGAAGTACGCGACGGCCTTGGGGGTGAGCGGCATCCCGAGCCGGCGGCTGAGCCGGACCTTGGGGCGCGGAGTGTTCACGGAGACCTCCAGTTTGGTTAGGCTCACCTTACTACCGGACGACAGCCGCGAGGGAAGCCATGACCGCACGCCGATCGACCCGCACGTCCCGGCAGCCCGCCGCGGCTCCCGCCCCGGCCGCCCCGAGCGCCGCCGAGCGCGCCCGCACGGTCGCCACCTGCTCCGCCGCCTGGGTGCACACCCTGGGAGAGGGCACCGCGCCGGTGCTGGCCGCGACCACCACCGCGGCCGGCGACGTGCTGCTGGTCGTGCCGCGGTCCGGTGGCCTGGCCGCCGCCGTCCGCCGCTCCCCGCTCGGCGACCTGCCGGCCAGGCTGACCGTCACCCGGCGCACCGTGCTCCCGCTGCGCGACCCGGTGCGCGGCCAGCTGGAGCTGGTGGGCTGGCTGACGCCGGTGCCGCACGACGAGGAGGCGGCCCTGGTGCTCGACTTCGCCGACGCCTGCCCGGCCGACGTCCTGCTCGACGTCGGCCTCACCGCGTGCCTGCTGCGGCTGGACCTGGCCGAGGTGCTGCTGACCGAGGGCGCCGGCTGCACGGAGGTCGACCCGGCGGAGTTCGCCGCGGCCCGCCCCGACCCCCTGGCCGCCGACGAGGTGGACCTGCTCGGCGAGCACGCCCGCCCGCTGGCCGAGCTGTGCGCCCGCGTGCGGCTCTGGGCCGGGGAGGACGACGGCGTGCACCTGTTGGGCGTCGACCGGTTCGGCATCCTCTTCCGGGTGGAGTGCCCCGCCTCGCGCTACGACCTGCGGGTGCCGTTCCCGGCCGCGGTGGCCGACCGACCGGCCCTCGGCGCGGCGCTGGACGACCTGCTCCGCTGCGCCCGCGCCTGAGCGCCACGCGGGACGCCGGCGGCTAGCCTGACTCCGGACCTGGCCCGGACCCCCCGGCCGGACCGACGGACGGGGAGGGGCCACGGTGACCCCGACGACCCTCCGCACCCACGCGGCGCCCGCCCTCACGCTGTTCGCCGTCGCCGCGATCGACGTCGCGGCCGGCCGTGAGCACGTCGTCCTCGGGCTCACCGTCGTGGCACCGATGGTCGCCGCGACCGTGATGGGGCGGCGGGTCACCGCCGCCTACGGCGTGGCCGCCCTCGTCACCGCGGCGTTGCTGGGCATCTACGACCGGCAGTACACCGAGGAGACGGTGCCCACCCAGATCGCCCGGCTGGTGCTGGTCGCCATCGGCGTGGTCGCCGCGGTCGCCGCCTGCACCGTGCGCCAGCACCGGGAGCGCGAGGCCGCGCGGCTGGCCGCCGAGCAGGCCGCCGACCGCGCCGTCCTCGCCGTCGCCGACGCCGTCCAGCGCAGCCTGCTCACCCAGCCGCCGGAGCTGGACCGCCTGACGACGGCGGTGCGCTACCGGCCGGCCACCGTCGGGGCGCACATCGGCGGGGACTGGTACGACGCGTTCGCCGTCCCGGACGGGACGACGATGCTGGTCATCGGCGACGTCGAGGGCCACGACGCCCGGGCCGCCGCCACGATGGCGCAGGCCCGCGGCATGCTCCGCGGCCTCGCGCAGTCGGTGGTGGGGTCGCCGGCCGCCGTCCTCACGGCGCTGGACCGGGCGCTGCTCGACCTGGACGTCGAGGCGCTGGTGACCGTCACCGTCGCCACGCTGGACGAGCGCGCCCCGGACGGCGCGGTGGGGCTGCGCTGGTCCAACGCCGGGCACCCGCCGCCGGTGCTCGTCGGCGCCGACGGCACCCCGGGTCTGCTCGAGCGCCCGGTGGACCGCCTCCTCGGGCTCGACGCCGCCGGTCCGCGCTACGACCACGAGCTCCTGCTGACCCCGGGCGACACCCTGTTCCTCTACACCGACGGGCTGGTGGAGCGGCGCGACGCCACCCTCGACGCCGGCCTGGGTTCCCTGGTGGACCGGCTGCACGGCTCGAGCGCGAAGCCGCTGGAGGAGGTCTGCGACTCGCTGGTCGCCGGCCTGGGTCCGCAGACCGACGACGACGTCGCTCTGATGGCCCTGCGGGTCCGCTCCTAGCGCGTCGCGGCGGCCAGCGCGGCCAGCGCCTGCTCGAAGCACTCCCGCGGCGGCTGGACCAGCCCGGCGCCCACCTGGCCGGTGCCGGCGACCCGCCCGGCCATCCCGGTGTTGATCTGCGGCAGCCACCCGGTGCGCGCCACGGAGACGACGTCGATGCCGGTCGGCGAGCCGCGGAAGCCCAGGATCGGGATCGCCATGGCGGGGTTCTCCGCGAGCGTCAGCTGGTACATCCGCTCGGTCGTCGCCAGTGCGTCGGGCACGGTGCCGCCGACGAACCGGACGATTGCCGGCGCGGCCGCCATCGAGAACCCACCGACGCCGTAGGTCTCCATGATCGCGGAGTCGCCGATGTCGGGGTTGGCGTCGTCGGGGCCGTAGTCGCCCAGGAAGAGGCCGACCGGCGTCTGCGCGGGGCCGGTGAACCAGCGGTCGCCGGTGCCGGCGGTCTGGATGCCGAACTCGGTGCCGTTGCGGGCCATGACGGTGACCATCGTCGACCCGGGGACGTCGCGGGCGGCGTCCATGGCCAGCTTCGCCGTCGGCATGCCGAGGTTGAGGAAGAAGTGCTCGTTGCCGCCGATGAAGCGCAGCACCGCCGCGATGTCGGACGACGGCGCGTCCACCGCGACGATCGCCGGGGAGAGCTCGCGCAGCGCCATCAGCGACCCGGCGCGGTTGCGGTTGTGCCCCTCGTCGCCCATCTGCAGCATCTGGGCGAGCACGGCCTTGACGTCGAGGGGGTCGCTCATCGACCGCACGGCCGCAGCCAGCACCGGCCCGAGGACGTCGCGCATCCACGCCAGCCGGGTGAGCACCTCCTCGTTGAAGGCGCCCATCCGCAGCACCTTGCCCAAGCCCTCGTTGAGGTTGCAGTAGGCCTTCCCGCCCTGGACCGGGTCCTCCAGGCACCACATCCACATGGACGGCGAGGTCACCCCGGCCATCGGCCCGACGGCGGAGTGGTGGTGGCACGGCTCGAGCGTGATCTCGCCGGCGGCGAGGATCCGCTCCGCCTCCTCGACCGACGAGGCCCAGCCCTCGAACAGGCAGCAGCCGATCAGCCCGCCGCGCAGCGGTCCGGACGCATCGGCCCAGGTGATCGGCGGGCCGGCGTGCAGGATCGTGCGGTCGGCCAGCCCGAGCACCTCGCGGGCGGGGCGGACGTCGGTGAGCACCGAGCCCGCGGCCAGCACCCGCTCGACCGCCGTCCGGTTGGCCGCGGCCCGGCGGGGGTCGAGGACCAGCGCGGCGAGGTCCGCGGGGTCGCCGAAGCCGGGCGGGCGCCAGTCGACGTCGGAGACCTCGGCGCCCTGGGCGCGCAGCGCGTCGGAGAAGACGTCGACACCCGCCGCGACGACGGCGGGCGGTCCGGCGAGCAGTTGGTTCATCGCGCGGCTCCCAGCAGGTCGAGGGCGAAGCGAGTGGCCTGGGCGTTGGAGGCGAAGACGTGCGCGCCGGCCGCGGCGAGGGCGTCGGCCTGGCGGCTCCACCCCTGCGGATCGGCCTCGGTACCGACCAGGGCAACGACCACGGGCGACGTCGTCCGGGCCAGGGCCGGGGCCAGCGCGGCCGCCGGATCGGGGTCGGCGCCGTAGCCGAGGACGACGTCCAGCAGCAGCACCGCGGGCTCGCCGGAGGCGGCCAGCCGGTCGATCGCCTCCAGCCGCAGCGTCGGGTCGATCATCGGGTGCGCGCGGCCCACGGTCAGCGCGTCGTCCCCGAAGTCGACGACGACGTGACCCGGAACGGAGAGGTCCGACCCGAGGGCGAGCTCGGGTCGCAGCGGGGTATTGGAGCGGACGTCACCCAGCACCGGCGACGCCAGCAGCATCGCCTCGTCGGCGAGCGTGCCGCCGGAGTAGAAGCCCTTGAGGACGGCGCCGCTCCCCGCGGTCCGGGCCGCCCCCGGCCGCGACGGCCAGTCCGGCACGTCGACGCCCATGTCCCCCAGCAGCGCCTCGACGGCGGCGGTGAGGTCGGGCGACTCGGGGCTCAGCGCCGCCGACAGCACGGGCGTCGAGAGCCCGCCCGCCACCTCGGCCACACGGGCGGCCACCGACGGCGCCGGGGGCTTGGACACCAGCAGCACCCGCTCGGTCGCGGGGTCGGCGTCGAGGGCGGCGAGCGCGTCGAGCGTGGCCAGCCCGCCGACGGCCTCGGAGAGGTCCCGGCCGCCCACGCCCAGCACGTGCGAGACGCCGACGCCGGCCATGTCGAGCAGGCAGGAGACCTGCTGCGCCCCCGTGCCCGACGCCGCGACGAGGCCGACCGGCCCGGGGCGGACGACGTTGGCGAAGCCGAGGGCGAGGCCGGAGACGATCGCCGTCCCGCAGTCGGGGCCCATCACGAGCACGCCGGCGTCGTGCGCGGCGCGCTTCAGCGCGACCTCGTGCTCGACCGGGACGCCGTCGGAGAAGACGAGGACACTCTGCCCGGCGGCGATCGCGTCGGCGGCCTCGGCGACGGCATAGGCGCCGGGCACGCTGACGAGGGCCAGCGCCGGGCCGTCGATCGCGTCGAGGCGTGCTCCGACGGTGCGCACCGGCACGGTCTGCGCCGACGCCGTGCTGCGCTGCCGTTCGGCCAGCGCCGCGTCGACGGCGGCCACCGCGCCGGCCAGGGCGGCGTCGTCGTCGGCCCGGATCGCGACGAGCAGCTGCTCGGGGCTCGCCGGCTCCTCGGGAGCCAGGCCCATGCCCTGGGCCAGCTCCACGTTGAGCGGGGTGGCCATGGCGACGAGGACCGCGGTGACGCCGTCGCGCGCGCCGACGTCCCGGCTGACCTGCATCAGCCGGACGGAGTCGGCGTACACGCCACTGCGCAGTGAGACGTGCCGGGCGGGGGCGTTCACGGCTCCGGACGCTACCGCCGGAAGTTGCTCAACGGTGAGACATCTCGGTAATAACGATTTAGCGCTGAGGCACTTCCGCTCGCCGTCCGCGCGGTGTCAGATGGGCCTCCCCCCATGGGATCGAGTGCTCGAGGAGCCCGGCATGGCGTTCGGTTGGAAGCTCTACGGAGACGGGAAGACCCCACCGCTCGGCGAGGCGGTGGCGCCCGACGAGCGGCTGTCGTGGCCGCGCACCGTCGGCATCGGCGCCCAGCACGTGGTCGCGATGTTCGGCGCCACCTTCGTGTTCCCGCTGATCATGGGCCTGGACGCGAACCTGGCGATCATGATGAGCGGCGTCGCGACGATCCTGTTCCTGCTCATCGTCAAGAACCGGGTACCCAGCTACCTGGGCACCAGCGCCGCGTTCGTCGGCGGCGTCGCGGCGATCCGTGCCAACGGCGGTGACTCCTCCGACGTGGTCGGCGCCATCCTCGTCGCCGGCGTCGTCCTCGCACTGGTCGGCGTGCTCATCCACTTCGCCGGCCTCGGCACGATCAACAAGGTGCTGCCGCCGGCGGTCACCGGCGCCGTGGTCATGCTCATCGGCTTCAACCTCGCGCCGGTCGCGGCCAAGACCTACTGGCCGCAGGACCAGTGGGTGGCGCTGGCGACCATGACCTTCGTGATCGTGGCGTCGCTGGCGCTGCGCGGGTTCCTCGCCCGCATCGCCATCCTGCTCGGCCTGGTGTTCGGCTACCTGCTCTCGGTGCTGCTGGACGCCACGGCCGGCCAGATCACCTCGTTCGACCCCAACACCGGCGGGGAGACCACCCGCGACCGGATCAACTTCGACGCGGTCGGTGACGCCGACTGGATCGGTGCGCCGGACTTCACCGCGCCGTCCTTCTCGCTGAAGTTCAGCCTGCTGGTGATCCCGGCCGTCATCGCCCTGGTCGCCGAGAACGTCGGCCACGTGAAGGCCGTCGCCGAGATGACCAAGCGCGACCTCGACCCGATGATGGGCCGCGCCGTGGCCGCCGACGGCATCGCGACCGTCGTCGCCTCCTCGGTCGGTGGCTCCCCCACCACCACCTACGCCGAGAACATCGGGGTCATGGCCGCGACCCGCGTCTACTCGACCGCCGCCTACTACGTGGCCGCGATCGTGGCGATCCTGCTCGGCCTCTGCCCGAAGTTCGGCGCACTGATCAACATCGTCCCGGGCGGCGTGCTCGGCGGGATCACCGTCGTCCTCTACGGGATGATCGGCCTGCTCGGCGCAAAGATCTGGAAGGAGAACCGGGTCGACTTCGCCAACCCGATCAACCTCGTGCCGCTCGCGGCCGGGATCATCATCGGCATCGGCGACGTCACGCTCGAGTTCTCCGACGACTTCTCGCTCAACGGCATCGCGCTCGGCTCGATCGTCGCCGTCGTGGCCTGGCACCTGGCCCGCGCGCTGGCGCCGGCCGAGATGCGCGAGGCCCTGACCCGCGAGGGCTCCCACCCGGCGTCCGGCAGCACGTTCGGCCACGACGGCGGGGGCGCCGACCCCTCCTCGGTGGACGAGGTCGGCCGGCCCGGGGTGACCGGCGGCTCGACGCCGGGATCGGGGACGCTCGGTCGGTGAAGCCCGCTCCCTTCCGGTACGCCGACCCCGGCTCCCTCGACGAGGCGCTCGACGTCCTCGTCGCCGAGGGGGAGGGCGCCAAGGTGCTCGCCGGCGGCCAGTCGCTGATCCCGCTGCTCTCGATGCGGCTGGCGGCACCGGCCACGCTGGTGGACATCAACCGGGTGCCCGGCCTCGACGCCGTCGAGGCCACCGGGGACGGCGTCCGGGTGGGCGCGCTGGTGCGACACCGGCAGTTGCTCGAGGACGACGCCGCCGCCCGGGTCCAGCCGCTGCTGGCCCGGGCGACGGCGAACGTCGCGCACCCGGCCATCCGCAACCGGGGGACGACGGTCGGCTCGATCGCGCACGCCGACCCCTCCGGGGAGATGACCTCGGTGCTCGCGCTGACCGACGGGTCGGTGACGGTGGCTTCTCCTGGCGGGCGCTCGACGGTCGGCTGGCGGGACCTCTTCGTCGGGCCGCTGGAGACCTCCATCCACGGGCCGGCCGTCGTCGTCGACGCCTTCTTCCCCGCGCTGCCGCCGCGCTCGGGGACCGCGTTCGCCGAGATCGCGCGGCGCAAGGGCGACTACGCGGTGTGCGGCGCGGGCGTCGTCGTCACGCTGTCCGACGACCGCACGGTCGAGCGCGTGACGGCGTCCTACATCTCCGTCGGGCTGGTGCCCGAGGTGCACGACCTGACCGAGGCCGTCCACGGGCAGACCGTGGAGCAGGCCGACTGGGCCGCGGCCGGGGCGCTGGCCCGCACGCTGGTCGACCCGGACGGCGACCTGCACGCCAGCGCCGACTACCGGCGGCTGCTCGTCGGGGTGCTGACCGAGCGGACACTGGCAGACGCTGCTGTCGAGGCCCTGGAGAGGACCGCCGCATGACCTCCGTCGACACCGAGCGGTCGATCACCGTGACGGTCAACGGCGTTCCACGTGAAGCAACCGTGCCGGTGCGGCGGCTGCTGTCGGACGCACTGCGCCACGACCTCGGGCTGACCGGCACGCACGTGGGCTGCGAGCACGGGGTGTGCGGGGCGTGCACGGTGTTGGTCGACGGATCGCCGGTGCGGTCGTGCCTGGTGTTCGCCGTGCAGGTGGACGGCGCGTCCGTGACGACCGTCGAGGGGCTCGCGCACGACGACCACCAGGGCGGGCAGGTGCTGCACCCGGTCCAGGAGGCCTTCCGCGAGTGCCATGCGCTGCAGTGCGGCTTCTGCACCCCGGGCTTCCTGGTGACGATCGCGGCCGGCCTCGAGGCGCGGGACCGGACCGCGGAGATCACCGAGGAGGAGGTCGACGAGATCGTCGGCGGCAACCTCTGCCGGTGCACGGGCTACGCCAACATCAAGAAGGCGGTCCGCCACGCGGCCGCCACGATGAAGGACGCCGGATGACCCCCGGCGCCGCGCGAGGCATGGGAGGCGATCCCCACGTTCTGAGCGCCTGCACGTGGGGTTTGCTTCCCATGCCTGAGAGGGAGGACGCCGGATGACCACCAAGCTCTTCGGCGAGCCGGTCCGCCGCCGCGAGGACGCCCGGCTGATCACCGGCAAGGGGCGCTACCTCGACGACATCGGCGCCCAGGCGCTGGCCGCCGCCTTCGTGCGCTCGCCGCACGCGCACGCCCGCATCACCGACATCGACGTCGAAGGCGCGCTCGACGTCGAGGGCCTGGTCGCGATCTACACCTACGAGGACCTCACCGGCCCGATGGCCGAGCCGCTGCCGGTGCTGATCCCGCACCCGCAGCTGCACGCGCCGCGCACCGGCTACCCGCTGGCCAACGGCGAGGTGAACCACGTCGGCGAGCCGGTGGTGATGGTCGTCGCGACCGACCGGTACATCGCCGAGGACGCCGCGGAGCGGATCGTCGTCTCCTACGAGGAACTGCCCGTCGTCGTCGGTGTCGACGCGGCACGCGACGCGGCGGCCGCGGTGCACGAGGAGATCCCGGACAACGTCGCCGCCCGGCACCACCAGGAGACCGGGGACGTCGAGGCCGCCCTGGCCGGCTCGCCGCGCACCCTCTCCTTCACGCAGTACATCGAGCGCAGCGCCTGCATGCCGCTGGAGGGCAAGGGCGTGCACGCGCGGTGGGACCCGGCGGACGCCTCGCTGCGCGTCTACTCGAGCACCCAGGCGTCGACGTCGGTGCGCGCGGCGATCGCGGCGAAGCTGGAGCTGTCGCTGGAGGACGTCGAGGTGATCGCGCCCGACGTCGGCGGCGGCTTCGGCGTCAAGATCGTGCACCCGTGGCCGGAGGAGCTGCTGGTGCCGATGGCCGCGATCAGGCTCGGCCATGAGGTGAAGTGGGCCGAGGACCGGCGGGAGCACTTCATCGGCAGCGCCCACGAGCGGCAGCAGCGGCAGGAGATCACCGTCGGCTTCGACGACGAGGGGCGGATCACCGCGCTCGACGTCCACGCCTGGCACGACAACGGCGCGTACACGCCCTACGGCATCATCGTCCCGATCGTGACGGCGACCCAGCTCGTCGGTCCGTACGCGATCCCCGTCTACCGGGTGGTCGTGGAGAGCGTCTACACGAACACGGTGATCGTGACGCCGTACCGCGGCGCCGGCCGGCCGCAGGGCTGCTTCGCGATGGAGCGGACGATGGACCGCATCGCCGACGTCCTCGGGCTCGACCGCGCCGAGGTGCGCCGGCGGAACCTCATCCAGGCCGACCAGTTCCCCTACGACCACCACCTGACGTTCCAGGACGGCCGGCCGGTCATCTACGACTCGGGCGACTACCCGGGGCTGCTGGCCAAGCTCGAGGCGCTGGTCGACTGGCCGGGCATCGAGGAGCGGCGGGCGGAGGCGGCATCGCGCGGCAAGCTGCTGGGCGCCGGGATGGCGCTGTACGTGGAGGGCACCGGGCCCGGCCCGTACGAGGGCGGGCACGTGCAGGTGCTCGGCAGCGGCAAGGTGCTGGTCTCGACCGGCCTGACGTCGCAGGGGCAGGGGCACGAGACGTCGTTCGCGCAGATCGTCGCCTCTGAGCTCGGCGTCCCGATCGAGGACGTCGAGGTCACCACCGGCGACACCCGACGCTTCCCGTACGCCGTCGGCACCTTCGCCTCGCGGGCCGCGGTGATGAGCGGCAACGCGATCGCGCTGGCCGCCCGCGGCGTGCGGGAGAAGGCGCTGCGGATCGCCGCGGAGGTGCTGGAGGCCGACCCGGACGACCTGGAGATCGCGGACAGCGTCGTCGGTGTGAAGGGGACGCCCGGCGCGACGATCCCGTTGCGCACGGTCGCCGTCCTGTCGAACCCGCTGCGGTACGCCTTCGACGAGGCGGCGAAGCAGGCGACCCAGTTCGCGCGGGCCGGCTCGGACGACAAGCCGCCCGTCGCCGAGGGCGATGCGCCGGGGCTGGAGCACCGCGACTACTACTCGCCGATCCGGTCGACGTTCGCGTCGGGTGCGCACGCCGCGGTGGTGGAGATCGACCCGACGACGTGGGAGATCGACGTCGTCAGCTACGCGGTGGTGCACGACTGCGGCAACGTGGTGAACCCGATGATCGTCGAGGGCCAGGTACACGGCGGGGTCGCGCAGGGCGTGGCCGGGGCGCTGTACGAGCGGATGGCCTACGACGCCGACGGGCAATTGCAGAACGCCTCGTTCATGGACTTCCTGATGCCGTACGCGTCGGAGGTGCCGGACGTGGTGATCGACCACCAGCAGACGCCGTCGCCGCTGAACCCGCTGGGGATCAAGGGCGCCGGCGAGGCCGGGGTCATCCCGGGGACGGCGGCGATCGCCTCGGCGATCGAGGACGCCACGGGACGGCGGATCGCCTCCATGCCGATCTCGCCGACGGAGCTGTACGACGTGATGCGCTCCCCGAACGCGGAGCTGACGGCGGCCGCGGGCCGCAGGACGGGAGTGGGTGCGTGAAGCTCGACGGCTCGGCGGTGCTGCACGGGACGCCGGAGCAGGTGTGGTCGGTGATCACCGATCCGGCGGTGCTGGCGCGGACGATCCCGGGTTGCGAGTCGCTGCGGCTCACCGGGCCGGACGAGTACGAGATGAACGTGTCGGTCGGCGTGGGCGCGATCCGCGGCACGTACGCCGGCGCGGTGCGGCTGACGGACCAGCAGCGGCCGACGTCGTACGTGATGCACGCGTCGGGTGCCGGGGCTCCCGGGAACGCGCGGGCGAAGGTGCTGATCTCCCTCGCTGCTGACGGCGATGGCGCGACGACGCTGACGTACTCCGCGGACGCCGTGGTCGGCGGCCCGGTGGCCGGGGTCGGCCAGCGGATGATCACCGGCGTCGCGAAGCGGATGGCGGGGCAGTTCTTTTCCGCGATCGACGGCGAGCTGACCTCGCCGGTGACCGTGCCGGCGGTCGAGGAGCCGCGGGCGAGCTCGGCCGCGGTGAGCTCGACGACCGCGCCAGCCGCGGAAGGCGTTACCGCGGGAACGTGCGCGGCGCCCGCGCCGCAGGTCTTCACCGGCGGCAAGGCCGCGGCTTCGGCCGGCGCCCAGGTCGACCTGCGCTCCTTCATGCTCGGCGTCGCCTCCGGCGGCATCCTCACCGCCTGGGGCGTCGCTCTCGGCTACCTCCTGGGCCGCCGCCGCAGCGGCTGACTGGCGGCGAGCCACATTGCCCCAAGGGGCGTCGGCCCCTCTACTCGACGACAGGGGGCGGCAGCACCTGGGCGAACGCTTCAGCCGCATCAGCAGGCATCCGAAATCCCTGGGCCTGCTGGAAACTCGCTTTGGATACGTCGTACACAGGCTGCATTGGGTTCTCAAGAACCGAGGGAGCCAATCCGCTATGTACCAGCTCATCCATGATCGAATTAACGGGTCTCGTGAAGCCCTTCAGACTACGTGTCGCGGGATACTGGCCGAGCCGATAGACGACAGAGCGGGGGGCATGACCTCCGTGGTGAGCCGCGTAGGCCAAGGTCGCGATCTGCACGTGATTTCCTCGAGCATCTAGCCTCGAAACCATCTCGTGAGCGAGCTCCGGGGTCCAGCCTCCACTTGGACCATCCGCCGCCTGGTCCACCTCACCGCCGCCATGATGATTCACAGCGACACGGATGATGCTCGTAAGCTGATCGATCGAGTCAACTAGCGAGGCCGCAGTAGCGTTTGATATGTCCACAGTTCGGTGGACCAGTTCATCTCGCGCCACCGTCAGCTCCTGCGCGAGCTTCACCGTCTCAGGGCTGACCCAATCACGGCGCCGCATCGCCTCGACCACGGCTAGGGGTCTCGCCGCGGAGCGAAGTTCGAGGCCTAGGAGGACTGCGGCCCGTCGAGCCGACTCTTCGAGTTCGTGCCATGCGCGAAGGACCGAGACCACGTCGGCGGAGACCAGGGTCCCCCGCAGCCCGCCAGGTCGCAGGTGGGGGACCGCCACATCCCCCACTTCGACGCCCTCTTCCGCGGGATAATGATCGGGCGACTCATGCTGAACACGGTCAGGCAAGGCAAGCGATGCCTTCTCCGCCTCTTCTGCCCGTTTGGCGAGACGGACGCTCGCGCCTAACGCTGAGAACTCTTCGACATCGCCAAGAAGCGCGGAAATCTGGCGCCGAAACAGAAAGCCTAAGAGTAGGACCACAGCTGGCCAGGCGAGCGCCTTCAGGTAGTCCAAGACGAGACCAGCGAGTTCCACTGGTGCAAGTTAAGCCTCAAGCGGCGGCACGGATGAATCCGTTCGCCCGACACGCCGTGCTGAACACAATCGGCCCTTTAGCCCGTCGCGACCAAAGCTGGGCCGCGCGGAGGGCGGCGAGGCCCCGCACAGACCTGCGCCCTGGCGAGCCTCCTCACATCAGACAGACGCCAACGGGGCGGCAGACGCTCCGCTCGTCCGTGTCCTGGTGCTGAAACGAAACGGTCAGTAGTTTCACGCCACCGCTCATCCTGGAGGCTCACCGTGATCGACGCTGCCCACGGACACCCCCGTACCAGCACCAAGCGCTCGGTGCTCGCCGTCGCGCTGGCCCTGCTGGCGCTCCTCACCGCGTGCTCGTCCGACTCCGACAGCGGCGACGCGTCCTCGGAGGAGACCGCCGAGTCGAGCGCGCCCACGGGCACGGACGACCTCCCGCCGCTGCCGGACGACGTCGCGCTGCCGATCGTCTTCGTCCACGGTTTCGCGGGCTCGGCGCAGCAGATCGAGTCCAACGCCATGCGGTTCGTGGCCAACGGCTACCCGGAGGACCGGATCGTCGCCTACGACCACGACGGCGCCGGTGTCGACATCGAGGGCTACGCCGCCGGCCTGACCGAGGTCATCGACGAGACCCTCGCCGAGTTCGACGTCGAGCAGGTCTACCTGATCGGCCACTCCCGC
Organism: Blastococcus sp. TF02A-26; assembly: GCF_003319125.1. Classification (GTDB taxonomy): domain Bacteria; phylum Actinomycetota; class Actinomycetes; order Mycobacteriales; family Geodermatophilaceae; genus Trujillonella. Next base: position 319,084 of record NZ_QOHG01000003.1, on the reverse strand, counting down.
GGGACCGCCGTCTCCAACCTCTACCTGAGCGACCCGGCCCAGGCCGAGAACGTCGCCAAGTACGTCGCCATCGACGGCCGCCCCTGCCCCGAGGGCCCGGTCCCCTGCCTCGCCCCCACACAGGCGATGTTCCCCGGGCAGACGCACGTCGAGGTCGCCACCTCGAAGGGGTCCTTCGCCGCTCAGTACGAGTTCCTCGTCGGCGAGGCACCCGAGGTCGTCGACATCGTCCCGCAGAACGACCCCGTCGAGATCTCCGGCCGGGCGGTCAACTTCCCCGCCAACACCGGCCGCGAGGCCACCCTCGACGTCTGGGCCATCGACCCCGACACCGGCGCCCGCACCGAGGACGAGCCGCACGCCAGCGAGGAGCTCGGCTCCGACGGCGAGTTCGGCCCCATCGAGCTCGAGAACGGCGCGCACTACGAGTACGCGCTGAGCAGCGACGCCTCCGAGATCGTCCACCACCTCTACCTGCAGCCCTACGTGCGCAGCAGCAACTTCGTCCGATTGCTCTCCTCCGAGCCCGACGGCCCGGTGCGCACCAACACCAACACCGGCGACGACCACAGCGCGCTGGTCATCACCCGCATGCGCGAGTGGCACTCCGAGGGCGACGCCGACGTCCTCCAGCTCAGCGTCGACGGCGGCGAGCCCGTCGACGTCATCACCGACTTCGTGGGCAACGACGGCATCGGCTTGCACGTCCACGACGACGTCGCCACCCCCGGCGAGACCACCCTCGCCGCGCTGCCCTACTTCAGCGAGCAGCCGTTCCAGAGCGGCATCGACGTCTTCCTGCCCGCCTCGCCCGACGCCGACAGCACGATCACCGCGACCAACCTGCCCCGCGGCGACACGGGCCGGCCGCAGACCCTCGCCGTGCCGAACTGGCCCTCCAGCGGGCACACGGTGAGCCTCGTCTTCACCGACTGGCCGGTGGACGGCGCCGCCTGACCGAACCCCTCAGCCGACGGTGAGCGGGACGCCGGTCTCCCGCTCGGACACCTGCCACAGCTCGTCGATCCGCCGCTGCAGGTCCCAGCGGCGGAGCACCGGGTGCCGCACCGGCGGGCCGCTGGAGACGAAGCGTGGCGCGTACAGCTCACCCCCGCGCGCCCGCGGGTCGGTCGCGGCCCGCAGCTGCGGCCGGGCGCCCTCCAGCGGCGTCATCCCCGACCGCGCCGTCATCGCCTCGAAGAACGCCCCCGCCCAGCCGGCGCCGCCCTCGCGCACCGACCGCGCCTGCAGGTCGGTGTCCGACAGGCCCGGGTGTGCCAGCAGCGACGCCGCCGGCACCCCGGCCCGGTCGAACTCCTGCTGCAGCCCCAGCCCGAAGTGGAAGTTCGCCATCTTCGCCCGCGCGTACGAGGCCCAGGCCTTGTAGCGGCGCTCCATGTGCGGATCGGCCGGGTCGAGCGGCCGGCCCATGAAGCGGGCCACGCTGGTGACCGTCACCACCCGGGCGGCCGGTGCCCGGAGCAGCGCCGGCAGCAGGTGCGCGGTGAAGGCCCAGTGCCCGAGGTGGTCGACACCGAGCTGGGTCTCGAACCCGTCCGCGGTCCTCCCCCGCGGCATCGCCATCACCCCGGCGTTGTCCACCAGCAGGTCCACGACGTCGTGCCGAGCGAGGACGGCGCCCGCGGCCGCCCGCACGACCGACAGGTCGCCGAGGTCCAGCGGCACCACCTCGACCGAGGCCGCCGGGTACCGCTCGCGCAGCCTGGCCTCGGCGTCAGCGGTCTTCGACGGATCCCGCGCGGCCATCACCACGTGCGCCCCCGCGGCGGCCAGCGCGAGCGCGGTCTGGAAGCCGAGGCCACCGTTCGCGCCGGTCACCACCGCGGTCCGCCCGCTGAGGTCGGGGATGTCCTTCTCGGTCCACGCCATGACGACGACGTGCCCCCGCGGACTCCCGGACAACCGCAGGTCAGGCGTCGGCCACCAGGACGACGACCTTGCCGGGCAGCTCACCGCCGGCGGCCCGGGCGTGGACGCTCGCCAGCTCCGCCAGCGGCACCCGCTCGGCGACGTCGACCTGCAGCTCGCCCCGGTCGACGCGGGCGACCAGGTCCGCCAGCTGCTCGGCGTCGCTGCGGACGAAGAGGTCGATGCCCCGCACGCCGCGCGCCTCGTCGGACGGGGCCGGCATCCACACCGTCGTGTTGACCAGGGTGCCGCCGTCCCGGATCAGGCCGACCAGTGCGGCCAGCTGCGCCGGCTCCACCGGCGCCAGGTTGAGCACCAGGTCGACCGGCTCGGACACCGCCGCGGGCACGTCGGTGGTGGAGTGGTCGACGACCTCGTCGGCCCCGTAGCCGCGGACGCGCTCGCTGCTGCGCGGGCTCGCCGTGGCGATCACGTGCGCGCCGGCCGCCTTGGCCAGCTGGACGGCGTAGCCGCCGACCGCTCCGCCGGCGCCGTTGACCAGCACGCGCTGACCCGCCTCCAGGCCGCCGTGGTCGAACAGCGCCTGCCGCGCGGTGAGACCGACGGACGGGAGGGCGGCGGCGTCCGCCAGTGGGATCGCGGTGGGTGCCGGGGCGAGGACGTCGGCCGGCGCGACGACGTACTCCGCGGCCGCGCCGTCCTCGGTCATCGGCAGGAACCCGACCACCGCATCGCCGACCGCCACGGTGGCCACGCCCTCACCGAGCGCGTCGACCGTGCCCGCGACGTCCATGCCGAGGACGTGCGGCAGCGCCACCGGGATGGGGCCCTGCATGTAGCCGGCGCGGATGTTGCCCTCGACGCCGTTGAACGTCGTCGCGGCGACGCGGATGCGCACCTGCCCGGTGCCGGGGGCCGGCTGCTCCACCTCCTCGAGGCGCAGGACCTCCGGGGCACCGAACTCGTGGAACCGAACTGCCTTCATGGCTGCCTCGCTCGCTCGTCGTGTTGTGCTTCGAATCCGAAGCACTGCAGCAGACGGTAGTCCAAGTTCGAATTCGAAGCAAGTGACGGACGAGCGACATCCCGGTGACACCACGGGGTGTCACCGGGAGCCGTCAGGACCGCCCGGGGATCAGTCCGCGGTCTTGCGGCGGCGCGCCGCCGCCGAGCGGGGCGGCGTCGAGCGCATGTGTTCGCGCACCGGCGCCAGCAGGCCGGCGAGCGCCGCGACGTCCTCGCGGGAGAGCGGCTCGAACAGCAGGTCCTGGACCAGCTCGATGTGGCCGGGGAACACCGCGGCGAGCCGCGCCCGCCCGGCGTCGGTGATGGTGACCGTGATGCCGCGCTCGTCGTCCGCGGAGGGAGCGCGCGTCACGAGGCCCGCCGTCTCCAGCAGGCCCGCCTGGTAGGTCAGCCCGCTGCGGCTGTAGACGACGCCGTCGGCCAGGTCGGTCATGCGGGAGCTGCCGCCCGGGGAGTCACCGAGGCGGGCCAGCAGCTGGAACTGCACGTAGCTCAGGCCCCCGGCCTCCTTGAGCTGCGTGTCGACCGCGTGGCGCAGCAGGCTCGTCACCTCGATGAGGTCGAGGTAGGCGCCGAGCTGCACGGGGTCGAGCGACGGCGCGTCGTCGGGCATGGCGGGAGCCTAGGTGCCGCCGCAGCCGTCCCTTGCTCCGCGGACGCTCGTGCTCTGCCCAGCATGGTGGGCAGAGCACGAGCAACCGGGGAGGAACCCTCAGAGCGCGGCGTAGACCGCGCGGACGTAGGCCTCGGCACGCGCGTTGCCGATCAGCCCAGGCGCCATGCGGTTCATCATGTAGGTGATCGTGAGCCGCCGGTCGAGGTCCATCACCGCGAGCGAGCCACCCCAGCCGCCCCAGAAGAAGGTGCGACCGGCCGGCACGTACGGCACCACCGGCGAGCCCAGGCAGAAGCCGATCCCCCAGGTGAACGGCGCCTCCAGCACCAGGTCCACGCCGTCGGACTGCTGCCGGAACACCTGCTCGATCGTCTCCTCGGAGAGCAGCCGCACCCCCCCGGCGGAGCCGCCCAGCGAGAGCACCCGCAGCACGTCCAGCACCCCGCGGGCGTTGGAGTGCCCGTTGAGCGCGCCGAGGTCGGCCGCCCGCCACTCCGGCGAGGTCGTCGCCTTCACCGACATCGTCGGCGCGGTGAACGTGCGGACGGCGATCGAGTCCGGGTCGATCTCGCCGGTGGGTTCCGCGCGCGGCGGCGCCACCAGCGGCGCGATCCGGCCCCAGTCCCGCTCCTTCGCCCCCACCTGGAAGTCCGCTCCCAGCGGGCCGGCGATCTCCTGGCGCACGAACCGCCGGAACGTCTCGTTGGTGATCCGCCGGATCACCTCGCCGACGAGGAAGCCCTGGTTGGCCGCGTGGTAGCCCGACGCCGTACCCGGCTCCCACCACGGCCGCTGCGCCGCCAGCCGCTCGGTCGCCGAGGGCCAGTCGTACATGTCCTTGACCGAGAACGGCTGCTCCCAGCCCGACACCCCCGAGGTGTGCGACATGACGTGCCGCACCAGCACGTCCTTCTTGCCGTTGGCGCAGAACTCGGGCCAGTAGTCACCGACCGGCGCATCGAGGTCGAGCTCGCCCCGCTCGACGAGCATCAGCGCCGCCAGGTTCAGCACGCACTTCGTCGTCGACCAGACGTTGGTGATCGTGTCCTGCGTCCACGGCGTCGTCCGCGCCTCGTCCCGGTACCCACCCCAGATGTCGACGACGGTCTCGCCGTCCAGGTCGACGGCGACCGACGCCCCCAGCTCGTCGCCGTCCAGCTCGCGCGCCAGCGCCTCCCGTACGCCGGCGAAACGTCCCTCGCATGTGCCCTGCACCTCAGCCATCACCACTCCCTACCCGGAACGCGCCGCCCAACCGTCACTAGCCTGCCGGGATGCCCACTGCTCTGATCACCGGCGCCAGCTCCGGCATCGGCCTGGCCTTCGCCGGGCGGCTCGCCGCCGACGGGTACGACGTCGTCCTCGTCGCCCGCGACCGCGAGCGCCTGGAGGCCCTCGCCGCCACCCTGCGCGCCGAGCGAGGTGTCACCGCCGACGTCCTCGTCGCCGACCTGTCCGACCGCGAGCAGCGCCGCCCGGTGGAGCAGCGGCTGGAGCAGGGTGTGGACCTGCTGGTCAACAACGCCGGCTACGCGACGCCGGGCGACTTCACCGAGACCCCGCCCGAGGTGCTCGCCGCCAACCTCGAGGTCAACGTGGGCGCCGTCCTCGCGCTGACCCGTGCGGCGCTGCCGGGCATGCAGCAGCGGCGCAGCGGAGCGATCGTCAACGTCTCCAGCGTCGCCGGCTTCCTGCCCGGCCGCGGCTCGGTCTACGGCGCGGGCAAGGCCTACGTCACCACGCTCTCCGAGAGCCTCGCCGTCAGCGCCGCCGCGCACGGGGTGCGGGTCATGGCGCTGTGCCCCGGTTACACGAAGACCGAGTTCCACCAGCGAATCGGGCAGCAGCGCTCCGGCCCGGCGTTCCTCTGGATGGACGCCGAGCGCGTGGTCGCCGACGCCCTCGCCGACCTCGAGCGCGGGCGGGTGCTGTCGATCCCGGGCGCGGTCTACAAGGGCGTCTACGCGATCACCCGGATCGTGCCGCCGAGCCTCGTGCGCCGGCTCGCCGCGCGGTCGGCCAGCGGCCGCGGCTGACGATCCCGCGGGTCGAGCCGGTCCACGTATCGCCCACGTATGCGGAACTGGAGACGCTCTGGCAACCGGCTGCTGGCTGGACTGCCTGCATGCCGACCCGATCCCGCGCCGCCCTGCTCCTCGTCCCGCTGCTGCTCGGCGGCCTCACGGCGTGTGCCGACGCCGCCGGCGGCACCGCCCGCGACCGCGCGGAGAACGCGCTCGTCCCCGGCACGACGGGACAGGGCGCGCCACAGGTCGGTGGCGTCCTGACCGCGGCGGACGGCTGGCTGCCCGACGGCGAGTCGCTGTCCCCCTTCGACCCCGTGCCGGCCATCGAGAACCTCACCCCCGACGTCCGCGCCGCCGTCCAGCAGGCCGCCTCCGCCGCCGCGGACGACGGCGTCGTCCTGCGGATCACCAGCGGATGGCGCAGCGCGGCCCTCCAGCAGGCCCTGTTCGACCAGGCGGTCGTGGAGCACGGCAGCGAGGAGGCGGCCCGCGCCTTCGTCCTGTCCCCCGAGGAGTCCGAGCACGTCACCGGGGATGCCGTCGACGTCGGCCCCACCGAGGCCATGTACTGGATGAGCCGGTACGGCGCCGAGTTCGGCCTGTGCAGACCTACGGCAACGAGATCTGGCACTACGAGCTGGCCACCGAACTTGGGACCGCGTGCCCGCCTCCCCTGCGCGACGCCCGCGCCGGGTGAGCGGCATACGCCGCCGATACGTCGCCGTCCCTACCCTGACCCCGTGCGGGTGCTGATCGCGGAGGACGAGCCCTACCTGGCCGACGCCGTCCGCGACGGGCTGCGCCTCGAGGCCATCGCCTCGGACGTCGTCCACGACGGCGACAGCGCCCTGGAGAACCTCGCCGTCACCAGCTACGACGTCGTCGTCCTCGACCGCGACCTGCCGGGCACCTCCGGCGACGAGGTGGCCCGCCGGATCGTCGCCGACGGCCTGAGCTGCCGGATCCTCATGCTCACCGCCGCCGACCGGCTCGAGGAGAAGGTGGCCGGCTTCGAGCTCGGCGCCGACGACTACCTCACCAAGCCGTTCGCGATGCGGGAGCTCGTGGTGCGGCTGCGCGCCCTGGCCCGCCGGCCGGTCGAGGGCACCCCGCCGGTCGTCGAGTTCGCCGGCCTCACCCTCGACCCGTTCCGCCGCGAGGTCTACCGCGACGGGCGGTACGTGGCCCTGACCCGCAAGCAGTTCGCGGTGCTGGAGGTCCTGCTCGCCGCTCGCGGCGGGGTGGTGAGCGCGGAGTCGCTGCTCGAGCGGGCCTGGGACGAGAACGCCGACCCGTTCACCAACGCCGTCCGCATCACGATCTCCTCGCTGCGCAAGCGGCTGGGCGAGCCGTGGCTGATCGCGACCGTCCCCGGCTCGGGCTACCGGATCGCCGAACGGTGAGCGCGCGGCTCAAGCTGACGCTCAGCTACGCCGGCTTCCTCGTGGTCGCCGGGTTCGCCCTCGTCGCGCTGCTCGTCTACATCCTCCGGTTCGTCCCGGAGGGCAACCTGAGCATCCCCACCGCGGAGCCCGACGGCTCGCCGGGTCGACCCGGGCGGTTCGTCCCCGACCGCGGCGACCTGCTGACGGCGCTGTGGCCCAAGGCGTGGATGGTGCTCGGGGCGCTGGCGGTGGTCGGGCTCGCCGGCGGCTGGTTCCTCGCCGGCCGGATGCTGCGCCCGCTGCAGCGGATCCACCGGGTCACCCAGCAGGTGGCGGCCGGGTCGCTCGACCACCGGGTCCGGATGGCCGGCCCGCGCGACGAGTTCCGCGAGCTCGCCGACACCCTCGACACGATGCTCGACCGCCTCCAGGCCTCGCTCGACGAGCACCGCCGGTTCGCCGCCAACGCCTCCCACGAGCTGCGCACCCCCTACGCCGTGGAGCGCTCGATGCTCGACGTCGCCCTCGCCGACCCCGCCGGCGTCGACGTCCCCGAGCTCCTGCACCGGCTCGACCGGACCAACCGCCGGGGCACCGAGACCGTCGAGGCGCTGCTGGCGCTGGCCGCCCTCGACCAGGGCCGCACCCCTCCCCGCACGCCCGTCGACCTGGCGGAGATCACCGCCGCCGTCGTCGCCGAGCTGGCCCCGGTCGCCGGCGACGCGGGGATCGCCGTCCGCACCGAACTGGGCGAGGGCGACCTCGACGGCAGCGAGTCCCTGGTCCGGCAGCTGGTGGTCAACCTCGTGCTCAACGGGATCCGGCACAACACCGGCCCGGGCGGCAGCGTCACCGTCGTCACCGGGACGGCGGACGGCGGCCGGGCGCAGCTGCGGGTCACCAACACCGGCCCCTACGTCCCGGAGCACCTGCTCGGCACCCTGACCGAGCCGTTCGTCCGCGGAGCCGGACGGGTGACCGCCGGATCGGAGTCGATCGGGAGCGGGCTGGGGCTGGCCATCGTCGCCCGGGTTGCCGAGGACCACGGCGCCGACCTGGAGCTCTCCGCCCCGCTGTCGGGCGGGCTCCAGGTGACGGTCACCTTCCCGAGCCCGTGACGCTCAGGCCTCGCGGCGGCGGGCCGCCTTCCGGTAGCCGGCCAGCAGGTGCGCCCCGAGCTCGGTGAGCTCCTCGCGCAACCACTCGTCCGGGGCGTCGGCCGGCGCGGCGATCAGGCCGCCGGCCAGGGCCTGCAGGGTCGCCGCGGCCCAGATCCGGCTCAGCGCGTCGGCGTCGGCGCCGACCAGCATCGCCTCGGTGCGCTCCCGGATCTCGGTCGCCTGCTGCACGACGACGTCGCGGGTCATCGCGGCCGCGTCCCGGGCCAGCCAGACGGCGAACCGGCGGTGCCGCAGCAGGTAGTCCACGTACCGCCCGACCTCGACGACGCCGGCCCGGCGGGAGGACGCCGGCCGCTCCTCCCCCTCGGCGACCAGGGCGCTGACCTCGGCGAACGCCGGCTCGACCAGCGCGCGCAGCAGCTCGTCCTTGGTGTGGAAGTGGTAGTAGACGGCGGCCTTGGTGACGCCGAGACGGTCGGCGATGTCCTGCAGGCTCGTGCCCTCGAACCCGTGCGCGGTGAACAGCTCCAGCGCGGCGTCGAGCACCCGCTGCGCCCCCGCCGAGCGGGCGGGAGCCGCCGGAGCGGACGCGGGGCCGGTGCTGGTCACCGGCGCACTGTAGACGCTCCGGGCGTGACGCGGGTCATCCGTCACCTAGCCGTTCGGCTAGTACAGTCCTTGCCGATCGGCTAGGCGCCGCTGCCGTCGTCTCGCGCCCGACCACCGACCTCCCTGGAGCCTCCCGTGGCCGTCCTCCTCCACCGTCTCGGACGCTGGGCCTTCGCCCGCCGGAAGACCGTCCTGCTCGCGTGGGTCGTCGCCCTCGTCGGCCTCGGCGCGCTCGCCGGCGCCTTCGGCCGCGATGCCGACGCCCAGCTGAGCATCCCCGGCGTCGAGTCCGTCACCGCCCTCGAGACGCTCGCCGAGCGCTTCCCCGAGGGCGGCGCCGGCGGTGCCACCGCCCGGATCGTGTTCGCCGCCCCGGAAGGCAGCGCGGTCACCGACCCGGAGTACGCCGCCGCCGTCCAGCAGGCGCTGGCCGAGGCCGCGGAGGCCGAGCAGGTCGCCGCCGTGAGCGACCCCTTCGCCCGGCAGGGCGTCTCCCCCGACGGCGCGGTCGCCTACGCGACGGTCAGCTACGACGTCCAGGTCCCCGACGTCACCGACGACGCCCGCACCGAGCTGCTCGCCGTCGCCGACGCCGCCGAGGACGCCGGGCTGCAGGTCGAGTTCGGCGGCGAGGCCACCCAGGCCGCACCGGCGCAGGGCGCGGCCGAGGCCATCGGCGTGCTCGTCGCGATGGTCGTCCTCGCCATCACCTTCGGCTCGCTGCTGGCGGCGGGGCTGCCGCTGCTGACCGCCCTCATCGGCGTCGGCGCCGGCATGGCCGGGGTGCTCGCACTGTCCTCCGTCGTGGACCTGACCAGCACCACGCCCACCCTCGGCCTGATGATCGGCCTGGCCGTCGGGATCGACTACGCCCTGTTCATCACCATCCGGCACAAGGAGCAGCTCGCCGCCGGGATGGGCGCCCGCGAGTCCGCCGGCCGGGCCGTCGGCACCGCCGGCAGCGCGGTCGTCTTCGCCGGCCTCACGGTCATGATCGCGCTGGCCGGGCTCACCGTCGTCGGGATCCCGTTCCTCACCACGATGGGCCTGGTCGCCGCCGGCATGGTCGGCGTCGCGGTCCTGGTCGCCCTGACGCTCGTCCCCGCGCTGCTCGGCTTCGCCGGCGACCGCTTCGACCGCTGGAAGGTGCCGGGCCTGCGCCGCCGCCAGGCCGCGCTGGCGACCGGGGACTCCGCCGGCACCCGCTGGGCGCGCCGGGTCACCCGCCGCCCGGTCGCCGTGCTCGTCGCCGGCGTCGTCGGCCTGGGAGTCGTCGCCCTGCCCGCGCTCGACCTGCGGCTGGGCCTGCCCACCGAGGGCGACCTCGGCGCGGAGACCACCCAGCGGCAGGCCTACGACCTGCTCGCCGGCGCCTTCGGTCCCGGGTTCAACGGCCCGCTCACGGTCCTCGTCGACGCCACCGACGCCGACGACCCGACCGCCGCCTTCGCCGCCACGGCCGCGGCGGTCGGCGAGCTGGACGGCGTCGCGACCGTCGCCCCGCCGCAGCCCAACGAGGCCGGCGACACCGCGATCCTCTCCGTCATCCCCGAGGACGGCCCCTCGGCGGCCGGCACGGAGGCGCTGGTGCAGGACATCCGCGACCTGCGCCCCGGCCTCACCGACGAGACCGGCTCCGAGCTCGCCGTCACCGGCAACACCGCGCTCGGAATCGACATCTCCGAGAAGCTCGGCGCCGCGCTGCCGGTCTTCCTCCTGGTCGTCGTCGGCCTGGCGTTCCTGCTGCTGATGCTGGCCTTCCGGTCGGTCCTCGTGCCGATCAAGGCCACGCTCGGCTTCCTGCTCAGCCTCGCCGCCACCTTCGGCGCCCTGGTCGCCGTCTTCCAGTGGGGCTGGCTGGCCGGGCTGCTCGGCGTCGAGTCCACCGGCCCGGTGCTCAGCTTCCTGCCGATCCTGCTCATCGGGCTCCTGTTCGGCCTCGCCATGGACTACGAGGTCTTCCTCGTCAGCCGGATGCGCGAGGAGCACGTGCACGGCACGGAGCCGACCGAGGCGGTCGTCGGCGGCTTCCGGTCCGGCGCCCGCGTGGTGACGGCGGCGGCGCTGATCATGGGCTCGGTGTTCGGCGGGTTCATCCTCGGCCACGACGCCACCGTGAAGAGCATCGGCTTCGCGCTGGCGTTCGGCGTGCTGGTCGACGCGTTCGTCGTCCGGATGGCGATCGTGCCGGCGGTGATGACGCTGCTGGGCCGCCGCGCCTGGTGGCTTCCCCGCTGGCTGGACCGGGTCCTGCCCGACGTCGACATCGAGGGCGCGGCCCTCGAGCGGCGCGACGCCGAGACCCGGCGGGAGCTGGCCTCCGCCGACCGCTGACCCCGCGGACGCTCGTGCTCTGCCCGCTCGAATGGGCAGAGCACGAGCGCTCCGAGACCTGTGCGTGCTGGATGCCGGAGCACCGGGGCCGCTAGTTTCCGCGGATGCGCGCGCCTGGGCCCCGGTCGCGCCGCACGCTGCGGCGGCTGCGTATCGCGCTCCTGCCGCACCGGGACCAGGCGCTCGGGCTGACCGTGCTGGTCGCGGTCCTCGCCGCCGTGGTCGTCTCCGTCCCGCTGCTCGCCGGGTCCGCCGAGGAGGGCAGCTGGCAGCGCGAGCGGGCCGCCGCCGGCCGCCCGCGCTGGGCTGGTGGACGACGCCGTCACCGCGACCGCGACCGAGATCGGTCTGGACCCGCCCCGCGCCCTGGTCCGGATCCGCGACACCGTCTTCATCCCGACGCCCGAGGGCGCCAACCGGCTGCTGCTGTTCTCCCGCACCGGCGCGGAGGAGAACGTCGACGTCCTCGCCGGCGAGGCCCGTGCCGACGCCGTCCTCGTCCCGCAGCGCCTCGCCGACCTGAAGGGCCTGCGCCCCGGCGACGTCCTCACCACCGAGAGCTCCGACGGGACGCCGCTGGTGCTGCCGATCGGTGGCGTCTACGCCGACCTGCCTCCGGAGTTGCCGCCCTACTGGGCCGGGCAGGAGGCGCTCCTCACCCAGCCGCGCTACCGGGGCCTGGACGACCCGATCTACCCCACCGCGGCGGTGATCGCGCCCCGCTCGATCGTCCTCGCCGCCGCCGACGAGGTCGAGAGCGGCCTGTTCCTCGAGTGGTTCCTCCCGCTGGCCGACGGCCTGGACGTCGACGCCGCCCGGGCCGCCGCCGCCCGCCTCGACCGCTTCCGCTCGGCCCTGGCCTCGCCGGGAGGGGACGTCGGCCGGCAGGCCGCGGTCGCCGGCCTCGGGCCGCCCGCGCCGCAGTCCCGGCTGCCCGAGGCCCTGCGCACCGCCGACCGCACCGTCGAGCTGCTCGTCCCGCCGGTGACCGCCGTCGGCGCCGGAGGCGCGCTGGCCGCGCTGGTGCTGGTCGGCGCCTGGGCCGGGCAGCGGGTCCGCCGCCGCGAGAGCGAGCTGCGGGCCCTCCTGGTCCGGGGGCTCTCCCCCGCCCGGGCCGCCGGCGCCGCCCTGCGCGAGGCGGTCCTGCCGGTGCTCGGCGGCACGGCCGCCGGGAGCGCGGCCGGGTGGCTGCTGGTCCGCGCCCTCGGCCCCTCCAGCTCCCTGCCGGACGGCGTCGCCCGCTGGGCGGCCCTCGCGGCCGCCGCCGGTGCGCTCACCGCACTGGTCACCGTCGCCGCGGTCACCGCCGTGGCCGTCGGCCGGATGGACGTCGTCGGCCGCCGCCCGCGCCGCACCGTCCCGTGGGTGGCGGTCACGGCGGGGATCACCGTCGCGGTCACCGCGCTCGTCCTCACCGGCGACACCGACGACGGCGGTGACCTGCAGCTGCTCCCCCTCGTGCTCCCGCTGCTGGCCACCGTGGTCGCGGCCGGGGCGCTCACGGCCCTGCTGCCCCGGCTCGGCCGCCGCGGCCGGGCGCGCCTCGGGCGGCTGGCTCCCGCGCCGTTCCTCGCCCTCTCCCGCGTCGCGGCCGGACGCGGCGCCGTCCGCCTCGTCGTGGTGACCACGGCCCTGGCGCTCGGGCTCGTCGTCCAGGCGGGCACGCTCGCCGACTCCGCCGCGCGCACCGTCGACGCCAAGGCGGCCGTCGCCGCGGCCGGCGACGTCGTCGTCCCGCTGCTGCGGCGCGTCCAGGACGCGGGGCCCTCACCCGAGGGCGCCACGATCGTGGAGCGGGCCACCCGCCTCACGCTGGTGCCGCAGGACCTGGCCGTCGACGTGCTGGCCGTGCGGCCTCCCGACCCGGTCGACGTCGTGCGCTGGGACCCCCGGCTCGCCGACCGCCCGCTGGCCGACCTCGCCGCGGCGCTGGAGGACCACCGCGGCGACCGGGTGCCCGTCGTGGTCGCCGGCTCCGTCCCCGGGGACCTCGACGGGGACCTGGTGGCCGAGTTCGCCCGCGTGTACGCCGTGCCGGTGGAGGTGGTGGGCCGGGTGACCGCCTTCCCGGGGCAGCGGTCCGACGTCCCGCTGCTCGTCGCCGACCAGGACGGCTTCCGGGCGGCCATCGAGGCCGCCGGCCGGGACCCGGAGACCTTCCTCGACCAGGAGCTGTGGGCGCGCGGCGAGGCCGCTCCGGTGCTCGGCGCCCTCACCGCCGCCGGCTGGTCCTTCGACCCCGACCAGGTGGTCACCTCCGGCGACTTCGCCGCCCGCCCCGAGCTCAACGCCCGGACCTGGTCCTTCGGTCACCTCCGCGGCGTCGCCGCGCTCGCCGGCCTGCTCGGTCTCACCGGCCTGGCGCTGCAGGCCGTCGCCCAGCAGCGACGCCGGGCCGCCGCCTCGGTGCTGCTGACCCGCATGGGCGTGGGCGCCGCCGCCCAGCGCAGCGCCGCGGCGCTGGAGACGGGCCTGCTCGCCGGCCTGAGCGCCGTCCTCGCCGTCGCCGTGGCCCTGCCGGTGTCGGCGCTGCTCGTGGAGCTGCTCGACCCGGTGCCCGACGTGCTGCCCGGCCCGCTGGTCGCGGTGCCGTGGGGCTCGCTCGTCGCGGTCGTCGCGGGTGCCGCCCTCGCGACGGTCGCCGGGGCCGTCCTCACCGGCCGGGCCGCTCGGCAGGCCGACGGCGGACGGGTGATGCGCGATGCCACCTGACCCCCCGGCCGCGTCGTGTGAGGGACTGGTCCGCATCTACTGGTCCCCGAGCGGCGAGGTGCACGCGCTCAAGGGCGTCGACGTCGTCGTCCCGGCGGGCCGGGTCACCGCCATCACCGGACCCTCGGGCTCGGGCAAGAGTTCGCTGCTGCGGATCCTGGCCGCGCAGGACCGGCCGACCGCGGGGCGCGCGGTGATCGCCGGGCAGTCGCTCGGCGGGCTGTCCACCCGCGGCCTGCGCACCCTGCGCCGGCGCTCGATCGGCTACGTCTTCGCGCGGCCGGCGCAGAACCTCTCGCCGCACCTCACCGTCCGCGAGCACCTGGCCGCGGCGGCCCGGCTGCGCGGCACCGAGGGGGACGACGCCGCGGAGCTGGTCGACCGCCTGGGTCTCGCCGACCGGGTGGACCACCGGCCCGCCGAGCTCTCCGGCGGCGAGCAGCAGCGGCTGGCCTTCGCCCAGGCGGTGACCGGCCGGCCGGCCCTGCTCGTCGCCGACGAACCGACCAGCGAGCTCGACAGCCGCACGACCGCCGACCTCCTCGAGGCCGTGCGCGGCCTGGCCGGGACCGGGACGACCGTCGTGCTCGCCACCCACGACCCGCTCGCCGCCGCGGCGGCCGACCGGGTGGTCCACCTGCGCTCGGGCACGGTCGCGCACGAGGAGGTGGCCGGGCGCCGGCTCGCGGTGATCGACGGCGACGGCCGGATCCAGCTGCCGGAGGACGCCCTCGCCCGCTTCCCCGACCGGCGGGCGCTGCTCGAGGTCACCGAGGACGGCGTCGTGCTGCGGGAGCCCGGGCGGTGAGCGCGCTGCGCGGCGTGGACCTCGCGAAGTCCTACCGCCGCGGCCGGGAGCGGGTGCACGCGCTGCGGGGCGTGTCGCTGGACGTCGGACCGGGCGAGCTGGTGGCGCTACTGGGCCGCTCGGGGTCGGGCAAGTCCACGCTGCTCAACTGCCTGCTCGGCTGGGAGCGGCCCGACGCCGGCACCGTCTCCGTGCCGGGCGCCGAGGCTCCTGCGACGGCGCCGTGGACGACCGTCGCCGTCGTCCCCCAGCAGTTCGGGCTGCTCGAGGAGCTCACCGTCGGCGGCAACGTCACGCTGCCCGCGCGGCTGGCCGGCGACGCCGACCCGGCGGCGGCCGCGACCGCCGCCCTGACGGCCCTGCGCCTGGACGCTCTCGCCGACCGGCTGCCGAGCGAGGTGTCGCTGGGCCAGCAGCAGCGGACCGCGCTGGCCCGCGCCCTCGTCGTCCGCCCGGCCTTCCTGCTCGCCGACGAGCCGACCGGGCACCTCGACGAGGAGCTCACCGGCACCGTGCTCGGCGTGCTGCGGGAGGCCTGCGCCGGCGGGACCGGCGTGCTGGTGGCCAGCCACGACCCGGCGGTGGTGACGGCGGCCGACCGCGTGCTCCGCCTGGAGGACGGCCGGCTCGCCTGACCCGGCCGGGTCAGCCGGCCCGGAGCACCGGGTAGTCGGTGTAGCCCTCGGCGCCGTCGGCGTAGTAGAGGTGCGGCCGCTGCTCGTTCTCCGGGTGCTGCCCGGCCCAGCGCTCGACCAGGTCGGGGTTGGCGATCACGGCCCGGCCGACGGCGACGACGTCGGCGTGCGCGCTGTCGATGAGCGCGACCGCCTCGTCCCGGGTGGTGATCGAGCCGAAGCCGCTGTTGGCCATGAGCGGCCCGTCGAAGCGGCGACGCAGCTCCTGCACCAGGTCCCCGGCCGGCTCGCGGTGCAGCACCGAGAGGTAGGCCAGGCCGAGCGGCCGCAGCTGGTCCATGAGGTACCCGTACGTGGCCAGGACGTCGTCCCGGTCGGGCTCGAGGGCGTCCTGGATGCCGTGCTCCGGAGAGATCCGCAGGCCCACGCGCCCGGCGCCGATCTCCGCGGCGACCGCGGTGGCCACCTCGACGACGAAGCGGGCGCGGTTCTCCGGCGAGCCGCCGTACTCGTCGTCGCGGCGGTTGGACGCCGGGGAGAGGAACTCGTGCAGCAGGTAGCCGTTGGCGCCGTGCAGCTCCACGCCGTCCAGGCCGGCCTCGATGGCGCGGCGGGAGGCGTCGACGAAGGTCTGCACCCGCTCGCGGACCTCCGCGGTGGTCAGGGCGTGCGGCACGGGATAGGCGTGCTTGCCGGTGGCGGTCCGGGCCTCGCCGTCGATGGCGATCGCGCTCGGCGCCTCGACCCGGCGGCCGCCGTTGATGTCGGGGTGGGTGACCCGGCCGCCGTGCATGACCTGCATGACGATGCGACCGCCACGGGCGTGCACGGCGTCGGCGACGCGGCGCCAGCCGGCCACCTGCTCGTCGGTGACGATCCCGGGCTGGCCGACGAACGCCTGCGACTCGTGCACCGGGTAGGTCCCCTCGGTGACGATCAGGCCGAGGCCCGCGCGCTGGGCGTAGTGCTCGACGACGAGGTCGCCGGGGACGCCCTGCGCGCCGGAGCGCATCCGGGTCAGGGGCGCCATCGCCACGCGGTTGGCGAGCTCGAGGGCGCCCAGGGTCACGGGGGAGAAGAGGTCCACGCCTGGTTGGGACACACAGGCCCCGTCGGACATTCCGGAACGCGACCGTGATCACGCCCGGTCGGGGGAGGTCTCCCAGGACGCTCGGGCTCTGCCCCACATACGGGGCAGAGCCCGAGCACCGCGGGAGACACCCCGACGGCCCGGTCAGCGCAGCGTCTCCGGCGGGTCCTCCCGCACCGAGCGGCGCCGCCGGTGGGTCTTCACCCCGTACATCGCGCGGTCGGCCCGGGCGATGAGCTCGTCTGCGGTCTCGCCGTCCCGCCCGACGGCCACGCCGACGCTCACGCCGAGCCGCAGCGGCCCGGCCGGGGTGGTGAACGGGACGGTCATCCGCTCGGCGACCTCGGCGGCGAGCTGCTCGAGCTCCGCCGCGGAGGCCGCGGGGCAGACGACGACGAACTCGTCCCCGCCGAAGCGCGCCACCAGGTGCTCGGGCGGGACCGCCGCCGCGAGACGACCGGCGACCTCGGCCAGGACGCCGTCGCCCACGGGGTGCCCGTGCGCATCGTTGACCTCCTTGAAGTCGTCGAGGTCGCAGAACAGCACGCCGCAGCCCGCGCCGCCCTCCTGGTGCACGCGCAGCACCTCGAACAGGACCGCCCGGTTCGCGATGCCGGTCAGCAGGTCGGTCTCCGCGCGGTGCAGCAGGCGCGCGTGCCGCTGCGGGTCCTCGGTGACGTCGACCGCGACGCAGGCGATGGCGTGCGGGCGCCCGGCCTCGTCGGTGAGCACCGTGTTGCGCATCGCGATGCGGCGGCGCTCTCCGGTGCCGGTCAGCCAGTCCCCCTCCTGTGGGTGCGCCTGCCCGGTGGCGACGGCTCGGGAGACGGCGTCCCGGGCGAGCGCCACGTGCTCGGGCACCACGTAGACGTCGGTGAAGTGCCGGCCGAGCAGCTCGGCGGCCGACCGGCCGGTGAACCGCTCGAGGGCCGGGTTGGCCAGCAGGATGCGGCCCTCGCCGTCCACCACGACGAGCAGCGCCTCGGTGGTCTCGACCGCCGCGCGGAGCAGCACGGGGTCCATCCCGTCGACCTGCTCCGCCGTCACGTCGCGCGCGCTCCCGTGGCCGTCCGGGCCGTCGCGCCCGGTCCCGGGACCCTACGTCCGGGCCGGGACCGGCGCAGCCGGCGTGCTACTCGCGCCCGTCGCCGACCAGGGTGGCCGCCGGCACGACGCCGGCCTGCGGGTGGCGCAGCGGCGCCTCGGGCTCCTCGTGCGTCACCGGGTCGCGGCGGACGGCGGGGACCAGCAGCCCGGCCAGCGCGGCCAGCAGCAGCGCCCCGGCCGCGAGCAGGAACGCGGTGGTGTAGCTGGACTCGGCGGGGAAGCCCGAGGGCTGCAGGTCCGCCGTCACCACGCTGGCCAGCAGCGCGGTGCCGATGGCGCCGCCCACGGTGCGGATGTTCGCGTTCATCCCGCTCGCGACGCCGGTCTGCGACGACGGCACCGCGGCGACCACGAGGTTGGCCATCGCCGAGAACGCCAGGCCGAAGCCCACGCCCATGAGGATGCCGATCAGGGCGATCTCCCAGAGCGAGTCGTTGGCGACGGCGAAGAGGCCGAACCCGAGCGAGCAGGAGAGCGCGCCGGCGATGAGGACCAGCTTGGACCCGAAGCGTGCGACCAGGCGCCCCGAGGAGAGTCCGGTGAGGAACGAGGCGGCCGACTGCGGCAGGAGCACCAGCCCCGCCACGGTGATCGACGCCGCCAGGCCGTAGCCGGTCAGCTCCGGCGTCTGCAGGAACTGGGGGATGAAGGCGAACCCGGCGTACATCGCGGCGCCGAAGAGCAGGCCGACCAGGTTCGCCGTCCACACGCCGCGGATCCGCATCATCCGCATGTCGATCAGCGGCTGCCGGGCCCGGGACTCCACGGCGATCCAGACGACGAGCAGGACCACCGCGCCGACGAGCATCGCGACGACCGCGGGCGATCCCCAGCCCCACTTCGGCGCCTGGGTGACCGACAGCAGCAGGCAGACCAGCCAGCCCGACAGCAGCAGGGCGGCGAGGAGGTTGATGGAGCCCCCCGCCCGCACCCGGGACTCGGGGATGACCAGGTGGGCGCCGACGGCGGCGAGGACCACCGCGATCATCGGGAGGAAGAACAGCCAGCGGTAGCCGAGGCCGTCGACGATCGGCCCGGCGACCACCGTGCCGATCGCGCCGCCCACCGCCATGAGCGAGGAGATCGTGCCGACCGCGCCCGGTACCCGCTCCGGGGGGAACTCGTCGCGGATGATCCCGAAGGCCAGCGGCAGCACGCCTCCACCCGTCCCCTGGACGACGCGGGCGATGATCATGAGCGTCAGCGAGTCCGCCAGGCCGGCCAGCAGGCTCCCGACGGCCAGCGCGCCGAGGGCGGCGACGAAGACCCGCTTCTTGCCGACCATGTCGCCCAGCCGTCCCAGGATCGGCGTGCAGACCGCGGCCGAGAGGAAGTTGGCGGTGAGCACCCAGGCGACGTCGGCCTGGGTGGTGTCCAGCTCCGCCTGCAGCACCGGCAGCACCGGGTTGACCATCGACTGGAGCAGGACGAACGCGATGACGCCGACGGCGATGACCCCGTACGTCACCTGGTAGCTGGCGCGCGGCGGCGCGGGGTCGGCGGTCACGGTGCTCGCGAGGTCCTCTGTTCTCGTTGCTGTACGCAACCGACGATACGGGACGGTTCCGGTGGTCCGGCCCGTCGGCGACTACTCCTCGGCGCCGGCCGCGGTCGGGCTCACGTGTCGGTCGGCAGCGGGGCCACCGGGGACGCCGAGGGCCCGGCGACGGCGGCCCGGCGGGCGGCGCGGCGGGGGTCGGGCATGACGCGGGTGGCCAGCGTGGCGGCGAACATGGCGACGGTGAGCAGGAGGAAGCCGGTGGTGTAGCCGGCCTCGGTCGGCAGGCCACCGGCCGGGGCGGTGGAGGTGACCACGGTCGCCATCACGGCCGAGCCGATCGACCCGCCGATCGTCCGGATGTTGGCGTTCATCCCGCTGGCCGCGCCGGTCTGGTCGCGCGGGACGGAGGTGACGACGACGTTGGCCAGCGCCGCCTGCGTCGTCCCGGTGCCGAACCCCAGCAGCACGAAGGCGATGGCCAGCTGCCAGTGCTCGTCGTGCGCCACGGTCACCAGCCCGTAGGCGAGCGCGGTCAGCAGGGTCCCCGCGGTGACGATGTTGCGGGAGCTGAAGCGCCGGCCCAGGCGTCCGGCGAGCAGCCCCGCGACGAAGCCGGCGGCCGTCTGCGGCAGCAGCGCGAGCCCGACCTCGCTGATGCTCGACCCGAACCCGTAGCCCGCCGAGGACGGCGTCTGCATGAACTGCGGGATGAAGGCGAACGCGGCGAAGATCGTCAGCCCGACGAGGAAGGCGATCAGGTTCGCCGTCCACACCGCGCGCAGCCGCATCATGCGCATGTCGATGAGCGGCGCGGCCGAGCGCGTCTCCACGGCGATCCAGCCGGCCAGCAGCACGACGCCACCGGCCAGCAGCCCGACCACCGCCGGCGAGCCCCAGCCCCACGCGGTGGCGCGGCTGACCCCGAGGAGGACGCACACCAGCCAGGCCGAGAGCAGCAGCGCGGCCGGCACGTTGACCCGGCCGGGGGTCCGCACCCGGGACTCGGGGATCACCCGGTGCGCGACGGCGGCCGCGACCACCCCGACGCCCAGGGGCAGCCAGAACAGCCAGTCCAGGCCGAGCGCGGAGTCGATGGGCCCGGCGATCACCAGGCCGGAGCCGGAGCCCACGGCGATGAGGGAGGAGAGCGCGCCGATCGCGCTGGCCACGCCGGCGTCGGGGAACTCGTCGCGCAGGATGCTGTAGCCGAGCGGGATGACCCCGCCGCCGATCCCCTGCAGCACGCGGCCGGTGACCATCAGCGGCATCGCGCCGGCGAGCGCCGACAGCAGGCAGCCGACGCAGAGCACGAGGATCACCGCGACGAACAGCCGGCGCTTGCCGAACATGTCGCCGAGCCGGCCGACGATGGGCGTGGCGACCGCGGCCGCGAGCAGGTTCGCCGTCAGCACCCAGGTGACGTCGGCCTGGGTGGTGCCCAGGTCGGCCTGGATCGCCGGCAGCACCGGGATGACCATCGACTGGAGCAGCGAGTAGGTGCACAACCCCGCGGCGAGGACGGCGAAGGTCGCCCGGTGCGACCTGCGACCCACCCGCTCGTCCACGCGTCCCCCGCTCACTGGTTGCTGCCGCCGACCGAGCACTGTGACAGGACCCCGCGGTCGTGGCCCGTCCGGGTGACAGCCGCTCACACTCCGGCGCCGGGTTGCCGATGGAGGAGGACCACCACCGGAAGGGGCACCGCCGTGCGTCGACAGCGATCGGCCGCCGATCAGCAGATCGCCGAGCTCCTCGGCACGGCGCGCTCCGCCCTCGGCATGAGCGTCGCCTTCCTCAGCCGGTTGGACGGGACCACGCAGCACCTGGAGGTCGTCGACGCCTCCCTGCCGGCCTCGGTGCTCGTCCACGAGGGCGCCCGCGTCGTGCAGGAGACGTCGTTCTGCCAGGCGATCCTCGACGGCCGGCTGCCCGCGGTGATCCCCGACGTGACGGCCTCCCCGCTGGCGATGTCGCTGCCCTCGGCGCGCATCCCCCGCATCCGCAGCTACGTCTCCTCCCCCGTCCGGCTCAGCGACGGCAGCCTGTACGGCACGTTCTGCGCCTTCGGGTTCACCTCCGACCCCGAGCTGGGCAAGCGCGACCGGGCGCTCATGGACGTGCTCGCCGGCGCGGCTGCCGTGATCGTCGAGCCCGCGGTGCGCGACCAGGAGCGGCGCAGCGACATCGACGCCCGCCTCGGCCCCGTGGTGGCCGGCGGTGGGCCGACCGTCGTCCTGCAGCCGATCGTCGAACTGGCCACCGGGCACCGGGTCGGCGCCGAGGCGCTCAGCCGCTTCCCCGCCGAGTGGGAGAGGACCCCCGACGTCGTCTTCGCCGAGGCGCACAGCGTCGGCCGCGGGCACGAGCTCGAGGTGCTGGCCCTGCAGGGCGCCGCGGCGCACCTGGACCGCGTCGGCGGCTACGTCGCCATGAACGTCTCCCCCGCGACGCTGCTGACCCGCCCCTTCGCCGATCTGCTCGCCACGCTCCCGCTGTCCCGCGTGCTGCTGGAGCTCTCCGAGCACGACCCGGTCGCCGACTACGACGCCCTGACCTCGGCGCTGCTGCCGTTCCGTGCGGCCGGCCTGCGGCTGGCGATCGACGACGTCGGCGCCGGGTTCTCCTCGCTGCGGCACATCGTGCTGACCTCGCCCGACGTGCTGAAGCTCGACCGCAGCATCGTCGCCGGCGTGGGCGGCGATCCGGTGCTGCGGACCCTCGTCGGCTCGCTGGTCTCCTTCGGCCACGGCTGCGGCGCGACGATCGTCGCCGAGGGCGTGGAGACGGCGGACGACGCGACGACCCTGCTCGCGCTGGGCGTCGACCTGGGCCAGGGCTGGTTCTTCGGCCGTCCGGGCCCGGCCGAGGCCCTGGCTCCGGCGGCGGTCGTTCCCTCCCCGGCCCGCGTGTAGCCGCGGCTCACCGGCCGATGCGGTAGACGGCGTGGTCGGGCGGGTCGATCGGGTTGTCCGGCTCCAGCGGCCCCTCGGCGACGCGGGTGAACCCGGCCCGCTCCAGCGCCCGCCACGAGGCGACGTTGCCCGCCGCCACCGGGACGACGACGTCGCGCGCCGCCGGGTACCGCGCCCACCCCTCGGCGACGAACGCCGCGATCGTCGCCCCGCCGACCCCTCGGCCGCGCATCGCCGGCTCCCCGATCAGGTAGTCGATGCTCAGCGCCCCCTCCGGCACGGGGTACACCGGCGCCAGCTCCGCGATGTACTGCGGGTTGTCGGCGAACGTGTAGCGCTGGAGCAATCCGTAGGGCCGGCCGTCGGCGCAGGCCAGCTCGACCTCGGTGGGGTCGGCGCCGTCGAGCACCGGTCCGAAGTCGGTCTCGACCGCCTCCGGGGACGGGTCGTGCGCCCACCACCGCGCGACCAGCGGCTCGGCCAGCCATCGGCACAGCAGCGGGAGGTCGGCACGCGTCAGCGGGCGGAACGACACCTCGATGCCCGGCACCCGGCTGAGCGTAGGAGCCCCCGCGGGACAGCGGGGAGAGCTGCGCAGGGGTAGAGAAGAGGCCATGTCGAAGACCTGGTTCATCACCGGCGCCTCGCGCGGGTTCGGCCGCGAGTGGGCCACCGCCGCCCTCGAGCGCGGCGACTCCGTGGCCGCCACCGCGCGCGACACCGCCACCCTCGACGACCTCGTGCAGCGCTTCGGGGACGCCGTCCTGCCCCTGCAGCTGGACGTCACCGATCGCGAGGCCGGCACCGCCGCCGTCCGCCGTGCCCACGACACCTTCGGCCGGCTCGACGTGGTCGTGAACAACGCGGGCTACGGCCTGTTCGGCATGGTCGAGGAGGTGTCGGAGGCCGAGGTCCGCGCGCAGTTCGACGCCAACGTCTTCGGCGCGCTGTGGATCACCCAGGCCGCGCTGCCGCTCATGCGGGCGCAGGGCTCGGGCCACGTGCTCCAGGTCAGCTCGATCGGCGGGATCGTCGCGCTGCCCAACCTCGGCGTCTACAACGCCTCGAAGTGGGCGCTGGAGGCCTTCAGCCAGTCGCTGGCCACCGAGGTCGCGCAGTTTGGCATCAAGGTCACGATCATCGAGCCGGCCGGCTACTCCACCGACTGGTCCGGCTCCTCGGCGCAGCACGCGGAGCCGAACCCGGCCTACGACGAGTTCCGGGGCAAGGTGATGGCCGGTCGCGCCAAGGCCGCGCAGTCCGCGGGCGACCCGGCCGCCACCGCCGCCGCCGTCCTCCAGCTGGTCGACGCCGACGAGCCGCCGCTCCGGGTCTTCTTCGGCAAGGCCCCGCTGGCCATGGCGACCAAGGAGTACGAGCGGCGGCTGGCCACCTGGCGAGAGTGGGAGCAGCTGTCGATCGCCGCGCACGGCGGCTGATCGCGGCCACGTCCTTGCACCGATCGGTCCTACGGTGCCTGCCATGACGCTCACCGCGACCGCCGCCGAGGTCCTCGGCGCCCGCATCCGGGCGCAGCAGCTGGACCGCGACGCCGGGACGACCGGCGACACCGCCGTCCTCGACATCGGCGTCCAGGACACCGGTCCCGACGGCGGGCTCTGGGCGCTCGCCCTGCGGGGCGTGCGCCCGGAGCCCGGCGAGCTGTCGAGCGTCTGGACGATCCGCGGCGCGCCGCACCTCTACCGGCGGGCCGACCTGCCGGCGGTGGCCGCGGCGACGGCGCCGTTCTCCGAGGCCGACGCCGCCAAGCGGATCTTCGACGGCGCCAAGCCGCTCAAGGCGGCGGGCATCCCGGTGCTGACCGCGCTGGACACGGTCGCCGGGGCGATGCGCTCGATCGTGAGCGCCCCCATGGTCAAGGGGGAGATGCCCGGCCGGCTCCGCGAGGTGCTCGACGAGCCCTACCTGCGCTACTGCCGCCCCTGCGACGCGGTGCACGCCTACGAGCAGACGTTCCGGCTGTCGGCGCTGCGGGCGGGGCTGGAGCTGCAGCCGGGCACGTCCCCGCCGGTGCTGCAGCCGGTGCCCGGGCTGGTCCCGGCCGAGGAGGTGCCCGAGCGGTTCGACGTCGTCCGCGCCTACCTGCGACTGCTCGGCCCGGCCACCCCGCAGCACGTCGCCGGATACCTCGACGCCCCCGTCAAGGAGGTCAGGGCGCGCTGGCCCGCCGATGCCGTTGAGGTCGACGTCGACGGGGAGCGGCGCTGGACCCTCGACGCCGACGGTCTCGACGCCCCGCCTCCGGCCGTCACCCGCCTGCTCGGGCCCTTCGACCTCTTCCTCCAGGGCCGCGACCGCGAGCTGATCGCCCCCGACCCGGCGCACCGCACGGCCCTGTGGCCGGTGCTGGGCCGGCCGGGCGCGGTCCTCGCCGGGGGCGGGATCGCCGGGCTGTGGCGGCCGCGCAAGGCAGGGTCCTCGATGACCGTGGCCGTCGAGCTGTGGGCCCCGGCGACGGCGGCCCTGCGGCGCGCGGTGCAGGAGCAGGCCGAGCGGCTGGCCGCCTTCCGCGCGGTGGGGCTGAAGGCGGTCGAGTTCGGCTGACGGGTCTGTCCCGACGGGTTCCTCAGCCCTAAGGTATCGACCATGAGCGCCCCTCCCGCCGCGCGCCGGATCCGCATCGGCATCGACACCGGGGGCACCTTCACCGACGTCGTCGCCGTCGACGAGGAGACCGGGCGGACGGCGACCACCAAGACGCCGTCCACGCCCGCCGACCCGGCCGAGGGGTTCCTCGCCGGCGTCCGCAAGGTGCTCGACCTGATGGACCTGCCCGGCGAAGCGGTCACCGCCGTCAGCCACGGGACGACGGTCGCCACGAACCAGCTGCTCGAGGGCAAGCTCGACCGGATCGGCTTCATCACCACCGAGGGCTACGAGTCGGTGCTGGAGATCGCCCGCCAGTCGGTGCCCGACGGCTACGGCAACAGCTACTTCTGGGTCAAGCCGCCGCGGATCGTCCCGGCCGACCTCGTCCGCACCGTGCGCGGCCGGCTGGACGTGACGGGCGAGGAGGTCCGGCCCTTCGACCGGGACGACGCCGTCGCCGCCGCCCGCTTCTTCCGCGACGCCGGCATCAGCACGGTCGGCGTCTGCTTCCTGCACTCCTACGCGAACGACGCCCACGAGCGGGCGATGCTCGAGGTGCTCCGCGAGGAGCTCCCCGGCGCGGTGGTGTCGCTGAGCTCCGAGGTGCTGCGCGAGTACCGCGAGTACGAGCGCTCGGTGACAACGCTGGTCGACGCGGCGGTCAAGCCGCGGGTCGGCGCCTACGTCACGAACATCCGCCGGCGGCTGGACGAGATCGCGCCGGGCGTGCCGTTCTACGTGATGAAGAGCAACGGCGGTGTGCTGTCGGCCGAGGAGGTCGTGCACCAGCCGATCACCACGATGCTGTCCGGCCCGGCCGCGGGGGCGCTGGGCGCCGCGCTGATCGCCGGCGCGGCCGGCTTCGACCGGGTGCTGACCTGCGACGGCGGCGGGACCTCCACCGACGTCACGGTCGTCGTCGACGGCGAGCCGACGCTCACCACCGAGGGCTCGGTCGGCGCGTACCCGTCGAAGATCCCGATGATCGACGTCGTCACCGTCGGCGCCGGCGGCGGCTCGATCGCCTGGCTGTCGCCCGAGGGCACGCTCAAGGTGGGCCCGCAGTCGGCCGGCGCCGACCCCGGCCCGATCTGCTACCCGTCCGGCGGCGACCGGCCGACCGTCACCGACGCGCACGTCGTGCTGGGCCGGATCCCCCCGCACCTGCTCGGCGGGGAGATCCCGCTGTCGGTGGACGCCGCCCGTGCCGGCCTCGCCGCCCTCGGCGAGACCCTCGACCTGTCGCTGGAGCGCACCGCCACCGGCATCCTCGAGATCTCGGCGTGGAACCAGGCGAACGCGCTGCGCCAGGTGACGGTGGCCCGGGGCCTCGACGTCCGGGACTTCACGCTCACCACGTTCGGCGGCTCGGGCTCGCTGCTGGCCTGCCGGCTGATGGACGTCCTCGGCCTCCCCCGCACGCTGGTGCCGCCGAACCCGGGCAACGTCAGCGCCTTCGGGCTGCTCACCGTCGACGTCCGCAACGACTACGTGCAGACGGTGGTCTCCAAGCACGCCGATCTCGACCTCAGCCGGGTGCGCACGGTGTACGCCGGGCTGGAGGACCGCGCCCGCGCCGCGCTGGACGGCGAGGGGTTCGCGCGCGCCGACCAGCGCATGCAGCGGACGGCGGACCTGCGCTACGTCGGCCAGGCGTTCGAGGTCCGCGTGCCGGTGACCGACGGCGACCTCGACGCCGCGGCCGCCGAGGAGGTCGCGCAGGCCTTCCACGCCGCGCACCGGCAGCTGTACGGCTACGACTTCGCCGACGACCCGCGCCAGGCGGTCGAGTGGGTGAACCTGCGGGTGAGCGGGATCGGGCCGATCCGCCGTCCGGACCTGGTCGAGCTGCCGCCGGGCCAGGGCGGGACGGACCGGGCCGTCACGGGTTCTCGGCGGGTGTTCTTCGACGACTGGGTGGACACGCCCACCTACGACCGGCCGCGGCTCGCGCCGGGCGACGTGGTGGCCGGACCGGCCATCATCGAGGAGTTCGGCTCGACCGTGCCGGTGCACCCGGGCTTCCGCGCCACCGTCGACCCGCACGGCAACCTGCTGCTCACCAAGGAAGACGCCTCGTGACCGAGCAGAAGGTGGACGCCGACCCGGTCCTCGTCGAGATCGTCGCGGGCACGCTCGCCGCGATCGAGCGCGAGGTGGAGACGGCGATCGGGCGCACCTCGCGCTCGCCGATGATCCGCGACGCCCACGACTTCCGCGCCGGCATCCACGACCGGCAGCTGCGCAAGCTCACCGGCCGCTCGTACTCGGCGCTGGTGCAGCCGGTGGTGCGCGACTACCCGATCGAGACGATGAACGTCGGCGACGTCTACTTCCACAACGACGTCTACCTGTCCGAGGGCGGGATCGGGCACCTGCCCGACCTCTGCGTCACCGTGCCGGTGTTCGCCGGCAACCCCGACACCGGAGCGCCGGAGGTGGTGGCGTTCGTGCAGGCCTTCGGCCACCACGACGACATCGGCGGCGCGGTGCCCGGCTCGATGCCGTCGGCGGCGACCTCGGTGTTCGAGGAGGGCCTGATGGTCCCGCCGATCAAGCTGTGGGACCGGGGCGTGCCCAACGAGAGCGCGCTGAAGATCATGACGCGCAACTCCCGGATGCCCGACTCGCTGGCCGCCGACCTGGACGCGGAGTGCTCGGCCTGCCTGGCCGGCGCCCGGCGGCTGGGCGAGCTGTTCGACCGGTACGGCGTCGCCGCGGTGGAGGCCTGCTTCGAGGCGATCCTGAGCAACTCCACCGAGGTCTACCGGCGGGAGATCCTGAGCCAGATCCCCGACGGCACCTACGTCTGGGAGGACTACGCCGAGCACGACGGGGTCGAGGAGCCCAAGCTCCACCGCCAGCGGATCACGCTGACCATGGACTCCTCCGCCGACGTGCCGCTGGTCATCGACTTCACCGGCACCGGCCCCCAGGCCAAGGGCCCGATCAACCACTGCGGCGACTACGCCGACGGCAACTTCCTCAAGAAGTGGCTGGCGCCGATCCTGCGCAACCTCGCCGCGACGCCGGAGCGGATGGCGCAGCTGGACGTCAACGAGGGCGTCGTCCCCCTGATCGAGATGCGCTTCCCGGAGAAGGGCACGCTGCTGACGCCGATCTTCCCGGCGCCCACCAACGCGCGGACCTTCGTCATCCTCCGGCTGCTCGGCGTGCTCGCGGGCGTGCTGGCCAAGGCAACCGGCGGCCGGATGCCCGCCGACCAGGAGACGATCCGCTACACCGGCGTCTACGGCACCGATCACGACGGCAACCCGTACCTCATGCGCGAGGTGCTCGGCGGCGGCTCGGGCGGCCGGTACTACGCCGACGGCGAGGACACCATCCACGTCGTCCCCGACTCCCGGAACCTGCCCACCGAGTTCACCGAGTCCCGCTTCCCGCTGAGGGTGGAGCGGCTCGGCCTGGCCATGGACTCCGGCGGGCCCGGGCGCCACCGCGGTGGCTGCGGCTACGAGAAGCACATCCGGGTGCTGCGCGACGCCCACTTCATGTCGATCGCCGACCGCTCGATCCTCGCCTGCTGGGGCGTCAACGGCGGCAGGGCCGGACGGCCGTTCCAGATCACCGTCGACCCGGGCGGACCCGGCGAACACGACGTGGACGCCCTCGCCGACGCCGAGCCGCTGCCGGCCGGCACCGTCGTCCGGATCCGGACCACCGGGGGCGGGGGCTGGGGCGACCCGCTGGACCGCCCGGTCGAGGAGGTGTTGCGCGACATCGCGTGGCGCAAGGTCTCCGTGGCCGGCGCCCGCGAGGACTACGGCGTCGTGGTCCTCGACGACGGCTCGGCCGACGAGGCGGCGACGGCGGCGCTCCGGGACGAGATGCGCGCGGCCCGCACCGGCGAGCAGCCGTTCTTCGACCGCGGCCCCGGCTACGCGAGGCTCTCCGGCGGCGCTGCGTTCAACGAGTTCGACGTCCTCCGGTAGTACCTCCGCGGACGCTCGTGCTCTGCCCCGTATGTGGGGCAGAGCACGAGCGTTCCGGGCGGAACCTCAGGCGACCGCGGTGCCCTCCAGCTCGACCAGGAGGGAGGGGATC
The DNA here is from genome assembly GCF_003319125.1 of Blastococcus sp. TF02A-26. Classification (GTDB taxonomy): domain Bacteria; phylum Actinomycetota; class Actinomycetes; order Mycobacteriales; family Geodermatophilaceae; genus Trujillonella. The sequence goes on along the minus strand of NZ_QOHG01000003.1, from coordinate 290,636 downwards.
GCCAGCCGGGTCACGCCCAGCAGGGTGCTGCTCGCCGCCACGCCGGCCGCACCCAGCCGCCCGGCCAGCACGCCGTAGTGCTCCAGGAGCAGGTCGACGTCGGTCGTGTAGACGGTCAGCCGGACGAGGTCGGCCAGCGACATGCCGGCCCTGGCGAGGACCGCCTCCAGGTTGTCCAGGCTCAGCGCCAACTGGGCCGCCATGTCCCCCTCGTGCTGCGGGACGCCGTCGCCGCTCGTCGCCGTCTGCCCCGCGCAGTACAGCGTCCGGCCGTGCCCCGAGACGAGCTCTCCCTGGTCGTAGCCGAGTGCCTCCGACCACGGCCACGGGTTCACCCTCGTCCGCTCCATGCCCACGTCTCCTCCATCCGCTCGATCGGTGTCGTGGGAGCAGACTGCCGACGAATCACGACACCCTCTGTCGTGATTGGCCGTACGTTCTCCGCGTGCGTGCCGACCGGCTGGTGGCGCTGATCCTGCTGCTGCGCCAGCGCGGTCGGTTGTCCGCGGCCGCCCTGGCCCGCGAGCTCGAGGTGTCCACCCGCACGGTGCTCCGGGACGTCGAGGCGCTGTCGGCTGCCGGGGTCCCGGTCTACGCCGAGCGCGGCCGGCACGGCGGCTTCGCGCTGCTGCCGGGGTTCCGGACCGAGCTCACCGGGCTCGACGCCGAGGAGGCGCTCGCGCTGCTGGTCGCCGGGTCCCGGGCCGGCGCGCAGGCGTTCGGCCTCGGATCGGCCCTGGCCACGGCGATGCTCAAGGTGGTCGACGCGCTCCCCGACAGCCACCGGGACGCAGCGGTCGGGATGACCGCCCGCCTGCTCGTGGACCCGGAGACCGACCTGCTCGAGCGCCGCGCGGAGCCCGAGGAGGTCCCCGACGCCGTCGTGGCCGAGGTGCGGCGGGCGGTGATCCACGGGCACCGGCTGCGCATCCGCTACGCCGCGCTGGACCAGCCGCCGCGGGAACGCACGGTGGACCCGATCGGCCTCGTCACCGTCCGCGGGCAGGGGTACCTCCTGGCCCGGCGCGCCGGCGAGGACCGGACGTACCGGCTGTCCCGGGTGCTGGCCGCCGAGGAGCTCGACGAACCCGCACAGCGGCCGGACCAGGTCGATCTGGAGGGGATCTGGCGCGAGCGCGGCACGAGGTTCCGGACCGGCGGGGACCGGGTCGCGGTCACCCTCCTCCTGACCCCGGCCCGGCGCGACGAGCTGGTGGGCACCGCCCTCGCCGTCGGCACGGAGCGGGTCGATCCCGACGGCCGGCTGCGGCTGGAGGTCACCTTCCAGGACGTCCGGCACGCGCTCTGGGCGATGTGGCGGCTCGCCACCGACGCGGAGGTCCTCGACCCGCCGGAGCTGCGCACCGCGCTGCGCGACCGCGCCGCCGCGATCGCCGCCCGCTACGGCGACTGATCCCGGCCGGGAGAGGGCAGGGACGCGGCATGAGCGGACCGCGCGAGGAGACCGAGACCGGGGAGCACGGGGAGGGGGGCAACAACCTCCGCCCGGGCCAGTACGACGAGGGCGGGCACGGCGGCATGGCCACCCGCGAGCTGGAGGCGAAGGAGGCCGAGGAGGCCCGGTCAGCCGACTGAGGCCCGCAGCGCCTCGGCCGTCGCCGCGTCGGCGGGCAGGAACGCCTCGACGCTCAGCTCCGCGGCGGTCACGTCCACGGCGGTGCCGAAGGTGGTCACCGTGCTGACGAACGAGAGCACGCCGTCGTCGGTGCGCAGCCGCAGCGGGACGACGATGCCGTCGGGCGTCGTCCGGTCGGTGCCGCCGGGCAGCGCGGCCAGCTCGCGGTGCAGCGCCGCCAGGGCGGGGTCCCCGGTCAGCGCCGCCTCGCGGCCCAGCCGGTGCAGCACGTGCCCCCGCCACTGCGGCAGGTTCCCGATCCGCGGGGCCAGCCCGTCGGGGTGCAGGCTGAGCCGCAGCACGTTGACCGGCGGCTCGAGCAGGTACGGGGCCGCGCCCGCGGTGAGCAGGTCGACCGTCGCGTTCGCCATCACCAGCTCCCAGGAGCGGTCGACCACGAGGGCCGGGTACGGCTCGTAGGCACGGAGCACCAGGTCCAGCGCCCGGGTGACCGCGGCCATGTCCGGGTGGTCCAGCCCGCGGTGCCCGTAGGCAGGGGCGAAACCGGCGGCCAGCAGCAGCTCGTTGCGCTCCCGCAGCGGCACCTCGAGCTGGTCGGCGAGGTGCAGCACCATCTCGCGGCTGGGCCGGGCACGTCCGGTCTCGACGAAGCTGAGGTGCCGGGTCGAGACGCCCGCCTCGCTGGCCAGGTCGAGCTGGGAGAGCCGGCGACGGCGGCGCCAGTCGCGCAGCAGGTCGCCCACGGGCGGGCGGACGGCGGTGGTCACGCCGCGGACGCTAGCGAGGCCGGGAGCCGCCGTCGCTTACCCCGGAGGTAATCGACGCCGTTCCCTGCGGCCGCGACGTTTCCCGGCATGACGATGACCACCGCCACCCGCCGCCCCCTCGACCTGCTCCGCCTGGCGCTGCGCCTCGACGCCGCCGTCACCGGGGCCAACGGCGCCGCGTACCTGCTCGCGGCACCGCTCCTGCACGACCTGCTCGGCGCCCCTCCCGGGACGCTGCGCGGGCTCGGCGCCTTCCTGCTCGCCTACGGCGTCGCCGTCGCCCTGGTCGCGGCCCGCCCGGCCGTGCCCGCCGTCGCCACCGAGGCCGTCGTCGCGGCCAACGCGCTGTGGGCGGCCGGCAGCGTCGCCGTCGTCGTCGCCGGGGTGCTCTCGCTCACCGGCGTGGGGACGGCGTGGGTGCTCCTGCAGGCCGCCGTCGTCGCGGGCTTCGCCGCCGTCCAGCTCACCGCCCTCCGCCGCTCCTGAGATCCGAGGAGACCGACATGACCGCCACCGCCGCTCACGCCGAGCGCTACATCGCCGCCTGGAACCAGACCGATCCCGCGGCCCGGCGCAGGGCCGTCGCCGAGGTGTTCAGCCCCGACGCCCGCTACACCGATCCCCTGGTCGACGCCGAGGGGCGCGCGGCCATCGAGGCGACGATCGCCGCCGTCCAGCAGCAGTTCCCCGGCTTCGTCTTCCGGCTGGCCGGACCCGCCGACGCCCACCACGACCAGCTGCGTTTCACGTGGCACCTCGGCCCGGAGGGCGACGAGCCGCCGATCACCGGGTTCGACGTCGCGGTCGTCGACGCCGACGGACGGATCCGCACCGTCCTCGGCTTCCTCGACCGGGTGCCGACGTCCTGAGGGAGACGACCCCGGCCACCCCTCTCCGGAGGGGTGGCCGGGGTGCGTTCAGGTCAGGGGCTCGGTGGGGCCGGGCGAGGGCTTCGCCTCGTCCCCCGTGGTCTCCTCGCCGGGATCGGTGGCGCCCGCGACGTCCTCGGGCGCGGTCGGGGTCTCCTCCTCGACGTTCCTCCGGGCCTGGTCGCGATCGGTGCCTGGTACCTCGGACATGACGGTCCTCTCGTCGGAACGGACACGCCCTGCCTACCCCCGGCCGTGATCCCGACGCGGGCGTTCGCCAGGGGCACAACCGCGGGATCACCCGCGGCGCCACCACCGCCGGCGCGGCGCCGGCGGGGGCTGCTCGACCGGTGGCGGGGGCGGCGGCCGGTGCGCCGTCCAGTGCCCGACGAGCCCCTCGACGTCAGCCAGGCCCGGCACCGCCGCCCAGCGGCTCTCCGCCGGCCGCCGCCAGAAGGCCTCCACCCGCGCGTTGTAGTCCTCCGCCACCGCCCGGACGGCGTCCTCGCTCGGCAGCCGCAGCACGCGCTCGGGCAGCTCGTCGCGCTCGCGGCGCAGCCGCAGGCCCGGCGGCAGCATGTCCGCGGTCTGCACGCCCTCGCGGCGGGCCTTGGCCAGCGCCCAGTCGTAGGCCGTCTGCTCGGGATCGATCTGCAGCGGCTTCCCCGCGCCGGGCAGGCCGGTGAACGCGCCGCGCTCCTGGGCCTGCCGGATCTGCTGCTCCACCCAGGTCTCGAACGAGACGCCCTGGGGTTTCCGGTCGGTCATCGGGTCCCATGGTCCCCGTTCTGCGAGGCTCGGGCACATGCGCCAGACCAGCAGCCGGGAGGTCTACCGGAACCCGTGGATCCGCGTCCGGGAGGACACCGTCGAGCTCGTCGACGGGTCCTCCAGCATCTACGGCGTCGTCGAGAAGGCGGACTTCGCCCTCGTCCTCGCCTGGGAACGCGACGGTCTCTGGCTGGTCGAGCAGTACCGCCACCCCGTCGGCCGCCGGGCGTGGGAGTTCCCCCAGGGCGGCTGGCCGCAGGGCGCCGGCGGGACGCCGGAGGAGCTGGCCCGGGCCGAGCTCGCCGAGGAGACCGGTCTGCGCGCGGGCGAGCTGCGCCACCTGGGCCACCTGGACCTCGCCTCCGGCCTGTCCACGCAGGAGTTCGACGTCTGGCTGGCGACCGACCTCACCCCCGGTCCCACCGCCCGCGAGGCCAGCGAGGCCGACATGCGGCACGCGTTCGTGTCCGAGGCCGAGCTGCGCGCGATGATCGGCGACGGCCGGTTCACCGACAGCCCCTCGCTCGCCGGCTACGCGCTGCTCCTGCTCGACCGGGCGGGCCGGCCACCCGCCACGTGACGGACCTCGCACCACTCGACCCTCACGTGAGAGGAGAGTTGCAGGCAGAGTGGGACCACGTGCCTCCCGCCCCCCCCGCCCTGCGCGCGGCCCGTCCCGCCTGGCTCTCCCCGCGCGTCGCCCGCACCGAGGTGCTGGCCGGCCTCGTCGTCGCCCTGGCCCTGATCCCCGAGGCGATCAGCTTCTCGATCCTGGCCGGCGTCGACCCGCGCGTGGGCCTGTTCGCCTCGTTCACCATGGCCGTGGTCATCGCGTTCGCCGGCGGGCGACCCGCCATGATCAGCGCGGCGACCGGGGCGATCGCCCTCGTGGTGGCACCACTCGTCGCCGATCACGGGCTGTCGTACCTGATCGCCGCGGTCATCCTGGGCGGGGCGTTCCAGATCGTCCTGGCCGTCGCCGGCGTCGCGCGGCTCATGCGGTTCGTGCCGCGCAGCGTCATGGTCGGGTTCGTCAACGCGCTGGCGATCCTCATCTTCAGCGCCCAGGTGACCCACCTGGTCGACGTCCCGTGGCTGGTCTACCCGATGGTCGCGGCCGGCCTCGGGATCATCTTCGGTCTGCCCCGACTGACCAGCGCCGTCCCCGCGCCGCTCGTCGCGATCGTCGTGCTGACCGGCCTCACGGTGCTGGCCGGCTGGGAGCTGCCCGACGTCGGGGACGAGGGCGCACTGCCCGACAGCCTGCCGTTCCTCGTGCTCCCCGACGTCCCGCTGACCTGGGAGACGCTGACCATCATCGCCCCGTACGCGCTGGGCGTCGCCTTCGTCGGGCTCATGGAGTCGCTGATGACGGCGAAGCTGGTCGACGACATCACCGACACCTCCTCCGACAAGACGCGGGAGTCCTGGGGGCAGGGCGTGGCCAACATCGTCACCGGCTTCTTCGGCGGCATGGGCGGCTGCGCGATGATCGGCCAGACGATGATCAACGTGAAGGCCTCCGGTGCCCGCACCCGGCTCTCGACCTTCCTCGCCGGCGTCTTCCTGCTGGTGCTGGTCGTCGCCCTCGGGGACGTCGTCAGCGTCATCCCGATGGCCGCCCTGGTCGCCGTGATGGTCTTCGTGTCCATCGCGACGTTCGACTGGCACAGCCTGCGCACGATCCACCGCATGCCCCGCAGCGAGACGACGGTGATGCTCTCGACCGTCGCGGTCACGCTCGTGACGCACAACCTGGCGATCGGTGTCGGCGTCGGCGTGCTCGTCGCCTGCGTGCTCTTCGCCCGACGCGTCGCCCACGTCGTCGAGGTCGAGCGGGTCGTCGAGGGCGACACGGCGCGGTACACCGTCGACGGCGCACTGTTCTTCGCCTCGAGCAACGACCTCTACACCCAGTTCGAGTACGCCCAGGACCCCCCGCGGGTCGTGATCGACCTCTCGAACGCCCACGTGTGGGACGCCTCCACGGTCGCGGCGCTCGATGCGATCTCGCACAAGTACGAGACGCGGGGCAGGCAGGTGGAGATCGTCGGTCTCGAGGGTCACTCCGCCGCGCGCTACGAGCGGCACAGCGGCCAGCTCGCCGGGTCGCACTGATGGGCCGGCTGGTGCAGATCGGCCCGGTCGCCGAGCGGACCGGGCTCAGCCTGCGCACCATCCGCTTCTACGAGGAGAGCGGCCTGGTCGTGCCGAGCGCCCGGTCCGAGGGCGGGTTCCGCCTCTACAGCGACGACGACGTCGCCCGGCTCGAGGTGATCAAGCGGATGAAGCCGCTCGGGTTCGCCCTCGAGGAGATGCGCGAGCTGCTCACACTCGTCGACGACCTCGCCGTCGCCACCGGTCCCGAGCGCGACCGGCTGGTCGACCGGCTGCGGATGTTCCACGAAGCGGCCCGGGTACGCGTGGAGGCCCTGCGGACCGAGCTCGCCGTCGCCGAGGACTTCGCCGCGCACCTGGCCGGGCAGCTCTCCGCCGTGCCCGACCGCCCGTAGGAGCGTTTCGCGCGCGGAAGTCCATGGGGGACGACGCGGAGCGTGGCGACCCTCCACCGAACGGGTGATCCGGTCCGCGGGGGCGCTGCGGCGGTCCCGGTCAGCCCGCAGGCTGGCCGTCGTGCCCTCGACCGCCGCCGGCCTGCCGGACCTGCCGCCGGACCTGGCCGGCCCGGTGGCGGTGCAGCTGGCCAAGCCGGCCCGGACCCTGCCCGCGGCGGCCGGGCTGCCCGGCGGCTGCCTGTACGAGCCCAAGTGGGACGGCTACCGGCTGGTCGTCGTCCGGAGCGCGCGCAGCACCCGGCTGTGGTCGAAGCAGGGCCGTGACCTCACCGACCGCTTCCCCGACGTCGCCGCCGCCGCACTGGTCCAGCTGCCCGCCGGCACCGTCGTCGACGGCGAGGTCGTCATCTGGCACGACGACCGGCTGGACTTCGGCCTGCTCCAGAAGCGGATGGTGACCGCGCCCGGCCGCATCGCCGCGCAGGTCGCGGCCGCACCGGCGTCCTACGTGGCGTTCGACCTGCTCGCCGCCGGCGGCACCGACCAGCGCCGTCGCACCCTCCGGCAGCGCCGCGCGGAGCTGGAGCGGCTCGCGCAGCGCTGGGCGCCCCCGTTCCAGCTCTCCCCCGTCACCGCCGACCCGGCCGAGGCGCAGCAGTGGTCGCGCGACTTCCGCGTCGCCGGCGTCGAGGGGCTGGTCGCCAAGGGCGCCGGCACCCGGTACGCGCCCGGCCGGCGGGAGTGGGTCAAGGTCAAGTCCTGGGAGACGACCGAGGTGGTCGCCGGCGGCGTCATCGGCCCGATCGACCGGCCGAGCCAGCTGGTCGCCGGCCGGTACCGGGACGGCGAGCTGGTCGTCGTCGGCCGCACCAGCCCGCTGACCCCCGCCGCCGCCGCGGAGCTGGCCGCCGTCCTCTCCCCCGCCGACGCCGACCACCCCTGGCCGGACCGCATCGGCACCGGCCGCTTCGGCGGCGGGCGGCTCAGCGTCCCGCTCACCCGCGTGCGCCCCGACGTCGTCGTCGAGGTCAGCGCCGACGCCGCGCTGCAGGCCGGCGTCTTCCGTCACCCCCTGCGGTTCGTGCGGACCCGCCCGGACCTGCGCCCGGAGGACGTCCCCGGGCTATGACGTCGCGGGCCTCCGGGCCCCGCTCGTCACGGACGCTCCGGCAGCCGGCCCAGCGAGACCAGGAACCGGCGCAGCAGGCCCGCCAGCTGCTCCAGCTCGGCGGCGGAGAGGCCGGCGAGGAGCCGGCGCTCGGTCTCCAGGTGGTCCGGCAGCGCGGCGTCCAGCGCCTCGCGCCCGGCGTCGGTCAGCGTGACGACGACGCCCCGGCCGTCGGACTCGCTGCGGGTACGGGTGATCAGCCCGCGCTCCTCCAGCCGGTCCAGCCGCTGCGTGATGGCCCCGGAGGTCACCAGCGCCGTCCGCATGAGCGCGGTGGGCGTGAGCTGGTACGGCGGCCCGGCGCGGCGCAGCGCGGCGAGGACGTCGAAGGCGGGTGCGTCCAGGTCGTGGCGGGCGAAGGTGGCCCGCTGCGCGAGGTGGACCTCGCGCTGCAGCTGGGTGATCCGGCCGATGACCCCCATGGGCGAGCAGTCGAGGTCGGGCCGCTCCCGCGCCCACTGCTCGAGGATCAGGTCGACGGAGTCGGCCGGTTCGCTCATGCGCTGATCATGCAGATGCCAGCACGTCCGCCAGGTGCTCGGCGTACGAGCGGGGCGGTCGGCCCAGGAGCGCGGTCGCCACGCGGGGGCTGCCGACGAACCCGTGCGCGCGGTAGTGGTCGAGCATCAGCCGGCGGCAGCGCGCCCGGTAGGAGACGGGCACGTCACCGGCAGGGATCACGTCCTCGGCGACGACCTCGCGTCCGAGCGCCTCGCCGATCAGCTCCGCCATCCGCGGCGCGGTGAGGGGCTCGGGGCCGGCGACCTCGAAGGTGCCGCCGTCCAGACCGTCCTCGGTGAGCAGCACGGCCGCGGACTCTCCGACGTCGGCGACGTCGACCAGCGACTGCGCCGTCCGCAGCCCCCAGAAGCTGCGCAGGACGCCGGTGTCGGCGGCCCGCTGCACCTCCTCGTCGAGGTTCTGCGCGTACGCGCACGGCTGGAGCACCCGCCAGGCGACGCCCGCGCGGTCGAGGGCCTCCTGGGCGCGGTCCTTGGCCGTGTGGTGCGGCATCGAGTGGGCCTGCGGGCGCAGGACGGAGTGGTAGACGACGCGCCCCACCCCCGCCCGCCGGGCCTCGGCGAACAGGGCGGTCGCACCCTCGGCCTCGTCCGGGTCGAAGTTGGGCCAGATCAGGTACAGCGCGTCGGCCCCGGCGAGGACGCCGCTCCAGGCCAGCGGCTGGGTCAGCTCGGCCACGACGACGTCGGCGCCGAGCTCCTCCAGCTCCGGACGGGGCCCCCGGCGCCCCACCACGGCGCGCACCGGGAGGTCCCGCGCCCGCAGCGCGCGGACGACGGCCCGGCCCGTCTGGCCACCGGCGGCCGTCACCACGATCACGCCGCTAGCTGAACAGTGCGCGACCACCGGGGTCAAATCACGGGCAGGGCCCGGCGCGGCGGCTCAGGAGCGGGCGGACGGGACCAGCGCGGTGCCCAGCCGGACGGTGAGCCCGGGCCCGCCGGGCAGCAGGTCGACGGAGTCCCAGAGCTTGCGGGCCAGCCACAGGCCCATGCCGCCGTGCGCGAGGTCGTCCCCGTGGGCGGGCTGGAACCCGGCCAGCGGGTCGTCGTAGCCCCGCCCGGAGTCGGTGACCGTGCAGATCAGCCGCCGCCGGTCGCCCCACAACCGCACCGACACCGGCGGGCGCCCGTGCCGGAAGGCGTTCGCCATCACCTCGGCCACCGCCAGCAGCAGGTCCTCCCGCTGGTCGACGTCGGGCACCGCGGTCTCCAGCGCCGTCCGCACCCGTCCGCGCAGCTCGGCCAGCGCCGTGGCACCGTCCACCGCCAGCAGGGGGGCCAGGTCCTCGACCGGCTCCCGCGGCACCGGCAGCGCGCGCAGGTAGGACGTCGGCTCGCGGTAGCCGCGGTTGTCCACGACGTCGCTGCCGGTCATCAGCTGTGGGTGGGCGGCGACCGCCTGCGCGAGCAGCGGGCCGGACACGACCGCGGTGTCCAGCACGCACAGCACCGACAGCGCCGAGCCGGCGAGGACGGCGTTGCACGACACCTCGTAGCGCAGCCACTCCCGTGCCCCGCCCGGCACCTCGGCCACGGTGCTCTGCCCGATCACCCGCAGCCGGCCGGACGGGGTGTCCGCGGCGCGCCGCAGGCCGCGGCGGACCGCCACGTAGGCCTCGGGGATCCGGGTGCCGTGCAGGCACAGGCGGGGATCCTGCTCGATCGGCGCGGCCCGCATGCCCAGGGGCGCGGTCACGGTCTCGGCCAGTTCCGGCGAGCAGGCCAGGACGACGAGGTCCCCGGCCCGCAGCCCCTCCTCCAGGAAGGGGGTGGTCGCCGCGAGCAGGGTGTCCGCCGAGTCGTACAGCGCCGCGGCGTGCCCCTGTCCCGCGGCGGCACCGGGCCAGCCGCGGGCCGGGGGCGCGGCGCGCGTCACGCCGTCCTCAGCGGTTCCGTTCACCTGTTCCTCGACACCTGCAGGGCCGGGTGTACCGGCCGACCGGAGAGCATTCTGCGACACGGACCGGGCGCAGGAGGCACCAGGTCCGCATCGCCGTCTGCCCGGGGCCGTCCGTGCCGAAACCGGACGCGCGGCTGCGTCCACCCGTCCGGGGGAGCCGCGCGGTCAGTCACCGTCCCCCACGAGGCCGTCCGGCAGCCCCGACAGCCGCAGGACCCGCTCCGCGGCGCTCCCGGGCATCGTGCGTACGTGGACGCGACCGCCGGCGGCGCGCACGGCCGCCGCGGTCTCCAGCAGCAGCCCGACCCCGGCGCTGGCCAGGTAGCCCACCCGCCGGAGGTCGAGCTCCAGCACCCCGCCGGCCCCCGCGGCGGCGGCGAGGACGTCGCCGCGCAGCCGGGACACCGCGGCGAGGTCGAGCTCGCCGGCGAGCTCCAGCACCGGGCCGGGGCGCACCGCGAGGGTCGCCTCCCCGTCCTCGGGGACGGGTTCGGCAGGCGGCGGGTCCACGACGGCGGCGTCCGCCGGTGCGGGGACGATCCGGAAGAGGACCTCGGTGCCGCCGCCCGGCGCCGGCCCGATGCCGACGTCGGAGGCCAGCGCGCCGATCAGCTCGAGCCCGCGTCCCCGGAAGCCCTTGTCCGCCGGCGGCGGCCGCCAGGTGCCGTTGTCCCGCACCCGCACACGGATCGAGCCGTCCGGGTCCCGGTCCAGCGAGTACTCGCACTCGCCCTCCTGGCCCGACCCTGCGTAGGCGTGCTCGACGGCGTTGGCCAGGGCCTCGCCCAGGGCGAGCTGCAGGTCGTCGACGCTGTCGGCGGGCACGCCGGCGGCCGCGGTCCACGCCGTGACGGTGCGGCGGATCCGGCTCAGCCGCGCCGGGTCGGCGGCCAGCCGCTCCGCCAGCGGCGGCGGCAGGACGCGGGCGGCGATGACGGCCACGTCGTCGGGCCGGTCGGTGTCGGCGAGGACGTCGGCGAGCAGGTGCCGGACGAGCAGCTCCGGATCGTCCGCGGCGTGCCGCCCGGCGGCGTCGGTGATCCGCGCCAGGCCGGCGTCGAGCGACTCGCCGCGGCGCTCGACGAGGCCGTCGGTGTAGAGCACCAGCGTCGTCCCCGGCGCGACCTCGGCCGTCCCCTCGGTGTAGGCCGCCCGGTCGGGGACGCCGAGGACCGAGCCGGACCCGGCGCCGTCCAGCGGCGTCACGCCCTCCCCGGTCACCAGCAAGGGCGGCGGGTGCCCCGCCCGGGCCCACCGGACCCGGCCGGCGGCCCGGTCGACGACGAGGCAGGCGGCGCTGGAGGCGAGCGCGCCGGGCAGCCGGGCGGCGAACCGGTCGAGCAGCTCCAGGGCGGCGGCCGGCGGGCAGCCCTGCAGGAGCGCGGCGGACAGCGCGCTGCGCAGCTGCCCCATGACGGCTGCCGCCGAGGGCCCCTGGCCGACGACGTCGCCGACGGCGATGGCCACCCGGTCGGCGTCGAGCTCCACGACGTCGTACCAGTCCCCGCCGGCCGAGCTGCCCACGGCGCCGGGCAGGTACTCGGCGGCCAGCGCGAGCCCGGCCAGCGGCGGGAGCGCGGCGGGCAGCAGGCTGCGCTGCAGCGTGGTGGCGATGTCGAGCTCCGCCCGGTACAGGCGGGCGCGGTCGAGGGCCAGCGCGATCTGCTCCGCCACGGCCAGCAGCAGGTCCCGCTCCCTGTCGGGGAACGAGTGCGCACCGCGGAACGCCAGACCCAGCACCCCGAGCACCCGCCCACCCGCGGTGAGCGGGACCGCCGCCGCCGCGGCGAGGGGGGCGGCCAGGATGCTGCGGACCTGGCCGTCGGTCAGCCCCTCGCGCTGCACCAGCCGCTCGTCGGCCGTCTCCACCCACTGCGGCCGGCCGGTGGTCACGGCGGTGGCGAGCGCGATCGGTGAGCTCAGCGGGATCGCGGTCCAGGCGGCCCGTTCCCCTGTGTCGTCGCTGGTCCCCCCGCTCATCGCGAGCGCGACGAGCGCCCGCTGCGCGGGGTCGACCTCGTAGACGCCGACCCGTCCGCCGTCGGTGGTCAGGCCGGTGAGCGCGGAGGCGGCCACCCCGGCGACCTCCGCCGGCGTGGTCGCCGCCGAGAGCTCGGCGGTGACCCGCTGCAGGACGGCCAGCCGCCGGGCCGTGGCCCGCTCCTCGGCGAGCAGGAGCACGTTGTCCACGGCCAGCGCTGCGCGGGCCGCGACCTCCTCGACCAGGGCGCGGTCGTCCTCGTCGAAGGGGAGGGAGTCCGCCTGCCGGGCCAGGCCGAGGACGGCCAGGACCCGCCCGCCGGCCGACAGCGGCACGGCCATCCCCGAGCCCACGGCCACCGCGTCGGCGACGTCGGCCCGGCCGGGCGGCGGCCAGGGCAGCTGGGCGGCGAGGACGGTCCGACCGGTCCTGATCACCTCGGGGCCGAAGCCCGTCTCCGGGCTGAGGCTCGCGACGGCCGCCTCGGCGGCGGGATCGAGCCCGGCGATGCCGGCGAACCGCAGCCGGCCCTCCTCGTCGACCACTCGGGCGGTGGCCACGTCGGCGATCCGGCGGTCGACGAGCAGCCGGGAGAGCGCGGACAGCTGCCCGTCGACCGTGCGCTCCCGCTCCAGGACGCCGCCGACCTCGGCCAGCAGCGCCAGCCGCTCGGTCTCCCGGTGCCGCGCGCTGATGTCGGTGCAGACGCCGACGTAGCCGGCGGCGGCCCGGCCGACGCCGATCGGGACGGCGCGCTCGAGCAGCCAGGCGTACGCGCCGTCGGCGCGGCGGAGCCGGAACTCCACCTCCCAGCCGCGCTCCTCGGCCCGCGCGGCGGTCACCTCCGCGCGGTACCGCTCGCGGTCGTCGGGGTGCACCCCGACCGCCCACCCGTCGCCGAGCTCGGCGCCGGCGTCGCGGCCGGTGAAGGCGGTCCAGCCGGCGTTGACCAGCAGCCGCCCGCCCTCGCGGTCGGACACCCAGATGAGCGCCGGCGCCAGGTCGGCGATCGCGGTGAACCGCTCCTCCGCCTCGCGGCGCGCCCGCCCCAGGTGCACGTGCGCGCCGACCCGGGCCAGCAGCTCCTGGGCGGCGAAGGGCTTGACCAGGTAGTCGTCGGCCCCCGCGGCGAGGCCCTCGACGGCGGCCTCCTCGCCGGCGCGGGCGGAGAGCAGCAGCACGGGCACCCGCGAGGTCCGCGGGTCGGCGCGCAGCTCGGCCAGCAGCTCCATCCCGTCGAGCACTGGCATCATCACGTCGCTGACGACGAGGTCCGGCGGCGCGGCGCGGGCGGCGTCGAGGGCCTGCTGCCCGTCGGCCACCGCGGTGACCGCGTAGCGGGGGGCGAGCAGCCGCACCAGGTAGCCCCGCATGTCGGCGTTGTCGTCGGCCACGAGCACCCGGCCGGCCGGCGCGGCCGCTGCGCCGTCGGGCACCTCGGGCCGCGGGGTCTCGTCGGCGTCGTCGGCCGCGGGCAGCCAGCGCAGCGCCTCGGTGACGAACGGGGTGGCCGCCCCCGAGACCGCGGGCGCGTCCGGCGTGGGCGGGGCGAGCCGCTCCTCGGGCAGGTGGGCGGTGCCCACGGGGAGGGTCACCGTGAACGTCGTCCCGGCGCCGGGCGAGCTCTGCGCCGTCACGGTGCCGCCGTGCAGGCCCACGAGCTCCCGGACCATCGCCAGCCCGATGCCGCTGCCCTCGCCGGACCGCGAGCGGGCACCGGCGACCCGCGTGAAGCGCTCGAACAGGCGGGGCAGCTCCGCCTCGGGGATCCCGATGCCGGTGTCGGCGACGGTGAGCACCGCCCCCTCGGCGCCGGCGCGGAGCCGGACGGTGATCCCGCCCTCGAAGGTGTGCTTGAGCGCGTTGGAGAGGAGGTTGAGGACGACCTTCTCCCACATGTCCCGGTCGACGTGCACCGGCTCGGGCAGTGGGGCGCAGTCCACGACGTAGTCCAGGCCGGCCCGCGCGACGGCGGAGCGGAAGACGCTGGCCAGCTCGCTGGTGGCCGCGGCGAGGTCGACGGGCTCGAAGCGGGCGTCGATCCGGCCGGCCTGCAGCCGCGAGAAGTCCAGCAGGGTGTTGACCAGCTTGCCCAGCCGCTGGGCGTTGCGCTCGATGACCTCGAGCTCCTCGCGGACGCGGGAGGCCGAGAGGTCCTCGGCGGCCCGCAGGTCGGCGATCGGGCCCATGATCAGCGTGAGCGGGGTGCGGAACTCGTGGCTCACGTTGCTGAAGAAGTCGGTCTTGGCCCGGTCCAGCTCGGCCAGCGCCTCGGCGCGCTCGCGCTCGGCCTCGTAGCTGTCGGCGTTGATCAGCGCGGCGGAGATCTGGTGGGCGACGAGCCCGACGAAGCCGGCGTAGCCCTCGTCGTACGGACGGTGCGGGTTCAGCCCGACGGCGAGGAAGCCGGCCAGGTCCTCCGGCCCCTGCCCGGACGTCGTCAGCGGGACGACGGCGGCCCGGTCCGGAGCGCGGTCCCAGGCGCCGGAGGGCAGGTCCGGGAAGCGGGCGCGGAGACCGTCGACGACGAGCGGGGAGCCGGCGCGCAGGGTCGACTCGGGGTCGCGGCGGGGGTCGTCGAGGGCGAGGACGGTCGGCAGGATCCCGGCCTCGGGATCGATCCCCGCGGTGGCGCCGAGGCGGGCGGTGCCGTCGTCGTCGTACAGGTAGACGGCACTGAAGGGGAGGTCGGCGAGGTTGTCGGCGAGCTGTCCGCCGGCCGCCGCGAGGACCTGCTGCCGGGTGCGGGCCGGGGCCAGCGCCGCGGAGAGGTCGCGCAGGGTCGCCATCCGCCGCTCGCCGATGACCTGGTCGGTGGTCTCGGTGACGACGCAGAACAGACCCTCGGTGCGACCGTCGTCGCCGTCCAGGGGGCTGTAGGAGAAGGTGTGGTAGGTCTCCTCGGGGAAGCCCCTGCGCTCCAGGAAGAGCAGCAGGTCCTCGTCCCAGGTGGCCACCCCGGTGTCGAGCACCGACCGCACGCGCGGCTCGATGTCGTGCCAGATCTCGGCCCAGACCTCCGACGCCGGCCGGCCCAGCGCCCACGGGTGCTTGCTCTGCAGGGTGTCCCGCAGGTAGGCGTCGTTGTAGAGGAAGGCCAGCTCCGGGCCCCAGCCGGCCCACATCGCGAAGCGCGACGTGAGCATGATCCGGACGGTGTTGCGCAGCGCCGCGGGCCACTCCTCGGGAGGTCCCAGGGCGGTCTCGGCCCAGTCGCGGCCGGCCATCGCCTCGCCGAGGTCTCCGCCACCGGCGAACAGGCTCCGGCGCAGTGCGTCGTCCGTCACCGGGGCATCACGCAGGGATCGTAGGCAGACCCGACGGCGACCCGCCCGGGTGCCGCGCGATCAGGTCGACGCGCCGGACCCGCGCTCGGCCGGCGCCGGTCCGCCGGTGACCCGTGCCGACGCCGAGGCGGTGCCCAGCCCGGTGTGCGGCGCACCCTCGTGGCACCAGCCCAGCCGTGGGCGCTCCCCGTCGAGGCACAGCGCCGGCACCCGCTCGTCGCCCGCACGGGATCCCAGCAGCGAGTAGCAGCCGCGGGAGCGGAGCACCCCCGGATCGGAGACGAGCAGGGCCAGCCCCTCGGCCAGGGTGAGCGGGGTGCGGCCGGCCACGGCGAGCCGGGGAGCGACGTCGCGCGGCGGCACGTCGAGGGTGTCCGCGCCCACCTCGACGTCGACCAGGAGGTAGGGGACGGGTGGCACGGCCAGCCCCGGCAGCGGCCGGAAGCGGGCGAGGTCCGCGGCGTCGATCGTGCTGGACCCGCCCCCCTCGGCGGTCGGCACCGCGGCGAGGACGTCGAGCACCGGCACGTCGGGGACGACGACCACGAACGGGACGCCGGTCCCCCGTGCCGTCTCGGGCAGGACGTCGCGCAGCGGCTCGCAGCAGGCCCGGAAGCACTCCTCGGCCAGGCCCAGCAGCGCCGGCAGGCCGGTGGCGACCAGGGCGTGCACCTGCCGGTCGAACTCGAGCTCGACGGCGGTGGCGGGAGGGAGCGCCGGGAGTGCGGGAAGCGCGGACACGGGGTCTCCTGCTCGTGGACGACGACGGTGCGCCGGCGTCCTGCTCCCCCGACCGGCGCGTCCCCCTGCGGCCGTGGAGTCTGCCCCACCGCGACCCTCACGTCACGGCCAGGTCACGACCGGCCGGGCGGGCGGCCTCCCACCGCGGCGAGGTCGGCCACCCGGCGCTCCGTGGCGGCCTCGACCTCGGGCACGTCGAGGGCGCCGCAGTCCAGGCCGCGCAGCACGACGCCGGCCAGCGCACGAGCGGTCGCCGGCTCGTCCAGCACCCCGCCGTCCACCCGGTCCAGGTAGGCGGCCAGACGGGCGGCGGCGGCCGGCAGCGCGGCCCGGAAGAAGGCGTAGGTGGCGGCGTAGCGGGTGACCAGCTGGGCCGGGTGCAGGTCCCACCCCTGGTAGAGCCCGCGTTCCAGCGCGCGCCGCACCAGGCCGGCGTGCAGCCGCCAGGCCGCGTGCACCTGCTCCGTCGTGCCCACCGGGAGCACGTTCGTCGAGCCGTCGACGGCGACCGCGCCGGTGCCGGCGACCGCGACCTGCATGAGGTCCTTGGCGAGGTCGGCGGCGGGGTGGTCCGAGGCCTGGTGGGCGGCGGCGATGCCGAGGGCGGCGCTGTAGTCGTAGGTGCCGTAGTGCAGGCCGGTCAGCCGCGGGCCGGCGGCGTGCGCCATCCGGGCCAGCGCGACCGTGCCGTCGGGGGCGAGCACCGCCTGCGGGGTCTCGATCTGGAGCTCGAGGTCGAGGACCGTGCCGTGCGCGGACTCCAGCGCGTCGAGGACCGGGAGGAACGCCCGCACCTGCTCGACGTCGGTGACCTTGGGCAGCGTGACCGTGACCCGGGTGCCACGGGGCAGCCGGCCGAGGAAGAGGTCGAGGGTCCGGACGCCGCGGCGCCGGGTCGCCTCCTCCAGCGACTTGGCGCGGATGCCGACCGACGCCGGGGCGGCACCGGCCGCCAGGTCCGCGGCGACGACGTCCGCGGCGGCGCGCACGTCGTCGTCCTCCCGCTCGGGCCCGCCGCGGTAGCCGTCCTCGGCGTCGACCCGCAGGTCCTCGACCGGTTCGCCGGCGAGCTTGGCGCGCACCCGCGGCTCGACCTGCTCGGCCAGCTCCGGGTCCAGCCCGAGGTCGGGCAGGCCGTGCTCGTCGAGCGCGGCGAGGGCGGCGGCGCCCCACGTGGCCGCGAGCCCGGGGACGACGGCGTCGGCCGGGACGTAGCAGGTGTGCACCGGCTGCCGGCCCGGCCGCGCGCCGGGGTAGGCGGCCAGCCGGGCCGCGTCGACCGGGGCCAGCCGCCGGTCCAGCTCGGCGTAGACGTCGTCCCCGAGCATCAATCGACCAGCTCGTAGGCGGGCAGGGTGAGGAAGTCGGGGAAGTCCTCGGCCAGCGCGACCTGCTCGAACAGCTGCCGCGCGTCGTCGAGGTGCGGCAGCTCGCCGATGCCGGCCACCTCCTCGCCGACCACCCGGCGGACCAGCTCCCGGGTCACGGTGTCGCCGGTGTCGAGGACGACCTCGTTGTGCACCCACTGCCACACCTGCGAGCGGCTGATCTCGGCGGTGGCGGCGTCCTCCATCAGCCCGTGGATGCCGACCGCGCCGTTGCCGCCCAGCCAGGCCGCCAGGTAGCGGATCGCCACCTCGACGTTCGAGCGCAGCCCGGCCATCGTGCGGTCCCCCGGCACCCCCTCCACGTCGAGCAGCTGCGTCGGGGTCACGCTCACCTCGGGGCGCTGGCGGTCCAGCTGGTTGGGCCTGTCGCCGAGCACCGCGTCGAACGCCTCCCGGCAGACGGGGACCAGGTCGGGGTGGGCGACCCACGACCCGTCGAAGCCGTCGCCGGCCTCGCGGGTCTTGTCCTCGCGGACCTTCGCCAGCGCCCGCTCGTTCGCCTCGGCGTCGCGCCGGCTCGGGATCGCCGCGGCCATCCCACCGATCGCCATGGCGCCGCGCCGGTGGCAGACCGCGACGAGCTGGTCGGTGTAGGCGCGCATCATCGGCGCGGTCATGGTCACCGCGCCGCGGTCGGGGAGGACGAAGTGCGGCCCGGCGTCGCGGAAGGTCTTGATGACGCTGAACAGGTAGTCCCAGCGGCCGGCGTTCAGGCCGGTGGCGTGGCTGCCCAGCGCGTGCAGCATCTCCTCCATCTCGAACGCCGCCGGGATGGTCTCGATCAGCATCGTGGCGCGGATCGAGCCGCCCGGGAGCCCGAGCGCCTGCTCGGCGTGGTCGAAGACCAGGGCCCACAGCCCCGCCTCGAGGCGGCCCTCCATCTTCGGCAGGTAGAAGTACGGGCCGCTGCCGCGGTCGAGCTGCTCCCGCGCGTTGTGGAACAGGTACAGCCCGGCGTCGACCAGGGCGCCGACCGTGGGCTCGCCGTCGACCAGGAGGTGCCGCTCGGGCAGGTGCCAGCCGCGCGGGCGGGGCACGATCGTGGGCAGCCGGCCGTCCTCGCGCAGCCGGTACTCCCGGCCCTCCGGCGTGGTGAACGCCAGCGTCCGGCGGACGGCGTCGCGCAGCACCACCTGCCCGCCGACGACGTTGCGCCAGTGCGGGGTGTTGGCGTCCTCGAGGTCGGCCAGCCAGACGTCGGCGCCGCAGTTGAGGGCGTTGACCGCCATCTTGGGCTCGGTCGGGCCGGTGATCTCGACGCGCCGGTCGACCAGGCCCGGCGGCGGCGGGGGCACCCGCCAGTCCCCGTCCCGGATCTCCGCCGTCCCGGGGCGGACGTCGACGGTGCCGGCGGCGGCGATCTCCGCACGCCGGGCGTCCCGGGCGGCGAGCATCGCGTCGCGCTGCGCGCCGAAGCGGGTCTGCAGGTCCGCGACGAAGGCCAGCGCCTCCGGGGTGAGCACCTCCGCCGAGCGGTCGACGTCCGGTCCGACCACACGTACGTCGGTCATCAGGCCTCCTGTAGCCGAGCCGGGCTGGCATCCTCGCAACCGTGCCCAGCCTGGACGAGTTCAACTCCCAGCCCGCCGACCGTGCCGTGGAGGCATTGCGGTCCTGTAACGCGGCCGCGCGCTTCGCCGCCGAGATCGCCGCGGGCCGGCCCTACCCGGACGCGGAGACGCTGGTCCGCCGGGCCGGGGAGGTGGCGCGGGGGCTCTCCTGGGACGAGGTGTCGATGGCGCTGGCCGCCCACCCCCGGATCGGGGACCGGGTGTCCGAGGACTCCGCCGAGGCCGAGTCCTCCCGCCGCGAGCAGGCCTCGATGGGCGGCGCGGAGGAGTCGGTGCGAGCCGAGATCGAGCAGGGCAACCGGGCCTACGAGGAGCGCTTCGGGCACGTCTTCCTCATCCGGGCGGCCGGCCGGTCGCCGGAGGAGATGCTGGCCGAGCTGCGCCGCCGGCTGGACGCCGACGAGACCGCCGAGCAGGCCGAGGTGACCGAGCAGCTGGCGCAGATCACCGAGCTGCGGGTGCGCGGGCTGGTGGACGCATGAGCGTCTCGACGCACGTGCTCGACGCGGTGGCCGGCCGCCCGGCCGCGGGGGTCGCGGTGCGGCTGCTGGCCGGCGAGGAGGTGGTCGCCGAGGGCGTCACCGACGACGACGGCCGCTGCCGGCTGGTCGAGGGCCCGACCGCCGCCGGCACCCACCGGCTGGTCTTCGACACCGGCGCCTGGTTCGCCGCGCAGGAGGTGGCGACCTTCTACCCCGAGGTGACGCTGACCTTCGCCGTCGTCGAGGCCGCCGCGCACCACCACGTGCCGCTGCTGCTCTCCCCCTTCGCGTACTCCACCTACCGCGGGAGTTAGCGGAGTCGCTCGAGTGCGGAAACCGCACTCGAGCGACTCCGTTCCACGTGCAACACCGCCGCAACGTCGATCAGCGAGGGTGTCCGCCATGGCGATCAGGCTCGGAGCGAACCAGTACGGCAAGGCGGAGGTCCGCGTCGTCGCGGTCGACCGGAGCTCCCCCCGGCACGAGATCGTCGACCTCAACGTGTCCAGCGCCCTGCGCGGGGACTTCACCGCCGCGCACACCGCCGGCGACAACGCGCACGTGCTCAGCACCGACGCGCAGAAGAACACCGTGTTCGCCTTCGCCCGCGACGGCGTCGGCTCCCCGGAGGCGTTCGGTCTGCGGCTGGCCCGGCACTTCGCCGGCGCCTACCCGTGGATCACCGGGGCGCGGGTGGCCGTGGAGTCCTACGGCTGGGAGCGCATCGAGGTGGGCGGGGCGCCGCACGACCACGCCTTCCGGCGGCCCGGCGGCGAGGTGCGAACGGCGGTCGTCACGGTCGACGGCGCCGACGTCCACGTGCTGGCCGGGTTGACCGACCTCGTCGTCCTCAAGACGACGGGATCGGAGTTCTGGGGCTTCCCCCGCGACCGGTACACGACGCTGGCCGAGACGACCGACCGCATCCTGGCCACGGCGGTCACCGCGCGCTGGCGGTACACCTCGACAGACCTGGACTGGGACGCCACGTTCGCCGACGTCCGGACGACGCTGCTGGAGACCTTCGCCGCAACGCACTCCCTGGCGCTGCAGCAGACCCTCTACGCGATGGGCGAGGCGGTGCTGGAGCGCTTCCCTGCCGTGGCCGAGGTGCGGATGTCGATGCCGAACAAGCACCACTTCCTGCAGGACCTCTCGGCGTTCGGCCTGGACAACCCGGACGTCGTCTACCACGCCGACGACCGGCCCTACGGCCTGATCGAGGCCGCGGTCGTGCGGGACGACGTGCCGCCGGCCGAGGTCGCCTGGCAGGGCACGCCCGGCTTCTGCTGACTCAGGCTCGTTCGAGGGCGATGCCCGCCGCCCCCACGACCGCGTGGACCCGCAGGTCCGCGCCGCGCTCGTCGTCGGTGTGCTCGAGGCGGGGATCCACCGACACCGTGCCCGGGCCCGCGGAGTGCAGCCACACGCGCCAGTCGCCGGGCACGCGGATCTCGGCGCCGGCCAGGAACGCGCGGACCGTGAGGTCGACCCCGCCCGGCACCCGCGGCACCCGGCCGAGGTCCACGTCGGCGCCGGCCATCACGAGGTCGAGGCGCAGCCGGGAGAGCGCCGGGTTGGTCGGGCGCAGCTGCGTCCCGCCCGCGAGGCGGAACCGGCGGATGCCGGCGGATCCGTCGTCCCCCTCGTCGGAACGCCGGGCCAGCACGCGCCCGGTCAGCGCGAGCCCGCCCTGCACGACCACTGCGCCTCCCAGCCAGGGGAGCGCCCGACGCAGCACCGGGGGAACGTCCATGCCTCCAGCCTGCACTGCGGAACCGGCCGATGAGTCCGGGCGCTGCGCGCGGTCCTCCCCCCGACGACGACGGAAGGGACCCGATGCGCGCGGTCACGCTGTACACCCTGCTCTCCCTGGACGGGGTCGCCGAGGAACCCGGCGACTGGCTCTTCGAGGCCGACGACGCCCTGGTCGAGAACCTGGGCCGGGTGATCGGCCGCCAGGACGACGTCCTGCTCGGTCGCGGCACGTACGACTACTGGGCCGGCTACTGGCCGACCGCCGACGTCCAGCCGTTCGCCGACTTCATCAACGGCACGCCCAAGCACGTGTTCACCTCCCGCCCGCTGACGCCGGACTGGGCGAACACGACCGTGGTGGGCTCGCCGGCCGAGCAGTACGTCCGCGACCTCCGGGCCGGCGACGGCGGCGACATCGGCGTGCACGGCAGCATCACGCTGGCCCGGTCGCTGGTGGCGGCCGGCCTGGTCGACGAGCTGCACCTGGTCGTGGCGCCCACCCTCGCCGGCCGCGGGCGGAGGCTGTTCGACGGCGGCGACGAGCTGCGGCGGGCGGAGCTGCTGTCGGCGCGGAGCACGCCGGCCGGGCTGCTGCTCCTGGACTACCGGCTGCGCCCCTGACGTCCCGAGACGTGCCGGCAACAGGGGGCTGGCACGATCGGCGCCCGTGACCGACGAGCGGGAAGTCCTGACCTACGAGCTGTTCGGCACCGCCGCCCGGGAGCTGGCCGAGCAGGTGGCCGCCGACGGCTTCGAGCCCGACCTGGTCCTGTCGATCGCCCGCGGCGGGCTGTTCCTCGGCGGGGCCCTGGGCTACGCGCTGGACGTGAAGAACCTCTTCGTGATGAACGTGGAGTTCTACACCGGCGTCGACGAGCGGCTGGACCTCCCCGTGGTCCTGCCGCCCACGCTGGACCAGGTCGACATCACCGGCGCGAACGTCCTGGTCGCCGACGACGTCGCCGACACCGGCAAGACGCTGGAGCTGGTCCGTGACTTCTGCACCGGCTACGTCGCCGAGGTGCGGACGGCGGTGATCTACGAGAAGCCGCGGTCCCTGGTCCGGTGCGACTACGTGTGGCGGCACACCGACCGGTGGATCGACTTCCCGTGGTCCTCGCAGCCGCCCGTCCGCTCCCGGAGCGACCGCCCCGCCCATTAGGCCCCGGTGCAGGGGCCCGCGCCGAGCGTGCGAGGCGTGGGGGGCACCGGGGTCCTCTCAATAGCGGAAGTGGGCCACCGACGCCTGGAGCGAGGTGGCCATCCGGGCGACCTCGTCGATGGCGACGCGGGCGTCGTCCATCGCGCGGGTGGTGGCACTGCCGGCGTCGGCGACCGCGGTGATGCTCTCGGCGATCCGGCCGGCGGAGACCGCCGCCTCACCGACGTTGCGGTTCATCTCCGTCGTCGTCGCCGTCTGCTCCTCGACCGCGGCGGCGATGGTGCCCTGCGCGTCGTTGATCGTCGCGATGATCGCGGCGATCTCGCGGATCGCCTCGACCGCGCCCGCGGTGTCGCCCTGGATGGCCGCCACGCGGGCGGTGATGTCCTGGGTCGCCGTGGCGGTCTCCTGGGCCAGTTCCTTGACCTCGTTGGCCACGACGGCGAAGCCCTTGCCGGCCTCTCCCGCGCGGGCCGCCTCGATCGTCGCGTTGAGGGCCAGCAGGTTGGTCTGCTCGGCGATGCCGGTGATGACCCGCACGACGTCGGCGATCTCCACCGACGACTGGCCGAGCTTGGCGACGGTCGCGGTGGTCGCGTCGGCCACGCCGACCGCCCTGCCCGCCACCCGAGCCACCTCGGCGGCGTTCTGCGCGATCTCGCCGATCGAGGCGCCCATCTCCTCGGAGCCGGCGGCGACCGTCTGCACGTTGACCGACACCTGCGCGGCGGCGCCGGCCACCGCCTCGGACTGCGCGGAGGACTCGACGGAGAGCCGCCCGAGGTCCTGCGCCGAGGCCGACAGCTCCTCGGTGGCCGAGGCCAGCGTCGTGGAGCTGTCCCCGATGGCGGTGAGCACGCCGCGCATGCTGGCCATGGAGGCCTCCAGGGCGACGGCCATCTGCCCGACCTCGTCGCGGCTGTCCACGCCGGCCGAGCCCCGCAGGTCGCCGTCGGCGAGCGCGGCGACGAGCACGCCCACCCGGCGCAGCGGCCCGACGACCGAGCGGGTGACGACCCAGCCGAGGAGGGCGAGGGCGACCACGCCGCCGAGCGCCACCGCGATCGCGAGGGTCCGCGCGGTGGCGCGCTGGTCCTCGGAGGCGGCCGCGGCGGCGTCGCCGAAGGCGGTGACGGCCTCACCCAGCGCGGGCAGCTCGTCCTCGAGCTGCCCGAACGCCTCGGCGAAGTCCGGGTAGGCCGCCTCCGCCGCGACCGGGTCCTGCCCGGCCAGCTGGACGATCCGCCCCGCGCTCGCGAGGTAGGCCTCGATCTCGGGGACGACCTCGTCGAGGGCGGCCACCACCTCGGGGCTCAGCCGGTCGGCCCGGATCTCGTCGACCAGGTCGGTGAAGACGCCGGTGTGCTCGGCCAGGTCGGCGGACGCACCGGTGTGGAGCGGCCCGGTGCCGTCGCTGACCAGCGCCTGGAGGACGTCGCCGCGGACGGCGTCGTGCATCATGTCCGTCAGCCCGGCGTCCTGGACCGCCTCGGTGCTGGCGAGCAGCTCCTCGGCGGTCTCCCCCGTCCCCGCCAACGCCTGCAGCGTCACGACGGCGAAGACCCCGAGGGCGAGCGCGCCGGCCGCCACGAGGGCGGCCAGCTTCACCCCGAGCGGACGGTCGGACCAGTAGCGCGCCATGCGGAGCTCCGGGAGGCGTGGGGACGACGACCGTGAGCACGGTCACTCGCCGCCCTTATCGGCTCGCGGGTGGAGTGACTCCAGTCGAAACGGCGCCCACGTCGGGGAGCCGAGGTCAGCGCCTCGACGCCGTCACCGTGAACTGCCGGCCGGCGTCGACGACGCGGGTGGGTCCGACCAGCCGGCGCAGCGCGGCGCGGTGCGGCAGGCGGTTGTTGTAGACCGTCCACAGCTCGCCGCCGGGCCGCAGCACCCGCGCGGCCGCCACGAACAGCCGGTCGGCGGCCGCGGTGACCACGGACGTGCCCAGGTGGAACGGCGGGTTGCAGACGACGAGGTCGACCGATCCGTCGGGCACGCCGGCCGCGGCGTCGTCCCGGCCGATGCCCACCCGGTCGGCGACGCCGTTGGCGGCCGCGGTCGCCGTCGCCGAGGCCACGGCGGCCGCGGACTGGTCGGAGGCCAGCACCGCCAGGCCGGGGCGGGCGGCGGCGAGGGCCACGGCCAGCACACCGGTGCCGCAGCCGAGGTCGAGTGCGGTGGTCGCGTCCGGGACGGCGCCGTCCAGCGCCCGCAGCAGGGCCCGGGTGCCGTCGTCCACCCGCGTCCCGGCGAACGCGGCGCCGTGCGCGCACACGGTCAGCCCGGTGGCGTCGTCCCGGCGGCAGCGCGGGAAGGACGACGGGACGTCGCCGCGCGGGCCGCGGGCCACCAGCAGGCGGGACTTCTGCCGTGCCAGGCTCGCCGTGACGTCGGTGAAGCCGATCCGCAGGACGTCGTTCATCCCGTGGGTCATGTGCTTGACCCGCCCGCCGACCAGCAGCGTCACGTCGGGTGCGGCGTGCGCGGCGACGAGCTCGGTCAGCTCGCGCAGTGCGTCGAGGGCCTTGGGCGCCTTGGCCAGGACCACGCGGGCGCCGGCGAACAGGTCGCCGTCCAGCGGCAGCGACCGGTACGCGCCGGCCAGGCCGGTGCGGTCGGCGTTCGCCGCCAGCGCCAGCTCGCCGACCAGCAGGTCCTGGTGCACCCGCACGTCCCGGGCACCGTGCAGCGCGACCGCGCCGAGGGTCAGCGCGCCGTGGGAGTCGTCGACGACCACCACCTCGCCGGGACCGGCCGCCGCGAGCAGCGGCGCGGCCTCGTCGAGCAGCAACCGGTCGGTGGCGTCGACGGCGACGAGCTCGGGCGCCTCGACGTCGGGCTCCCTGCGGAGCTGGTCGAACAGCGCGCTGGCGTCGGGCATGGGAAGCGATCCCCACGGCTGGCGCTGGAGGACGTGGGGATCGCTTCCCATGCCGCGGCCGCTCAGACGCCGGGGAGGCCGACGGGGCAGGAGACGCCCGTCGAGTGCACCGGGCAGTAGCCGTTGGGCACCTTGTACAGGTACTGCTGGTGGTAGCCCTCCGCGTAGAAGAACTCGCCCAGCGGCGCGATCTCGGTGGTGATCTCGCCGTAGCCGGCCGCGCGCAGCCGCTCCTGGTACGCGTCACGGGTGGCCCGCGCCGCCGCCTCCTGCTCCGGACCGTCGTGGTAGATCGCCGAGCGGTACTGGGTGCCGACGTCGTTGCCCTGGCGCATGCCCTGGGTGGGGTCGTGGTCCTCCCAGAAGGCCTTCAGCAGCTGCTCGTAGGAGGTCAGCGCCGGATCGAAGACGACCAGCACGACCTCGGTGTGCCCGGTGCGCGCCGAGCAGACCTCCTCGTAGGTCGGGTTCGGGGTGAACCCGCCCGCGTAGCCGACCGCGGTCGAGTAGACGCCGGGCAGCTCCCAGAAGACCTTCTCGACGCCCCAGAAGCAGCCCGCGCCGAACACGGCGGTCCGCATGCCGTCGGGGAACGGCGGCTGGATGCGGTTGCCGGTGACCGCGTGCAGTTCCGGCACGCCCGGGAGGGCGTGGGTGCGTCCGGGCAGCGCGTCCTCGCGCGTCACCGGCTGGGTCGTGGACCGCGAGAACAACGACATGCCCCCAGGTTAGTGAGCGGGCAGGATCGGCCCATGCCCGTCAACGCCCGTGAGTGGCACCTCGCCGCGATCCCGCACGGCGAGCCCACGCCGGAGGACTTCCGGCTGGTCGAGGTGGAGCACCCCGACCCCGCCGACGGACAGGTCGTCGTCCGGATGACCGCCATGTCGGTCGACCCGTACATGCGCGGGCGGATGCGCCCGGAGCCCTCCTACGCGCCGCCGTGGGAGGTCGGCGAGGTCATGAAGGGCGGCGCGATCGGCCGAGTCGTCGAGTCGCGGTCCGACGACGTCCCGGTGGGCGCGCTGGTGCTCACCGACGCCGCGTGGCGCGACGTCGCCGTCCTCGGCGCCCGGGAGGTGCGGGTGCTGCCCGAGCTCGAGGGCGTCTCCCCGACCCACCACCTCGGCGTCCTCGGCATGCCGGGACTGACGGCGTACGCGGGCCTGTTCCGGGTGGCGGAGTTCGTGCCCGGCGACGACGTCTTCGTCTCCGGAGCGGCGGGGGCGGTGGGCAGCGCGGTGGGCCAGTTCGCCCGGCTGCGCGGCGCCGGCTCGGTGATCGGCAGCGCCGGCAGCCCGGAGAAGGTGGCCTGGCTGACCGGCGAGCTCGGCTTCACCGCGGCGTTCGACTACCACGACGGGCCGGTCTCCCGGCAGCTGCGCGCGGCGGCGCCGGACGGCATCAGCGTCTACTTCGACAACGTCGGCGGCGAGCACCTGGAGGCGGCCATCGGGGCGCTGCGGGTCCACGGCCGGGCCGCGCTCTGCGGCTCGATCTCCGGCTACAACGCCACCGAGCCGCCGCCGGGGCCGCGCAACATGAGCCTGATGGTCGGCAAGCGGCTGACCCTGCGCGGCCTGCTCGTGGGCGACCACACCGACCTGCGCGCGGAGGCCACCGAGGCGATCGCCGGCTGGCTGCGCTCGGGTGAGCTGGTCGCCCGGGAGACCGTGTACGAGGGGCTGGACCAGGCGGTGCCGGCGTTCCTGGACCTCCTGCGCGGGGCCAACACCGGGAAGATGGTCGTCCGGCTCGCGCCCGACGAGTCGTGACCTCGCCGGGACTCGACCACTCCCCCGCGCCGGTCCCGACCCGCGCCGTCGCGCTGTTCTGCCACGGCGGCACGGTCGAGAGCGTGCAGCCGCCGCGCGAGCGCGCGCTGTCGCTGCTGCGGATGCGCGCCATCGAGGAGTTCGTCCGCCGCAGCGTGGGCCCGCGCGGCCTGGACACCTACCTGCTGCGCTACCGGGTGGCCGGCTGGAACGGGCTGGCCGCCGACGCGTTCGCCGACGTCCGGTGGGCGCTGGACCGGATCCGCACCGAACACGGCGAGGACCTGCCGATCGTGCTGGTGGGGCACTCGATGGGTGGCCGGGCGGTGCTCCGGGCGGGCGGGGAGCCGGGGGTGGCCGCGGTGTGCGGGCTCGCGCCCTGGACGCCGCCGGGCGAGCCGGTCGCGCACCTGCGCGGGCAGACCGTCGTCCTGCTGCACGGCCGCGGCGACCGGTGGGTGCCGACCCGGCTGTCGGCCGAGTACGCGGTGCGGGCGCAGCGGGCCGGCGCGCGGATCGCCCGGTTCACCGTGGCCGGCGGGCACTCGATGGTGCGCCGCTCGGGCCTGTGGCACGCGCTGGTCCGCGACGTCGTCCTCGCCGGGGCGGGCTTCGCGCCGGAGCGGGACGACGTCCGCGCGGCCCTGGCCATGCCGCCGCCCGACGGCCTGGCCGTGCCGCTGGACCCCCCGCGCCGCCGCCGCTGAGGGGCTTTCGCGCGCGAGGCTCCTTGGCAGGATCGATGCGGAGGACGGCGGTCCTGCCGCTCGTCCGGAGGACGCCGGACCCGGAGCATCGTCGTCATGAGCCTGGACTGGACGACCGACCCCGCCGACGCCGCCGCCCACTTCGCCCGCCGCCTCGCGGTCGAGACCGACGTCAGCGACGTGCACGCGGCCCTGGAGTCGGGCGCGCCGGGTTTCGTCCTGCTCGACAGCCGCAGCGCCGAGTCGTGGGCGCAGGGGCACGTGCCCGGCGCGGTGCACCTGCCCGGCCGGCAGATCACCGCACGGGTGGGTGAGCTGGACCGGTCCGTCCCGGTGGTCACCTACTGCTGGGGGCCGGGCTGCAACGGCGCCACCCGGGCGGCGCTCGCGCTGGCCACGCTGGGCTTCCGGGTGCGGGAGATGATCGGCGGCTTCGAGTACTGGGCCCGCGAGGGACTGCCGGTCGAGACGGCGGACGGCGTGCACCGCCCCGCCGTCGACCCGCTCCCCGCCCCGGCCGGGATCAGCTGCGGCTGCTGAGCGCCGGCGGCGGGTCGTCGGCCAGCCGGGCCCAGAGGAACTGGTCGAGCTTGACACCGGCGTAGCGGTGCGACCGGCGCAGCCGCCCCTCCCAGGTGAAGCCCGCCTTCTCGGCGACCCGGCCCGAGGCGACGTTGGCGATCGCGTGGAAGAGCTCGATGCGGTCCACGGTCGTCGTCGCGAACAGCCGGCGGCAGACGGCGTCGACCGCGACCGGCGCCAGCCCCCGGCCGCGGTGCGCCGGAGCCGTCCAGTAGCCCACCATCGCCTGTCCCTCGTCGAGGTCGACGAACGAGAAGCCGGCCGAGCCCGCCAGGGCACCGGTCGTGGTGTCGACGACGGCCCAGCTCACCCGGTCCGGGGCCGGCTCCAGGCGACGGTCGAGCCAGGCGACGACGTCCTCCCGGGACTCGACCACCGGGCCACCCCACCGGCGCACCTGCTCGTCCTGGAAGACGTGCCAGGCGTCGTCCACGTCGTCCGCACGCCACGGTCGCAGCCGCAGCTCGCCGACCTCGAGCTCGACGGGTTGCAGAGGCGGATCGGAGTGCACGGACGTGATCCTGCATCGGAGTCGCTCGAGTGCGGTTCCCGCACTCGAGCGACTCCGCTCAGACGGGGATGGAGACGCCGACGCCGCCGCGGGTCTCCGCGCCGTAGCGGGCGATCTCGCGGGGCAGGTCCAGCCGGCCGATGCGGGCCCGCGCCTCCGACACCTCGGGCGTGATCAGCTCGGCCGGCACCAACCAGGACACCTCGAACTCGAGACCGTCGGGGTCGTGGGCGTAGAGCGCCTTGGTGGTGCCGTGGTCGGAGGCACCCGACAGCGCCCCGGCCCGCAGCAGTGCGTCCTGGACCCGCTGCAGCTCAGCGAGCGTGTCGACCTCCCACGCCAGGTGGTAGAGCCCGACGGTGCGCCGTCCCGCCTCCGATGCCCCGGCGCGGTCGCCGATCGCGAACAGCCCGAGGTCGTGGTCGTTGGTCGACCCCTCGGCCTGCAGGAAGGCGGCCCGGCCCGGGATCTCCATCACCGGCCGGAAGCCGAGGACCTCGCGGTAGAAGGCGACGCTGCGGTCGACGTCGCGGACGTAGAGGACGGCGTGGTTCAGGCGCTGGACGGGCACGGCGGGCTCCGATCGAGGTGGTGTGCGCCCAGTGTGCGCCCAGATAGATGAGAGTTCAAGTACTTAGGTGGCTGAGGCGAGGCTCACCTCGGCCCGCGGGGGCCACGGGATGGCCCGGGGGTGACACCCCTGCCGGGCAGGAGAGGAACGCCAGCCCACCCACCGCCCCTGCGAGGCCGCCGTGTACCTCTCCAAGACCGAGGCCGCCGTCCTGCCGACGACGCTCGTCAGCGCCCCCCGACCGACGCCAGCCCCGGCTCCCGGGAAGCGGCGGATCTGGCCGATGCTGGGCCCGGCCTTCGTGGCCGCGGTGGCCTACGTCGACCCGGGGAACTTCGCGACGAACTTCTCCGGTGGCGCGGCCTTCGGCTACACGCTGCTGTGGGTGATCGTCGCGGCCAACCTCATGGCGATGCTCATCCAGTCGCTGACCGCGAAGCTGGGCCTGGCCACCGGTCGCGACCTCGCCACGCTGTGCCGCGAGCGGATGCCGACGCCGGTGACCCGGATGCTGTGGGTGCAGGCCGAGGCCGTGGCCATCGCCACCGACCTGGCCGAGATCGTCGGCGGCGCGGTCGCGCTCAACCTGCTGTTCGGGGTGCCGCTGCCGATCGGCGGGATCATCACCGCGATCGTCGCGTTCCTGCTGCTAGGCGCGCAGTCGCGCGGGCACCGGCCGTTCGAGCGGGTCATCACCGGGCTGCTGCTGGTGATCGGCGGCGGGTTCCTCTACACGCTCATCGGCTCTGGCGTGGACCTCGGCGGGGTGGCCGGTGGGATGGTGCCGAGCTTCGAGGGGCCCGACAGCCTGGTGCTGGCCGCGGGAATCCTCGGCGCCACGGTCATGCCGCACGTGATCTACGTGCACTCGGCGCTGACCCCTGGCCGCTACGGCGACGTCGTCACCGCGGGGCGCACCGAGGCCGGCCGGCGGCGGCTGCTGAAGGCGCAGCGGCTCGACGTCCTCCTGGCCATGGGGCTGGCCGGGCTGGTCAACGCGGCCATGCTGGTGATCGCCGCCCAGCTGTTCACCGGTGGCGACCAGGCGGACTCGCTGGAGTCGGTGCACGCCGGGCTGGGCGACCAGCTGGGCGCCGGGGCCTCCATCGCCTTCGCGCTGGCGCTGCTCGCGTCGGGCTTCGCCTCGTCGTCGGTCGGCACCCACGCCGGCCAGGTCGTCATGGCCGGCTTCCTGCGCCGGCACATCCCGGTGCTGGCCCGCCGCCTGATCACCCTGGCCCCCGCGCTGGCGGTCCTGGTCCTCGGCGGTGACCCGACGACCGCGCTGGTCTGGTCACAGGTGGTGCTGAGCTTCGGCATCCCGTTCGCGCTGGTGCCGCTGCTGTGGCTGACCAGCCGCAAGGACCTGATGGGCGGCTGGGTCAACCGGCGGATCACCACGGTGGCCGGCAGCGTCGTCGCCGCGCTGATCATCGGCCTCAACGCCCACCTGCTCATCGGCTTCGTCAGCTAGCCGGCCACCAGCGGACGAAGTGGTGCACCGGGCCGTGCCCCGAGCCGATGCCGAGCGACTCCCCCGCCGCGAGCGCCTCCTGCAAGTAGTCGCGGGCCTGCTCGACCACCGGCTCCCACTGCCCCGGCCCGCCGACCCCGCGGGCCACCAGCGCGGCGATCGCCGAGGAGAGCGTGCAGCCGGTCCCGTGGGTCGACGACGTCGCCACCCGCGGTCGCCGGGTGACGACGACGCCGCCCGCGGAGGCCAGGACGTCGACGCTCTCCGCACCCCCCAGGTGACCGCCCTTGAGCAGCACCGCCCCCGGCCCGAGCGCCAGGAGGGCCTGCGCCTGGTCGACCATCTCCTCCTCCGACGTCGCCGGCGGCCCGTCGAGCAGCGCCGCGGCCTCGGGCACGTTCGGGGTGATCAGCTGGGTCAGCGGCAGCAGGTCGGTGCGGATGGCGGCGACGGCGTCGGGCCCGACCAGCCGGTCCCCGCTGGTCGCCACCATCACCGGGTCGCAGACCACCGGCCCCGGACGGCGCTCGGCGATCACCGCCGCCACCTCGCGGACCACCTCCGCGGTGCCGAGCATCCCGAGCTTGGTGGCACCGACCGGGACGTCGTCCAGCAGCGTGCGCAGCTGCTCGCCCACGAACGCCGCCGGGACGGCGTGCACGCCGGTCACGCCGCGGGTGTTCTGCGCGGTCAGCGCCGTGAGCACCGCGGTGCCGTAGGCGCCGAGCGCGCTGAAGGTCTTCAGGTCGGCCTGGATGCCGGCGCCGCCGCTGGGGTCGCTGCCGGCCACGGTGAGCGCGACGGCGGTCATGCGAGCACCGACCTGATCTCCCGGGCCGCGGCCCCGGCATCGGCCGCGGCGCAGATCGCGGAGACCACGCAGACGCCGTCCACCCCGGTCACCGCACCCGCGTTGCCGGCGGAGATGCCGCCGATCGCCACCGACCGCAGGCCGGCCGCCCGGGCCTGCTCGGCGAGCGCCGCCGTCCCGGCCGGCCCCAGGCCGGTGCCGGCGTCGGGCTTGGTGGGGGTCGCCCAGACCGGCCCGATGCCGACGACGTCGACCGTGCCCGGCGGGAGGGCCAGGGCGACCGCCATCTCCTCCGGCGTCCCGGCCGAGAGCCCCAGCAGCCGGTCGGGGCCGATCAGCGCGCGGACCTCGGCGGGCGGCAGGTCGTCCTGGCCGACGTGCACGCCGTCGGCACCGGCGAGCAGCGCGACGTCCACCGCGTCGTTGACGAACAGCGCGACGCCCGGCGGCAGCACCGCACGCACGGCCAGCGTCAGCTCGTACAGCTCCCGGCGCGACGCGTGCTTGTCCCGGACCTGCACCGCGGTCACCCCGCCGGCGACCGCGGCCCGCACGACGTCGGGCACGGTGCGCGGACCGGAGAGCGCGGTGTCGGTGACCAGGTAGAGGGTCGGGTCGAACGCCGGCCTCACGACTCGTCCCGGACGTCGGCGCGGCCCAGCTCCTCAGGGGTGACGGCGTCGAGGGCGTCCACCCACGCCGCGGCGAACGTCCCGGGCCCGGCGGACACCGCGGCGGCGGCCTCGGCGGCCAGCGCCACGTGCGCGTGCGCGGCGACCGCCCCGGTCAGCCGGTCGCCCGTCGCGGCGACGTAGGCGGCGGTCAGCGCCCCGAGCGCGCAGCCGGCGCCGGTGGTCCGGGTGAGCAGCGGCGACCCGCCGCCGACCCGCACCACCCGTGCCCCGTCGGTGACGACGTCGACCGGCCCGCTGACCGCGACCACCCCGCCGGTCCGGACGGCGAGGGCGACGGCGGCCTCGAGCGCGTCGTCGGCGGTCGCGGTGGAGTCCACGCCGCGGCCGCCGGACCCGATGCCGGCCAGCGCCATGACCTCCGAGGCGTTGCCCCGGACCACGGCCGGGCCGCTCGCGGTCAGCTCGACGGCGAGATCGGTGCGGAAGCGCAGCCCGCCCACCGCCACCGGGTCCAGCACCCACGGCGTGCCGGCCGCGTCGGCCGAGCGGACGGCGATCCGCATGGCCTCGGCCGACTGCCCGTGCACCGTGCCGACGTTCACCAGCAGCGCCGAAGCGATCGCGGCGAAGTCGCCGGCCTCCTCGGGCGCGACGACCATCGCCGGGGCGGCGCCGACCGCGAGCAGCACGTTCGCGGTCAGGGTCTGCACGACGGTGTTGGTGAGGCAGTGCACCAGCGGCGCGCCCTCGGTGAGCGCCGTCCGTGCCGAGGCGAGCGCGGTCGCGTCCACGTGACATCCCTTCGCCAGCATGACCTGGGCAGGTTCGACGGGTGTCATCTCAGCCCGGCCGGCGGGCACCCCGTGTCGGTGCCGAACGTAGCAAGCACCGTGCCCGAGTGCCGCCGTCGCGGGGCGACCGCCGCGCTGTAGCGCGGCACCGGCACCCGTACCGCGGCAGTGCCGCGGTACGGGAGGCGCGTCAGGTCCCCGCGGCCCAGGCCGACTCGAAGAAGGCCAGCTCGAGCTCCATCGCCCGCCGGTAGGCCCGCGGCACGACCGGGCCGTCGTCGGCGTACCGGTCGAGCAGCCCCTCCAGCGTGGCGGCCAGCGCCTCGAAGCCGGGGTCGGCGTAGGCGGTGACCCAGTCGGCGTACGGCCCCGGCGCGGACCCGGCCAGCGAGCGTCCCAGGAAGGCGTAGAGCCGCATGCACGGCGTCATCGCCGCGCAGATCTCCCCCAGCCCCCCGGTCGAGGCGGTGGCCAGCAGGAAGTCGGTGTACGCCGACGTCGCGGGGGCCGGCTCGACGGCGGCCAGGTCGATGCCCTCCCGCGCCGCCACCGCGTCGTGCAGCCGGAGCTCGTCGCGGACCCCGGCCAGCAGGTCGGCGAAGGCCTCCAGCCCGGCCCGGTCGGGGCTGCGGACGACGGCCATGGCGTAACCGCGGGCGAAGGTCTGGAGGAAGAACGCGTCCTGGGCGAGGTACCCGGTGAAGCGGTCCCGCGGCAGCGTCCCGTCCGCCAGGCCCTGCACGAACGGGTGCGCGAGAGCCGCTCCGGCCAGGTCCGCGTTGTCCGCCCACAGGCGGCGGGCCAGGCTCACCGCGCACTCCCGACGGCCGTGTCCCAGAAGGCCACCTCGGCCTCGAGCACCGCCAGGACGACGTCGTCGTGCCGGCCGCCGAGGGCGTCGGCGGCGTCGCCCAGAGCGGAGACGTACCCGGCGAAGCCCGGCGTCGTCCAGTGCGCGACGAACTCCGCGAACTCCGGCGCGCCGGGCGAGGCGACGGTCCAGGCGTCGAGGTAGACCCGCTCGATCGCCCACAGCCCGGTCAGCGCGGACGGCACGTCCGCACCGTCGAGGCGCTCCAGGAGCTCCGCGTACGCGGCGGTGGCGGGCAGCCGCGGCGCGTCGAGGTCCAGGCCGCGGCGGGCGGCGACGTCCTCGAACCAGTCCAGCTCCTCGACCAGGGCCACCGCCCCGGCCGCGAGCACCGCCTGGGCCGGGCGCGGCGCCCGCGCGAGCAGCCGGGCCTGGAAACGCAGCAGGTCGGCCACGTAGTGCCGGTCCTGGACCAGCCAGGTGTCGAAGGCCCCGGCGGGCAGGTCGCCGTCGCGCACGCCGAGCAGGAACCGGTGCCCGGTGGCGTGCGCCCAGGCGTCGGGGTGGTCGCGGAGCAGGTCGGAGACGGGCACGGCGAGACACCGTACGGGCGGGGCTACAGTCGGCCCCGCACGTGGCAGGCCACGTGTGCGGGAGCTCGGGCGTACCGGGCTGAGAGGGCGGCTGACCGCGCCGCCGACCGCTGGAACCTGTCCGGGTAATGCCGGCGTAGGGAGCTGGTCATGAGCACGTCCGACGTCGTCCGCCCGTCCTCCGCGGACGCGCCCCTCACCCTCGACGAGCGGCCGGCCCGCTCGCTGGGCCTCCGGGACTCCCTCGGGTTGTGGGGCAACCTCGGGGTCAGCCTGCTGCTGCCGGTGGCCGCCGTCTTCGTCGTCCTGCCGGGGCGGCCGCTGGCCGAGACGCTGGGCGCCGTCGTCGTCGGCGCGGTGATCGGCGCGCTGCTGCTCGGCATCGGGGCGGCCGCCGGGGCCCGCGAGGGCGTGCCGGCGATGGTGCTGCTCCGCGGCCTGCTGGGCCGGCGCACGTCCTGGCTGCCGACGGCGTTCAACCTCGTCCAGTGCGTCGGCTGGGCCACGTTCGAGATCGTGATCATCGCCGAGGCGGCGTCCCGGGTGCTCGACGCGCCGCGCTGGCCCTTCGTCCTCGGCGCCGGTGTCCTCGCCACGCTGATGGCGCTGCGCCCGCTCGGCGTCGTCCGGGTGCTGGCCCGGTACGCGATCTGGGCGGCGCTCGCGGCCCTGGTCTACCTGTTCGTCGAGGTGCTCGCCGAGCCGCTGCCGGAGCTGACCCAGGGCGCCGCGACGTCGTTCTGGACCGCCACCGACATCGTGATCGCGCTGCCGATCTCCTGGTTCGCGCTCGCCGCCGACTACACCCGGCACG
Organism: Blastococcus sp. TF02A-26; assembly: GCF_003319125.1. GTDB lineage: Bacteria > Actinomycetota > Actinomycetes > Mycobacteriales > Geodermatophilaceae > Trujillonella. Next base: position 255,195 of record NZ_QOHG01000003.1, on the reverse strand, counting down.
TGCGCAGCCCCCGGGCGGCCTTCGCCGGCGCGAGCATCGGCTACGGCGTGGCCACCGTCGTGATGTTCACCCTCGGCGTGCTGGCGCTGGCCGCCTACGGCAGCGCCGGCTTCGACGTCATCGACGCGCTGCTGGCGGTGCCGCTCGGCGCGCTGGCCGTGCTGGTGCTCGTGGCCGTCGAGCTCGACGAGGCGTTCGCGAACGTCTACTCGACGGCGGTGTCGGCGCAGAACGTCGTCGCGCGTGCCGACCGGCGGGTGCTCGTGGTCGTCGTCGGCGCCGTCGCGACCCTGCTCGCGCTGAGCTTCGACATCGCCGCCTACGAGCCGTTCCTCTTCCTGATCGGCGCGGTGTTCGTCCCGCTGGTGGGCGTCTTCGCCGTCGTCTACGCGCTCACCCCGCGCGGCGCCTGGGACACCTCCGACACCGCCCCCGCCCGCCCGGCGTTCCTGCTGCCGTGGGCCGCCGGCTTCCTCGCCTACCAGCTCACGCTGCCGACCTTCTTCAGCGGACCGGGCGCCGGGTGGACGACGTGGTGGACGGCCCGGCAGACCGACCTGGGCATCGACCCGGCCAACGGCTGGTCGGCCTCCCTCATCAGCCTCGCCGTCGCGGCCGTGCTCACCGCGCTGCTCTGCCTGCCCGCGGTCCTGCGGAGGCGGGCCGCCCGGTGAGCACCGGCGTCCCCGTCGATGTCGCGGTCGCCGGCGGCGGGCTGATCGGGCTGTCGGTCGCCTGGCGCGCGGCCCAGCGGGGCCTGTCGGTGACCGTGGTGGACGACGCCCCGGGCGGCGGGGCCTCGCGCGCCGCCGCCGGCATGCTCGCGCCGGTCTCGGAGGCCGGCTACGGCGAGGAGGCGCTGCTGCGGCTGTGCCAGGCCTCGCTGGGGCGCTACCCGGGCTTCCTCGACGACCTCGCCGTTGCCACCGGCACCCGGGTGGCCCTGCGCCCCGCCGGCACCCTCGTCGTCGGCTTCGACGACGACGACGCCCGGGCGCTGGCCGACCTGCACGGGTTCCACGTGGAACTCGGCCTCGAGGTGCACCGGCTGACCGGACGCGAGGCCCGTCGCCGCGAGCCCTCCCTCACCCCGCGGGTGCGCACCGGGGTGCACGTCGCCGGCGACCTGTCGGTCGACCCGCGCGAGCTGCACCCCGTCCTCCTGGCCGCCGCCGAGGCCGCGGGCGTCCGCGTGGTCCGATCACGGGTGGCGGCGCTGTGCACCGACGAGGGCCGGGTCACCGGCGTCGCGCTCCAGAACGGCGGCGAGGTGCGCGCCGGCACGGTCGTGCTGGCCCTCGGCGCGCACAGCGGCGCGCTGCCCGGCGCCCCGGCGGTGCCGGTGCGGCCGGTGAAGGGCCAGATCCTGCGGCTGCGCGGAGCCGCCGGCCTGCTCGACGGCACCGTGCGCGCCCTGGTGCGCGGCCGCTCGGTCTACCTGGTGCCCCAGGGGGACGACGGCCTCGTCGTTGGTGCCACCGTCGAGGAGCGGGGCTTCGACGCGACCGTCACCGCCGGCGGGGTGCACGATCTGCTGCACGACGCGATCGAGGTCGTCCCCGGGGTGACCGAACTCGAGCTGACCGAGACCCTGGCCCGCTGGCGGCCGGGGACCCCCGACAACGCCCCGGTTCTCGGCCCCTCCGGCACGCCGGGGCTGGTGCTGGCCGCCGGCCACTTCCGCAACGGGGTGCTGCTCACCCCGCTCACCGGGGAGCTGGTGGCCGAGCTCCTCGTCTCCGGCGAGGTACCCGCGCTCGCCGCTCCCTTCGACGTCCGGAGGTTCGGGTGAGGACATGCAGGTGAGGGTCAACGGGACGGCGGTCGACGTCGCCGACGGCACGACGGTCGCCGGGCTGGTGGCTGCGCGCACCGAGGGCCACGGCCGGGTCGCCGTGGCACGCAACGGCGACGTCGTGCCGCGCAGTACCTGGGAGACGACGACGCTGGCCGCGGGGGACGTCCTCGAGGTGCTGGCCCCGACGGCAGGAGGCTGAGGTGACGGACATCTTCGAGCTGGCCGGGGAGACGTTCGACTCCCGGCTGGTGCTGGGCACCGGCGGGATCACGAGCATGGAGACGCTGGACCGGACCGTGCGCGCCTCCGGCACGCAGATCGTCACGGTGGCGCTGCGCCGGGTCGAGGCCTCCGCGGACGCGGCGATGATGCAGGTGCTGGACCGCTGCGGCGTCCGGCTGCTGCCCAACACCGCCGGCTGCCGGACCGCCCGCGAGGCCGTCCTCACCGCCCGGCTCGGGCGCGAGGCGTTCGACACCGACTGGGTGAAGCTCGAGGTCATCGGGGACGAGCACACGCTCCTGCCCGATGCCGTCGAGCTGCTCGACGCGGCCGAGCAGCTCGTCGCCGACGGCTTCCGGGTGTTCGCCTACACGACCGACGACCCCATCCTCGGCCGCCGGCTGGCCGACGCCGGCTGCGCCGCCGTGATGCCGCTGGGATCGCCGATCGGCAGCGGCCTGGGCATCCGCAACCCGCACAACATCGCGCTGCTGCGGGAGGCCGTGCGGGTGCCGGTCGTGCTGGACGCCGGGATCGGCACCGCCTCCGACGCCGCCCTGGCGATGGAGCTGGGGTGCGACGCCGTCCTGCTCGCGTCGGCCGTGACCCGCGCCCGCGACCCGGAGCGGATGGCGCTGGCCATGCGGCAGGCCGTCGAGGCCGGCCGGCTGGCCCGGGGCGCCGGGCGCATCCCCCGGCGCTGGCACGCCGAGGCCTCCACGCAGTTCGAGGGCCTGCCCGACCTGTGACCGGCCCCGCCCCGCTGCCCCGGCTGCTCGTCCTGACCGACCGCACCCAGGCCGGCGCACCGCTGCCGGAGGTGGTGGCCGCCGCGGTCGCGGCCGGGGCCCGCGCGGTGGTGCTGCGGGACAAGGACCTGCCGCTCCCCGAGCGGGCGGCGCTGGCCGAGGAGCTGGCGGCGATCCTCGACCCGGTCGGCGGGCTGCTCGTGTGGGCCGGCCTGGCCGGCTCCGCGGGCCGCGGCGCCGTCCACCTGTCCGCCGCCGACGCGTTCCCCGCCGTGCGGCCGGCACTGGTCGGGCGCTCCTGCCACGACGCCTCCGAGATCGCCCGCGCGGCCGCGGAGGGGTGCGACTGGGTCTTCGTCTCGCCGGTGAACGCGACCGCGTCCAAGCCCGGTCACGGACCGGCACTGGGCGCTCCCGGCCTGGCCCGGCTCGTCCCGGGTGCTCCGCCGGTCTACGCCCTGGGCGGGATCACCCCCGCCGACACGGCCGGGTGCCTGCGCGCCGGTGCCGTCGGGATCGCGGTCATGGGCCCGGTCATGCGGGACCCGGCGCTGGTCGCCGAGCACCTCGCCGCCCTCTCCGCCGCGCCCGGCTGACGCGGCGCGCCGACCGTCGCGGTGACTCCGGTCACCCGGGCGTTTAGGCGTGGTGACGGCGGCGCATACGCAGGTGTTCGGTCCAGACGACGGCCGGCGCGAGGATGCGAGGTAGCACGGGCGTGACACGCGAGCCGGCCAGGTCCATCTGGCTGCCCGCGACCCCGCCACCGTCCTCCGGCGGCCGCGTGTGGGAGCTGTCGGAGATCGCCCAGCTGCCCCAGGTCCGCGCCGAGCTGCGCCAGCTCCTCGGCGACGCGGCCGACCCCGAGCTGCGCGACCGGCTGGTCCTCGCCCTCGACGAGATGTCGTCCAACGCCCTGCGGCACGGCGGTGGGAGCGTGCGCGCCGCGGTGCGCCGGGCCGACGCGGCGTGGCTGCTGGAGGTCTCCGACGGCGCCGCCGCGGAGCCCCCCATGCCGGCCGTCGGGCGCGACCCCAGCGAGGGCGGCCTGGGCCTGTACCTCATCGCCGAGCTCTCCAGCGCCCACGGCTGGTACGTCGAGGGCGACGCCAAGCACGTCTGGGCGGTCCTCCCCGCCTGAGGAAGGGCCCCATCGCCCCCCACGCCTCGCTGCGCTCGCCGCGGGCCCCTGCGACGGGGCCGAACTAGGCGCCGGGGACGGGCGGGACGTGCTCGAGGCCGGCCTCGGGCGGGCGCGGGCGGTCCTCGGGGTGCAGCCGGACGGCGACCAGGGCGACGTCGTCGGCCACGCCGTGCGGGCGCAGCCGGGCCAGCAGCCCGTCGCACAGCTCCGCCAGCGGCCGGTCGGCCAGGTCCGTGAGCGCCTCGCGCAGCGCCGTGATCCCCTCGTCGAGCAACTGGTCCCGGGCCTCGACCAGGCCGTCGGTGTAGAGCAGCACGGTGGCCGGCCGGTCGACGGTGACCGCGGAGTCGGTGCGCCGCGCCGTCGGGTCCACCCCGAGCATCAGCTCCGCCCGCGGGCCCGACAGCTCCTCGACCCCGCCGTCCCCGCGCAGCAGCAGCGGGGGCGGGTGCCCGGCGTTGGACCAGCGCAGCGTCGTCGTCCCGGCCGCCCGCTGCTCGGGGGTCTGCTCGATCCGGGCCACGATCGCGGTGGCCATCGTGTGCATCTCCAGCCCGTGCACCGCGACGTCCAGGTCCGCCAGGACGGTCGCCGGCGTCGCGCCCTCGCGGAACGCGATCCCGCGGACCAGTCCGCGCAGCTGGCCCATGGCCGCCGCCGCGGCGATGTCGTGGCCGACGACGTCGCCGATGACCAGCATCGTGGCGCCGCCGGGCTGCAGGAACGCGTCGTACCAGTCGCCGCCGACCTGGGCGGCCTCCACGGCCGGCAGGTAGCGGACGACGACCTCGGCGTGGTCCGGGCGCGGCGGCGCGGTGAGCATGCTCCGCTGCAGCTCCTCGGCCAGCCGGCGCTGCTGGTCGTGCAGGCGGGCGTTGTCCAGGGCGAGGGCGACCCGGTCGGCGACCTGACGGGCCGCGGCGACGTCGTCGGCGTCGGCGGCCCGCCCGCCGTCGGAGCGGTACAGGCTCAGCGCGCCCAGCGTCCGGCCGTGCGCGGTCATGGGCAGGGTCAGCGCGGTGTCCGGTGCCAGCCGGTCGAACACCTCGCGCACCTCCCCCGCGGGGAGGGTGGGGCCGATGACCGCGCGGACGTCCTCCACGGTCAGGACCTGGCCCGAGCCGAGGGCCTGCAGCACCGGGGCGTCGTCCTGCACGGAGGCCAGGCGTAGCTGCGCGTAGCGGGCCGTCGTCTCGCGCAGGGCCGGGTCGGCGTGCCAGCTGGCGACGTCGCGCATCCGGCCGTCCTCGTCGACCAGCGTGGCGATCGCCCAGTCGGCGAAGACCGGCACGACCGCCTCGGTCACCCGCTGCAGGGCCCCCCGCTCGTCCCGGCCACGACCCAGCTCCTCGACCATGGCGGCGCTGATCTCGGCCAGCGCGCGGAGCCGGGCGGCGGACTCGCGCGCCTGCGTCTCGGCGCGGCGACGCTCGGTGACGTCGAGGAAGTACACCGACAGCCCGTCGGGGGTGGGCCAGGCCCGCACCTCGTACCAGGCGTCCAGCGGCTCGGGGTAGTGGGCCTCGAAGACGCGCTCCTGGCCGGTGGCGACCGCCCCGCGGTAGTGGGTCTCGAAGTCGCTGCCGACCGCGTGCGGGAACAGCTCCCAGATGTCGCCGCCGACCAGCGCGGCCCGGGGCCGGTCGAGCACCTCCTCGGCCCGCCGGTTGACGTAGGCGAAGCGCCACTCGCGGTCGAGGGAGAAGAACGCCTCGTTCATCGCCTCGAGCACGCGGGCGACGTGCTGGTCCGCGGCGCGGGCGCTGGTGGTGTCGTAGGCGGCCCCGAGGAGGCGCACCGCCACGCCGCTCTCGTCGCACAGGGCGCGACCGCGGCCGCGGACCCAGCGCGTCTCGCCGGAGGGGAGGGCCACCCGGAACTCGGCGTCGTAGGCACCGCAGGTGTCGATGGCGTGCTGGAGGGCGGCCATGGTGGCGTCGACGTCGTCGGGGTGCAGCCGGGCGGCGAACGCCTCGATCCGCTCGCCCCACTGCTCGCGGGAGTAACCGAACATGTCGAGCAGGCGGTCGTCCCAGTCGAGCTGCCCGGTGACGAGGTCCCAGTCGAAGCTGCCGATGCCGGCCGCCTCGACCGCGAGCTCGAGGCGCAGCCGCTGGGCGGCGTCCGCGGCACCCGGCGGGCCGTCCTGGGGGACCGGACGGGGCGGGTGCGGTCTCACCGAGAAGCGCCTCGCCCGTTCATCCCGTCCTTTCTCTCACAGCCTCCGCCCGACGGCCAACCGGGTGTGGGCGAGGACACCGGTCGCGCGGCCCCGAGGACGCCGATGGCGGGCGCCGCCCGGGGAGCCCGACCGGAGGAGGTCGATCGGGGTCCCGGGCGAGCGCCCGCCAGGGGTTCGGTGCGGACGGGGCTCCGTCCGCGGCCTCTCCCCGTTCGCCGTCCGGGGCACCTCCCGCCGGGACCGGGGCGAGCGGCGACCGGTCTGCGACGAGCTCCTCGCGTCCCCGTGCACCGCGCGTCACCGGCCGGCCAGGTCGGAGCCGGTCGGAGACCCGATCACGGGCACCGGCTGGACCTGTGGACCACTCCGCGGACCGGTCCGCGCTGCCACCGGTGTCCGCTCCGCCGTGGCGTCTGCGCCTCCCTGGAGGGTCCGCGCGCCGCTGCTCGGGGCAGGGTCGGCGGGAGGTCGAGGCGCGTACGTACTGCGGTGCGGTCTGAGGTGGCGGTGCGGGGTGCACCGGGAGGAGTGGGCCGGGGGCGCCTGGCGGACGGCCAGGGGGAGGGGAGGAGTCGGCGACGCGGGTCGTCGGTCGCGACCGCGGGTGCGGCCGGTTCCGGCGGTGCGGTGCCAGGTGGACGACGGCCGGGGTCGGCCGGATCTGCTGACGGAACGGGTCAGGGAGGAGAGCCCCGGACCCGGCACGCCGGCGGGTCGCCGCGGGTCCGGGCGCGGCCCGGGCCGCGTGCGCAGGCCCGGGAGCCCGGTTCACGGATCGGCCAGCCGGACGGCGCTGGCAGTGCGGGGCAGGGCTCCGGTCGGATGGCGGGCCATCCGGTGGGCTCCGATGCCCGAGGCTGCGACGCCCGGGGAGGCCGGGCCGCAGCCCGGGGGGTGAGACCGGCCGCCCGGAGGTGGAGGGCCGGGATGAGGGCCGCGACGGGGGAAGACGTCGCGGGCCGGATCGTGGGGGTGCTGGGCAGCGCGGTGAGCCGCACGGCCGAATGGGTCGGGTGCACCGGGAGGCGGGCGGAGTAGACCCGCGGCGGGGTCGGCACGTTCCAGGCCAGGTGCTGGCCGTCGACGCCGGCGCCCCAGAGCGCCAGCCGGCGGACGCCGCGCCGCAGGCGGGCGACGGCCGTCCCGCGCCGCGCGGGCTCCGGGACGGGAGCGGGCGCGGGGACGAGCGAGGTGGGCCGCGGCCGGTTCCACGCCAGGTGCTCGCCGCCGGCACCGGCGCCCCACAGGGCCAGGCGCCGGACCAGACCGGCCCGTCGCACCGGGCGGGCCGGCGGCGGGACCGGGGCGGGCGACGCGAGCAGCGCCGAGCGCCACATGACCGGGGCCGGGGTCGCCGCCCGCTGCGGGAGCGCCGGCTGCGCGGCCGGGCGGGGACGCGGCGCGGGGAGCGGCCGGGCGGCGGCCGGCACCCGCTGACCCCGGGGACCCGGGCCGGCGTGCAGGACCGCACGGCGGGGGCGCGGACGCCCCGCCGACGGCAGCGCCTCGGCCCGCTCCAGCACCGCGAGCAGGCCGCTCAGCGTGCGTTCGCCGGAGGACGACGACGAGGCCCGGGGGGTCTGTCGGTTCGTCATGTCGCCTCCTCACGTAGTGGCCGCGGCAGCGGGGGAAGGTGCCGCGGACAAGGAGAAAGGTAGGGAGCAACGGGTCCCGGGGAGCCGTTCCGGGACACCGCCGGCGGGGCGCGTGACCGAACCGTTGTGCCAGGTCGGCGGCGGGGTCGACGACCCATCCGTCACACCGGTCCCTTGTCGACAAGCGGCGCCTCCCCGAGCGTGGGAGACGCCGACCGACCCGTCGGTCGTCCCGCGACACGCCCCGGCGCGCCCGCGTGTCGGCCGTCCGGGGGACGTCGCCGGGCCCCGGTTGCCGCCCCCCTCCGGCCTCCGGAGACTCGACCGGTGACGCACCCCGAGGACGCCGCGACCGGCACGCAGGAACCCGACACGAAGCTGCGCCGGTCGGTGAGCGGCCGGCTGCTCTACCTCTTCGTCCTGGGCGACGTCCTCGGTGCCGGGGTGTACGCGCTGGTCGGGGCGATGGCCGGGGAGGTCGGCGGCGCGATCTGGGTGCCGCTGCTGGTCGCGCTGCTGCTGTCGCTGCTGACCGCGGCGTCCTACGCGGAGCTGGTGACCAAGTACCCGCGGGCGGGTGGCTCGGCCGTCTTCGCGGAGAAGGCGTTCCGCCGGCCGGAGATCGCCTTCCTCGTCGGCTTCTGCATGCTCGCCGCCGGCGTGACGAGCGCGGCCGGCCTGGCGCTCGCCTTCGCCGGTGACTACCTCGAGGTCTTCCTCGACGTCCCCGCGGTGCCGGCCGCGCTGGTCTTCCTCGCGCTCGTCGCGGCGCTCAACGCTCGCGGCATCCAGGAGTCCATGCGGGCCAACATGGTGATGACCCTGGTCGAGTCCTCGGGTCTGGTGCTGATCGTGGTGCTCGGTGCCGTGGTGCTCGGCCGCGGCGACGGCGACCCGGGCCGGGCCGTCGAGTTCCCCGAGGGGGTGTCGGCGGCGTCGGCCGTGCTCGCCGCGGCGGTGCTGGCCTACTACTCCTTCGTCGGGTTCGAGACCTCCGCCAACATGGCCGAGGAGGTCCGCGACGTGCGCCGGGTCTACCCGCGGGCGCTGTTCGGTGCGCTGCTGACCGCGGGCGCGCTGTACGTGCTGGTCGGGGTGGCGGCCGCCGTCGTCGTCGACCCCGGGCGGCTGGCCGACTCCAGCGGCCCGCTGCTGGAGGTGGTGCGCGCCGCCGACGTCGGCATCCCCGACCGGGTGTTCAGCGCCATCGCCCTGGTCGCCGTGGCCAACGGCGCCCTGCTGACGATGATCATGGCCAGCCGGATGGCCTTCGGGCTCGCCAAGCAGCGGCTGCTGCCCGCCGCCCTGGGCCGGGTGCTGCCCTCCCGGCGCACCCCCTGGGTCGCGATCGTCGTCACCACCGCCGTGGCGATGGTGCTCACCTCGACCGGGGACGTGGCGGCGCTGGCCAACACCGTCGTCCTGCTGCTCCTGCTGGTGTTCCTCAGCACGAACACCGCGGTCCTCGTGCTGCGCCGCGACCCGGTCGCGGCCGACCACTTCCGCGCCCCCACCGTGCTGCCCTACCTGGCCATCGCCTCCTGCGTGCTGCTGCTCACCCGGCAGACGGCGGAGACCTGGCTGCGCGCGGCGGTGCTGCTCGCCGTCGGCCTGGTGCTGTACCTGGTCAGCCGGGCGGCCACCCGGCGCGAGGAGCGCCCGGCGGCGTGACGAGGATGGGAGGCGTGGAGCAGCCGACCCCCCTCGTCATCGACACCGACCCGGGCATCGACGACGCGGTCGCGATCCTGCTGGCGCTGGCCAGCCCCGAGGTGGACCTGCGCCTGGTGACGACGGTGCACGGCAACGTCGACCTCGCCCAGACCACGGAGAACGCGCTGCGGGTGCTGCACCTGGCCGGCCGGTCCGACGTGCCCGTGGCCGTCGGAGCCCGCGGTCCGCTGGTGCACCCGATGGCCGAGCGCGCCGGGCACGTGCACGGGGCCGCCGGTCTGGGCGGCGTGCAGCTCCCGCCCTCGCCGGCCGCGGTCGACCCGCGCCCCGCGGTGGTCGCCCTCGCCGACCTGCTGACGACGGCGGAGCAGCCCGTGACCGTGTGCGCGATCGGGCCGCTGACCAACATCGCGCTGCTGCTGGCCGTGTACCCGGAGGCCGCGGCGCGGATCGGCCGGCTCGTCGTCATGGGCGGCTCCGCCGGTGCCGGAGGCAACGTCACGCCGGCCGCCGAGTTCAACGCCTGGGCCGACCCCGAGGCCGCCCAGGCGGTCTTCTCCTCCACCGTGCCGACGGTGATGGTCGGCCTCGACGTCACGCTCCCCACCGTGCTGGGCGCCGACGGCGTGGAGCGGTTCGCCGCGGCCGGCCCGCTCGGGGAGACCGCGGGAGCGATCCTGCGGCAGTACATGGACCACGCCCGCCGGACCTACGGGGTGGACGGCGTGGTGGTGCACGACGCGCTGGCAGTCACCGAGGCGGTCGTGCCCGGGACGCTGACGACCGTGCCGCGCGACGTCGTCGTCGACACGGGGCTGGGCGCCACCCGCGGGCTCACGCTCGTCGACCGCCGCGAGCCGTCGGGCTCGGCCACCGCGGTGCAGGTGGCCGAGGGCGTGGACAGCGCCGCGGCGGTGGAGTTCCTGGTGTCCCGGCTCGCCGCGCTCGCGGCGGGCTGAGCCGGGCTACTGCGGCTGGGTCGAGGCGACGACCCCCGTGGCGACCTCGCGCAGCTTGCGGTTGGCCCGCTGCGAGGCGGCGCGGAGGATCTCGAAGGCCTGCTCGGCGTCCACGTGCTGCTGGGCCATGAGCACGCCCTTGGCCTGCTCGATGACCGCGCGGGAGTCCATGGCGATCCGCATGTTGCGGGCCTGCTCGCCGAGCTCGTGGTGGGCCTCGGCGTTGGCGACGGCGACCGCGATCGCCTCCGCGACGTCCGTCCCGGCCGCCAGCGACTCCGGGGAGGCGAACGCGCCGGGCTGCGACGAGTAGTTGTTGAGCGCGCCGATCACGCCACCCTGGTAGGGCAGCGGCACCGACAGGGAGCTACGGACGCCCAGGTCGACCACGCGGGCGACGTAGTCCGGCCACCGCTGCTCGGTGCGCATGTCGTCGATCCGGAGGACCACACCACCACGGCCGGCGTCCAGGCAGGGGCCGTAGCCCTCGGCGTACTGGAGCTCGTCGGCCGCCAGGGCCATCTCCCCCTGGTAGGCGGCGGTCCACGCCTTGTCTCCGCGGACCAGGGTGATCGACGTGGACTCCGAGCCGGGGATGCCCGCGGTGGCGATCGCGGTGATCTCCTCGAGGACCTCGCCCAGCGCGCGCCCGGCCAGGACCACGCGGCTCAGGTCCCGCAGCAGCTGCTCCATGGGCGCGAGTGTGCCCGACGGGGGGCCCCCTGCCTCCGGTCCCCGCCCCTGCCGCTGCGGGACCGGCCGACGTCGGTCAGGATGGGCCGACCAGAGCACCGGTCGAGAAGCGGCCGGCGGACCCGAGGGAGAGCGATGGGCCAGCAGGCGTGGCCGCAGTCCGCGGTGCCCTCCGTCGCGGGCGACGTCTGGCACTGGCAGATCGACGCCATGCACGTCATCTCGCGCGTCCGGGCCGACCTCCGCGCCCGCATCGCCCACCCGTCGGTCTCCTCCACCTCGACGGAGGACGCGCGGGACGGGTTGCTGCTGGTCTTCGAGGAGCTGGCCTCCAACGCGCTCCGGCACGGCGGGGGCGCCGTCCGCGCCCTGGTGGTCGCCAACGACGAGGGCTGGCTGCTGGACCTCAGCGACGAGGCGCCCGAGAAGCCTCCGGTCCCGGCGGTCGACCGGGATCCCTCGCTGGGCGGCATGGGCCTGCACCTAGTCGCGCAGCTCTCCGTCCAGTACGGCTGGGAGTGCCGGCCGGGCCGCAAGCACGTGTGGGCGCGGCTGCCCTCCGGGCTGCGCTCCGTCCAGCCCGCGTCCGACCGGGTCCCCGAGCCCCGCTCCCCCCGCCTCCCCCAGGACTAGTCGCCTCTGGCGCCTGAGAGTCTGTCCACCACAAGTAGAACAAGCACACGGTGAAGCTCTCCGCGCTGACTACCACCTGGAGAAGGTCGCCGGATACTCCTCTGAATCCACACCCGGTGCGGAGTCGACAGCCCAGCCGAGGTCTCGAAGCACCTGCGCCGTCTCTTCCTGGGCATCGCGGACCGTCGCCCTCAGCTGGCGATGACGCCAGAGCTCTCGTCCGCGCTCGATGACATCGAGCCAGCCCGCACGGCGGTCCACTCCGCACTCCTGCACGAGGAACTGCAACAGGTCCTCCAGACAAGGACGAAACCGCTCGCCGCCAACCGGGATGTGCAGGGAAGACAAGTCATGGGGCTTCCCGACCCGGCTGGAATCAACAGCGTTCGCCCGGGCCAGCAAGTGGGAGAAAGCACCGCGCTCGGCGTGTACCTGCCAGTGCGAGCTCGGAGCTCTGCCCATGTCGGCCCGATAGTCCAGCCTGATGAGCGGCGTACGGTCCAGGGTCGACTTCACAGCAAAGTCCGACCGAACGGTCTTGAGGTAGGTACCGCTGCGATCCAGCCCGAGGAACATGGACAGGCTCAGGGTCGCAAGCGGCTCCCCGCCTACCAACAGAGGTACGCCTTCTCGGTCCCTGGGCCCGACGATGTAGCGCTCGAGGTTCGGTGCCCGGCGGGAGACGATCTCCGTCCTACCTGGGAGCACGCCATCCAACGTCTCTTGGATGGCCGTTGCGAATCCTGCTGACGCGACCTCGAGGGACCCCGCTGGCTCGCCGGCGCTACTCACCGAGGAGGAAGGCGATCTCGTCCAGCTCTTCCTTCACATCGAACTCGTGACCGGTCAGCGTCCGCGTCTCGGCCAGAGCCCTGAACTCGTCGAGCGAGAGCCCGAGCGCTGCCAGCAGCTCACGGCGTCGCTCTTCGAGCTTCGATCGCTCGACCGTGACCACTGGCGACATGCCACCCTCCACACCTTCTCCACATCGATGCGCGACTTACGCACAACGCTGTCTACAGGCTTCCACTGACACAAACCGCACGCCACGTAAGCCGTCGTCACGAGATCGAGTGAGCCGTCCTGGCAGAAGGAGCCAGCCGAGAGGAGGTCGCTCCGATGGCCGTCAGGCGGCGCGGGCGAGGGCGGCGGCGAAGCGGTCGGAGTCGGCGCGGACGCCGGCCATCGGCGCCAGCAGCTCCTCCTCCCCCACCGCGGCGACCGCGGCCCGCAGCCGGAGCTCGGCCCGCCGTCGCCGTCGTCGCGCGCGGAGCCGCACGAACGGCCGGGCCAGCAGCGCCAGCAGCGCGCCGCCCAGCAGGCCGCCGACCAGCAGCAGCGTCGGCAGCGGGATGCCCTCCACGCGGGGCATCGGCACGACGTCGTCCAGCTGGAGCAGCCCGAGCCCGGCCAGCGCGAGCAGCCACAGGACGCCGACCAGTGCCACCCCGGCCAGCAGCCACTGGAGGCCGCCGACGGCGCGCTGCCACAGCGGTGTCCGGTCGACGCCGAGGTCCGTTCCGGCGACCGCCGCGTCGAGCCGGTCGGCCAGCCGGTCCTCGCTGACCGCCACCTCCCGGCGCAGCGCCTCGGCCCAGGGGTGGGCCAGGCCCGCACCCGCGGTCTCCCGTGCGGCCCGGACGGCGGTGCTGAGGGCGGCCTTCTGCACCGCGCCGGCGGCGGGCAGGGAGGTGCGCGCCGAGGAGGCCTCGCCGAGGTGCAGCCGGCGCAGCGGGTCCGGGCGCAGCTTCCGCGTCCAGCGGACCAGCGGCCAGCCCGTGGCCGCCGCGCCGTCCCGGCGGACCGAGCGCTCCACCGCCGCCCCGACCACCGGCACCCCGGCGGCACCGGCCAGGGCGTCGGTCAGCCGCTCCCGGTCCCCGCGCCCCACCCGGGAGTCGCCCGCCTCGGCCGCGCAGCAGTCCCGCAGCTCGGCCACGGCCGCCGAGACGTCCGCCCCGAGCCGCTCGGTGGCCGCCTTGCGGGCGGCGACCCGCTGCACGAGGTCGGCCCGCAGCTCCCCGAGCCCGGTGCCGGTGCGCCCCGAGACGGCGAGCAGGGGCGTGGACGCCAGCCCCTCCCGGTCCAGGAGCCCGCGCAGGTCGGTCAGGCAGGCCCGGGCAGCGGCGGGGTCCAGCCGGTCGACCTGGTTGAGCACCACGAGCAGCACCCCGGCGTGGCCGGCCAGCGGCACGAGGTAGCGCTCGTGCACCGCGGCGTCGGCGTACTTCTCCGGGTCGAGCACCCAGACCAGCACGTCGACGAGGCCGACCAGCCGGTCGACCTCCAGCCGGTTCTCCAGCCGGATGCTGTCGTGGTCGGGCAGGTCGAGGAGGACCAGTCCGTCCAGCGCCGGGTCCCCGGGGTGCCGGTGCCGGCGGGGCACCTCCAGCCAGTCCAGCAGGCGGTCCTGCGGATCGGCGCCCCAGACGGTCGCGTGCGCGACGCCGGTGGTCGGCCGGCGCACCCCCGGGCTGCTCACCTCGGCGCCGGACAGCGCGTTGAACAGCGTGGACTTGCCGCTGCCGGTCGCGCCGGCCAGCGCCACGACCGTCGCCTCGCCCAGCGCCGTCCGCGCGCCGGCCTTGGCCAGCAGGGACCGGGCGCGGCCGAGCGCCTCCGTCTCCGGACCCTCCAGCCGGTCGGCGGCGACGTCGACGGCCTCCCGCAGCGCCGCCAGCCGGTCCGCCAGCGGCACCTCGCGTGCCCTCATCGGCCCGCCCGGACCGCGGCGACCAGCTCGGCCGCGGCCGCCCGCAGGCCCGAGGCGACCCCGTCGGCCGGTGCAGCCGCGGCGATCCGGGCGTCGAAGCGGTCGCGCTCGGTCTGCAGGAGCCGGTCCGTGCGGCTCAGGAGATCCTCCCGGGCCCGGTCGGCCAGCGAGCGGACGGCGGAGTCGCCCAGCACCGCCTCCAGCAGTCGTTGACCCAGCGCCGTCGTCCCCCCGGCGACGGCGACCTCCGCCCCGGACAGGCCGCCGGTCGAGGCGAAGACGGCGACCATGACCACCGCGCCGGCGCCGTTCACGCCCCAGGAGGTCAGCCGCGCGCGGGTGCGCTTGTCCGCCCCCTGGTCGCGGACCAGGTCGAGCACCCCGCCCTGCCAGTCGCGGACCTGCGCCGCGGCGGCCTCGGGGAAGTCCGGCGAGACGCGCGAGAACCCGTCGGCGTCCTCCGCCAGCAGCGCGGCGCCGCCGGGCAGCGCGCGCCAGGTCCCGACCGTCCGCTCGGCGGCGCGGTCGGCCTCGGCGCGCAGCAGGGCGGCGACGCCGGTCTCCAGGGCGCCGGAGAGGTCCTCGGCGGGCGTGGGGCGCCCGGTGAGCGCGGCGGCGAGCCGGTCCCGCAGCCGGCCGACCGAGCTCTGCAGCGAGCGCATCCACTCGCCGGTCCCGACGAACTCCTGCCAGCGGGCCAGCACCTCACCGCGCAGCAGCGCTCCGCCGCGGACACCCTCGTCGATCGAGGCGCAGGCGTCGGCGTAGGCGGCGTGCGCGGACGCCGACAGCTCCCGGGCGGCGCGGTCCTGCTCGTCGACGGCGGCGGCGACGTGCCCGACCCGGTCCTCGAGGCTGGCCAGCGCACCGCCGAGGGTCTGCCGGACGACGGCGGCGCGCTGCTCGCGGTCGGCGGCCAGCGCGTGCAGCCAGCCGCGCAGCGGGGCCACCTGCTCCTCGGGCAGCAGCCCCCCGGCCAGCGGCCCCTCCTCGACGACGAACAGCCGGGCACTCGCCAGGCCGGCGCGCTGCAGCATCCCGGTGAGATCCGCGGCGACCTCCGCGGCGGCCTCGGGCGGCACCCGGTCGAGCACGACGGCCAGGGCGGTGCCGCGCTCCTGCGCCGTCCGCAGCAGGTCCCACGGGACGGCGTCGGCGTAGCGGGCCGCGGTCGTGACGAAGACCCACAGGTCGGCGGCGCCGAGCAGCTGGGCGGCGAGGTCGCGGTTGGAGGCGACGACGGAGTCGACGTCCGGCGCGTCCAGCAGCGCCAGGCCCGGGGGGAACCCCTCGTGCGGGACCAGCTCCAGCGTGCCGGGGCCGCCGGGACCGCCGGTGACGCGGGCCAGGCCGGGCAGCACCCGGTCGCCGGCGAAGGACGCGGCGTCCCCGGGCGAGCAGACGAGCACCGGCGAGCGCGTGGTGGGGCGCAGCACCCCCGAGGTGGTGACCGGTGCCCCGACCAGGCTGTTGACCAGCGTGGACTTCCCCGCGCCGGTGGACCCGCCGACGACGGTGAGCAGCGGGGCGTCGAGGTCGAGCAGCCGCGGCAGCAGGTAGTCGTCGATCTGGTCGACCACCGCGCGGGCGGTGCGCCGGGCCTCGTCCCGCCCGGCGGTGGCCAGGCCGAGGGGCGCCTGGGCGAGCCGGTCGCGCACCTCGCGGAGCGCCTCGGGCAGGCGGGCGGGGAGCGTCACCGGGGCGGGATGCCCCGAACCGCCCCCGGCTACCCGCCCGTCGTCAGTCGATGGCGCTACGCGCCCGCTCCTCGCGCAGCTCCTGGAACACCCGGCGGCGCAACCGGTCCTGCTCGCGCTCGGGCGGGTCGACGAAGCGCAGGCTCATCACCCAGTCCGGACCGCGGGTCTGGACCCGCACCACCTCGGCCCGGTACCAGACCGCGCCGTCCTCCAGCTGCACGGTCACCCCGAGCACGCTGCCCGTTTCGGGCACGGTGCCGTACCCGTCGACGGTGACGCGGACCCCGGCCTCGCTGAGGTCCGAGGACTCCCCGGCGAGGTCCAGGCCGTACATCGTCACGGTCACCGGCAGGCTGAGCCGGCAGCGGACGGCGATGCGGCGCTGGCGGTCGACCGCGGCGCCGGTGACCGTGAGGTACCAGCGCGGAACGGCGCCGAACTCGACGCGGGCCACCACGGCGCGCAGCGCGCGACCGCCGGCCGGGCCCTGCCAGAAGACCTCGACCTCCTCGCCGACGGCGACGATCTCCTGGCCGACGAAGTCCCCGACCGAGGGGCGGACGACGACCGCGTGCTCGTCGGCCCGCTCGACGCGCACGTTGACCGACAGCCCTCGCCCCACCGACGTCACGTCGGCGGCGGTGTCGGCCACGGGGTGGTCGACGTGCGGATCGTTCATCGTTGCGTCCTGGTGGTGCTGGAGAGCGGCGCCCCCATGGGCCGGGAAGAGGACCGTAACCGCTCGCGGAACGAGTTCGGCCGTTGCGGGCGGGTGTCTCACCCCGCCGGGTCAGCGGCCGGCGTCGGCCGTCTCGTGCGGCGCGCGGGGACGCGGCAGGGGTGTGCCGACGGCGTTGCGGGTGGCCTTGGCGGCGTACAGGCGCTCGTCGGCCCGGCTCATCAGCTCCGCGGGGCCGAGCCCGGTGCCGGCGGCCACGCCGAGGGAGAGGGTGAGCTCACCCGCGGTGAACCCGGGCAGGACCAGGGCGGCCACCGCACGGCGCAGGTCCTCGGCCAGCTCGGTGGCCCGGTCGGCGTCGGACCCGGGCATGAGGACGGCGAGCTCGTCGCCGCCGATCCGGGCGACCAGGTCACCGGACCGGACGCGGCGGATGAGCAGGCGGGCGACCTCGCGCAGCGCGGCGTCCCCGCCGGCGTGCCCGTGCCGGTCGTTGACCTGCTTGAAGTGGTCGACGTCGATGACGACCACCGCCACCGGGTCGCTGCCGGCGCCGGCCGCGTCGCAGGCGGCCTCGAGCTCGGCGTCCCAGCGGCGGCGGTTGGCCAGGCCGGTGAGCGGGTCCTCGTGGCTGAGCCGCTCGAGGCGGTCCAGCAGGAGGCGGGTGCGCTCGCGCTCGCGGAGCAGGTGCACGCGGGTGGACAGCTCGTTGGCACCCAGGGTGTGGCGGACGGCGTGCGTGACGGTGGCGACGACCGTCGCGGTCGCCAGCCAGAAGGCGATCGCGGCCACGTCGCCGTCGGAGATCGGGACCGGGGCGAAGGCGATGGCGGCGCCGAGACCGGCCCACGTCACCGCGCTCAGCGCCACGGTCCAGCGCACCTGGGCGGCCAGGACACCGCCCACGCCGTAGATGGCGAGGGACAGACCGGAGGCGTAGGACTCGGTCTCCTCGACCTGGGCGACCATCCAGCAGATCGACAGCTGGACGAACACGAGGATCACCAGCGTCAGCTGCTCGGGTCGCCGGTGGCCGAGCGGGGACCGCCACAGCAGGTAGAGGCAGATCAGCATCGGGATCTCGGCGAGCGCCCGGACGACGAGGAACTGCCCGGCGAGCTGCGGTTCGAGGTAGCGGTCCAGGAACGCCCAGGCCGGGAAGACGACGACGGACACGAGGCCGACGACGATGCCCGAGGCGCGGGCCCGGCGCAGCTGCTGCGCGGCCACCTCCGCCGCACCGCCGGGGTCCCGGTCGACCGCACGACCGCCGTCGGACGCCGGCGCGTCGCCGGCGAGCAACGCGCCGACGAGGCGGCGGACGACGGAGGTGGGCACACCCGACCATCGGCACCGCGGGACACCGACCTTCGGGGCGGTCGACCCCACCCCCCTCAGGGGGGTGAGACGGCCGGTCAGCCGCCGCGGCGGGCGGTGAAGCCGGCGACGAACTCGCGCAGCCCCTTGGTGGGCCGCAGCCAGGCGCCGTCGGGCGGGAGCGCGTCGAGCCGGACGCGGTCCAGCGGGGCGGCGAAGGCCCCCGGCACGTCCTCGATGTCGATGAACTCCAGCAGCTCCGAGCCGATCGCGTAGCCGGCGACCTCGCTGAACGCGACGACCACCACCTGGGTGCCGGCCCGCACCAGCTCCTCGAGGGGCTCGGCGAAGTTGCGCCCGTCGCCGGAGAACACGACCAGCCGCCGCAGCCGGTGGCTGTGCGCCCGGACGGCGATGTGGTCGAGCATGTCCTGGTCGATGTCGTCGTCCGGCTGCGTCTTGGGCCGGGCGAAGACCGAGTAGCCGAAGCCGCGCAGTGCCTCCACCCAGCCCCGCATGCTGCCGACCACCGGCGGGATGTTGGCGAACACGCACGCCTCGACGTCCGGGGCGTCCGGAGCCGCCGGATCCCCGGCCGCGTCGACGAACCAGGCGGCGATCGCGTCGAACCGCGGACGCGAGGCCGCGGTGGGCCGGGCGCCGATCACCGTCGACAAGGTCATGTCGATGTTCGGCGCGTCCCAGATGAGCAGGTCCAGCGCCGGGCGCTGCCGGTCCTGCGCTGGGGCGGCCGCGGGCTCGAGCAGTTCCGTCACGGGGGCAGTCTGCCCGGCGACCGGCGCCGACGCCGAGAGGGAGGCCGCCGGCTGCTGCGGCGACCCGCCCGGCGAGCGCGCTCTCCTGCGCGGCGCGCTCAGCGCAGCGATCCCGCGAGGGCCATGGCGCAGGAGTCGCCACCACCGGCACGCACCCGGCCGGCCCACCGCCACACGTCGCTCGCCGGCATGGGACGCGCCAGCAGGTAGCCCTGCGCCAGGTCGCAGCCGGCCTCCCGCACCATGCGCAGGTGCTCCGGGGTCTCCACGCCCTCCGCCACCGAACGGATGCCCAGGGTTCGGGTGAGCGCGACGATCGCGGCCAGGACCGCGCCGGTGCCCCCGGCGGTCAGCCGCTGGGCGGCGATCAGCAGCGAGCGGTCGATCTTCAGCGTCCCGATCGGCAGCGCCATGAGCTGGGCCAGGGACGACCAGCCGGTGCCGAAGTCGTCGATGGCCACCCGGACGCCGGAGTTGCGCAGCACCGAGAGCTGGTCCTCCGCGCGCGTCGGGTCCTCGGCGACGCTGGTCTCGGTCAGCTCCAGGACCAGCTGGTCCGGCGCCAGCCCCGAGTCGTGGAGCGCGACCCGGACGTCGCGGACCAGCGTCTCGGCGGAGAAGTGCCGGGCGCTGATGTTCACCGACATCCGCAGGTCCAGCCCCTGGGCGGCCCACTCGGCGGCCTGCCTCGTCGTCTCGCCGAGCAGCCACCGGGTGATCGGGATCAGCTGCCCGGTCTCCTCGGCCACGGAGAGGAAGGCGTCGGGCGTGAGCAGGCCCCGCTCGGGGTGCTGCCAGCGCAGCAGCGCCTCCACGCCGTCGATCGCCCCGGTGTCGACCCGCACGACCGGCTGGTAGTGGACGACGAGCTGGTCCAGCGCGCCGTCGCGCAGCGCGTTGGCCACCTCCAGCCGCCAGCGGGCCGCGTCGCGCAGGCCCGGCGAGAAGAGGTGGATGCGGTCGCGGCCCGAGCCCTTCGCGGCGTAGGCGGCCGCGTCGGCGTCGCTGAGCAGCTGGTGCGCCTGGCGCTGTCCGGGCTGCCCGACGGCGACGCCGATGCTGGCCGACAGCGGGACGGAGATGCCCTCGGCGACGAACGGCTGGACGAAGGACTGCTGCAGCCGGAAGGCCAGTGCCGCGGCCTCGGAGAGGTCGCACTCGCGGGCGAGGACGAGGAACTGGTCCCCGCCCAGGCGGCCGACCGCGTCCGAGGGGCGGACCTGCGCCGCCAGCCGGCTGCCGACCTCCCGCAGCAGCTCGTCGCCGACCTCGTGGCCCAGCGAGTCGTTGACCGTCTTGAAGCCGTCGAGGTCCAGGAAGAGCAGCGCGGTGCGGGTCGGCTCCTCGGCCAGCGCCTCTCCGGTCAGCTGGAGCAGCCGGCCGCGGTTGGGCAGCCCGGTCAGGTCGTCGTGGGTCGCCCGCCAGAGCAGGGCCTCCTGGTGGCGCACCCGCTCGGTGATGTCGGTGTGCGTGACCACGACCTGGCCCGAGTCCTCGACCCGGGCCGCCTGCATCCGCCACCACAGGGTGCGGTCGGCGTAGGTCGCCGAGTAGTCGAGGACGAAGGCCGGACCGGGGGCCTCGAGGAGCTGTCGCAGCCCCTCCTCGATGCGCCGCACGTCCTCGGGCGAGAGGGCCTGCGCCATCAACTGGAGGTAGTGGTCGCCCACCCGCGCCGGGCGGAAGCCGTCCCCACGGGCGGCGTCCGCGGCGAGTGTCCACACCCGGTTGGTCGTGAGGATCCGCCAGTCGGCGCCGATGAGCACCGTGGGCGGCGGCACCGCGTCGAGCACGGAGGTGAGCTGCCGGATCTCCTCGGCCTGCTCGTCGCGGACACGACGCTCGGTCTCGACGTCGCGCAGGAAGACCGCCAGCCCCAGGGAGTCGGCGAAGGCACGGACCTCGAACCAGCGATCGACCGGCTCGTAGAGGTATTCGAAGCTCCGCGGCTGGCCGTCGGCGAGGACCGCTGCCAGCTGGCTCTCCATCTCCGTGCCGCGCAGGGCCGGGAAGGCCTCGAAGAGGTCGTGGCCCAGCAGGTCCTCGGCGCGCCGCCGGACGAGCTCCTCCACCGCCGCGTTCAGGTAGGTGATCTGCCAGTCGCGGTCGAGGTGGTACACGGCGTCGGGCACCGTCGCCAACAGATCGCGCTGCGTGGCCGTGGCCCCACCGTCGTCTCCGTGCACTGGCCCGCTTTCTTCTCCCCCTGCGGAGCTCCGCCCCCGTGCTCCGGGAGCCGCCGTGCCGGAGCACCGCGCCACCCCCACGACGGCACGGAGTCCGGCGCACGTCCGAGAGTAGTGGCACGCCGCGCCTCGGGGCAGGGGTCGTGTCAGGCGGGCGCGACGACCGCCCGCTCGACGATCCGGCCCACCGGGGTGCCCGCCGGGAGAGTGCCCAGGACAGCGCCCCAGTCGCCGCCCAGCCGGGTGGCGCAGAAGGCGTCGGCCACCGCCGCCGGGGCGTGGCGCAGCAGCAACGAGCCCTGCAGGCACAGCGCCAGGAGCCCGGCGATCCGCCGCGCGCGCAGCTCCAGCCCCGCGGGGTCGCCGAGCTCGGCCTGCAACCGCGTGACGGCGTCGTCGTAGCGGGCGTCGGCGCCGCGGGCGAGCTCCAGCTCGGCGCTGACGGCGGCCAGCGACTCCGTGGACCGTCCCAGCGCCCGGAGGACGTCGAGGGCGATGACGTTGCCCGACCCCTCCCAGATGGAGTTGAGCGGTGCCTGCCGGTAGAGCCGAGGCATCCCGGACTCCTCGACGTAGCCGTTGCCGCCGAGCACCTCGAGGGCCTCGGCGACGACCCCGGGCGTCCGCTTGCAGACCCAGAACTTCGCCGCCGCGCCGGCCAGCCGCAGGAACGCCGACTCCCCGCCGTCGACCGCGGCCGCCAGCCGGACCGCCAGCGCCGTCGCCGCCTCGCTCTCCACGGCGAGGTCGGCCAGCACGTTCTGCATCAGCGGCTGGTCGCACAGCAGCGCCCCGAACGCCCGCCGGTGCCGGGCGTGGTGCAGCGCCTGCGTCAGCGCCGCGCGCACCGTGGCCGCCGAGCCGATCACGCAGTCCAGCCGCGTGGAGTTGACCATCTCGATGATCGTGGGGACGCCGCGGCCGGGCTCCCCCACCAGCCAGGCCGTCGTCCCGTCGAACTCCACCTCGCTGGAGGCGTTGGCCCGGTCGCCGAGCTTGTCCTTGAGCCGCTGCAGCCGGAGGACGTTGCGGGTGCCGTCGGGCAGCACGCGCGGCACGAGGAAGCAGGAGACGCCCTCGGGCAGCTGGGCGAGCACGAGGAACAGGTCGCTCATCGGGGCCGAGGTGAACCACTTGTGGCCGGTCAGCCCGTACGTGCCGTCGCCGTTCGGGACCGCTCGGGTGGTGTTCGCGCGGACGTCGGAGCCGCCCTGCTTCTCGGTCATGCCCATGCCGGCGACCAGCCCGGCCTTGCCGGTGGGCGCCCGCAGCCCGAACTCGTACCCGCGGGCGGTGAGGCCGGGCTCGTAGACGGCGGCGAGGTCGGGAGCAGCGCGCAGCGCGGGGACGGCGGCGTAGGTCATCGTGACCGGGCAGCCGTGGCCCATCTCGACCTGCGTCCAGCCGAGGTAGCCGACCGCGCGGCGGACGTGCGCGTGCGACGCGGGATCGGTCCACGGCGCGCCGGCGAGGCCGTGCTCGAACGCCGTCCGCATGAGCTCGTGCCAGGCCGGGTGGAACTCCACCTCGTCGATCCGGTGCCCGTAGCGGTCGTGGGTCCGCAGCACCGGGCGGTTCTCGTCGGCCAGCCGGCCCCACTCGCGGGCCTGCTCGCTGCCGGCCACCGCGCCGAGGCCGGCCAGCGAGGCCAGCGTGTCGGCGTCGGCGTGCCGCACGCAGGCCTCGGCGAGGGCGGCGTCCCCGGCGATGGGGTCGTGGCCGGTCAGCGGCGGGACCTGGTTGGTGACCTCGTGGGTGACGCTCATGGGTCAGGACGGTAGGACGCCGGTGGGTTCCACGTGGAACCCGCTCAGCGGACGAGGCGGTGCAGCGCCCACTGCGCGAGCGGGGCGTAGGCCAGCACCAGCGGCGCCGGGCCGGTCGTGCGCAGGCCGGTGGTGGTGCCGCCGTCGGGGCCGTCGGTCACCCAGTGGTGCAGCTGCATCCGCAGGGGGCCGACGCCGACCGACCACGACCACGACCGCGCCTGCGGGTCGACCGCCTCGATCGTGAAGGGAAGCGGGACCCCGAGGCCGCGCACCCGGCCGCGGGCGCCGGCGGTCAGGAGCCGATGGTCGCAGTCGACGCCGGTGATCTGCGGCGCCCACTCGGACCAGCGGTCGAGGTACCGGTAGCGGTCCCAGGCCCGGTCCGGGGAGAGCGGGCCGGTGGCGTGCAGCGTCGTCGTCGTCATGCCGTCCTCCTCATGCCGGGGGCCCGCCCAGCAGCAGCTCGCGGAGCATCTGCACCGCCAGGACGACGGAGCGCTCCCGGACCGCCGACCGCGAGCCGGGCAGCCGGACCGACCGCGCGACGACGCCCTCGGGACCCGCCACGCACAGGTGCACCGTGCCGACCGGCTTGTCGGCCGTCCCGCCACCGGGCCCGGCGATCCCGGTGATGCCCACGCCCACGTCGGCGCCGAAGCGCGACCGCGCGCCGTCGGCCAGTGCCCGGGCGACCTGCGGGCTCACCGCACCGTGCTCGGCGAGCATCTCCGCCGGGACGTCGACCATCGCCTCCTTGGCCGAGTTGGCGTAGGAGCACACCCCGCCCAGCACCCACGCCGAGGAGCCGGGCCGCTCCGTGAGCCGCGCGACCAGCAGCCCCCCGGTGCAGGACTCCGCCGTGGCGATGGTGAGTCCCTGTGCCTCGAGCGCGCCCGCCACGAGGTCGTCGACGGTCGGGCCGGTGGAGTACAGGGTGTCGGGGTACTCGGCGGCGAGCAGGGCGGCCAGGCGGTCGTGGGCCGGCTGCGCGTCGGGGGCGAAGCGGGTGACGATCTCCAGCTCGCCGTCCCGCAGGCAGGTGGTGATCTCCAGGCCGGCCAGCTCCGCGTCGTGGTCGCGCAGCGTGGCGGCCAGCTGGGCCTCCAGCGTGCCCCACAGCCGCACCGTCTCCTGACGCAGCTCGCCCCCAGCGGCGAGGACGGCGGCGACGGCAGCGGCCTCCAGCGCGGCCGGCCACATGCCCTGCAGCTCCGGCGGCGGGCCGGGGAGGACGACCACCGGCGGGCCGCTGCGGCCCTCCGCCGGGGGGACGACGAGGCCGGGCGCGGTGCCGACCGGCTCGAGCACCGTGGCGCCCGCGGGCACCCGCGCCTGCTTGGCCACGCCCGCCGCCTGGGCCGCAGGGTCGACCCGCCACCCGCGGCGGGCGGTCAGGCGGGCGACGATCGCGGCGATCCGCGACTCGAGCTCCGGGTCGACCTCCGACGGCCGGCCCTGCCAGTCCCCGACGACCTGGGCGGTGAGGTCGTCGGCCGTGGGGCCCAGGCCACCGGAGGTGATCAGCAGGTCCACGCCCGCTCCGGCGAGGAAGTCCAGGGCCGCCCGCAGGTCCTCGGGCCGGTCGCCCACGACCACGACCGAGGCGACGTCGAGCCCCTGCCGGCGCAGCTGCTCGGCCAGCCAGGGTCCGTTGCGGTCGGCCACCCGGCCGGTGAGGACCTCGGTCCCGGTGACGACGATGCCCGCGCGCATACCCACGGGGCCGACCCTAGGTGGGCCGGCCGGGACCCGCCGTCCGCTGGCTCAGGCCGCGGGCGTCCCGGTGGGGGTGCTCGTCGTCGGCGCGCTGGGGGTCGGCGTCGAGGTCGTGCTCGTCGGCGACCCGGTGTCCGTCGCCGGGCTGCTCGACGGCGTCGACGTGCCGGTCGGGTCCGGCGTGCCGGAGGCCGGCGGCGGAGCGGTGTCCGTCGGCAGGGCGGGGGTGGTCGACGGGCTGGGGGCGGCGTCGCTCACGACCGGCTCGTCCCCGTCGACCACGGCGACGCCACCCCCACCGCCACCACCACCGCCGCTGGGCACCCGGTCGGCCTGGGGCGCCACGGCGTACCAGACCGTCACGTCGTCGCCCGGTCGCAGCGCGCGCCCGGTGGGGCTGATCCGCGTCACCGTGCCCGGCTCGACCCCGACGGCGACCTCCCCGCGGCGGAACACGCTGAGCCCGAGCGCGGAGAGCTCGCTCGCGACGTCCTCGATCGACCGGTCGACGTAGTCGCCGGCGGTGAGGACGACCGTGTCCGCCTCCTGCGTCTGGGCGGCGGCGACGGGGGTCGACGGCGGCGTGCTGGACAACGCGAGGAAGACCCCGGCGGCCGCGGCGGCGCCCAGCAGCAGCGCCACCAGGGGGACGAGAACCGCGCTCGCCCGGCGCCGGACCGGGGGTGGCGGGGTGCGGCGCGCGCCGACGAGAGCGGTGTCGGGGCCGGTGTCGGAGCGACCCGGCGGCGGGGCGAGGGGCACCGCCCGGAGCCCGGTGTCGCGCGGCTCGTCGGCCGGCGCACGACCGGCACGGACGGCCGCGACGGCCTCGGCGAAGGCCCCGCCGTCGGGCATGCGCGCGGCCGGGTCCTTGGCCAGCGCGCGGGTGATGATCGTGCGGACCCCGGTCGGCAGGTCCGCCGACAGCGGCTCGGGGTCCTCGCGGAGCTGCTTGAGCGCGATGGTGACGGCGTTGTCGCCGTCGAACGCCGGGTGGCCGGCCAGGCACTCGTAGCCGACCAGGCCCAGCGCGTAGACGTCGCTGGCCGGGGTGGCGAGGCGGCCCTCGGCCTGCTCCGGCGACAGGTACTGCGGGGTCCCGATCACCTGACCGGTGCGGGTCAGCGGCACGCTGCCGGCCGACCAGGCGATGCCGAAGTCGGTGATCTTCACGCTGCCGTCGGGGCAGACCAGGATGTTGCCCGGCTTCACGTCCCGGTGGACCAGCCCGACCCGGTGCGCCTCGGAGAGGGCCGCGGCCGTCTGCTGCAGCACCGACAGCGTGGTCGCGGTGTCGAGCGGGCCCTCGCGGCGCAGCACCGCCGAGAGCGGCTCGCCCTCGACGAGCTCCATGACGAGGTAGGCGAGCGTCTCCCCGTACTCCGACCGGGTCTCCCCGTAGTCGAAGACGCTGGCGATGTTGGGGTGCGACAGCGCGGCGGCGTGCTGCGCCTCGGCGCGGAAGCGGGCCAGGAACGTGGGGTCGCCGGTGTACTCGCTGCGCAGGACCTTGACGGCGACCGGCCGGCCGAGCAGCACGTCGGTGCCGCGCCAGACCTGTCCCATGCCACCGGAGGCGATGAGCTGGGCGAGCTCGTACCGCTCGCCCAGGTTCTGCCGCCCCGGCTCCACCACCGCGGTTCCCCCTCGCCTACGAGCCTCGTGCACGACCAGGAGGCGCCGGTGCCCGGCCCCCCGGATGTCCACCGCCGTCGATCCCTACACATCCTCCCAGGCGACCGCGTCCCGGGGAACGGGCCCCACCCGACTCATCCGTCACGTCCGTGTCGGTCCTGCCACGCCTCCCACTCCGAGCGCAGGCGATCCTCCACGGCCTGCCACCACTGGCGGAGCTGCTCGCGCGGGTCCGGGGTGGTCACCACGGGCGGAGGGGCCGGGAGCGGGACCGGAGCCGGAGCAGGGGCCGGAGCAGGGGCCGGGAGGGGTACTGGAGCAGGAGCCGGGAGGGGTGCCGGAGCAGGGGCCGGGGCTGGAGCGGGCGCGGCAGCCGGGGCAGGGGTGGAGCTCGGCGTGCGCTGCGGGACGGCGGCCGGTGCGGACGGGGACGCGGGGGGCACGGAGGACGAGGTCGGAGCAGCCGCGTCCGGCGACGAGAGGGCCGGCGAGATCGGGGGCGGCTCGGGGACCGGAGGAGCGCCGGTGTCGGTGGGCGCTGCGGAGACCTGCGCCTCCGGGAGGAGGGCGGCAGCCACCTCGGCAGACGTGGGGGCGGCCGCCGCGGAGTCGCCCCCCGGGGCCGCCGAGGCCGGGGCCTCGGGGGCGACACCTGGTCCGACGCACACGGCCGCGATCGCGAGCACGACGGCCGCGACCACCGCGCGGTGCCGCAGGTCCGGCCGGGTTGCCGGGACGGATGGGTCCGCCACGGAGGGTGCGGCGTCGACGGTGCGCTCGACCGCCGCGGCACGACCGGCCGGCGACCCCGGACGGCCGAGTGGCGCGGTGACCGGGGAGGGCGCGGCACCGGTTCCGCGGAGGGTGGCGACGGCGGCACCGAGCTCGGTGGCGTCGGAGAAGGCCAGCTCCGGGTCGGTGGACAGCAGCCGCCGGACGACGGTGCGGACCGCGGGCGGGAAGGCGCCGAGCGACGCGATCCGGTCACCGGACAGGTGCCGGCGGGCGACGGTCACAGGGTCGAAGGTGCGGCGGCCGACGAGACAGCGCTCGATGATGCGGCCCAGGGCGCGCAGGTCCCCGGCCGGGCTGGCCGACGGCAGTGCCGATGCGGGGGACTCCCCGATACCGGCGATCTTGACCGTGCCGTCGGCGGACACCAGCAGGCTGGATGGGTGCAGCGCCCCGTGCACCAGGCACCGCTCATGGGCGGCGGCCAGTCCGGCGGCGGTCTGCGCGAGGACGTCCAGGGTGCGGTCCAGGGGGAGGACGTCGCTGTCGGCCAGCAGGGCCGACAGCCGCTGCGCCTCGACGTGCTCACGGACGACGTAGGTGCCCTCGCCGGTGGTGCCGTGGTCCTGCACCGCCCAGACGTTCGGGTGGGTGACGACACCGACGACCCGGACACGGGCGCGGTGCGCCGCCGAGCCGGGCTTCTCGCGGGGGAAGACCTCGACCAGCACCGGCCGGTCCTCCGCCAGGTCGCGGCCGAGCCACAGGTCGCCCGGCGCGGTCCATGTCACGGGCTCGACGAGCTCGTAACGGTCCCCGAGCAGGTCCCGGCCGGCTGTGACCACGCGTCGTCCTCCAGGGGCACCGTGCGGAGGGTCACGCAGAGTGTCCGCTCTCACTCGTCAGGGCTGTCCGGGCGTCACGGTGCCAGCCAGGAGGCCCTCGTCGTCACCCTCCGTACGCAGGGGCCACCCTCGCGAGCGTTGCCCGCCGGGGGGATCCACCCGGTCGGGTGAACGCCGGCCCCGCGGAGCTCCCCGCGCCCCGCGAGTGCCGGCGTGCGGCGGTCAGCCCTCGAAGAGGGCGCGCCCCCACCAGTCGGCGTCGTCGCGGATCCCCGGCGGGCAGGCGAACACCGCCGAGGAGGTGTGCCGGACGTACTCGTTCATCGCGTCCGACCGCAGGTTGCGCTGGACCTGCACGAAGCCGGTCTCCGGGTTCCGCTGGAAGGCGATGAAGAAGAGCCCGGCGTCCAGGCGGCCGAGCCCGTCGCTGCCGTCGACGAAGCTGTAGCCGCGGCGCAGGATCGCCGTCCCGGCGTTCGTCGGGTGGGCGAGGAAGACGTGGCTGGTCTCCGGGATCGCGAACTCGCCGTCGACCTGTGCGGTGAAGTCGACCGGGTCGAACTCCTCCCGCTGGCCGAGCGGGGCGCCGGTGCCCTTCGTCCGCCCGATGGTCTGCTCCTGCTCGCGCAGGTTCGAGCTGTCCCAGGGCTCGATGAGCATCCGGATCCGGCGGGTGACCAGGTAGGAGCCGCCGCGCAGCCACTCCGCGTCGTCGTCCCCCACCCAGACGAACCGGTCGAGCGTCTCGGTGTTCTCCGCCTTGAGGTTGTCCGTGCCGTCCTTGAAGCCGAAGAGGTTGCGCGGCGTGCTCTGGCCGGTGCTGGTGGACGACGTCCGGCCGAAGCCCAGCTGCGACCACCGCACGCTGACCACGCCGGCACCCAGGCGGACCAGGTTGCGGACGGCGTGCACCGCCACCTGCGGGTCGTTGGCGCAGGCCTGGATGCACAGGTCCCCGCCGCTGATCGCCGGGTCGATCTGGTCGCCGGGGAACGACGGCAGCTCCACCAGCGGTGCCGGCCGGCGCTCGGCCAGCCCGAAGCGGTCGACGCCGTCGGCCGTGGTGAACAGCGTCGGGCCGAAGCCCACCGTGATCGTCAGCCCGGCCGCCGGCAGGCCGAGGGCCTCCCCCGTGTCGCCGGGGACGTCGTACTCGCCGTCCGGGATCGCGCCGGAGGAGCCGGCGTCCTGCCCTGCGGTCATCCGCCGGGCGGCCGCCGTCCAGTCCTGGAGCAGCCGGACCAGCTCGTCGCGGCTGTCGGTCGTGACGTCGAGCGCGACGAAGTGCAGCCGGTCCTGCGCGGGCGTGACGATGCCGGCCTGGTGCTCGCCGGTGAACGCGACGGCCTCGGTGGCCGCCGTGCCCACGTCGGCCGGCGACGGCGCCGGGTCGGCCGTCGCCCGCCCGAGCGCGGTGCCCGCGACCCCGCCGGCCAGCACCCCCGCCGTCCCCACCCCGAAGGCCCCGAGCAGTCGCCGGCGGGAGAGTCCCGACGGCGACGCCTCGGAGGCGCGGGGCTGGGGGTCGGCGGGCGTGCTCATGGGGCGGGGACGTCCTTCATCAGCGGTCGGCGACGACGGAGGCGACCTGGCCCACGGACTCCGAGAGGGCGGTGATGCTGTCGCTCAGCCCGCGCAGCTGCTCCTCGGTGAGCTGGTCGTGGAGCATCCAACCGTCGCCGGACCGGTACTGTTCCAGCTCCGCCTCGGCCGCGGCGAACCGCTCGTCGATCTCCGTCACGAGCTCCGGCTCGGCCTCCTCCAGGAACGGCCGCAGCGCCTGGACGGCGGCCTCGGAGCCCTCGAGGTTGGCCGCGAAGTCCCACAGGTCGGTGTGCGAGTAGCGGTCCTCCTCGCCGGTGATCTTGCCCGTGGCGATCTCGTCGAGCAGCGCCTTGGCGCCGTTGGCCAGCTGCAGCGGGTCCAGGGTCTCCTCGTTCGCCAGCGCCACGATCTCCTGGACGTTCGCCAGCAGCTGGTCGGCGTACGGGCCCATGTCGGAGACGTCGCCGGCGACCCACAGCGCCTGCTCGATGCGGTGGAAGCCGGTGAAGTCCTGGCCCGGCTCCTGGTCGCCCTCGCGGCCGTCGATCAGCGGGTCGAGGTCGCCGAAGACCTCCGCCACGGGCTCGATGCGCTCCCAGTAGGTGCGCGCGACGGGGAAGAGCGTCTTGGCGCCCTCGATGTCCCCGGCCTTGACGGCGTCGACGAACGCGGTGGTCTGCTCGAGCAGCGCGCCGGTCTGGCTCTGCACGTAGCGCTGGTAGTCCTCGCCGGCCCGGGCGAGCGTCTCGTCCTCGCCGAGTTGCTCGGCCTCGCCGGTCACGGTCAGGTCCGAGCGGATCCCGTCGCCGACCATGCCGGGCTTGCAGGCGGTCTCGTAGTCCCCGGCGGGCAGCTCGACCAGCAGCTCGCGGGTCAGGCCGGGGGCGATGTTCTCGACCTCGCCCATGACGCGGTCGCCCTCGGCGTAGACGTAGAACTCGGTGACCTGCGAGCCGCCGTTGGAGATCTCGAAGCTGTGCGTGCCGGCGGGCAGCTCGGCGGCGTCGACCTCGCAGGCGTCGTCGGACGCGGCGACCGCGATCGTGTCGGCGGCGGCGCTGCCGGAGCCGCCCGAGTCGCCGTCGTCGGAGGCACAGGCGGCGGCGGTCAGGGCCGCGAGCACCCCGACGGCGACGAGGGGGAGACGGCGGCTGCGACGGTCACGAACGGACATGCTGGGGGGTCTCCGACTGGGTGGTGGGGGTCTGGCGGGCGGTGGTGCGGGGAGGTGTGCGGGCCGGCCACAGGAACAGGGCCAGCACCGGGACCAGGTAGGCGACGTAGGCGACCATCTCCAGCACCGTGGGCGCTGCGGTGATGTTGAACATCCCGGCGATCGCCGCGCCGTACCAGCTGTTGGGGTCGAGGACGCCGGAGATGTCGAACGCCTGCGTGGTCAGGCCGGGCAGGACCCCGGCCTCCTGGAAGTCGTGCACGCCGTACTTGAGGATGCCGGCGGCGACGAGGACGAGCAGCACGCCGCTGACGGTGAAGAACTTCGACAGGTCGACCCGGATGGCGCCGGCGTAGAGACCGAACCCGAGGACGACGGCGGTGAGCACCCCGGCGGAGATCGCCACCAGCGGGGTGGAGGTCGTGCTCGCCCCCTGCGCGGCGGCGTAGAAGAGCAGCGTCGTCTCCAGGCCCTCGCGGACCACGGAGAGGAAGGCGACGCCGGCCACGGCCAGCGTGCCCATGCCCAGGGCCTGCGCCAGCTGGCCGGTGAGCTCACCCTTGAGCTTCCGCGCCGTCCGGCGCATCCAGAAGATCATCCAGGTGACGAGGACGACGGCCAGGACCGACGTGATCGCCTCGAACAGCTCCCGCGACCGGTAGTCGGCCAGCAGGCGGGTCTCGGTGTAGGTCAGCAGGAAGCCGAACAGGACCGACAGGCCGACCGCGGCGGCGACACCCGCCCACAGCGGGAGCAGCTGCCGACGCCGGTCGGCCTTGACCAGGTAGGCGACGAGGATGCTCACCACCAGGGTGGCCTCCAGCCCCTCCCGGAGGCCGATCAGGTAGCTGGCGAGGAACGCCTGGCCCATGGTGCCCCCGCGGGAACTCGGTGTGCCCCGTCGGCTGACCAAGGGCAGGCACACCTTACTCATCCTGGTTGGGTGCACCAACTGGTGTCGCACAACTGACTCAGCGTCGGTCGGACGTCGGTCGGACGTCGGTCGGACGTCGGTCGGACGTTGCGAGGACGTTGCACGGGTCCTTCCCCGCCTTGTCCGACCTCGTCCGTGCTGTGACGGTGGGCACACCCCCGCTTCCACCACGAGGAGACCGACGTGCCCGACGCCCCCGACATGACCGAGGTCCTGGCCGACTCCCCCACCAACTGGGGCAAGTGGGGTGAGGACGACGAGGTCGGCTCGCTGAACTACCTGACCGCGGACGAGGTCCTGCGCGGGATCCGGCACGTCCGCCAGGGCAAGGTCTTCACCCTCCAGCGGCTGATCGGCGACCCGAAGGGCGACCCGGTGTGGCCCGGGCGCACGCCGGCCGAGCGCACCCAGATCCTCGACGAGTCCAGCTGGGACTCCCCCGACGCCCCGCAGTTCCCCGGCGGCCT
Source organism: Blastococcus sp. TF02A-26 (assembly GCF_003319125.1). GTDB lineage: Bacteria > Actinomycetota > Actinomycetes > Mycobacteriales > Geodermatophilaceae > Trujillonella. Next base: position 223,358 of record NZ_QOHG01000003.1, on the reverse strand, counting down.
GCACTACGCCGACGACAAGATCAACGCCTTCCTCCAGGGCTCCACGCAGTACGACGCGCTGGGCCACGTCTGGTACGGCGGCCAGATCTGGAACGGCTACGACGCCCGCACCACCGTCGGCGGCATGCAGAAGGCCGGCGTCGAGCCGATCGCCCGGCGCGGCGTGGTGGGCCGCGGCATCCTGCTGGACATGGCCCGCTTCCGCGGGAAGCCGACCCTGGACAAGGGCGAGACGTTCACCCACGAGGACCTGGTGGCCTGCGCGGAGGCCCAGGGCACGCCGATCGAGAAGCACGACGTCCTGGTCATCCGCACGAACTTCCTGCAGCTGTTCCACGAGCAGGGCGACGCGTTCTACGAGGGCTTCAACGAGCCCGGGCTGGTCTACAGCCCCGAGCTGGTGCGCTGGTTCCAGGACATGGAGATCCCGAACCTGGCGACCGACACCATCGCCAACGAGGTCACCTTCGACCCCAACAACGGCACCGCCCTCCCGCTGCACTGCGCCCTGATGCGCAACCTCGGCGTGACCCTCACCGAGATCTGCGACCTGGAGGAACTGGCCGCCGACTGCGCCGAGGACGGCCAGTTCACGTTCCTCTGGGCCGCCGCCCCGCTGAAGATCCACCTGGCCACCGGCTCGCCGGTCAACCCGCTGGCGATCAAGTAGGCCGGACGTGGGTGTCTACGACGAGCGCCCCTGGCTGGCCCGGTACGCCGAGGGGCAGCCGGCCGACTACGAGATCGAGTGCGGCGACGCCCTGGAGATGTACCGCGCCGGGGTCGCGCGGGACCCCGACGGCGTCGCCCTGCACTACTTCGACGGCACGGTCACCCGGCGGGAGCTCGACGAGCTCAGCGACGCGCTCGCCGCCGGGCTGCTCGCCTCGGGGTTCGCGCCGGGCGATCGGCTCGCCGTCTACCTGCAGAACGTGCCCCAGTTCGTCATCGCGATGGTGGCGACCTGGAAGGCCGGCGGCGTCATGGTGTCGATCAACCCGATGAGCCGGACGCGCGAGCTGTCGTACCTGCTCGCGGACTCCGGCGCCACGGTGCTGCTCTCCCTCGAGACCCTCTACGACCAGGTCGCGCGGGACGTGGTGCCCGACACCGACGTCCGGCTGGTCCTGACCACCAGCGAGCTGGACTTCCAGACCCGCGACGACGAGCGGCTGTTCGCCGGCACGCAGCGGCAGCGGCACGAGGGCACCGAGGACCTGCTGGAGTTCGCCGGGCGGTACCGCGGGCAGGTGCCCCCGCCGGTCCACCTCACCCCGGACGACGTCGCGTTCCTGACCTACACCTCGGGCACGACCGGCGTGCCCAAGGGCGCGATGAACACCCACCGCAACGTCGTCTTCACCGCGCAGGTCTACCGGGACTGGGCGCACGCCGGCCGGGACGGGTCGATCTTCGGCATCGCCCCGCTGTTCCACATCACCGGGCTGATCGGCCACATCGCGGTCAGCATGCTGGTGCCGGCGCCGCTGGTGCTGGCCTACCGGTTCGAGCCGCAGGTGGTGCTCGACGCGCTCCTGGAGCACCGGCCGACCTTCACCATCGGCGCGATCACCGCGCTGAACGCGCTGCTCAACGCCCCCGGCTTCACGCGTGACCACTTCTCCTCGTTCACCTCCGTCTACTCCGGCGGCGCGGCGATCTCCCCGACGGCGGAGAAGGCGTTCCGAGAGGCGACGGGCATCCAGGTGCACAACGCCTACGGCCTCACGGAGACGACGTCGCCGATGACCGTGACGCCCTTCGGCTCACCGTCGCCGGTCGACCCGACCTCGGGCGCGCTGTCGGTGGGGACGCCGGCGCCGAGCACCGTCGTCCGCATCCAGGACGACGAGCACCGCGACCTCCCGCTCGGCGAGGTGGGCGAGATCGTCGCCGAGGGCCCCCAGGTCGTCGCCGGGTACTGGCGGAAGCCGGAGGAGACCGCGGCGAACCTGCCCGGCGGGGCCCTGCGCAGCGGCGACGTCGGGTTCATGGACCCCGACGGCTGGGTGTACATCGTCGACCGCAAGAAGGACATGATCAACGCGTCCGGCTACAAGGTCTGGCCGCGCGAGGTCGAGGACGTGCTGGCCGAGCACCCGGCGGTGCGCGAGTCCGCCGTCGTCGGCGTGCCCGACGAGAAGCGCGGCGAGACGGTCAAGGCCTACGTCAGCCTCAAGGCCGGGGCGCAGGTCACCCCGGAGGAGCTGATCGCGCACTGCCGGGAGCGGATGGCCGCCTACAAGTACCCGCGCCAGGTCGAGGTCGTCGACGAGCTGCCCAAGACGGTGACCGGCAAGATCCTCCGCCGCGAGCTGCGGGATCGGGGGGCCTGAGGCGCCGCGCGGGCGCGTGGCAGGGTGTCGCCCGGTCGCGGTGGTCGCGACCGGCACGGCACGGGAGGACGACGATGGCGGACACGGTGACCCGGCAGGACGCGGACGGCGTCGCGACCATCACGCTGCTGCAGCCGGGGCTGACCTCGGCCCTGCGGCGCGACCTGACCGCCGTCGTCACCGACGTGGCCGCCGACGAGTCGGTCCGGGCGGTCCTCCTGACCGGGAGCGGGCGCGCCTTCTGCGTCGGGCAGGACCTGGCCGAGCACGTCGAGTCGCTCCGCGGGAACGCCGCGACGTCCCTGTCGATCGTCGAGGACGAGTACAACCCGCTGGTCCTGGCGCTGTCCGGGCTGCGGGTGCCCGTGGTGGTCGGCATCAACGGCGCCTGCGCCGGCGCCGGTCTCGGGCTCGCGCTGGCCGGCGACCTCCGGGTCGCCGCGGCCGGGGCCAAGTTCACCACCGCCTTCACGGGCATCGGCCTGTCCAGCGACTCGGCGCTCGCCTCCCGGCTGGTGCACTGCGTCGGCGGCTCGCGGGCCGCCCAGCTGCTGCTCCTCCCCGAGCCCTTCCCGGCCGAGACCGCCGAGCAGTGGGGCCTGGTGCACCGGGTCGTGCCGGCCGAGCAGGTCGCCGCCGAGGCCCGGGCGCTCGCCATGCGACTGGCCGCCGGCCCGACGGCCGCCTACCGCGCGGTCAAGACCGTGCTGGCGACGGCCGCCACCGACTCCCTCGAGGAGACCCTCGCCCTCGAGGCCCGCCTGCAGACGCCGCTGGGCACGAGCGTCGACCACCGCGAGGCGGTCGAGGCGTTCCTGGCCAAGCGGCCGGCCGTGTTCACCGGTCACTGAGCACCGGTCACTGAGCGCAGCCGCGGCACTGCCGGGCGTCGGGGACACAGCTCTCCTCCGGACGGCGGGACGGACCGGTCCCCCGACGGGCGGTCCGCTTGGGACCCTCCTGCCGTCGTCGTCCGACGGAGGGGGAGCTCGTGACCGAGCAGGCACTGCGACCGGGAGCCGCAGCCGGTGAGAGGACCGCCACCGGTGAGCGGCCGCTCCCGCCCCGGCGGCCGACCCGGCTCGAGGGGAACGTGGCGGCCCCGCCGCCACGGCCGCCGCTCACCTGCGACCTCGTCCCGCCGAGCGGCCGGCCGACCGACCCCCGCCCGCGGGCGCTGGGGGTCTCGGCGCTGCTGTGGCGGGCCGCGGCGCTGGCCGCGGTCGTCACCGTGGTCGCCGCCGCGCTGGACCGGGTGGCCCTGCGGGAGCGGCTGACCGCGCTGGCCGTGGAGACCGACCCCGACGCGCCGGCCGACGTGGTCGCCGACGGCGTGCGCGTCCTGCTGGTCGCGGTGCTGGGCAGCACGCTGGTCCTGGCTCTGCTGTCGCTGGTCTGGCTGCGGCTGGTGCTGCGCCGCCGCGCGTGGGCCCGCTGGGCGCTGCTGGTCACGGCGCTGCCGGCCCTGCTGCTCGCCGACCTGACGCAGAGCACCCTCTCCGGCGGCGCCGAGATCGACCGGATCGCGGCCATCACGCAGGCCGGACTCGTCGTGGCGGCGCTCGTCGCGCTGTGGTGGCGGTCCTCCCGCCGCTGGCTGAGCGCCGCTACGTCCTGAGCGCCGCTACGTCCTGAGCGCCGGCGCGCGACCGAGTCCGGTCAGGAGCGCCTCGCACGAGGCGAGGACGACGTCCGCGGCGTCGGTGGCCGGCCGGTCCAGCGCCGGATCGGTGGTGACCTGCCGCCAGCGGGCCACGGCGTCCTGCGCGGCTCCCCGCAGCTCCTCGGCGGAGCCGTCGCCGGACAGCCCCAGCCGCGACGCCGCGGCGGTGCCCTCGGCGCCGAGGAGCCGCTGCGCCTCGGCACGCAGCCCGGGCGGCAGCAGGTCGTCGGCCGCCCGCAGGCGGGCCAGCAGCGCGAGCTCGTCGACGTCGACGGCGGCCAGGCGGATGCGCTCCACCGCCTCGGCGAGCCCCTCCGTGCCCGGGCGGGGCGAGGTCCGGAGCAGGTCCCCGACCACCTGCAGGGCCGCCGCGACGCGCAACTGCCTCCCGCGGCCGGTGAAGTGGACCTGCAGGAGCCGCTGGAGCTCGGGCAGACCGGAGCGGCGGAGGAGCTCGTCGGCCAGGGTCGCGGCGTCGCCGATCCCGGCGTGGACCAGGGCGACCGCCAGCCGGACCCCGAACAGGCCCAGCCGCTCGAGCAGCCCGGCCCGCACCGTCGGCGAGACCTCGACCGGCGCCTCGGCGCGCAGGAACCGGTCGGTGGTGAGCAGCATCGCCGCCACGGCGGTCCGGTCGGCCGCCGCGAGGGCGCGCAGCGCGACCACGTCCCCGTGCCGCAGCGTGCGCGCGCCCAGCGCCAGCAGTCCCGCGACCGGGACGACGGCCGAGGTGACCGCGGCGATGGCCGGGTCGGCGGACATCCGGCGGGCGACGGCGGCCGCCGCCTGCAGGGCGTCCAGTCGCGCGCCGCCCACCTCGTCGGCCCGGGACAGCACCGTGAGCGTGGCGGTGTGCCGGCCCGCCGCGGCCGCCGCGGCCTGGAAGGAGGTGAGCGCGGCGACGTCGTCGGGCTGCAGGTGGCGGGTGAGGTAGAGGACGGCGTCCACGCCCGGCACGCCGTCCCCGGCCTCGAGGAAGGAGGTGGTCCGGTCGCTGGCGTCGGTCGACAGGGAGGCCAGGCCGGGGCTGTCGACGAGCGTCGCCGCCTCCAGCTCGGGCGCGGGCCACTCGACCACCACCTGCGCGACGTCCTCCGGCGCGGACCCGCCCAGGTCCAGCCGCAGCCCGCCGCCGACCCGGCGTGCCGGCAGGACCCGCGACGTCCCCGCCGTGTCGTGCAGCACCACCTTCGGGATCCGCCCGTACCGGTAGACGGTGACCACGCGGGTGCACTCGCCCGCGTCGGTGGGCGCCAGCCGGGCCCCGACCAGCGCGTCGAGCAGGGTGGACTTGCCCGCCTTGACCCGGCCGACCAGGGCGATGCGCAGCGGCTCGTCCATCCGCTGCCGGACGGCGCTCAGCCGCGAGGCCGCAGCGGGCTCGTCGGCGTACACCTCGAGGGCCTCCCCCAGCAGCGCCCGGACCTGCTCGACCGGGTCCTCCTCCGCCGGCGCGGTCACCGCGTGCCTCCCGTCAGGCCCGGCTCGAGGGACCGGACGTCGCGGGCCAGCCGGTCGAGTTCGGCGAGCCGCTGGCGCACCGCGCGGACCTGCGCGTCCCGCTCCGCGGTGGCCGACCGGCTGGCCCGCTGCGCGGCCTTGACCGCGTCGGCCAGCGACTGCGACATCTCGTCCACCGTGTCGGTGATCGTGTCCCGCAGGGTGCGCTGGACCAACCGCAGCCGGTCCTTGAGCTGCTTGCCGACCTGGAAGACCACCTCGTCCAGGTGCCGGCGCACGATCGACTTCGCCTCGGACTGCCGGCGCGACAGCCGCTGGGCCTTGTCGTCGCGGTACGCCCGGCGGCCCATGAGCACGCCGGCGGCCAGCGAGAACGGGTTGATGATGGCCAACCCGGCCAGGCTCGTCACCAGCCCGGTCATGAGGACGCCGGTGTAGGAGCCGCGCAGCCCGATGAGGACCCGCTCCCGCAGCGGCAGGGCGCCGCTGTCGATCGCCGGGAGGTCCACCAGCGTCTCCAGCGCCTCGGCCGCGCTGCCCACGGTGAGCTCCGGCAGCGCGGTGCCGCTGTCGGCGGTGAACTGGCCGATCACCTGCTCGGCGAGGAACTGCGAGCGCTGCTCGGCCCAGACGAAGCTGTCGGCGACGGCGAGCGCGATGCACTGGTCGAGCCACTCGGCCAGCTCCCGCCACGCGGGGCCGGGGTCGCCGGCGTCGATCGCCTCCTCGGCCTCGCGGGTGACCACCCGGGAGCGGTCGCGCAGGTCGTGGTCGATGTCGGCCAGCAGGTCGGTGACGCCGTCGGCGAGCGTCTGCTGCCAGCGCGAGGAGCGGCGGCGGAGCTCCTCGACGGCGACCCGGGCCTCCTCCAGCTCGCCGACGAGCTCCTCACGGCCGTCGGGGTCCTCCAGCCCGCGCAGCTCCGTGCGGACGGCCAGCGCCAGGTGCTCGGCCACCGAGGAGAGGTCGTGCACGAGCGCCCGCCGCGACAGCGCCTCGGCCCGCTCGACGACCTCCCGGCGCAGGTACCGGGCCAGCGCACCGATCCCCGACTCCTCCTGCAGCTCCCGGTCCTGCGTCGTCAGGGCGAGGACGCCGAGCGTCGCGGACACGGGCAGCACCTCCGCCGGTACCTCCGCGGCGTGCAGGTGCGCCCGGTCCAGCTCGGCGATCCGCCGCCAGTCCGGGCACGCGTCGGTCTTGGTGAGGACGCAGACCACCGTGGGGCACAGCGCCGCCGCCTGGGTGAGGAACGCCAGCTCGGGGGCGGTGAACTCCTGACTGGCGTCCGAGACGAACAGGACGGCGTCGGCGCTGGGGAGCAGGTCGATCGTCGTCGGCGAGTGCGCGGCCCCCACCCCGCCGACGCCGGCGGTGTCGACCAGCTCGAGGCCGTCGGCGAGCAACCGCCGGGGCAGCTCGACCTCCGCCTGCAGGACGCCCTCGGCCGCCGTCCCGGTCACCCGGGCGGCGACGGTCTCGATCGGGACGGGCAGCCGCGTCGTCGTCCCCCCGCCGTCGTCGCCCGCCGCCGCCCCGGCGAGGAGCAGCTCGGCGCGGGGGCTCTCCCCCGACCGCACGACGGTGGGGACGGTGGTCGCGACGTCGTCGGCGACCGGGCACACCGGGGCGCCCACCAGGGCGTTGACCAGCGAGCTCTTGCCCTGCTTGGGCTCGCCGACGACCAGCACCCGCACGCTGGGCGCCTCGACCCGCTGCTTGACGCGGGTCAGCCGCCGGTGCAGGTCGGGGCGTTCGCACAGGGCGGTGAGGGCGAGCGCGCGGTCGAGCAGTGCACCGGGGGTCGGCACGGGGGCGTCCTCCTGTCGGGAGCGGCGAACGGGAACGGACCCGGTGCCGGCTCCGTCAGGGGAGCCGGCACCGGGCCGGATCGGGTGCGGTCAGCCGACCATCGGGTCGCCCGTGACGACCGGGACGACGACCACGACGTCGTCGTTACCGATCCCGTCGTCGTTACCGATCCCGTCGTCGTTGCCGATCCCGACGTCGTCGTTGCCGATGGCGTTGTGGTCGTTGCCGATGACGTTGATGTCGGACGCGAGGTCGTGGGACTGGTCGATGTCCCCGTCCACGTCGGACTGGAAGTCGTGGGACTGGTCGATCTCGGTGTCCTCGAGGTCGGACTGGAAGTCGTGGGACTGGTCGATCTCGGTGTCCTCGAGGTCGGACTGGAAGTCGTGCGACTGGTCGACGTCCTCGACGTCACCGTTGACCGTGGACGCGTTGCCGGAGACCTCGTTGCCCACGTAGACGTCCTCGATGCCGGCGTCCGAGTCGTCGCCCACGGCGTTGCCCACGCCGCCCACGCTGGTGTTGCCCTCGCCGTCGTTCTCGCTGCCGACCTGGTGGCCGCCGACGATGCTGCCCGGGCCGGTCTCGACCAGGACGGGCCCGACGGTGATGTCGCCGTCGTGCGAGGAGTTGCTCGACTCGTCCTGGGCGACCTGGCCGTGGTTGCCGATGGCGACGTTGTTGTCCTTGATGACGGTCGTCGTGTTGCCGATCTCGACGTCGCCCTCGTTGTCGTCGACGATCACGTCGTCGCCGTCGCCGCCGAAGATGAGGTCCGCGTCGCCCTTGACCCAGATGTTGGTCGAGGCGTCGGTGTAGGTGAACGTGTTCTGGACGTGCGTCACCTGGATGTTCTGCACGTGCGCGATGACCGTCGTCTCGGACCCGGCGGGGACCGGTCCGTGGTGGTGGTGGTCCGGCTTGTCGTCGTCGCAGTGGTCCACCGGCTTCGGCATGTGCGGCTTGTCGTCGTCGTCGCAGGGATCGACCGGCTTGGGCGCGTGGTGGTCGTCGCAGTGGTCGACCGGCCGGACGACGGGCCCGTCGTCGTCGCAGTGGTCCGGCTTCGGGTGGTGCACGGGGGCGTGGTGCCAGCCACCGGGGCTGTAGCCGGCGACCATCGGCATGAGGTCGTGCACCTCGGCCGGTGAGACGTCCGGCAGGCCGGCGTCGGCCAGCGCCTGCTCCGGGTCGTCGGCGAAGGCCCGGGCGGCGTCCTCGTCGCCGAACAGGCCGAGGATGAAGTCGAGCACGGAACTGGCGAGCATCGTCATCGTGGTTCCTCCGGTGTCGAGCCGTCCGCCGTCGGCCGGCTGGCCCCGGAAGTGGATGCCGGGCACCGGTGTCGGGGCATCGGGGGAGATCCCCCTCCTTCGACAGCGGTGTTGGGGGGGAACCGGTCACGCATCGTCAGGGCACGGGGGGTGTCGCCCCCTGGTTGCCGCGGATTCACCGGCCGGACGACGGGATCCGACACAGGAGCGTCCTCCGCTGGCTAGCTTCCGGGAGCCGCTGAGGCCCCGGGGTCGGGGTCCCGGGGGGACGGCGTGAGGAGGCATCCGTGCACATCGACGAGTACGGGCTCGGCATCGACGTCGGCGACGGCACCATCTCCGCAGCGACGTGCCGGCTCGAGGGAGGCGGAGCCGGTGCCGCCGTGCCCCTGGCGCTGGGCCGGGACGGCACGACGGCACCGGCGGTCCTGCGCCCCGAGGAGGGAGGGGCGGTCAGCTACGGCCACGGCGCCCGTGACCCCGGAGGGGTCCCCCGGGTCCCCTCCCGGCTCGGCCGGCCCACCCCCGTCCACGCCGGGGAGCGCGCGGTACCGCCGGAGGACCTGCTGGCCGGCGCCGTGCAGGCCGTCCGCGCCGTCGCCGCCGAGCGGGAGGGCCGGGCCGACGCCTGGACCGTCGTCACCGTCCCGCCGTCCTGGGGCCCGCACCGCCGCGCCACGCTCGCCCGCGCCCTCGACGGGGCGGGGGTACCGAGGTTCACGCTCGTCTCCACCGCCGTGGCCGCGGTGCAGCACCACCTCGCGCTGGGCGAGCTGCCCGCGCCGGCCACCGTCGCCGTCCACGACGTGGGCAGCGACCGGTCGGACACCGCCGTGGTCGAGGTGGCGGACGACGGCAGCGCCGCGCACCGCGGGACCCCGCCCGCGCCGGCACCCTGGGGCGGCCGCGACCTGGACGACGCCGTCCTGGCCGTCGTCCGTGACCTGGCGGCGGGCACCCCCGCCGACGGGGCGCTGCGCGCGGCGTGCACGGCCGCACGGGAGGCCCTGTCCACCGCCACGACCGCGTCCGTGCCGGCCGGCGGTGGTGACGGAGCGGTCCGCCTCACCCGGGAGGACGTCGACGAGCTCGTCGCCGGGCCGGCGGAGGCGGCGGCCGTCGCGCTGCGTGAGGCGGTGGAGGGCGCCGGGCTCGGCCCCGACGACCTGGCGGCCGTCGTCCTCGCCGGCGGGGTGGCGCGGACGCCGATGCTCGCCGAGGTGCTGTCCGGCGCGTCGGCCGCGCCCCTGCTCGTCGCCGACGCCCCCGAGCTGAGCAGCGCCCTCGGTGCGGCCCGCCTGGCCGCGGACGCCGTGGCCGCGGACGCCGTGGCCGCGGACGCCGCGGACGCCGTGGCCGCGGGCGCCGTGGCCGTCCTCCCCCTCCCCCGGCGGAGCCCGGCACCCGGCCGCGGGCCGCGCGTCCCGGTCCGGCCCACGACACCGTCCCGGCCGGCCACCCTCTCCCCGCCGCCCCGGGCGCCGCGCGGGACCCGGCGCACGGCGGTCGTGGCGGGTGCCGTGGTGGCTCTCCTGGCACTGCCACCCGCGCTGGCGTCGGTCTTCGACGTCGGCGGTGGCGCCACCCCCGACAGCGCGGTCGCCGGAACGGGCGGTCCCGGCGGTCAGGTCGCGTCGGGCAGTCCGCTGGGCGGGCCCGCCGGCCGGAGCCTGCCGGGACTGCTGGTCACCGGTGCCACCGGGACCCCGGCCACGTCCCTGGCGGCCGCGCGGCCGACCGGCACGTCCGCGGACCCGGCGACCACACCGAGCCCCCTGCTGCGCCTCACCGCGCCCCGGAGCTCGGCGCCCTCCGGCGCGGCCGGCACGACCGCCGGCACGCCGTCCCCCGGCACCGCGGCCGACAGCACCGTGTCCGACGGCTCGACGGCCGGCACCAGCGCCGCGTCCGGCCCGGCGAACCCGCCGACCGACGCCTCGATCGCCGGCGCTCCCGGCACACCGGCCGGCCCGGCGGCGGCGGATCCGGGCCCGGAGCCGACGCCCGATCCGGCTCCCACCCCGACCCCCGTCTCCGACCCGGCTCCGGAGCCGACGCCCACCCCGACCCCCACGTCGGACTCGCCGCCTCCGCCCCAGCCGACCACCGGCACCGAGAGCACCGGACCGGCTGCCGGCACGGTGACCGACGGGCCCGCGACGGTGACCCCGTGACCGGCGACGTCTGCGCGCTGGGCACGCTGCTGGCCGGCAGCCGTCCGACCGTCGCCGCCACCGTCCAGGACCTGGTGACCGGCTCCCGGGCCACCGCTGCCCCGGTGACCGTCCAGGGCCCCGGGGGCACGGGGAAGTCCGTCCTCCTCGGCGAGCTCGCCGCCGCCCACGGCCGGCGAGGTGTGCCCGTGCTGGAGCTGGACGACGTCCCCTGCGACGACGACGGCGCCGTCCGGCACGAGGCCCTCCCCGAGCGCTGCGCGGTCCTCGTCGACGACGCCCACCAGCTCACCCCCGCCGCCGCCCGCTCCGTCGGGGCGCTGCTGTACCGACCGGGGGTCGCGCTCACGCTGGCCTTCCGGCCGTGGCCGCGGCCGGCGCCACTGGTCCGGCTCGTGGAGGGGATGACGGCGCGGCGCTCGGTCGTCCTCGGGCACGCCGACCGCCCGCTGGTGCTGAGCTGGGCCCGCGAGCTCCTGGGCGACGCCGTGCCCGCGGAGCTCGTCGACGCGGTGACCGCGGAGACCGGCGGCCTGCCGGGGCTTGTGCACCCGATGCTGCACGCGCTGGCCGCCCGGCGGCGCGGCGGGCTGCGCAGCATCGGCACCGGCCGGGACGCCGCCCCGGCGGTCCTCGTGGTCCCCGACGAGGTGGTCGACCGGGCCCGCGCCGGGCTGGCCGCGCTGGACGAGGGCACCGCCGCGCTGCTGGCCGCGGTCGCCGCGGGCGCACCGGTCGACGAGGAGGTGCTCGGGGAGGTCCTCCACCGGGACCCCGACGACGCCGGCGACCTCGTCGCACGGGCCCGGGCGACCGGCCTGCTGCTGCCCGACGGCACGCTCGTGCCCCTGATCCGCCGGATCCTGCTGGCGGTCACGCCGGCGGACTCCCTGCGCAGCACCCGCCGGCGGCTGCTGCGTCTGCTGCTGGACCGCGGCGAGGAGCCGCTGGCGCTGGCCCGCACGCTGGCGGCCGACCACGTCCGGGACGTCCGTGCCGCGCAGCTGCTGCAGCGGCAGGGCGAGGCGGCGCTGGCCGACGACCCGGGTCTGGCCTCGCGGCTGCTGGAGGAGGCGGTGTCCAGCGGCGCCCCCATCCCGGGTCTCGCCGCCCAGCGGGCGCAGGCGGCCGCCCTCACCGGAGACCTCGACGGCGCGCTCCGGTGGGCCGACGCAGCCCTGGCCGACGCCGACGACCCGAACCGCGCCTGCGCCGCCGGCGTCACGGCCGCGGTCCTCGCCCGCCGCGGGCTGCTCCGCCGGGCCGCCGACCTCTACCGCCTGGCCGGCCGGGAGCGCAGCGGGTCGACCGCCGTCGCGCTGCTGGCCACCGGCGCCCGCGAGGAGGCCCTCGAGGTGCTCTCCCGCGCGGCCACGGCCGAGGGACGGATGCCCACGGTGCTCTCGGTGGGCGAGGAGCTCATGGCGCAGGGCGTGCACACCTCGTTGCAGCCCGGCGCGGACACCGCGGCCACGGCGGCCGCCGCCCTCTCCACGCTCACCCGGGCCGCCGCCGTCCTGGAACCGGTCGGCCGCGGGGTCCTGCTGGCCGACACCCCGGCCGCCCTCGCCGCGCTGGTCGCGGTGCACAGCGGTGAGCTGGGGGTCGCCGAGTCGGTGCTCCAGCGCGCGGTCGCCGCGGACCTGGGCGGACCGCCGAGCCGGCCGCGGCACCTGCTGCTGCTGGGCTGGCTGTCGATGCTGACCGGCCGGTTGCCCCGGGCCACGGACCTGCTCGCCGAGGCCCGCGGAACGGAGTCGCTGGAGCCGCGCGACGACCTCTTCGCCACCGCGCTGGAGGTGGGCATCGCCCGCCGGGGTGGGGACGTGCCCGGCCTGGCCCGCGCCTGGGAGCACGTGCCCGAGGCGCTCGTGCGCCACCCGATGGACCTGTTCACCCTGCTCCCCCTCGGAGAGCTGCTGGTCGCCGCCGCGCGGCTCGAGGAAGGCGCGCGGCTGGAGCCGCACGTCGCCGACGCGCAGGCGCTGCTGGAGCGGCTGGGCAACCCCCGGCTGTGGGCCACCGCGCTGCACTGGAGCGCGGCACAGGCGGCCATCCTGACCGACGACCCGACGGCGCTGCGGCCGCACGCGGCGGAGCTGGTGGGGGCGGCGCGGACCAGCCCCTACGCGGCCGTGCTGGCCCGGGCGGGCCGGATCTGGCTGCGCGTCCTGGCCGACGACGTCGACGACGCCCGGGTGGTGGAGGTGGCGCAGGAGCTGGCCGGTGTCGGCCTGGCCTGGGACGGCTCACGGCTGGCCGGTCAGGCCGCTGCACGGGCCGTGGAGCCGCGGGCCCGGGCGGCACTGCTGGCGTGCGCGCGGGGTCTGGCCGACGTCCCGGCGGGAGAGCAGGAGCCGCCGGCGGGCACCCCGGCGTCCTGCCCGTCCACGGCCGGCGCGCTCAGCGACCGGGAGCGGGAGGTGGCCCGGCTGGTGGTGGCGGGGCAGACCTACCGGGAGATCGGCGGCCGGCTGTACATCTCGGCGAAGACGGTGGAGCACCACGTCTCCCGGATCCGCCGGCGGCTGGGGGCCGGCACCCGGTCGGACCTGGTGGCCCGGCTGCGCGCGGAGCTGGCGCAGGGGGCCTGAGGGGGCGCGGGGGCCGGGTGGCCCCCGTCGTCAGCCGGCGAGGACGACGCAGGAGACGCAGACGTCGCGCTCGGCGACGGGCCACGCCTGGTCGACGCTGACGCGGGCGAGCGAGCCGCAGAGCGTCAGCTCGCAGGCCCCGTCGACCTCGCTGGGGTCGCGGTGCACCTCGACGGCGTGCCAGAGGGCCGCGGTCGGGCCGTGCGCCCGGCTGCGGGCGGCGACGAACGTGGTGGAGCGGACGAGGGCGGTGGTCATGCCCTCAAGGTCGGCTCCGGAGAGCCCGGGGAGGAGACCCCGGACGCACGGATCACCCCTCCGGGGGAGGGGTGATCGGCTCACGGGGTGATCCGGCGGCCGGCCGACGCCGGGGAGGCGGTCCCGCGGGTGCGGTCCCGCTCCCCGGCGGCCGGCAGACGTCAGCGGACGGCGCGGCTGCGACCGCTGGACAGCCGCTCGGCGATGCCGACCAGCAGGACCGCCGCGACCACGGCGAAGATGAAGCCGAGGACGTTGAGCTCGAACGGGCTGGTGTTGTCGTTCAGCAGCCCGCCGATCGTGCCGCCGATGAAGGCGCCGACGACGCCCAGGGCCAGCGTCGCGACGATGCTCATGTGCTGCTTGCCCGGCGTGATCAGCCGCGCGAGGGCACCGATGATGAGCCCGACGACGATGAGCCCGATGATCTGACCAATCACAGCTGTCTCCTTGAGTCCGTCCGGCCGTGCGCACCAGGCGGGATCGCCGGGCGCCCGGGACCGGTGCACCGGAGGCGCCGTCACCCCCGATCGGGCGCCTCGTGACCGCTCCATACCCGGCCCGACCACCGGTGATGCACGGACGCTCGCGGGGTCACCCGACCGGGGGCCCCCCTGCCGCGGCGACCGACACCTCGAACGCGACCCGGCTCACGTCCGGCCGCAGGCGGGAGAAGCTGTGCACCAGCGGGCTACCACCGCTGTCGCGCACCGTCGTCCGCACCACGAGCAGCGGGGAGCCGGCGACGATCTGCAGCTGGCCGGCCTCCTCCGGGGTCGCGGTCCCGACGTCGACGACGATCCGCGCCCGCGCCAGGTCGGCGTCGTACTCGGCCCGCAGGTGGTCGTAGAGGGAACCGTCGTCGAGGTCGGCGCCGGCCGCTCCGGGGAACCGGGCCGCGGGCAGGAAGCTGTGCGCGACGTGGTTGGGCGCACCGTCGACGCTGCGCAGCCGGACGAGCTCGACGACGTCCGCGGCGACCTCGAGGTCCAGTTCGGCGGCGATCGACGCCGGCGCCGGGACCACCCGCTGGACGAGCACCCGGGAGCCGACCTCCGCCCCCCGCTCGGCCATGACCGTGCTCCAGCCGGCGATCCGGTGCACGAAGCTCTCGCGGTACTCGTGCCGGATCGCCGGACGCTTCACGAAGGTGCCGCGGCCCTGCTCGCGGACGAGGTGCCCGTCGGCCACCAGGCCGTCGACGGCACGGCGCAGGGTGATCCGGCTGACCCCGTACTCGGCGCAGAGCACCGGCTCCGGCGGCAGCAGCGTCAGCTCCGGCAGGGCCGAGACCCGTCGACGCAGGTGCTCCCGGACCGACAGGTACTTCGGTCCCGACACGGCGCTGCTCACCGCTCGACGGTACGTGAGGAACACGTGTGGTCGTCATGTCGTCTGGGTCGTCTACCCCTCTCGGGTCGAGATCTGCGTCACCAGAGGATCGGGACCGATCGGTCCCGGCACGCCCGTCCGCCCCGATCGGCCCGCGACGTGGGAGGTTCTGCGCCGTGAACCTGGACGCGCGGGGGCGCAGGCGGGCCGAGACGCACCGCCGCATCTACGAGGTGGCGATGCGGCTGTTCCGCGAGCGGGGGTACAAGGAGGTCAGCGTCGGCGAGATCGCCGCGACCGCCGGGGTCTCGGTCCCGACGTTCTACGCGCACTTCACCAACAAGGAGCAGGTGGTCCTGCCGCTGCCCGAGCGGCCCGCCGTGCAGGCCCTGCTGGCCGCCCAGCCGCGCGGCGACTCCGTGTTCGTCACCGTCCGCGACGCGATGCTGGACTGGCTGGACTCCTACCAGGGGCGTGACCGCGACGACCTGCTCGAGCGCTGGCAGGTGGTGGTCTCCACGCCGGGGCTGCGGCTGCGCGCCGCCGAGTACGAGCGCACCACGGCGGAGATGGTGCTGGAGGCGCTGCCGCCGGCCGCCGTCACCGAGCCGCGGAAGCTGGCCACCGAACTGGTCGTCACGGCGCTGTTCTCCTCGTACACGCAGATCCTGCTGCGCTGGGGCGAGGAGGGCGGCGTCCGGTCGCTGCGCGAGGTCGCCGACGAGGTCCTGACCACCCTGCGCACCATGGGCGGCCCGCCGGGCTGAGCAGGGCTCAGCCGCGGGGCGCGCGCAGCTCGACCACGGTGACCTCGGGTCGGGCGCCGATCCGCATCGGCGGTCCCCAGTAGCCGGCACCGGAGGTCACGTACAGCTGGGTGTCGCCGTGCCGCGACAACCCCTCGGTCGCCGGCTGGTCCAGCCGGATCGCGTAGTCGAAGGGCCACAGCTGACCGCCGTGCGTGTGGCCGGACAGCTGCAGGTCCACGCCGGCGGCCCGGGCCTGGTCCACCTGGACCGGCTGGTGCGCCAGGAGCACCACGGGGACGGCGTCGTCCCGGCCGTCCAGCGCGGCGTCCAGGTCCGCGCCGTGCCCGGCCAGCCCGGAGTCCGCGGCCGTGCGGTCGTCGATGCCGGCCAGGTCGAACGACGCCGTGCCCCGCCGGATCGGCACCCGCTCGTTGCGCAGCACCTCGACGCCGAGCGTGGGCAGGTGCCGCAGCCACGCGGTCGTGTCGACGAAGTACTCGTGGTTGCCGGTCACGAAGAAGACGCCCTGCTCGCTCACCAGGTCCGCCAGCGGGGCGGCGTCCCCGGCCAGCTCGTCGACGTCCCCGTCCACCAGGTCGCCCACGATGGCGACGACGTCCGGCCGCTGCTCGTTGACGATCTCGACCAGCCGCTCGAACCGGCGGCCGCCGTAGGTGGCCGACAGGTGCCCGTCGGAGAACGTGACGATCCGCAGGCCGTCCAGCGCCGGGTCCAGGCGCTGGAGGGTGATCGGGACCCGGCGGACCACCGGCGCGGCGTTGGCGAAGTAGGCGCCGGTGCCGGCGGTGCCCAGCGCGACGGCGCCGGCGGTCACCGCGAGCGAGCGCGCCAGGAACAGCCGCCGGGTGGGGTCGACGACCGGTGCTGCCGCGGACCCGGCGGCGTCCGGCTCGGCCGCGGACCCGGCGGCGTCCAGCTCTGCCGCGGACCCGGCGGCGTCCGGCTCGACCGCGGACCCGGCGGCGGCCGGCGGTGACCGTCGCACCCACCGGCGGAACGACAGGCGCACCGGCTCCAGGACCAGCAGCGTCAGGAACAGGTAGAACGCGACGCCGAGCCAGGTGTAGGCCACCCAGTCCAGCGGTGCCGCGGCGTCCAGCGGCAGCGTGCGGCGCAGCATCAGCGCGGCCACCGGCAGCGCGGCGAGGACGGCCAGGAGGACCGTCAGCCGGCGACGCACGCGACCGGGCCGCGTCGTGGCCCGGACCAGCCGTGCCCACAGGTAGACGTGCAGCAGGGCCAGGGCCAGCAGCACCACGGTGACGAAGCCGAGCAGGGCGATCAGGGACAGCGGAGGTGCCTCTCGGCTCGGGGGGGACGGTCTGCTGCCGTCACGTCGCGGCGGCCCGCACGACCGGACGCAGGCTCGGCTCCAGCTCCCAGAAGGCGGCAGCACACGCGGCTGCTCGCGCCTCCTCGAGCGCGTACAGCCGCCCCCAGGTCCACGTCGACTCCCCGGCGGCCCCGGCGGCCCGGCCCAGCCGGAGGCACCGGTCCCGCGTGGCGACCGTGTCCTGCGCGGCGCCCAGGAGCTCCTGGACCTCCTTCATGCAGGCCACCAGCGTCTCGGCCGGCTCGCCCAGGACCGGGACGGCGACCTCCGCGGTGTAGCGGACGCGCTTGGCCGCCTTGCGGACGTCGTGCAGCGGGGAGTCCTCGTGCGGGGTCTCCTCGTCCGCGGCTCGGGCGGTCTCGACCCGCGCCGCGAGCCGCTTGCCGGTGCGCCGGATCGCCTCGGCGAGCGCGGTACGGGCCGGCTCACCGGCGGCCTCGGCCAGCGGCGGTGCGGCCAGCACCGCGTCGAGCGCGTCGAGGACGGCCAGGTAGCGACGGTCGGACAGCGTGCGCAGCGCCTTGCGGCGACCGGCCTCGGCGTCCTGCACCGCGGCGGTCTGCAGCCGGGCGACGACCGGCCCGCGCACCTGCTCCACCGGTTGGGCCTCGACGAGCTCGCGGAGGTGGGCCAGCGCCACCTCGCCGTCCCGGGCCGCGGAGAGGGCGGCGCCGATCCAGCGGAGCTCCTCGCGCAGCGGGTCGGTACCGGCCCGGTCCAGCACGGGCCGGAACGCCGCCAGGATGCTGCGCAGCCGCCGGCAGGCCACCCGGAGGTCGTGGATGCCGTCCGGCGAGCCGGTCCGGACCAGCAGGTCGGCCGCCAGGAGCGCGTCGGTCTGGGAGCGCAGCGCGCCGAGTACCACGTCGGCCGCGGTCGGCTCGGCGACCTCCCTGCCCTTGCCCTTCTTGGCCTTCTTGGCCTTCCCCTTCTTGCCGCTCTTCTCCCCCGCCGGTGCGGTCCCCTCCGGGGGCGCGGGGAGGCGGTGGGCGAGCACGCGGGCCAGCTTCGAGGGGGAGGCCGAGGGCGCCGCACCGGCCGCGGTCAGGGCGCCGACCACCGCGTCGAGCAGTGCCTCGTCGCCGTCGACCAGCTCGACCTCGACCTCGCGCCAGGTCGTCACCGTCGCCGGCTCGTCGGGCCCGGGAGCGGCGGCGGTGCCGGTCACCGTGTCGTCGGCGATCTCGGCGAGCACCCGGCCGTCGTCGGCCAGCACCGTCGTCACCACCCGGGTGGTGTCCAGGGTGGCCACCGCACCCACCGGCGCGGTCCGGACGATGCCGAGCACCGGCTCCAGGACGGCCTTCGGGGGCACGGCGCGGCGGGGGCCGAGCGGGTGCTGCCGCTCCTGGCGGGCCGGCCCGGCGGTGGGCAGCTTCAGGTGCCAGCCGGCGTCGGTCCCCCCGGTCCGGCGGCGCAGCGTGATGCGGGCCCGGGCCAGGCGCAGGTCGGCCGTGTCGAAGTAGGTGGCGGCCAGGTGGTGCTCGACCGGCTCGCCGACGGCCGCGACACCCTCGACGGTGGCGAGGTCGGGGAGGGCGAAGTCCGGGCCCGGCTCCAGCTTGCGCTCGATCTCGAGGTGCCCGCTCACGTCGCCGTCCTCCTCGGTCGTACCGGCCCTGCTGCCGGCGGTCCCGCCGACGGTAGGCCACGTGGCCGGGCGGGGTCTCCGGGGAGAGCGCCGGCCTCCCGATGTTCACCCGGCCCGACCGGTGGGCACGCAGCGTGACGAGCACCGTCAGTCGGACGGTCCGCGGAGGGGAGCCCACCCATGCTGAGCGAGCGCGAGGTGTCGGCCGCCATCGGTGGCCACGCGTACGGACCGGACGGCGAGCGGATCGGCACGGTCGAGCACTTCTTCGTCGACGACCGCACCGGCGCCCCGACGTGGGCGGCGGTCACCACCGGCCTGTTCGGGACCCGGCACTCGATCGTCCCGGCCGTGGACGCGACCTACGCCGACGGCGGGCTGCGCCTGCACGTGACCAAGGACGCGGTCCGGGCCGCGCCGCACCTCAGCGGCGACCACCTCGACCCGTCCGACGAGGCCGAGCTGCGCCGCCACTACGGGCTGGACACCGCGCTCCCGGCGACGCCGGACGTGGCGCCGCGCACCGACCCCGGGATGACGGCGGTGTCGGCGACGGACACGGCCGAGACGCCGGCGGTCGCGGCCACTCCGCCCCCGCCGGCTCCGGCGGCCGCTGCTCCGGCGGGCCCGGGCGACGGCGGGATGGTGCGCAGCGAGGAGCGGCTGCAGATCACCACCGAGCGCGTGGCCGCCACCCGTGCCCGGCTGGTCAAGTACGTGGTGACCGAGGAGGTCACGATCACCGTCCCGGTCCGGCGCGAGGAGTTCCGCATCGAGGAGGTCCCGATCGACGCGCCCGACCCCGGACCGGGCGAGACCCTCGCCGCGCCCGGGACGACGGACCCTGCACCGACCACGTCCCCCATCCCGGTCGTGAGCGGTGGGCTGCCGGAGGAGATCGTGCTGCACGCCGAGCGGCCGGTGGTGAGCGTCGAGGTCGTCCCGGTGGAGCGGGTGCGGCTGCGGACCGAGGTGGTCACCGGCTCGGAGACGGTCACCGACCAGGTGCAGCGCGAGCAGATCGTCGTCGACCAGAGCGGCTCCCCCGCCCGCTGACGTCGGAGTCGCTCGAGTGCGGAAACCGCACTCGAGCGACTCCGCTCACCACTGCCGGCGGTCCGGGAGGAAGCGCAGCCGGTCGCGGGTGGCGGCCACCTCGGCGGCGTCCACGTCGGCGAGGACGAGGGCTTCCACCCCGGCCGCGGTCGCCAGCAGCTCCCCCATCGGGCTGACGATGCGGCTGTCCCCGGCGTGCTCGGTGCCGTCGCCGGCCGGCCCCACCCGGTTGCAGCCGACGACGTAGGCCTGGTTCTCGATGGCCCGGGCCTGCAGCAGCGTCTGCCAGTGCATCCGCCGGACGGCCGGCCAGTTCGCCGTCACCAGGTAGACGTCGGTCTCCGGCGCGGCCCGCCAGAACACGTCGGCGAAGCGCAGGTCGTAGCAGACGAACGGCGTGATCCGGAGGCCGCCGATCTCGACGGTCACCGGCCCCTCGCCCGCCCGGAACCGCTCGTGCTCGCCACCGTGGGTGAACGGGTGCAGCTTCCGGTAGCGGTGGACCGTTCCGTCCGGTCCGGCGAGGACGAACGAGTTGAACGGCAGGTCCGCGCCGGCGGCGATCTCCGGGCAGCTGCCGGCCACCCACACGCCGTGCTCGGCGGCCTGGGCGACCAGGAACTGCGACGACGGACCACCCTCGGGCTCGCCGATGCCCGGTGTCATCGAGAAGCCGGTGGAGAAGGTCTCGCTGAGCAGCACCAGCTCCGCGCCGGCCGCCGCCGCCCGGCCCACCTGCGGCGCGAGGCGGGCGAGATTGGCGTCCCGGTCCTCCCAGACGATGTCGTGCTGGACAGCGGCGATCCTCACGAAGCGATCCTCATGCGCTCATCCTGCCCAGCCGCTCGACGGCCTCGGCGAGCACCTCGTCGCGCTTGCAGAAGGCGAACCGCACCAGGTGCCGGCCCAGGTGCTCGTCCTGCGGGGCGTAGAAGCCGCCGATCGGCACCGCCACCACCCCGGCGCGCGCCGGGAGGGACCGGCAGAACGCCAGCCCGTCGCCGTCGGGCTGCACCGGTCGGACGTCGACGATCGCGAAGTAGGTCGCCTGCGGGCTCACCACCGGCAGCCCGGCCCCGTGCAGGCCCTCGACCAGCACGTCCCGCCGGTACTCCAGATCGCGGGCGATCCCGGTGAAGTAGGCGTCGGGCAGCGCCAGGCCGGCGGCCATCGCCGGTTGGAAGGGCCCGGCGTTGACGTAGGTGAGGAACTGCTTCGCGGTGCGGACGGCGGACACCAGCGGCGCGGGCCCGCAGATCCAGCCGACCTTCCAGCCGGTGGTGTTGAACGTCTTGCCGCCGCTGCTCACCACGAGGGTGCGGTCACGCATGCCCGGGAGCTCGGCGAGGGAGACGTGCTCGGCGCCGGAGAACACCAGGTGCTCGTAGACCTCGTCGGTCAGCACCAGCAGGTCGGAGCCGATCGCCAGGGCGGCCAGCGTGGCCAGCTCCTGCCGGTCGAAGACCTTGCCGGTGGGGTTGTGCGGGGTGTTGAGCAGCAGCAGCCTGGTGCGCGGTGTCACCGCCGCGCGGAGCCGCTCGGCATCGAAGGTCCACACCCCGTCGCTCGCCGGCGGGGGCACCAGCGGCACGGCGCGGACGACGCCCCCGGCCATCGCCACCGCGGCGGCGTAGCAGTCGTACATCGGCTCGAAGAGGACGACCTCGTCCCCCGGGTCGAGCAGTGCCAGCAGCGCCGCGGTCAGCGCCTCGGTGGCCCCCGCGGTGACCAGCACCTCGCCGTCGGGGTCGTAGGCCGGACCCCGGAAGCGCTGCACGTGCGCGCTGATCGCCGTCCGCAGCTCCGGCAGGCCGGGTCCGGGCGGGTACTGGTCGTGCGGTGTCCCGATCGCGGCGCGGGCGACGTCGAGGACCTCCGCCGGCCCCGGGGTGTCGGGGAAGCCCTGCCCGAGGTTGATCGCGCCGGTGGTGGCCGCCAGGGCGCTCATCTCGGCGAAGACCGTCGTCCCGAAGCCCTGCAGCCGGGCGGAGAGATACGGCACCCGGGTCATGCGACCTCCTCGAAGCGGACCGATCGCGTCCCGACGTCGGCCTCGGCCAGCCGCACCCGCACGCGGGTGCCGGGGGTCAGTGCACCGCTGCACCGGGCCCGGATCGCCGGGTCGGTCAGCACGACGGTGCCCCGCGAACCCTCGGCGTCCACCACGACCGCGTCGAACGTCGTCCCGACCCGGTCGCGCAGCAGCCACGCCTCGGTCGCGTCGACGACCGCACGCTCGACCGCCCGGGTGCGCCGGTCGGAGGCGACCATCAGCGCCGGCAGCTCGGGGAGCGCCGCCCGGACGGCGGGGTCCGGCTCCCGCCCGGCGGCGAGCGCGAGGCAGACCTCGGTGCCGAACCGGTCCACCAGCCGCCGCAGCGGTGCGGTGACGTGCGCGTACGGCGCGCCGACGCCGCCGTGACCGGCCTCCTCCGGCGGGGCGCCGTCGAACGGGGTGTAGGCGGCCCCGCGCAGCAGGCCGGCGGCCTCCTCGAGGAATGCGGCGTGCCCGGGGTCGACCGGGTCGAGCGACCCGATCACCGCACCCGGCGCCACGCCCTCGGGCCAGTCGACGCCGAGCGGCCCGGCGATCCGGCGCAGCGCGGCGACCGCCTCCGGCGCGGCCGGCGGCAGCGTGCGCAGCAGGCCGACGCTCCCGTCGAGCATCAGCGCGGCGGCGCACCGGCCGGTGAGCAGCGAGATCTCCGCGTTCCAGCCCTCGACCGGGAGGTCGCCGCGCGCGGTCAGGGTCCACGTCCCGGCGGCCGTGGGCTCGACCTGCTGCTCGGGCGTGCCCAGCTCGATCGCGCCGCGGGTCAGCGCCTGCTGCTGCAGGAGCCGGCCGAGCTCGGGCAGGAGGGCGATCGGGTCGGGCAGGTCGCCGGCGTCGGCTCCACGCTGGACGTCCGGATAGGCCAGCTGTGCGCGGCTGCGGACCCGCGCCCGGCGGACGTCGACCGCGCGGACCGCCCCGTCGGCGTCCAGCCGGATCGTCCAGAGGGCAGCCGCCCGCTCCGCTCCGGGGAGCAGGCTCGCCGCGCCCTCGGACAGCACCGGTGGGTGCAGCGGCACCCGCGCGTCGGGGGTGTAGAGCGTCTGCCCGCGCCGCCGGGCCTCGGCGTCCAGGGCGCTCCCCGGGCGGACGACGGCGCCGACATCGGCGATCGCGTAGCTGACCCGGTAGCCATCCCCCTCCCGGGCCAGGTGCACGGCCTGGTCGAGGTCGCGGCTGCCCACCGGGTCGACGGTCACCAGCGGCAGGTCGGTGGCGTCGAGCTCGGGCAGGGGTGGGGCGGCGGCGAGCGCGTCGGCCTCGGCCAGGACCTCCGGCGGGAAGGCCGCCGGGACGTCGAACTCGGCGCGGATCGCGGCGAAGTCCGGCCCGTCGGCCAGGTCGGCGGGCCACCGCGGCGGCCGCCAGGCGGCCGTCCCGGCCGGGTTCCACGTGGAACCCGCGCCATCCGCTGTGACACCGGTCGGCTTCCGCGCCCCGGTCCGCTCCTCGCTCGTTCCTCGCTGCGATGCTCCCGGGGCTGTCACCCGACGTGCACGTCCTCGACGCCCTCGATCGAGACGACGTCGCCGCGGCGGACCTGCCGGCCACGCCGGTCCTCGGGTTCGCCGTTGACCAGGATCGTGCCGGTCAGCAGCACGTCCTTGACCTGGGCGCCGGTCGGGACGGCGTCCACCAGCTTGAGCAGCTGGCCGAGCCGGATGGACTCCTCGCCGGGGCGGAGGGAGACGGTACGCACCGGCTCATCCTCCCCCCGGACCGCCGGCCCGCACCTCAGCCCCGGGGCTCCCAGGCCAGCGTCCAGCTCCCGGACCAGGTCGCGGCGGGCTCGAGCACGACCAGGTCGACCCCGTCGGCGAGCGCGTTGGGCGGGCAGGTCATCGGTTCCACCGCGACACTGCGCCGGCGCTGGCCGGCCGGCAGCGTGTCGCCGGTGTAGACCTGCAGCCAGGGCCAGGAGCCGTCGACGGCGAGCTCCACGGCCCCCGCCGGGCCGCTCAGCCGGACGCGTGCCCAGCCGTCGTCGTCGCGCACGAGGTCGGTCAGCGGGGTGTCGATCGCCCGGTCACCGATGCGGCCCACCGCGCCGTCGAACGGGGTGCGCTCGCCGGTGGGCAGGCCGCCGTCGGTGGTCAGCGCGGTGCGGGCGGGCACGGTGAGGTCGGCATGGGCGATCGCGCCGTCGTCCGCCCCGCCGACGGCCAGGTAGGGGTGCATCCCGGCTCCGAACGGCGCCGGCTCCGCCGACGCGTTGCTGACGCGCACGGTGACCGACAGCCGCTGCGGCGCCAGGGCGTAGTCCAGGGCGACCAGCAGCCGGAACGGATAGCCCGGACGGGGCTCCAGCGCGGTCCCGACGGTGACGGTGTCGGCGAAGCGGCTGAGCACACCGAACGGCTGCCAGGAGAGCAGTCCGTGGGCCGCGGTGGGCTTCTCCGCGGACGCGACGTCGAGCTGCAGCTCCCGGCCGGCCCAGCTCCAGCGCCCGTCGCGCAGCCGGTTGGGCCAGGGGAGCAGCACCCCGCCGCGGCGGCCGGCGGGAATCGTCCCGGTCGCGTAGCCGTCGACGACGTCCCAGCCGCCGGCGGTCAGCGCCCGGATGCCGCCGCCGCGCAGGTCCACCGCCAGCCGGGCGTCGCCGCTGACCAGCTCCACGTCCACCGGCTCCATCGGCGGCCAGGGGGTGTGCGGCGGGACGCTCATGCGGCCAGCCCACCACACCCGCGGCGTCAGCTCAGCTCGTAGTCCAGTGTCAGGACCGCACCGGAGTCGTCGTGGGTCAGCTCGACGTCTCCGCGCAGACCGGCCAGCGCCCCCGTGCCCGTCCCGGGCAGGACGACGCCGGTGGCCCGCGAGTCGCCGCCGTCGACCACGCCCGAGTGCTGGAGGACGAACGTGCCGGAGCGCCCCTCGAGCGTGCCGGTGACGAGCTCCACCGCGACGTAGCCGGCGGGCGCCTCCCCCACGGTCGCCGAGGTCATGGCCACCACGCTGGAGCCGGTCAGCGGGCCCGAGAAGGTCTTGCGCAGGGTCACCCGCCCGAAGCCGACCGGCCCCGGCTCGCCCAGGTCGAGCGGCTCGGGCTCCCAGGCAGTGACCTCGAACGGGATGCGGACGACGGTTCCCACGGCTCCTCCAGATGTCGGGCGGGACTGCAGCCTGCCGCACCCCACCGACGTCGAGTGCGACGAACTCGTGGTCCTCGCGACGGGATCGCCACGAGTTCGTCGCACTCGGCGGGTGCCTCTGCCGAGCTCAGGGCGTGTGCGTCACCCGGTCGGCGATCTGCACCACCTGCTGGGAGGTGAGGTCGCCGTCCACCTCCACCGTGAACGCCGTCCCGTCCGGGAAGCGCGCCTGCAGGTACCAGCCCGTGTACCCGCGACCGGAGTCGAGACGGACCAGCTCGGCGCCCTGCCCCTGCACGGTCACCTGCTCGGCCGGTCCCGCGCCGTGGGCGACCACGACCGGCGCCTGCTCGATCGGCAGCACCTCGGCGGGGAGCGGCACGGAGACGGTCAGCCCCCGGCTCATGGCCGGGTCCGAGTCGTCGGCGAGACGGACGATCCGGCCGCCCGCCTTGACGAAGTCGAGCGTGTAGCCGGCCGGCGCGAGGTCCACCTGCACGGGAACGGCTCGCGCATCCTCGACCAGCTGCTCGGCGAGGGCCGCCAGCTCGCGCCCGTCAGCGAACCGGCCCGTGCCCATGAGGCTCACCCACTGCCCGGGCGAGCGCTCCCAGTCCACGTAGACGGTCCGGGCGTCGTCGTACTCGGGGTTCATCACGACCATCCGGGCCTGCCGGCCACCGATGGTGAGGGTCTGCTCCTCGAGCGGGTCGGCACCCTCCGGCACGGCGATCGGGGGCGGCGGCGTGGTGCCCACGGTGATGAACACGCCCTCCTGGGGGTCCGCGATGCCGGCGTAGGACGACGACGTGTCCCCGTTCCCACTGGCACCGAGCGCCGGACCGGTGGTGCCCGGCGGCGCGGTGGGCAGGGCGAGCGGAGCGGCGGGCATCGCGAAGTCGACCAGCGCGACACCGGGGTCGACGGCGGGCGGTGAGGGCTCCCCGACCCGGCCGCCGGGCGCGCCACCGTCCGGACCCGCGACCAGCGCCGCCGTCGTCCACGCGGCGGCGACGCCCACGACCGCCGCGCCGATGCGGAACGCCGTCCGCCGGCGGGGGACGGGCAGCCGGCGGCGGGGACGGGACGCCGCGATCTCGTCGAGCAGCGCGGCACGGGCCGCCGAGCGGACGTCGGGGGTGAGGTCCGGGCCCTCGGGACCGGCCTGGCGCAGCAGCGTGATCTCGTTCATCGGAGCTCCTCCGGGGAGTCGTCGAGGGGGCCCAGGGCGGCGCGGGTCCGGCGCCGCGCGCGGTGCAGGCGGGAGCGGACGGTGCCGACGGGGACGTCGAGCACGGCGGCGATCTCGTCGTAGCCGAGCTGCCCCCAGGCGAAGAGCAGCAGGACGTCGCGGTCGCGGGCGGCGAGCCCGGCCAGCGCCGCGGCCAGGGGTCCGCGCAGCGCCTCGGCGTCCAGCCGGCCGGCCGAGTCGCCCGGGTCGGCGCCGTGCCGCTCCGGCTCGGCGGCCGCGCGGGCCAGCGCCCGGTAACGACGCCGCTCCGCCTGCGCCGATCCGTGCACGAGGTTGGTGGCGATCCCGATCAGCCAGGGCCGGACCTCGACGTGCTGGGGGCGGTAGTCCGCCCGCCGCCGGAACGCCACGAGGAAGGTCTCGCTGAGCAGGTCGTCGGCGAGGTCCCCGACCCGTCGTCCCAGGTAGCGGTGGACGGCGGCGGCGTGCCGGTCGAACAGCGCCGCGAACACCTCCGGGTCGTCCACCGAGCGGGCGACGAGCTCGGCGTCGGGAGGCTGCGCGTCGGGGAGCGCGTGCAGCCGGGGCGGTTCCGGTGGGGGGCCGGCGGACATGGCGAGGACCGTCGGGCCCACCAGGGGTGAGCGCGCGGCCGCGGGGAGTGAGCTCGTCACACCCCTCCATGTCCGGAGGGCCGGATCGGGTTCACGCGTCGGCCAGCACCCGCTCGTAGAAGACCGCGAACGGGTCGTCGGACGCCACGTACGCGCCGAACGCGGGGATCGCCCGGTAGCCGGCGCTCTCGTACAGACCGATGGCCTCCGGCTGCCGGGTGCCCGTCTCCAGCCGCACCGTCGTCCACCCGCGAGCCACCGCGGCCGTCTCCAGCGCGGCCAGCACGGCGCGGGAGACGCCCCGGCCCCGCGCCGCCGGGACGACGTACATCCGCTTGATCTCCGCGACCCCCGGTCCGATCGGCCGCAGGGCGCCGCAGCCGACCGGCGTGCCGTCGTCGTCGCGGGCGACCAGCACGACCGCGACGTCGGCGGCCGACGGCGGCGTGCCCGGTTCCGTGCCGCCGTCGTACCGGGCCCGCAGCTCGGCCTGCTGCGCGGCAGTCAGCGCACGCACGTCGGGGTCGTCCCACGCGGTCTGCTCGACCCTCACCGGCTGATCCCGTGCAGCAGCAGGGCCGCGAGCTCGCGGTAGGCGACGGCGTCGCTCAGGCCGGTCGCCCGGCCGGTCTCCCCGCGGCCGATGCGGAACATCAGCGTGGTGACGGTGTCGGCGACCAGCGCCGGGTGCACCCGGCGGAACCGCCCGGCGGCCACCCCCTCGTCGACCAGCTCACGGACCCGCTCGGCGGCCAGGGCGGTGTGCCGCTCGTAGACCGCACGGGCCGGCTCGAAGCGGTCCAGGTCGCGGTGGAAGGCCGGCCCGGCCGGGGCCAGCGCCCGCGCGACGGCGGCGAGGTAGGCGGTGACCCGCAGCGCCGGGTCGTCCTCGTCGACCGCCTGCGCCTCCACCGCCGCGGCGGCCCGGCGGAAGAAGTGCCGCACCACCCGGGCGGCCAGCTGCTCCTTGCTGCCGGCCAGCGCGTAGAGCGTGCTCTTCGAGCAGTGCAGCCGGTCGGCGAGGTCGTCGAGCGTGAAGCCGGCGAAACCCTCGGCGAGGAAGAGCTCCTCGAGCTGGTCGAGCAGCTGGGCCTGCCGCGCGGTCAGCGACCGCTCGTCCGTCGTCCCCAGGGTCACCGTCACCTCCGCGTCCGGCGCGCCAGCATCCTCCAGGACGACGGACAGTACGCGGGTACCGTCCTCAGTACTGTTCACCCCTCGGACGGAGGCCCTGTGCCCGTCGACCGCGAGCTGCCCACCCCCGAGGCGGCCGACCTCATCGCCCTCACCCGCGACATCGCCGACGCCGAGCTCGCGCCGCGGGCCGCGCGGTACGAGCGGGAGGAGCGGTTCCCCCGCGAGGTCTTCACGCTGCTCGGCGAGGCCGGGCTGCTCGGCCTGCCGTTCGGGGAGGACGCCGGCGGCGGAGGCCAGCCGTACGCCGTGTACCTGCAGGTGCTCGAGGAGCTCGCCGCCCGCTGGGCCAGCGTCGCGCTCGGCGTCAGCGTGCACACGCTGTCCTGCTCGCCGGTCGACCGCTTCGGCACCGAGGCGCAGCGGCGCGAGTGGCTGCCGGAGATGGTCGGCGGCCGGCTGCTCGGCGCCTACTCGCTGTCGGAGGCGCACGCCGGTTCCGACCCCGCGGCGATGCGGGCGAGCGCGAAGGCGACCGACGACGGCTGGACCGCCTCCGGGGAGAAGGCCTGGGTCACCCACGGCGGGCACGCGGACTTCTACACGACCTTCCTCCGGACGCCGGACGACGGCGAGCAGGCCATCTCCTGCTTCCACCTCACCCCCGACCTGGCCGGGTTCTCCGCCGCCCGGCCCGAGGAGAAGATGGGCCTGACCGCCTCGACGACGGCCGCGATCCGGCTGGACGACGTCCCGGTGCCGGCCGACCGGCTGGTCGGCGGGCGGGGCCGCGGGCTGGGGATCGCGCTGGGGGCGCTGGACTCCGGCCGCCTCGGCATCAGCGCGGTCGCCGTGGGGCTGGCGCAGTCGGCGCTGGACCTCGCCGTCACCTACGCCTGCGAGCGGGAGGCCTTCGGCCGCCGGATCGTCGACCACCAGGGCCTGGCGTTCGTCCTGGCCGACATGGCCGCCGCCGTCGAGTCCGCCCGCGCCACCTACCTCGTCGCGGCCCGCCGCCGGGACGCCGGGAAGGAGTACGCCCGGCAGGCGAGCATCGCCAAGCTCGTGTCCACCGACGCGGCCATGAAGGTGACCACCGACGCCGTCCAGGTCCTCGGCGGCGCCGGCTACACCCGCGACCACCCGGCCGAGCGGTACATGCGGGAGGCCAAGGTCATGCAGATCTTCGAGGGCACCAACCAGATCCAGCGGATGGTGATCGGCCGCCACCTCGCCCGGGAAGCCGCTCCCGCCGCGGGCTGACCGGGTCCAGACTGGACACATGCCCGAGCCCCACCTCCGCGCCGCCGACGCCGACCGCACGGCCGTGGCCGGCCTCCTCGGCGAGCACATGGCCGCGGGCCGGCTCGAGGTCGCCGAGTACGAGGACCGGGTCGCCCGCGCCTACGCCGCCCGGACCTACGGCGAGCTGGACGCGCTGACGACCGACCTCCCGCCCCTGCCCGCCGGCCCGTCCGGCGCCGCACCCGTCCCGGTCCCCCCGGCCGGTGCGACCGCCGCCCCGGAGCGTCGGCTGCCCGACGGACAGGGCCGGTCCGGGTGGGGCGGGACCCGGGCCGGCGAGTGGGCGAGCTGGCTGACCACCGGTGCCATCGTCCTCACCATCTGGCTGGCCACCTCGCTGGCCTCCGGGGAGTGGCTCTACCCCTGGCCGATCTGGGTGATCGGCCCCTGGGGGGCGATCCTGCTGGCGCAGACGCTGGCCGGGGGCCGCGGCGGGCCCGACGAGCGACCGCAGCTCCCCTCCTGACCGCTCGGCGCGGTCCGTGCGGACGGCCGTGGCCGTCCCTAGGCTCCGGCCATGACCGTCGTCGTCGGCTACGTGCCGGGCCCGAGCGGGGAGGCCGCGCTCGAGGCCGCGCTCGCCGAGGCCGACCGGCGCCGGGAGTCGCTGCTGGTGGTGAACGTCGGCCTGCCCGACGCCGCGAACGACCCGCGCTTCCTCGACGAGGGCGAGCGGGTCCGGCTGGCCGACCGGCTGCTGTTCGCCGGCGCCGCCTTCGAGATCGAGCAGCTCGTCCGCGGGCGGGACGCCGCCGACGAGCTGGTCGAGGCCGCCGCCCGGGTGCGGGCCAGCGTCCTCGTGATCGGTATGCGCCGCCGGACGCCGACCGGGAAGCTGCTCTTCGGCAGCCAGGCCCAGCGCGTGCTGCTGGACGCCGACTGCCCGGTCCTGGCGGTGAAGGCCCCCGGCTGACGCGTGTCGTCCCTATGCTGCGCCGCATGACCGTCGTCGTCGGCTACACGCCGAGTGCTGAAGGACAGGCCGCCCTGGACGCGGCCCTCGAGGAGGCCGGCCGCCGCGGCGAGTCCCTCCACCTGGTGAACGTCGGCCAGAGCGACGCCAGCAACGACCCCAAGTTCCTCGACGAGGGCGAGGTCGAGCGGCTGCGCGCGCGGCTGTCCGCCGCCGGCGTGCAGTTCGAGATCGAGCAGCTCGTCAGGGGCCGGGATGCCGCCGAGGAGATCGTGGACGCCGCCGAGCGGGTCGGCGCGAGCCTGCTCGTGATCGGCATGCGCCGCCGGTCGCCCACCGGGAAGCTGCTGTTCGGCAGCCAGGCCCAGCGCATCCTGCTCGACGCCGACTGTCCCGTGCTGGCGGTCAAGGCCACCCACTGACCCCGACGAACGACCCCGCAACGACGGAGGAGCCGGCCCCCACTGGGGACCGGCTCCTCCGTGCTGGTGGGCAAGGGGGGAGTTGAACCCCCACGTCCTCTCGGACACACGGACCTGAACCGTGCGCGTCTGCCATTCCGCCACTTGCCCGGACGCCCGACGAGATTAGCAGCCCCCGGAGAGGGTCCCCGCGGGGGGTGCGGACGTGCGGATCGGTCCGGGGAGTCGCGCCCGGCGAACCGGTCCGGGGGCCGGGGCCCGGCTACGATCACGGGTGGACCGGACGTCCGTGCCGAACGAGCCTGGAGGAGCGACTGTGGGTGTGCTGCAGCGCTTCGAGCGGCGGCTGGAGGGGATGGTCGGGCTGGCCTTCGCCCGGCTGTTCAAGGGCAAGGTCCACCCGGCCGAGATCGCCAAGGCCCTGACCCGCGAGGCCGACGAGCAGCGCTCGGTGCTGGGCGAGGGGCGTGTGCTCGCGCCCAACGTGTACGACGTGCGGCTGGGCCGCGCCGACTTCGACAACCTCGCCGAGTGGTCCGAGCAGCTGGCCGCCGAGCTGGCCGACATGGTCGCCGAGCACATCGCCGGCGAGGGCTACCAGCTCTTCGGCGAGGTCCAGGTCCGCCTGCAGCTCGACGACTCGCTGCCCACCGGGGTCTTCGAGGTCGGCTCGCACGTGGCCGACCCGGCCCGCCCCGCGTCGCGCGCCGACGTCCTCCCCGTGGGTCCGGGCGTGCCGGGCGCCGAGGGCGTCCCCCCGCTGCCCCCGCTGCGCGGCCGGATGGCCACCGACACCGGCCGCCAGCAGCCGTCCGCGGTCGTGGGCCGGGCCGGCTCGCACCCCGGCGTCACGCACGTGCTGATGGTCGACGGTCCCGGCACCCGGCACGAGCTCACCACCGGCCGGAACGTCATCGGCCGTGGCACCGACGCCGACATCCGGCTGCCCGACACCGGCGTGAGCCGCAAGCACGTCGACGTCGTCCTCGAGGGCGGCACCGCCTACGTCGAGGACCTCGGCTCCACCAACGGCACCCTCGTGAACGGCCGCCGGATCACCCGGCAGGCCCTGGCCGACGGCGACGTCATCCGGATCGGCCACTCCGTGCTGGTCTACCGGCAGGACGGGGCGTGAGAGGGCTCGTGCGCCTGCACACCGCCGGGGCGGCGACCCCGTGACGGCCGAGATCGTCCTGCAGATCTTCCGGTTCGGCTTCCTCCTGCTGCTCTGGCTGTTCATCTTCGCCGCGTTCCGCGTGGTCCGCGCCGACCTCTTCGGTGGTCGCGCCGGCCGGGTGGCGGCCGTCCCGCCGCGGGCCGCGGCACCCGGCAAGCGGAAGAACAAGGGGCCACGGACACTGGTCGTGACCGCGGGTCCGCTGGCCGGCACGAGGATCACCCTCGGCGAGCACCCGATCCTCATCGGGAGGGCCGACGACTCCACGCTCGTGCTGACCGACGACTTCGCCAGTTCCCGGCACGCCCGGCTGACCAACAGGGGTGGCCAGTGGTACGTCGAGGACCTGGGCTCCACCAACGGCACGTTCCTGGACCAGCAGCGGGTCCAGGGTCCGCTGCTGGTCGCACCGGGGCAGCCGATCCGCATCGGCCAGACCGCCCTGGAACTGCGGTCATGAGCGCCGACACCCGGGAGGGCCGCACCCGATGACCCTCGCGCTGCGCTACGCGGCACGATCCGACCGCGGCCTGGTCCGCGGCAACAACCAGGACTCCGTCTACGCCGGGCCGCGGCTGCTCGCCGTCGCCGACGGCATGGGCGGCCACGCCGCCGGCGACGTCGCCAGCAAGGTGGTCATCGCCGCCCTGGAGCACCTCGACGAGGACGCGCCGCCCAGCGACATGCTGCAGGCCCTGCGGTCGGCGGTCTTCGACGGCAGCGAGCACCTGCGCGAGGTGATCCGCGAGTCCCCGCAGCTCGAGGGCATGGGCACCACGCTCACCGCCGTCCTGTTCGCCGGTGGCCGCCTGGCCCTGTGCCACGTCGGCGACTCCCGCGCCTACCTGCTGCGCGACGGCGAGCTGACCCAGATCACCCACGACGACACCTTCGTGCAGACGCTCATCGACGACGGCCGGATCACGCAGGAGGAGGCCAACCACCACCCGCAGCGCTCCCTGCTGCTGCGGGCGCTGAACGGCCAGGACGTCGACCCCGACCTCTCGATGCGCGAGGCGCGCGCCGGCGACCGCTACCTGCTGTGCTCCGACGGGCTGTCCGGCGTGGTCAGCGAGGAGACCATCGCCACCACGCTCGCCGACCCGGACCCGCAGTCGTGCGCGGACCGGCTCATCGAGCTGGCGCTGCGCAGCGGCGGTCCGGACAACATCACGGTGATCGTCGCCGACGTCGTCGAGGACGACGGCTCGGGCATGACGACCGAGCCGGTCGTCGACGGCGCCGCCGGGGCCAACATCGGCCAGCGGGCCGTCGACCCCGGATCGGCCGCCGGCCGGGCGGCCCTGGCCGACCCGCCTCCCCCGCCCCCGCCGGCGTCGGCGCCGATGGCGGCCGCGCCGGCACCGGACCGCCGGCGCACCCGCCGCCGCTGGTGGTTCGCGCTCGCCACCCTGGTGGTCCTGGCCGGTGCCGGGGTCGGCGCCTACGCCTGGGTCCTCGACCACTGGTTCGTCGGCGTGGACGAGGACACCGAGACCGTGGCGGTGTACCGGGGCATCAACGCCTCCGTGCTCGGCGTGGACCTGTACCGCGAGGAGGAGGGCACCGACATCGCGGTGGCCGACCTCAGCCAGGACGTCCGCGGCAAGGTCACCGACGGCATCACCGTCGACGACCGGGCGGCCGCCGAGGACCGGGTGGACCTGCTCCGCGAGCAGTCCCTGCCGCGGTGCGAGGAGGAGCCCGAGCCCGCCCCGAGCACGCCGACGCCGACGCCGACGCCGGAGCCGTCGCCGCTCGTGCCGCCCGGCCTCCCGTCGTCTCCGCCCGCGGTGGGCTCGCTGCCGGAGACCAGCACCCCCAGCACCACCACAGGGCCCACCTCGAGCGAGGACTCCTCCTCGGCCGGCACGGAACGGGACTGCCGGGAGGCGGAGTGATGACCGGCGCCGATCCCGCTCCGCAGGTCGCCGGTGCGGCCGGCGCCCCGGGCACGGCCCCGGCGGTCCCGACGCGGCGGGGGACCGAGCTCGTCATGCTCGCCTTCGCCGTCGTCATCACGCTGGCCGCGCAGTGCGTCGTCGACATCACCGTCACCGGGTCGCTGCGGCCCGAGCTGGCCGCCTTCGGCGGCTGGTTCACCGCGCTGTGGGCGGTGATGCACGTCGTCGTGCGCCGGTTCGCTCCCTACGCCGACCCGCTGCTCCTGCCCGCCGTCGCCCTGCTCAGCGGGCTGGGTCTGACGATGATCCACCGCCTGGACCTCGCCGGCGAGCAGGTCGGGGCGACCGCGACCCGCGAGGACGCCCCGGTCCAGCTGGTCTGGGCCACCCTCGGCGTGGGCCTGTTCGTCGCCGTGCTGCTGGTGATCCGCGACCACCGGCTGCTGTCCCGCTTCGCCTACACGCTGGCCCTCGTGGGTCTGCTGCTGCTGGCGCTGCCCGCGGTCCTGCCGGCGTCGATCTCGTCGGTCAACGGCGCCAAGATCTGGATCCGGCTCGCCGGCTTCAGCATCCAGCCCGGTGAGTTCGCCAAGATCTGCCTGATCGTCTTCTTCGCGGCCTATCTGGTCGACAAGCGCGACGTGCTCGCCCTGGCCAGCCGGCGGGTGATGGGGCTGGAGCTGCCCCGCGGCCGCGACCTGGGCCCGGTGGTGGTCGCCTGGCTGCTGTCGATCCTGGTCCTCGTCTTCGAGCGCGACCTGGGCAGCTCGCTGCTGCTGTTCGGCATCTTCGTGGTGATGCTCTACGTCGCCACCGAGCGGGCGAGCTGGCTGGTCATCGGCGTCGGGCTGTTCGGCGCCGGGGCGTTCCTCGCCTACCAGCTGTTCGGTCACGTGCAGGTGCGCGTGGACACCTGGCTCGACCCGTTCGCCTACCGGGACGAGGGCGGCTACCAGATGGTCCAGTCGCTGCTCGGGCTCGGCACCGGCGGCCTGTTCGGCGCCGGTCTCGGCGGCGGGCGCCCCGACCAGGTCCCGGTGGCCAAGAGCGACTTCATCGCCGCCGCCATCGGCGAGGAGCTCGGGCTCTTCGGCCTGGTCGCGGTGATCATCGTCTACCTCGTGCTGGTCGAGCGCGGCCTGCGCAGCTCGCTGATCGTCCGGGACGCCTTCGGCAAGCTGCTCGCCGCCGGCCTGGCCTTCGCCGTCGCCTGGCAGGTGTTCGTCGTCCTCGGCGGCGTGACCGGGCTGCTGCCGCTGACCGGCCTGACCACACCGTTCGTGGCCTACGGCGGCTCCTCGCTGGTCGCCAACTTCGCGCTGCTGGCCATCCTCGTCCGGATCAGCGACGCCGCCCGCCGGCCCGCCGCGCCGCCGGTCCAGCCCGGTCCTCCGCAGCGCGCCATGCTCGGCGAGGCCCCGACCGAGGTGGTGCGGCCGTGAACGCCCCGCTGCGCCGCGTCGCGATCAGCGTGCTCGTCCTCTTCACGCTGCTCATCGTCAACGTCAACTACATCCAGGTGGTCCGCTCCGAGGAGCTGCGCGCCGACCCGGGCAACCGCCGGGTGATCTACGAGGAGTACGACCGGCAGCGCGGCTCGATCGTCGTCGACGGCACGGAGATCGCGCTCTCGGTCGAGACCGACGACGACCTGACCTACCTGCGCCAGTACCCGCAGGGGCCGCTGTACGCCGCGGTCACGGGCTACTACTCCGTCCGGTACGGCGCCCGCGGCATCGAGCGGACCGAGAACGACGTGCTGACCGGCGACGACGCCCGGTTGTTCACCCAGCGGCTGAGCGATCTGTTCACCGGCCGCGACCCCTCCGGCGGCGACGTCGTCCTGACGCTGGACGCGGCGACGCAGCAGGCGGCGATGGCCGGGCTGGAGGGCGTCACCGGCGCCGTCGTGGCGCTGGAGCCCAGCACGGGCGCGATCCTCGCGCTGGCGAGCACGCCGACCTTCGACCCGAACCTGCTCTCCAGCCACGACGCCCAGGGGGTCGCCGACTACGCCGCGGGCCTCGAGGCCGCCGACCCCGACCCTCGGCTGAACCGGGCCATCAGCGACAACTACCCGCCCGGCTCGGTGTTCAAGGTGATCGTGTCCGCCGCCGCCCTGTCCAGCGGCGAGTACACCCCCGACACCGTCATCCCGGCTCCGGACCTGCTCACCCTGCCCGGCACGTCGACGACGCTGGAGAACTTCAACGGCTCGCGGTGCGACCCCAGCGGCGAGCAGCCGCTGATCGACGCGCTGACCATCTCCTGCAACACCGCCTTCGCCCTGCTCGGCATCGAGCTCGGCGAGGACCGCGTCCGGGAGATGGCCGAGGCGTTCGGCATGGACGGCGAGGGGCTGGACATCCCCATGGGCACCGTGGGCAGCAGCGTCGGCGACATCGAGAGCGACGCCGCCCTCGGGCAGTCCTCGATCGGCCAGCGCGACGTCCGCATGACCCCCCTGCAGGCGGCCATGGTCGCCGCCGGGGTCGCCAACGACGGCACGCTGATGCGGCCCTACCTGGTCGACCAGCTCCGCGCGCCCGACCTGACGGTCATCGAGCAGGCCGACCCCGACGAGCTCTCCGAGCCGGTGAGCCCCGAGGTCGCCGACCAGCTGACCGAGATGATGGTCAGCGTCGTCGCCGAGGGCAGCGGCCGGGCCGCCCGCATCCCCGGGATCGACGTCGCCGGCAAGACCGGCACCGCCCAGGTCGCCCCGGACGTCCCCGACCACAACTGGTTCATCGGCTTCGCGCCGGCGGACGACCCGCAGATCGCCGTCGCCGTCTTCGTCGCGAACGGCGGGGGTACCGGTGGCGACGTGTCCGCACCGATCGCCCGCCGGGTCATGGAGGCCTACCTCGAAGGCGGTGGCGGCTGATGGCGCTC
The DNA here is from genome assembly GCF_003319125.1 of Blastococcus sp. TF02A-26. Taxonomy (GTDB): domain Bacteria; phylum Actinomycetota; class Actinomycetes; order Mycobacteriales; family Geodermatophilaceae; genus Trujillonella. The sequence goes on along the minus strand of NZ_QOHG01000003.1, from coordinate 187,006 downwards.
TCGACGGGCACCGTCCTCGCCGGGCGGTACGAGATCACCTCCCCCATCGCCACCGGCGGGATGGGGGAGGTCTGGCGGGCCCGCGACCGCGTCCTGGACCGAGTGGTCGCGGCCAAGGTGCTCCGCAGCGAGTTCACCGGCGACCCGAGCTTCGTGGCCCGGTTCCGCAACGAGGCCCGGCACACCGCCGCGCTGTCGCACCCGAACATCGCGTCGGTCTACGACTACGGCGAGACCGAGGACGAGCGCAACCCCGGCCAGCGCCTCGCGTTCCTCGTCATGGAGCTGGTCGAGGGCCAGCCGCTGGTGACGATCCTGCACGAGGAGGGCCGCCTCCCCGTCGACTGGACGCTGCACGTCCTGGGCCAGGCCGCCGACGGGCTCTCCGCCGCGCACGCCGCCGGCGTCGTCCACCGCGACATCAAGCCCGGCAACCTCATCGTCCGGCCCGACGGCGTGGTGAAGCTGACCGACTTCGGCATCGCCCGCGCCCGGGACGCGACACCGCTCACCCGCACCGGCATGGTCGTCGGCACCGCCCAGTACCTCTCCCCCGAGCAGGCGCAGGGCTTCGAGGTCACTGCAGCCTCCGACGTCTACTCGCTCGGCGTCGTCGGCTACGAGTGCCTGACCGGTTCCCGGCCGTTCGACGGCACCTCCCAGGTGGCGATCGCGCTGGCGCACATCAACCGGCCGCCGCCGCCGCTGCCCGCCGACGTCCCGCTCGCCGTTCGGCAGCTGCTCGCCCGGTCGCTGGAGAAGCACCCCGAGGACCGGTTCGACGACGGCGCCGCCTTCGCCGCGGCGATCCGGGCCGTGGCCGCCGCCGTGGGCAGCCGGGCGCCGGCCGGCACCGGCATGGCCGCCGCGGCCGTCGCCACCACGCAGGTGGTCACCATGCCCGCCGAGCCCGACGAGGAGCCCAGCACCCAGGTCCTGGACGCGGCCCCGGTGGCCGCGGCGACGGGGCCGCGCACCTCCGCCCGGCCCATGCCCCCGCTGGAGGGCCCCCCGGCCGACGAGGACCCGTGGGACGGCGAGACCGCCGCCGCACCACCGCCGCGCCGCGGGCGCCGCTGGGTGTGGCCGGTCGTCGCGCTGCTCGTGCTCGCCCTCCTGCTCGGCCTGGGCTGGATCCTCTTCGGCGGCGGTGACCAGGAGCGCGACGGCGGAGGGGACCGCACGTCCACGTCCGCCTCGACCACCGCCACGAGCGGCGCGGTCACGGGGGCGTTCGACCCCGCCGCGCTCCTGGGCGAGGACGTCGCGGCCGCGACCGCCCTCCTGGAGGGGCGGGGCTTCACCGAGGTCACCGCCGAGGAGGCGAGCAACCAGCAGCTGGCCGACTACGGCGCGGAGCTCGCTCCCGACGGCGTCGCCGCGGTGGACCCCGGCACGGCCGGCACCCTCCCGGTGGACACCCCCATCACGCTCTACTTCGCGCCCGACGGCTACACGCCGCCGGCGGAGGAGAGCGAGGAGGAGGGCGAGGACCAGCCGGCGCCCGCTCCCACCTCGGCCTCCGTGCCCAGGACCTCGTCCGCGCCCTCGTCGTCGTCACCCGCCTCCTCGAGCTCGGCGTCGCCGACCTCGTCGGCCCCCGCCACGACCTCGTCGTCGGCACCCGCGCCGGGCAGCACGCTGGCCCCGCCGCCGCCGGAACCGTCGCCCGTGGACCCGCCGGCCGAGGCTGCCGCGCCCGGTGGGGCGCAGGGGGTGACCGGGTGAGCGACGCCGCTCGCGCCGTCCCAGGAGCGTCCTGCGCCGTCGATACGCTGCCGGACGGTCCCGCCCCCGGGCGCCGGACCCGACCCAGCTCCGCCCGAGAGGACCAGCGATGACCACCCCCCAGGTGCTCGGTGAGCGCTACGAGATCGGCGGGGTGCTCGGCCGCGGCGGCATGGCGGAGGTGCACCGCGGCCGCGACACCCGGCTCGGTCGCGAGGTCGCCGTCAAGGTGCTGCGCAGCGACCTCGCCCGGGACCCGTCGTTCCAGGTGCGCTTCCGGCGCGAGGCCCAGGCGGCCGCCTCGCTGAACCACCCGGCCATCGTCGCCGTCTACGACACCGGCGAGGACCGCTCGCCGAGCGGGAACACGCCCTACATCGTCATGGAGTACGTCGAGGGCGAGACCCTGCGCGACGTGCTGCGCCGGGAGGGCGTGCTGGCGCCGGAGCGGGCGATGAGCCTGGCCGCCGACATCTGCGGCGCCCTGGACTTCAGCCACCGCAACGGCATCGTGCACCGGGACGTGAAGCCCGGGAACGTGATGATCACGCCGGCCGGTTCGGTCAAGGTCATGGACTTCGGCATCGCCCGCGCGGTCTCCGACTCCGCGGCGACGATGACCTCCACCGCAGCGGTCATCGGCACCGCCCAGTACCTCTCCCCCGAGCAGGCCCGCGGCGAGGGCGTCGACGCCCGCTCGGACGTCTACTCGCTCGGCTGCCTGCTCTACGAGCTCGTCACCGGTGCACCGCCGTTCACCGGCGACTCCCCGGTGTCGGTGGCCTACCAGCACGTCCGCGAGGACCCGCGGCTGCCGTCGTCGATCAACCCGGCGATCTCGCCGGAGCTGGACTCGATCCTGCTCAAGGCGATGAGCAAGAACCCGGCCAACCGCTACCAGTCGGCCGCCGAGATGCGCAACGACCTGCTCCGGGCGCTGGCCGGGCAGCGGGTCGAGGCCACCCCGGTCATGGGCGAGGCGGAGCGGACCGCCGTGATCGGCGCCGTCCCGCCGGTGACCGGACGCGGCCGCGACGACTGGGATGACGACGACGACGAGCAGGCCGCCGCCCGCCGCAAGCGCAACCGGATCATCGCCGCGGTGGTCGGTGCCCTGGTGCTGATCGGCGCCGTCGTCGGGATCGCCCTGGCGATGGGCGGCGACGACGAGGACGGCGGCAACCAGGCGACCGCCACGGTGTCGGTGCCGACGCTGGTGGACCTCCCCAGGGCCGACGCCGAGGCCGCGATCCAGACGGCGGGCCTGACGGTCGGGGACGTCACCGAGCAGGAGGTCGATGACCCGACCAGGGTCGGCGTCGTCCTGGACAGCCGCCCGGGGAGCGGCGCACAGGTGGAGGAGGGCAGCGAGGTCGACCTCACGGTCGGCATCGCGCCCGACAGCATCACCATCCCCGCGGTGATCAACCTGTCCGAGGAGGACGCCCGAGCGGCGCTCGAGGCGGCCCGGTTCACGGGGAACATCAACCGTGACGAGGTGGACTCGCTGGAGCCGGAGGGCACGGTCGTGGACGTCGACCCCGCGCAGCGGACCGCCGTGGCGCCGGACACCACCATCACGCTCTTCGTCTCCGACGGCGACGCCCCGGTGCCGTCCGTCTCCGGCGACCAGGCATCGGCGCGGCAGCAGCTCGTCGACGCCGGGTTCACCAACATCACGCCGCAGGAGGTCGAGGACCCGGCTCCGGCCGGCACGGTGCTCGGCACGACGCCTCCGGCCGGCACCTCCGCCACCGCGGCGACCGAGATCGTCCTGCGGGTGTCCTCGGGGCCTGCGCAGCCGACGACCGTCCCGGTGCCCAACGTGGTCGACCAGACCGAGCAGGCTGCGACGACGGCCCTGCAGGGTCAGGGCTTCGTGGTCCGGGTCGTGGACGCGCCGGCCGCCGACCCGGCTGACGTCGGCATCGTGATCGCGCAGAGCCCGACGGCCAACAACCAGGTGGCGCGCGGCTCCAGCGTCACCATCACCGTCGGCCGCGAGCCCGCCGACGGCTGACCCGGTCACCGACGCAACAGAGGGGCTCCACCCGGTGGGTGGAGCCCCTCTGTGCGTTCTGCGGCGCTAGGCGCTGACGGTGGACAGCCGGCGGGCGCCGGCCGCGGCGGCCTCCACGACGGCCGGGTCCGGGGCCTGACCGCAGGCCGCCAGCCAGGTGGCGAGCATCTGGTGCCCGCCCTCGGTGAGCACCGACTCGGGGTGGAACTGCACGCCCTCGATGGGCAGCTCCCGGTGCCGCAGCGCCATGACGATCCCGGACGGCGTGTGCCCGGTGACCTCGAGCTCGTCGGGCACCGTGGCGAGGTCGACGGCCAGCGAGTGGTAGCGGGTGGCGGTGAACGGCGACGGGAGCCCGGCGAGCACGCCCACGCCGTCGTGGACCACCGCGCTGGTCTTGCCGTGCAGCAGCTCCGGCGCGCGTACGACCTCGGCGCCGAACGCCTCGGCGATCGCCTGGTGGCCCAGGCAGACGCCCAGCACCGGCGTGCCGGCCTCCGCGGCCGCCCGCACCATCGGGACGGTCACGCCGGCGTCGGCGGGGGTGCCCGGGCCGGGGGAGAGCAGGACGCCGGCAACCTGGAGCTCGTCCAGTTCCTCAGTGGTCACCGCGTCGTTGCGCCGCACGATGCAGCGGACGCCGAGCTGCCCGAGGTACTGGACGAGGTTGTAGACGAAGCTGTCGAAGTTGTCGACGACGAGGACCGGCCTGCTCACGCCCCCTGTGTACCAGCGGCGGCTACCGGACGGGCGTGGCGTACCCCATCGTGGGAGTGCCGCTGTGCGCCGGCAGGTCCACCGTCTCCGCGCCGCGCACGGAGAAGGTCAGCCCGAAGGCGTTGACCGCCTCCTGCAGGACACCGACCTGGCGGGAGGCGGCCAGCTCGTCGACGATCGACTCGAGGTCGCCGATGGCGGCGATCTGGTACGGCGGGGAGTAGGCCCGCCCCTCGAGCAGGAGCACCGGCCCGACGCAGCGGACGGCGCTCGTGGCGATCAGCCGCTGGTCCATGATCGAGACGCCGTCGGCGCCCGCCGCCCACAGCGCGTTGACCACCGCCTGGACGTCGCTCTGGTGGATGACGAGGTCGTCGGGCCGCGCGCCGCGGGGCAGGCTGCCGTCGGGGCGGCGCGGGGCGTCGTCCAGGGTGATCCGCACCCCGGGACCGGTGAGCGGCACCAGGCCGGCCGACAGGGTGAGGGCCTCCCCCGTGGCCTGCGCCTCGGCGACCGCCCCGAACTGCGAGGCGGCCTGCTCGGTGAGCTGCTCGACCTGGTCCTGCAGCTCCTCGGCCTCGGCGTCCTGCGCGGCGACGGCGGCCCGCCGCTGGCTGATCAGACCGGAGAGCTCGATGATCTCGCCGCCCCGGAGGTCGGTGCCGCGGGCGGTCTGCCCGGAGGTGGCGAACAGCAGCCCCGCCGCCAGCGCGACGACCGGCACGAGGGCCGCCCACGCCGAGGGCCGCCCACGCAGCCACCCCGGACGGCGGCCCAGCAGGCCGGAGACGCGGTCGCGGAGCACGGACACCTCCCGGACGGGTGGGGACGGGGGACACCCCGCTGGGGCGGTCACCGGCGTCGATGACCCACCGTCTGCCCCTCGCAGCTTAGGCTGGGGACAGATCCGGCCGGTGCACACCGATCCCGGCCGGTGCGTGGAGGGAGAAGCAGCGGTGCCGAAGTCCAAGGTGCGGAAGAAGTCCGCCTACACGCCGCCCCCGGCGACGCTGCAGTCCAGCTCCTCGCGCGCACTCGCCCCGAGCCCGCGCTGGTACGCGCCGCTGATGGTGGCGCTCATGCTCGTGGGCCTGCTGTGGATCGTCGTCTACTACGTGGCCGGCGACCAGATCCCGTTCATGGTCGACCTGGGCGCCTGGAACTTCGCGATCGGGTTCGGCGCCATGGTCGCCGGCCTGGTCATGTCGATGCGCTGGCGCTGAGGCCACCGGCCCGCGACTGCTCGTACCGAGGCCCTCGTCCCCCTGGGGACGGGGGCCTCTGTCGTTCCCGGTCCCGGGGCCTGCCTGTGAACACTGTGCACAGGCGGCGCCCTTGTCCACAGGTCGACACGGCGCTGGATACCCAGGGTTGTCCACCACATGTGGAGTACGCATGTTCGACTGCACCGCTCTGACCTGCTGTTTCACGAGCGGTGGGACGCGTGTGACGAGGAGGACGCAGGCGTAACTACAGCCCTGTGCTTCTGTCCCCAGCTGTGTACCCAGCTGTGGAGAAGTCGACATGCGGTGCCGGACGAGCCGCTGACCTGCGGCGGAGCCGTACCCGGGACCCGGGCTGTGGACACCTGCCGGTGCGCGGCGCCGCTGTGGCGGGGCAGGCTGTGGGTGTGGAGTGGTCGGCTCGTCCGGGGACCGTGGCCGTGCCGGCCGTCGCCGGCGTCGTCCTGGGGACGGGCGCGGTGCTGCTGGAGCCCGTCGGCCGGGTCCTGGTCGGCGGGGCGGCCCTGCTCCTGCTGGGGATGGCCCTACGGCTCGCGGTGCTGCGTCCGCGGCTGGCCACGGTCCCGGACGGCATCGTCGTCCGCACGCTGACCGGGCGGCTGGAGCTGCCCTGGCGGGCGTTGCGCGTGCAGGTGCGGGAGACCCGGCGCCGCGGGCTGCGGTCCCGGCTGCTGGAGCTCGACACGGCGGCCGGATCGGACGACGCCGGCCAGCTGGTGCTGCTCGCGAGCTGGGAACTGGGCGCCGATCCGGCCGACGTCGCCGACGCCCTGGAGGGGTGGCGGCGGGCGGGCGGGACCCGGCCCTAGAGGACGACGATCGTCGTCGCCGTCAGCGCCGTCACGGCGAGGACGCCGGTCAGCACCAGCAGGCCCAGCACCTGGAGCTCGGTCCGGCGGCGGGCCAGGACGACGACACCGGCGGCCAGGAAGCCGGCCACGAGACCGCCGAGGTGGCCCAGCAGCGAGATGCCCGGGATCAGCACGCTGACCAGCAGGTTGATCGCCAGGAGCGTCATGATGCCCCGCACGTCCCCGCGCTGGGTGAGTGCCAGGACGGCGAAGGCGCCCATGAGGCCCCAGATCGCCCCGGAGGCACCCGCGACGGCCACCCGCGGGTCGCCGAACAGCTGGATCGCCACGGAGCCGCCGAGGGCGGACAGCAGGTAGACGGCCAGGTAGCGCCACCGGCCGAGCGTGCGTTCCAGCTCGGCGCCGAACAGCAGCAGCGCGAGCATGTTGAACGCCAGGTGCGTGATGCCGATGTGCAGGAAGGCGGAGGTGAGCAGCCGCCAGTCCTCGCCGAACACCTGCACGAGGACGGGGGCCAGCTGCAGGTCGGCGAACAGCGGCGACCGCTGGTTGTCCAGCGGGTTCTCGCCCGCGATGCCCGCGGAGACGGCCGTGGCGACGAACAGGACCACGTTGACCGCGATGAGCGTGAGGGTGACGACGCCCCAGCGCGAGCCCGCCGAGCGCACGGCGGGGGCGCGGCGGACCGGGCGCACCGAGGCCCGGCCCTCGCGGATGCACTCGGGGCACTGGAAGCCCACCGAGGCCGAGGTCATGCACTCCGGGCAGATCGGCCGGCCGCAGCGCGCGCAGGAGATCCCGGTGGGCCGGTCCGGGTGCCGGTAGCAGCTGGCCGGCGGGGGCACGGGCGGAGGCTCCTCGCCCCGGCCCGCACCCCCGCCGGGGGGTGACTGGGTCAGCTGCGCTGCACCTCGATCGACTCGATCACGACGTCCTGGACCGGCTTGTCCTGCCGGCCGGTCGGCACGTTCGAGATCTTGTCGACGACCTCGCGGCTGGCCTGGTCGGCCACCTCGCCGAAGATCGTGTGCTTGCGGTTCAGGTGCGGGGTGGGGCTGACGGTGATGAAGAACTGCGAGCCGTTGGTGCCCGGGCCCGCGTTGGCCATGGCCAGCAGGTAGGGCTTGCCGAAGGTCAGCTCGGGGTGGAACTCGTCGCCGAACTGGTAGCCGGGGCCACCGATGCCCATGCCGAGCGGGTCGCCGCCCTGGATCATGAAGCCGGAGATGATCCGGTGGAAGATCGTGCCGTCGTAGAGACGGTCCGTCGTCTTCTCGCGGGTCTGCGGGTGGGTCCACTCGCGCCGGCCCTCGGCCAGGTCGGCGAAGTTGGCCACGGTCTTGGGCGCGTGGTCGGGGAACAGGTCCACGGTGATGTCGCCGTGGTTGGTGTGCAGCACGGCACGCCGGGCGGGAGAGGTCGCTTCGGTCACGGCGTCCACTCTCCCACCGCCGCGCAGGTCGCGGGGCACCCGGGCGGGCTTCCCCGCGGCTGCCGGGCGCCCTAGCGTCGCCGCACACCCCCGAGGAGGTCGCCGTGGACGCCGAGACAGCTGCACCGGACGCGGGGTTCCTCCGCGCGGCGCCGTCCTCACCCGGAGCGGAGCGGCTCGCTGCCGGTGACCGGGAGCAGATGGGTTTCGTCATGAACCTGACCCGCTCCTGGAGCCACCTGCCCGACGAGCACGACGCCCTGTTCGACCTCATGGGCCGCGCGGCGGACGCGGCGGGTCTGGACCGGCGCGCCCGCGGCGTGCTCGTCGCCGCCGCGGCGGGCGTGCTGCGCGACCCGCACTGCTCCCTGGCCTGGGGCGCCCGGCTGGCCGAGGAGATCGGCGACGAGGCCGCGGCGGGTGTGCTCGCCGGGGACGACGCACGGCTGGGGTCTCGGGACGCCGCGCTGGCCGGCTGGGCGCGCCTGGTGGCGAGTGACCCCAACAGCACCCGCGAGGACGACGTCCAGCGCCTCCGCGACGCCGGGTTCGACGACCGGGAGATCGCCGGGCTGACCCTCTACACCGCGCTCCGGGTGGCCTTCTCCACGGTGAACGACGCCCTCGGCGCCCGACCGGACCGACCGCTGCGGGACGCCGCCCCGGCCGCGGTGCGAGCGGCGGTCGACTACGGACGCCCGGTGGCCGAGGGCGGCTCGACGGCCTGAGCCGCGGTCCCGGCGTCCTCCCGGGCGCCGCGGTCCTATCGTTCCGGGATGAGCACCGAGTCGGCGGTGGAGGTCGAGGGACCGGTCGAGGGCGCACGGCCCCCGTACGGCGCCCCGCCGGCCGAGGTCCTGGCGGCCTCCGGGTACCTGTGCGAGGAGTACCTGATCGCCGGGGAGGCCACCGCGTACCGACACCCGGACGACGCACCACCCAGCGCCGACGGGCGGTGGACCGCCGAACCCGTCGCCACCGGCGCGTACCGGACCCGCATCCTCGTCGTCCGCCCGGCCGACCCCGCCGCGTTCACCGGCACGGTCTTCCTCGAGTGGCAGAACGTCTCCGCCGGCGCCGAGCAACCGGCCCCGACCGAGGGCGAGGTCTACCGCGGGCACGCCTGGGTCGGGGTCAGCGCGCAGATCGCCGGGATCTACGGGTCCCCGAGCCGGATGGCGCGCGCCTCCCGCCGGGCGCCGCTGCTGGACGCCGACCCCGAGCGCTACGCCGGCCTGCTGCACCCCGGCGAGCCGGCGTGCTTCGACGTCTTCTCCGCCGCGGCGACCGCCGTGGGTCCGCGACGGGCGTCCGCGGTGGACCCGCTGGGCGGACTCGCCGTCGAGCGGGTGGTCGCCGTGGGCGGCTCGCAGTCGGCGATGCGGCTGTGCGCCTACGCCAATGCCGTCCACCGCCGGGGGCCGGTGGTCGACGCGTTCCTGCTGTCGGTGTGGGAGGGCCGTGCCCCACGGCTGGACGCCGACACCGACCCGCTGTACCGGCGGACCACCATCCGCGAGGACCTCGGCGTGCCCGTGCTGCTGCTCAACAGCGAGTTCGAGGTGACCGCGACGGCGGACCTGGCCTTGCCGGACACCCCGCTGCGCCGCGTCTGGGAGGTCACCGGAACCCCGCACGGTGTCCTCCGGCGTACCCCTCCCGCGACCGACGGCGAGTGGGGGCCCAACCCGGTCAGCTGGCGGCCGGTGTACGAGGCGGCGCTGCGCGCGGTCCACCGGTGGCTGGTCGACGGCGAGCCCCCGGCCGTGCAACCCCGGATCACGCTGGCCGGCCGGCCGAACGCGCGGATCGTGCGGGGCGAGGACGGCAACGCCTGGGGCGGGATCCGGCTGCCGGAGATCGCGGTCCCCGTGGCCGAGCACCGCGGTCGCAAGGGCGGCACCGGCAGCGGACCGGTGTTCGGCGGCCGCCGGGCGTACGCCGATGCGCTGGTGGCCCAGCTCTACCGCTCCCGGGCGGAGTACGCCGAGCTGTGGGAGCACGCGGTGGAGGACCTCGTCGCGGCGGGGGTGGTCCTCCCGGAGGACGCCGGCGCGATGCGCGCCCGGGGTGCCGAGGTGGCGGCGACCCTGCCGCTGCCGTGAGCCGGCGTGGGGACGGGAGGGACCGGTGTCCTGGCGATCGCTCAGCGCGCCGAGGAAGGGCCGAGTGGCGGCAGACCGCCACTGACGAGGGCCTCGTCGGCTGCGGTCGCGAGCACCAGGTCCTCGAGCGCCGGCCACTCGTGTCCGAGTGTCATGCGCGCCGACAGCTGCGGCATCGAGTGGGTCCCGCCGAGCGCGAGATAGTCCCACCAGAGTTCGGTGAGGGAGAGGCCGCTGAGGCGGCAGGCCAGGACGAGCGTGTCCGTGGGCAGGGTGTACGGCCTCGGGTCGCAGCAGTGCCCATTGCTCGAGCTCCTCGACGCTACGCCCTCCGGGCGACCCTGCGGGCGCCCGCGCCGCCGCCGCGGACTCCTGCGGCCCGTCCTCTCCCGGCGCCGCGCAGTCGGAGGAAGCGGATCGAAGACAGCGGAGGCGGCTCGGCTGACCGCTGAACCGGCCAGGCGAGTACCGTCAGCTCTGCGCCGCACTGCGGCACCTGATGGGTCATGACGCGGCCTGCCAGACCCAGGGTCTTCCTCTCGAGCAGGGCTCACTCCGGGGTCGATCGCCTCGTCGACCAGCCGGACCCGACGGACCGGATCCGCTATGAGCCCCACGCCTCGGCGTTCTCCCGAACCGTTCGACGTCCGGGCTGCCTTCGCGGAGCTCGGGCGGCTGTCCTTCGCGGACACCTCGATGGACGCGATGCTGCTGCGCATCGCCGAACTCGCGAAACGGGTCACCCCCGGCGTCGTGGAGGCCTCGGTCACCCTCGTCAGCCGCCACAAGGCGACCAGTGCCGCCTTCACCGGCCCGCTGTCGGTCCAGTTGGACGAGTCGCAGTACAGCCGTGGCGAGGGCCCTTGCCTCGAAGCCGCGGTGGGCCAGGAGATCCAGGAGATCACCGACGCGCGCGAGGAGACCCGCTGGCCGGGCCACGCTCGCGAGTGCGTCGCGCGAGGCTCTCTCAGCTCGATGTCGGTTCCCCTACCGGTCAAGGAATCGGTCCACGGGGCCCTCAACCTCTATGCGACCGAGGCGCACGCGTTCGGCGACCAGGCGAAGGCCGTCGCGACCGAGTTCGCCTCCTACGCCGCGATCGCGGTGCAGAACCGGCAGCTCTACGACAGCACCCGCGAACTGGCCGAGCACCTGGACACCGCCATGCGCACCCGGGCGGTCATCGAGCAGGCCAAGGGCATCCTGATGAGCCAGCGGCGCTGCGACGCCGCAGAGGCCTTCAACCTGCTCGCCGCCGCCTCCCAGCGGTCCAACCGCAAGCTCCGCGACATCGCCCAGGCCATCGTCGACGGCGTCGACGGCACGCCGAGGGACCGCCCGGGCCCCTGATCCGGGAGCTCCCACACCGCCACCCGGCCTCGGCCACGGCACCCCTCACGCCGACCTCAGACACCTGGAGCCCCATGTCCATCGCCGAGCGGTTCGCCGTCGCCGTCGCGGCGTCGGCCGCCGACCTGCCCGACCCGGAACTGCTGCCCGTACAGCTGGCCAGGGCTGCCGCCGCCGTCCTGCCCGTCGACGGAGCCGGGATCAGCCTGTTCTTCGCCGCCGACCGCCGGCTGCCCCTGGGTGCCAGCGACGAGGTCTCCGCGGAGGCCGAACGACTGCAGTTCACCGTCGGTGAGGGCCCCTGCCTGTCGTCTCACGCCTCCGGGCAGACCATCATCGCCGAGGAGGCCGACATCAAGGACCGGTGGCCGGCCTTCCACGACGTCCTGGTCGCCCGCACCTCGGTGCGCAGCATCATCTCGCTGCCCTTCCAGGACGAGTTCCGCGGTCACGGCGCGCTGGATCTCTACCTCGTCCCGCCCCACGACGTCCGGACCGTCACCCTCTACGACGCGCTGGTCGTGACCCGCGAGGTCGTGTCGCTGTTCCATGGCGCCGCCCGTCCCGCCGGTGCCGACGGGCCGGCCTGGCTCGGCGCACCGGCCGCCGAGCGGCGGGCGCTCGTCTGGCAGGCCATGGGCTTCCTCAACGCCGGGCTGGGCATCACCAGCGAGGACGCGCTGGCTCTGCTCCGGGCGCACGCCTACAGCTCCGGCCTGGCGGTCGACGACCTCGCCGCCCGCGTGCTCGCCCGCGAGGTCCCGCTCGAGGAGCTCGCCTACGACGACAGGTCCGCCTGAGTCCCTACCGCGACGTCGACGGGGCGTCGGCCCGGGCTGCCGCCGATGCCGGGATCTCCGGAACGGCTCGGGTCACCGTCAGCTCCGTGGCCACGTCGAGGAGTCTGCGGTTGGTCTGCTGGGAGACCCTGGCCAGGACCGCGAACGCACGGTCGGCACTGATCGCGTACCGCTCCATGAGCATCCCCTTGGCCTGGCCGATCACATCGCGGTTGCCCATCCCGGTGCGCAGGTTCGTCTCGTGTCGGGCGCCGGCCAGCGCCACCGCGGCGTGCGCGGCGAAGACCAGGCCGACGTCCTCGGACTCCTCGCCGAACGCCGCGGGCTGCCGCGAGTACAGGTTGAGCGCCCCGAGGTTGTCACCCTCCACGAACAGCTGGAAGCTCACCGCGCTCAGGACACCGAGCTCGACCGCTGCCGCGGCGAACCGAGGCCAACGTGCCTCGCTGCGCATGTCGTCGATGCGCACGGTCGAGTCCGTCCACACCGCATCCAGGCAGGGCCCCTCCCCGAGACGGTTCTGGATCTCGTCCAGTTCCCTGGGCGGGTCCCCGGTCGCAGCACGCGCCTCGATCCGCTGTCGACCGGTCACGTAGCTGATGGAGGCCTCCTCCACCCCCGGGACGACGCCGACGGCGCTCTCGGTGATCACCTGCAGCGTCGCCTCGACGTCTCCGTGGCGCTCCTGCAGCGACCGGGCGGCTAGCCCCATCGCCTCACCGAGATCCGTCCGGGCATCGGCCGCGCCGCCCGTGCCGGTCGAGGCGGACGCTCGCCGCGCCTCGAGGCTCTGGGACGAGCGGCCTCCACGTCGCTCCGGGGGCGGCTCCTGCGTCACGGACGAACGCTAACCGAGATCGGACCCCCTCGGGGGCCACGATTCGCCGTGGCCCCTGGCAGCACACCGGCTGCAGGGAGCCGTCGCCCCTGCTGCAGAACGGCCCACGGTCGGGTCCCCTCGATCATGACGCGGCCGAGGGGACCGCCCAACGGTGGGACCCGCGGTCCATCGGCGCCGGAGGAGTGGAGACGAGGGGAATCGAACCCCTAACCCCCGCCTTGCAAAGGCGGTGCTCTGCCAATTGAGCTACGTCCCCTGAGCTGCCGGCGGCGGGCCGCCGGGCGGGGTTCAGCGGCTGGTGGGCGTGCTCACCGCCTGCGGACCGGTCGTCGCCTCCGACCAGAGGTCGGCCTCGTTCCTGCCGGTCGACCGCTTGCGGACGACCGCGGCAGCGGCGGCGGCCACCGCGACCAGGGCGATTCTCTTGATCACGCGGCTCCTCCTCGAAGGACACCGCGGCCCCTGTCCGGCAGGGGCCGCGGGGACCGGTGGACGCCGGCGGACCGGCACACGGGTGGGCCTGGGAGGACTTGAACCTCCGGCCTCATCCTTATCAGGGATGCGCTCTAACCGCCTGAGCTACAGGCCCGTGGACCTCGAACAGCATACGTGGCGCGATTCGGGACTCCTGCGGGGGGTGGCCCCCTTCATCAGTCGCGCTCGGCGAGCGTGACCTCGAGGCCGCCGACGAGGTCCGAGCACATGTTGTAGATGAACGCCCCGACGGTGCACAGCGCGGTCATCAGCACGATGTTGATGGCGCCGATGACCGCCGCCCCGCCGAAGACGATGCCGGGCGTGATGGCGTCACTGGCGACGGTCTCCTCGCCCGAGGTGTTCTCCAGCGTGCCGACGAGGTTGTTGAGGGCGTCGAAGACCCCGAGCCCCGACAGGACGCCGTAGAGGATCGCGATCGCGATCATCCAGACGAAGAACAGCACGATGGAGAGCACCAGCGAGATCTTCAGCGCCGACCAGGTGTCGATGTGCCGCAGCTGGAGCCGGGCGCGGCGGGGGCCGCGCGCCTTGCCCTTGCCCCCGGCCGGGCGGCCGGAGCCGTTGCGGGCGACGACCGCCGGCCCGGATCCGCTCCCGGGCCCACCGGCCAGCGGGACGCTCCCGGTGGCCGGGGCCTCCGCAGCCCCGGCAGCCGGGGCGTCGGGGGCCTGCCCGGGCCGGGTGCCGGTCTGCACCGCACCCTGGGTCCGGTCGCTCATGCTGGTCTCCGCTCCCCGGCGGTCGTCGCCGCCGCTGCGCGCCCGGGCGTCTCCGGCACGCGTCCGGAGGCGCCCGGAGCGCCGGTCAGATCCTGGTCGTCGGACCGGGTGTCCCCGGTGTCAGCACGCAGGCCGGCACCGGGGGCCTCCGGCCCCGCTCCCCACCCTAGGCTTCGGGCTCGTCGTTGTCCGTCGTACGCGCGATCGCCACGATGGAGACGTCCTCCGGCAAGTTCATGAGCTTGACACCCATCGTGGCGCGGTCCTTGTTGTGCCGCACGCCGTTGACCGGGGTGCGGATCACGCCGCCGCCGGAGGTGATGGCGTACAGCTCGTCCCCGAGCTGCACCGCGAGCGCCCCGACCAGGTTGCCCTTGCGGGCCTTCGGGTCGGCGGTGAGCACGCCCTTCCCGCCCCGGCCCTGGTTCGGGTAGTTCTCGATGCCGGTGCGCTTGGCGAAGCCGCGCTCGGTCGCGACGAGGACGTCGACCCCTTCCTCGACGACCATCATCGACAGCAGACGGTCGTCGGGAGACAGCGAGATGCCGCGGACACCCTCGGTCGCCCGGCCCATCGGCCGCAGCGTGGCGTCGTCGGCCTTGAAGCGGATCGACATCGCCTTGCGGGTGACCAGCAGCAGGTCCTGCTCGGGGTCGATCAGCGCCGCCCCGACGAGCTCGTCGCCGTCGCGCAGGTTGATCGCGATGACGCCGCCGCTGCGCGGGGAGTCGAAGTCGGTCAGCCGGGTCTTCTTGACCTGACCCTTCGCCGTCGCCAGGACCAGGTACGGCGCGACGCCGTAGTCCTTGATCTGCATGACCTGGGCGATCTTCTCGTCGCCCTGGAAGGCCAGGATGTTGGCCACGTGCGCGCCGCGGGCGGTGCGGTTGGCCTCGGGCAGCTCGTAGGCCTTGGCGCGGTAGACGCGGCCCTTGTTGGTGAAGAAGAGGATCCAGTCGTGGGTGGAGCCCACGAAGAAGTGGTCGACGATGTCGTCCTGCTTCAGCTGCGCGCCCATGACGCCCTTGCCGCCGCGGCGCTGCGACCGGTAGAGGTCGCTCTTCGTCCGCTTGGCGTAGCCGGTGCGGGTGATGGTGACGACGACCTCCTCCTGCGCGATGAGGTCCTCCATGGAGACGTCGCCCTCGTTCGCGATGAACTGGGTGCGCCGGTCGTCGCCGTACTTCTCCACGATCTCGGCGAGCTCGTCGCGGACGATCTGCCGCTGCCGCTCGGGGGAGTCGAGGATCGCCTGCAGGTCGGCGATGCGCGCCTCGATCTCGGCGAGCTCGTCCATGATCCGCTGCCGCTCGAGGGCGGCCAGCCGGCGCAGCTGCAGGTCCAGGATCGCGACGGCCTGGATCTCGTCGACGTCCAGCAGCTCCATCAGGCCGGTCCGTGCGGCGTCGGCCGAGGCGCTGTTGCGGATCAGCGCGATGACCGCGTCGAGCTGGTCCAGCGCCTTGGCGTACCCGCGCAGGATGTGCGCGCGCTCCTCGGCCTTGCGCAGCCGGTAGCGGGTCCGGCGCTGGATGACCTCGATCTGGTGGTTGACCCACTGGCGGACCAGCTCGTCGAGTCGCAGGGTGCGCGGGACGCCGTCGACGATCGAGAGCATGTTGCAGCCGAACGACGTCTGCAGCTGGGTGTGCTTGTAGAGGTTGTTCAGCACGACCTTGGCGACGGCGTCGCGGCGCAGCGTGATGACCAGGCGGCGGCCCACGCGGTCGGAGGACTCGTCGGCGATCTCGCTGATCCCCTGGAGGCGCCCCTCCTTGACCGACTCGGCGATCGACTCGGCCAGGTTGTCCGGGTTCACCTGGTAGGGCAGCTCGGTGACGACGAGCTGCACCCGGCCCCGGGAGTCCTCCTCGACGGTGACCACGGCGCGCATGCGGACCGAGCCGCGGCCGGTGCGGTAGGCGTCCTCGATGCCCTCGCGGCCGACGATCAGCCCGTGCGTCGGGAAGTCGGGGCCCTTGATCCGCTCCATGCACGCGGTGAGGGCCTCCTCGGCCTCCGCCTCGGGGTGCTCGAGCATCCAGAAGACGGCCTCGGCGACCTCGCGCAGGTTGTGCGGCGGCATGTTGGTCGCCATGCCGACCGCGATCCCGGCCGAGCCGTTGATCAGCAGGTTCGGGATGCGGGACGGCAGGACCAGCGGCTCCTGGGTCCGGCCGTCGTAGTTGGCCTGGAAGTCGACGGTCTCCTCGTCGATGCCGGCGAGGATCTCCATCGCCAGCGGCGTCAGCCGGCACTCGGTGTACCGCATGGCGGCCGCCGGGTCGTTGCCCGGGGAGCCGAAGTTCCCCTGACCGTCGATCAGCGGGTAGCGCATGGACCAGGGCTGGGCCAGCCGGACCAGGGCGTCGTAGATCGCCGAGTCGCCGTGGGGGTGGTAGTTGCCCATGACCTCGGCCACCGGGCGGGCGCACTTCACGTAGCCGCGGTCCGGGCGGAAGCCCTGGTCGTACATCGCGAACAGCACGCGCCGGTGCACCGGCTTCAGGCCGTCGCGCACCTCGGGGAGCGCGCGGCCGACGATCACGCTCATCGCGTAGTCGATGTAGCTGCGCTGCATCTCCTGCTGGAGGTCGACCGCCTCGATGCGGTCGCGGGCAGGGGTCTCGGTCACGTGGGGATCTCTCCGGTTCGTACGCGGATGAAGGACCCCGTCCTCCCCACCCTTCGCAAGCTCAGGGCGGGACCCGAGACGGGGCCGAATGGGCTTACACGTCGAGGAAGCGGACGTCCTTGGCGTTGCGGGTGATGAAGCTGCGACGGGCCTCGACGTCCTCGCCCATGAGGATGCTGAACAGCTCGTCCGCGGCGGCGGCGTCCTCGAGGGTCACCTGGCGCAGGATCCGGGTCTCGGGGTTCATGGTGGTCTCCCACAGCTCGCTGGCGTTCATCTCGCCGAGCCCCTTGAACCGCTGGATCATCTCCTCCTTGACCTTGCGACCGCTCTCGGCGCCGGCCTTGACGACGGCGTCGCGCTCCTTGTCGCTGTAGGCGTACTCGTCACCGATCTTGCCGCCCCACTTGATCTTGTACAGCGGGGGCTTGGCCAGGTAGACGTACTGCCCCTCGACCAGCGGCCGCATGAAGCGGAACAGCAGGGTCAGCAGCAGCGTGCTGATGTGCTGGCCGTCGACGTCGGCGTCCGCCATCAGGACGATCTTGTGGTAGCGGAGCTTCGAGATGTCGAACTCGTCGTGGATGCCGGTGCCGAAGGCCGTGATCATCGACTGGACCTCGGTGTTCTTGAGCACCCGGTCGATGCGCGCCTTCTCGACGTTGATGATCTTGCCGCGGATGGGCAGGATCGCCTGGAACATCGAGTCCCGGCCGGACTTCGCCGAGCCGCCGGCCGAGTCGCCCTCGACGATGTAGACCTCGGAGTTGCGCGGGTCGGTGGAGCGGCAGTCGGCCAGCTTGCCCGGCAGCCCGCTCACCGACAGCAGGCTCTTGCGGGCCAGCTTGCGGGCGTCCTGCGCGGCGCGGCGGGCGCGGGCGGCCGACGACGCCTTGGTGATGATCGTCTTCGCCTCGGCCGGGTTGGACTCGAACCAGTGTCCGATCTGCTCGTTGCAGACGCGCTGGACGAAGCCCTTGACCTCGGTGTTGCCGAGCTTGGTCTTCGTCTGTCCCTCGAACTGCGGGTCGCCGAGCTTCACCGAGACGATGGCCGCGAGGCCCTCGCGGATGTCGTCGCCGGTGAGCTTCTCGTCCTTCTCCTTGAGCAGCTTCTTCTCGACGGCGTACCGGTTGACGATCGAGGTCAGCGCCGCGCGGAAGCCCTCCTCGTGGGTGCCGCCCTCGTGGGTGTTGATGATGTTCGCGAAGGTGTGCACCGACTCCGAGTAGGCGTCGGACCACTGCATCGCGACCTCGAGCGACATCGCGGTGTCGTTCTTGCCGGTGCCGTCGGCGGAGAAGCTGATCACCGACTTGTGGATCGGCGTCTTGCGGCGGTTGATGTGCGCGACGTAGTCGACCAGACCGGCGTCGTACCGGTAGGTGATCTCGGTCGGCTCGAACGCCTCCGCCTCGTGGCCGGCCTCCGGGGCGGCCTCGGCGAGGGTCACCTCGTCGGAGAGACCGGTCTCGGCCTTGCTGTGCCCGGGGCGCTCGTCGCGCAGGACGATGGTCAGCCCCTTGTTCAGGAAGGCCATCTC
The DNA here is from genome assembly GCF_003319125.1 of Blastococcus sp. TF02A-26. GTDB lineage: Bacteria > Actinomycetota > Actinomycetes > Mycobacteriales > Geodermatophilaceae > Trujillonella. The sequence continues at coordinate 168,562 of NZ_QOHG01000003.1, read as the reverse complement.
CTGCAGGCGGCGGTTGATCGTGTCGAACGAGTACTCGGTGGTCTCGAAGATGTCGCCGTCGGCCCAGAAGGTGATCGCGGTGCCGCGCTTCTTCGTGGGCCCGACCTGCTCGAGCGGACCCGGCTTGGCGTAGGAGTAGTTCTGCCGCCACTCGATGCCGTTGTGCGCCCAGACCGTGACGTCCAGGCGCGTGGACAGCGCGTTGACGACGGTGACGCCGACGCCGTGCAGACCGCCCGAGACGCCGTAGCTCTTGCCGTCGAACTTCCCGCCCGCGTGCAGGACGGTCATGATCACCTCGACGGTGGGGCGCTTCTCCACCGGGTGCATGTCGACCGGGATGCCACGGCCGTTGTCCTCGACGCGGACGCCGCCGTCGGCCAGCAGGGTCACCCGCACCGTGTCGCAGTAGCCGGCCAGTGCCTCGTCCACCGCGTTGTCGACGACCTCCCACACCATGTGGTGCAGGCCGCGCTCACCGGTCGACCCGATGTACATGCCGGGGCGCTTGCGCACGGCCTCCAGGCCCTCGAGGACCGTGATGGACGAGCCGGAGTAGCCGTTGTCGGTCGTGCTGTCGGTCTTCGGTCGAGCGACCACGTGGGACCCTTCTGTCGCGCAACCGGCGGCCCGGGCGGCCCACTGCCGAGGGGCGCCCCGAGGGCGCAGGAGGGCACTGAGCCGGTTGCTGGCGGTGTTCGCCGTCCAGACTACCGGGTGGTCCGACGGGAACGACGCCGTCGAGCCCCTCAGCGCGTTCCTGCGCCACTCCCGGCACGTCCGCCACCACCGGGACTGCCCCCGGGGACGACGCGCCGTCTCCGGGCCGCTGGCGGTGGCCGCTGCCCCGGCCCCCGCGCAGGGGCCCGCGTCGAGCGGAGCGAGGCGTGGAGGGCGAGGGGTCCTTCCTCAGTTGCGCGGGCCGTGCGGGGCGTCGCCGCTGAGGTGGGTGGGGTCGAGCACGGCCGGCCCGGCGCCGGTGCGCTTGTTGACCGCGACGGTCACCAGCCAGAGCACCACGCCGATGGCCAGCAGGATCCCCGCGATGCGGTACTGCTCGGCGGCCCGCCCGGAGAACGGCGTGGCCAGGAAACCGCAGGCCAGGGCCCCGACGACGGGCAGGACCGTCGGCGTCCGGAAGTGGTCGGCGTCGACCCGGTCCTTGCGCAGCACGAGGACGGCGACGTTGACGACGGTGAAGACGACGAGCAGCAGCAGCGCCGTCGTCCCGCCCAGCGCGGGGACCTCGCCGACGAAGGTGATCAGGCCGAACGCCAGGAGCGTGGTGAAGAGGATGGCCGTCCACGGGGTGCGCCGGCCGGGCAGCACGCGGCCCAGCAGCGGCGGCAGCACCCGCTCGCGGGCCAGGCCGTAGACCAGCCGGCTGGCCATGAGCATGTTGATGAGCGCGGTGTTGGCGACGGCGAACATGGTGATGACGCCGAACAGGCTCAGCGGGAAGTCCGGCGCCCCCGCCTCGACCACCCGCAGCAGCGGCGGGGTGTCGGGGTCGCTGAGCTGGTCGGCGGGGACCAGGGCGATGGCGGAGACCGACACCAGCACGTAGATCAGGCCGGTGATCAGCAGCCCGGTCAGCAGCACCTTGGGGAAGATCCGCCGCGGCTCCTTGGTCTCCTCGGCCATGTTGACCGAGTCCTCGAAGCCGACCATCGCGAAGAACGCCAGGCCGGTCGCGGCGATGACGCCGGCCAGCACGCCCTTGTCGCCGGTGTCGAACTCGGTGACCCGGCCGAAGTCGCCGTCCCCGCCGAACAGCGCCCACGCACCGATCCCGATGATGATCAGCAGGCCGGAGAGCTCGACGCAGGTGAGGACGACGTTGCTCTTCACGCTCTCGCCGACGCCGCGCAGGTTCACCGCCGCGACCAGCGCCATGAAGCCGAGCCCGATGAACGTGATGCCCCAGCCGTTGATGTCGACCTCGAACACCTCGGCGGCGTTCTCGCTGAAGGCGCGCGCGGCCGTCGACGCCGACGTGATGCCGGAGCTCATGACGGCGAAGGCGACGAGGAACGTGACGAAGTGGATGCCGAACGCCTTGTGCGTGTACAGCGCGGCGCCGGCGGCCTGGGGGTACTTGGTGACCAGCTCCAGGTAGCTGAACGCGGTGATCAGCGCGACCACGAACGCGATGAGGAACGGCAGCCAGACGACCCCGCCGACCTCGGCGGCCACCGTGCCGGTCAGGGCGTAGATCCCGGTCCCGAGGACGTCGCCCACGATGAAGAGCAGGAGCAACCCCGGGCCCATGACCCGCTTCAGCGGCGGCTGGCCGTCGGTGGTGGTCTCCTCGCCGGTCTGCGCGCTCGCCATGTGCCGCCTCCTGCTCGTCCCGGTGCCCGGCGACCTCCGCTGGCCGTGGTCGAGATGATCTCCGCCCCGGCGTCGGCCCGCGACTCGGCGGCGACCGGCCGCAGCGCCGACACTCGGGCGCATGGCCCCGACCGCCGCCCGTCCGAAGACCTGCCTCGTCACGGGCGCCAGCGGCTACGTCGGGGGCCGGCTGGTGCCCGAGCTGCTCGCCGCCGGCCACCGGGTCCGGGTGCTGACCCGGTCGCCCGAGAAACTCCGTGACCACCCGTGGGCCGGTGCGGTGGAGATCGTCCGCGGGGACGCCGGCGACCCGGAGGCGGTGGCCGCGGCCTGCACCGGCGCCGACGTCGTCTACTACCTGATCCACAGCCTCGGCACCGGCCCCGCGTTCGAGGAGACCGACCGCCGCACGGCGGAGGTCATGGCCCGGGCGGTCGGTCCGGCCGGCGTCGGGCGGCTGGTGTACCTCGGCGGGCTCGACCCCGACGACGAGGAGCTCTCCGCGCACCTGCGCTCCCGCGCCGAGGTGGCGGCGATCCTGCTGGGCTCCGGGGTGCCGACGGTCGTGCTGCGCGCCGCCGTCGTCCTCGGGTCGGGCTCGGCGTCGTTCGAGATGCTGCGCCACCTCGCCGAGCGGCTGCCGGTGATGGTCACACCGCGGTGGGTGCACAGCCGGATCCAGCCCATCGCGATCCGGGACGTGCTGCGCTACCTCGTCGCCTGCGCCGACCTGCCGCCGGACGTGCACCGCTGCTTCGACATCGCCGGCCCCGACGTCATGGACTACGCCGAGATGATGCGCCGCTACGCCGAGGTGGCCCAGCTGCCGCGGCGGCGGATCCTGCCGGTGCCGTTCTTCAGCCCGGCGCTGTCCAGCCACTGGGTCGGGCTCATCACGCCGGTGCCGGCGTCGATCGCCCGGCCGCTGGTGCTGTCGCTGCGCAACACCGTCGTCGCCACCGAGCACGACATCGCCCGCTACGTGCCCGATCCGCCGGAGGGCCTGCTCGGCTTCGAGGACGCCGTCCGGCTGGCGATCCAGCGGGTCAAGGACCACGAGGTGGCGACGCGGTGGTCGTCGGCCTCGGTGCCCGGCGTGCCGTCGGACCCGCTGCCCACCGATCCGGCCTGGTCCGGCGGCAGCCTGTACCTGGACGAACGCACCCGGGAGACCGACGCCTCGGCCGAGTCGCTGTGGCGGGTCGTCGAGGGGATCGGCGGGGAGTCCGGCTGGTACTCCTTCCCGCTGGCCTGGCGGGTCCGCGGGCTGCTGGACCGCGCCGTCGGCGGCGTCGGGCTGCGCCGCGGCCGACGGCACCCGACCGACCTGTACGTGGGCGACGCCCTGGACTTCTGGCGGGTGGAGGAGGTCGAGGACGGCGTCCTGCTCCGGCTGCGGGCCGAGATGCGCGTGCCCGGGCTCGCCTGGCTCGAGTTCCACGTGGAACGGACGCCGGACGGCCGGACCCGGCTGCGGCAGAAGGCGACGTTCCACCCGCACGGCCTGGCCGGGCACGCCTACTGGTGGTCGGTCGCGCCGTTCCACGGGATCGTGTTCGGCAGCATGATCCGCAACATCTGCCGCGCCGCCGAGTCCGGCAACGATGACGTCGCCGGCCGGCCGGCCGCCGCAGCCTGAGCGCAGGACGCCCCGCGCACGATCAGACCAGCAGCTGGGCCGCGGCGAGCTCGCGGTAGAGCGGGCTGCCGTCCAGCAGTTCGTGGTGCGTGCCCGAGGCCACCACCCGGCCGCCGTCGAGGACGACGATCCGGTCGCTGTCGAGCACCGTGGACAGCCGGTGGGCCACCACCAGCAGCGCACGGTCGGCGCCCGCCGCGGCGAGGGTCCGCCGGAGCAGCTCCTCGTTGCGTGCGTCGAGGCTCGCCGTCGGCTCGTCGAGCAACAGCAGCGCCGGGCGGACCAGCAGCGACCGCGCGATCGCCAGCCGCTGCCGCTCGCCGCCGGACAGCAGGACGCCGTCGTCGCCGACCGGGACGTCGAGGCCGCGCGGCGAGCGCTGCACCACCCCGGTCAGGCCGACGTCGGCGAGCACCGCCCAGAGCTCCTCCTCGGCCGCGTCGGGCGCGGCCAGCAGCAGGTTGTCGCGGATGGTGCCGGCGAGCACCGGCGCCTCCTGCTCGACGTAGCCGAGCCGGGCCCGCAGTGCCGCCCGCGGCAGGTCGCGGACGTCGGTGCCCGCCCACCGGATCGCCCCGCCGGTGAGCGGGTAGAAGCCCTCGACCAGCGCCAGCACCGTGGACTTGCCCGCACCGGACGGGCCCACGAGCGCCACCCGGGACCCGGCCGGCACGGCCAGCGACACCCGGTCCAGGACCGGCGTCCCGTCGGCGTAGGCGAAGGAGACCTCGTCCAGCTCGAGCAGCGGCGTCCCGGCCGGCGGCACCGGGGGGACGGCGACGACGGCACCACCCCGCTCGGGCCGGGCGTCGTCCTCGGGCTCGAGGGCCAGCACCTCCTGGATCCGGGCGAGCGCCCCCAGCCCGGTCTGCAGCTGGGTGTACGCGCTGATCGCCTGCCCCAGCGGCATGACCAGCAGGAACAGGTAGAGCACGAACGCCACCAGCTCGCCGACCTCGATGGAGCCGGAGGCGACCCGGTAGCCGCCCAGGCCCAGGACCGCCAGGAAGGCACCCTGGACGGCGATCGAGCCCGCGGGCTCGACCAGCGCCTGCAGCCGGGCGACCGCCACGCCGGCGCCGTAGGCGCGGGTCGCGCTGGCGTCGACGACGGCGACCTCGCGGGCCGTGGCGCCGCTGGCCCGGATGGTGCGCACGGCCGACAGCGCGCGCTCCACCGCGGCGCTCATCGCGCCGACCTCCTCCTGCGCCCGTTGCGAGAGCCGGCGCACCCGGCGGCTGGTGCTCATGACGACGGCGATGCCGACCGAGACCGCGGCCACGGTCACGAGCAGCAGCCACACGTCGACCACCGCCATGGCGACCAGGGCGCCGACCGCGACGACCGCCGAGCCGGCGACCTCGACCACCCCGGAGGTCACCGTCGCCCGCAGGAGCGTCGTGTCGGCACCCACCCGCGACATGAGGTCGCCGGTGCGCCGGCGGTCGTACTCCGCCACCGGCAGCCGCAGCAACCGGTCGGCAACGGTCCGTCGCGTGGTGAGGACGACGCCCTCGGCCGCGCGCTGCAGCACGAACGACTGCACGGCCCCGAGCACCGACGCCACCACCAGCACGAGGACGAGGAGGCTCACCACCGGCAGCAGCGCCTCCCCGGCGCCGACGGCGGAGATCACCCGGTTCACCAGCGCCGGCTGGGCGAGCGAGGCCGCCGCGCCGGCCAGCGACAGCGCCGCGGCACCGGCCAGCGCGCGGCGGTGCGGGCGCAGCAGCGGGAGCAGCTGCCGCAGACCCGCCGACCGCGCGGCCGGCGGCGGCTCCTCCGGTGCCAGGACTACGCCTGTGCGGCGGCGAGCGCTCCGACGACGGCCGCCAGGAGCCGCGCGTGGTGCTCGATGAGCTCGGGACGCTGCCCGTCCGGGCGGATCGCGGCGACGTAGCCACCGGAGAGGCCGCCGGCGCCGGCCGACCAGAACTCGTCGCCGTCGTCGCTGTCCAGCAGCAGGCCGCGCACCGTCGGGTCCTCGACCAGCCGCCGGACGACGGGGGAGTCCTCGCTGCTCAGCAGCACCCACCGGTCGTCGAACTGGGGATCACCGCTGGGCACCGGAGCCAGGCCACCGGTCCGGTGCTTCCAGAACCGGACCGGCGACAGCCGCAGCGCCGGCAGGGTGGCCAGCACCGGTGCGGCGGTGATCGCGTACTCCGGCACCATCCGCCGGGTGTCGGCGTAGACGACGTCGAAGGCGACCAGGTCGAGGGTGCCGTAGCGGCCACGCATGACCCCCGCGGGGCGGTGGTCGCGGGTGAGCCGGGTCGGCGCCGTGGTCAGCAGCAGCCCCAGCGCGGCGTCCTCCGGACCGGTGCCGTCGGAGATCTCCCAGCCGTTCTGCACCGCCCAGCCCTGCGCGCCGACCGGGTCGCCCTGGTAGGCGAAGACCTTCTCGACCTCACCGGGCTGCCGCGGCCGGCGGGGGCCGAACAGCCCGCCGCCCCGGGCCGGCGGCTGCTGCGGCGGAGCCTGGGGACCGGGCCGGTCCGGCCACGGCTCGTACCCGGGGTCCCGGGGGCGGGCCGGCTCGGCCGCCGGCAGGTCCCAGCCGGGCGGCTGCCAGCCCGGATCGGCCGCCGGCCGCTGCGGCTCCTGCGGCGGATCCGCCGGCGGCGTGCCCCCGGGCGTGCTGTCGCCGCGCGACGAGCCCTCGCCCAGGTGCTCCGGCTCGCGCCAGCCGCTGCCGTCGCGGTCGTCGAACCCGTCCCGGTCCCGGTCCTGCGGACCGCTCATCGCCGGTCCCCCGTCGTGTCGCCCGTCATCTCGCCGTCCTCCCGGCCGCCCTCGTGCGAGGCCGGCCTATCCGTACGTGTCGCGGGGCCCCCGCCCGCGGACCGACCGCGGGCCCTTCTTCCAGCTCGGGGCCGTCGGTCCGACAACGCGCAAGCGGGTGACGACGTCCCCGCCCACCCCGGCGCGCAGCTTCCCCAGGATGCTCGGCGCCAGCAGGCGCAGCTGGGTGGCCCACGCGGTGGACTCGGCCACCACCAGCAGCTCGCCCTCGCTCAGCGACTGCGGCCGGCAGTGCGCGGCGATGTCCGCCCCGACCAGGGCGTCCCAGCGGCCGAAGACCGCGCCCACGCGGGTGTGCGACGTCCAGTCCTGGTCGCTGACCAGCGAGTCGACCAGCCGGCCGAGCGGCTGCGGGTCGTCGGCGCTGGGTCCGGCCGGGGTCCACCGCCGGCGCGGTCCGGCGATCCGCCGCCGGGTGGGTTGCGGCCGTGCGGCTGCGGCCGCGCGCGCCGCCTCCAGCGCCGCCCGGGCGACGTCGCTCGGACGGCTCGGTCGTTCCTCGGTCACCGCACGCCCCCCTCGAGCACCGTGTCGTCCTCCACCACGAACGCCGCTCCACCGGCCACCTGCACGCGGGTCCCGCGCAACTCGGCCGGGACGTCGTCGAGGACCGCCGCGGTGATCAGGGTCTGCTCCGCCGTCCGCGCCACGGCCGCCAGGGCCGCGCGCCGGTCGGTGTCCAGGGTGGCGAAGACGTCGTCCAGCACCAGGATCGGCTCCTCCCCGTCGGCCCGGTAGAGCGCCAGGCAGCCCAGCTTGAGCGCCAGCGCCAGCGACCAGGACTCCCCGTGGCTGGCGAAGCCCTTCGCCGGGACCGGACCGAGGGCGATCACCAGGTCGTCGCGGTGGGGGCCGACCAGCGTCATCCCCCGGTCGACCTCGTCCTGCCGCCGCTCGGCGACCCGCTCGCGCAGCGCGTTGGCCAGCTCGGCGACGTCGGGCAGCGGCGTCCCGGCGGTCATCGGCGTCCCGTCCCCGGCCAGCGGCACCGTGCTGGTGTAGCCCAGGCCGGCGAGCGGGGCCTCCGGCCCCGCCACCTGGGCGTGCGCGGCGGCCACGTGCGGCACGAGGTCGGCGACCAGCCGCAACCGGGCGGCCAGCAGCTGGCTGCCCAGGTCCACGAGGTGGCCGTCCCAGACGTCGAGGGTGGCCAGCGCGCCGCCGCGGGCCAGCCGGGCGGTCTTGAGCAGGGCGTTGCGCTGCTTGAGCACCCGCTCGTAGTCGCTGCGCACCCCGGCCAGCCGCGGGGTGCGGCTGACCAGCAGGTCGTCGAGGAACCGGCGCCGGTCCGACGGGTCGCCGCGGACCAGCACCAGGTCCTCGGGGGCGAAGAGCACGGTCTTCACGAGGCCGAGCAGCTCCCGCGGCCGGGGCAGCGGGGCGCGGTTCACCCGCACCCGGTTGGCCCGGCCGGGGTTGATCTCGATCTCGACGAGCAGCTCGCGGTCCTCCCGGCGCAACGCCGCCCGCACGACGGCCTGCTCGGCCCCGTGCCGCACCAGCGGGGCGTCGGCGCTGACCCGGTGGCTGCCCATGGTCGCGAGGTAGCCGACCGCCTCGACCAGGTTGGTCTTGCCCTCGCCGTTGCGCCCGACGAACACCGTCGGTCCCGGTCGCAGCGGCAGGTCGACCCGCTCCCAGTTGCGGAACGACCCGAGCTGCAGGTGCCGGACGTACATCAGGCCCCCGGTGACGTGCTGGAGCGGCCCCCTTGCAGGGTCCCGCCGCGAGCCTGCGAGTGGCGGGGGGCAAGGGGGTCCTTCCTCATGCGGGCCGCTCGGCCTCCTGCTCGCGGACCGCCTGCACCGCGTGACCGCCGAACTGGTTCCGCAGCGCGGCCACGGCCTTCATGGTCGGGGAGTCCTCCTGCCGGGAGGAGAAGCGCGCGAACAGCGACGCGGCGATCGTCGGCATGGGGACGGCGTTCTCGATCGCCTGCTCCACCGTCCAGCGCCCCTCGCCCGAGTCCTCGGCGTAGCCGCGGATCCGGTCCAGCCGGGGGTCCTCCTCCAGCGCGCGGACCAGCAGGTCCAGCAGCCACGAGCGGATGACCGTGCCCTGCGTCCAGGACTTGATGACGCCGGGCACGTCCTCGATGAGGTCCACGGCCTCCAGCAGCTCGTAGCCCTCGCCGTAGGCCTGCATCAGGGCGTACTCGATGCCGTTGTGGACCATCTTGCTGAAGTGGCCCGCGCCCACCGGCCCGGCGTGCACGAAGCCGGCGTCGCCGGGCACATCCTGCCCGGACTCGTCCTTCGGGGCGGGCGGCTTGAGCGCGTCGAAGATCGGCTGGACCTTGGCGACGTCCTCCTTCGTGCCTCCGACCATCAGCGCGTAGCCGTTCTCCAGGCCCCAGACACCGCCGGAGACGCCGGCGTCGACGTAGCCGATGCCCTTCTCCCGGCACAGGACGTCGTGGACCTGGTCGTCGGTGTACTTCGAGTTCCCGCCGTCGACGATCACGTCACCGGCCTCGAGCAGACCGGCGAGCTCCTCGACCGTGGACCGGGTGGCGTCCCCCGCCGGCACCATCACCCAGACCACGCGGGGTGCCGGCAGGGCACCGACCAGCGCCTCCAGGCTGTCGACGTCCCGCTTGCCCGGTGACCGGTCGTAGCCGACCACCTCGTGGCCGGCCCGGCGGATGCGCTCCGCCATGTTGCCGCCCATCTTGCCCAGCCCGACCAGTCCCAGCTGCACGGTGACGATCCCCTCTCGGCGTTCCACGACATCCGTGTCCATCGTGCTGGTCGGTGCCGCGGAGCGCGACGGCGGCCCTCCCTCAGCCCGGGAGGCGCACCGGCATGATCAGGTAGCGGTAGTCCGCGCCCTCCACGATCGCCCGGCCCCCACCCGCACCCTCGTCCTCGGCGGCCGGCTCGGCCACCCCGGAGAGGACGGCGGGCTTGAGCGGGCTGGTGAAGTCCATCCGCGCCCGGGGGGTGTGCACCGCGGCCAGCCCGTCGAGCAGGAACGACGGGTTGAAGCCGATGGTCAGCGGCTCGCCGTCGAACTCGACGTCGCAGCGCTCCTCCGCCTGGCCCTCGTCGTCGGTGCCGCCGGCGCGCAGGGTGACCTGGCCCGGCGTGAACTCGCAGCGCAGCGGCGTGCCGCGCTCGGCGACCAGGGCGACGCGCTTGGCCGCGTCGGTGAACAGGCCGACCGGCAGCGTCGCGTGGGCGTGGGACTCGCTCGGCATGATCGCGCGGTACTTCACGAACTCGGCGTCCAGCAGCCGGGTGGTGGTCTGCCGGTCCTTTCCGGAGAGGCCGAGGATGCCCTCGCCCGTGCCGCTCGAGGACAGCGAGAGCACGATCTCCGGGCCGCTGGTCAGCGTCTTGGCAGCGTCGGCGAGCGTGCGGGCCGGGACCAGGACCGCGGCCGACAGCCCCGGGGTCTCCGGACGCCAGGCGAACTCCCGCACCGCGAGCCGGTAGCGGTCGGTCGCCGCGAGCGTGACGCGGTCGTCGTCGATCTCCAGGCGGACGCCGGTCAGCATCGGCAGCGTGTCGTCCCGGCCGGCCGCGACGGCGACCTGCCCGACGGCCTCGGCGAAGACGTCGCTCTCGACCACCCCGGCCGCCGAGGGCATGGACGGCAGCGAGGGGTAGTCCTCCACCGGCAGCGTCGGCAGGCTGAACCGCGCGTTCCCGCACGTGATCGCCAGGCGGGGACCCTCGGCGCGGATGTCGACCGGGTGCGGTGGCAGGGCCCGGGTGATCTCGGCCAGCAGGCGGCCGGGCACCAGGGTGCGGCCGCTCTCCGTCGCCTGGACGTCGACCTCCGCCCGCGCCGAGACCTCGTAGTCGAAGCCGGACACCGACAGCTGGCTGCCGTCCACCTCCAGCAGGATCCCGGCGAGCACCGGCACGGACGGCCGCGGCGGCAGGCTGCGCGCCGTCCACGCGACGGCATCGGAGAGCACCTCTCGAGCCACCCGGAACTCCATGACCTGACCCACCCCTGCTCGTCGTCCACTGCTCCGTGCACTGCATGGTCCCCACGGCGGCGGCCACGAGGGCCGGACCGCGGTGCGGTCCCCCATCGTGCCGTGCGCACCGGGCCGGGGGGAAACCGCTGTCCCGCGAACGGGTCGTCGCACCCGCTGCATCCGGTCCTGTCAGTGGCTCCTGGTCTGCTGCTCCTGACGGCCCGCGAGGCACCTGCCAGCGGGCCGTCCCCACCCAGAGTGCTGTTCAAGGATCCCTCGAGAGAACTCCCTCATCCTCGTCATCACTGGTGTGGAAGCTGGGGATCGGAGCCGTTCGCGCAGGTCAGGCCAGAAGTCGACATGTGGGTGCGCTGTGCGTGGTGACCGTCACGGCTGTGTCGACACGTGGACAACTCCGCGGTTGTCAACCGTCGCGCGTCGTCGTCCACCCCCTGTCCCACCGTTTCCCCCGGTCGGTCCCCAGGCGACGCGACGGCGACGTGGACGGCGTCCGTCGGGCAGGTGACGGCGGGGGAACGAAGCCGCTGGTCAACAGGCTTATCCACCTCGGTGGACAGCCGTCCCGACGCCGGCGTCCGTCGATGCCCGGCACGGCCGCTCCACACCGGTGCCGGTCCGGATTCCCCAACCTGTGCACATCCCTGGGGACAACTCGGCGACGTGTCGACCGAGGTCACCGCCCTGCGGCCGTCGATGACCGCACAGGAGGCGGTCGATGACCGCACAGCCGGGTCCCCAGGGATGTGGACGGAGGGCCGGTCGTCGTCCACCCACCGGGAGGCTAGGAGCGGGCGCGGCTCTTGATGCGGGCGGTCAGCTCGGTGACCTGGGTGTACGTCGCGCGACGCTCGCTCATCAGGTTGGTGATCTTCTTGACGGCGTGCATGACCGTGGTGTGGTCCTTGCCGCCGAAGGAGGCGCCGATCCGCGGCAGCGACAGCTCCGTCAGCTCGCGGCACAGGTACATCGCGATCTGACGCGCGTTGACCAGCGTGCGGCTGCGGTTGGAACCCTGCAGCTCCTCCATCGTCACGGAGAAGTACTCCGCCGTCGCGGCCATGATGATGGCCGCGGTGATCTGCGGGCCCTGCTCGTCGCTGATCAGGTCCTTGAGCACGAGCTCGGCCAGCGGCAGGTCCACCGTCTGCTTGTTGAGGCTGGCGAAGGCGGTCACCCGGATCAGGGCGCCCTCGAGCTCGCGGATGTTGGTCTGCACCTTGCTGGCGATGAACTCCAGCACCGGGTCGGGCACCTGCAGCCGCTCGCCGTAGGCCTTCTTGCGCAGGATCGCGATGCGGGTCTCCAGGTCCGGTGCCTGGACGTCGGTGATCAGCCCCCACTCGAAGCGGGTCCGCAGCCGGTCCTCCAGCGTCGTCAGCTTCTTCGGCGCCCGGTCGGAGGTGATGACGATCTGCTTGCTGGCGTTGTGGAGCGTGTTGAAGGTGTGGAAGAACTCCTCCTGCGTGCGCTCGGCCCGCTCCAGGAACTGGATGTCGTCGATCAGCAGGAAGTCGATGTCCCGGAACCGGCGACGGAACTCCTCGGCCCGGCCGGAGTGCACCAGGTTGATGAACTCGTTGGTGAACTCCTCGGTGCTCACGTAGCGCACCCGCACGTTGGGGAACATCCGCGCCGCGTAGTGCCCGATGGCGTGCAGCAGGTGGGTCTTGCCCAGCCCGGAGTCGCCGTAGATGAACAGCGGGTTGTAGGCACGTGCCGGCGCCTCGGCGACCGCGACCGCGGCGGCGTGGGCGAACCGGTTGCTGTTGCCGATGACGAAACTGTCGAAGACGTACTTGGGGTTGAGCCCCGGGTCCGAGCCGCCCGCGCGCCGGTCGTTGCCGAACAGTGCGGCCGCGTCCCCGCCCCGGCCGCCGCGGCGCGTGCGGCCCCCGGTGTCCTCGCCGCCGGTGTCCTCGGGGGCCTGCGGCTCGTCGAACTCGAAAGGCAGCACGCCGGCCTCGTCGCCGCCGCCCCAGTCGCGCTCGGCGGCCCGGCGACGCCGGCCCGCGGGCCGCTCCGGCGGGAGCTCGGTCGGCGGCGTCCTCCCCTGCCCACCCGGCTCGCGCTCCCAGGCGGGCGGGGCGTCGGCGCGGACGCCGAAGGCGCTGCGCCCGTCGTCGGCGCGGTCCCGGGTCTGCTGGTCCTCCTCGAGGCGGGACGCCTCGGCCGCCGACCACGGACGGCGGGTGGGCAGGTCCTCGGCCTCGGGCTCGGGCCCGCTCTCGGCCGGGGAGTCCTCCAGCTGCACGGCGACGCGGATGGCCCGGCCGAGCTGCTCGGACAGCGCCTCGGCCAGGACCCGGCGCATCCGGCTCTCGAGCACCGCCTGGGTGAAGCCGTTCGGAGCGGCGAGCACCATGGTGTCCTCGAACAGGCCCAGCGGTCGCGTCAGGTTGAGCATCGCGTTCTGCTGGGGGGACAGGCTGGTCGACAGCCGCTCCCGGATCTGGTCCCAGACCGTGGCCAGGTCCACCGTGGCATCGGCCATGGCCGTGTCCTCCTCCAGCTCCAGCTGTGTCGTCCGGCGGATCCCGCCGCGCGCCCCGGGCGGTCCGTGGTGTGGACATCCGGACACAACCGTTCCACACCCGTGTCCACAGGATGTGCACGGCCGGGAGGGTTCGGGGACCGGGCTCGTGGTGCGGGCCCGGCTCCGGCCGTCCTCCCTGGTCAGAGCGGAGAAGAGGAGCCGGCGGGCGGGTGTGGCGCTCGGCGGGTCGAGGGATCGGCCCGTGCAGCCGGACCGGGGGAATCGGGCCGGAGCGACGGCGACGCTAACAGCCCCGTCCACAGGCGGGCAACGACGGCTCCCCACCTCCCCGGCGCGTCGCCGGGCGTGTCGCGCCCCGTCCGACGGCGCGTCGGCGTCGTCGGACGGGGGGACCCGTGGGAGAACCTGGGCAGTCACCGGTCCCGACCGGTCGCCCGGGAGGTCGCCGTCCTCGGTTATGCTGGTCGGAGTCCGTGGCACGTCCGCGGCACCTCGGCGCGCTCGCGTGCCGGTGTGCACCGGGGGCCGTCGCGGTCCACCAGCTTCCGGGGAGCACCAGCAGCGGCGATCGCCGCGCCGGTGTCACCCCGCGCGCATCCGCCCGCCGGCGGGTGCGCACCGCCGATGTCGTGTAGTGGGAGTACTCCGTGAGCAAGCGCACGTTCCAGCCGAACAACCGCCGTCGGTCGAAGACGCACGGCTTCCGGCTGCGTATGCGCACGCGCGCCGGGCGGGCCATCATCGCCACCCGTCGGCGCAAGGGCCGCGAGAAGCTCTCCGCCTGACGTGCTGCCCGCGCAGGCACGCCTGCGCCGGCGTCCGGAGTTCACCGCGGTCGTCCGGTCCGGTCGGCGTGCCGGGCGACCGACCATGGTGCTCCACCTCCTCCCCGAACGCCCGGAACCGCGCCCCGAGGGGGCCGGTCCCCGGGCGGGCTTCGTCGTGGGCAAGGCCGTGGGGAACTCGGTCGTCCGTCACCGGGTCACCCGGCGGCTGCGGGCGGTCGTGCGCGACGAGCTGCACCGCCTGCCCGACAGTGCCGATCTCGTGGTCCGGGCGCGGCCGGAGGCGGCCGACGCCCCCTCGGAGCGGCTCCGCGCCGACCTCGTGGCCGGACTGAGCCGGGTCCTCGACCCGGGGGTGCGGTCCCGATGACCGGCGCCGGCCGCGGACCGGTCGCGCGGGCGATGCTCGCCGTCGTCTCCTTCTACTCGCGGGCGATCAGCCCGGCGCTGCCGCCCCGGTGCCGGTTCGCGCCGACCTGCAGCGCCTACGCGGCCGAAGCGATCGCCACCCACGGCGCCGGTCGTGGCGCCTGGCTGGCGCTGCGCCGGCTGCTGAAGTGCGCGCCCTGGCACCCCGGCGGCTACGACCCGGTGCCGCCGCGCAGCAGCGGCGGAACCCCGGGGTGCGGCCACTCGTCGGGCAGTGCGGCACCCGCGCCGGCCCCCGCCGCCGCTCCCGACCGGTCGCACCGCGACCCCACCACCTCGCCGGCTCCGGGCCGGTCAGCGCAGCAGGAGGCTCGCGTTGCTTGACTGGCTGTACACCGCGATCGCGTGGGTGATGAAGCAGTGGCACGCACTGTTCTCCACGTTCCTGGACCCGGCCGCCGGCATCACGTGGGCGCTGTCCATCGTGATGCTCGTCGTCACCATCCGCGTGCTGCTGTTCCGCCTGTTCATCAAGCAGGTCAAGAGCCAGCGCGCGATGCAGGAGATCCAGCCCGAGATCCAGAAGCTGCGCAAGCAGTACGGATCAGACCGGCAGGGCTTCAGCGAGGCGATGATGAAGCTCCAGAAGGAGCGCGGGGTCAACCCGCTCGCCGGCTGCCTGCCGATCCTCCCGCAGATCCCGATCTTCATCGCGCTGTTCCACGTGCTGCGCCGGCTGCGGCCGGGCGCCGAGGGGCTCTACAGCTGGGACAGCACGCTCACCGACCAGGCGGCCAAGGCCGAGCTGTTCGGGGCGCCGATCTCCTCGTCGTTCAACATGACCGGCGACAAGGCCCGCGAGCTCCTGGCGCTGCCCGGGGTGAGCGAGGGCGGGATCCGCGTCGTCGCGCTGACGCTCATGGTGATCATGTGCGCGACGACCTTCTTCACGCAGAAGCAGATCATGCGCCGCTCCGGGCCGGTCGAGGGCCAGGCCGCCATGGTGCAGAAGCTGATGCTCTACGGCATGCCGATCAGCCTCTTCGTGACCGGCTTCTTCTTCCCGATCGGCGTGCTCCTGTACTGGTTCACGAACAACCTGTGGACCCTGGGCCAGCAGTTCTACATCCTGCGCAAGCTGCCCCCGCCGAACTCGCCCGCCGCGCTGGCCAAGAAGGCCGCCGAGAAGCTGGCGATCGACCCCAAGGCGCTCGCCCCCAAGCCCGGGGCCAAGCCCGTGCGCACCAAGGGCGGCCGTCCGGCCGCCCCGGCGGCGCCGGCTGCCCCGGTGTCCGACGCCCCGTCCCCGGACGCCGCGGCGAACGGCACCGGCGGGTCCTCGGCGGACGGCGCCGGCGGGTCCTCGGCGAACGGCTCGGCTCCGCCGTCCGCCGGGAGCAAGGGCGCCGGTAAGCGACCGGGTGGCGCAGGGAGCACCGCGCCGGGCAACCGGGCCAGGCGCAAGCGCCGCTGAGCCGCCGGCGCCGCCCGCCCGGCGCCGCACCGATACCACCGGGGACGCCCCGGCCGCCTGCACCCACAGGGAGGAACCCCTCATGAGCGCCCCGCACCCCTCGGCGACGGACCCCGACACCGAGCTGCCCGACCCCGGCGCCGCCGACGCCGACGCGTCGATCGAACCGGCCGACACCCAGGAGCGCAGCTCCGGCGGGGACGACCTGCTCGTCCGCGAGGGCGACGTCGCCGGTGACTACCTCGAGCGGCTGCTCGACATCCTCGACGTCGACGGCGACATCGACCTCGACGTGGAGGGCGACCGGGCCTCGGTCGCCATCGTCGGTGGTCAGCTGGACGACCTGATCGGCGGCGACGGCGCCGTCCTCGAGGCGCTGCAGGAGCTCACCCGGCTCGCGGTGGCCCAGTCCACCGGGGTGCGCAGCCGGCTGATGCTCGACATCGGTGGGTACCGCGCCAAGCGGCGTGCCGACCTGACCAGCCTGGCTGCGGACACCGCGGGCCGGGTCGCCCAGAGCGGCCAGCCCGAGCGGATGGCGCCGATGAACCCCTTCGAGCGCAAGGTCGTGCACGACGTCGTGGCCGGTGTGGCCGGTGTGCACAGTGAGTCGGAGGGTGAGGAGCCCAACCGCCGGGTCGTGGTCCTGCCGGACCGGTGACGCAGCCCCCGCAGCGGCCCGGCGGGAGCGCTCCGGAGACCTCGGCCGCCCCGGACGTCCCTGCTCCCCCGGCGCCAGAGCTCGCCGCCGCGGTCTTCGGCGACGCCCTGGGCCGGGCCGAGGCCTATGTCGCCCGGCTGGCCGGTGACGGGGTCACCCGCGGGCTGATCGGGCCGCGCGAGGTGCCCCGGCTGTGGGAGCGGCACGTGCTGAACAGTGCCGCGGTGGCCGAGGCGGTGCCCGACGGTGCCCGCGTGGTCGACGTCGGCAGCGGCGCCGGCCTGCCGGGCATCCCCCTGGGGCTGGCCCGCCCCGACGTCGTCCTGACCCTGGTCGAGCCGATGGCGCGGCGGGTGGACTTCCTGACCGAGGCCGTGGCCGAGCTCGGGACCCCGTGGCGGGTCGTCCGCGGTCGGGCCGAGGAGCGCTCGGTCATCGCCGCGGTCGGTCCCGTCGACGTGGTGACGGCGCGGGCGGTCGCTCCGCTCCCCCGCCTGGTGGCGTGGTGCCGCGGTCTGCTCCGTCCGGGCGCCTCGCTGGTCGCGCTCGTGGGCGCCCGGGCGCTCGAGGAGCTGCCCGGGATGCTCGGCGAGCTCAAGGCCGCCGGGATGCGGGACATCCACCCGCGGGCCGTCGGTGCGGAGTGGGGCGACGCTGCCACTACCGTGGTGGTGATGACGCGGGGACGACGGTGAGGCCGTTCTCCAGACACTCCGTTCCACGTGGAACGCGCTCCGTGAGGACGCGCGTGTTCCACGTGGAACGGCACGCAGGAAGGACCCGTGATGAGTGACCCGGGCCAGCGGCTGCGGAGCAGTCTCGCCGCCGATCAGGCGGCCATGGCCCAGTTCTCCTCGAAGGGTGAGGAGTTCGACAGCCCGATCGCGATGGAGGCACTGCGGGCCACCCGCGTGCTGCACGCGGCCAACCAGGACCCCTTCCCCCGTCCGGGCCGGATCCGGGTCATCACGATCGCCAACCAGAAGGGCGGCGTCGGGAAGACCACCTCCACGGTCAACCTGGGGGTCGCCCTGGCGCTCTACGGCCTGCGGGTGCTCGTCATCGACCTCGATCCCCAGGGGAACGCCAGCACCGCGCTCGGCGTCGAGCACAGCGTCGGGACGCCGTCCATCTACGACGCCCTCGTCGGTGACCGGGAACTGGCGGAGTGCGTCCACCCGACGTCGGCCAGCCCGCACCTGCGCTGCGTGCCGGCGACGATCGACCTGGCCGGCGCCGAGATCGAGCTGGTCTCCGTCGTCGCCCGCGAGTACCGGCTGCGCCGCGCCATCGAGGGCTACCTGCAGTCCCTCCCCGAGGGGGAGCGGCCCGACTACGTCCTCGTCGACTGCCCGCCGTCGCTCGGCCTGCTCACGCTCAACGCGCTGGTGGCCGGCGACGAGGTGCTCATCCCCATCCAGTGCGAGTACTACGCGCTCGAGGGCCTGGGGCAGCTGCTCAACAACATCGAGCTGGTGCGGGCCCACCTCAACCCGGGGATCTCCGTCCGGACGATCCTGCTGACCATGTACGACGGGCGGACCAAGCTCGCCGACCAGGTCGCCGACGAGGTCCGCAACCACTTCAAGGACCTCGTGCTCACCACCGTCATCCCCCGCAACGTGCGTGTCAGCGAGGCGCCCGGATACGGGCAGTCGGTGCTGACCTACGACCCGGGTTCCCGGGGCTCCACGAGCTACGTGGAGGCCGCCCGCGAGCTCGCCGAGCGGGGCGTCCACCTGCCCCCGCTCACCGACGGCCGGCCCACCGGTGCGCGGTCGAGCTATCCCCCGCCGCTGCCGCCCCGCGCTTTCCCCGACACCGATGCGGCCGTCGTCCCGGCCCCGTCCCCCGAGGAGTCCTCCCGATGAACAAGCGTGGCGGTCTGGGCCGGGGGCTGGCAGCGCTCATCCCGACGAGCGCCCCGCCCGAGGAGCACTCCCCCACCCCCGTGCCGGCTCCGGCCGGCCCCGGTGACGGCACGGAGGCCTCGCCCGTCCACCTGCTCCCGAAGGCGGCGCAGGCGGCGGACTCCGTGGCCGAGACCGTGGCGCGGCAGGTCGAGGAGACGGTCGGTGTCCCGGGCGCGCAGCTGCGGGAGGTCGCCGTCGCCGACGTCGTCCCGAACCCCAAGCAGCCCCGCCAGGTCTTCGACGACGAGGCACTGGAGGAGCTCACCCATTCCGTGCGCGAGTTCGGTCTGCTCCAGCCGATCGTGGTCCGCGAGCGCGCCGACGGCGGCTACGAGCTCATCATGGGCGAGCGGCGGCTGCGGGCCGCCCGCGCGGCCGAGCTGGAGACCGTCCCGGCCATCGTCCGGGACACCGAGGACGACGCCCTCCTGCGCGACGCCCTCCTGGAGAACATCCACCGCGTCCAGCTCAACCCCCTGGAGGAGGCCGCGGCCTACCAGCAGCTGCTGGAGGAGTTCGGCGCCACGCACGAGGAGCTGGCCCAGCGGATCGGGCGCAGCCGGTCGCAGGTGACGAACACGATCCGGCTGCTCAAGCTGCCGGTGAAGGTGCAGACCCGCGTCGCGGCCGGCGTCATCTCCGCCGGTCACGCCCGCGCGCTGCTCGGGCTCCCCGACGCCGAGGCGCAGGAGGCCCTGGCCGCCCGGATCGTGGCCGAGGGGATGTCGGTGCGGGCCACCGAGGAGGCGGTCGCGATGGCCGCCGCGGAGCAGCCGGCCGCCACCCGGCGCACGCGGCGGCTCGTGGCGCCCGGGGTCGAGGACCTGGCCGGCCGGCTGTCCGACGCCTTCGAGACGAAGGTCAAGATCCAGATCGGGCGGGCGAAGGGCCGGATCGTGGTCGAGTTCGGATCCGTCGACGACCTGCAGCGGATCATCGGCCAGATGGCCCCGGACATCACCGGCCGCCGCCCCGAGGCCTGATCCCCGGGGATTCCGTCACATCGGAATCCCGGGGCTGGTCCTCAGCCTGCGGACGCGGCCCGGCGGGCGAGCAGCGCGGCCAGGAGCTCGCCGAGCTCGTGGCCGGCCGCCTCCACCGCCATGGGGAACATCGAGGTCTCGGTCAGCCCCGGGGACACGTTCACCTCGAGGAAGTGCACGGCGCCGTCGGCGTCCACGATCGCGTCGGTCCGGGAGAGGTCGGCGAGCCCCAGCTCGCGGTGCACCGTCACGGCCAGCTCGGCGGCGCCCTGCGCGACGTCGTCGGGGATGCGGGCCGGCGTGTGGTACTCGGTGAGGCCCGGCGTGTACCGCGCGGTGTAGTCGAAGACACCCGATGCCGGCGCGAGCTCGACGGCCGGCAGGGCCTCCGGCCCGTTCCCCAGGTCGACGACGGAGATCGCGAGCTCGGTGCCCTCGACGAACCGCTCCACCATCACCGTGTCGCCGTAGGCGAAGCAGCTGACCATGGCGGCCGGGAGGTCCTCCACCCGGCCGACCTTCTGCACGCCGAGGGAGGAGCCACCGGAGGCCGGCTTGACCATCAGCGGGAGGCCCAGCCGGGCGACGATCAGGTCCAGGACGGCGCCGGCACCCAGCTCGCGGAAGGTGCTGTGCGGCAGGGCGACCCAGTCCGGCGTCGTCCCGCCCGCCCCGCGGACGACGGACTTGGCGGCCGGCTTGTCCCAGGCCAGGCGGCACGCCGCGGCCGGGGAGCCGACGTACGGGACGCCGGCCAGGTCGAGGACCGCGCGCAGGGAGCCGTCCTCGCCGGTCGCCCCGTGCAGCGCGATGAAGACCGCGTCGGCGGGGGCGGCGGCGAGCCCGGGCAGCAGCTCGGCGTCGGCGTCCCGCAGCTCGGCGTCGACGCCGGCGCGGGTCAGCTCCTCGGCGACCTGCGTCCCGGAGGAGAGGCTGACCTCGCGCTCGAAGGTCAGCCCGCCGGCGAGGACCACGACCCGCAGCGGGTCGGAGCCCGACGGCGCGTCGGCGGTGGGAGCTGCAGCGGACTCGGTCATGCTCGGCCGTCCTCGAAGCGGTTGCCGTTGGCGGGGCCCACGATGTTCTCGGCCTCGTGGCCGGGCACCGGGCGGGTCACGGCGCGGAAGGTGCCGGTGTCCACGGAGTCGAAGGTGGAGTGCAGGTCCAGCTCCGCCTCGATGACGCGGGCCAGCCGGCGCACCCCCTCGCGGATCTGGTCGGGCTCGGGGTAGCAGTAGGAAAGCCGCATGTACTCGCGGCCGCTGCCGTCGGCGTAGAAGCCGATCCCCGGCACGTACGCCACGTGCGCGTTGACCGCGCGCGGCTGCATGAGCTTGCTGTCCAGCCCGTGCGGCAGCTTCAGCCAGACGTAGAAGCCGCCGTCGGGGCGGGTCCACGTGGTGCCGCGGGGCATGAGCGCCTCGAGGGACTCCAGCGTCGCGTCCCGCCGCTCCCGGTACAGCTCGGTGAAGAGCTTGATCTGCTCGCGCCAGGGCTGGGTGTCCAGATACCGGGCGACGGCGTACTGGGTGAGCGAGGGCGGGCAGAGCACCTGCGCCTCGGTGGCCAGCACCAGCTTCTCGCGGACGGCGAGCGGCGCCAGCACCCAGCCGACCCGCAGGCCCGGGGAGAAGGTCTTGGAGAACGAGCCGAGGTACACCACGCGCTGGGCGTTGCGCGCCCGCAGCGCCCGCATCGGCTCGCGGTCGAAGCCGAGCAGGCCGTAGGGGTTGTCCTCGACGATCAGCAGGTCGTAGCGGTCGGCGATCGCCATGATCTGCTCGCGGCGCGGCTCGGAGAGCGTCACGCCGGCGGGGTTGTGGTAGTTCGGCACCGTGTAGAGGAACTTCACCCGGTCGCCGTTGGCGCGGCACTCGAGCAGCGCCTGCTCCAGCGCCTCGGGGATCAGCCCGTCGTCGTCCATGGGCACGTGGCGCACGCGCGCCTCGGCGGCCTGGAAGACGCCGAGCGCGCCCACGTAGGAGGGGCCCTCGGCGAGGACGACGTCGCCCGGGTCGCAGAAGACGCGTGTGACCAGGTCCAGGCCCTGCTGGGACCCGACCGTCACCACGACCTCGCTCGGGGAGGCGTCGGTGATGCCCTCCAGCGCCATCACGTCGCAGATGCGCTCCCGCAGCCGGGGGTCGCCCTGCCCGGAGCCGTACTGGAGCGTCTGGGCGCCCATGCCGCTGACCAGGTCGCCGATCATCGAGCCGACGGCGTCCAGGGGCAGGGCGGTGACCGCGGGCATGCCACCGGCGAGCGAGACGACCTCGGGCCGGCTCACGACGGAGAAGAGCGCGCGGATCTCCGACGTCTTCATGCCGTGGGTGCGTGCGGCGTACCGGTCTGCCAGCGGGTCCAGCCGCGGGTGGCGGGGGACGACGGGGTGCGCGTTCGCGCCGGGGCCCGGGGGCACACCGGGCGGGAGAGTGGCCACCCGTCGAGTGTAGGGAGCCCGCCCAGCGGGTTCTCCGTACACGCCGGGGAGTGTGACGGACGGGTCCCGATGAGGCATGGGTACCGATACCCCCGTGCCGGGCGCGCGAGACGGGGGTATCGGTACCCATGCCTCGGAGGTCAGGTGCGGGCGGGCAGCACGAAGGTGCCGGTCGGCGGGTCGGCCTCGGCGGGCAGGAAGAGCCGCTGGACGGCGGCCAGGACGGCCGAGGCGATCGTGCCGCGCAGCCGGGCGTCGAGCAGCAGCAGCCGGTCCACGTCGTGGGACAGGTAGCCGCAGTCCAGCCGGACGGCGGGCATGCGGCTCATCCGCAGCAGGTCCCAGGTCCGGGGGTAGCCACCCAGGTCGATGAGGCCGGTGCGGGCCACCACCTCGCGGCGGACGAGGTGGGCGAACTGCTCCCCGACCGTGGAGGAGGCCCCCGAGCCGGTGCCGTAGTAGTAGCTGGCCACCCCGCGGGCGTGCTCGGACCCGTGCGCGTCCATGTGCAGCGAGAGGAAGAGGTCGGCGCGGGCGTCGTTGGCGAAGGCGGTGCGCTCGGCCGCCGTCGGGTTCTGGTCCCGGCCGCGGGTCTGGTAGACGGTCGCACCGGCGGCGGCGAGGCTGCCCTCGATGCGCGAGGCGAGGTCGAGCACGAGGTCGGCCTCGGTGGTCTCCCCGGCGGTGAAGCCGGTCTCGTCCCCACCGTGGCCGGGGTCGACGACGATGACGCGGCCGATGAGGTGCGGGCCGCTCTCCACCATCGAGGCGCTCTGCCGGAGCAGCTGCGGGCGGCCGCCGGTGACCTTGCGCCCGAGCTGGCGCAGGGCACGGAGGGTGGCCGGCCCGCACTGGCCGTCCGAGGACAGGCCGTAGTCGCGCTGGAACGCCCGCAGGCCCGCCTCGGTCTCCGGCCCCAGGATGCCGTCGGCGCGGCCGGCGTCGTAGCCGAGCTCCAGCAGCCGCTCCTGCAGGTTGGTGACGTCGTCGCCGCGCATGGGGCGCTCGGGGTCGTGGTGCAGGAGCCGGTCGCCGAGGGACCAGCGGGCCTCGGAGAGGGCGCGGTAGGTCTCCTCGCCGACGTGCCCGTCGACGGTCAGGCCCCGGACCTGCTGGAAGTGCCGGACCGCGAGCTCGGTGGCCTCGTCGTAGACCGCGCCGTCGTGCTCTGCTGCTCCGTCGTCCCCGGCGGCCGGCTGCAGCAGCGCCAGGCTGCGCAGGGCCGCCCGGACGTCGGCCACCGCGGCGCCGCGGTCCCCGGGCCGCAGGGGGAACGTGCCGTCGTTGCTCACCATCGTGCGCCGATTGTCGTCCTCGTCGTCGGGAGAGGCCCGTCGGGGGGGACGGACGGGCACCCGGACGCGTCGGGGCCCACCCGGCCGGGTGGCCGGGTGGGCCCCGTGGTCACGCTCCGCCGTCCCGCCCTCCGGGGCGGGGGGCTCAGATGTAGTCGGACAGGTCCGACAGGATCGCGCCCTTCGGCTTGGCGCCGATGATGCTCTTCACCGGCTTGCCGCCCTGGAAGACCGTCATCGTCGGGATCGACATGACCTGGTAGTCACGGGCGATCTGCGGGTTCTCGTCGATGTTCAGCTTGGCGATCGTGAGCTTGTCGCCGTGCTCGGCGGCGATCTCCTCGAGCACCGGGGCGACCATCTTGCACGGCCCGCACCACTCCGCCCAGAAGTCGACGAGGACGGGCTTGTCGCTGCCCAGCACGTCGTCGGCGAAGCTCGCGTCGGTCACCGTCACGGTGTTGGCTGCCATGGTCGTTCTCCCTCTGTGGTCTGCGTGGAGTCGGGCTCCGGTCAGGACAACCGGGAGCCCGGTGGATCTATGCCCGGGGGCCCGGGTTCAGCGCTCGTCGAACGTCTCGGCCAGCCAGCGCTCGGCGTCGATCGCCGCCGCGGCGCCCGTGCCGGCCGAGGTGATGGCCTGCCGGTAGATGTGGTCGACGACGTCGCCGCAGGCGAACACGCCGTCGATGTTGGTGCGCGTCGTCGGGTGCTCGACCTGCACGTAGCCCTCGTCGTCGAGCTTCAGCTGGCCGGCGAAGAGCTCGCTGCGCGGGTCGTGGCCGATCGCCACGAACATGCCGGCCACGGGCAGCTCCTCGGTGGCGCCGCTCTCCACGTCGGCGAGGCGGACGCCGGAGACGGTGTCCTCGCCGAGCACGTCGGCCACCTGCTTGCCCAGCGCCCAGCGGATCTTCTCGTTGTCCTGGGCGCGCTTGACCATGATCTTCGAGGCGCGCAGCTCCTGGCGGCGGTGCACGACGGTCACGCTCTTGGCGAAGCGGGTGAGGAACGTGGCCTCCTCCATCGCGGAGTCCCCGCCGCCGACCACGACGATGTCCTGGTCGCGGAAGAAGAAGCCGTCGCAGGTGGCACAGGCCGAGACACCGCGGCCGAGCAGCCGCGCCTCGTTGTCCAGGCCGAGGTACCGGTACTTGGAGCCGGTCGCGACGATGACGGCGTGCGCCCGGTACACCTGGTCGCCGACCTCGACGATCTTCGGGCTCGCGGTCAGGTCGACGCGGGTGACGTCGCGCGGCTCCAGCTCGGCACCGAACCGCTCGGCCTGGGTGCGCATGTCGTCCATCAGCTGCGGGCCCTGGATGCCCTCGGCGAAGCCGGGGAAGTTCTCCACCTCGGTGGTGGTCATGAGCGCGCCGCCGAACTGGGAGCCCTCGAAGACCAGCGGGTGGAGGTTGGCCCGGGCGGCGTAGATCGCGGCGGTGTAGCCGGCCGGCCCGGAGCCGATGATGATCAGATCGCGCACGCCGTCGTGCTCCGCCGGCGGGATCACGGGGTCCGTCACCTCGGTGGTCACCGCGGGGCCGGGGGCGGGCTGGTGGTCGTTCGTCACGGGCGGCACAACCCGGATCGTAGGGGGCTCATTCCCGCGGCCGCTCCCCCGGCGGGGTCACCCCGCGGCGCGGACGGCGACCTCGGCGATGTCGGCGGAGAACCCGTCGGGACCCTGCGCGAGCGAGGTCACCCAGACCAGCAGGTAGCGGGTGGTCACCGGCTCGTCGAAGGCGAGGTCCGTCGTCCCGGCGACCGTGCCGGTGGCGACGACCTGCCACTCGGCGATGTCCCCGGTGGGGCTCCCGCCGATCCGGGCCTCCATCGTCACGCCGGGGGTGTTCGTGGTGACCGTGACCGCGGCCAGGGCCTGGTCGCTGCCGAGGTCGTAGACGATCCCGACGCCGTCCTTGAGGCCGGCGAAGTCCGCCGACCCCTGGTAGTCGACGGTCGACCACGCGGTGCCCGGGTCGCCGTCGAGGGTCAGCGGGACGTCGCCCTCGTTCTCCGGGTCGCTGTCCTGAGGGTTGTAGAGCGTGCCCCCCGTGATCACGGCCGGGGTGTCCCCGGCGGGGGCGGGCGTCTCGCCGGCGGAGGGGTCCTGCGGTGCGGAGGAGGACGGCCGGCCGGAGGGGCCGGCGTCGTCGTCGGAGTCGGCGACCGACAGCACGTAGGTGCCGAACCACCAGGCGAGGAGGACGACGACGGCCAGCGCCACCAGCGGCAGGCCGACGACGACGAGCTTGCGCCGGGCGGGCCGCTCGTCGTCCCCGGGGTCGGCGGCCTCGTCCGACCGGACGTCGTCGGCGTCGAAGGCGTCGTCGAGCGGCAGGCGATCGGCACCCCGGTGCGCCGGCACGGGCGGGAGCACCCCGAGGCCGAGCGGCCGCTCGTCGTCGTCCGGGTCGTCGTCGTACCCGTCCTCGTCGTACCGGTCGTCGTACTGCTCGTCGTCGTAGTCGTCGGCCTCGTGCCGCTCGCGGAGCCGGCGCAGCCAGCCGCTGTCGCTCTCGTCGGGGTCGCGCACGAGGTGCCCGGACTGGCTCGGCCGCGGCGGCTGGGCCAGCAGTGCGGCCATCGCGGCGGCGCTGGACAGCCCGGTGGCGGGGTCGGTGGAGCGGGCACGACGGACCAGCGCGGCGAGGTCGGGCTGGGCGATCACGGTGGGGCGCGGCGGCCGCCCGTCCGGACCGGGGCGTCCGGCCTGCCGGCCGGTGAGGCAGAACTCCAGCAGGGCGCCGAGCGCCGCGATGTCGCCCTGCATCGTCCCGGTCGCCGCGGGGACGGCGCGGAGCCCGACGAGCCCGTTGGGGCGCAGGACGACGGTGTCGGGGCCGATCCCGCCCACGGCCAGTCCGACGCGGTGCGCCTCGGCGACGCCCTCGGCCAGCCGGCGCAGGACCGTGCGGACCTCGCGCTCGGGCATGGGGCCCTCGGCCAGGCGCTCGGTGAGGGTGCGGCCCTCGATCCACTCGTTGACGACGTACGCGGCGCCACCGGGCGCATCGACGGCTCCGGTGCCCTCCGCGGCGTCGTAGACCATCGCCAGGGCGGGGGTGGCCAGTCCGCCGGAGGTCAGCGCGCGGGCGATCCACGCGCGGGCCGCGGGCCCGCCGGGGGTGTGCACGCGGATCGCGACGTCCCGGTTGAGCACCCGGTCCTTGGCCCGCCAGCAGCGGATGACGCCGGTGGGGGTGGTCTCCTCCGGGCCGATCTCGTCGAGCGGCCGGTAGCGGTCCGGCAGTCCGGTGACGGTGGACGTCATCGCCGCGACCCCCTCGTCCACTCGTCAGCTGCGGCGCGTCCGCTCCGCTACGGGCGCCGCGACGCCCGGCCGCCGGTCACCCGCGCCTCCGGCGGGCCAGGACCGCGGCGAGCGGTCCGGTCACCTCGGGAACCCGGGCGAGCAGCATGCCGCCGACGGCTGCGACTCCGATGACCACGGTACCGATGAGGAGGGTGCCGAGCGAACCCGCCAGGGAGGTCCCGAGCACACTCCGAGACGCGATCGTGACCCCCCACCCGACCAGCGCAGCGGCCAGCGACGCCGCGGTCACGCGGAGTACCGGAACGAGGGTCGCGCGGTTGTCGAGCGCGCCGAGGCGACGGGTCAGGGCGACGTGCCCGAGGACCCAGCCGGCGAGGTAGGTCAGGCTGGTCACGAGCATGATCCCGGAGACGACGTGCTCCGGTTCGACGACCGCCGGCACCGCGACCAGCAGCGGAACGCGGACGGCGACCATGCCCAGCTGGATCAGCGTCGGCGTCCGGGCGTCCTTCATGGCGTAGAAGACCCGCAGCTGCAGCAGGGTCACGGCCATGGGCAGCAGCCCGAAGGCACCGATGGCCAGGGCCTCCCCGATGACCTGGGCCTCGGCGACGCTCGTCTTGCCGCGGGCGAAGGCCACCGTGGCCAGCGGCGGACCGAGCACGGTCAGCGCGGCGGTGATCGGCAGCAGGCCCAGTGCGGACAGCCGGGTGCCCAGGGAGAGGTCCTGGACCACCCCGTCGGTGTCGGACCGGGCGGCGGCCCGGCTCATCCGTGGCAGCAGCGCCGTCAGCAGGGCGACGCCGATGATCCCGTAGGGCATCTGGAACAGCAGGCTGGCGATGGCGTACGCGCTCGACCCGAGGCCGCCCTCGCGCTGCGCGGCGTTGGCGATGCGGGTCGCGACGAGCACGCCCACGGCGCTCACCGCGGAGTACGCGATGACCCACAGGCCCAGCGAGCCGGCCTCGCGCAGGCCGGTGTTCCGCAGGCCCCAGCGCGGCCGCAGCGGCACGCCGGCCCGACGCAGCAGCGGGAGCAGCACCACCGCCTGCACGACGATGCCCAGCGTCGTCCCGCCGCCGAGCAGCCACACCTGGCCCGCGCTGATCGTGCCCGGGGTGAGCTCGCCGTCGTCGGCGGCCATGAAGAGGACGCCGGTGGCGATGACGACCACGTTGTTCAGCACCGGCGCCCAGGCCGGTGGCCCGAACACCCCCCGGCTGTTGAGCACCGCCTGGGCCAGCGCGCCGAGGCCGTAGAAGACTATCTCCACGAGCAGGATCCGGGCCAGCCAGTTGGCCAGCCGGACCTGGTCGGGGTCGCCGTAGATGCCGTACAGGCGGGTGAGCAGCGGCGCGGCGAGGATCGCGACCACGGTGACCAGCGTCAGGCCCGCCATGCCGATGGTGGACAGCCGCTGGACGTAGCCCACCCCGCCGTCCCGGTCGCGCTCCTGGGCGTGCACGAACAGCGGGACGATCACCGAGCTGAGCACCCCGCCGAGGAGGAGCTCGTAGACGATGTTGGGCAGCGTGTTGGTCGTGTTGTAGGCGTCGTTGACCAGGCCGACGCCCAGCGCGGCAGCGAGCACCATCGTGCGCAGCAGGCCGGTGATCCGGGAGACCAGCGTGGCCACGGCCATCGTGCCGGCGGCCCGCAGGATGCCCTTGCTGGCGCCCGGGGCGCCCTCGCGGGCCTCGAGCTCCTCGTCGGTCTCGTCGACGGCCGGGGGGACGGCCGGGAGGACCGGGATGATCTGGGTGTACTCGGGGCTCGGCACGAACCGCCGGCGGGGCGGCGGGACCGGCGGCAGCGGGCGGTCCCGGACGACCGGCCGGTCCCGACGCACGGCCGCCGGGGGGACCGGCCGCAGGGGTACGGCCGGAGGACGGCGCGCGGGCGCTCCCTCCGCGTCGGGCACCACCGGATACGGCGGTGGAGGCAGCGGAGCGGCCGCGGTCCGGGGTCGCCGCCCGTCGGCCGGCGGACGCCGGACGGGCGGCGGGGGGACCGGCGGCAGCCGGCGGTCCCGCTCCCCGACCCGCTCGTCGCCGCTCACACCGGGCTCCGCGTGGGCGGCAGCGGGACGGCGGCTCCCTCGGGCGCCGCGGTCAGCTCGTCGTCCTCGCCGTCGCCGCGGGCGCGACGGCGGAGCAGGAACAGCACCAGCCGGCGGAGGAAGAGCAGGCCGAGCAGCACCGCCGCGCCGATCGTGATGGCGAGCGAGATGACGCCGTAGGCGGTGCTGGTCACCTGCAGCTCCACCGCCTCCCCCAGGGCGCCGCCGCCGGGGGTGGTCAGCTGCGCGGTCACCCCGAAACGGCCGGACTGCCGGACCTCCGTCGGCACCTGCAGGGTCGTGCGCTGGCTCGGTGCGAGCTGTTGCACGCCGATGTCGGAGACCGAGAGCCCGACGCCGCTACGGGTGCGGACCTGGAGCCGGACCTGGACGGCGAACGGGAGGTCGTTCTGGACCGTGAGCACCAGCGGGGCGTCGCTCGACGCCAGGCTGTAGGTGCCGTCGGCCGGGGAGAGCAGCGTGACCCGGTCCAGGACCGTGCCCACCGTACGGCGGAGGTCGGTCGCGGCCTCCTGCGCCCGCTCGGGGTCGTCGCGCCAGGCCACGGAGGTGGCCCGCGCGGCGGCCGCGTCGTACGGCGCGAGGGCGGCGGCGGCATCGCCGACGACCGCGCCGGAGAGGTCGTCGCGCACGGCCACCGCGGCCTGCACGTCGGCGAGGACCGCGGGGTCGAACCCGGCGGGGTCGGCGGGCGGGCTGAGGCCGCCGGTGTCGGCCGCGGGACCGGAGAGCAGCTCCTCCAGTCCGGCCGGGCGGATCCCGGGCAGCTGCGCGGTGGAGCCGATCATCGCCGCCAGGGCCTCGGGGTCGCCGTCGAGCTCGCGGGGCGGGGCGATCAGCACGGTGCGCGGGCCGAACGGGTCGCCGCCGGGCTGGCGGGCGAGCAGCGTCAGCTCGGCCAGCAACCGCTGGGCCGCGATGCGGGAGCCCCCGGCGGTCGTCTCGGCGGCACCGACGAGCGCGCTCAGCTCGGCGTCGGCGACCAGGCCTCCCGTGCCCTCGGCGAGGGTCGTCCGGGCCGCGGCGCCCCCCGAGCCCAGGCCGACCGCCTCGCCGCCGTCGGCCAGCGCGGCGGAGCTGACGACGACGGAGGAGACCTCGCCGTCGCGGAGCACCCCGAGCGTCTGGCCGTGCAGCGCGCCGCCGGCGGCCCACACCAGGTCGGTGCGCGGCGCGACCCCCAGCACCTCGCGGAGGATGCGGGCCCCGGCGCCGGTCTGCGCGACCGGGGAGCCGTCCTCCTCCGGGGGTGCGGGCGCGGCCGCGGCGGTGCCGGTGGCGGGCAGGCTGCGCGCGGCGACGGCGGACAGCCCGGCCGTGGTCAGCGCGTCGAGGTCGGCGTCGCCGTAGGGCAGCGCGACCAGACCGTGCTCGGCCACGACGGCACGCAGCCGGTCCAGGAAGGCCGCGGCCGCCTCGGTGCCCTCGCCGGTGCCGGTGCCCACCTCGTAGGGACCGTCGGCCATGACCGCGAGGGCCTCGACGAGCGCGGGGTCGACGGCCAGGGTGACGCGGACCGACGGCTGCGGCTGGCCGCCGAGGGGAGCCACCTCCGGGATGCTCTCCACCGCGGCGAGCGCCCGGTCCAGGCGGCCACCGGAGGCGACGACCTCGGCCAGCTCGTCGTCGAGGAAGCGGCCGTCGGCGCCGCGGTGGGTCGGCTCGACCAGCGGCCACAACCAGGCGACGCCGGTCGCCCCACCGGCGGGCGCGGTGGACTGGACGACGTACGTGGACAGCTCGCCCACCCGCCGCTGCTCGCCGTCCGCGGCCGCGCCGTTGAGGTTCAGCAGGACCGGGTAGACGCCGTCCTCCCCGAGCGCCAGGTCGACGGTGCTGGTCGTGTAGACGAGCGACCGCGAGTCCCCGGCGGCCAGCGTGCCGTCGATCGGGACGAAGGCACCGGCACCGGCGGTCGCCGTGTCCGGGTCGGCGACGGCCGCCAGCAGGTCGGCCCGCGTGCGCACCTGGTCCGCTCGCTGCAGGCGGATGCTGAGCCCGGTGAGGTCCTCCTCGCCGGTGTTGGTCAGCGTGAGGGCGACCGTGACGACGGCGCCCGGGGTCACGACGGCCGGGTCCATCCGCGTGACGTCGATGCGCACCGGGCGCTCGGCGTCGGTCGCGCCGTCGTCGCCCGGGGCCGCGGCGGCGGGCGGCGCGGCGGGGACGACGGTCCCGCCGAACAGCGGCAGCGTCAGCAGCGCGGCCACGAGCACTCGCAGCAGCGCCGAGCGGCGACCGGGGCGGTCGCCCCGGCGTCCGGTGCCGTGCCCGTGCGCAGTGGAGGGGAGGCGGCTCACGCGCTGTCGGCGAGCAGGGCCGGCGCGCGCTCGACGAGGGCCCGCTCGTCGGCGTAGGCCAGCCGCTCGCTCAGCTCGTCCAGGGGCACCCAGGCGACCTCGGTGACCTCGATGTCGGCGTCGGAGAGCGCGCCGCCGATCGCGCGGAGCAGGAAGTGGTGGACCGTCTTGTGCACCCGCCGCCCGTCCGCGACGAACCAGAAGTCGATGATGCCGAGCGGGGCGAGGACCTCGCCGATGATCCCGGTCTCCTCCGCGACCTCGCGGACGGCCGTGTCCTCGGGGGTCTCGCCGGCCTCGATGTGCCCCTTGGGCAGCGACCAGAGGAGCCGGCCGCGGCGGTCGGTGCGGCCGATGAGGGCAGCCCGGGGCCCGGTCACCCCGTCGTCGGCCACCACCAGGCCCCCGGCGGAGGTCTCGTCGACCCGGCGCAACCGGCGGCCGGGGCGTCCGCGCGCGCCCGTCCCAGCCATGCCAGGAGGGTAGCGCGCACCTCCGCACTACTCTGGCTCGTCGTGTCCGAGCAGCCTGCGAGTCCTCTCGTCCCCGAGCCGGTGCCCGCCGCCGTCCAGGAGACCGTGCGGGCGCTCGTCGACGTCTCCCCCGTGCTCGGCGAGCTGGGCGAGCGCTTCGCGGCGGCCGGCTTCCAGGCCCACCTGGTGGGCGGGTCCGTGCGCGACGCGCTGCTGGCCGCCGGCGGAGCCGGGCCCGCGGGCCAGCCCGACCTCGACGTCACCACCGACGCCCGGCCGGAGCAGACGCTGGAGCTGCTGCGCGGCTGGGCGGGTTCCACGTGGAACCAGGGGATCGCGTTCGGGACGGTCGGCGCGGAGGTGCGGGGCCACCGGTTCGAGATCACCACGTTCCGGGCCGACCGCTACGACCGGATCTCGCGCGACCCCGAGGTCGCCTGGGGCTCCTCGCTGGTCGACGACCTGGCCCGCCGGGACTTCACGGTGAACGCCATGGCCGTGTCGCTCGCGGCCGACCGGACCGTCACCGACCCCTTCGGCGGTCTGGGTGACCTGCTGGCCCGGCGGCTGCGCACGCCGGGGGCCGCGGTCGACTCGTTCGCCGACGACCCGCTGCGGATGCTGCGGGCGGTGCGCTTCGTCGCGCAGCTCGGCCTCACCCCCGATCCGGAGGTGGTGGCGGCGATGACGTCGATGTCGGGCGAGCTCGCGCGGATCACCCCGGAGCGGGTGCAGGCGGAGCTGTCCAAGACGCTGCTGCAGGACGCCCCCCGGCCGGCGCTCGAGCTCTTCGTGGAGACCGGGCTGTCCGACGTCGTCCTCCCGGAGCTGTCGGCGCTGCGGATGGAGATCGACGAGCACCACCAGCACAAGGACGTCTACACCCACTCGCTGACGGTGCTCGACCAGGCGATCGACCGGGAGCGGTCGCTGGCGGCCGCGGGCACCCCGGGTGTCGAGAGCCCCGACCTGGTCCTGCGGCTGGCGGCGCTGCTGCACGACCTCGGGAAGCCGGCGACCCGCCGGCACGAGGCGCGGGGGCGGGTGTCCTTCCACCACCACGAGGTGGTCGGCGCGAAGCTCGTGCGCAAGCGGCTGACCGCGCTGCGGTACCCCAAGGACGTCGTCGAGGCGGTGGCCCGGCTGACCTTCCTGCACCTGCGCTTCCACGGCTACGGCCGCGGGGAGTGGACCGACTCCGCGGTACGCCGCTACGTCACCGACGCCGGCGACCTGCTCCCCCGCCTGCACACCCTGGTGCGGTCGGACTGCACGACGCGGAACAAGCGGCGGGCGGCGACGCTGGCGGCGACCTACGACTCGCTGGAGCAGCGGATCGCGGAGCTGTCGGAGGCCGAGGACCTGGCGCGGGTCCGGCCGGACCTCGACGGCAACGCGATCATGGAGATCCTCGGGATCGGTCCCGGCCGCGAGGTCGGCGAGGCGTGGCGGCACCTCAAGGAGCTGCGGCTCGAGCGCGGGCCGCTGGACCCCGACGAGGCCGAGGCCGAACTCCGCCGCTGGTGGGCCGACCGCTCGGGGTGAGCGGAGTCGCTGGGTGACGGTTTTCGCACTCGAGCGACTCCGATGGGGCACCGTGGCTGTGGACAGACCTTCGCTCCTGCGGCCCTTGTGGCGATCATCCGCCGGTGTCCACCGCCGTCCACCCCGGATTCGACGACGACCTGGTCGCCCATCGCCGTGAGCTGACCGCGGCCGGCGTCAGCGTCGGCCGCGTCCGTCGCGCCATCGCCTCCGCGCGCTGGCAGGAGCCGGTCCCCGGAGTCGTCGTGGCTCACCGCGGGCCGCTGACCCAGCGGCAGAGGTGGGTGGTCGGACTCCGGCACGCCGGGCCCCACGGATGCCTCTCGCACCGCAGCGCACTGGTCATCCGCGGAGCCCGGCTGGAGGAACTCCCGGCGGCTCCGCGAGTGGCAGGGGTCCGCGGTGGCTTCACCGACCCGCCAGAGGGCGGGATCGTGGAGGTCTCGGTCCCGCATGGCCGACACCTGCGGTCGTCCGGCTTCGTCGTCGTCCACCAGACCCGGCGGCCGTTGCAGCCGGTCCTGGTGGCCGGGCTGCCCACGGTGAGGCCGGCGCGCGCCGCCGTCGATGTGGCGGTGACGGCGACGCGCCGAGCGGACGTCGACCACGTCGTGTCCCACGTCCTGCAGCGCGGCCTCACCGGGGTCGAACAGCTCGCCGAGGAGACGGAGTGGCTGGGCAGGCGCGCCACCACATGGCTCCGAGCCGCGGTGGCGGACGCAGCCCGCGGCATGCGATCGGTGGGCGAGAGCGAGCTGCGGCGAGTGGTCGCCCGAGCCGGCCTCCCGGAGCCGGAGTGGGGCGCCGAGGTCCGGACGCCGGCTGGCAGCTTCCACGTCGACGCGCTCTGGCGGGCACAGGGCGTCGCCGTCGAGGTCGACGGCGCGGCGTTCCACCTGTCAGCAGAGGACCGGACCTGGGACCTGACGCGGCAGAACGCCCTGCTGATCACCGGACTGGTGTTGCTGCGGTACCCCGTGCGGCGGCTGCGGTCAGCGCCCGAAGCCTGCGGCCGGGAGATCGGCACCGCCATCGGAGTCGGTGGGTGACGCTTCCTGCACTCGAGCGACTCCGTACCAGAGGGCGGCGGCGAGGTAGGTGAGGGCGACGCCGGCGAGGACGGGGTACGAGACGCCCGACGACGGCAGCAGGAACGCCCCCGCCACCACGGCGACGACGAACGTGACGTTGAACAGCGTGTCGTAGAAGGAGAAGACCCGTCCGCGGTGGTCGTCGCCGACCGTCTCCTGCAGCGTCGTGTCGGTGCAGATCTTCACGCCCTGCCCGACGAACCCGAGCACGAAGCCGGCCGCGATCGCGGTGGGCGGCAGGAACGGCACGCCGAGCCCCACCTGACCCACGCCCAGGGCGAGCAGCAACGTCGTCCAGCGCGGCTTGCCGATGCGGCGGACCACCCGCGGCGTCACCGCCGCCGCCAGCAGCGAGCCCGCCGCCCCGGCGAACACCCACTGGCTGATCCCGGCCAGCCCGCTGGGCAGCAGGGGACCCCACGGGTCGAAGGTGTTGCGGTAGAGCAGCAGCGTCATCAGCGTCAGGAACCCGAAGCAGATCCGGTGGACGGCGACGGCGGTGAGCGCCGCGGCCGCCGGCGGGATCGCCGCCACGTGCCGGGCGCCCTCGACCATGCCGCGCGCGACGTCCGCGGCACCCAGCCGTTCACCGCCGACCGCGGAGTCCGGGCCCAGGTGCGTGCGGGAGAAGCCGGCGGCCACGACGGCAGCGGTCAGGTACGGCACCGCGGCGGCCGCCGCGACGAGGGCGTAGGCCGCGTCCCCCGACCCGGCGAGCGTGGCGATGCCCACGGCCGTCCCCCCGCCGACGACGGCGGCCGCCGTGCCGGCCGTCGTCGTGAAGGCGTTGGCCGTGACCAGCCAGTCCTGCTCGATGGTGTGCGGCAGCCCGGCGGAGAGCGCGGCGAGCAGGAAGCGGTTGACGCCGAACACGAGCAGCCCCGCGCCGTACAGGGGTACGCCCGCCACGCCGGCGGCGATGAGGGCCGCCACGACGAGCACCAGCGCGCTCCGGACGACGTTGGCGAAGACGAGCACCTGCCGCCGGCTCCACCGGTCCAGCAGCACGCCCGCGAACGGCCCGACCAGGGAGTAGGGCAGCAGCAGGACGGCGAAGCTCGCGGCGACGTCGACCGGGTCGGCGGCCCGCTGGGGGTTGAACAGCACGGTGCCGGCCAGCGCCGCCTGGAGGACGCCGTCACCGGACTGGGAGATCAGCCGGGTCGCCAGCAGCCGGCGGAAGTCGGCCCGGCCGAACAGCAGCCGGACCCGGTTCGGCGCCTGCTGCACGTGGTCACCCTAGGTGGAGGACCCCGCTGCCCCCCGCCACTCGCAGGCTCGCGGCGGGCCCCTGCACCGGAGCCAGATGGGGCGGGCCTCGGGGCGTCACCTCCCGCCGAGGTGGGGCACACTGGAGGAGATGAGCGCGACGCCCGATCCCGAGTACGGACCGCCGGCGCGGCCCGCCACCGGACGGCGCCGACCCGACGCGGTCCCGGCGCTGTCCACCGGGTCGGTCGACGACGTCCGCCCCGGGTCCCTGCTGGTCGCCATGCCGTCGCTGACGGACCCGACCTTCGCCGGCACCGTGGTCTACGTGCTGGACCACAACGAGACCGGCACCCTCGGCGTGGTCCTCGGCCGGCCGAGCCAGGTCGGGATCCGGGACGTGCTGCCCGGCTGGTGCGACCTCGCCGTCGACCCCGGGGTGTTCCACGTGGGCGGCCCCTGCGAGACCGACACGGCGCTGTGCCTGGCGACCTGCCCGCCCGGGCCGCTCGACGAGGAGTCGGGCCTGCGCCGGGTGGCCGGGGAGGTCTGCCTGGTCGACCTGGACGTCGATCCGGAGGCCCTCGAGGACCGGGTGAGCGGCCTGCGGGTGTTCGCCGGGTACGCCGGCTGGTCGCCCGGCCAGCTCGCCGGTGAGGTGGGCGAGGGTGCCTGGGCGTGCGTGCCGGGTGTGGCCGGTGACGTGGTGAGCGAGCTGGCCGGTCCGGAGCTGTGGCGGCACGTCATGGGCCGTCAGACCGGGCGGCTGGCCGTCCTCTCGACCGCGCCGGCCGATCCGTCCGTGAACTGAGGGCAGCGCGCGCGGCCGGATTCTGGTAGGAAGGACGTCGGGAAGGGGCGGTCTGGGGAAGAGGCCGCCCCTTCCCGCACGAGAAGGACCTGCCCGCCCCCCACGCCTCGCGAGCTCGCCGCGGGCCCCTGCAGGCAGGCCGAATCAGAGGCCGACTGCGGCGAGTAGCTCCGGGTACGCCGCACCGTCCACCGTCTCCTCCGCCGCCGGCGGCACGATGTCCCGCGGCCCGTGGTCGGCCAGCGAGACCGTCACCCGCTGCTCCTGGCCGGGGAGTTCCGTGACGTACTGCAGCAGCAGGTCCGTGGAGCTGTCGACGGCCACCGTCCAGCCGGCCGGCGAGCCG
This sequence comes from Blastococcus sp. TF02A-26, assembly GCF_003319125.1. GTDB lineage: Bacteria > Actinomycetota > Actinomycetes > Mycobacteriales > Geodermatophilaceae > Trujillonella. The sequence goes on along the minus strand of NZ_QOHG01000003.1, from coordinate 132,280 downwards.
AACTCGGCGCTCAGGTTCCCGTCGATGGAGCGCTGCCCCTCCCAGGTGTAGTCGCCCGCGCGGAAGGTGCCGGGGTCGTCGTCCTCGGCCGCGGAGAGGTTGAGCACCAGCGCCACGAGGACGTCGGCCAGTGGCGGGCTGGCGCCGGGCTCGAGGGCGGCGAGCGGTCGGCGGACGTAGCCGGCCGGGGCCAGACCGGCGGCGGTGAGCGCCTCACCCAGCCCGGGCACGTCGCCGAACCACAGCTCGTCGGCGGTGAAGAAGACCGTGCGGACCTCGGGGGCCTCGTCCCCGCGGGTGGTGACCGCCTGGGCCCGCCCGACGGCGTCGGCGTAGTCCACCTCGCCGGTCAGCGTCAGCAGCGAGTCCTCGCCGAAGGGTGCGGTGACGACGAAGTCCGCCCCACCCTCCTCGGCGTTGCGGGCCAGCAGGCCGGCCAGGACCTCGGCCTCGCCGGCGGTGACCTCGTCCCCCGGCTGCCGCTCCGCGCCGTCGTCGGAGCAGCCGGCGAGCACGGCGACCACCGCCAGCAGCACGCCCGCGGCCGGCGGGGGACGGCGGCGCGGCGGCATGCGGTCAGCGTAGGCAGCGCGACAGCCGTCGACGGGCGCCACGCGCAACGCGACAGGGCCCGCCTCCCCGAGGGGAGACGGGCCCTGAGGACCGAGGTCCTTACCGCTCGATGTCGCCGCGGATGAAGGCCTCCACGGCGTCGCGGGCCTCGCTGTCGTCGTACTGCACCGGCGGCGACTTCATGAAGTACGAGGACGCCGACAGGATCGGGCCGCCGATGCCGCGGTCCTTGGCGATCTTCGCGGCGCGGACGGCGTCGATGATGATGCCGGCCGAGTTCGGGGAGTCCCAGACCTCGAGCTTGTACTCCAGGTTCAGCGGGACGTCGCCGAACGCGCGGCCCTCGAGCCGGACGTAGGCCCACTTGCGGTCGCTCAGCCACGGCACGTGGTCCGACGGACCGATGTGCACGTTGTCCTTGCCCATGTCCCGGTCGACCTGGCTGGTGACGGCCTGGGTCTTGGAGATCTTCTTGGACTCCAGGCGCTCGCGCTCGAGCATGTTCTTGAAGTCCATGTTGCCGCCGACGTTCAGCTGCATCGTGCGGTCGAGCTGGACACCGCGGTCCTCGAAGAGCTTGGCCAGCACCCGGTGGGTGATGGTCGCGCCGACCTGGCTCTTGATGTCGTCGCCGACGATCGGGACACCGGCGGCGGTGAACTTGTCGGCCCACTCCTTGGTGCCGGCGATGAAGACCGGCAGCGCGTTCACGAACGCCACACCGGCGTCGAGGGCGGCCTGCGCGTAGAACTCCGCGGCCTGCTGCGACCCCACGGGGAGGTAGCAGACGAGGACGTCGGCACCGGACTCGCGGAGCGCGGCGACGACGTCGACCGGCTGCTCGTCGGACTCCTCGATGGTCTCCCGGTAGTACCGGCCGAGCCCGTCGAGAGTGGTGCCGCGCTGCACCGGGACGCCGAGCGGCGGCACGTCGGTGATCTTGATCGTGTTGTTCTCGCTGGCGACGATGGCCTCGGAGAGGTCGCGACCGACCTTCTTGGCGTCGACGTCGAACGCGGCGACGAACTCGACGTCGGACACGTGGTACTCGCCGAAGCGGACGTGCATCAGGCCCGGGACGGAGGCGCTCTCGTCGGCGTCCCGGTAGTAGTGCACGCCCTGCACGAGCGACGCGGCGCAGTTGCCGACGCCGACGATGGCGACCTTGACGGCTCCCATGAGCTTCCTTCCTCCGTGGACCCTCGGGTCCGTCGTGTGGTGGGGGTGGCGGGGCCACCCCCGAGTGCCGGTCAGCGCGTGCCGTCGTCTCCGGCGTCGGCGTCCCGGCGTTCTCTGTCTGTGGGGGACTTGTCCCCGGGCCCGCTGTCGGTGAGCTCCTTGTCGATGAGCTCCGACAGCCAGCGGACCTCCCGGTCCACCGACTCGAGCCCGTGACGCTGGAGCTCGAGGGTGTAGCGGTCGACCCGCTCGCGGGTCCGGGCCAGCGAGGTCCGCAGACCTTCGCGCTGCCGCTCGACGGTCCGCCTGCGGCCCTCGAGGATCCGCAGCCGCACGTCCGCGGCGGTGTGCCGGAAGAAGGCCAGGTGGACGCCGAAGTGGCCTCCGTCGTCGTAGGCCTCCGGACCGGCCTGGCTGACCAGTTCCTGGAAGCGCTCCTTGCCCTCCGCGGTGATCGTGTAGACCACCTTCCCCCGGCGGCCGGTGAGCGGTGGTGCGTCCGCCGGCAGCAGTTCCCCGGGTCCGGGTTCGGCGACGGCGACGAGCCCGGCCTTGTGGAGCCGCTTCAACGCTGGGTACAGCGAGCCGTAGGAGATGCTGCGCAGGCCCCCGAGCACCGAGGCGAGCTGCTTGCGCAGCTCGTATCCGTGCATCGGCGACTGTTGCAGCAGGCCGAGGATGGCGAACTCGAGCACTCCGCCTCCCAGCCTCTCTGCCGGTCGATGTATCGCGACGATACATCGACGACCGAACACTGGGCGAACTCCGCTCACCCGGGAGTGGCGGACCCCCCCCGTCGGGTGTCCCGTGCGGCCTCGCGGAGGCACCGCCGGGAGCGGCCGCGCGCGTACCCTGGCGCGGTGCCCGGACGACGCTCCGTCGTGGACTACTCGCTGCAACGGCGAGCCGTCCTCGCCGGCGTGCAGGCCGGGCGCACGAGCCTGTACGACGTCTGCGACGCCAGTCCGTACCTGACCCGCGCCGCCCGGTACCACGGGGACCCGACCGAGCAGCCCTGCCCGGTCTGCCGGGCGCAGCGGTTGACGACGGTCAGCTACGTCTACGGCGACGGGCTCGGGCACGTGTCGGGCCAGGCCAAGACGCGCGCCGAGCTGGCCCGGATGGACGCCATGCAGGAGGAGTTCTCGGTCTACGAGGTCGAGGTCTGCCGGGCCTGCGGCTGGAACCACCTGGACTGCTCGTACGTCCTCGGCAACGAGCCCGAACCCGGTCGCTCCCCCCGTCGCACCCGTCGGCGGACGGCGGCGGAGTAGTTCCGGCGGGCAGAATCCTCCCGCCGCCCGCCTCGTTGTCCAGGGGCGGCGCCGGGGTGAGGCTCGTCGCAGAACGGGCGGGCCTCCCCCGCACGCACAGCAATACACGTCACCCTGGGCAGCGGGACGTACCCGTCCCGTCCCACTCGACTGTCAGGAAGGGGCTCGCTGGTGCCCTCCCACGACGAGACGTCGCCGGTCGGCTCGGGCGCCGGCCCGGTCCGCCGTCCCCCGCCCGCCCGCTCCGGTGCGGCCGGCCGGGGCCGGACGACGGCCTCGCGCGCCGGCTCCGGCGGCAACCGTCCCCCGGGCAGCCGCTCCGGTGGCGGGGGGAGCCGCCCGCCGGGCAACGGGGGCGGCGGCCGCGGCTCCGCCCGCGGGGGCAACGGCGGCCGCAAGGGCAAGCCGGTCCGCACCAAGAAGCAGCGCCGTCGGCGTCGGCTCAAGATCTTCGCCGGCATCGTCGCCGGCATGTTCGTGCTGCTCGCCGTCTTCGTCGGCGTCGTCTACGCGACGACGGAGGTGCCCGACCCCAACAGCGTGCAGAACGCCCAGACGACGGTCGTCTACTTCGCCGACGGCACCACCGAGATGGCCCGCCTCGGCGACGAGAACCGCACCAACGTGAGCCTCGACCAGGTGTCGGAACCGGCGCGCAACGCGATCCTCGCCGCGGAGAACCGGGACTTCTACTCCGACCCCGGCATCTCCTTCACCGGCATCGTCCGCGCCGCGTGGAACAACGTGACCGGCGGCTCGACGCAGGGTGGCTCGACGATCACCCAGCAGTACGTCAAGAACGCGTTCCTGACCTCGGAGCAGACGTTCAGCCGGAAGTTCCAGGAGCTCTTCCTGGCCATCAAGCTCGACAACGAGTACTCGAAGGACGAGATCTTCGAGAACTACCTCAACACCATCTACTTCGGCCGCGGCGCGTACGGCATCGAGGCCGCGGCGAACACCTTCTTCGGCGTCCCGGCCGGCGAGCTGACCGCCGAGCAGGGCGCCGTCCTCGCCGTCCTCATCCGCAACCCCAGCGGCAACGACCCCGAGACCAACCCCGAGGGCGCGACCAGCCGCTGGGAGCGGGTGCTCGACGCGATGGTCGAGGAGGACTGGCTCACCGACGAGCAGCGCTCCGCCGCGGTGTACCCGCCGGTCCTGCCGCGCACCGGTTCCAGCCTCGGCATCCCGAGCGGTCCGGAGGGGCTGATCGTGCAGCAGGCCCTCCAGGAGCTGCGGGCCAAGGGCTACACCGACCAGCACATCCAGGCCGGCGGTCTGCGGATCACCACGACCATCGACAAGCCGGCCCACGACGCCGCGCTCGCCGCGGTCGCGGACGTCATGCAGGGCGAGCCGGAGAACCTGCGGTCGGCGCTCGTGGCGATCGACCCGCGCACCGGTGCGGTGCGCGCCTACTACGGCGGGCTGAACGGCCGTGACTTCGACTACGCCCAGGCGCTGCGCCAGCCCGGGTCGTCGATGAAGCCCTACGTGCTGGCGACCGCACTGGAGCAGGGGATCGGTGTGGAGTCGCGGCGGGACGGTTCCTCGCCGCAGACCTTCCCCGACCGCGACGCCCCGGTCCGGAACTCCGGCGGCGCCTCGTGCGGCAACTGCACGCTGGTCGAGGCGATGACCCGGTCGTTGAACACGACCTACTACGGGCTCGCCCTGGAGGTCGGACCGGAGAACGTGCGGTCGACCGCGCTGGCCGCGGCCGGACTGCCGGAGACCTGGGACAACGGCGACACGACGCTGGCCAACGCCGACGGCGGGACCGGCGCCTCGATCGGCATCGGTGAGTACGAGATGCGCCCGATCGACCAGGCGCACGGGTTCGCCACCCTCGCCGCCGGCGGCGTGGAGCGGGCTCCGTACTTCGTCTCACGGGTCACCGACAGCTCCGGGGCGGTACTGCTGGAGTACGGCGGCGAGCCCGGTGACCAGGTGATCCCGGCCGACGTCGCCAGCGACACGACCTACGCGCTGGAGGGCGTCGCGGACTACTCCCGCCGCTCGCTGGACGGCGACCGCCCGGTGGCCAGCAAGACCGGTACGCAGGGCCTCAACGCCGAGGACAACTCCGACGCGTGGATGGTCGGCTACACACCGTCGCTGTCGACGGCGGTGTGGATGGGCAGCGACGCCCGGGAGCCGATCCGGACCATCGGCGGGCAGATCATCTACGGCTCGGGGCTGCCGGGCGCGATCTGGCAGCAGTTCATGGACGCCGTGCTCGCCGGGACACCGGAGGAGCCCCTGCCCGAGGAGCCGCTGATCGACGCCGACCGGAACGGCCCGCCGGCCAGCTCGTCGGCGCCGCCGACCAGCGAGGCGCCGGTGACGACGTCGCAGGCGCCGCAGACCCAGACGGTGCCGGAGCCGAGCGCGCCGCCGACGTCGTCCGCGCCGCCGACCAGCATCCCGCCGACGACCACCGCACCGACGACGACGGTCACGCCGGGGACGCTGCTCCCGCTGCCCGGGGGCGGTCAGCCCGGCGGCGGCGGCGGCGGTGGTGGCGGCGGCGGTGGCCCACAGGGGCCGCCCGGTGGCTGACGCCCCGGCAGACTGGTCCCCGTGACCGGCACGCACTCCCCCACGGACCCCTCGGACAGCTCAGCTGCCGGGGGGTCCGTGCCGTTCGGTGGGTCGGGCCGCGTCGCCGTCCCCGTCCCGGACGAGCCGGACCGCGTCGTGCCGACCTGGACCGACCCGGTGGCCCGTCAGGCCAGCGAGGCCGTGGGGGGGCCGTGGGGCCGGCACGCGGTCACCGGCCGGGCGCTGTTCTGGACGCCGCTGCGCGTGTGCCTGCTCTTCGCGTCGACGGTGCTGGCCCTGGCCTGGGTCAAGCAGGCCCCGTGCTCCTCCGGCGACTGGAGCGGGAGCATCCAGTACACGCACTTCTGCTACGGCGACGCCATCCCGCTGTTCGGGGCGCACGGGCTGGACCGGGGCGCCCTGCCCTATCTGGACTCCGCCGTCGAGTACCCCGTGCTGACCGGTGGCCTGATGGCGCTGGCGGCCGTCCTGGCCCGCGGGTACACCGCCGTCTCCGGGCCGCAGAGCCTGCTGCCGACGGTGCCGGAGGTGCAGGTCTACTACGTCGTCACCTGCCTGCTGCTGTCCCTGCTGGCCCTCGTCGCGACCCGCGCCGTGATGGCGGTGGCCGGCCGACGCCCCTGGGACGCCGCCCTCTTCGCGCTGTCTCCCCTGCTGCTGGTGCACGCGTTCACCAACTGGGACCTGCTGGCGGTGGCCCTGACCGGGCTGGGCCTGTGGGCGTGGGCGCGGGACCGGGCGGTCCTGGCCGGTGCGCTGCTCGGCCTCGCGGTGGCGGCGAAGTTCTACCCGCTGCTGGTGCTGGGCGCGCTGCTGCTGCTCTGCCTGCGGGCGGGCCTCTGGCGGACGTGGCTGCGGGCCGCCGGGGCGGCGGTCGTCGCCTGGCTCGTGGTCAACGTGCCCGTCGCGCTGCTGGCCCTCGACAACTGGGCGACGTTCTTCACGTTCAGCCGCAGCCGGCCGGCCAACCCCGAGACCCTGTGGAACCTCGTCCTCACGCTCACCGACGGCCGCGCCTTCGACGGTCCGCTCGCCGAGGGGCAGACGCCGACGGTGCTCAACACCGTCATCACCGTGGTGCTGCTGCTCTACGGCCTGGGTGTCGCCTGGCTGACGCTGGCGGCGCCGGTGCGACCGCGGGTCGCCCAGGTGGCGTTCCTGCTGGTGGCCGGCTTCCTGCTGTTCAACAAGGTGTGGAGCCCGCAGTTCTCGCTGTGGCTGCTGCCCTTCGCGGTGCTCGCCCGCCCGCGGTGGCGCTCCCTGCTGCTCTGGCAGGTCAGCGAGGCGCTGGTGTGGATCGGGACCATGCTCTGGTACCTCGGCACCGCCAACCGCGGCATCGACGAGGAGTGGTTCTGGATGGCCGTCCTCGCCCGCGACGTCGCCGTCGTGGTGCTCGTCGCGCTCGTCGTCCGGGAGATCTGGCGGCCCGACTCCGACGTCGTCCGCGCCGGCCGACCGGGGGTCGACGACCCCGCCGGCGGCCCGCTGGACCACGCCCCGGACCGGCTGGTCCTCGCGGCGCTCAGCCGATCGCGGACCTGACCAGCGCGACCTCCTCCGCGTGGGCGGCCGCGTCGCCGGGGGTCTCCAGCACGATCGGGGCGTCGGCGGCACGAGCGACGCCGAGCAGGAGCTCGGTCGGGATCTCGCCGCCCACCAGCGGCGCGTGCCGGTCGCGGCTGGAACCGGCCGGGTCGCGGCTGTTGTTCAGGTGGACGAGGTCGATCCGGCCGGTGATCGCGCGGACGTCGTCCACCGCCGTCGCCAGGTCCCAGCCGGCCGCCCAGGCGTGGCAGGTGTCGAGCACGAAGCCGCCGCCGAACTCGCCGACGGCCTCCCACAGCCGGGCCAGGGCGTCGAGGTCACGGGCCATGGCGTTGCTGCCACCGGCGGTGTTCTCGACCAGCAGCGGGACGGGGAACCCGCCGGCCTCGGCCTGCCGCGTGAAGGTCTTGCGCCAGTTGTCGACACCCACCGCCGGGTCGTCGGCGGCCAGCACGTGCCCGCCGTGCACCACGAGGCCGATCGCCCCGACCGCCGCAGCGGCCTGGGCGTGCTGGCCCAGCAGCTTGCGGCTGGGGATGCGGATCCGGTTGTTCGTCGTCGCGACGTTGAGCACGTAGGGCGCGTGGACGACCACGGTGACGTCGCCCTCGCGCAACGCGTCGGCGTCGGGCCGGGGCCGCGGCGCCTTCCAGCCCTGGGGGTCGCCGAGGAAGACCTGGACGCCGTCGGCGTCCATCTCCGCCGCGCGGGCGATCGGCCCGCCGTCCACCAGTTCGTCGTCCTCGGTCAGGCCGGGGCCGACGTGTACGCCGATCGGGTGGGGAGCCACGCACGGACAGTAGTTCCGGTGGGCGACAGGTTTAGGCGTAACCCCGGGCACACATCATCGTTGGGCACCGTGACGAGGGTTACTCGCCGGTAGCGACGGAGAGGTGGACATGGCGACGGGACGGATCCGACGCAGTGCCCGGCGGGGGCTCGCCGCGGCGCTGCTCGCCTGGGTGGCGATCCTGGGTGCCTCCGTGCTGGCGGCGCCGAGCGCGACCGCGGCGGAGACGGTCCCGGTCGACATCCGCGACCTCACGCCGCCGCTGGTGAGCATCGACCCCGGTGACACGGTCCGCTTCACCAACCTCATCGAGGACAAGACCGTGCAGGTCGGCGGCGGGGGCCTGCTGCCGAACCTGGTCACGGTCACCGTGCACACCGACGTCTCGCTGCGGCTCCCCTCCGGCGACCACCCGCTGCAGCGCGGGCAGTCGTGGGAGGAGCGGTTCGCCGATCCGTGCATCGGGCCCTGCTGGATCACCTACACCTACCGGGTCAGCGTGCCCGACCGGTCGATCGTCGGGTCGCTGCTGAACACCGTCACGAGCCGGGCGCTCGCGCTGCTGCCGCAGAACCAGGTCGTCACCTACAACGGCACCCAGACCACGGTGGCGATCGGCGTCCCGACGCCGTTCATCGTCAACACGCTGATCCCGCTGCCGAACCTGCCGTCGATCAACCTCCCCCAGCTGCCCGTGATCGACGTGCCCACGCTGCTGCCCGGCAACCTCGTCCCGCAGCTGCCGCAGACCCAGCCCCCCGCCCCGGCCCCGGCCCCGGCGCCTGCCCCCGCGCCGCCGACGTCGGGGGTCGACGGGCTGCCCTACGCCTACGACACCGGGCTCGGTGCGGCCGACATGTCGCCGGCCGGCCCCGTGCGACTGGACCTCGCCGAGTTCACGCCGGCCTCCGGCGGGAGCGCCGTCGCCGCCGGGAGCGGCCCGGCGGGCGGTGCCGGCGGCGGTGCCGGCGGCTACGACGGTGCCTCGGTCCCGGTGTTCGGCCAGCTGTCGGGGCTCGACAGCCCGGCGCTGGACGAGGCCGGCGCGACCACCGACCGGTCCGCGGAGGCCGGCACCCTGCCCCTCCCCGCGCTGCTCGCCGTCATCGCGCTGGCCGCGGCCACGGCCGTCCTCGTCCGCACCCGCACGGCCGGCCGGACCGGCGGACGCCACTCTCGCTGACCCCGCTCCGTCCCGGCGGCCGCCGTCCCCCCGCTGGGGCCGGCGGCCGTCGCGCGTCCGGCCTGTGGACGACGGGGGAGCCGGTCCCGGGCGCGCTGGTAGCCTGTGGGAGCGCGTTCCGGGCCCGCACTGCGGAGCCGGGGCGCGCGACGCATGTACGACCCTCCTGCTGCAGATGCACTGCAGCCGCCGAGACCAGAGGAGGTGGGGTTACTCCATGCGCAATTACGAACTGATGGTCATCCTCGACCCCGAGCTCGAGGAGCGCACGATCGCGCCCTCCCTCGACCGGTTCCTGACCGTCGTCACCAAGTCCGGTGGCACGGTGGGCAAGGTCGACATCTGGGGCCGCCGTCGGCTGGCCTACGAGATCAAGAAGCAGATCGAGGGCATCTACGCCGTCATCGACATCAACGCCGAGCCGGCCGCCGTCGCGGAGCTGGACCGTCAGCTGAACCTCAACGAGTCGGTCCTGCGCACCAAGCTGATGCGGCCCGAGGTCCACTGACCATGGCCGGCGAGACCGTCATCACCGTCATCGGCAACCTGACCTCCGACCCGGAGCTGCGGTTCACGCCGTCAGGGGCCGCGGTCGCCAACTTCACCGTCGCCTCCACCCCGCGGACGTTCGACCGTCAGTCGCAGGAGTGGAAGGACGGCGAGGCGCTGTTCCTCCGCTGCAACGTGTGGCGTCAGGTGGCGGAGAACGTCGCCGAGTCCCTCACCCGCGGTTCGCGGGTCATCGTCAGCGGGCGGCTCAAGCAGCGCTCGTTCGACACCAAGGAGGGCGAGAAGCGCACCGTCATCGAGCTGGAGGTCGACGAGATCGGCCCCTCGCTGCGCTACGCCACCGCGAAGGTCACCAAGGCCTCCCGCGGTGAGGGTGGCGGCGGCTTCGGTGGCGGCGGTGGTGGCGGCTTCGGTGGCGGAGGCGGTGGCGGTGGCGCCAGCGACCCGTGGTCGACGCCCGCCGGCCCCTCGGACGAGCCCCCCTTCTGACGAAGGACCCCCTCGCCCCCACGCCTCGCTCCGCTCGGCGCGGGCCCCTGCGAGGGGGCCGTTCCATCCCCTCACTTCCTGAACCACGTCGTATCTGGAGAACCCAGTGCCCAAGCCCCCTGTGCGCAAGCCCAAGAAGAAGGTCTGCCAGTTCTGCAAGGACAAGGCGACCTACGTCGACTACAAGGACACGACCCTGCTGCGGAAGTTCATCTCCGACCGCGGCAAGATCCGTGCCCGCCGCGTGAGCGGCAACTGCAGCCAGCACCAGCGTGACGTCGCCACGGCCGTGAAGAACAGCCGTGAGATGGCCCTGCTGCCCTACACCTCCACGGCGCGCTGATCATGAGCACCCTGAAGCTGATCCTGACGCAGGAGGTCACCGGTCTCGGTTCCTCCGGTGACACCGTCGAGGTCAAGGGCGGCTACGGCCGCAACTACCTCCTGCCCCGCGGGCTGGCCATCGTGGCCTCGCGCGGTGCCGAGAAGCAGGTGGAGTCCCTCCGCCGGGCCCGTGCCGCCCGCGACGTGCGCAGCCTCGAGGAGGCGCAGGCCGTGGCCGGTCGCCTCACCGGGCTGACCGTGCGCGTTCCGGCCCGCGCCGGCGAGGGTGGCCGCCTGTTCGGGCGGGTCACCACCGCCGACGTCGCTGCCGCGGTGACCGCTGCCGGTGGTCCGGAGCTGGACCGTCGTCGCATCGAGCTGCCCAGCAGCATCAAGACGACCGGCCAGCACAAGGTGACCGTGCGGATCCACCCCGAGGTGAGCAGCGAGCTGACGATCGACGTCGTCGCTGCCTGATCCTGCTCTGCCCACGAGGGGCGTCGGACTCCGGTCCGGCGCCCCTCGTGGCGTTCTCCGGGCCCTGGGGCCTCATGGCGGGCGGCCGGCACGAGCACCCGCTGCCTGTGGACGACGACCGTTCCTGTGACCGGTGGGACGGGTGCGCCGGGCGGGCGACACGCCGGGGGACGACACGTCGAGTTCTCCCGGATTTCTTGCGTCCACACCCGTTCCGCTGTTCCGCCGCAGGTCAGGCGCGTGACCGCCGGGGAGCGTCCTCCCCGTCCCCCGGTGTCTCCACATGTCGACACGCCTGTGTCCACCGACTTGTCCACAAGTTGTGCAGAGAGAGGCCCACAGCGGTGTTGGACGGACCGGTCCGCCGTTCCTAACGTCGTCCTCGCCTGTCCGGCCGGCCCGAACTGTCGGTGCCCCGCGATAGGAATCTCCTCGAACGGACGTTCGAGATCAGGTGGACGACGTCCTGGTGCTCCCCCACCAGGCCCTGGCCGGTGGCCGGGGTCTGCGACGGGTGCGCCGGAGAGTGGATGGAGGACCGATCGTGGCGGTGGCCGACGACTTCAGCCGGCCCCAGGTGACGGCGCCGGAGTACGACCGGCAGCCGCCGCAGGACGTCCAGGCGGAGCAGTCGGTGCTCGGCGGGATGCTGCTGAGCAAGGACGCGATCGCCGACGTCGTCGAGCAGTTGCACGGCAACGACTTCTACCGGCCGGCGCACCAGATCATCTTCGACTGCATCCTCGACCTCTACGGGCGCGGTGAACCGGCCGACGCGATCACCGTCGCCGCGGAGCTCAATCGCACCGACCAGCTGTCGAAGATGGGCGGCGCGGTCTACCTGCACACGCTGATCGCCTCGACGCCCACGGCCGCGAACGCCGGCTACTACGCCGCGATCGTCGCCGAGCAGGCCGTCCTGCGGCGGCTGGTGGAGGCGGGGACCCGCGTGGTGCAGCTGGGCTACGGCGCCGCCGGTGGCAAGGGCGACGTCGACGACATCGTCGACCGCGCCCAGCAGGAGATCTACGACGTCACCGAGAAGCGGATGAGCGAGGACTACTCGCGGTTGGAGGACATCCTCCAGCCGACGATGGACGAGCTCGACGCCATCGCCAGCCGCGGCGGGGTCAGCCGCGGTGTGCCGACCGGCATCCGCGACCTCGACGAGCTGACCAACGGCCTCCAGGCCGGCCAGATGGTCGTCATCGCGGCTCGTCCGGGTGTCGGGAAGGCCCTCGCCCTCGACACCCCGATCGCGACGCCGACCGGCTGGACGACGATGGGCGAGATCGCCGTCGGCGACCGGGTCCTCGGCTCCGACGGCCGGCCGACGACCGTCGTCGCCGCGACCGACGTGCTGACCGATCGGTCCTGCTACGAGGTGCACTTCTCCGACGGCTCGGTGATCGTCGCCGACGGCCAGCACCAGTGGCTCACCGAGACGCGGGCCAGTCGTCGATCCGCCCAGCAGGCGCGCACTGGCTACAACGGCCACCGGAGCCAGCAGACCTCCGCCGAGGTGCGGACCACCGAGGAGATCGCCCGCACCGTCCGGTGCGCGACGAAGGACGCTCGGCTGAACCACTCCGTGACGAATGCCGAGCCGCTGCAGCTGCCCGAGGCGGACCTGCCGGTGCCGCCGTACGCGCTGGGCGTCTGGCTGGGTGACGGCACCTCCGCCGCGGCGCAGTTCACCAGCGCCGACCCCGAGATCGCCGTCCACATCGAGGCCGAGGGGCTGGTCGCGGAGCCGACCGGGGTCGACCGCCGGTACTCGCTCACGCTGCCTCGCGCCGAGGTCGCTGCGCGGACCTGCCCGATGTGCGGCGAGCGCTTCGTCCCGCGGACGTCGCAGGTGCAGACCTGCGGCACGACCTGCGGCGGGCGGCTGCGCGCCAGTGGCGGCGTCGGGCTGCAGGCGACCTGCCCGGACTGTGGCGGCCCGTCGTCGGGCATGGCACAGTGCCAGGCCTGCCGCGACGACCACGGGACCGTGGAGGCGCTCCTGCGGCGCCTGGGCGTGCTCGGGGACAAGCACATCCCGACGGAGTACCTCCGGGCGTCCATCGCGCAGCGGCGCGCGCTGCTGGCGGGGCTGCTCGACACCGACGGGACCGTGGCGCCGAGCGGTGTCGTCCAGTTCGCCGTGACCAGCCGCCGGCTGGCCGAGGACACCCGCGAGCTGATCGCGAGCCTCGGCTACCGCGTCCGGCTCAGCACCAAGCGGGTGCGTGGCCGCACCGAGGAGTCCTCGACCTGCTTCACGCTGACGTTCAGCACGGACGACGAGGTCTTCCGGCTCGAGCGCAAGAAGCTGGTGCACAAGGAGCGCGGGGCGCGCACGTTCACCGCTCGCGGCGCTCGATTCATCACCGAGGTCCGGCCGATCGCGAGCGTGCCGGTGCGGTGCATCCAGGTGGACGCGCCGGACTCGCTGTTCCTCGCCGGCCGCAGCTTCATCCCGACGCACAACTCCACGCTCGGCCTCGACATCGCCCGCTCAGCGGCGATCAAGCACCACATGGCGACGGTGATCTTCTCGCTGGAGATGAGCAAGCACGAGATCACCATGCGTCTGCTGTCGGCCGAGGCGAAGGTGCCGCTGCACCACATGCGCGCCGGCACGCTGTCGGACGAGGACTGGTCGAAGCTGGCCCGGCGGATGGGCGAGGTGGCAGACGCTCCGCTCTACATCGACGACTCCCCGAACATGACGATGATGGAGATCCGGGCCAAGGCGCGTCGCCTCCGTCAGCGCAACGACCTCAAGCTCGTGGTCATCGACTACCTGCAGCTCATGACGTCGGGCAAGCGCGTGGAGAGCCGCCAGCAGGAGGTCTCGGAGTTCTCCCGTGCGCTCAAGCTCCTCGCCAAGGAGATCGAGTGCCCGGTCATCGCGATGTCGCAGCTGAACCGTGGTTCGGAGCAGCGTCAGGACAAGAAGCCGATGCTCTCCGACCTTCGCGAATCGGGCTCGATCGAGCAGGACGCAGATATGGTGATGATGATTCACAGAGAAGACATGTACGAGAAGGAGTCACCGCGGGCCGGTGAGGCCGACATCATGCTGGTGAAGCACCGCAACGGCCCCACCGCCAACGTCACGGTCGCCTTCCAGGGTCACTACAGCCGCTTCGTGGACATGGCCAACTGATCCGCGAGTGAGACCCGACGGGCCCGGAGCGTTCCTCGCTCCGGGCCCGTTGTGGATGACCGCGGGGACTGTCACCGGCGGCGGCGACGGTTCTCGTATGAAGCTGTTGACTGCGACCTCTCTCACCCAGGGCGACCTGCCCGGTGACTTCTGCTTCGCCACCCAGGGCGAGTTGGTGTGGCTCGGGGAGGTGTGCGCACGGGATCGCGCCGACCTCGACGGCGGCTGTGGCTGTGGACGCGCCTTCGCCGGCCTGACCTCTCGGCGCGCGACGACGACCGCGGTGGTCGCCGAGCTCGACCTGTCCTACGACGACCTCCGCGCGCAGGTGGCCGAGGGCTTCGAGCGGAGTGGCTTCACTCCTGCCGTCCTCGACCCCCTGGACTTCACCGAGCTGGCCGAGGAGACGGCCGACGAGATGCTGCACATCGCCCGCATCTGGCCCGTCGGCACGGTGGTCGGTCGACGGCTCGACAACGTCCACCGCCGCCGGCCACTGCCGCCGGGGATGACCCTCGAGGAGATGCTCCGACGGCTCTCCCCACTGCCCTGACCTCGGGTCGACGGCGTGTTCCACGTGGAGCGGCCGGAGCGCTGAACGTCCGTAGCCCAGGACCAGCTGTGTTCCGGGCCGCCGAGGTCCAACGCTCGAGCCCGTGCCCTACCAGGGAACGGCCCGGTCAGTTCTCCGCGCGCAGCAGGGGCGGGTGCAGGACGGCGGCGTCGCCCCGGCGGTAGAGCTGGGCTGGGCGGCCGCCGTCCCGCGTCGTCGTCTCCCCCGTCGGCTCCAGGAAGCCCGCCGCGGTGGTGACCTTGCGGTGGAAGTTGCGCGGGTCCAGCGGGCGACCCCACACGGCCTCGTAGACGCGCCGGAGCTCGGCGACCGTGAAGGTCGGGCCGCAGAACGACGTCGCCAGCGCGGTGTACTCGAGCTTGGCCCGTGCACGGGCCACGCCGTCGGCCAGCACCCGGTCGTGGTCGAAGGCGAGACCCGGGGACACCTCCTCCACCGGCGCCCACCGCGCCGCGGCCGCGTCGCTGCCCGCCCGCGGCTCCGGCAGGTCGGCGACCAGCGCCAGGTGTGCCACGGTCACCACCCGCATCCGGGGATCGCGGTCCGGCGCCCCGTAGGACGCCAGCTGCTCCAGATGGGCCGCCCCCGGCGCCAGGCCGGTCTCCTCCGCCAGCTCCCGCGCGGCCGCGGCCAGCAGGTCCTCGTCCGGGCGGACGAACCCGCCGGGCAGCGCCTCCCGCCCGGCGTAGGGCTCCTCGCCGCGGCGGACGACGAGCACGCACAGCCGGCCCCGCCGGATGGTCAGCACCACGAGGTCCACCGTCACCGCGACGGCGGGGAAGGCCTCCGGGTCGTAGTCCGTCACGGCACCGACCCTACCGAGAAATCGTCAGCTTGACGACAAGCCGGTGGGTGCTTATCGTCAGGACGACGACAACGCCTCGTGAGGGAGGACCCGATGGCCGACATCACCCGCTACCCCTTCGTCCGCCACCTGCGCAGCAGCGCGACGGCGCACGTCCTCAGCGTCCGCAACGGCCGGGTCGTGCAGGCGGCGACCGGCGCCAGCTTCTGGTTCCGGCCGCTCTCGGCGGTCCTCTCGGAGATCCCGGTCGACGACCGCGAGCTGCCGCTGCTCTTCCACGCCCGGACGGCGGACTTCCAGGACGCCACGGTGCAGATGACCCTCACCTTCCGCGTCGTCGACCCGGGCCTGGCCGCCGCGCGCGTGGACTTCTCGATCGACCCGGTCACCGGCCGCTGGCGGGGGACGCCGCTGGAGCAGGTCGCCGGCCTGCTCACCGAGTCGGCCCAGCAGCACGCGCTCGACCTGCTGGCCACCGTCGACCTCGGCACCGCGCTGACCGGCGGAGTCGCACCGATCCGGCAGGCGGTCGAGCGCGGGCTGGCCGCCGACCCGCGGCTGGCCGAGACCGGGATCGCGGTGATCGGCGTCCGAGTGGTCGCCGTCCGTCCGGAGGCCGACGTCGAGCGGGCGCTGCAGACGCCCACCCGCGAGCGGGTGCAGCAGGAGGCCGATCGCGCGACCTACGAGCGGCGCGCTCTGGCGGTGGAGCGGGAGCGGGCGATCAGCGAGAACGAGCTGGCCAACCAGATCGAGCTGGCCCGCCGTGAGGAGGAGCTGGTCGGTCAGCGGGGGGTGAATGCCCGGCGCGAGGCGGAGCAGGCCGCGGCCGCCGCCGAGGTCGCCAGCGAGGCCCGGGCCCGCCGGGAGCAGCGCGAGGCCCAGGTGCGGGCCGACGCCGAGCGGCTCGCCGGAGCCGCCCGCGCCGATGCCACCGCGGCCTACCTGGCCGCGCACGCCGACGTCGCCCCGGACGTCCTGCTCGCCCTGGCCGCCGCGGAACTGGCGAGGAACCTGCCGCAGATCGACAGCCTGGTGCTCACCCCCGACCTGCTGGCTCCCGTGCTGGCGAAGCTGGGCGGGACCCGGTGAGCCTGGCCCCGCGGGTGGTCGTGGTCTCCCGCAGCACCGAGCTGCGGGAGCTCGTCGCCCGGCACGGGACGGCGGCGCAGGCGGCCTTCTTCCTGCGCACCCGCGGTCGCGACCTGGCCGAGGTGACCGAGCGGGACGCCGCCCAGGCCCGTGCACTGGCGGCGGCCACCGCGGCGATCCCGGTCGACTGGCGGCGGGGCAGCGTGGAGCGGGCCGACCTGTCCCGCTTCCTGTTCGCCCCCGACGACGTCGTCCTCGTGGTCGGGCAGGACGGGCTGGTCGCCAACGTCGCCAAGTACCTCGACGGTCAGCCGGTCATCGGGGTCGATCCAGAGCCGGGCCGCAACCCCGGCGTGCTGGTGCGCCACCGGCCGGACGAGGTGGCCGCGCTGCTGCGCGACCGGCCGCGGCCCACGCCGTTGACGATGGTCGAGGCGCAGGCCGACGACGGGCAGGTGCTGCGGGCCCTGAACGAGGTGTACCTCGGCTCACCCACCCACCAGACGGCGCGCTACCGGCTCACCGCGCCCGGTGCGCAGGCCGAACGCCAGGCGTCCTCCGGTGTGCTGGTGAGCACCGGGACGGGGGCGACGGGCTGGTGCCGCTCGGCGTGGCTGGAGCGGCGCAGTGCGCTGCCGCTGCCCGCGCCGGCCGATCCGGAGCTGGCCTGGTTCGTCCGGGAGGCCTGGCCGTCGCCGGCGACCGGCACGACGTCCACCGAGGGTCTGCTCGCCGCCGGTGCCGCGCTGGAGCTGGACGTGGAGTCCGACGGCCTGGTGGTGTTCGGTGACGGGCTGGAGGCCGACCGGCTGACCCTCTCCTGGGGTCAGCGGGTCACCGTGCGCCGCGCGAACCGGCAGCTGCGCCTGGTCTGACCCGGTCGACATGTCCACCGCGCCGACGCGCCGACCCAGCGGGCGGGTCACGATCGTCGGCCGCACGGCCCGGCCTGCGCCGCGGGATCGGGTCGGAGGCGGCATCCTCCCCGGGCGCCGGCACCACCGGCGTCCGGTCCCTCACCCGCGGAGCCCGTCATGCTGCACGTCCTCCTGCGCCCGTCCCGGTCGGCGATGAGCCGCCTGACCTACCCCTGGAAGATCACCGCGCTGGTCCTCGCCATGGGCATGCCTCTGGCCTGGGCGATGACGTTGTACGTGCGGGGGCAGGAGACCCAGATCGCCTTCAGCGAGCTCGAGCGTCGCGGCGTCGCGGTGGTGGAGCCGATGGCGGTCCTGCTCCAGGACGTCGTCGCCGCCCGCATCTCCGCCGGGACCGGGCAGCCGGTCAGCGGGGACCTCCGGGCAGCGCTGGCGGCCGTCGGCGCGGTGCAGGACCGCTTCGGCGCGGAGCTGGGCACGGACGAGGCGTGGCAGGCCGCGCAGCGCGACGTCGCCGCGGCCCGTGCGGCCACCGGTGCGGCCGCGGACGTCGAGGCGGCCTGGGCCGTTGCCCTGTCCTCCGTGCAGGCGCTGGTCAGCGCCGCTGCCGACGGGTCGAACCTGACCCTGGACCCCGACCTGGACTCCTACTACGTCATGGACTCGGTCACCGTCCGCCTGCCGCAGCTCATGGCCGATGTGTCCTCCGCCCTCGACGGGCTCGCGCTCGGTGGCGACGACCCGGCACGGATCGAGGCCGTGCGGCTCCAGGCGGCCCGGGACCTCGGCTCGGCGGCCACCGGTCTCACCGCCGTCCGCGACGGTCTGGCGAAGTCCTTCGGTGCGACGGCGGACGAGGAGCTCCTGGGCCGACAGGCCGACGTCGAGCGGACGCTGGACCAGGTGGCGACCGCCGTCCAGCTGCTGACGACCGCCCTCTCCAGCGGTACGACGATCAGCCTCGACGGGGGCGCCATCGACGCCGCCGTCGCCGCGACCGCCTCCGTCGGCGCGCTGTGGAGCGAGCTGATCCCGGACCTGGACGCGCTGCTGGAGACCCGCATCGACGGCTTCCGGGCCGACGAGGTGCGCGCGCTCCTGGTCGCCGGTGCCGGCCTCCTGATCGCCGCGTACCTCGTCGCCGGCTTCCTCGCCGCCACCGTGTCGCCGATCCGGCGGATGCGGGACACGCTCGGTGCGCTCACCGCCGGGGACCTCACGGCGCGGACCGGCATCTCCCAGCGGGACGAGATCGGGCAGGCCGCAGAATCCCTCGACGAGGCGCTCGCCGGACTGCAGAGCGTCATCGGCTCGGTGGTGGCTTCCGCGGACGCGGTGGCGGCGTCGTCGGAGGAGCTGTCGGCGTCGTCGGCGCAGATCTCGGCCTCGGCGAACGAGACCTCGGCCCAGTCCGGTGTCGTGGCCGGCGCCGCGGAGGAGGTCAGCCGCAACGTGCAGACGGTGGCTGCGGGTGCCGAGCAGATGGGTGCCTCGATCCGGGAGATCGCCACGAACGCCGCCGAGGCCTCGGAGGTCGCCGCCCGTGCGGTGACCGCCGCCGAGACCACCACCGCCACCGTCGCCAAGCTGGGCGAGTCCTCGGCCGAGATCGGCAACGTGGTGAAGGTGATCACGAGCATCGCCGAGCAGACCAACCTGCTGGCCCTCAACGCCACGATCGAGGCCGCCCGCGCCGGCGAGGCCGGCAAGGGCTTCGCCGTCGTCGCCAACGAGGTGAAGGAGCTGGCCCAGGAGACGGCGAAGGCGACCGAGGACATCGCCCGCCGGGTCCAGGCCATCCAGGGCGACACGACCGCGGCCGTGGCCGCGATCGGTGAGATCAGCCAGATCGTCGCGCAGATCTCCGACCGGCAGACCACCATCGCCTCGGCGGTGGAGGAGCAGACCGCGACCACGAACGAGATGTCGCGCTCGGTCCAGGAGGCCGCGCAGGGCTCCGGTCAGATCGCCGACAACATCACCGGTGTCTCCACGGCCGCCGACTCCACCACCCAGGCGCTGGCCCAGACCCGCACCGCGGTCGACGAGCTGTCGCAGATGGCCAGCGACCTGCGGACGACGGTGGGCCGCTTCAGCTGGTGACGCCTCGCCGGAGCGACGTTCCACGTGGAGCATCGAACGCCGGTGGCCCGGAACGCGAGGCGTTCCGGGCCACCGGGGTACAGCGGGGGGTGCCGGTCAGGCGGCGGCCATCTCGGCCTTGAGCAGCCGACGGCGCGTGGCCTTCGAGCCGGTCGACATCTTCCACAGCTTCACCAGCTGCGACGGCAGGTTCTTCGGCGTCGTGTTGTCCAGCCAGCCATTGGGCAGCGAGAGCCGGAAGATCTTGTGCCAGGCCGAGTAGACCTGCTTGTGCAGCGGCGCCGAGTGGTAGTTCAGCCCGTACTCGTCGAACAGGGCCTTCACCTGCGGCGCGATCTCGGCGTACCGGTTGCTCGGCAGGTCGGGGAACAGGTGGTGCTCGATCTGGTGCGACAGGTTCCCGGTCATGATGTGCATGGCCTTGGAGCCGGAGATGTTGGCCGAGCCGAGCATCTGGCGGACGTACCACTCGCCCTTGGTCTCGCCGTCGATCGACTTCTTCTCGAACGTCTCGACGCCCTCGGGGAAGTGCCCGCAGAGGATCACCGAGTTCGACCACAGGTTTCGCACCACGTTGGCCACGAAGTTCGCCGCCAGGGTCGGCACGAAGTTCGGCCCGGACAGCAGCGGGTGGATCACGTAGTCCTTGCGCACCTGGCGCCCGATCTTGCCGAGCACCTCCTTGGCGCGACGGCGGAACTCCGGGTCCTTGGTCTGCCCGGTCGCGACGACCTTGCCCAGCTCGAGGTCGTAGGCCGCGATGCCGTACTCGAAGAAGCAGGCGTTGACGAAACTCCACAGCGGCTGCAGCAGGTAGGCCGGCACCCACTTCTGGTCCTCGTCGACGCGCATGATGCCGTAACCGAGGTCGTTGTCCTTGCCGAGCACGTTCGTGTACGTGTGGTGCAGCTGGTTGTGCGAGTGCTTCCACTGCTCGGCGGGGCTGGCCATGTCCCACTCCCACGTCGTGGAGTGGATCTTCGGGTCACGCATCCAGTCCCACTGGCCGTGCAGGATGTTGTGCCCGATCTCCATGTTCTCGAGGATCTTGGCGACCGAGAGGCCGATCGTCCCGAGGACCCAGGCGGGCGGGAAACCCGAGGCGAGCAGGACGGCGCGGCTGCCCAGCTCCAGCTTGCGGTGCACGTCGATGACGGTGCGGATGTAGCGGGCGTCGTCCTCGCCGCGGGTGTCGATCACGCTCTGCCGGATGGCGTCGAGCTGCTTGCCCAGCAGCTCGATGTCCTCGGCGGTGAGGTGGGCGATCGGGTTGTCCGGCTTCTTCTGGATGACGGTCATGAGTCGCTCCTCAGCTCAGTGGTCGATGGCGCAGGCGCCGGCGGCGGCGCTGACGCAGGTCTGGACGAGGACGCCGTCGCCGGGGGCGGCGGTGGTGACCTCGCCGGTGCGCAGGTCGCGGACGGCGCCCTCGCGCAGGGGCAGGACGCAGCCGAAGCAGATGCCCATCCGGCACCCGCTCGGCATCAGGACGCCGGCGTCCTCGGCGGCGTCGAGGATCGGGGTCGAGCCGTCGGCCTCGAGCGTCGTCCCGTTGGCGGTGAAGGTGACGGTGCCGCCCTCGCCGTCGCCGGCGACGATGGCCGGCCGGAAGCGCTCGGTGTACAGCCGGTCGGCCACGCCGGCGTCGTCCCAGTACTGCTCCAGCGCCTCGAGCATCGGCAGCGGCCCGCAGGCCCAGGTGGAGCGCTCGGCCAGGTCGGGCACGAGGGCAGCGATGCTGGCGGCGTCGAGCATCCCGTCGGTGTCGGTGTGCTGCTCGACCAGCCGGATCCGGCCGGCGGCGGCCAGCTCGCGCAGCTCGGCGCCGAAGATGACGTCGTCGGCGGTGGGCGCGGAGTGGATCAGGACGACGTCGGTGAGGTCGTCGTCGGCCAGGTTGCGCAGGATCCCCATCACCGGGGTGATGCCGGAGCCCGCGGTGACGAACAGCGCCTTGTCGGGCGTCTGCTGCGGCAGGACGAACTCGCCGGTGGCCTGGTCGAGCTGCACGATCGTGCCCGGCTCGGTGCGGTGCACCAGGTGGTTGCTGACCTTCCCGTCCGGGATGGCCTTGACGGTGATCGTGAAGCAGCCGTCGGCGCGGCCGAGCACCGAGGTGATCGAGTAGGCGCGCCACTGGCGGACCCCGTCGACGTCGATGCCGATGCGGACGTACTGGCCGGGGACGTGCGGCTGCCAGTCGCGGCCGGGGCGGATCACGATGGTGGCCGCGTCCCGGGTCTCGTGCTCGACCGCCTCGATGCGGCCGCGCAGCGCCGCGCCGGAGCGCAGCGGGTCGACCAGGTCGAGGTAGTCCGACGGCAGGAGCGGCGTGGTGGCCAGCTCGGCGAGCTTGAAGACGCGGTCCCGCAGCGCGCTCAGCCGGGGCCGGGTCGAGGAAGGACTCGGCTGCGTAACGGTCATGTCTCGAGGTTTCCCCGTCAGGGCGCCAACTACCTGTGCTCTCGACGTGAATCCCCGGCAGTAATTTGTTCACCACGCACAACACGTTCCCGGTGCTCGATCGTTGGAGGTCCCGTGACCGAGGTGGAGTCCCCCCTCCCGCCGCACGTCGCCGCCGCGCTCGTCGACGAGCTCGCCGCGGTCGCCGAGTCCACGATCGCGGCCATCGTGGTCGAGGTCCCCAGCTACGCCGCTGCCTTCACCGGGCCGATGGGCAAGACCATCGACCGCGCCGTGCAGCTGGCGCTGGGCGGGTTCCTCACCCTCGCCACCGGGGGCGCGGACCCCAGCCGGCCGGTCGGGCCCGCTCTCGAGGGCGCCTACGCGCTGGGCCGCGGCGAGGCCCGGAGCGGCCGCTCGATGGACGCGCTGCTGGCCGCCTACCGGGTCGGGGCCCGCGTCTCCTGGCGGCACATGAGCGGCGCCGCGGTGTCCGCCGGCATGTCGCCGGAGGGGCTCGCCCGCTTCGCCGAGCTGGTCTTCGCCTACATCGACCAGCTCTCGGCCTCCAGCGTCGCCGGGCACTCCGACGAGCTCGCCTCCAGCGGCCGGGCCCGCCGCCGCCACCTGGAGCGGCTGGCGGCCGTGCTGCTGGCCGGGCGGCCGCTGCACGACCTCACCGCGGCGGCGGAGCGGGCGGAGTGGGTGCCGCCGCGGACCCTGACCGCCGTCCTGCTGCCCGAGGCCCACGCCCGCGCGGCGCTGTCGGCCGTCGACGTCCGGACGCTCGCCAGCACCGAGGAGCTGCCCGACGCCGCCCCCGGCCCCGAGCGCGTCGTCCTGCTGGTCCCCGACGCCGAGGGACGCGCGCGGGCCGCGCTGCTGGCCGCGCTGGAGGGCAAGGAGGCCGTCGTCGGCCCGCCGCGGCCCTGGACCCAGGCGCAGGCGTCCTACGCGCGCGCCGAACGCGCGCTGCAGCTCGGGCTCCGGGCGGCGGGGACGGCGCCGCTGGACACCGAGGAGCGGCTGGCCGAGCTGGTGCTGCGCGCCGACGCCACGGCGCTGGCCGACCTGCGCCGCCGGGTGCTGGCGCCACTGGACGGGGTGAGCGCCGTCGCGCGGGAGAAGCTCACCGAGACGCTGCGCTCGTGGCTGCTGCACCAGGGGCGCCGGGACCAGGTGGCCGCCGAGCTCTTCGTGCACCCGCAGACGGTGCGCTACCGGATGGGGCAGCTGCGCGACCTGTTCGGCGACCGGCTCGAGGACCCGCGCACCGTGCTGGAGCTGACCGTCGCCCTCGGCGTCCCCACCCCCTGATCGGCCCTCGTGCAGGGGCCCGCCGCGAGCGTGCGAGCGGTGGGGGGCACGGGGGTCCTTCTTCAGGCCGCGGTGAGGACGGCGACCAGGAAGTCCGACCCCGGCGTGAACGGGTGCAGGTGCCAGGTCGACAGCAGCACCGAGGGCACCAGCCCCGCGGTGGCCGCGTCGGCCAGGAACGCGTCGAAGGGGTAGTCGCGGCCGGCGCCGAAGCCGACCACCGCCCGCCCGGCCGGCGCCAGGTGGGCGCGGAACCGGCGGAGCACCTCGACCCGGGTGCTCGGGGCGAGGAACGTGACGACGTTGCCGGCGCAGACGATCACGTCGAACCGCTCGGGCAGCTCGAGCTCGGCCAGGTCGCCGACCAGCCAGCGCGGGCCGGGGTGGTCCTCCTCGGCGGCGGCGATCAGCACCGGGTCGACGTCCACCCCGACGACGTCGTGACCGGCGCGGGCCAGGTGCCCGCCGACCCGGCCCGGGCCGCAGCCGGCGTCGAGGACCCGGGAGCCGCGGGGCAGCATCGCGTCGACGAGCCGTGCCTCGCCGACGATGTCGGTGCCCTGCTCGGCCAGCGTGCGGAAGCGCTGCACGTAGCGGGCCGAGTGGCCGGGGTCCTCCTGCGTGATGCGCGCCCACGCACTCGGTTCCGTCATGCCGACATCGTCTCCGGACGCCAGTCCGGTGGATCGGCCGGGTGCAGCGCCGGGTCGTCGGCGAGGAAGGTGCGCACCGGCCCCGGCGCGGTCAGGGGCCCCTCGAAGCGCACCGTCACCCGGCCGATCCCGCGGCCCCAGACCCAGCCGGCGCCGAGCTCGTCGTGCCTGACGTCCTGCCCGGGCCACCAGCGGCGCTCGGCGGGCAGCTCCGGCTCGGGGGCGACGACGACGGGAGCGGCCTCCTCGGGGGTGGCCCCGGCGGGATCGGTGCCCAGCGCGAACAGGTCGCCCTGCGCGTACAGCGAGAGCCCGGAGACGCCGACCCCGAGCAGCCGCAGTCCGCCGGCCGTCCCGGCTTCGTCGAGCAGCCGCTGCGCGATGCCGGCGATCAGCCGCGGGTCGTCGGTGGGCTGGGGCAGCGTCTGCGAGCGGGTCAGCGTGGTGAAGTCGTAGCGACGCAGCTTGAGCGTCACGGTCCGGCCGGAGTACGCCGCCTTGCGCAGCCGGTCACCGACCCGGCCGGCCATCGCGTCGATCTCCCGGCCCAGCACCGCCCGGTCGGTCAGGTCGCGCTCGAAGGTCTCCTCCGCCGAGACCGACTTGGTCTCCCGGTCGGCCACGACGGCGCGGTCGTCCTCGGCGCGGGCCAGCTGGTACAACCCCGCGCCGTGGGCCCGGCCGGCCAGGGCGACCAGGTCCGACAGCGAGCGGGCGGCGAGGTCGCCGACGGTCCGGACCCCGACCGCGTGCAGCCGTTCGGCGGTGGCCGGCCCGACCCCGCCGAGGGTGGTCACCGGCAGGGGGTGCAGCAGCTCCAGCTCGGTGCCCGGGGGGACGACCACCAGGCCGTCGGGCTTGTCCAGCTCCGACCCGAGCTTCGCCATCAGCTTGGAGCTGCCGATGCCCACCGAGCCGGTCACCCCGCCCGTCGCGGCCGCGATCCGCTCCTTGAGCCCCCGGGCCAGTTCCGTCACACCGTCCACCGACAGGTCGAGCCCGGGCGCGGCGGCCAGGTCGACGTAGGCCTCGTCGATCGAGAACTGTCGGGTGTTTAAGGCGTGTCGTTGTACTGACCTGTCGAACCCCCCTGCCAGGGCGCCGATCATGGTCTGCGGACACCGCTGAGCGCGTTGGCGCCGGTGATGCGGCAGTCCTCAGTGACCTGCCGATGCACCTCTACGACACTGCTCGGCGAGGGCGACCGGCCTTCTCCGGTCACGAGGCGGTGCATGTCAGAGAGCATCCCGCTTCGGGCAGGGTGGATGAAGCAACAGGGTGGGAGGCAGGATGCGCGACACCGCCAGCATCCTCCATCTCGATCTTGATGCCATGTTCTCTGCCGTCGAGATGCGCGACAAGCCGTCTCTCGTCGGGAAGCCTGTTGTGGTCGGCGGAGTCAGAGGACGGGGTGTGGTGGCGACCGCCTCGTACGAGGCGCGGGCCTACGGCGTTCACTCCGCCATGCCCACCGCTGAAGCCCGTCGGCGGCTGCCCTCGGGTGCCGCCTTCCTCGGCGGCCGGTTCTCGGCTTACCGGATGACGTCCGAGGTCGTGATGGCGGTCCTGTCCGAGTTGTCGCCGATCGTCGAGCAGGTCTCGATCGACGAGGCGGTCGTTGACCTTGCTGCCAGGGAGAATGCCGACCTGAGCGTGGCGGGGGTGACCGCGCTGGGTGAAGCCTTGAAGGCGCGGGTGGCGGAAGCGACCGGAGGCGTGACGGCGTCGATCGGAATCGCGTCGTCGAGAATGCTGGCCAAGATCGGCTCGGACTTGAACAAGCCCAACGGGTTGACTGTGGTTGCTCCTGGTCAGGAGTTGGCCGTGCTACATCCACTGCCGGTGACCCGGATCGCCGGTGTCGGCCCGGCCACTGCGGAACGGCTTCGTCAGGTCGGCGTCCGCACCGTCGCCGAACTTGCGAGCAAGTCGCTTCATGACCTGGTGACGCTGTTCGGCAAGGCGCACGGGAACGGGCTCTACCACCTGGCGCGGGCCGAGGACGACCGTCCTGTGGTGCCTTACCGGGAAGCCAAGTCGATCTCGGCGGAGGAGACGTTCGAGCGAGACCTGACCGACATGCCAGCCCTGACTCGCGAGATCGAGTTGCTGGCACAACGGGTAGTTCGTCGGCTCCGCGCCGCGAACTCTTCCGGTCGGACGGTGACCCTCAAGGTCCGGCGCTACGACTTCACGACGTTGACTCGGTCCCTTACGCTGCCGCACCCGACGGATGATCCGACGGAGGTCACCCAGATCGCTCGGCGCCTCCTTGTGCAGGCGGGAGCGACCGGCGGCATCCGCTTGCTCGGCGTCGGTGTTTCTGGGCTGTCCGACTTCGTGCAACAGGACCTCTTCACGGACTCGGTCCCTGAGGATGACGAAGCGGAGGCCCTTGACGAGGACGCCGCTCCCTCACCTGGCGAGGTGGCGCGACCTGTTCAACCTCGCATCTGGCACCCAGGGCAGGACGTCCGCCACGACGAGCACGGGCCGGGATGGGTGTGGGGCAGTGGGCTCAACCGGGTGACCGTTCGATTCGAGGGTCCCGGTACGCCACCCGGCCCAGTGCGCACCTTCTTCGCCGACGACGAGGCGCTCCATCCCTCCGAGCCCCCGGATTGGCGGCGCTCGCCGGAGTGAGGACGGCCCTGGGGTGCTCGTAGTCGCTGACCGACGTCTCAGTTCCGCTGAGAGGTGACGCGACGCCCTAGTCCGGGAGAAGGTCCTGCAAACGGAGGCCGAGCGCATCAGCCAAGGCATAGCCGGTGGCGAGCGTGGGGTTCGAGTCGCCGCGCTCGATGCGCTGGATGTGCTTGAAGTAGACGCCCGAGGCGTGGGCCAGTGACTCATGTGTCAGGCCCGCGTTCTCGCGAGCCGTCTTCACCTTGCCCCCGAGGGCCTTGCGGCGCTCTTCAGAGAGCGCGAGGTGTTGAGCAGTTTTCCCTCCCGGCACGACTGCCAACCGTTCGTGGCTGGAACCGAAGCCACCACCTCATATATGGTCCATCGCTGCGGCAGGCGCCACGTCCGGCGCGAGCCCCAGGGCTCCGCAGAGCCGCTGCTTAGGAGGCGTAATGCGTCCGGCTTACGACGAGTGCACCTGCTGGCGTGCCAGGACGCCTGAGGGGAAGAGCCACCCCGCCGCCTGGCTCAACGCTCATGACCGCATCGCAGTGACCGCAGTCGATGGCTATCGCGTCGAGGGGCGCCCGGCAGGAATGCTCTGGTACACGTCCGAGGACGGCCACGCCCCAGCGCCGGGTCTGTGCATCGATCTGGACGACGGGTCAGAGATGGACGTACCGGTTGCCGAAATCGAGACGGTCGCGCCCCTGGAGACCACGCATCGTGGCGCAGCGACGTGGATGGTTGCGGAAGCACTGGTCCAGCCCTCCCAGATCCCCGAAGGCGGCTTGGACGTCGAGGTGATCGTTGGAGAGCACGAAGTCGTGGAGGTAAGCGTTAAGAGACGTCGCGTGCCATGCGACTCCATGACTCCTCCGGAGCCACGAATCGTCTTCACCCTGGTCGACACCGGAGAACTACCTCGCGCCTAGTGACCGGCTGGCCGGGTGTGGTCCATCGCCATCGCGGATCAGCAGTGCCGCAGAAACCCTCTGCCACACGGATGCGGGCCGCCGAATCGAGCAGCACGGCCTCGACTTCTGGACCGGATGGCCGACGGCCCAGGTTGTACCGGCACTTCCCTGACGTGGAGGCCATCCTGGGTGCCTGGCACGAACGGCAGATCGCCACTCATCTGGAGCACCTGCCGGAGGTAGGGAAGCAGCCGGGCAGCGTCGGACAGCGCCTCGCGGCAGTGCTGGAGACGTACGCGCACCTGTCCGCGCAGTCGCACGGCTCCGACCTCGGAGCGGTCCTGCATCACGGCGAGCACGTCACCCAGGCCCGCCACCGGCTGCGCGACTTCCTGCGCGACCTGATCGCCGAAGGCGTGGCCACCGGAGAACTGCGCGACGACATTCCGGCCGAGGAACTGGCCACCTTCTGCCTGCACGCACTCGGCGGAGCCCGCGACATGCCCTCATCCCAGGGCGTCCGGAGGCTGGTTGCCGTCACCGTGAACGGACTCCGCCCACCGCGCGACTGAGCCGTTTGGCGCGGACCGCCACGACGAGAGGGCCTGGTCCTACTCGCTCAGATTCGAGTCGTGGCCGTCGCCGTCGCCGGTGGCTCGGGACATGGTGACCAGGCGGCGCAGGCAGTGGTCGCGGAGCGGCTCGGGGAAGTCTGCGGCGAGGCGGTAGTAGACGACGCGGCCTTGCTTGCGGGTGGTGACCAGCCCGGCCGTGCGGAGCAGGCGCAGCCCGTAGCCGACTGAGTCCACCGTCGCGTCCAGGGCCAGGGCGATGTCGCCGACGCAGAGTTCCTCGACGAGGTCGAGGGCGTAGAGGATGCGTGCTCGCACGGGGTCGGCGAGCAGGCTCAGCGTGCCCGCCAGCCAGCCAGCATCCTCGGCGCTCAGGCCCCGACTACGGGCGTGGGCGACCCGCGTCGGGTCGACCGGGTGGTCATGCCCGGCGGCGCTGTGCCCGCCGTCGGTCGGCTCGTCCATGGCCACCTCCTACCGCTGACGAAAATACCCGTGCAACCGCACGGGTATCGCCGTGAGTCATCGGGTAGGCGAGCCTTGCTGGGCATTGAGCCGACGGCATCTGGGCCGACGGCCACCAGCCGAAGGAAGGGGCAAGCCGATGACTGTCGCCGCGCAGATGCTGGACACCTACCCGAAGGACCTCGGCGGAGTGGACAAGGACAAGTTGCGGGCCTGCATCGAGGCGTGCTTCGAGTGCGCCCAGGCGTGTACTGCTTGCGCCGACGCCTGTCTGAGCGAGGACATGGTCGCCGAACTGACCAAGTGCATCCGCACCAACCTCGACTGCGCCGACGTCTGCGACAGCACGGGGCGAGTGCTGTCCCGGCACACCGGCTACGACGCCAACCTGACCCGCGCGGTCCTGGAAGCCTGCGCTGCGGCCTGCAAGGCGTGCGGTGACGAGTGCGAGCAGCATGCGTCGATGCACGAGCACTGCCGGGTCTGCGCCGAGGCGTGCCGCCGGTGCGAGCAGGCGTGCCGCGACCTCATCACCTCGCTCGGCTGACAAGCGCCCCCATCAGCAGACCTCCGGGCGCCCGGAACACCAGTCCGGGCGCCCGGACGCCGTCACGGAAATCGCGGCCAGTCAGCAGTGGCAGCAGTCGCGAGGAACGCCCCACACACCGACGAAAGAACGGGGTTCTTTATCATGGCGACGAAGCGCAGCGACGAGACAAACCAGCACGCTCACGGCGACGACCAGCACGACGGCGCCAAGATGGAAAAGAAGATGTACCTGCGCTTCGGCGCGATGATCCTCACGGCCATGGTCGTCATGTACTGGACCATGTTCGCGGGCACGTGGCAGTGGAGCCACGTCCGCTTCAGCGAGAGCCGGGTCTTCATGGCGCTCACCATGGGCGGAACCATGGGGCTGGTCATGCTCGGCTGGATGCTGAACATGTACAAGAACACCAAGGCGAACATCGCCATCGTCGCGGCCAGCCTCGTCCTGCTCGGCACAGGCGTGTTCCTCGACCGCAGCCAGATCCTCGTGAACGACGAGAACTGGATGAGTTCGATGATCCCCCACCACTCGCTGGCCATCACCCGGTCCGAGCGCGCCCAGATTTCCGACGTCCGCGTGTGCGAGTTGGCCCGTTCGATCAGCGAGGCGCAGCGACGGGAGATCCTGGAGATGGAGTGGCTCATTGACGACATCAACCGCAACGGCGATGCCTCGACGCCGGAGGAGGCAGAGGCGCGGGCGGTCCCCGAGTTTCAGGTGTCGCCCGAACGGGACTGCCCGACCGGCTGACCGCCATCGGCGGCGGAGAACACAGTCCGCCGCCGATGGCTGTGGCTCAGCCGCCCAGTTCGGTCAGCAACTGCCGCATCTCGGCGATCTCGCCGTTCTGCGTATCGCGGATGTCGTTCGCCATCTCCAGCGCTTCGGTGTTCTGCCCCTCTCCGGCCTCGGTGGTGGCCATCTCGACGGCGCCGGTGTGGTGCTCGATCATCTGCTCCAGGAAGAGCCGGTCGAACTCCGCGCCTGAGGCGGCCATCAGGGCGTTCATGTCCTCCTCGGACATCATTCCGCCGCCGTGGTCCATGCCGCCGTGGTCCATGCCGCCCATGCCGTCGTCTTCGGCGCCCCACTCCTTCAGCCAGCCGGTGAGGGTGTCGATCTCGGGCTGCTGGGCGGCCTCGATGCGGCTGGCCAGGTCGAGCACGCGCGGGTCCTGCGCCCGCTCGGACGCCATCTGCGCCATCTCGATGGCCTGCTGGTGGTGCGGGATCATGCCCTGGGCGAAGGTGACGTCGGCGTCGTTGAACGCAGCGTCCTCGCTGGCGGACGTGCTGGTCGATTCGGCGCTGCCGCTGTCCATCGAGTCCATGTGCGAGGCGACGGAGTCATCGGAGCAGGCGGTGAGCGCGAGCGCGCCCGCGAGGAGGGCACCGGCGAGCAGAGTGGTCTTGCGGGTCATGTCTATCTCCTGAGGACGGGTCTGAGGGAACGTGCGAAGGCGTCGCCGCAGCCGCGAGGGCTGGGGGCGAGGAGACGCGACGTTCGGCCTAGATCCGCATCAGGCAGAGGGAGTACAGGTCCGGCGGCCGGGGTGGGTGCAGCCCGGCCCAAGAGCCGCCGGTGGTGCGGCGGGTGACTAGCAGTCGGAACTCGGCGAGGCGCCCGGTGAGGACCAGGAGCATCGCGGCGAGCCCGGCGGCAAGGACTGCCAGGCACACCGCCCACAGGTGCCCGGCCGCGTGCGGCGTGCTGTCGTGGCCTGCCGCGAGGGACATGCCGATGGCCGACCCGGCGACGACGGCGGCAGGGGCTGCGGCGGTCATGGCGGCGGTCGACTCCAGAACCGGGCCGAGCCCGGCCCCGTGCAGCACGGGGTCGGGCTTGGCCGGGGTGGTGTGGACGGTGCCATGCGCAGCGGTGGTGGTCCCGGAGTCGGCAGCGGCGCACTGGAGACCGTGCATGGCGAAGACGGCGGCCAGGAGCAGCAGGACCCACCCGCGTCGTCCGCGCATGCTGCTCACCTCCCGTCCTCGCGTCGTTGATCTCAGGTTAGGTCGGGTCAGCGCGACACCGGCTGCGGGGCTCGGGGTGCCGCCGGTTCGGGAGCGGGTGCCTCCGGGGCCTCGGGCAGCCGCAGCCGCTTGAGCAGCAGCGCGTTGACCGCGACCAGGAACGACGAGCCGGACATCGACAGCGCAGCAATCTCGGGCCGCAGGATTAGCCCGAACGCGGGCTCGAAGACCCCGGCGGCGATGGGTAGCGCGATCGCGTTGTAGCCGATCGCCCACCCGAGGTTCTGCCGCATCTTCCGCAGGGTGCCGCGCCCGATCTGCAAGGCGATCGGCACGTCGAGCGGGTCGGACCGCATGAGCACGACGTCGGCGGTCTCGATCGCGACGTCGGTTCCCGCGCCGATGGCGATGCCGAGGTCGGCCTGTGCCAGCGCCGGGGCGTCGTTGACGCCGTCGCCGACCATGGCCACCCGCTTGCCGGACTGCTGCAACTCGGTGATCTTGGCGGCCTTGTCGCCGGGCAGGACCTCGGCGATGACGGTGTCGATGCCCAACTGGTCGGCGATTCGCCGGGCGGTGGCGGTGTTGTCGCCGCTGAGCATGACGACCTCCACCCCGGCCTCGTGCAGCGCGGCCACGGCCGCGACCGAGGTCTCCCGTGCAGCGTCGGCCAGCGCAATCACCCCGACGGCGCGGCCATCCACCGCGACCAGCACCGCCGTCCGGCCGCTACCCGCCAACTCGTCCCGCCGGGCGCCCAGGGACCCGAGGTCGACGCCCTCATCGGCCATCAACTTCGCGTTGCCGACCAGCACCCGACGACCGTTCACTTCAGCGCTCGCTCCGTGGCCGGGCACGTTGCGGAACCGCTCGGCGGCCAGGACAGGGACGCCACGCGCCTGCGCCTCGCGGACGACGGCCTGGGCAAGCGGGTGCTCGGACTCCCGCTCGACGGCGGCGGCGAGGACGAGGAACTCGTCCTCGTTCATGCCCTCGACGACCACGTCGGTGACCTCCGGCTCGCCCTTGGTCAGGGTGCCGGTCTTGTCCATCACCACGGTGTCGATCCGGGCGGCGGCCTCCAGCGCGGTGGCGTTCTTGAATAGCACGCCTCGCTGGGCGCCGAGGCCGGTGCCGACCATGATCGCCGTCGGGGTGGCCAGGCCGAGCGCGTCGGGGCAGGTGATAACCACGACGGTGATCGCGAACAGCATGGCCATGGCGAACGAGGCCCCGGCCAGCAGCCACACCGCCAGGGTCAGGCCGCCGCCGATCAGCGCTACCAGCACCAGCCAGAAGGCGGCGCGGTCTGCCAGCCGCTGGCCAGGCGCCTTGGAGTTCTGCGCCTGCTGGACCAGGGCGACGATCTGTGCGAGTGCGGTGTCCGCGCCCACCTTCGTGGCGCGCACCCGCAGGGTGCCGGTGGTGTTGACCGAGGCGCCGATGACTTCCGAGCCGGTGGCCTTGTGTACCGGCAGGCTCTCGCCGGTGACCATGGACTCGTCGACCTCGGACCCGCCGTCCTCCACGACGCCGTCCACCGGAATCTTCGAGCCGGGCCGGATGAGCAGCAGGTCGCCGGTGACGACGTCGGCGGTGGGCACCTCGACCGGCTGGCCGTCGCGGATAACGACCGCCCGAGGTGGCGCCAACTCCAGCAGCGCCCGGATGGCGTCGTTCGCGCCGCCACGGGCGCGCATCTCGAACCAGTGGCCGAGCAGCACGAAGGCGGTCAGCACGGTGGCGGCCTCGTAGAAGACCTCACCGCCCCCGGTG
Source organism: Blastococcus sp. TF02A-26 (assembly GCF_003319125.1). Classification (GTDB taxonomy): domain Bacteria; phylum Actinomycetota; class Actinomycetes; order Mycobacteriales; family Geodermatophilaceae; genus Trujillonella. Next base: position 99,505 of record NZ_QOHG01000003.1, on the reverse strand, counting down.
AGCGTGATGATCAGGCTGTACAGCCAGCCCGCGCCGACCGCGACCGCGACCAGCACCATCATGTCCAGGGTGCGGGCGCGCAACGCGCGGTAGGCGCCGTCGAAGAAGATCCAGGCCGAGTAGAAGATCACCGGCAGCGACAGGATCAGCGAGAAGACGTCGTCGCGCAGCCCAAATGGGGCCGCCGCCTCGAAGCCGAGGACCTCTCGGCCGATCGGTGACCACAGCAGGATCGGGATCGACAGCAGCGCCGCGACCAGGAAGCGGTTGCGCATGTCGCGGGCCATGTCGTCCATCGACATCCCGGCGTGGTGACCGCCATGCCCCATCGCGTCCTGCGGCGTCATCCCCGCGTGCTCGCCATGCCCGGCGTGCTCGCCCTTGGGCTCTGCGGAGGCCGCCGTCATGGCCGCGTGGTCGTGCGGTGCCACCGCGCTCACGGCGGGACGGTGACTGTCGTGTGCCATCGCCTGGTCACGCGGCTCAGCGGCCGGGTCGCACACGTGCTGCGGAACCGACTGTCCGGCGCAGTGGTAACCGCAGTCGCGCACCCAGCCCGCCAACTCCGCCACCGATGTGCGCGACGGGTCGTAAGTGACCGTCGCCGTCTGGGACACCGGATTCGCCTCGACGCTCAGCACGCCGGGGCGCCTGCCCAGCACGCTCTCCGCCACGGCCTTCTCCGAGGCCCAGTGCACGCCGGAGACCTCCAGCACGGTGGTCTGATGCTGCGTTGGCATGACCCGCTCCCTCTCGTCGGTGGGCTGTGCCGCCTCCAAGGCTAGTACCCCCAGGGGGTATTCCACCAGGCCGAAAGTTCTTCGGTCGAGGTCATCATCGGACCGGCACGCCAGCGGCAGGCGCTCTCTCAGCACGGCAGCGGGACGCGGTCCCGCAGAGCCCAAAGCGAGGAGCGAAGAGATCAAGCCGTGCTGCCCCGGCAGCCGACGGGCCAGAGATGCGCCAGCGCGGGGGTCAGCCCGCGTAGCGGGTGTTGAACGAGGTGCCGCCGTCGGTGCTCACGAGGATGGTCGCCGGAGACACCGCGACGTAGATGCTCTCGACACCGTCTCGGTTGTCGACGAGCAGTGCTTCGGGCTCCGCCTGGACCGACCCCTGCTCGGCCCAGGTCGTTCCGCCGTCGGTCGACTCGTGAACGGCGCCGTCCGGCGTGACTCCGTAGAGCGACGAGGTGGCGGGCCAGGCCAGCACGGTGACGCCGGGAGCAGCCGGGACGGCCGTCCAGGTCCGACCGCCGTCGCCGCTGCGCAGCAGGCCCTGCTCGGTGGTCGCCAGAAGCACCTCGGGGTCCTCGGGGTGTACGGCCAGGTCGCGCAGGTTCAGGGTGCTGCGGGTGTCCCAGGTCCGCCCCTCATCGGCGGAGACGAGCAGGCGGCCGGTCGTGGCGTCCCAGCCGTAGATGCGCCCGTGTGCCACGCGGAGGGCGTGGAAGTCGACCTCACCGCCGAGGGAGACGATGTCCCACGTCTCTCCGGCGTCACTGCTGCGGATCAGGCCCAGGTGTGTCGGCAGGTCCTGCTCCTGGAGGTCCGGATGACCCGAGCCGACGAAGGTGTTCGGCCCGGCCACGGTGAACCCCATGGTGTCCTGGTAGCGGTCCGCGACCCGTTCCGCGTCGCCGTCTTCGGGCACTCGGAAGAGGCCGAAGTGGGTGGCCGCATAGAGCAAGCCGTCAGCGGGATCTACGCCGAGCCCGTGCACATGCTCCATCCCGACGTCCACTGCGGACCGAGGCGCGGGGGTGTCCGAACGTTCGGTCGTACAGGCGGTCAGCGACAGCGTCAGTCCGCCTGCAAGGGCGAGAGCGGCGCACCGGCGGAGCAAAGAGGTCTCCCGTCAAGTCAGGGGGTGCGTCGGGCGTGACGCCGCCCGAGCCTACGAGGCTGCCCTGAGGTCAATCCGTGGCGTCGCAGGGGGCATCCGATCAGACGATGCGGGCCTGGGCCGAGTTCGAGGAGTCGCGGCCGACGCCGGGCACGAACCGGCCGGTCCGCGCGGCATACGCGACATACGCGCCACCGTGCACCCGGTGCAGATAGGGCTCCTCGACGGCGCGGACCTGCAACTCCACAGCGGCGATCAGCGCGGCGAGCGCGGCAGCGCTGACCCAGGTCGGCACCAGCAGCAGCATGCCGAACTGGGCGAGCGCCATCGCGGTGAAGATTGGGTTGCGGACGTAGCCGAAGACCCCGGTAGTGACCAGGTCGGTCCGCTCGGCCTCATCGACGCCGATCCGCCAGGACGCACCCATCCCGGTCTGTCCGGCCAGCGTGGCGGCGAACCCGGCTAGCGCCAGGACTAGCCCGACGGCGGCGACGACGGGGTGCGGGTCGGCGGGCACGGTGCCGGTCACGGCCAGCAGCGGACCGGCCAAGCCGAGCACGATCGCGGCGATGAACAGCACGCCGCCCCACCAGCCCGCCTCGGCCGGGGTGCCGGAGATGCCCCGGAAGCCAGTGCTGCCGGTGCGGCGGTGCTGGACCCACGACCGGACACCGAACAGCACCACGAGCGCGACGACGTACAGGACGAGTGCGACGGTGCTCATCGGGTCCGCTCTCTTGTGGTGATCTGGAGGAGGTTCTGCGGATCGGCGACGGCGGCGGGTGTGCAACAGCCGTCGGTGCAGCCGTCCGCGCAAGCGCAGCCGCCGGTGGAGCCCTCGCTGCTGGAGTCCGCGCCGGGGCGGCCGGGGGCGCAGCAGCCCTCGCCCTGCCATGCCTCGATGCCCTCGCGCACGGCGACGGCGGCGATGATCAGCCCGGCGATCGGGTCGGCCCAGCCCCAGCCCAGCGTCGCGTTGAGCACCAGCCCGACGAGCAGTACGGCCGACAGGTACGTGCACAGCAGCGTCTGGGCGGAGTCGGCGACGACCGCGTGCGAGCCGAGCGCGCGGCCGGTGCGGCGCTGCGCCCAGGACAGGAACGGCATGATGATCAGCGAGGCGATTGCGAGGCCGATGCCGACCGGCGACGCTTCGGGCTCGCCGCCGAAGAACAGCGCACGAACCGACTCGAAGGTCACGTACGCGGCCAGCGCGAAGAACGAGAACGCCATCAGCCGCAGCGCCTGCCGCTCGCGGGACTCGGGCAGCCGGTGACGGAACTGCCACAGGATGATCAGCCCGCTGGAGACCTCGACGACCGAGTCCAGGCCGAAGCCGATGAGCGCGACCGATCCGGCGGCGATGCCCGCCGCGACCGCGATGATCGCCTCGAAGACGTTGTAGGTGACCGATGCCCCGGCCAGCAGTTGCGCACGGCGCCCGAGCCGGGTGCGCTCGGCGGCGGTCAGCGTCGGGTGCTCGTGGGTGACGGTCACCGGGCCGCTTCCTCTCCGTAGGTCGGGCACAACGCGACGGCATCGCCGGTCGCGGCCAGCAGGCGTTCGGCCGCAGACAGCACGTCAAGCAGGGTCGCGGTGTGGTTCAGCGACCACATCGACGCACGGCCCTGCGGGCGGGAGGTCACCAGGCCGCAGTCCCGCAGGCACGCGAGGTGCGCCGAGACGGTGGACTGGGCCAGCCCTAGGTGGGTGGTCAGGTCGACGACCTTGTGCTCGCCCAGGGTGAGGTGACGCAGGATCGCGAGCCGCGCCGTGTCGCCGAGGCTGCGGAACATGCATGCCGCAGCGGATAGGGCTGTGGTCTCGTTGACCGCAGTCTCAGTGCTAGCGCTTAGATCCGCTTTCATCGACACGCGGCGATGATAGCGACCGTGCTGGATGGAGATGCAAGATGTCAGTCTGAACAGGTAGGCATCGGTGACCCGATCGGGTGGCCCTACGCCTGTAGATGTGGACGCCTAGTGCCGACGTCCATGATGTGACTTCGCAGGTCAAGCGGACGGGAGGGAGGGTCTCGATGGTCGACCGCAAGCGCGAGGCGGAGATGACCCGCTTCGACTCCTTGCTCTGGCAGTTCGCTGACCTGGGGCAAGACCTCGGCTCCCTCACCGACTCGGTCAGCCGCGCGTCCGGTTCACCGACCGAGGCGATCGCCGTCGAGACGGTGATCGCTGGCGAGGAGAACCCAATCGCAGTGATCTCGGAGGTTGTCGAGGGCGACCTGCTGACGGTCGGATTGGTGTCGCTGCTTCGGGTCGTCGATGAGCGCGGTCCGTTCGTGCTCGGCGCGTGGCCGACCGCGCACGAAGGCGTGTTCCACCTCGTGGGTAGCGTCCCAACGACCGATCCTCGCTGGCAGAGGGTCGAGCGGTGGGTCGCCAACGTCGCTCCCGAGGTCGTCCCGGTCTTCCTCGACCACGATGACTTCACCGACATCGGCACAGCCCTCTCGGAGTTCGGTGAGGTAGAGGTCAGCCGACTGACCGCCCGCAAGCGCTCCGACCAGTCCTCGCTGAACCGTGGCTGGGCTGCCCGCTCGGGCTCCCTGCGCCCGTCGCACCATGAGGCCATCGGCAACGCCGAGGCCGAGGGTGCATCGGTGCGCACCCTGACGCTGCACATCGCCGACCGGATCAGCCTGCACCTGCGTCGGCGCGCTGGTGCCACCTTCTATACCGGCGACTTCGTCCTGTTCGACCGCATCGTCCTCGGCCGTCTGGCCACTGCGGCGAACCGGCGTCGCGCCCTCATGGCCGGACGCCAGCGCCAGATCGACGCCCCACCTCCGGAGCCGATCACCATCCGACTGCCAGGACCAATCCTGGTCGACGCGGAGGCCACGGGAGAGGTCCTCGCTGAACTTGAGCGGCAGCGCGGCATCGCGATCGCGGTCCTGCACCGCAACCCTTACCTGCACGTCGTAGTTACCGACTACTCGGACGGCTCCAACTTCGACGTCTTCGTGACCACCCCGGACGCCATCGAGGTACACCCCGGCTTCCGATCCAGTCTCGGCGCGCTCACCCGCCTCGCGCAGAGCCTCGGCGACCGCTTCGAAGCCCTAGAGATCACCGAAGCGGCACCGCCGGAGCCCGTGTCGCTCGACGACCTGGTCGCGCCGTTCTGACGTGACTACGTCCTCACCGCCCGGTGCCGCCGAACAGGCGCTGCTGACCGAGTACGAGACGTACGACCAGCACGTCGACGTGGTCTCAGCGTTGGAGTGGCTGTTCACCGACCCCGCCGTGAAGGGCATGCCCGCCACGGTCAGCCACTTCGAGCGGTTCCCCCGCATTCCGGTCGCAGGCAAGCGAGACCCCCTGACGCCGGACTTCACGGTGCTCTTCAGCGACGGCAGTGCCGTCATCGGCGAGATTGCCAAGTTGGCGCTGCACGAGAACAGCCTGGACAAGGTCTGCGCCCAGATCGGCGGCTACGCCGTCCTCGACCGCGTTCCAGATGGACGTGGTGGGCTGGCTGCGGTGTCCCACCTCGACGTGATGCTGCTCGTGGAGGCCCAGGTCGGTCTCCCCGCGATCCGCCGCGTGATCAAGGAGCGCTACCTCGACCCCGAGCATCCCTACAAGCCGCCCCGGCCTCCCTGTATCGGCCAGTTCTTCCGCACCGAGTCGGTGTACACGCTCCAGCGACTGCCCGACCCGGACAACGGCGTCCTCTACAGCGGCCAGCGAGAGCCGCACATCGGTGCCCGCCTCGACGAGGGGCTCAACATCAAGGCCAGCCACTTCGTCGCCACCAAGGCGCACCGTGCCTTCATCAACGATCCGATCAAGCCGCTCTACCTGGCCACCCACCTGTGGACTCGCACCTGGCCCACCCAGTTCGGCGGCGGGCGGGAGGACATCACCGTCGAAGAGAAGGCCACCACCACACTCCTTCAGAAGCAGTACGGCGTCGGCGGGATCACCGTGGTCCGCCGAGCCCTCGAACTACTGGAACGAGCCGGACTTGCCGCCAACCAGGGGGACGGCACGTGGATCGTCTCCCGCAAACTGCTCGGCCGATCTGGCGAACGAGACGTGCACAAGATCATCGCGCGACGGGCGACGACCAAGCCGACTCGCCTAGTCCCACGCCGACCGGCGCCCAAGTCGGCCGCCTCGCAGGACACGCTGTTCTGACGAACGCGGCCCCGCACACGCTCTGGCCATGGGCCTCGCGGATGCGGCGCGCGGGCTAGTCAGTCCACGATCACCGGACGCCCCGCTACACGAAGCGGAGCGCTGACTCCGGCCAGACGTCGCGGCCCGGACTCCAACTCATCGATCCGGTCCTGCGCGGCAGCCAGCCGTTCCTCCAGCACCTCGGCCCGCTGCGCCGCCGTAGCCCAGTTCCGTTCTGCCTTGTCGAATGCGGCCACCGCTACGGCGAGGTTCTCCACGTACTGGTCGTTCAACGCCTCCAGGCGGGCGACGTCCTCGGTTCGTTGGCGCAGCCGCTGCTCCAGGGCGCCGATCCGTTCACGCAGCCGGAGGACGTAGGCGGGCTCCTCCTGCTCCCCGGATTCTGCGACGCGCCGGTAGAACAAGTCCTTGAGGTCGGTGTGCTTCTGCGTGAGGCAGTGCCGCTTGACACCCGCCTCCTCGGCGAGGTCCTTGACCGTCAGTTTCCGAGTGGTCTGCCCGTTGAGCAGTCGGTCCATGGCTAACAAGATGGCTTGCCGCTCCTGCTCGTCGGACGTCCTCGCCGAACCAGAGGTGGTCATCCGGAGGTCCCACTCCCTCGCTCACTCGGGGCGGCGCCCGCGACAACCCGATCAGATCGTGACGGCGTGAGGTCACGCTTTTCGGCCGCCGTGGCGAATCGGGCACTCACCCGGAACCGTGCGAGCAGCCGCTCCACCTGCACTACCGACAGGCCCACCTCCCGCATCAGGTCACGGCGCAGCCGGACCTGACGGTTGAACGCCTGGCGGCAGGCGTCGCCGCAGAACCGGCGTGCGCGACCCGGACGACGCTCAGCGTGCAGCAACTCGGCGCCACAGTGTTCACACCAGCCGGGCAGGTCCGCCGCCATCAGGCCACCTCGTGGTCAGCGATCGTGCGGTCGATGTCGGCCATCCGGTCAGTCAGGCGGATCGCGATCGGCTGAGCGGCATGCTCGACCTCCGCCGCCAACCCGGCGCGTTCAGCCTTCAGCCCCTGGATGTGCCGATCCGTACGGGCGTGGTTCGCGCAGTTGGAGCGGCAGTCGTCGAGGCTTGGGGTTGCTCGCTCCGCAGACGACGCGGCAGGCGCGACATGGCATGCGGCGGTGCGCCGCTGGAACACGCACAGGGACAGGGCGCGGGGGTTGTCGTAGACCTGCATGCCGGGCGTCTTGGCGAGGCGGCGCAGTTCCTTGTCGGTCATCTTGCTGCCCGCGTACTGGCTGTCGTATCGGCTGATCGCCGCCTCCAGGCGTTCGCGGGCCGGTCCGCTGATCCGACCGCCGTTGCGCCGCTCGTCGGCCACTTCTTCGAGGCGTTCGACGACGGCTTGCATCTCCTCCACGTCGATCAGCCCCTGGAGGCCCGCCTCCGCGCGGCCTGCATAGCCCTGCCCGGTCACGACCCGGACGTGCCCGTACTGAACTCCGAGTGCCACCTCGCCTAGCGGCTGACGGGCGATGTGCCACGCCAGAGTGCGCCGGAAGCGAGGCAGGGTGACGGCCCCCTGCGGGTCGGCGGGAATGGGCGCCCAGCCCCTCGCGGCGGCGAGGCCGTCGTTGACGTGGGTGATGAAAGCGGCGATCCGCCGGTGGGCCTGTTTGGCGATCATCCCCGCGCCGGGGCGACCATCGCGCCTACGGCGCCCCCGAGGGAACAGCAGGTTGCTGTCGGCGTCTCGCGTGACGTGCCCATGCTCGTCGGTAGCGAGTGCGAGCACGTGTGCCGCTCGGATGGCGTCGGCGCCCGCCTTGATGGTCAGCCACGGCTGCTCGCGCAGTTGACCGGCGCTGATGTGGCGACCGTCCGCATCGCGAACTCCCTTGAAGTGCTTGCCGCGAACCTCGTAGCGCAGGGCGCCGTTGGGCCTCGTGAGGACCGTCAGGCAGTCGCGGTCTAGGGAGAGAACTTCCTGGGGGCGCATGCCGGTCAGATAGGCGACCACGATCAGGCAGGCGCCCTGGAGCCGGTAGATCACGCCCTCCGGCAGGACCAGGTCATCTGTGTCGCCGTACTCGTCCAGGAAGTCGCTGATGCAGGCGATGGCAGCGGTCAGCAACGGGCTGATGGTCTCAGGGGCGATGGGGGGTGTCTTGTTCTCTCCACCCTGCGGGGTGCCGATGAACGGGATCAGGCCCTCGGTCAGCCACGGGGGTGGGGGCAGACGATCGGCTGGCGGCAGCGTCCACAGGCAGCCGTACAGGCGGGCGACAGCGAGCAGCGGAGCCGCCCGCGCCTGGTAGGTGTTGCGGGTCTGCCTGATGTGGGTCGCGTAGTCGCGCAGGTCTTCGGTGGTGACGTCCCCGAGGCGCCGAACGAGGGGCCGCTCGGTGTTCAGCCAGCGGGCGAAGACACGCCACGAGTGCACGGCGTTGAAGGCGGTGGCGGCCGACGGCCACTGGGCCAACGCGATCGTCCGCTGGCCCACCATCTCCTCAGCCAAGCCCTGGTTGAGCATGGTCCAGGCGGCGGCACGCAGGACCTCGCGGAACCGCTCGGGCCACTCAGCCCAGGTGATGTTCCGCCGATCCATGGTGTCGCCGTGGTTGAGCATCGCCAGATCCCAGACGCCGTCCCCGTAGCGCGGGGCGGCGGAGGCGGCGTCGGCACGCACCTGATCGATTGGGAACGCGCTCATGGCCGGGTCCCAGGTCCACGCCTCCGTGTCGCCGACGACTGAGTGGCCCCGACCATCAGCGGGGTGGCCGGTTCGGTCGGGAGCGGTCACGTGTCATACCTCCGAGCCAGGGTGTTGTCGATCAACGCGCGGTCCTCGTCGGTGATGCGGCGGGCCGCGTCCTCGCGCTCGGCGGCGGTGAAGTGCCGGTTCAGCAGGTCGGTGAGCCGCAGCCAGTGCGGTGCCCAACGCGCCCAGGCGGGACTGTCCGCGAGGTGTTCGCGAAGCCCCTCCAGGCGCTGGTGCAGGTAGACCAAGCGCGGCAGGTGCCGGGGCACGACGACCGCGTTAGTGCAGATCAAGCAGAGCAGGAACGAGACCCGGCACGTCTGGTGGTTGCTCAGCGGGCTGTGATCGACGTCTTTGCACGCCCCGACTGGCGTGTCTAGGACGCCGCTGTCGATGGCATGCGCAGTACGGGGGTCGAGGTCAGCGTCCTGCTGGCTTGCCTCCGCCGTGGCCCGCAGCACCGTGACCGTCAGGGTGGCGTGGTCCAGGGCACCGTTGAGCCCGTCCTCGGTGACGTCCTTGCTCTCTTCTCGCACCGTGGCGTCGTGGAGTTGGTAGACGTTGAGGTTGGTCGCCTCGCTGTGACCTTGCGGCCGAACCTGGCCGGTGTTCGTCCGTCGCAGCATCCGACGGTGGAACCGGACGGGTTGGCCCGCCTCGTCACGCAGGTTGACGTGGTCGGAGAACAGGCCCACCGCTCTCCAGAGGTTCGTCTTGCCCGACGTTGCTGCTGAGGTCACCCGGTCTAGCGCGCCCCGGCTTCCGTTTGTGCTGGTACGGGCGTAGATGAGGACGGCATTCAGTGGGGTGCCACGTCGGTCCATCGCTCGGCGCCCTGGGGCGGTGATCTCCAAGACTTGGCGCAGGACGCTGGCGCCCGTGCGCAACCCGGTTTCGACCAGCGTGTTCGCGATGTGTCGCCAAGCGCCGAGCCGGGGCTTGTCCAAGCCGATGTTGTAGACGAGTCGGGCCTCATCGCCGCTGTCGGCGCGACGGACGTCGTCGATGGTGAACGTCTTCCACATGTCCGGGTTCCAGCCCTCGTGCAGGCCGATGAGCGACATGATTGCCCCGGCTTCGACGGGGGTGAGGAACAGCCGTTCGACGGCCGTGACCCCTCGGCGACCGACGAGGCGTGCCGCCTCCGGGGCGATGTCCCTCGTGCCGTTGGCCAGGGTGATGCGGGGGACGTCGAGGTGCTCCTCCACGTGGGCGAGGAGAGCGCCCCAACGGCCCCTGTCCGTGTCGGGCTCAAGGCGCCCCGCCCGGTACTCCTCAAGGAGCGCCCACGAGCCCAGGATGCGTTCGTGTGCCGCGTCGAGGACCTCGTGGCCAACCCGCAGCACCCGCCGGGCCTGATCGGTCGTGAGGCTTGGTTGCACTTGTGGTGTGCGTGTCTTCTGTCGCGCGTTGACGGCGAGCGCGGTTCGGGGCTGCAACTGGCCGGTGGCGACCAGCATGCGTCTCAGCGTGCTGAGAGAGGCCGCCCAGCCGGGAGGGCGCCCGATGACGTATTCGTCCCACGTGGCGCGGGTCAACTCGCTCAGGGAGGACAGGTGGTGGCCTTCACTCTCCAGCCAGCGGAGGAAGTTGCCCACCGCATCCCACGAGAACTGGACCGTGGCAGGCCGTCGCCACGGCCCTCCTACGTCCACCTGGGTGGCGAACACCTCCGCCAGAGCCTCGCGGATCGGTGGTGCGCAGGGCAGACGGTTGAAGTCCCAGGACCCCAGCGGCTCGCCGTCCTCTCCCACAGGGGTGAGCACCAGGTCCGGAGAGAGCACCGGCGGCCGGGTGTACCCCATGGGCGCCCGGTCGGTGCGCGTGTCCCGAGGCATCAGGCTTCATCCCCGGCCACGTCTAGGACCCGGTGGGACCGCTGGCTGACCAGAGTTTCGAAGGCATCGATGTCGTCGGCGGGAGACGCATCCGCGTCCGGCTTGGCTGTCTCGCGGACGAGCGTTTCGAGGGCCTTGACGTCACGAACCGGGCTGTTCTCTCCGTCGGGCTGATGGATCATGTCCATCAGCCACTCCATCTGGAGACCCCGTACTGGCTCCAGGTACCAGTTCCTGGTCGTTGTGACGTCGGCGTGGCCCAGCAGGTCGCGGACCAACTCCCACACGTTGCCGAACAGTCGCTGATACCGACGGCGCTCCTCGGCGTCGAGGCCGCTGTCGATCAGGTACGCGCGCTGAGCGGCGATGAGCATGTGTAGGGCGTAGGAGTGGCGCAGCATGTGCGGCATCGCGAAGAGGGCAACGCCTTCCCGCTTCAATCGCTCGTTCGCGGCCCGGAAGATGCCGTCCCACTCGCGGTAGGGGAGCGGTGTGCCGTCGTCCTTCAGCCACAGCCACAGGGGCTCCAGCACCGCGCCGCGCTCCGTGGATACTTCTCGGTAGAGGCGCATGCGATCGGCGGCTGAGAGGTCGTCCAGCCGCTGCCGTACCGGCTCTGCCGTTGGCTCCCGAGGGTCGAGCGTGGTGACCTCGGTCCCCTTCCCGGAGCCATGCACCGCCACCAGCAGCAGGCGGTCCTCAACGCGCTCATAGCGACCCTGCGCCTGGGCTCGCTGTACGGCCTGCTGCCGCTGGAAGCGAATGTAGGCGTGCAGTCCCCGTACGTAGCGCCGTTCGAGGTAGAACCAGCGCCCCTTGCCGCCCTTCCCTAGGGCCTCGGGCACCCATCCGGTGACCATGCTGCGGGTGCCCTCGTCGGCCGGAATCTCCAGGGTCAACAGCGCGCCGCCCTCCTTGCGGCGCATCCCAGTGCCGTACAGCAGGTTGACGAAGGCGACGTTGCGAGCCTGCGTGCGTACACGCTCGACGCCACGAGGCAGTCCGTTCGCCCCGTAGTCCTCGAAGCCGATCTGGCGCCACCGCTCGACCGCGCGGCGGGTTAACCACCGGACGTTCGACTTCCTCGCGTTCGACGGTGCTTGCTCCGCCCGAGGTGTTGACGGCCTGTCGTGGCGCGAGCCTCGACGCGGTCCCCCGCTGCTCATCACTACAGGGCTCGCGGTGATCAACTTGTCGCTGACTGCCCACCGGTACAGCGATGACACCGCTGCCAGCACCTTGACCCACGACGACCCGGTGATGAGTGTCTTCTTGCGGCCGCGACTGTCCTCGGTCTCCAACCGACGGCGGTCACGCCGCCGGAAGAACTCGAAGTTGCGCACGTCGTCGCTCGTCGCCCTGCACCAGTCGGTCTCCCCTCGGGTGTCGACGAGAAAGTTCAGCCACACCCTGATCTCAGTCGCGTAGGTCCGCTGAGTGTCGACCGCGTAGTTGGCCAAGTGGTCCGTCGTGTAGCGCAGCAGGCGCTGGTCAGGGACACCGCTGGGCGGAACGAACACGGCGTAGGGCTCACGGTCGAGTTGGGCCAGGGCGCGGGCGCGCTCGAACTGCCCCTCGTCCCACAGCGCCTCAACAGGCGCAGGGGTCCGTTGGGGCGACACCCACACCAGCCGCCACTCGACCATGATCGACACCCTGGCAGGGGGGTGCGACAGGTCGGTACAACGACACGCCTAGTTCAGACAGAAATGCTCACCGGCTCCACCAGCGGCGACAGCTCCCGCAGCAGCCCCATCACGACGTCGGAGGTGGCCCGGTAGGCGGCGAACCGGCCACCGAGGAAGGCCGTGCCGGACGGGCAGCGCCGCCGGGCCTCCGCGGTCGACATCGCCGACCGGGCCCCGTAGGCGCGGGCCTCGTAGGAGGCGGTGGCGACGACGCCGCGGCCGCCCACCCCGCCGACGACGACCGGCCGGCCGCGCAGCGAGGGCTTGTCACGCTGCTCGACCGCGGCGAAGAAGGCGTCGAGGTCCAGGTGCAGGACACTGGCCTCGCGACGCACGCTCGCCATTCTCCCCGCCGTCGCCGACACGCCTGGGTGAACCGGGACGGAACCGTCCCAGAACCGGTTGATCACCTTCCCCCCACCTGCGAGTCTGCGTCCGCCGACGATCAGCAGCGAGGGGGACCGTGGACGCCGCAGCGACCGTGTTCCTCGTCGTGGGCGGCATCGGCGTCCTGCTGCTCGTCGTCTCCCTCGTCGCCGGCGAGATCGGTGTGTTCGGCCTCGACGCCGACGGCGGTGCCTTCTCCCTCGAGGCGGTCGCCGCGGTGCTCGGCGGGATCGGCTTCGGCGGCGCGGCGGCCACCGCCCTGCTCCCGGACTTCCTCGGCGGGACGGCGACCGCGCTCGTCGCCCTCCTCGTCGGCCTCGTGCTCGCCGTACCCCTCGCATGGGGCGCGGTCCGGCTGGCGCGTGCGGTCCGGGACATGCCGACCACCGAGACGATCACCCGCCACCACCTCGCCGGCACCCAGGGCGTCGTCGTCTCCGCGGTGCCGGCGACCGGTTACGGCGAGGTCCGGCTGACGCTGGCCGGCCAGAACCTCAAGTACGCGGCCCGCAGCGACGTCCCGCTGCCGGCCGGCACGCCCGTCTACGTCGTCGAGGCGCTCAGCGAGACCGCCGTCCACGTCGTCTCGACCGCACCGGACCCCCTCCCAGAAGTCGGAGATCCCTCGTGACCCTGCTGATCGCCGTCGGCGGCCTCGTCGTCCTCGTCATCGCCCTGGTGCTGTTCGTGCTCAGCCGGATCAAGGTGGCCGGGCCCAACCAGGCGTTCATCGTCACCGGCCGGCAGGGCCGCCAGGTGACCGACCAGTCCGGTGTGGTGTCGCGGGACAGCTCCGGGCAGAAGGTCGTCATGGGCGCCAGCGTCTTCGTGCTGCCCGTCGTGCAGAAGCTGCACACGATGGACCTGTCCAGCCGGCGGATCCCGGTGGGCATCCGCGGCGCGGTCTCCAAGCAGGGCGTCAAGTGCGACCTCGAGGGCGTGGCGATCGTCAAGGTCGGCGGCAGCGAGGGTGCCATCCGGGCCGCCGCACAGCGCTTCCTCAACCAGCAGCAGGGCATCGACACCTTCACCTCGGAGGTGCTGGCCGGTGCGCTGCGCTCCATCGTGGGCCGGCTGACGATCGAGGAGATCATCCGCGACCGTGCCGCGTTCGCCTCCGCGGTCGCCGAGGAGGCCGAGTCCTCGCTGACCGGCCAGGGCCTGGTGCTGGACACCTTCCAGCTGCAGGACATCCAGGCCGAGGGCAGCTACCTCGCCGACCTGGGCCGGCCCGAGGCGGCGCGGGTGCTCAAGGAGGCCAGCATCGCCGAGGCGCGGGCCCGGCAGGCCGCGCAGCAGGAGCAGCTGCTCGCCGACGAGGCGATCGCCGTCGCCCAGCGGCAGCTGGCGCTGCGCCAGGCGGAGATCAGCGCCGAGACCGACGCCGCGAAGGCCAAGGCCGCCGCCGCCGGACCGCTGGCCCAGGCCGCGCAGGACCAGGCGATCCTCAGCGAGCAGGAGAAGGTCGCCGTCCGCACCGCGGCGCTGACCGAGCGGCAGCTGGACACCCAGGTCCGCCGTCCCGCCGATGCCCAGCGGTACAAGGTCGAGCAGGAGGCCGAGGCGCGCAAGAACGCCGCGATCCTCACCGCCGAGGCCGACCGGCAGGCGACGATCGCCGCGGCCCAGGCGGCTGCCGAGCAGGCGAAGCTCTCCGGTGAGGGCGAGCGGGCCCGCCGGTCGGCGCTGGCCGAGGCCGAGGCGATCGAGGGCGCCAAGCGCGGTGAGGCCGAGAAGCTGCGCCGGCAGGCGGTCGCCGATGCGGTCGAGCGCGAGGGTGCGGCCGAGGCGGCGGCGATCCTGGCCCGCGGCCAGGCCGAGGCCGAGGCGCTGGACGCCCGCTCGGACGCCTTCGCCAAGTACGGCGAGGCCGCGATCCTGGAGATGCTCGTCAAGGTGCTGCCCGAGGTCGTCTCCGCCGCGGCCGCGCCGCTGTCCAGCGTGGACAAGATGACCGTCATCTCCGCCGACGGGGCCAACTCCCTCGGCCGGTCGGTGGCCTCGAACGTGGCGCAGGGGCTGCAACTGTCCGGCGATCTCACCGGCCTCGACGTCGCAGGGCTGCTGCGTCGCCTCGCCGGCGCCGGCGCCACCGAGGGCACCGGCGGCGTCACCCGCATCCCGGTCGACGGTGCCTCGCCGGACGGCGCCGCCCCGCGCTGAGCTCCTCCGCCGGGGGTGGGTCGCTCAAGGAACCCGCGCACGGCGCCGATGGGCCGGGTGTGACCGACCGGGTCACACCGACGTCCGGAGGAACCGATGCGCAGCCACCCGGGGCGGCCCGCCCGCCGGCCGGGCCGCCGCGCCCGCCGCGGGTGGCTCACCGCCTCGGCGCTCGCCGCGCTGGTGCTGGCCGCGAGCGTGGTCTGGCAGGCGGGCTCGGCCGCCTTCACGTGGACCAGCGCGCCGACCACCACGACCGTGGGGTCCGGGACCGTCGCGATCTCCGACGACGACGCCGGCACGGCGGCCTTCACCGCCGGTGGCCTGCGCCCCGGCGCCTCGGCCACCCGCTGCTTCGCGGTCACCTCCACCGGCAGCGCGCCGGCGGCGGTCCGCCTCTACGCCACCAGCCGCACCACCAACGCCCTCTCCGGTGCGCTGCGCTTCAGCGTCCTCGTCGGCACCGGGGGCGGCGCGGCCGGCTGCGGCGGGTTCCGCGCCACGGCCACCGTCTACACCGGCACCCTGGCCGCCTTCCCGACCGCGTTCGGGGCCGGCGTGGGCGAGTGGACGACGCCCGGCGGCCTGCAGACCCGCACCTACCAGGTGACCTACAGCCTGCCCGTGGACGCCTCGACCGCCGCGCAGAACCAGACGGCCACGGTCGGTCTCACCTGGGAGGCCCGGAACACGTGACCACCTCTCCCTGGCGGTCCTCCTGGGCCGCGCTCGCCGTCACCTCCGCCGCGCGCCTCGCGCTCGGTGTCCTGCTGCTGCTGCTCGCCGTCTCGGTGGTGCCGCGGGTCGCGGGATGGGAGACCACCGTCGTCGTGTCCGGGTCGATGGCGCCGGCGTTCGAGCCCGGGGACCTGGCCGTCGTCCGCCCGGCCACCCCCGAGGTGGGCGACGTCGCCCTGGTCGACGACCCCGACGTGCCCGGAACGCTGCGCCTGCACCGCGTCGTCGCCGTGGAGGACGCCGGCCTGCTCCTGCGCGGGGACGCCAACGCGACCGCGGACGGCGGCCTCGTCGCCCCCGCGGCCGTGCACGGCGTCGGGGTCCTGCGGCTGCCGGCGCTGGGCCTGCCCTGGCTGTGGGCCGAGCAGGGCCGCACCGGGATGCTCGTGCTCGCCGGCGTGGGACTGGCCGCGCTGCTCGCGCTCGCCGGCCTGCACCGGCCCCCGGCCGAGGCCGTCGACCCGCCGCCGCCCGGTCGGGAGCGCCGTCGGAACCGCCGGCGTGCGGTGCCCGCTGCCCTGGCGGTCACCGGCGCCGTCCTCCTCGGCTCCGCCGGCGTCGGCGACGCCGGCGCCCTCTTCACCGCCACCACGACCAACCCGACCAGCACGCTGACCTCCGGCGGCGGCTGGACCTGCTCGGCCACCGTCTCCGGCGCGAGCCAGTACTACCGGCTGCAGGAGACCGGCGGCCCGACCGCGGCCAACAGCGGCTCCCTGGGCGGCGCGGCCACCGGCACGTTCACCGGCACCGGGGTCACCTACGGGGTCGACGGGCCGCGCTGCGGCTCGGGCCAGTCCTCCGCCGTCCGCTTCGACGGCACCTCCGGCGCGCTGTGGACGTCGAACACGGTGAACAACCCGCAGACGTTCTCCGTGCAGGCCTGGTTCTCCACCACGACCACCCGCGGCGGCAAGCTCATCGGCTTCGGCACCGGGACCGACGGCGCGTCCTCCGGCCAGTACGACCGGCACGTGTACATGGGCGACGACGGCCGGCTCACCTTCGGCGTCTACAGCGGCAGCCGCTACGTCGTCACCAGCCCGGCCGCCTACAACGACGGCCGCTGGCACCAGATGACCGCCACCTTCTCCGCAGCCACCGGCATGCGGCTCTACGTCGACGGCGCGCTGGTCGGGCAGCTCGCCGCTCCGGCCGCGGAGAACTACGTCGGCTCCTGGCGGGTCGGCTACGACAACCTCAACACCTGGGAGAACGCCCCCTCCAGCTACTGGTTCGCCGGGTCGATGGCGCACGTCGCGGTCCACGGGTCGGTGCTGTCCGCGGGCACGATCGGCGGGCAGTACGACGTCGGGCCGTGGAGCTGCGCGACCGCCGCGAGCGCGTCGGGCGCCGGGGCCACCCAGTACTGGGCGCTGCAGGAGGGTGCCGGACCGACCGCGGTCAGCGCCGGGACCGCGGGCACGGCCGGCAACGGCACCTACTCCAGCGGTGGCGTCACCTACGGCGTCCCGGGCCCCACCTGCGGATCGGGTGCCTCCTCGGCGGTGCGCCTGGACGGGACCGGCGGCCAGATCTGGACGAGCCGCGCGATGGTGAACCCGCAGTGGTTCACCGTGCAGATCTGGTTCTCCACCACGACCACCCGCGGCGGGAAGCTGATCGGTTTCGGCGCCTCGACCAACGGCGCCCAGTCGAGCCAGTTCGACCGGCACATCTACATGACGAACGGGGGCAGGCTGCGGTTCGGCGTCTACAACGGCGCCCACCACACCGTCGTCAGCCCCACGGCCTACAACGACGGCCGCTGGCACCTGGCGACGGCGACGTTCTCGCCGGGCACCGGGATGGCGCTCTACGTCGACGGCGTCCTGGCCGCGACCAGCACCGTCACGAACGCCGCGGAGGTCACCACCGGCTACTGGCGGATCGGCTACGACAACCTGGGCAGCTGGCCCGAGGCGCCGGCCAGCGCGTTCTTCGCCGGCTCGCTGGCGCACGCGAGCGTCTACGAGCGGGTGCTGACCGCCGACGAGGTGGCCGGCCAGTACGCCGCGGGCGGCTGATCCTCAGGCGTCGGTGAGCGCCGCGTTCGGCAGCCAGTCGGCGTCGAGCAGCTCCGCGATCTCCTGGAGGGACGCGGTGTCGGCGCCGGCGGTGGTGCCGCTGACCGCCAGCCGCTCCACCATCACGCGGGCCACCTGCTCCTCCACCGTGTCCGCGGCGAAGGCGACCCGCCACGGCGAGGTCCTCCCGTCGCGGTGGGTGCGACCGGTGACCTGACGGGCCTGGATGCCGGAGAAGCGCGGCTGGTGGAACAACCCGACCCTCGGCAGGTCGCTCGCCGTCGTCCCGCCGGGCAGCAGCTCACCGGCGTGCAGGCTGATCGAGGCGGTGACGGTGAAGACGCAGACCGGCGCCTCGCCCCGCTGGAACCGCAGCCGCTCGGCCTCGGCGTCGAACCGGTCGCGTCCGTAGATCCCGGCGACGGCGACCCCGGCGTCGAGCAGCGCCTCGCGGATCGGATCGGCCGCGGTCTCGACGAACTCGACCGACACCGCCACCTGACGCTCGGCCTCCACCTGCGCCCTGACCCAGTCGACGGTCGCCGGGACGCGGATCAGCCCGGCCTTCTGCCGGAACCGCAGCAGGGCGGCGCGGCCGCGGGCGGTCTGCCGCCCCTTGCGCGCCAGCTGCATCTCGGCGCGGAACTCCCCCCACTCCGCCTCGTAGCTGGCCCGCTCGGCCGGGGTGAGGGCGACGGGCGCGCCGCCGACGGGCACCGCGCCCCAGGGCGCCGAGCGGTGCAGCGCGGCCGGGGGCTCCCCGCCGGTCAGCCACTCCTGCAGCCGGGCGAGATCGGCGCGGCGCTCGTCGGCGTCCTCGGTCCAGGTCCAGCCGTAGCGGCCGCGTTCCACGTGGAACCCGTGCTCGGTCAGCTTCGCCGGGAGGTCGGCCCAGGCGCGCAGCGGCTCCGCGGCCCGCGCGGCGAACTGCGGCGCGAGGTAGGGCAGCTCCAGCGGGGTGTGCGCCGGGGTGGCGGTCGCGGCGATGACGAACGGCGCGTCCTTCACCCGGGCGGCGCCGGAGACCGTCTTCCAGTGCTTCCAGCGCTGCGTGGTGGTGTGCCGCACCATGTGCGCCTCGTCGCCGATGACGACGTCGAACTGCGGCGCCGTCTTCAGCAGCGCCGCCACCTTGGCCAGCCGGTCCCAGGTGGTGACGCACCAGCGGAGGCCGCCGTCCCCGAAGCCGGCGATCGAGCGGGTCCAGTGCGGGATGGTGATCGCCGCGGGCCGGTCGGCGACGACGAGCACCCGGTCGCCGCCGCGCCTCTCGCACACCTCGCGGGCGGCCATGATCGCCGTCCCGGTCTTGCCGACGCCCGGGTCGTCGCCGAGCAGGAACACCCGGTGACCGGCCTCCGCCGACGCGATGACGGCGTCGGCGCCGGTGCACTGCTCCTCGCGCGGCTCCAGGGACCGGGCAGGTGGCAGCGGCCGGGGCTCGTCGTTGAGCTCGTCCTCGAGGAAGCGCTCCAGCGTGTACGGCGGCGGGTCGTAGGGGGCCAGCTCGGGCGGGAGCGTCGCGCCGACGTGCACGTGCGCCTGCAGGCCCGGGTGCCAGCTCGCGCCGGGAGCGGGGGCACGGAAGGGGACGGCGAGGACCCAGATCCGCTCGCCGGGACCCGCCGTGGGCAGGTCCGGCGCGGGCTTGGTGGTCCGGCGGGCCGGCGCACGCCGCTTCGTCGCGGTGCGGGTCGTCGTCCCGCTCGCGCGGGTCGTGCTGGTGCGGCGGCGCCGTCCGGGCATGGTGCTGCTCCCCCTGTGGTCCGGCCGACGACGGTAGGCGGCGACACCGACGGGATCCGGCGGAACCGCCGGGGATCGGCGAACTCCGACGCGGTCCGAGGGGGTGGAGCCGCCCGGACGCCCCCGGAGCCGGGGCAGGACGCGGCCGGAGGGTCGGTGGTGCGGCTCCACCCGGTGGCCGCGGCGGCCTCTCTGGTGGAATCGCCGGGTGACCACCACGGACCCCGACGACCGGCTGCACGCCCGCACGGTGGGTGACTCCGGGCCGCGGGTGGTGTTCGTGCACGGGCTGTTCGGCCAGGGCAAGAACTGGACGACGATCGCCAAGGGCCTCGCCGACCGGCACCGGGTCACGCTGCTGGACCTGCCCAACCACGGGCACTCGCCCTGGACCGAGCGGGTCGACTACCTCGACATGGCCGGCCTCGTGGCGGCGGAGCTCGAGTCGTTCGGCGAGCCGGCCACGCTGGTCGGGCACTCGATGGGCGGCAAGGTGGCGATGCAGCTGGCGCTGCGCCGGCCGGAGCTGCTGCGGGCTCTCGTCGTCGTCGACATGGCCCCCGTCGAGTACCCGGTGTCCGGAGGGCGGACCGACGACCCCGACGAGGAGGCCTCCCCCTTCGCCGCGTTCATCGCGGCCATGCAGGCGGTCGACCTCGACCAGCTGAAGACGCGCGACGAGGCCGACGCCGCCCTGCGCGAGGCGGTGCCCAGCCGGATGGTGCGCTCCTTCCTGCTGCAGTCGCTCGTCCGTGACGGGGTCGGCGCCGACGGCGGCTGGCGCTGGCGGCTGAACCTGGAGCTGCTCGGCCGTGACCTGGAGGAGCTGCGCGGCTGGCCCGACCCGCCGCCGGGTGCGACCTTCGACGGGCCGGTGCTCTGGGTGGCCGGCGCGAACAGCCACTACGTGCTGCCGCAGGACCGTGCCCGGATGGACGAGCTCTTCCCGCACACCCGGCTGGTGAAGATCAAGGGTGCCGGGCACTGGGTGCACTCCGAGCAGCCCGAGGTCTTCCTGGAGACCCTCCGCCGGTTCCTCGACGTAGTCGAGCAACGGGATGGCCTCGACGTAGTCGAGCAACGGGATGGCCTCGACGTAGTCGAGCAACGGGATGGCCTCGACGTAGTCGAGCAACGGGATGGCCTCGACGTAGTCGAGCAACGGGATGGCCTCGACTCCGTCGAGGACTGACGGGGGACGACGGCGGCGCCGATCGCTGCCATCCTGGGCCGGTGATCAGCGAGTTCGTCGAGCACCGGCCGTCGGGGCCGCTGCACGGGCTCGTGTCCGGAGCCGTGGGGTACCGGCAGGAGGGGATCGAGCCGGCGGTCCACCGCGGGCTCCCCTCCCCCACGCTGACGTTGATCGTCACCCTCGACGACCCGGTCGAGATCGCCGCGCACGCCGACCCCGCCCAGGCCCCCGGCCGCTACGACGCGATGGTCGGCGGCCTGCACACCGCACCGGCGCTGATCACCCACCCGGGCCGGCAGGCGGGGGTGCAGCTGGACCTGACGCCGCTGGGCGCCCGCCGGCTGCTGGGGGTGCCCGCCGCGGAGCTGGCGGCGCTGGACTGCCCGCTGGTCGACGTCCTCGGGCCGGTCGGCCACGAGCTGGTGGACCGCGTGCGCGCCGCCGACTGCTGGCCGGCCCGGTTCGCCGCCGTCGAGGAGGTCCTGGGCCGGGCGGTCCGGCCGCGACCGGACCCCCCTGCCGAGGTCGCCGAGGCCTGGCGGCTCACGCTGGTGTCCGGTGGACGCGTCCGGGTGGCCGAGCTGGCCCGGCGGATCGGCTGGTCCGAGCGGCACCTCACCAACCGCTTCCGCGCCGAGACCGGCCTCGGCCCGAAGGAGGCCGCGCGCGTCGTCCGCTTCGACCGGGCCCGGCGGGCGCTCTCGCAGCGGGTCGCGGCCGGAGGCGCCCCCGACCTCGCCCGCCTGGCCGCGGCCACCGGCTTCGCCGACCAGTCGCACCTGACCCGCGACTGGCGGGCCTTCGCCGGGCTCCCGCCGCTGCGCTGGCTGGAGGCGGAGTTCGGAATCGTCCAAGACCGGTGGCGCACCGATCGGCCAGGGTCGGCGGCATGACCACACCTGCCCCCACCGTCTGGCCCGCCTTCCGCGCCACCGACGCCCCCGCCCTCATCCGCTGGCTGGTCGACGTCCTCGGCTTCGAGGAGACCCTCGTCGTCCCCGACGGCGACCTGGTCGTCCACGCCGAGCTCGCCTGGCCGCCGGGCGGCGGCGTGATGCTCGGCTCGGCCCGGGACGACGGGGGCTGGGACGTGGAGCCCGGCGTCAGCGGCGCCTACCTGGTGACCGACGACGTCGAGGCGGTCTGGGCGCGCGTGCAGGCCGCCGGCGCCGCCGTCCTCCGCCCGCTGCAGTCCCCCGAGCACGGCGGGCAGGAGTTCTCCGTCCGCGACCCGGAGGGCAACAGCTGGAGCGTCGGCAGCTACCGGGGCGCGCCGCGCCGGTGACGCCCGACGACGTCCGCACGATCGCCCTCGGCCTCCCGGAGGTGACCGAGGGCGACCACCACGGCCGCACCGCCTACCGGCTGGGCACCAGGGTCCTGGCCACCCAGTGGACCGGCACCCAGCTCAACGTGCTGGTCGACGAGTCCACCGCCCGGGCGGCCGAGGGCGGACCGTGCACCCTGCTCTTCTGGGGCGCGAAGCTCTCCGGCGTCCGGGTGGACCTGGCGACGGCGAGCCCCGATCTGGTCGCGGAGCTGCTCGAGGAGGCCTGGGCGCGCCGCGCCCCGGCCCGGCTGCTCCGCGAGCGCCGGACGGACTAGGAGCCGGCCAGGACGGGCCGGCCACGGCCCTGCTGCTTCGAGCGGTACATGGCCTGGTCGGCCCTGCGGATCAGGTCGATCGGGTCGCAACCGGCGCGCCCGCAGGAGACGCCGATGCTGGCCCGGACGGTGACCGGGCCCTGCCGCACGACCGCCGGCCCGCCGAGCGCCTCGTGCACCCGCTGGCCGAGGGCCATGGCCGACTCCGGGTCCTGGTGGCCGCGGCTGACCAGGAGGAACTCGTCGCCACCCAGCCGCCCCACGACGTCGTCCGGTCGCACGACCCCGGCCAGCCGGGTCGCGGTCAGCCGCAGCAGCTCGTCGCCGGCGTCGTGCCCGTGGGTGTCGTTGAGCTGCTTGAAGCCGTCGAGGTCGACGAACAGCACGGCGGTGATCGTGTCCACCGGCTCGGCCAGGGCCCGTTCGAGCGCGGCCATGGTCGCCGAGCGGTTGGCCGCGCCGGTGAGCGGATCGGTGGTCGCGCGCACGGTGAGCTCCTCGCGGAGCCGCACCGCGGCGGTGACGTCGGTCAGCGAGATGAGCGCGCCCGGCGTCCCCTCGCGGTCGCCCAGGGCGACGACGCCGACCGAGCAGATCCGCCGCCCCCGCTGCGGCTGCTCGACGACGACCTCGAGCTCGGTGTCGACGCCCTCGTCCAGCGCCGCCGCGAGCGCTGCCTCCAGCGCGGCGGCGTCGGCACCGGCCAGGACGGCCAGCAGCGTGGGCAGCGGGTCGCCCGCACCCACGAGCTCCCCGAACCGGGAGTTGGCGAACACCACGGAACGGTCCGCGGTCAGCTGCAGCACCGCCAGGGGCAGGGACTCGGCCACGCGGCGCAGCAGGCGCTCCTGCTGGCGCAGCGCCTCGTGGGCCGCCATCTCGTCGGAGATGTCGTTCATGGTCGAGACCACGACCGCGTCGGCCGGGTCGTCGGCCGGCAGGTACTGGTTCTCCAGCTCCAGCCAGGCCCAGCTGCCGTCGGCCCGCCGGTGCCGCAGCCGCACGCGCTGCGAGTCCTGGGTGGAGAGGAGCTCGAGCCAGTTCGAGACGGCGCGCTCCTGGTCGTCGGGGTGCACGAACTCCGACGAGCGCCGGCCGACCATCTGCTCGGCGCCCCACCCGAGCATCCGGGTGGTCCGCTCGTCGATCTCGGTGACGACGGCGA
Source organism: Blastococcus sp. TF02A-26 (assembly GCF_003319125.1). Lineage (GTDB taxonomy): Bacteria > Actinomycetota > Actinomycetes > Mycobacteriales > Geodermatophilaceae > Trujillonella. The sequence goes on along the minus strand of NZ_QOHG01000003.1, from coordinate 76,233 downwards.
AGGCGTTCTTGCGCACGACCGCGGTGCGCGGCGTCCGGGAGACCGCCACCCACTCGCCCTGCGCAGCGGCGACAGCGGCGTCGTCGGGATCGACGCCGACCACCTCGAATGCCGCCAGCAGCACGCCGTGCTCGGCACGGACGTCGAGGAACGTCAGCATCACCGGCTGCTCGGGGTCCCGGCGGGTGTGCACGGTGGTGAAGGACAGCCCGTTGCCCAGCACCCGTTCCCAGGCGTCGACCACCGCCATCGTGTCGGCCGGGACGACGACGTCGACCGCCGTGGACCGGTCCTCGGGAACGGGCAGGACGCGGTCGGCGGGGATCCCGACGGAGTCCGGCATGGCCACCATCACGCCGTCGGAGGCGAGTGCGGCGAAGACGGCGTGCGGCAGTTGCATCAACGTCACGAGGACGTCGTCGTTCCCGCCGTCGGGAGCCCCGTTGGTCATCACACCCGTCCAACGACCGGTGGAGTCGCTCCACTGAACCGGAAAGGCTCGGATGTCCCCCCGTGGGGTGAGCCCGGTCGGGCGGGCCGGCTCGCCGCCGCACCGGCCGGGGCGCGAGGATCGGGGCATGAGCGACGTCCGTGCCGGTCAGCCCGCCCAGCCCAGCGACCTGGTCGACGTCGCCGCGCTGGTCACCGCCTACTACACGTTGCAGCCCGACCCGGGGGAGCCGGCGCAGCAGGTGGCGTTCGGGACGTCGGGCCACCGCGGCTCGGCGCTCGACGCCGCCTTCAACGAGGCGCACATCCTGGCGACCACCCAGGCGATCGTCGAGTACCGCGCCGGCCAGGGCATCGACGGTCCGCTGTTCCTCGGCCGCGACACCCACGCGCTCAGCGAGCCCGCATGGTCCAGCGCGCTGGAGGTGCTCGCCGCCAACGACGTGACGGTGCTCGTCGACGCCGCCGACCGCTACACGCCGACGCCGGCCGTCAGCCATGCGATCCTCCGGGCGAACGCGGGCCGCACGCGCGGTCTCGCCGACGGCATCGTCGTCACCCCGTCGCACAACCCGCCGCGCGACGGCGGCTTCAAGTACAACCCCCCGCACGGCGGCCCCGCCGACACCGATGCCACGAAGGCGATCGCCGACCGCGCCAACGCGCTGCTGCGGGCCGGCCTGGACGGCGTCCGGCGCCTCCCGTTCGCGCGGGCGCGGGCCGCGGCCGGCGCGCACGACTTCCTCGGCGACTACGTGGCCGACCTCCCGTCGGTGCTCGACCTCGACGCCGTCCGGGAGGCCGGGGTGCGGATCGGCGCCGACCCGCTGGGTGGCGCGAGCGTGGACTACTGGGGTGCCATCGCCGAGCGCCACCGGTTGGACCTGACCGTGGTCAACCCGCTGGTCGACCCCACCTGGCGGTTCATGACGCTGGACTGGGACGGGAAGATCCGGATGGACTGCTCGTCGCCGTCGGCCATGGCCTCGCTCATCGACAAGCGCGGCGACTACGCGATCGCCACCGGCAACGACGCGGACGCCGACCGGCACGGCATCGTGACCCCCGACGGGGGGCTGATGAACCCCAACCACTTCCTGGCCGTGGCGATCTCCTACCTCTTCGCCCACCGCCCCGAGTGGGCCGCGGACGTCGCCGTCGGCAAGACGCTGGTGTCGTCGTCGCTCATCGACCGGGTCGTCGCGGGGTCGGGCCGGCGGCTGGTGGAGGTCCCGGTCGGCTTCAAGTGGTTCGTGCCCGGCCTGCTCGACGGGTCGGTCGGGTTCGGCGGCGAGGAGTCGGCGGGCGCCTCGTTCCTGCGCCGGGACGGTGGGGTGTGGACGACGGACAAGGACGGCATCCTCCTCGCGCTGCTGGCGTCGGAGATCCAGGCGGTGACCGGCCGCTCCCCCTCGCAGCTGCACGGCGAGCTCACCGCGCGGTACGGGGAGTCGGCGTACGCGCGGGTGGACGCCCCGGCGACCCGGGAGCAGAAGGCGGCGCTGGGGAAGCTCTCGCCCGAGGCGGTCGCGGCCACCGAGCTGGCCGGGGAGCCGATCGTGGCCAAGCTGACCCGGGCGCCGGGCAACGACGCCCCGATCGGCGGGCTCAAGGTGGTCACCGAGAACGCCTGGTTCGCCGCCCGCCCCTCCGGGACCGAGGACGTCTACAAGGTCTACGCGGAGTCCTTCGCCGGCCCCGAGCACCTCGCGCGCGTGCAGCTGGAGGCCCAGGAGGTCGTCACCGCCGCCCTCCGCGGCTGACCCGCTGTCCGCCTCGGAGGGGACGGGGGGTGACGGGTCCTCCGTCGTGGTGAGACGGCGAGCCGGAACCGGCACAGCGCGGTCCGGCACCGCAGACTCTGGGCTCATGAGCGAGCACGGTTCCCCGCCGGAGCCCGGCTACGGCCAGCAGCCGGGCTACACCGACCCCTACGCCGGGCACTCCGGCCACGGCCAGTTCCCGACGTACGGGCAGCCCGGCTACGGCCAGTCCCCGACGTACGGTCAGCCCGGGTACGGGCAGGTGCCGGCGTACGGGCAGCCCGGCTACGGCCAGTTCCCCACGTACGGTCAGCCCGGGTACGGGCAGGTGCCGGTGTACGGCGCCCACCCCTGGGCGGCGACCGCCCCTTGGCCGCACGGACCGGGCCGCCCCGGGGTCGCCACCGCCGCGGGGGTACTCGGCTACGTGACCGGTGGGCTCACGCTCGCCGGATCGCTGCTGTTCCTCATCGCGTCGATCGGCGACGGCGACGCCTCGACGTGGCTGCTCGCCCTCGGCCTGCCCTGCGCCGGCGTGATGATCTACGGCTCGGCGCAGGTGCTGGCCCGCCGGCCGGCGACGCCGCTGTTCGCCTCGGCCCTGGCCGCGGTCGGCGTGCTGCTGCTCGCCGCCCTCGTGGGGGCGGCCACCTTCGACGACGACGACGAGGTCGTCGGCATCGTCGCGTTCTCGCTCTTCGCCGGCGTGCTCCCGGTGATCACGGCCGTCTACGCCCGGTTGCCCGCCACCCTGGGCTGGATCCGGAGCGGTCCCCCGGCCTGAGTCGCGCCGCTCAGCGGGCGCGCTTCTTGTCCGCGTACATCGCGTCGTCGGCGGCGCGGACGACCGCCTCGCACGCCTCGTCGGGATCGGCACCGGGTTCGGCGGTGCCGATCCCGACGCTCATGCCCAGCGCGATCCGGGTGCCGTCGATCTCCAGGGGCTCGAGGACGGCGGTGCGCAGCCGGCCGGCGAGCACCTCGGCGTCGGCCCGGTCGGTGTTCTCGCAGACGATGCTGAACTCGTCGCCGCCGAGCCGGGCCGCGGTGTCACTGGCGCGCAGGACCGAGGTGAGCCGCTCGGCGAAGGCCGTGAGCACCGCGTCGCCCATGGGGTGGCCGAACCGGTCGTTGATGTCCTTGAAGCCGTCGAGGTCGACGACGAGCACGCAGGTGGGCGTGCCCTCGCGGTGGCCGCGCTCCAGGGCGTGGCGCAGCCGGTCGCCGAACAGGATCCGGTTCGGCAGGCCGGTGAGCGCGTCGTGCAGCGACCGGTGCACCAACTGCGCCTCGAGGGCCTTGCGGTCGGTGATGTCCTCGATCACGAGCACCAGGTGGGAGGGCCGGTCGGGCTCCTCCGCCACCCGGGTGACCGTGACCTGCACCGGCACCCGCGTGCCGTCGCCGTGCAGCAGACCGCCCTCGACGCGGGACACCCGCCCGGGGACGGCGTGGACCGCGGTGCACGCGTCCCGGATGCCGGGCAGCTCGTCGGGGTCGGTCAGCTCGTAGAGCGAGGCCCCCGAGAGCTCCTGCGCCGACCGGCCCAGCAGCCGCTCCAGGGCCGGGTTGACCTCGATCAGCACGCTGTCGACCCGGCTGATCGCCATGCCCAGCGGTGCATGGCGGAACGCGTCCCAGCCGGCCGCAGACCGTTCCTCGGTCACGGCCGCGCTGCTGCTCCGCTCGCCCACGTCCCACCTCCCGCGGTCATCCAAGACGCCCCCCGTGACAGTCCTGGCCGCACTACACCCGGGTAGTGCCCGGACCCGTTCCACGTGGAACGTGATCTCGCAGTTCCCTGCGGGAGGATGGGACGGCGGACGACGGCGGTCGTCGGCGACGGCGAGCAGAGGAGCGCGACGTGCACCCCGACCGGGACCCCTTCGACCTGGTGCTCCCCCCGGCGGTCGACATCCGCGAGGTGGGCATGCGGGACGGGCTGCAGCTCGAGCCCGTCCTCCCCCTGACCGACAAGCTGGCCATGCTCGAGGCGCTGGTCGCCACGGGGGTGCGGCGGATCGAGGCCACCTCCTTCGTCTCGCCGCGGGCGGTCCCGGCCCTCGCCGACGCCGACCAGGTCGCCGCCGAGCTGGGCCGGTGGAGCGGTGTGGCGTTCTCCGCGCTGGTGGCGAACCCGCGTGGCGCGGTGCGCGCCGTCGACGCCGGCGTGCCCGACCTCGAGTACGTCGTCTCGGCCTCCGACGGGCACAGCCGGGCCAACGCCGGGCGCAGCACCGCCGAGGCGGTGGCCGCCGTCGGCGAGATCGCCGGCCTGGCGCACGGCGCCGGGGGCACGCTCGAGGTCGTCGTCGCCACCGCCTGGGACTGCCCGTTCGACGGGCGCACCCCGATCGCCCGCACCGTCGACGTCGCCCGCGCCGCGGTGACCGCCGGCGCGGACCGGATCTGCCTCGGCGACACGATCGGCACCACCACCCCGATGCGGGTCGTCCGGGTGCTCGACGCCGTCCGCCGGGTCTGCCCCGGTGTGCCGGTCGGCGTGCACTTCCACGACACCCGGGGGACCGGCCAGGCCAACGCGCTGGCCGCCGTCCAGGCGGGGGTCACGCAGCTGGACTCGTCGGTCGGCGGGCTGGGCGGGTGCCCCTTCGCGCCGGGGGCGAGCGGCAACATCGCCACCGAGGAGCTCGTGTACATGCTCGAGGAGTCCGGCGTGCACACCGGCATCGACCTGGACGCCGTCCTCGCCGCCGCACGGGTGACCGAGCGCGCGGTCGGCCACGAGCTGCCGAGTTCGCTGTACCGGGCCGGCGGGCGGTCCGTGCCCACGCGTGAGGTGCCCAGCGTCACGGAGCAGACCCCCGCCGCGTCGTGATGGACTCGGAGGCGTGAGCGCCGCCCTCCCCTCCCCCGACGGCCCCGTCGAGGTGGTCGACCCCCGGGTCATGCGCGAGGTGATGGGCTCCTTCGCCTCGGGGGTGACCGTGGTGACCGCGGCGACCGCCGACGGGCCGATCGGGTTCACCTGCCAGTCGTTCAGCTCGCTGTCGCTCGACCCGCCACTGGTGGTCCTGGCCCCGGCCCGGAGCTCCACCACCTGGCCCCGGCTGCGCGAGCTGGGCCGGTTCTGCATCAACGTGCTCGCCGAGGACCAGGACGGCATCTCCGCCACCTTCGCCGGCCGGTCCGAGGACCGGTTCGCCGGCGTGGGGTGGCACCTCAGCCGGCAGGGGCAGCCGGTGCTCGACGGCGTCGTCGCCTGGATCGACTGCGCGCTGTGGGCCGAGTACGACGGCGGGGACCACACGCTGGTCGCCGGGCGGGTCCTCGACCTGGGCGCCGACCCCGGGCGTCGTCCGCTGCTGTACCACCGCGGCGGCTACGGGCTGCTCGACGGCGGCCCGCGCCCCGCGGACTGAGCGGCCGGCGTCAGCCCAGCCGGACGGCGATCAGCGCGACGTCGTCGCGGCCGTCGAGCGTGCCGGCGACCGCGGCGTCGCACAGCGCGCGCGGCGAGGCCCCGGCCGGGGTCGCGGCGATCCGCTCGACCAGCTCGGCGATGCCCAGGTCGAGGTCGAGGCCGGGGCGCTCGATCAGGCCGTCGGTGTAGGCCAGCAGGGTGGACCCCGCGGGGACCTCGAGCACCTCCGTGGGCCGGTGGGCGCCGTCGTCGACCCCGACGAGCAGCCCGTTGACCTGGTCCAGCACCCGCACGGCGCCGCCGGGCTCGCGGAGGAGCAGCGGCGGGTGCCCGGCGTCGGCGACGTGCACGCGCCACGGCTCGCCCGCCGTGGCCGGGGGGACAGCCCGGGCGTAGGCCATGGTCGCCATCGAGGCCACCTGCAGGCCCTGCACCAGCCGGTCGACCCGGCCGAGGACGACGCCCGGGTCGGGGTCGGGGGCGTCCCAGAGGCAGGCGCGGATGAGCCCGCGCAGGTGGCCCATCGCGGCCGCGGCGGCGATGTCGTGACCGACGACGTCGCCGATCACGAGCCCGACCGAGCCGTCGGGGAGGTGCAGCAGGTCGTAGAAGTCGCCGCCGACGTCGGCCGCGGTCGAGGCGCTGACGTAGTGGGCGGCGGCGGTGATCCCGGGGACGGCGGGGAGCTCGGGCAGCAGCGACCGCTGCAGGGTGTCGGCCACGGCGTGCTCCTGCTGGTAGAGGCGCACGTTGTCCATGGCGAGGGCGGCCCGGCGCGAGAGGTCCTCGGCGAGGTCGACGTCCTTCTGGGTGAAGGTGCGGTCCTCGGCGGACAGGACCAGCGCCATCGCGCCGCGGGTGCGGCGGCGGGCCACCATCGGCACCGTCAGGACCGAGTGCCCCCCGAGCGCGTCGAAGGCGTCGCGCGCGGCGTCGGTGGCGAAGGCGGCCTCGATCCGGTCCCGGTCGCGGTCGATGAGCACCGGCCGGCTGCGCTGCATGCTCTGCCGGCTCGGCGACCCGGACGGCAGGTGGAGGGCGTGGACCGTGCTGAAGGTCCGCAGCTGCTCCTCGCGGCCGTCCCGGTGCCGGTAGGCGGTCTCGACGACGTCACCGTGCTCGTCGACCAGGGTGAGGAACACCCAGTCGGCGAGCAGCGGGACGCAGAGGCCGGCCAGCCGGTCGAGCAGGTCGGACATGTCCAGCGTGGCGATCAGCGTGCTGGTCGCCTCCGCCATGAGCGCCAGCCGGTTGGTCGCCTGCTCGACCTGGAGCCGGGCGCCCTCCGCGTCGGCCCGCGCCTGCTCCGCCGTGGCGCGGGCCAGCTCGGCCTCCTGCCGGGCGGTCTGCTCGGCGGCGAAGGCGGTCTCGCGCTCGTGCTCGACGCGGACCCGCTCGGTGACATCGGTCTGCACGCCGACGAAGCTCACCAGCTCGCCGTCGCCGTCGAAGACGGGACTGATCGACAGCTGGTTCCAGAAGGCCGTGCCGTCCTTGCGGTAGTTCAGCAGCGTGGTCGTGATGGCGCGCTGCTCGCCCAGCGCCGTGCGGATCTCCTCGACGGCGGCGGGGTCGGTGGCCGGCCCCTGCAGGAAACGGCAGTTGCGCCCGACGGCCTCGTCGTACTCGTAGCCGGTGATCCGGCTGAACGACGGGTTGACCCAGATCAGCGGGTCGTCGGGCTGCCGGGGGTCGGTGATCGTGAAGGTGATGTCGGTGGCGATGACCGCGCGGTCGCGCAGCGCCTGGAGCGCCGCCTCCGGGTCGTCGTCCTCCGTGGGGGCGTCGACCTCGAGGAAGACGACCAGCGACAGCGGCGGGTCGTCGGTGCCGGACTGGGAGAGGGGGAACCCGGTGACCCACAGCAGCCGGTCCCGCGAGCCGTCGTCGGCCCGCGCCCGCGCCGTCTCGGTGCTGCGGCCGGGGGCGAGCCGGACCGCCTCCCCGGTCACCGGCTGGCCCTGGGCGACCACGGACAGCGGCCCGGTGCTGGCGGCCAGCGGCTCGCCGGTCAGGTCGGTCAGCCCCGCGGCCGCGCCCCAGGCGTCCACCGGGACCGGCAGGTGCACGTTGCCGGCCAGCTCGACGGCGGCGGTGTTCGCGAAGGTGACCGTGCCCTCGTGGCGGTCGATGAGGAGCACGGCGACCGGGGCGTCGGCGAGGACGCCCGGCAGGGCGGCGGCGGACCCGCGGGCGGACATCACCGCGCTCGCGCTCGCCACCACACCGGCCTGCGATCCGGCGCCCGCCCGGGCCACGACCTCGGACATCGCGAGGTCGTCGTCGGCGCGCGTCACGGGCCGAGTTTAGGCGGCGTGCCGCGGGCGACACCACGACGCCCGTGCTGACCTGCGCGTTCGCCGTGGCACGTGTGGGCGGCCCGGGAGCGGGCACGAACCAGGCCATGGGACTGCTGGACAGACTCCTCGGACGGCGTCGGCACCACGACGAGCCCTCCTCGTACGGCTACGACCAGCGCTACGACCAGCGCCACGACGACCGCTACGAGCGCTACGGCGCGCCCGGGAGCGGTCAGCAGCTGACCGACCAGCAGGCGCTGGAGCGCTACCGCTACCTGCTGCGCACCGCGCCGCCGGACCAGATCGAGGAGGCGCACGCCGAGGCCTTCGCGCAGCTCACGCCCGAGCAGCGGAAGCAGGTCCTCGTCCAGCTCGCCGCGGCGGCACCGTCGTCCGAGCGCCCGCGCTCCGACGATCCGCGCACCCTGGCGCGCGCCGCCACCCGGGCCGAGATCCGGCAACCCGGCTTCATGGAGCGCACCTTCGGCGGGGGTGGCGGCTACGGCGGTGCGCCGGGCTACGGCGGCGGGTACGGACCCGGATACGGCGGCGGGGGGTACGGCCGCGGTTTCGGCGGCGGCGGCTTCGGGATGGGTGGGTTCGGCGCGAGCATGCTCGGCACCATCGGCGGGCTCGTCGTCGGCACGGCGGTCGCCGACGCGCTCTTCGACACCGGGCTCGGCGACGGTGGCCTGTTCGGCGGGGGTGACGAGGAGGCCTACGCCGAGGGCTACCAGGACGGTGCGGGAGCCGACGGCGGCGACTACGGCGACGGCGGTGGCGGCGACTACGCCGGCGGTGACTACGGCGGCGGCGACTTCGGCGGCGGCTACGACGGGGGCGGTGACTTCGGCGGTGGTGACTTCGGCGGGGACTTCGGGGGCGGGGACTTCTAGCCGGGGACTCCTAGGCGGTGGCCCGCGGCGGTCTGCCCTGGGCACGCAGGTAGAGCAACCCCAGCACCGGCAGGACCAGCGGCACGTACCCGTAGCCCTGGCCGAACCCCGACCACACGGTCTCGTCGGGGAAGGCCGCACGGTCGGCCAGGGACAGCACCCCGACGACGAGCACGCCGGTCAGCTCGACCGCGCAGGCGACCAGCGCCGTGCGCCGGCCGGCCCGGCCGCCGCGCGCCAGCCCGACCGTGGCGACGACGTAGACGACCGCCGCGAGAGCCGAGAGCAGGTAGGCGACCGGCGCCTCGGAGAAGCGGGTGCTCAGCTGGACCGCGGCCCGCGCCCCCGCGGCCAGGGCGAACACCGCGTACACCGCGACGAGGACCCGGCCCAGGCCCTCCGCCGGGCGGGGGCCGCCCCCGGCCGGCTCAGCCACGGCCGGCCTCCCACAGCTGGAGCAGCCGCCACACCATCACCGAGACGGCGGCGGCCGGGACGGCGAGCACCGTGCCCGCCCACCGGGTCGTCTCGCCTCGGGCGAAGAGCACGCCGGCCACCGGCAGCAGCAGCGCACCGGCCAGGTAGCCGAGGAAGGTCGCCGTCTCCGGCAGCTCCCGGTCGCCCGCCAGCCGCACGAGGGCGAGCACTGCCTGCGCGACGAGCAGCGCCTCCAGGACGCCGGCCAGCGCCAGGTGCACGAGGCCGATCCGGCGCCGCGCCGCGGTCGACGCGAGGCCGGCCAGGGTCAGCAGCGCGGCGACGACGGTGACGGCGGCGACCAGCGCCGTCGTCACCGTCCCGCTCCGTCGTGCACGGAGCCATCTTCCTCAGCGGTGCACGCTGGACATGTCCGGGTAGCGGTCGCCTGCGGTGGCCCCGCGCGGAGCGGCCTCGTCGAGCCGGCGCAGGTCGTCCTCACTGAGCGCGACGTCCGCCGCGGCGGCGTTCTCCTCCAGGTAGCGCACCCGCTTCGTCCCGGGGATCGGCACGACCTGCGGGTTGCCGTCGCGGCCGCCCTGCGCCATGACCCACGCCAGGGCCAGCTGGGACGCGGTCACGCCCTTCTCGCCGGCGATCTCCCGCACCCGGTCGACCAGCTCCAGGTTGCGGGCGAAGTTCTCGCCCTGGAAGCGGGGGTTGTGCCGGCGGAAGTCGTCGGGCGCCAGGTCGTCGAGGCTGCGGATCTGCCCGGAGAGGAAGCCGCGGCCGATCGGCGAGTAGGCGACGAACCCGATGCCCAGCTCGGCGCAGGTCGCCAGGACGCCGTCCTCCTCCGGGTCGCGCGTCCACAGCGAGTACTCGGTCTGCACCGCCGTCACCGGTTGGACGGCGTGCGCCCGCCGGATCGTCTCCGGTGCGGCCTCGGAGATCCCGGTGGTGCGCACCTTGCCGGCCTCGACCAGCTCCCGCAGGGCCCCCCACGTCTCCTCCACGGGGACCGTGGTGTCGACGCGGTGCTGGTAGTAGAGGTCGATGACGTCGACGCCGAGGCGCTGCAGCGAGGCGTCGCAGGCCCGGCGCACGTACTCCGGCCGGCCGTTGATGCCGAGGCGGGAGCCGTCCTCGCCGCGCTCGTTGCCGAACTTGGTCGCCAGCACCACCTCGTCCCGGCGACCGGCGATCGCCCGACCGACCAGCCGCTCGTTGGTGAAGGGTCCGTACATGTCGGCGGTGTCGAGGAACGTCACGCCGAGGTCCAGGGCGCGGTGGATGGTCCGCTCGGCCTCCGCCTCGTCCGCCGTCCCGTAGAACTCGCTCATCCCCATGCAGCCCAGGCCCATGGCCGGCACACGGAGGGATCCCAGCTCGCGCATCTGCATGCCCCGGCTCCTGCCCGGGGAGCGCGGACCGCAATCGGGGGCGTGACGTCCGGGATCAGGTGACCTGGTCGTGGCGCGTCCTCCCTCGCGGTGTGCGGTGAGGGAGGACGCCGCGCCATGAGGGAGGACGACGGCGTGACCCTGCGCACGCTCGCTCGTTCGGTAGGGGGACGTGTCCGCTCGCCCCACCGTCGAGGAGAGCCCATGACCCGATCCGCCCGCCGTCTCGGAGCAGCAGGGAGCCTCGCGGCACTGCTCGCCGGGGCCCTGCTCGCCTCACCGGCCCAGGCAGCCCCCTCCCCCGCGGTGCTGGCCCCGGTCCAGGATTTCCTGGCCGACCAGCTCGCCGGCCTGGCCGACGCCGCCCCCACCACCGTGCTGGTGCACGGCACCGACGCCGAGGCGGCCCGGGCAGCGGTGGCGGCCACGGGCATGCGGACGGTGACCGAGTTCGAGCGGATCGGCGTCGTCGTCGCCCGCGGCACCGCCGCCCAGGCCGAGGCGGTCCGCGCCGAGCCGGGCGTCACCTACCTCGAGGGCAACGCGCCCATCGAGTTCGCGCAGGAGACGTCCAACACCGCGACCCGCGGCGCGGAGGCGGTCGCCACGCTCGCCGGCGCCGACGGGCAGCCGCTGGACGGGCGCGGCGTCTCGGTCGCGGTCATCGACTCCGGCGTCGACCCGACGCACCCCTATCTGCGCGACGCCGACGGCGGCAGCGCGGTCGTGGCGAACCTGAAGAGCCTCTGCCTGCTGGAGACCACGACGACCCCCGACTGCGTCGTCCCGGTGCCCTCGGTGGTCGACACCGACACCCTCGCCGTCGGCGGGCACGGCACCCACGTGAGCGGGATCGTCGCCGGCCGGCCCACCACGCTGTCCGACGGCGGCCGGCTGCAGGGCGCGGCGCCCGGCGCCAGCATCGTCTCGATCTCCACCGGCGCCGTGCTGCTCATCGTGGGCGCGGACTCGGCGCTGAACTGGGTGCTGGAGAACCACGAGCAGCCGTGCGGCGCGGGCGTGCCCGCCGACGTCTGCCCGCCGATCCGCGTCACCAACAACTCCTACGGCCCCAGCGGCGGCGGCGAGTTCGACCCGAACTCCGCCACCGTCAAGCTGCAGCGGGCGCTGGCCGCCGAGGGCGTGGTCACCGTGTGGGCGGCCGGCAACGACGGCGGCGACGGCTCCGCCTCGCTGACCAACCCGCCCGGCCAGGACCCGACCGGCGGCATCATCTCGGTCGCGTCGTACTCCGACCAGGAGACCGGCACCCGGGACGGCGTCGTCAGCGACTTCTCCTCCCGCGGCGCGGCGGCCGACCCCTCGACGTGGCCCGACGTCTCGGCCCCGGGCGACACGATCACGTCGTCCTGCCGGCTCTACCTGCCGATCTGCGCGACCGGGCTCGACCCCCGCAACGGCCCCGGCCTGCTCGACGTGGGCACGTTCAACACGATCAGCGGGACGTCGATGGCGGCGCCGCACGTGGCCGGCATCGTCGCCCAGCTGTTCCAGGCCGACCCGACCGCGACCCCGGCCGAGATCGAGGCCGCCCTCACCTCCACGGCGCACCGGTTCGCCGACGGGGCGGCGTACGCGACCGTCGGTGGACGGACGACCTCGTTCGACAAGGGCGCCGGCCTGGTCGACGTGGTCGCGGCGGTGGCGGCGCTGCGCTGAGCTCCCGGGTCACCGACCGTTCCACGTGGAACGGTCGGTGACCCCGATCACGACCCGCCGGGCCCGGTCGCGGGAGGTCCGGCACGCAGGTTAGATCAACTCGCATGTGCGGCCTCTCGGGCGAGATCAGGTTCGACGGCACCCTCGCCGACACCACCGCGGTCGGGCGGATGGTGGACCAGCTGGTCCCCCGCGGCCCCGACGGCCAGGGCATGTGGAGCGCCGGCCGGGTGGCCTTCGGGCACCGCCGGCTCTCGGTCATCGACCTGTCCGCCGCCGGGGGCCAGCCGATGGTCGACAACGAGCTAGGCCTGACCGCGGTCTTCAACGGCTGCATCTACGACTACCAGGAGCTGCGCGCCGAGCTGGAGGGCCACGGCTACCGGTTCTTCTCGCACAGCGACACCGAGGTGATCCTCAAGGGCTACCACCACTGGGGCACCGACGTCGTCGACCACCTGCACGGCATGTTCGTGTTCGCCATCCACGAGCGCGACACCGGCCGGGTGGTCCTGGCCCGCGACCGGCTGGGCATCAAGCCGCTCTACCTGTCGGAGACGCCCGGCCGCCTCCGCTTCGCCTCCACGCTCCCCGCGCTGCTGCGGGCCGGCGACGTCGACACGTCCATCGACCCGGTGGCGCTGCACCACTACCTGACCTGGCACGCCGTCGTCCCGGCGCCGCGGACGCTGCTCAACGGCGTCCGCAAGCTGCCCCCGGCCACGGTGCGGGTCATCGAGGCCGACGGCACCAGCCGCGAGCACCGCTACTGGGCACCGGTCTACGAGCGCCGCGCCGAGCACGCGACCTGGTCGGCCCGGGACTGGGAGGACGCGATCGAGGAGGCGCTGCGGGTCGCCGTGCGCCGCCGGCTCGTCGCCGACATCCCGGTCGGCGTGCTGCTCTCCGGTGGCCTGGACTCCAGCCTCATCGTGGGTCTGCTCGCCCAGGAGGGCCAGCAGGGCCTGGCCACCTACAGCATCGGCTTCGAGTCCGTCGGCGGCCGGGAGGGCGACGAGTTCGCCTACTCCGACGTCATCGCCGAGCGCTTCTCCACGAACCACCACCGGATCCGGGTGGGCTCCGACGAGCTGGCCGGCGCGCTGGGCCACGCCATCGGCGCCATGGCCGAGCCGATGGTCAGCCACGACGTCGTGGCCTTCGACCTGCTGTCGGAGCGGGTGAGCGAGTCGATCCGCGTGGTGCAGTCCGGCCAGGGCGCCGACGAGGTGTTCGCCGGCTACCACTGGTACCCGCCGCTGGCCGGGGTCCCGCGCGCCGAGGCCGTGGACCGGTACGCCGCGGCGTTCTTCGACCGCACCCACGCCGGCCTGCTCCGGGTGGTCTCCGACCGCTACGGGCTCGACGAGGACGTCAGCCGGGCGTTCGTCGCCGCGCACATGGAGGCGCCCGGCGCCGAGACCGCCGTGGACGCCGCGCTGCGGCTGGACAGCGAGGTCATGCTCGTCGACGACCCGGTCAAGCGGGTGGACAACATGAGCATGGCCTGGGGCCTGGAGGCCCGCGTGCCCTTCCTCGACCACGACCTGGTCGAGCTGGCCGCCGCCTGCCCGCCCGAGCTCAAGCTGGCCGACGGCGGCAAGGGCGTCCTCAAGGCCATCGGCCGGCGGATCATCCCGCCGGAGGTCATCGACCGGCCCAAGGGCTACTTCCCGGTGCCGGCGATCACCCACCTCGAGGGCAAGGTGCTGGACCTCGTCCGCGACGCCCTGAGCAGCGACGCCGCCCGCGAGCGCGCGCTGTTCCGGCCGGAGTACGTGCAGTCGCTGCTCGCCGACCCCAACGGCGACCTCACGCCGTTGCGCGGCAACAAGCTGTGGCAGCTCGGGCTGCTGGAGCTGTGGCTGCAGAACCACGGGGTCTGAGGAGGGACGACGTGTCTGCCCGGGTCGCCGGTCACAAGCGCCGCACCACCACCGTCGCGTCCACACCGGCGCTCACCAGCCGGTCCTGGCACGAGCCGTCGGCGCACGAGCTCGAGGGCATGGCCGACGACGTCGTGCTCGACCTCGGCTGGGGGCGGCTGGTGTTCGGCCAGACGTTCCGCGAGTTCGACGGGATCGTCGCCGCCCTGCGCGACGAGGCGACCGGACGGCGCGACATCTGCGTCTACCCGCGCGATCCCCAGGTCCTCGTGGGCATGGCGCCCGACGAGCTGTTCATCGACCCGTCGCTGACCTACCGCCTGGACCTGCACCGCTACCGGTCCAGGCCCGACGTGATCCGGGGCGTCTTCGTCCGCACGGTGACCTCCGAGGCCGAGATGGCGGTCATCAACGACCTGTACGCGCGCAACGGCATGGTGGCCGCCGACCCCGCGGTCATGTGGGCCAACCACCGCACCCGGACCTTCAGCTACCTGGTCGCCGAGGACACCCGGACGCGCAAGATCGTCGGCACCGTGACCGGCGTCGACCACGCCCTGGCGTTCGGGGACCCGGAGGGCGGCACCAGTCTCTGGTGCCTGGTCGCCGACAAGCAGGACGCGCCGCCGGGGACCGGGGAGGCGCTGGTGCGCGTGCTGGCCGAGCGCTACGTGGGCCGCGGCCGGGCGTACCTCGACCTGTCGGTCATGCACGACAACACCCCGGCCATCACGCTCTACCGCAAGCTCGGCTTCACCCGGGTCCCGGCGGTGTGCGTGAAGCGGAAGAACCCGATCAACACGCCGCTGTTCGCCTCCCGGCCGCCGGGCCTGGAGCACCTCAACCCCTACGCGGCGATCATCGCCGAGGAGGCCCTGCGGCGCGGCATCCGCGTCGAGGTCACCGACGCGGAGTGGGGCGAGATGCGGCTGACCCTCGGTGGCCGATCGGTGCTCACCCGCGAGTCGCTGTCGGAGTTCACCAGCGCCGTGGCCATGAGCCGCTGCGACGACAAGCGGGTCACCCGGCGGATCATGCGGCGGGCCGGCGTCCGGGTGGCGCGTGGCGCGCTGGCCCGCGAGGACGACCTCGACGACGCCCGGGCGCTCATGGCCGACGCCGGCTCCGTCGTCGTGAAGCCGGCGCGGGGTGAGCAGGGCCGGGGCATCACGGTGGGCGTCAGGGACGAGGACCAGCTGGTGCGGGCGGTGCGGCTGGCGCTGCAGTTCTGCCCCGACGTGCTCGTCGAGGAGCTCGTGGACGGCGAGGACCTGCGCGTCGTCGTGATCGACGGGAAGGTCGTCGCCGCAGCGGTCCGGCGGCCGGCGGAGGTCATCGGCGACGGGCGGCACCCCGTGGTCGACCTCGTGCGGAGCACCAGCCGGCGCCGGGAGCGGGCCACCGGTGGCGAGTCGAGCATCCCGCTCGACGACACGACCGCCGAGGTGGTCGCGGAGGCCGGCTACGCCATGGACGACGTCCCGCCCCATGGGGAGCGCGTGCAGGTCCGGCGCACGGCCAACCTGCACACCGGCGGGACGATCGAGGACGTCACCGAGCGGCTGCACCCGGAGATCGGGGAGGCGGCCGTGCGCGCGGCGGACGCCCTCGGCATCCCCGTCACCGGTATCGACTTCCTCGTACCGGCCGTCGACGGCCCCGAGTACGTCTTCATCGAGGCCAACGAGCGGCCGGGGCTGGCCAACCACGAGCCGCAGCCGACCGCCGAGCGGTTCGTCGACCTGCTGTTCCCGGAGACCCGCCGCCGCTGAGCCACCGGCTCAGGCGGGCGTGGCCTCCCGCGCCGGGACGTCGAGCAGCAGGGCGTCGACGGACCGCGGGGCGCCGTAGCGGTGGCCCTGGGCGAGCGGGGCGCCGAGCCGCTCGAGGAGCGCCTCCTGCTCAGCGGTCTCCACGCCCTCGGCGATGACGCTCAGCCCCAGCGTCGCGCTGAGCGTCAGCAGTCCGTGCAGCATGGCGGCCCGCCGCGGCGAGGTCGTGGTGGTCGCCATGAACGACGGATCCAGCTTCAGGTAGTCGGCCGGCAGCGTGTCCAGCCGGCTGAACGAGGAGAACCCGGTGCCGAAGTCGTCGATCGCCACGGCGACGCCGCCGGCCCGCAGCTCGGCGAGGGTCTCCAGCGACGCGTTCGGTGAGGCGATCAGCGTCTCGGTGACCTCGACGACCAGGTCCTCGGGCGACCAGCCCGTCCGGTGCAGGACCTCGAAAAGGTGCCGGGCGTAGCCGGGGGCGGCGAGTTCCTGCCCGGACACGTTGACCGTCAGCATCAGCCGGCGTCCCCAGTGCGCGGCCAGGACCCGGGCGTCCCGGCAGGCGGTGGTCAGCACGGCCCGCCCCAGGTCGGCGACCAGGCCGGCGTCCTCGGCGGCCGGCACGAACTCGTCCGGCGGGACGGAGCCACGGACCGAATCGTGCCAGCGGGCCAGTGCCTCGACGCCGATGACCGAGCCGTCGGTCAGCGCGACGATCGGCTGCAGCGCGACACCGATCCTCCCGGCGGTCAGCGCCGCCGCGAGCTCCACGGCGAGGACGCTGGTGTCCCCGCCGCTGAACACGGCACGACCCCGGCCGCCGTCCTTGGCGGCGTAGAGGGCCGTGTCGGCCCGCCGCAGGAGCTCCGCGGCGCTCTCCTGCCCGGCGCGCACCGCGACGCCGCAGGAGATCCCGCAGTCGGTGACGGCGACCCGCACCGCCTCCACGCGCGCCAGCGCCGCCGAGGCGCTGCAGTGCGGCATGAGCAGCGCGAACTCGTCGCCGCCGAGCCGCGCCACGGTCGTGCCCGCGGGGACCGTGGCCAGGCACGCCGCGGCGAGGGCGCGGAGGAGTTCGTCGCCGGCGGCGTGCCCGCGGGTGTCGTTGACGGTCTTGAACCGGTCGACGTCGAGCAGGGCCAGCGCCAGCGGCTGGCCGGTGCGGTCGCCGGCGGCCAGGGCGGTCTCGAGGGCGTCGTCGAAGCCACGACGGTTGAGCAGGCCGGTGAGCGGGTCCCGGCTGGCGTTCGAGGCCTGGCGCACCAGGCCCCCCACGACCAGGGAGACGACGATGCAGACCGTCCCGATGGCGATCGGGATACCGGGGTGGACGTCGGGCTGGGAGAGCAGCGCTGCACCCGGGCCGAGCAGCAGGCCCACGAGGTGCGCCAGCGCCGGGCGCCAGGCGAAGAAGAAGAAGCAGTCGACCGCGATGAAGGAGGTGAAGTAGGCGACCGTCACCGCGGTGGGCGCGTCCGGGCTGACGGCGATGGCCACGGTGAGCAGCGCGGTGCCGGCGAGGACGACGCCGTGGAACGCGCCCCGGGGCAGCCGGTCCCCGCGCCACAGCAGCACCGCGCCGGTCGCGACGGCGAGCAGCGCCAGGCCCGCGAGCGTGCGCCCCGGGCCGCCGCCGGGCGCACCGGCACCCGCCACGACCGTGAACGCGGCGCACCCGGCGGCCGCGTAGAAGGCGCCGGCGGTCCGCGCCATCACGCGGGGCGTGGCGATCTCCGGCGCGTCCGAGGACAGCTGCATGGTCCCAGGATCGGCAGAGCGCGGCATCCGGTTGAGCACAACCGGACTCGCCCGTCTGGAACTCACCCCGGTGGGGGACGCCCGCGCGGACGGCGGGCAGCATGCCTCACGTGGCGTACCTGCTGGCGGCGGTGGGCGGCGCGCTCGGCGCCCTCGCGCGCTGGGGCGTGGCGACCGCGCTCCCGTCGTCCTCCGCGGACTGGCCGGTCGCCACGCTGCTGGTGAACCTGTCCGGCTGTCTGCTGCTCGGCGTGCTCCTCGGGACGCTGGAGGCGCGCTCCCCCGCGGCCCGCTGGCCGCGACTGCTGCTCGGCACGGGGGTGCTGGGCGGCTTCACGACGTACTCCACGTTCGCCGTGGACGTCGTCCGGCTGAGCGACGCCGGCTCCGCCGGGACGGCCGCGGCCTACGTCGTCGCCTCGGTGGTGGGCGGCGTCCTCGCCGCGGGGACCGGGCTGTGGCTGGGCCGGCGCACCGGGAGGCCGCTGCGGCCCGCGCGCGGACCGGTGGCGTCGTGACCGTCCTGCTGGTCGTGCTCGGGGCGGCCGTCGGTGCGCCGCTGCGGTTGCTGGCCGGTCGGGTCGCCGAGTCCCGACGCGGCGCCGGCAGCGTTGCCGGGACGCTGACCGTCAACGTCGCGGGGTCCCTCGTGCTGGGGCTGCTGCTGGGTGCGGGGTCCGCGCCGGCGTGGCTGGTGGCACTGCTCGGCACCGGCTTCTGCGGCACCCTCACGACGTTCTCGACGTTCGGTGCCGACGTCGTCCGGCTGGGAGAGGAGCGTGCCATCGGCCGCGCTGCCGCCTACCTCGGCGCGACGCTCGTCCTGGGGCTCGGTGCTGCCTGGGCCGGGTGGGCGGTGGCCGCCGCCCGCTGAGCGGGACGGGCTCGGCTAGGGTGCGGAACGGTATGTCGGACACCCCGGAGCACCAGACGCGGGCGGAGAGCCCGGTGGTCGTCGTCGCCAACCGCCTGCCGGTCGACCAGGTCACCGATCCCGACGGCAGCACCCGCTGGCAGCGCAGCCCCGGCGGGCTGGTGACCGCGCTCGAGCCGTTCGTGGCCGGTCGTGGCGGTGCCTGGGTCGGCTGGTCCGGCTCCGCCGGCCCGGCGCCGGAGCCGTTCGAGTCCGGTGGCATGTCGCTGATCCCGGTGGAGCTCAGCGAGGAGGAGGTCGACCGCTACTACGAGGGCATGTCGAACGCCTCGCTGTGGCCGCTGTACCACGACGTGGTCGAGAAGCCCGAGTACCACCGCACCTGGTGGGACACGTACGTGCAGGTCAACAAGCGCTTCGCCGACCGCGCCGCCGAGGTCGCCGGTGAGAACGCGATCGTGTGGGTGCACGACTACCAGCTGCAGCTGGTCCCGGCGATGCTGCGCCAGCGCCGTCCCGACCTCACGATCGGGTTCTTCCTGCACATCCCGTTCCCGCCCTACGAGCTGTTCACCCAGCTCCCGTGGCGCTCCGCGGTCGTCGAGGGCCTGCTCGGCGCCGACCTGGTCGGCTTCCAGCTGCCCAGCGCGGCCAGCAACTTCATCCAGCTGGCCCGGCGGCTGCACGACCTGCCGACCCGCAAGCAGGCGATCGAGTACGACGGCCGCACGGTGACGGCGAGGGCGTTCCCCATCTCGATCGACGTCGAGTCCTTCCACGCGCTGGCGAGCTCGCCCGAGGTGGTCGCGCGGGCTGCCGAGATCCGCAAGGAGCTCGGCGACCCCGACAAGATCATCCTCGGGGTCGACCGGCTGGACTACACCAAGGGCATCGCCGTCCGGCTGAACGCGTTCCAGGAGCTGCTGGAGGACGGCGTCGTCGAGGCGCCCAGCACGGTCTTCGTGCAGGTGGCCACGCCGAGCCGCGAGCGCGTGGAGCACTACGTGCACATGCGCGAGACCATCGAGCAGCAGGTCGGCCACATCAACGGGATCTTCGGCACGCTCGGCGGTCCGGCCGTGCACTACATCAACCAGTCCGTGCCGCGCGAGGAACTGGTTGCGCTCTACCGCGCGGCCGACGTCATGCTGGTCACCCCCTACCGCGACGGCATGAACCTGGTCGCGAAGGAGTACGTCGCGGCCCGTGGTGACCTGGGTGGTGCGCTCGTGCTCTCGGAGTTCGCCGGCGCCGCCGCCGAGCTCAAGCAGGCGTTCCTGGTGAACCCGCACGACATCGCCGGGGTGAAGAACCAGCTGGTCCGGGCGCTCCGGGTGGAGCCGGAGGAGTCCGCCAAGCGGATGCGTGCCATGCGCCGGTACCTGTTCAAGAACGACCTCGAGCACTGGGCGGGTTCGTTCTTCGAGGCCCTGAAGGCCCAGGTCTGACCGTGCTCCCGGCCGACCTCAGCGCCGCCCTCCCTCGGCTGGCCGCCGGCCGTCCGCTGCTGATCGCCAGCGACTACGACGGCGTGCTCGCCCGCCTCCGCGACGACCCCTCGGCCGCCGTCCCCGAGCCCGGCGTGGCCGAGGTCCTGGCCCGGCTGGCCTCGAGGGACGGCGTCACGGTCGCGCTGGTCAGCGGTCGTGGCGTGGCCGACCTCCAGGAGACCAGCGGGTTGAGCGGCAGCTACCGGTTCGTCGGCAGCCACGGCGCGGAGTTCGACGGGCCGCTGCGCGGAGAGCTGGCGGTCCGGCGCGACGCCCTGGCGCAGCGGCTGGCTCCCGAGGTGGAGGGGACGCCCGGAGCCCGGCTGGAGGTCAAGCCGGCGAGCGTGGCGGTGCACGTGCGCCAGGTGACCGATCGGGCGGCGGCCGCCGGGCTGCTGGAGCGCGCCCGGGAGCTCGCGGACCCGGAGCTCACCCTCAAGCCGGGCAAGGACGTCCTCGAGCTCGCCGTCACCGACGCCGACAAGGGCAGCGCCGTCCGCAGGCTGCGCGAGGAGCTGGGGGCGGCCACGGTGGTCTACCTGGGTGACGACCTCACCGACGAGGACGCGTTCGACGTCCTGGGTCCGGACGACCTCGGGGTGAAGGTCGGACCGGGCGAGACGCGCGCGACGGCACGGGTGACCGACCCGGAAGCGGCGGTCGCGCTGCTGGTCGCGCTGGACGCCGCACTCGCCTGATCCGGCGCTGACCTGCGGGGACGGGTCTCGGGGCCCGAGGAGCGCCGGCACGGTTCGTCGCACCGCGCGTCGACTGGTCGACACGCCTGCGGGGGTTCACCCGGGGTAAACACCACGATTTCGTCACTGACGGGCGCGGGAGCGTCGCGGCCATTCAATTGCGCACCACTCTGACGCCGCACGCCTCGCCGTCCCCACGCCCCTCAGGAGCGCTCCCGTGTCCACCTCGTCCCTCCCCCCGCCCGCCGCGCGCCGCGCCGGCTGGTTCGCCGACCGTCCCCTGGCCCAGAAGTTCGGCGCCCTGGTCGCCGTGGTCGTCCTGGCGTTCGCCGGGGTCATCGCCGTCGTGCTCGCCGGCAACAGCACCGTCCGGGACGCCACCTCGGAGCTGCAGGACCTCGCCGACGCCGAGACCCTCGTCCTCCAGCTCGACACCCGGGCCAGCGAGCTCAAGGTCGACGGCTTCAAGGCCCTGGTCCGGGACGTCCCGGCCGACCAGCTGCCCGAGCTGGCCGACGACATCGCCACCCCCGAGGGCATCCTCGACGAGCTCTCCGCCATCGAGCTCGAGGGCGCGGCGGCCGACGCCGTGGCCGCGCTCGCCTCCAGCTTCGGCGACTACACCACCGCCATCGAGGCCTTCGTGAACGGCGCCATCGCCGACCAGGTCGGCAGCCGGGTCCGGTGGGAGGAGATCCAGGCCGCCAACGACCTGACCGACGGCGCCGTGGGCACCGCCAAGGACGAGCTCGCCGCCGCGCGCAGCGCCGCCGAGGAGACCCTGAACGACGCCGTCGCGCAGGCGGAGACCCTCAGCCTGACCGTCGCCCTCGGCGCGGTCGCCGTCATCCTCGCGATCAGCTGGCTCATCATGCGGTCCATCACCCGCCCGGTGCAGCGGGTCAAGGCCGCTCTCGAGGCGCTGGCCACCGGCGACCTGACGGCCTCGGCCGGCGTCACCTCGCACGACGAGATCGGCCAGATGGCCGACGCGCTGGAGGCCGCTCAGGCCAGCCTCCGCGAGGTCATGGCCGGTGTCGCTGCCTCGGCGTCGGCGGTCGCGGCGTCCTCGGAGGAGCTGTCGGCCTCGTCGGCGCAGATCTCCGCCTCGGCGGAGGAGACCTCGGTGCAGTCGGGCGTGGTCTCGTCGGCGGCCGACGAGGTCAGCCGGAGTGTCGCGACCGTGGCCGCGGGCGCGGAGCAGATGGGCGCCTCGATCCGGGAGATCTCGCAGAACGCCGCGGAGGCGTCCGAGGTCGCGATGCGCGCCGTGAACGCCGCGGAGGCCACGACCGCGACCGTCGCGAAGCTCGGCGAGTCGTCGATGGAGATCGGCAACGTCGTCAAGGTCATCACCTCGATCGCCGAGCAGACGAACCTGCTGGCGCTGAACGCGACCATCGAGGCCGCCCGTGCCGGTGAGGCGGGCAAGGGCTTCGCCGTCGTGGCGAACGAGGTCAAGGAGCTGGCGCAGGAGACGGCGAAGGCGACCGAGGACATCGCCCGCCGGGTGCAGTCGATCCAGGGCGACACCGACGCCGCGGTGGCCGCGATCGCGGAGATCAGCCAGATCGTCGCGCAGATCTCCGACCGGCAGACCACCATCGCCAGCGCGGTGGAGGAGCAGACCGCGACGACCAGCGAGATGTCGCGTTCGGTGCAGGAGGCCGCCGGCGGGTCCGGGCAGATCGCCGAGAACATCGGCAGCGTCTCCACGGCCGCCGAGACCACCACGCAGGCGCTCAGCCAGACCCGGGTGGCCGTCGACGAGCTGTCGCGCATGGCCGTGGACCTGCGGGGGGCGGTGGGTCGCTTCACCTACTGAGGCAGGCGCACAGCCTGACGGCGAGGACCGCGGAGCGCGGGACCGGGAGATCCCCGGTCCCGCGCTCTCGTCGTTCCCGGACCATTCCCGGCGTGGACCGCCCGCGCGGCGAGTGCCATTCCCGGGTCGACATGGTGACCGCGGGGAGGAGGTCGTCGCACGATTTCCGGAACACGGTCGGACACGCTACGGAAAGGCGATCCCCGACCATTCCGATGTAGCACTCTCCGGGCACGTCGCCGATCCATGGCGCCGTGGTCGCGGCCGCCCCGCCGCCTGACTCCCGAGGAGCCGTCCATGACCCCGTCCACCGGGGCGCCCGCCCGCCACTGGTACCGGGACCGCGGCATCGGCACGCGCATCGCCGCGATCTGTGCCGCCCTCGTCGCCGGCCTCGTCGCGGCCACCGTCACCGGCGTGGCCGGCGCCCAGCGCATCGGCGACCTCAACGACCAGGCCACCGCCGCCGTGGGGGTCCAGCGGTCCGTCGAGACCGCGCGCTACGACCTGCTGTGGGCCGCCAACTGGCAGAACATCACCGCCTGGCGGTCCCGGGTGGACGGCGGTGCGGTCGCCGCCGCCCCGACGGGGGACAACGTGACGAACTACCGCGACGGCGCCGAGGGCTTCGAGCGGCTGTTCGACCTCGACCGGAGCCTGCTCGACGAGCAGGGCCGTGCCAGCCTCGACGCGATCCAGGAGAACTGGACGGCGATGAGCGCCTACAACGAGCAGATCTTCCAGCTGTGGGCCGCCGGCCGGCTCGACGAGGGCGACGCCGTCTCCAACGGCGACAAGTGGGACACCTTCTACGTCCTGGACCAGGCCATGACCGACCTCGTGGCATCGGTCGACGGACGCGTGGCCTCGACGCGTGCCGCCGCCGACGACGCGGAGTCCCAGACCGTCCTCCTCTCCCTGCTGGTCTCCGCGCTCGCCGCCCTGGTCGGCGGTGCGTTCGCGTGGTTCGTCGCCCGCGGTGTCGTCGGCGGCGTCCGGGAGGTCCAGTCCGGGCTCGGCCGTCTGGCCGACCGCGATCTCACCGTGCGCCTCGAGGTCCGCGGCCACGACGAGGTGGGGCAGATGGCCCGGGCGTTGAACACCGCGGCCGACACGATGGCCACCACGGTCGGCGAGATCAAGCAGTCGGCGGCGGCCGTGGCCGCGTCGTCGGAGGAGCTGTCGGCGTCGTCGGCGCAGATCTCTGCGTCGGCGGAGGAGACCTCGGCCCAGTCGGGCGTGGTGAGCTCCGCGGCCGGCGAGGTCAGCCGGAGCGTGCAGACCGTGGCCGCGGGTGCCGAGCAGATGGGCGCGTCGATCCGGGAGATCGCGCAGAACGCCAACGAGGCCGCACGGGTGGCAGCCTCCGCGGTGACCGAGGCGGAGGCGACGACGGCGCAGATCACCCGCCTCGGCGAGTCCTCGCTCGAGATCGGGAACGTCGTCAAGGTCATCACCTCGATCGCGGAGCAGACGAACCTCCTGGCGCTCAACGCCACGATCGAGGCGGCCCGTGCCGGTGAGGCAGGCAAGGGGTTCGCGGTGGTGGCGAACGAGGTCAAGGAGCTGGCGCAGGAGACGGCGAAGGCGACCGAGGACATCGCCCGGCGGGTGGAGGCGATCCAGGGCGACACCACCGGAGCGGTGGCAGCCATCGGGCGGATAAGCCAGGTCATCGGCCGGATCAACGACTACCAGTTGACGATCGCCAGCGCGGTGGAGGAGCAGACGGCCACCACCAGCGAGATGGCCCGCTCCGTCAGCGAGGCGGCGCAGGGCTCCGGGCAGATCGCCGAGAACATCACCGGGGTCTCCACCGCGGCCGAGTCCACGACACACGCGCTCGGTCAGACGCGCACCGCAGTCGACGAGCTGTCCCGGATGGCCGCCGACCTCCGTGGGGCGGTGGGCCGCTTCACCTGCTGAGAGGCGTGAGGGCGGCCGGCGTGCCGGCCGCCCTCACGGTCACCGCGTCCCACCGGGCGGTATGTCGACAGCACAGGGAATGGTCGTCGAAAACGGTCGGAGAGAATTGTCGACACCGTTGTAGAACCGTTGTCATACGCATCCACGACACGCGAGGAAAAGCATTCCTGCATTCTGTGTCCAGCCCTACGTTCTGCTCCGTCGCCGGGTCCTCCGGCACCTCTCGACCCGGGCTGGAAGCGGGTCGTCCCCTTTCCCCAGTGCGATCGGAAGTGTTGTCGTGGCAGAGAACGGTGGTGTCGGACGAGTCCTCAGGGACATGTCCGTCTCGCGCAAGATCCTCGCGTCGGTCTCGGTGGCCGTCCTCACCGGCGTCGCCGTCGGGGCGGTCGGTGTCGTCTCGCTGGACGACGCCGCGGACAGCGCGGCGAAGAGCTACGAGCAGAGCACCCTGGGCCTCCTCGAGGTCGAGGAGATGCGGGCGCAGTTCCTCGAGCTGCAGCTGAACCAGGCGATGTCCTACATCCAGCAGATGAGCCGCTCCGCCGACGCCGCGGAGTACGCGGAGGCCTCCGCTGCCGCGGGCGCGGCCGTCGCCGAGGCGGCCGACCGGTACGCCGGCACCTCCCCGAACGCCGAGCAGCGCGCCATCGCCGCGTCCCTCGAGGAGACCTACACGTCCTGGGCCGACCTCAACGCGCAGGTGACCGCCGCGAGCGCGGCCGGCGACATGGCCACGGCCGGTGCGCTGTACCCCCAGTCGCAGGAACTGCTCCCCGAGATCGGTGAGGGCATCGACGCCCTCCTGGTGTCGGAGACCGCCGAGGCCTCCACGCTGGCCGACTCCGTCTCCGACACGGCGACCTCCGCCCGCACCGCCCTCATCGCCGTGGTGGCTGTCGGCGCCCTGCTGGCGCTGGGTCTGGGCTGGACCGTGGCCCGCAGCATCCGCCGCACCCTCCAGTCGGTGCAGCACGTCGCCGAGGGCATCGCCGCCGGCGATCTGACCCGCAGCACCGGGATCGACCAGCAGGACGAGCTCGGCCTTACCGCGGCCGCGCTGGACGCCGCACAGGCGGAGCTCCGCACCGTCATGGCCTCCGTGATCGCCTCGGCCGACGCCGTCGCCGCCTCCTCCGAGGAGCTGTCGGCGTCGTCGGCGCAGATCTCGGCGTCGGCGGAGGAGACCTCGGCGCAGTCCGGCGTGGTCAGCTCGGCCGCCGAGGAGGTCTCCCGGAGCGTGCAGACCGTGGCCGCGGGTGCCGAGCAGATGGGTGCCTCGATCCGGGAGATCGCCACGAACGCCGCCGAGGCCTCCGAGGTCGCGTCGCGTGCGGTGGTCGCTGCGGAGACCACGACGGCCACCGTCGCCAAGCTGGGCGAGTCGTCGGCGGAGATCGGCAACGTGGTGAAGGTGATCACGAGCATCGCCGAGCAGACGAACCTGCTGGCGCTGAACGCCACGATCGAGGCCGCCCGGGCCGGCGAGGCCGGCAAGGGCTTCGCCGTCGTCGCCAACGAGGTCAAGGAGCTGGCGCAGGAGACGGCGAAGGCGACCGAGGACATCGCCCGCCGCGTCCAGGCCATCCAGGGCGACACGACCGCGGCCGTGGCCGCGATCGGTGAGATCTCCTCGATCGTCGCGCAGATCTCCGACCGGCAGACCACCATCGCCTCCGCGGTGGAGGAGCAGACCGCGACCACGAACGAGATGGCCCGGTCGGTGCAGGAGGCCGCCGGCGGTACCGGGGAGATCGCGCAGAACATCACCGGTGTCTCCTCGGCCGCGGACTCCACCACGCAGGCGCTGACCCAGACCCGCACCGCGGTCGACGAGCTGTCGCGGATGGCCGCCGACCTGCGCAGCACGGTGGGGCGCTTCAGCTACTGATCCGGAGCGCGCAGGGGCGCGGAGGGAAGAGAGCGCGGGACCGGGTCGACCGGTCCCGCGCTCTCGCCTTTCCGGGACCCGGGAATGGCGTCTTGTCGACTCGGCAGAAACGGTCACCGACCTTTCTCGACGGTCCTCTGCGACACGCCATGAATTGGCCGTCGGCGCCGTCCGAAATGGCTCACTCTTCCCACGCACGACCTCACGCAAACCTCGCGCCGGCGATACCGGTTGGCGAATCGAACGCAGGAGAACCGATGTCCGTTGTCACCACCCCTTCCAGCCGCGGGCGGCGCGGCGGCTGGTTCGCCGGTCGTCCGATCGGGGTGAAGATCGGCGCGGTCGTCGGCCTGCTCGCCGTCGTCGTCATCGTCACGAACCTGCTGGCGGTCACGCGCATCGGCGAGATGCGGGACGGCCAGGAGCGGATCTACAGCGAGAACCTGCAGCCGCTGAACGCCCTGTCCGCGGTGCAGCGCGCCACCGCGGCCCACCGCGCCCGGGTGCTCGAGTACGCCGTCTCGGACCCCGCTCGTCGCGTCGAGCTGCTCGGCGAGATGGAGGAGAAGCAGGCCGACGTGGACGCCGCGCTCGCCGAGTACGAGCCGTTCGTCATCGACCAGGCCGCCATGGACAAGTACCAGGGCGCCCGGGAGCAGTTCCTCGCCTCCAACGCCGCGCAGCTGTTCCCGGCCGCCGACGCCGGCGACCTGGCGACGTACGCGCAGGTCTACCGCGAGGTGTCGAGCCCGCTGCTGACCGACATCGCCGACGGGCTGGAGGAGGAGGGTCTGGCGCAGTCCGCCGAGGCTGCCGCGCGGAACGCCGCCAGCGAGGACGAGGCGAGCAACGCCATCACCCTGCTGCTGGTCACCTCGCTGAGCGCCGTGGTCGTCGCCGTCGCACTGACCGTCTTCGTCGTCCGCCGCATGGTCCGCAACCTGCGGGTCGTGCAGCGCTCGGCCGAGGCCCTCGCGGCCGGTGACCTCACGGTCTCGGCGCGCGTCGACGAGGACGACGAGGTGGGCCGCATGGCAGCGGCGCTGGAGTCGGCGCAGGAGAGCCTGCGCGGGGTCATGGCGACGGTCGTGGGTGCCGCGGACGCGGTGGCGGCGTCGTCGGAGGAGCTGTCGGCGTCGTCGGCGCAGATCTCGGCCTCGGCGAACGAGACCTCGGCCCAGTCGGGTGTCGTGGCCGGCGCCGCGGAGGAGGTCAGCCGCAACGTGCAGACGGTGGCTGCGGGTGCCGAGCAGATGGGTGCCTCGATCCGGGAGATCGCGTCGAACGCCGCGGAGGCGTCCGAGGTCGCGATGCGCGCGGTGAACGCCGCGGAGGCGACGACGGCGACGGTGAACAAGCTGGGCGAGTCGTCGGCGGAGATCGGCAACGTGGTGAAGGTGATCACGAGCATCGCCGAGCAGACGAACCTGCTGGCGCTCAACGCCACGATCGAGGCCGCCCGCGCCGGCGAGGCCGGCAAGGGCTTCGCCGTCGTCGCCAACGAGGTCAAGGAGCTGGCCCAGGAGACGGCGAAGGCGACCGAGGACATCGCCCGCCGCGTCCAGGCCATCCAGGGCGACACGACCGCGGCCGTGGCCGCGATCGGTGAGATCAGCCAGATCGTCGCGCAGATCTCCGACCGGCAGACCACCATCGCCAGCGCCGTGGAGGAGCAGACCGCGACGACGAACGAGATGTCGCGCTCGGTCCAGGAGGCCGCCCAGGGCTCCGGTCAGATCGCCGACAACATCACCGGGGTCTCCACGGCCGCGGACTCCACCACCCAGGCGCTGGCCCAGACCCGCACCGCCGTCGACGAGCTGTCCCGGATGGCCAGCGACCTGCGCAGCACGGTGGGCCGCTTCACCTACTGACGGACGTCGCGACCCCGGGGCCGGCCACGGTCAGCCCCGGGGCCGCGACTGCCGATACCGAGCACGACGGGCGCCCGCGGAGTTCACCTCAACTCCGGCCGAGTGGCGCCGACAACAGCAGCGGGGCGAGCGCGCCCCGCGACAGCGAGAGAGAAGGCACCGGTGGACGGTCTGGACGACATCGTCGAGGAGTTCCTCGTCGAGAGCCACGAGAACCTCGACCAGCTGGACACCGACCTGGTCGCCCTCGAGCAGGAACCGAACTCGCGGGAACGCCTCTCGAGCATCTTCCGCACGATCCACACGATCAAGGGCACCAGCGGCTTCCTGGCGTTCAACCGCCTGGAGGAGGTCACGCACATCGGGGAGAACATGCTCTCCCGGCTGCGGGACGGCGCCCTGGAGCTGACCCCCGCGCGGACCAGCGTCCTGCTGCGCATGGTCGACACCGTCCGCTCCCTCCTGACCTCGATCGAGGCCACGGGTGGCGAGGGCTCGGTGGACGTCTCGGCCGTCGTCGCCGACATCAGCGCCGCCATGGAGGACGGCCCGGCCGCGGCTCCCGCTGCCGAGGCGCCCGTCGCCGAGGTGCCGGTCGCGGAGGTACCGGTCGTCGAGGCCGCCGTCGTCGAGGCGCCCGCCGCTCCCGCCCCCAAGCGGACCCGCAAGGCCCCGGCCGCGGAGCCCGCCGAGCCCACCGTCGAGCCCGTCGCCGCGGCTCCCGTCCTGGAGGTCCCTGCCGTGGAGGTCCCTGCCGTCGAGGCCCCCGTCCCCGTGGCGGCTGCGGCCGCCGAGGCCGCCGAGCCCGAGCACGCGCCCGCCGCCGACGGCGGGCAGGCGCGCCGCGCCGTCGCCGACAGCACCATCCGCGTGGACGTCGACCTGCTCGACGAGCTCATGCTGCTCGTCGGCGAGCTGGTGCTGACCCGCAACCAGATCGTCCAGTACGTCGGCCGGTCCAACGACACGGACCTGGTCCGCGCCTCGCAGCGGCTCAACCTCATCGCCAGCGAGCTGCAGGAGGGCGTCATGAAGACGCGCATGCAGCCGATCGACCACATCTGGTCGAAGCTTCCGCGCGTCGTCCGCGACCTCGGCATCCAGTGCGGCAAGAGCGTCCGCCTGGAGATGGAGGGCAAGGACACCGAGCTCGACAAGACGCTGCTCGAGGCCGTCAAGGACCCGCTGACCCACCTGGTCCGCAACTCCGTCGACCACGGCATCGAGGCGCCGGACAAGCGCCGTGCCGCCGGCAAGCCGGCCGAGGGCGTCCTGACCCTGCGCGCGAAGCACGAGAGCGGCCAGGTCGTCGTCGAGGTCGCCGACGACGGCGCCGGCATCGACCCGGCCAAGATCGGCGCCAAGGCCATCGAGCGCGGCCTCGTCACCGAGGCGCAGCTGGCCCGGATGAGCCCCGCCGACGTCCTGCAGATGATCTTCCTGCCGGGCTTCTCGACGGCCGCCGCCGTCACCAACGTCTCCGGCCGCGGCGTCGGCATGGACGTCGTCAAGACCAACATCGAGGCCATCGGCGGCACCATCGAGGTCGAGTCGGTCGCCGGCACCGGCACCGTCTGCCGGCTGCGGATCCCGCTGACCCTGGCGATCGTCCCGGCGCTGACCGTGGAGTGCGCCTCCGACCGCTACGCCATCCCGCAGATCAGCCTCCAGGAGCTCGTCTCGCTCGACGCCGAGAAGGCGGTCAACGCCGTCGAGGAGGTCGGCGGGGCGCAGGTCTACCGGCTGCGCGGGGAGCTCCTCCCCCTGGTCCGGCTCACCGACGTCCTCGGCATCACCTCCGAGCGGCACGACGGCCACGTCGTCATCGCGGTGCTGCGTTCCGAGGGACGGCGCTTCGGCCTGGTCGTCGACCGGGTGATCAACACCGAGGAGATCGTGGTCAAGGCCGTCGGCGGCCAGCTCAAGGCGATCGGCCTCTACTCCGGCGCCACGGTCCTCGGTGACGGCACGGTCGCGCTGATCCTCGACGTCCAGGCGCTGGCCCGCCGGGCCCTGCGCACGGAGAGCGCCGAGCGGCAGGAGGCCCGCGTGGCCGCCGCCGTCGCCGCGGCCGACACCGAGTCGCAGCGCGAGCGGATGCTGCTCGCCTCCATCGGCGGTGGCCGCCGGGTCGCGATCCCGCTCGACACGGTCACCCGCCTCGAGCAGGTCCGCACCGAGAACGTGGAGCGGGTCGGCAACCGGGAGGTCGTGCAGTACCGCGGCGCGATCCTGCCGATCGTCCGCCTCGACCGGCACCTGGGCGCCTACGGCGAGGCGGACCAGGAGGTCCTCGAGGTCATCGTCTACAGCGACCACGGCCGCAGCGTGGCGATCGTGGTCGAGGAGATCCTCGACATCGTCGACGGCGAGGCCGCCATCCGCAGCGACATCGAGGACATGGGCCTGCTCGGCTCCGCCGTCCTCGGCGACAAGGTGACCGAGCTGCTCGACGTCCGGGCGGCCATCCTCGCCGCCGACCCGGCGTTCTACAGCGCCGGTTCCGACTTCTCGACGCCCCAGGGCGTCTCCTCGTCCCTGATGGAGGTCTGACGTGAGCACCGCGACCGACACCCGCACCTCCGACGCCGCCCCGGTGATCGGCGGCCAGCTGGCCACCTTCTGGCTGGACGGCGACCTCTACGGCGTCGAGGTGGCGCACGTGCAGGAGGTCCTGCGCAGCCAGAGCCTGACCCGGGTGCCGCTGGCCCCGACCGCCGTCGCCGGCCTGATCAACCTGCGTGGCCAGGTCGTGACGGCGATCGAGCTGCGCGAGCGGCTGGGCCGTCCGCCGCGGCCCGAGGACACCGACGCGGTCGTCATCGTCGTGCGCCTGCACGGCGAGGCCGTCAGCCTCCTGGTGGACGCCATCGCCGACGTCGTCGACGTGGACCCGGCCGACTTCGAGGCGCCGCCGGACACGCTCGACGGCACCGCGCGCGACCTCATCCGCGGCGCGTTCAAGCTCGACGGTCAGCTGCTCCTCGCCCTGGACGTGCACAAGGCCGTCAGCGCCTGACGAAGGACCCCGTACCGGCCCCCTCTCCGACCACCTGGTCGGAAGGGGGCCGGTCCCGTTCGGTGACTCTGTGCGATCGCTCTATGACAGAAGCGCCGGGGACACGCGAGAGGATCGGGCGTGGTCTCCGCCGGACGGGTGAGGGTCACATGGCGCCACGGGACGATCGCGGTCAGCATGGTCTCCGCCCTTGTCCCGGCTCACGGAGGCGCTGTCGTGCCGTACTCACTGGTCAGTGCCGCCACCCTCGGCTTCGACCTGGTCCGCCTCCCGCTCGGGCGGCAGGTGGCCGACGTCCTCCTGACGGGACTCACCGCGGACGCCGCCACGCTCGAGGGCCTCGCCGCCGTCCACCCCTCCGCGGGGCGTGACCGCGAGGAGCGGGCCGTCCTGGCGGTCCGCGCCCGCCGGGCCCGCGAGCTGGCCGCCGCGGTGCCGAACCTGCGCAGCGCCGGCACCACCGACCGCGCCGCCGTCCTGGTCGAGCAGCTCGAGCGCGGGCTGATCGGGGACGCCGCCGCCGTGGAGCGGGTCCTGCGCGACGACGTCCTCGGCCTGGAGCACCCGGCCGCCGCCGACGTCGACGAGGACGTGCTCGCCGCGGCCGCCGACGTGCTCGGCGACGCGGTGATCGGCTCCTTCGCCTCCGACGTCCTGCCCCCGCTGGTCCGCCGGCAGCTCACCGGCCCGCTGGCCCTGGCGACGGCGACCGGCCTCGTCCCGACCGTGCAGCCGGACCTGGGCCCCGCCGCGGTCGAGGTCCACGCGTTCCTGAGCGCGATCGGTGACCAGGACGACGCCACCCGCGCCCGCTGGCGCCGCGCCGTCGACGAGGGCCGCCTCGAGCGCCGCCCGTGGGCGACGGCGATGCACGAGGCCTCCTGGGCCGCGCACGTCTCCGGCCGCCTCCGCGTGCTGGCCGCCGCCCAGCTGCTGGCCGTGCAGGCCTTCGCCGACGGCGGCTTCGACGGCCGTGACGGCGCCCAGGGCGTCTGGAACGCCGTCGCCGGCGTGGTCCAGGGCATCACCATGGGCGACATGCTCGACACCACCGCGCTGACGGTCCTGCTCGCCCCCTGGGAGCGGGTCACCACCGCCTGACCCTGCGCCGCTCCGGCGGTGACAGTGTGGGCGTCGGTGCACCCGACCGCCCATCTGCTGGACCACTGCGCACTCCGTCGACCGTTACGGTCGCGACCGTGGAGCGGACCGAGCCCGGCGACGTGCGGTTCGTGGGCGTGTCCCTCGACTGCGCCTACCCCGACGAGCTGGCCGACTTCTACGTGCGGCTGCTCGGTGGCCGGGTGCTGTGGCGGCGCGAGACGAGCGTCGGGGTGCGGGTGCCCGGCGTCCTGCTGGTCCCGCAACGGGTCGAGGGGTACCGCCCGCCGGTCTGGCCGGGGGCGTCCGTCGTCCACCTCGACCTGACGGCCGGCGAGGCGCTGGACGAGCCGGTCGCCCGCGCGCTGGCCCTCGGCGCGCGCCTGGCCGACCCGCAGCCCGATCCCCGCTGGCGGGTGCTGCTCGACCCGGCCGGCCACCCGTTCTGCATCACGCCCTTCGCGCCCCCGCCGGACCTCCTGGCCGACTGAGGTCCGGGGGCTCGGGCACGAGCAGTGTGCGCTGAGTACCCGTTCCGGTGACCGAATGGGCTCCTGGCGCACAGCGCTCGTGCCGGAGCCGAAATCCGCTGGTCAACGCCATTCCCGGATCCGCCGGTCACCGTTCCCCGCTGTCGACAAATGGGCGAGGAGCCATTCCCCGCGCCGGTCACCGCGATTTGCGTAACGAGTCCGCGGCAGCACTTCAGGTGGCGTTTGTGGCAGCCGACAACTCCTGTGACGCCTGGTGCACCCGGGACGTCCGTACCGACCGGAACCGGTTGTGCGCGGCCGAACTCAATCGGTCGGAACCGGTGCCGATACACGACTAACAGCCCCTGTCGGCTGTCCGACAGGAGCAGGAGGACGGATGAACCCGATCCGGGTGCTGGTGGTCGACGACTCCATCGTGGTGCGCAAGATCGTGACCGACGTGCTGTCCCAGGACCCTGGGATCGAGGTCGTCGGCACCGCCGTCAACGGCAAGCTCGCCGTCGGCAAGGTCGAGCAGCTCAAGCCCGACCTGGTCACCATGGACATCGAGATGCCGGAGATGAACGGCATCCAGGCGGTGGCGGCGATCCGCGCCACGCGCAGCCGTGTCCCGATCATCATGTTCAGCACGCTCACCGAGCGCGGCGCGTCGGCGACCCTCGACGCCCTCTCGGCCGGTGCCAACGACTACGTCACCAAGCCGGCCAACGTCGGCAGCGTCGCGCAGTCGATGGAGAGCGTCCGCGAGCAGCTGATCCCCAAGATCAAGGCCCTCACCGGCCGCCCGGTCACCACCGGCCCGGCCCGCGCCGCCGCTCCCCTCGTCCCGGTGCGCCCGGCCGCGCCGCGCTCGGCCCCGGTCGAGAAGCCGGCCATCCTGGTCATCGGCTCCTCGACCGGCGGTCCCGAGGCGCTGGCCAAGGTGCTGCCCGCGCTGCCGGCCTCCCTGCCGGTGCCGGTCCTCCTGGTCCAGCACATGCCCCCGGTGTTCACCAAGCAGTTCGCCCAACGGCTGGACCGGCTCAGTGCCCTGCGCGTCGTCGAGGCCGTCGACGGCACCCCGCTGGCGCCCGGCACCGTCCACCTCGCCCCCGGCGACCACCACCTGACCCTCCGGACCAGCCCGCGCGGCAACGCCACGATGCTGACCCAGGGTCCGCCGGAGAACTTCTGCCGTCCGGCCGTCGACCCGCTGTTCCGCTCGGCGGTCGACGCCCACCGGGGCGCGGTCCTCGCCGTCGTCCTGACCGGCATGGGCTCCGACGGCAAGCTCGGCGCGGCGCGCATCCGCGAGGCCGGCGGCTCCGTCGTCGTCCAGGACCAGGCCACCTCGGTGGTCTGGGGCATGCCCGGCGCCGTCGCCTCGGCCGGCCTGGCCGACGAGATCCTGCCGCTGGACCGCATCGCCGAGACGATCGTCCGCCGGCTGACCGGCCCCACGCTCAGCACCGCCCCCAGCCGGACGTCCGTGCTGGCCACTGGAGGAGTCCGATGACCCTGACCGCCACCAGCTTCGACTGGGTCCGCCAGGTGGTGCACCGGGAGAGCGCGATCGTGCTCGCGCCCGGGAAGGAGTACCTGGTCGAGGCCCGGCTGCTGCCCATCGCCCGGCAGATGGGGCTCGCCGACGTCGGCCAGCTGGTCGACACCGTCCGCACCCGGCCGAACCCGGAGAACACCCGGCGCATCGTCGAGGCCCTCACCACCAACGAGACCTCGTGGTTCCGCGACGGCGACCCGTTCACCACGCTGACCACGACCGTGCTGCCCGCGCTGACGGCGGCCCGCGGCCCGAACGAGCGGCTCCAGATCTGGTCGGCCGCCTGCTCCAGCGGGCAGGAGCCGTACACGATCGCGATGCTGCTCGAGGACGCGATGCCCAACGCGGCGAGCCGGGTGTCCATCACGGCCACCGATCTCTCCCGCGAGATGGTGGAGCGCACCCGCGCCGGCCGGTTCAGCCAGCTCGAGGTCAACCGCGGCCTGCCGGCGCCCATGCTCGTCCGCCACTTCACCCGTGCCGGCAGCGAGTGGGAGGTCAACGCCAACCTCCGCCGGATGGTGACGGCCAGCGAGTGCAACCTCGCCGCGGCGCTGCCCCGGATGGGCCCGTTCGACGTGGTCTACCTGCGCAACGTCCTCATCTACTTCGACCTGCCCACCAAGCAGGCGATCCTCCGCCGTGTCCGCGCCCTCATGAAGCCGGACGGGTGGCTGTTCCTCGGTGCCGCCGAGACCACCCTCGGCGTCGACGACTCCTGGGAGCGGGTCGTGCTCGGCCGCAGCTCTGCCTACCGCCCGCTGAAGGGGGCCTGATCCACATGCGTGCTCTGGTGATCGACGACTCGCGCGCCATGCGCCGGATCGTCAGCAGCATCCTCACCGGCTTCGGATACGAGGTCCGGGACGCCGGCCACGGCGGGGAGGCCCTCGACGTGCTCAACGAGGGCTGGGTCCCCGACCTGGCCACCATCGACTGGAACATGCCGGTGATGGACGGACTGCAGTTCGTCTCGGCCGTGCGCGCCAACCCGGCGTGGCGCTCCATGACCATGATGATGGTCACCTCGGAGAGCGAGCACACCCAGATCGTGCGGGCGCTGGCCGCCGGCGCGCACGAGTACGTGATCAAGCCGTTCACGGCCGACGCCATCCGCGACAAGCTGGCGCTGCTCGGCCTGCTCCCCCAGGAGGTCGTCCTGTGACCACTCTCGACACCGACCGCCGGCTCGCCGACGCCCGCCCGGTCATCACCGAGCTGATCGACGAGGCCACCGTCGAGTCGATCGCCGGCGAGGCCTGGATCTCCCTGGTCGGCGAGGACGAGGTGCTCGTCCCGCTCCCCGGGGAGCTGCCCGCCGACGTCGTGTCCAGCTGGGTCGACATGGTCGGTCCGTGGACCGGCAGCGTCGTGCTCACCACCGGCCGGCAGACCGCGGAGGACCTCTCGCGGGCCCTGCTGCGGGAGAGCGCCCCCGAGGTGCTCGAGGAGGAGGACGTCGTCGACGCCTTCGGCGAGATCGCCAACGTCGTCGGCGGCAGCGTCAAGGCCGTGCTGCCCGGCCACTCGGCCCTCAGCCTGCCGTCGGTCGGGACGCCTCCCGAGGTCCGCAACCCGGTCGACGTCTGCCGGATCGACGTCCTCTGGCGCGGCGCGCCGATCGCCATCTCCGTCCAGGGAGCCCTGCCCGCCCTGGGCACGCCCGGCACCACCGTCTGACCAACCCACGCACGAGAACGGAGTGACCCCGTGAAGATCCTGATCGCCGACGACAGCCGTGTCATGCGGCAGATCGTCATCCGCACCCTGCGTCAGGCCGGTTTCGACGGCCACGACATCGTCGAGGCCGAGGACGGCCGCGACGCCTACGACAAGGTCAAGTCGGAGTCCCCCGACCTGGTCCTGTCCGACTGGAACATGCCGAACATGACGGGCATCGAGTGCCTGGAGGCGCTGCGCAACTCCGGCAGCACCGTCCCCTTCGGCTTCGTGACCTCCGAGGGCTCGGCGGAGATGCGGGACAAGGCGGCCAGCGCCGGCGCCCTGTTCCTCATCGCGAAGCCGTTCAACGAGGAGACCTTCGCCGACCAGCTGAGCGGAGTGATCGCGTGACCGCCCCCCTGACCGTCGTCCTGCCCGAGATCAAGGACGTCAAGGACATGCTCTCGGGCCTGGTCGGGAAGCCGGTGGCCGTCGCCCCCGGCGCCCCGGTCACCCCGACCGAGCGCTCACCGGTGTCGGTCGCCGTCTACGTCGACCCGCAGATGAACGTCAACGCCCTGTGCGTGATGGACCTCGCGCTGTCGGCCTACACCGGCGGTGCCCTGGCCCTGCTGCCCCCCGGCGGCTGCCAGGACGCCGTGGAGGAGGACGGCGAGCTGACGTCGATGCTGACCGAGGCGCTCTACGAGGTCACCAACGTGCTCTCGGCCCTGTTCAACGTGCCGGGTGCGCCGCACTCGAAGCTGCACAAGCTCATCGCCCCCGGTGACGACATCGACGGCGACATCGCCGGCATGCTCGCCGCCTTCAACCGGCTCGACCTGCAGGTCGAGGTCCCCGGCTACGGCAAGGGCAACCTCTCGCTGGTCGTCCCCTCCGGGGCGGCCTGAGCAGTCCGCACCACCCATCGCGCACGCGGGTGACCCCCGCCGTGCCGACGAGCTGCCCCGGGGCGGCGCCGGGCCACCCGTGCCCCGCCGCCCCGGGCGCAATCGCTTCGTCGTCCTCCGGACGTCACCGCGGCCAGGTGCCGTCCCCAGGGGGCGCTGAGCCCCACCTGCCGTCCCTGCGCGGAGCCCTCCGGGCCCCACTCGGCCCGGCAACCGGCCTCAGCTGTAGACGGGCTCGCGGTCCTCGACCGTGGTCGGCAGGCAGGCCCACACGTGCTTGCAGACGTCGTCGACGTACCAGCCGTGGGCGACGGCCAGCCGCGCGACCAGGTACAGCCCCATCCCACCCTGGCTCGGGTCGCGGCCCACCGCCGGCGCCGGCATGGAATCGCGCGCCCGGTCGCTGATGTCGAGGATCCAGCCGCCGCTGCCCGCGACCACCGTGGCGACCACGGGCCGGTCGCCGTGGCGCAGCGCGTTGGACGCCAGCTCGTCGAAGGCCAGGATCATCTGGTCGGCCACCGGGTCGTCGGGGTCCCGGGGGAAGCCGACCTCGTCCAGGCGGGCGCGCAGGGCGGCTCGGACCGCCGGCAGCTCGGCGAGGGACCCCAGGTCCCAGCGCCACATCTCGCCCCGGCCGTCCGGCAGCGGCCGCAGGGGCCATGCCAGTCGACTCATGTCTCTCCCCCGTCGGTGTCCGTTTCTCGGATGCATCCGGGGTTCCCAGGGGCACGCGCGCTCAACCGTGTGATGCCCGTCGGGGTGGTCCCGACCGCGGACCAGGACGTCCCGCGGGCCTCATGAGGCAGAGTGAGCTCATGATCACCGATCGGGCGGACCCGCCCCCGGGCGACCTGCTGGCGCAGGCCGTCGAGGGCATGGACCGGCCGATGTTCGTCCTCGACGGGGACTGGCGCTTCAGCTACGTCAACCCGGCCGGCGCCGCGGTCCTCGGCCGCACGGTCGGTGACCTCGTGGGCAGGGGGATCTGGGACGAGTTCCCCGAGGCCGTGGGCGGCCCCTTCCAGCAGCTCTACACCTCGGTCCGCCTCACCGGCCGGTCCGGCCGCACCGAGGCCTGGTTCGGGCCCCTGGAGAAGTGGTTCCAGGCCGACGCGTTCCTCACCGACGCCGGCCTCGTCGTCACCTACGACGACGTCACCGCCCGCCGGCGCGCGGAGGAGGAGCGGACCGCCGCCGTCGCCGCCCGCGAGGAGGCCGCGCTGCGCGCCGCCGACGCGGCCGCCGCCGCCGAGCTGGCCGGCCGGCACCTCATGCTGCTCGGCGACATCAGCCAGGCGATGACCTCGACCCTCGACACCGACGAGGCCGTCAGCCGGTTCGCCCGCCTCGTCGTCCCGCTGCTGGCCGACTGGTGCCTGGTCAGCGTGGTCGACCCCGACGGCACCCGCCGCGACGTCGGCCGCGCGCACAGCGATCCGGCGATGGTCGAGGCGATGAACCGGTACGCCGACGCGCGGGTCGGCACCAACCTGCCCTCGGCCCCCGTGCCGACGGCGTTGCGCAGCGGCCGGCCCGTCGTCATCCCGCAGCTCACCAGCGCGCACGTCGAGCAGATGGTGTCCAACGACGCCGCCCGCGAGGCCCTCGCGCCGCTCCGGCCGTCGGCCGTGGCCACCTTCCCGCTGCTGGCCCGGGGCGAGCAGTTCGGGGCCATCACCCTCGTCAACGGTGCCGACCGGGGCCCGCACACCGACGTCGAACTGCGCACCGCCGAGGTGGCCTCCCGACGGGCGGCGCTGGCGCTGGACAACGCCCGGCTCGCCGCGGCCAACCAGCAGGTCGCCGAGCGGCTGCAGCGCTCCCTGCTCTCCCCGCCCGTGCAGCTGCCGCACCTGGAGACCGCCGTCCGCTACCGGGCGGCCACGCGCGGGGTCTCGATCGGCGGCGACTGGTACGACAGCATCCTCCAGCCCGACGGCGACATGGTCCTGGTCATCGGCGACGTGATGGGCCACGACATCGAGGCCGCCGCGGCCATGGGACAGGTCAAGACCCTGGTCCGCGGCATCGCCTTCGACCGGCTCGAGGAACCGGCCGGGGTGCTCCGCCGGGTCGACCACGCCCTGGTCGGGCTGGCCGTGCCCACCATGGCCACCGCGCTGGTGTGCCGGGTGGAACACGACGGCGCCGGTGGCCGGACGCTGCGCTGGTCCTCGGCCGGCCACCCCGAGCCGCTGATGCTCACCGCCGACGGCGCGGTCGTCGACCTGACCGCCCCGATCGGTCCGCCCCTGGGCATCGGCTGGCGGGGTCCCCGGGCCGACGGCGCCACCGATCTCCCCGACGACGCGACCGTGCTGCTGTTCACCGACGGGCTGTTCGAGCGGCGCGGGATCCCCCTCGACGACGGCCGGGAGCAGGTGCGCGAGCTGCTCGCCCGGTTCGGCGACCGGCCCCTGGAGGAGCTCTGCGACCGGCTCCTGGGCGTCATGCTCGCCGACGGCGCGGAGGACGACGTCGCCGTCCTCGGCCTGCGGACCCGGGCCGCTGCGCGCTGACGACGCCGGTCAGGCCCGCTCGATCGCGAAGGCGACCAGGAAGCCCACGGTCGTGATCAGCCCGGTCCAGGTCCGGGTCTCCTCGAAGGCCTCGGGGATCATCGTGTCCGCGACCATGGTGAGGATCGCGCCCGCGGCGACGGCGGTGATGACGGCGACGAGCTCCGGTGCGGCGTTCCCCAGCGCGAGGTAGCCGACGAGCGCGGCCAGGGCGCTGACCAGTGCGATCCCGCCCCAGATCCCGAAGACGTACCGGGCCGAGCGGCCGCTGCGCTTCATCCCGGCAGCGCTGGACAGGCCCTCGGGCACGTTGGAGATGAAGACCGCCGCGAGCACCGAGACGCTCACTCCCCCACCGCTGAGCAGCCCCAGGCCCAGCACGACGCTCTCCGGGACGCCGTCCAGCAGGGCGCCGACCGCGATCGCGGCGCCGCTGCCCGACTGCTCCTCCTCCGACGGCTGCTGGTCGCCGGAGCGCTTGCGGTGCCGGGCGCCCCGGCGTGCCAGGACGGCGTTGGCGGCGAGGTAGGCCACCGCCCCGCCGAGGAAGCCGATCGCCGTCGGCCCGAGCCCGCCGGTGTCGGCCGCCTCGGCCACGAGGTCGAACGCGACCGCCGAGATGAGGACGCCGGACCCGAACGCCATCACCGAGGCGATCACCGCCCGGGGCACGCGCACGAACCAGGCGACCGCGGCGCCCAGTACCAGGGCCGCCCCACCCAGCAGGCCCCACAGCCCCGCGTCGATCCACTCCGGCACGGGGCGCACCCTGCCCCGGCGCGGGTCGCGCCAACCCCGCTAGTCGGGCTGCCGGAGCAGGTACCGCCCGAAGTGCGGCACCGTGAAGGCGATCTGGCCCCGCTCGGCGGAGTAGACCAGCCCCTTCTTGATGAGCGAGTCGCGCGCCGGGGAGAGCGAGGCGGGCTTGCGGCCGAGGGAGACGGCGACCTCGGAGGTGGCCACCGCGGCGCCCTGCGGCCCGCCCAGCTCGGCCATCGCGTGCATGTACTCGCGCTCGGCGGGGGTCGCCCGGTCGTAGCGGGAGCCGAAGAAGCCGACGGCGAGCTCGGCCTCGGCGACCGGTCCGGCCATGGCGACGTCGGCGGCGGTGATGGGCGAGCCGGCCGCGACGTCCCAGGTGACCTTGCCGTAGGCCTGCACGAAGTAGGGGTACCCGTCGGCGGCGGCGTAGAGGGCGTCGAGCGCGTCGGTCTCGAACGTGACCTCCTCGCGCTCGGCCGGGGCGAGCAGCGCCCGGTCGGCGGCCGCCCGGTCCAGCCGGTCGATGCGCAGGTACCGGAACAGCCGCTCGGAGTAGCTCTTCGAGGCGCTGAGGACGGCCGGCAGGTGGGGCAGCCCGGCACCGACGACGATCAGCGGCGCACCCTGCTGGCTGAGCTCGTGGCAGGCGGCGCAGATCGCCGAGACGTCGGGCGCCTGCACGTCCTGCATCTCGTCGATGAACAGGGCGATGCCCTTGCCCACGTCCGCGGCCAGGCCCGCGGCGTCGCTGAGCAGCTCCACCAGGTCGATCTCGATGTCCCCGGAGTCGGCCCGCCCGCTCGCCGCCGGGACGTCGATCCCCGGCTGCCAGCGGTCGCGCACCTTGGCGTCGGCGCCGACCGCCCGCTGGGCGAAGGCCTTCACCGTCCCGAGGACGGCGTCCATGGACTCCTGGTCGGGGTGGCGGAGCTCGCGCAGCGCCATGTGCAGCGCCGAGGAGACCGGCCGGCGCAGCGACTGGTCCGGCCGCGCCTCGATCTTGCCGGTCCCCCACCCTCGGCCGATCGCCGCCGAGCGCAGCTGGTTGAGCAGCACGGTCTTGCCGACTCCGCGCAGGCCGGTGAGCACCAGCGACCGCTCCGGACGTCCCCGGGCGATCCGCTCGAGGACGACGTCGAACGCCGACAGCTCGTCGTCGCGACCGGCCAGCTCGGGCGGGCGCTGCCCGGCGCCGGGGGCGTAGGGGTTCCGCACGGGGTCCACGTCGACCACCGTATGGCTCTCTCTAGCGGCGGCCGTAGACATCCGTAGAACGACCTGGCGCGTGTCGCACGGGGCGGGCGGGTCTCGAGGGGCGTCTACGCCCGTCTGGTGGAAACGGTAGAGAGTCGTAGAGGCCCCTACGGGCCGTGCGGCGTCGCGGACCCCGCTAGCGTGCGCGCCGTGATCAAGTTCGCGCTCAAGGTCGTGCTCATGGCCGGCGTCTTCTACGGCGTCGCCTACCTGCTCGACGGCGTCGACGTCGTCGCCAACCCCGACGGTCCCCTGGGCGAGTTCGGCACCTGGCTCTGGATCGCGCTGATCTTCGCGGTGGTGAA
This sequence comes from Blastococcus sp. TF02A-26, assembly GCF_003319125.1. GTDB lineage: Bacteria > Actinomycetota > Actinomycetes > Mycobacteriales > Geodermatophilaceae > Trujillonella. Next base: position 34,375 of record NZ_QOHG01000003.1, on the reverse strand, counting down.
CGCGATCGTCGGGCCGATCCTGCGGTTGTTCTCGCTGCCGTTCGTGATCCTGACCCTGGGGCTGTTCCTGCTGGTCATCAACGCGGCGCTGCTCGGGATCACCGCCGCGCTCACCGACCGGCTGACGGTGGACGGCTTCGGCAGCGCGGTGCTCGGCGGCCTCCTGCTCGCCGTCGGCGGTTGGCTGGCCGACCAGCTCCTCGACCGCGACTGAAGAAGGACCCCGCCGCCCCCCCACCGCTCGCACGCTCGCAGCGGGCCCCTGCGGCGGGGCCGTTCCAGTCCCTCACGTGTCGCCGGGCCGGCGGCTCGGGACAGGGCTAGCGTCGCTCCATGGCCCGCACCACCGGCAGCGTCGCCGAGGCCGACCACCAGCCCGACTCCCCCGCCCCCACCGAGCTGGCCGCCCTCGAGGCCGCCCGGGACGAGAAGCGCCGTCTCCTCGAGGCGGCCGCCCGGCAGACCCCGACCGCGGAACCGGAGCTGCCGGCCGGCTGCACCGCCGCGGACCTGCCGGGGCTCTTCCGGCGCTACTACTGGAGCGAGCCGGCGGCCGAGGTCGTCCGGCAGCACCCGGCCGAGCTCGCCGCGCTGGCCCTGGAGCACCTGCGGGTCGCCGCCGTGCGGCCGCCGGGCTCGGCGACCGTCGAGGTCACCCGGCGGGAGCGGGGCGGCCCTGGCAGCTCGAGGGTCGGCCGCTCCATCGTCCTCGTGGTCACCGACGACATGCCCTACCTCGTCGACTCGGTCACCGCGGAGGTCGTCCGACAGGGCTTCCGGCTCGAGCACGTCGTCCACCCCGTGCTCGTCGTGCGCCGCGACCTCACCGGGCGGATCGGGGCCTTCTGCGACAGCGCCGACCCCGCCGAGTGCGGCCCGGACGCCCTGGCCGAGTCGTGGATGGCCGTCGTCCTCGACGGTCCGCTGGACGACGAGGCGCGCGAGGACCTCGTCGACGGGCTGCGGACCGTCCTGGCCGACGTCCGCGCCGTCGACGAGGACGCCGACCGGATGCGGCAGCGCGCACTGACGCTGGCCGACCGGCTCGAGCAGCTCCCGCCGGTCGAGCAGGGCCGTCCCGAGGACGACGCGGACGCCGACCCCGCGCAGGACCCGGCCGAGGCCGCCGCCCTGCTGCGGTGGCTGGCCGACGGCCACTTCGTCTTCCTCGGTGCCCGCGACGTGGAGCCGCCCACCGGCCGGGCCCGCACCGCCCACGCCGTCGCCGGCACGGGCCTGGGCATGCTGCGCAGCGACCCGCCCGCCGGCTCCGCGCCGCCGGAGGCCCGCGGCTCCGACGACGCGCTGCTGACCGTGAGCAAGGCCGACGTGCGGGCCACCGTGCACCGCCGCGCCTGGCTCGACCTGGTGACCGTCACGCTCCCCGGCGACGACGGCACCGTCCGCCAGCACCGCCTCGCCGGGCTGTGGTCGACCGCCGCCTCCGCCAGCAGCGTCCGCGACGTGCCGGTGGTGCGCCGCCGGGTCGCCCAGGTGGTCGCCCGGACCGGGGTGACGGAGGACAGCCACACCGGCAAGGAGCTGGTGGACCTGCTGGAGGCCCACCCCCGCGACGAGCTGCTCCAGGTGGACGCCGACGAGCTGCTGCCGGTCGCGCTCGGGGTGCTGCAGCTGCAGGAGCGCAGGCAGACCCGGCTGTTCCTGCGCCGCGACCCGCAGAGCCGCTTCTGGTCGGCGCTGGTGTACCTCCCGCGGGACCGGTACACGACCGAGGTCCGCACCCGCATGCAGCAGCTGCTGCTGGAGCGGCTGGGCGGCAGCAGCATCGAGTACACCGCCCGGGTCACCGAGTCGGTGCTGGCGCGGCTGCACTTCGTCGTCCGTCCACCGGTGGCCCGCGGCCGGCGGCCGGTGCTGCCCGACGTCGACGTCGCGGCGCTGCAGGACGAGCTCGCCGCCGCCGCCCGCAGCTGGACCGACGACCTCACCGACGCCCTGCACGCCCGGCACGGGGCCGAGGCCGAGCGGCTGCTGGCCCGCGTGGCCGACGCCTTCCCCGCCGGCTACCAGGAGGACTTCTCCGCGGCCACCGCCGTCGACGACCTGGCCCGGCTCGACGCGCTGGGCCCGGGCGAGCTGGGCCTGCGGCTGCGCCGTCCCCGGGAGGGCGGGGAGGCGCGGCTGTCGGTCTACCGGGTGGGCGAGCGGCTGCTGCTCTCCGACGTCCTGCCGGTGCTGCAGCACATGGGCGTGGACGTCGTCGACGAGCGGCCCTACGAGATCGACCGGATCGGCGCTCCCCCGGCGTGGATCTACGACTTCGGCCTCAGCGCGCCCGGCGGCGAGCTGCCGTTCGCCGGCAGCCTCCCCGAGCGCTTCACCGACGCGGTGCTCGCCGTGTGGCGCGGCGAGGCCGAGGACGACGGGCTGGGCGCGCTCGTCCTGCTCGCCGGGCTCAACTGGCGCCAGGTCACGGTGGTGCGGGCCTACGTGCAGTGGCTGCGGCAGGCCGGCCTGCCGTTCGGACAGGCCTACGTCGAGTCCACGCTGGCCGCCCACCCCGACGTCGTCGCCCGGCTGGTCGCACTGTTCGAGGCGCGCTTCTCCCCCGGCCGCGGCGCCGGCCGGGCCGAGCGGCAGGAGGCCCTGGCGGACTCGCTGCGGACGTCGATCGGCGCCGTCGAGTCGCTGGACGCCGACCGGGTGCTCACCGCGCTGCTGGCCGCCGTCCTCGCCACACAGCGCACCACCTACTACGCGGTCTCCTCCCCCGGGACACCCCTGGCCCTGAAGCTGCACCCGGCCCAGGTGCCCGACGTCCCGCAGCCGCGCCCGGAGCGGGAGGTCTGGGTGAGCTCGCCCCGGGTCATGGGCGTGCACCTGCGCTTCGGGGCGGTCGCCCGCGGCGGGCTGCGCTGGTCCGACCGGCACGAGGACCTGCGCACCGAGATCCTCGGCCTGGTCAAGGCGCAGATGGTGAAGAACACCGTCATCGTGCCGACCGGGGCCAAGGGCGGGTTCGTCGTCCGGCAGCCGCCGGCCGACCCCTCCCGCGACGCGCAGCTGGCCGAGGGCCAGGCCTGCTACCGGCTGTTCATCGGCGCGCTGCTGTCGATCACCGACAACCGAGCAACTGAGGACGGGGTGGCCCCCGGCGCTCTCGTCCCCCCGGAGCGCGTGGTGCGGCACGACGGCGACGACAGCTACCTCGTCGTCGCCGCCGACAAGGGGACGGCGACCTTCTCGGACCTGGCCAACTCCGTGGCGCTCGAGCGCGGCTTCTGGCTGGGCGACGCGTTCGCCTCCGGCGGCTCGGTCGGCTACGACCACAAGGCCATGGGCATCACCGCCCGCGGCGCGTGGGAGTCGGTCACCCGGCACTTCCGCGAGCTCGGCGTCGACGTCCAGAGCCAGGAGTTCACCGTCGTCGGCGTCGGCGACATGTCCGGCGACGTCTTCGGCAACGGCATGCTGCTGTCCGAGCACATCCGGCTGGTCGCCGCGTTCGACCACCGGCACGTGTTCGTCGACCCCACCCCGGACGCCGCCACGTCGTTCGCCGAGCGCCGCCGGCTGTTCGAGCTGCCCCGGTCGTCGTGGGCCGACTACGACCCGTCGCTGATCAGCGCCGGCGGCGGGGTGTGGCCGCGGACGGCGAAGGCGATCCCGGTCAGCGAGCCGATGCGGGCCGCGCTCGGTCTGCCGGAGGAGGTCGACTCCCTCTCCCCCGTCGAGCTGATCCGCGCCGTCCTGCTCGCGCCGGTGGACCTGCTGTTCAACGGGGGCATCGGCACCTACGTGAAGGCCTCGACCGAGAGCGACCTCGACGTCGGCGACAAGGCCAACGACGCCGTCCGGGTCGACGGCCGCGAGCTGCGGGTCCGGGTGGTGGGGGAGGGCGGGAACCTCGGCCTCACCCAGCGCGGCCGGGTCGAGTACGCCCTCACCGGCGGCCGGGTGAACACCGACGCGATCGACAACTCCGCGGGGGTGGACACCTCCGACCACGAGGTCAACATCAAGATCGCGCTGAACGGGGTGCCGGGGCTCGGTGCCGCGGACCGGGCCGCGCTGCTGCAGGAGATGACCGACGAGGTCGCCGTCGCCGTCCTCACCGACAACCACGCGCAGAACGCGACGCTGGCCGGGGACGCCGCGGCCGCCCGCAGCCTCCTCGACGCCGGGCAGCGGTTCATCCGGGCCCTGGAGCGCTCCGGCCGGCTGGTCCGCGAGGTCGAGGCGCTGCCGGACGACCGGGCGCTGGCCGAGCGGCGCCGCGACGGGCAGGCGCTCACCGGGCCGGAGCTCTCGGTGCTGCTCGCCTACGCCAAGCTGGAGGCCGGGGACGCCGTCCTGGCGTCGGACCTGCCGGACGACCCGGCGCTGGCCACGCTGCTGACCGGCTACTTCCCCACCGCCCTGCGCGACCGGTACCCGGACGCGGTGGCCGGTCACCCGCTGCGCCGCGAGATCGTCGCCACCGCCCTGACCAACCGCGCGGTGAACGTCGCCGGCGTCACCGGGCTGTTCCGGCTGGCCGAGGAGACCGGGGTCGGGCTGGCCGGCGTGGTCCGGGCGCACGCGGTGGCCCGCGCCGTCTTCGAGATCGACCGGCAGTGGGACGCCACCCGCCCGCTCGACAACCGGGTGCCGGCGGCCACGCAGATCGAGCTGCGCACCGAGGCGACCCGGCTGGCGGAGCGCGCCACCCGCTGGCTGCTGCGGCTGCCCGAGCTGGCCGGTGACCGGCCGGTGCCGATCGACGAGGTGGTGGCCCGTTTCGCGGCCCCGGTCGCCGCGGTGCGCGCCGGGCTGCCCGGCTGGCTGCTCGGCGCCGAGGCCGCCGCCTACGCCGAGCGCACCGAGCGGCTGCGGGCCGACGGCGTCCCCGCGGAGCCCGCGGCGGAGGCGGCGGCCGCATCGCTGCTGGACGCCGCGCTGGACCTCGCGGTCGTCGCCGAACGCACCGGCGCCTCCGTCGAGCTGGCCGGGCGGGTGCAGCAGTGCCTCGCCGAGCGGCTGGGCCTGGTGGCGCTGCGCGACCTGGTGATCGCGCTGCCCCGCGACCGGCGCTGGCCCTCGCTGGCCCGCGCCACCCTCCGCGACGACCTCGCCGCCGAGCAGGCCGCACTCACCGCGCAGGTGGTCGAGGGCGCCCCGGCCGGCGCCGACGCCGACCGGCTGGTGGCCGGGTGGATCGGCTCCTGGGACGCCAGCCAGCGCCGGGCCGCCGCGCAGCTCGCCGACCTCTCCGCGGGGGACCGGCAGGAGCTGGCCGAGCTGCTGGTCGCCGTCCGCACCCTCCGCGGCCTGCGCCGGCGATAGCGGCGCGGGTGGGGATCCCTCCATGCCCTCGTCTGCGCCTCTCTGACGCAGAGACTAGAGAGGGCCAGACGACGTCAGAGATCCCTCCCCGGGGCGCATGGTGCTGTCTGTGGGTGTCTAGCGGTGGAGCTAGAGAAGCGAAGACGACGTCAGAGGGCAGGGGAGGGGAGTGGTCCCCGGGCCTGCTCGAAGACGTGCCCGATCTCCAGCACCCGCCGGTCGGCGCGGGGCGGGCCGATGATCTGCAGCCCCACCGGCAGGCCGTCGGGGGTCAGCGCGGCCGGCACCGACAGTGCCGGGCAGCCGGTCGGGGTGATCAGCGTGCAGGAGCGCATCCACTCCAGGTAGTTGGTCAGCTCGACGCCGTCGATCTCGGTCGGGTACTCCTGCTCGACCGGGAACGGCAGCACCTGCGTGGTCGGCGCGAGGAGGACGTCGAAGCGGTCGAAGAACTCCACGACCCGCTCGAACAGCCGGGTGTGCTGCTGCTCGGCGCGGGCGAGGTCGGCCCCGGTGAGGCGGGCGCCCTGCTCGGCGTTCCACCGGATGGCCTCCTTGACCAGCTCCGGGGAGCGGCGGACCAGCTCGCCGAACGAGGCGTCGAACAGCCACGCGCGCAGCGTCCCGAAGACGTCGTCGGCACCGGAGAGGTCGGGGCAGGCTTCCTCGACGGTGGCGCCCAGCTGCTCGAACACCCCGACCGCGGGGGCGAGGGCGTCCCGCACGGCGGCGTCGACGGCGATCCGGCCGCCGAGCTCCGGCGCCCACGCCACCCGCAGCCCGGGCAGCTCGTCGGGGAGGGCGGCGGCGAACCCGGCGCCGTCCTCGGCCAGCGCGATCGGGACCCGCGGGTCCGGGCCGGCGATCGCCGACAGGGTGAGCGCGACGTCGGCGACGGTCCGGCCCATCGGACCCTGTACCGACAGCTGCGACCAGGCCATGGGCGAGGGCCAGGTGGGCACCCGCCCGGGGGTCGGGCGCAGGCCGGCGACGCCGCAGAAGGCCGCGGGGTTGCGCAGCGAGCCGCCCATGTCGCTGCCCTCGGCCAGGGGCACCAGGCCGGCGGCGAGGGCGGCGGCGGCCCCGCCGCTGGACCCACCCGCCGACAGCCCGTGCCGGTACGGGTTGTGCGTCGCGCCGAAGAGGGTGTTGAAGGTGTGCGAGCCCGCGGCGAACTCGGGGGTGTTGGTCTTGCCGACCCGGATCGCGCCGGCCCGCCGCAGCCGGTCGACCACCAGCTCGTCGCGCGCGGGCACGTGGTCGCGGTACACCGGCGACCCCCACGTGGTGCGCATCCCCCCGGTCACGTGGGTGTCCTTGTGCGCCACCGGCAGGCCGTGCAGGGGGCCGACCGGGTCACCGGCAGCCAGCGTGGCGTCGGCGACGTCCGCGGCGGCCCGCGCCCCCTCGGGATCGACGGTCACGAGGGCGGTGAGCCCGGGGTTCAGCCGGTCGATCCGCGCCAGGTGCGCCTCGAGCAGCTCGCGCGCCGACACCTGGCGGGTGCGGACGAGTGCGGCCAGCTCGGTGGCCGGGCGCAGGCAGAGGTCGTCGGTCACCGGAGGAGGTTGCCACACGGCCGGGGGCCGGTCAGCGGCACTCGGCGGCGGGGTCCTGCTCGGCGCAGCGCTGCACGGGCAGGTTCTCCCGGGCCCACGCGGTCAGCTGGTCGAGGACCGGCAGGAGGGCGGCGCCGGCCTCGGTGAGGGCGTAGGTGACCGCGACCGGAGGCCCGGGGTCGACGTCCCTGCGCACGAGCCCGGCCGCGGCCAGCTCGGTCAGCCGGTCGGAGAGCACGGAGTCGCTGATCCCCCCGACAGCCCGGCGCAGCCCGCTGAAGCCGGCCGGTCCCCGCGTGAGGACGCCGATGATCAGGCCGTTCCAGCGCTTGCCGAGGAAGCCGAACGCCCGGCTCAAGGCGTCGTCGCACGCCTGCGGGGTGTGCAGGAGCTCCTCGGACACCGGCTCATCGTAGGTCCGCAGTCCTGACCCGTGCACTTCTCTTTCCGTAGTGCTAGCTTTCTCGAAGCACTAGCTATCCACTAGTAACTCCCAGAGAGCGAGCACCGTCATGTCCCTGTTCCGACTGGACGCCAGCATCCGCGTCGAGGGCTCCGCCAGCCGCGAGATCGCCGACATCGTCGAGGCCGGCTGGCGCGCCGAGGACCCGTCCGCACCGGTGGTCCGCCGCCACGTGGGCACCGAGCCGGTGCCGGCCACCGCCTGGGCCGCCGCCGTCGCCGGGAGCGCCGTGCCCGCCGAGCAGCGCACCGCCGAGCAGGGCGAGGCGGTGGCGCTCGCCGCCACGCTGACCGACGAGTTGCTCGACGCCGACGCCCTGCTCTTCGCCGTCCCGCTGTACAACTTCGGCGTCTCCCAGCACTTCAAGACCTGGGCGGACCTGGTGATCACCGACCCGCGGATGGGGCCGGGCGCCGAGCCGCCGCTGGCCGGCCGCCCCGCGGTGCTGGTCACCGTCCGCGGTGGGAACTACTCCGCGGGCACCCCGCGCGAGGGCTGGGACCACGCCACGTCCTGGATGCGCCGCATCCTCGCCGACGTCTGGCAGCTGGACCTGCGGGTCGTGGAGCGCGAGTTCACCCTCGTCGGCGTCAACCCGGCGCTGGACTCCTTCGCCGACGTCGCCGCCGACCTCAAGGCCGCCGCGGAGCGCGACGCCGCCGCGCACGCGTCGCACCTGCGGTCCCGCCGGCCGGCCGCCGCCTGACCTGCCCCGGGGGCCGGCTCAGGGGGTGGCCGGGTCGTCCGGGACGACCTCGGGCACCCGGTTGGGGCCGGCCTCCGCCGGGCGGGGCCGGTCCTGCCGGTGCAGGCGGACGGCGACCAGGGCGACGTCGTCCTCCGGGCGGCCGTCGACCAGCCGCTCCAGCACCTCGTCCAGCAGCTGCTCCAGCGGCAGTCCGGCCAGCTCGGTGAGCGTCTCGCGCAGCCGGCGGACCCCGGCGTCGAGGTCGGAGTCGCGCCGCTCCACCAGGCCGTCGGTGTAGAGCAGCACGGTGGCGCCGCGGTCGAGGGTGACCACCGACTCCTGGCGGACGGCGGTGGCGTCGACGCCCAGCATCAGGTCGCCCTGCCACGACGCCAGGTCGGCCACGCTGCCGTCGGGCTGGACCACCATCGGCGGCAGGTGCCCGGCGTTGGCCCAGCGCAGCCGGGTGATGCCGCGCTCGCGCTCGTCGTCGGTCTGCTCCAGCCGGGCGACGGCGGCGGTCGCCAGGACCTCGGTGCCGAGCACAGCCATCGAGGAGTCCAGCCCGCGCAGCACCTCGACCGGCGGGGCGTCGCTGTAGGTGGCGATGCCCCGCAGCAGGCCGCGCAGGTGCCCCATCGCGGCGGCGGCGGCGGTGTCGTGCCCGACGACGTCGCCGATCACCAGCATCGTGGCGCCGCCGGGCTGGAGGAACGCGTCGTACCAGTCGCCGCCGACGCGGGCGGCCTCGGCGGCCGGCAGGTAGCGGACGGCGATCTCGCAGTGGTCGGGCTCGGGTGGCTGGGTCAGCAGGCTGCGCTGCAGGCCCTCGGCCAGCTGCTGCTGCTGGCGGTAGAGGCGGGCGTTGTCCAGTGCGAGGCCGGCGCGGTCGGCGACGTCCTGGGCGGTCACCAGGTCCTCCTGCCGGGGCGTCCACCCGCGCCGGAAGAACAGCGTGAGCACGCCGAGCGTCCGGCCGCGGGCCCGCAGCGGCAGCGCGACCCCGCCCTCGGGGTCGAGCAGGGCCAGGGTGTCGCGGGCCTCGCCGGGCGGGAGCAGCGCCAGCACGTCGGAGCTGGGGGAGTGCACGGGCTCGCCGGTGAGCAGCGCCCGCCCGACCGGTCCCGTCGTCGGCATGGCGTCCAGCCGCGCGGCGGCGTAGCGGCCGACCAGGGCGCGCCGGGTCGGGTCCGCGTGCCAGTGGCCGACGTCGCGCGGCCGCCCGTCGTCGTCGACCAGCGTGACGATGCACCAGTCGGCCAGCGCCGGGACCACGAGCCGCGGCAGGTGGCCGGTGGCGGCCTGGACGTCGAGCGTGCCGGACAGCTCGGAGCTGACCTGGGCCAGGAGGGCGAGCCGTTGCGCGGCCCGCTCGGCGCGGTCCTGGATCTCCCGCCGCTCGGTGACCTCGACGAAGTAGACCGACAGCCCCTCCGGGCTCGGCCAGACGCGGATCTCGTACCAGCCGTCCAGCGGCGCCGGGTAGTAGGCGTCGAACGTCGCCGGTCGCCCGGTGCGGACGGCGGTGCGGTACTGCTCCTCGAACGCGCTGTTCACCGCGGCCGGGAACGCGTCCCACAGCAGCTCGCCGAGCAGCTCGTCCCGGGAGTGCCACAGCAGCCGCTCGGCCGCGGCGTTCACGTAGGTGAACCGCCAGTCCCGGTCCAGCGAGTAGAAGCCGGCCGGCATGGCCTCCAGGACCCGGGTGACCCGGACGTCCTCGGTCCGCAGGTCGGTCGTGTCGTAGGCCGCGCCGAGCACCCGGCTCGCGCTGCCGTCGGGATCGGTGAGCGTGCGGCCGCGGGCCCGTACCCAGCGGGTGTCCCCGGTCGGCAGGACCACCCGGTACTCGGCCTCGTACTCCCCGCGGGTGGCGATCGAGGTCTGCAGCGCCTCGGTCACCCGGGGCAGGTCGTCGGGGTGCAGCCGGGCGTTGAAGGCCTCGATGGTGTGGTCGAACTCGTCGGGGGAGTACCCGAACATCGCGATGAGGCGGTCGTCCCAGGTGAGCTCGCCGGTGCGCAGGTCCCAGTCGAAGGCACCGACCCCGCCGGCGTCGATCGCCAGCCGCCAGCTCAGCCGCACCCGCTCGTACTCGCTCACCAGGGCCGCGAGTTCGAGCTCGGTGGCGGCAGAGGCGGCCAGCTGGGCGAGCAGCCCCACGTCGGCGTCGGACCAGTCGCGGGGCTGCGGGTCGAAGACGCACAGCGTCCCCACCGTGTGTCCGTCCGGACCGGCCAGCGGCGCCCCGAGGTAGGCGCCGATCTGACCGCCGGTCACCCAGTGCAGGTCACGGACCCGCTCGTCGGCGGCGGCGTCGCGGATCACCAGCGGCGCCCCCTCGGCGGCGGCCAGGCCGCAGAACGAGTCCTCGACGGGGATCTCGGTGCCCACCGTCGGGGCGGCGTCCCCGGCGGCACCGGCGACGAGCAGCACGTCGTCGATCAGGGAGACCTGGGCCGACCGGGCGCCCAGCAGGCGGGCCGCCAGCTCCGTGATCCGGTCCAGGGCGGGGATGCCGGCCTCGGCCGGGCGCAGGCGCAGCGCCGCCCGTACCCGGTCGGGATCGGACCGGAGGGCGGAGGCGGCGCGGGCGGTCGCCCGCTCGTCGGCGGCAGGCGCGGGCCGCGCGGCGTCGTGCACAGCTCTCCTCTGCCCCACGGGCACGGCGCGGAAGAGCCGGTCGTCTACGGCTCGTTTGCGCGTCAGTTATGACACGCCATGTCCGTTGCGGGCAACAGGCCTTTCAGAAAATGTTCGTCACAACACGGAGCGTGATCGGCTGGTCGGGGCGGTGTCGCGCCGCGTCACCTCGTCCGCCGGGACGACGAGGGTGAGCGCCGTCCTCCCGTCGTGCTCCACGGCGAGCCCGGCCCGCCGCAGGAGGGCGCGCAGCCGGACCACGTCGGCCGGCTCGGCCGTGGTGGTGACCAGCAGCCGTGCGACCCGGCCCTTGTGCGCCTTGTTGAAGTGGCTCACCACCGACCGGGAGCCGTCGGGGCGCTCGCTCAGGACGTCGACCGTGACGGCGCCCGGGACCGGCGCCAGCGCCTGGTAGGAGCCGCTGCGCAGGTCCACGACCAGCTCGCCGGCGTCGGCGAGGACGGGGGAGAGGACCGGCTTCCACAGCGCGCGCAGCGTGGGCAGCCCCGGCAGGACGGTGCCCGCCGAGAGCCGGTACGCCGGGATGGCGTCGGTGCCGCGGACCAGGCCGAACAGGGCCGAGCCCACGGCCAGCCGCCGGTCCGCGCGGGCGCGCTGGGCGCGGGTCAGCGACCGGACGTCGAGGGCGTCGTAGAGGACGCCGGTGTAGCGCTCCAGCGCGGGCATCGTCGGCGCGGTCCGCAGGGCGGCGTTGCGCTCGACCTCCGCGGCGGCCTGCTTCTGGGACAGCCCGAGCGCCTCCGCCGTGCGGGCGGGGTCCGCGGCCAGCTCGACCAGCGCGTCGACCAGCCGCTCGCGCACCGGGGTCAGCTCGGGGGTGGCCAGCGCGGTGAGGTCGAGCGGGACGCCGTCCCCACCGGGGTGCTTGGTCTCGGACGGGGGGAGCAGGACGAGCACGGGGAGCCAGCGTAGGGAGCGCTCACGTCCAGTAGAGGAGGCGGGCGTCCGGCAGACGGGCGTCGATCTCGCGCTGGAACCAGCCGCGCAGCTCGGCCATCGTCTGCTTCGGGTAGACGTGCTTGACCGAGCCGAACCTGCCCCGCTTGGTGGTGCGCTGCTCCTCGTCCATCTCCAGCCTCGTCCGCGGGTACCAGTCGAGGAGCGTCTCCTTCGAGCCCGGCGTGAAGCGGTGGGTGATGCACTCGACGGTCAGGTCGTGCCCGGCCGGGACGGCGGCGGCGATGCCGTCGAGCAGCTCGCCGTACTGCTCCTGCCACCCCTCGACCGGCATGATCGGCGCGATGGTGACGCCGACCGGGTAGCCGGCCGCGGCCACCGCCGAGAGCGCGCGCAGCCGGGCGGGGACCGTGGCCGTGGCGCCCTCGAAGCGGCGGTCGACCGACGCGGCGTTCACCGAGAAGCGCAGCCGGGTGCGGCCGCCGTGCGGGAGGTCCAGCAGGCCGGCGACGTCGTCGAACTTGGTGGTGGCGCGCAGCTGCACGGGACCGGGCCACTCGTGGGTGCCGACGTGCTCGACCGTCCGCGCCAGGCCGCCGGTCAGGTGCTCGAGGGCCAGCGGGTCGGTGTAGCAGGAGGCCTCGAACGTCGTCCCCTCGTGGCCGCGCCCGGCCGTGCCGGAGGTGACCGCGCCGTGCCCGACGTAGCCGTCCAGGTCGGCCAGCACCTCGTCGAGATCGGCCCACACGCGGGTGATCGGCGGGCCGGACAGCGAGCCGGCGAGGTAGCAGTACTGGCAGTGCGCCGGGCAGCCCTCGGCCAGGTCCAGCCGGAAGTCCGCCGACGGCGGGATGGGCTGCAGCTTCCGCTTCGACGGCGGGGGGACGACGAGGGCCATCGTGGCCTTGGCCGCCATGAACGCGGCGCGGTCGTCGTCGCCCCGTCCGCGCAGCGAGGGCAGCCGGTCGCCGGCGAGCAGCTCGATCGCGTCGACGCCGGCGGCCTCGAGGCGGGCGAGCACGCGCTGCCCGTGCGGGCGTTCGGCGGCGGAGCGGGTGACGAGGACCCGCTGGGGGGTCCACAGGCGGGAGGGGGCGGGCGGGGTGAGCACCGGCGTGGTCATCACCGGGTAGAACACCGGGGAGAGCCCCCGGCGGCCCGCGGCTCAGGTGAGGTCGACCACCACGGGCGCGTGGTCGCTGGCGCCCTTGCCCTTGCGCTCCTCGCGGTCGATCCGCGCGCCCGACACCCGTCGCTGCAGGGCGGGGGAGCCGAGCACGAAGTCGATCCGCATGCCCTCGCGGCGCGGGAAGCGCAGCTGCGTGTAGTCCCAGTACGTATTTGCTCTGCTTACTGACCTGCGCATAAGACTTGATCTCCCCGGTGACCTGCGACAACACCCATTGGTCAATCAGAGCCGCTTGGTGCCAACTGCAAGATCATATGCCCCCGATGTGCCCCGAGGCACCTTAGGTGGCGCCCGAAGGCGCATCGGCAGGCGACCACACCGGCCCGTACACGTTCGGCCTCCGCGGTCGCAGCCGTTGTCGTGCGAAACCCCCGACTCATCCCCGAGTTCGGGGACGCCTGCTCGCGTTCTGCTCGTCCAGCCACGCCAGACGGGCAGCCTCGGCCGTCAACTCGAGGGTCGGGGTGGTCCCGACCTCCCGTGACAGGGCCTTGAGGAAGTGCCTGTCGGGACTCTTGTCGGTGATCCAGTCCAGCGCTGCCCAGGCCCACAACATGGAGAGCACGACCGTCCAACTCCACGTCGCCTCGGCTCCTTGGACGTCCGCGCGGCTGCGGAGACTGATGGCCCCACTCGCCTCGTCCTCGTGGACGTAGGCGTCAACGATCGCGATGCTCGCGTGGGACATCCCGGAGAAGAGCCGGTAGATCGTGTACAGGACCTTGCCGGCCACGAAGTCGTCGAGCATGCGCTCGAAGCTCTTGGCCTGCGCCGCCAAGTCGCCCGCGCTCGGGGTCTGCTCCTGCAGCCGCTCGAGGATCTCGGGTGTCATGCCCACCCAACCTGCCTGCAGCATGGAGTTGCCGAGGTTGTATCGCTGCCGGGCGCCCGCCTGCAGGAAGCCCGGCAGAGCCTTCGGACCGCGGCTGACGAGCCACTGCGCGCGCAGTGCGCACTCGAACATGGAACGCGCCACGGGCGCGAGTTCGATGCCCTCGCCCTGGTTGAGAAGGGGACGTATACGGGCAGCCTGGGCGTAGACGTGACTGACCAGGCCCCAGACGGTCCAGCCGAACCGCGCGTCCTTGCCGGGGCGAAGCCGCAGGGCCACGTCTCCTGGTGCTCGATTCTCCCATCGGACGAAGAGCCGATCGATGCGGTCGAGGGACGCGGCGAGGTTGAGATCGAGCTCGTCGGACACAGGATCATCGTGCCGCCGCGTCGTGGGGGTCAGCGAAACGTGACCGACGCGAGGAGGCTAAGGAGCGGATTCACGCCGGCAGGTCTGTGAAGCCGCCCAGTCGTGCCCAGAGTCGTCGGGCTGCGACGACCCGCCCACCCCGTCGGAGTCACGTGACGGTCACGTGACGAGCCCGGCAGTGCAGATAGTCAGTGAAGGCTGTCATGCTGCCGTCTAGTGGTAGACGGTGGCAGCCGTACACCCTGGTCAGCGCGGGGACGGGAGGGAGACGGGGCATGGTCGACGCCAGCGTCTTCATGGCCACCCGCGAGAAGGCTGCAGCCCTCGCCGGCGTCGCTCCCAGCCGACTGGACTACTGGGCGAACACTGGCCTGCTTGAGCCCTCGGTGAACGATCGCCTGACCCCGGGGCGCGTCATTCGCCTCTACAGCTTCACCGAGCTGCTCGCCGTCCTGATCGTTGCCGAGATGCGTGGCCGCGGCGTCTCGCTGCAACACATCCGCACTGTGGTTGACCGCGTCCGAGCCCGCGGCGTCGAGAACCCACTGACCGAAGTCCGCTACGCCATCGTCGGCCGGAGCCTCTACCTGCAGGACGAGCAAGGCGAGTGGGAAGACGGCCACCATCCCGGCCAGGGGGTCATTCCCGAAGTGCTGGACCTGCGACCGCTGCAGGCGAAGATCAGCGACGCTTCTCGGCGACCGAAGTCCGCCTTCGGCCAGATCGAACGGCGCCGCGGCGCTCTCGGCTCACAGCCGGTGCTGTCCGGGACTCGGATCCCCGTCACCACGGTTCGCCGCTACCTCGACGCCGGCTACTCAGCGGCTGAGGTCATCGAAGAGTTCCCCCTCCTTGAGCTTGCGGACGTGGAGGCCGCGCGCGCCTTCGCGGTCTGATTTACACAGGTGCGCTTCTTCTGCGATCACAACGTCGCCAACTCCACGGTGAAGGCACTCCGCCGCATGGGACACGACGTCTGGACCGCCGCAGAGGCCCGCTTGGACGACGTGGTCGACGACGCGCTGACCGCGTACGCGCAAGATCGCGACGCCGTGGTCGTCACGCATGACCGCGAGTTCAGTCAACGCCGCCGCAGGAACGTAATCGGCCGACACCTCTGGGTCGAGTGCCGAGAGATGGACGCCGCCGACCTGCTGAAGAGGAGCCTTCACCACTTTATCGCTCTGCTCGAGCGTGAACAGGATCTTTGGGTCCGGCTGCACCACGACGGTGTTGAGTTCGGCCGTACATGGGATTGAGGACCCGCGCGGCGCCTCCCGGTCCGCCTTGCAAGATCGACCGAGGGGCGGTTTGGCGCGGTGGGCTGTGACTGAAATTGGCGGTAGAGCAGTACCTTCGTCGTTGGTCGCTGTCGGGCGACGCTGGCCGCTCTCGCCATTCTGCGGATCGTGTGCGGACTGGGGCGGACTCGGGCGGACTCGGGGACGCGGTCGCTGCTGAGCCGAACGCGCTCCGAGACGCGGCACCTGCCCCATCCCCGCGGCAGTCTCTCCGACCGCGCCAGCCGCCGGAAGGGCGCTGGCGCGTCCCCCGGGATGGGCCTTCGGCCCACCCTTCCCCCGGCACGGCGCGGTCGGAGGAGGGCGGGTTATGGGAAGCGGGGGGACCTTCGGTGGCCCACCCCTCCGACTTGGCCAGACCCCTCCTCGGGCGGCGCATCCGCGCGGACGTCGAGGTCACGTCAAGGGCCCCCTGCCTCCGGCCGCGAGACGCGGTCGTACCAGCTCCTCGAAGCTGCCGAGCTTCCCCCGTCGCAGACGACGCTCTCCCAGATGAGTCAGTCGGAAGAAGATCAGTCGTCGTAGACGGGTCAAGGATCTTGTGCCCGGTTGGCCGGTGGCGCGCTTGTAGAGTCCAGATCCGTGCACGCCAGTGGAACGTCCAAGTGATCGCGGGAGCCTACGAAGGGAACTTGGTGCGGCGGCGCGTTGCTGCGTCAGGCGCGAGCATCTACGACGACCCCGAGCTCGTCGGGTCACCGCTCTACTACACCGCGGAGGACCTCGAGGCTGTACTGCGGGAACATCTGGTTGGCGTTTCCGATCTCGGCGGACTGCCGGTGCGCACCCGAAGCAAGGTGGCCAAGACTCTGGTTTGCTACGCGCTCGGCTATGCGCCGCCAGCGTCCTTCACCAAGACCCAACCTCGCCTTCGGCATCCCAACCTTGACGTGTACGTCCAGGAGTCCAGCAACCTGCAGGTATGGAACCAAGAGGTGGACGCTGCTCGCCGATATGTCATCATCATTCTCAGGCGCGGCCTCGTCGCCGACGTCCGCGTAATCGCTGGTGCAGACCTTGCCCAGTACGACACGACCGGCACGCTCACCCGGAAGTATCAGGCGTCGCGAATCGTGGACTCGGACGGCGCGGTGCTGGTCTCCGAGCGAGATACTGACGGTCTGATCGCCGCGTACGACCCAGGCCCCTGGGTGCCGCTCGCCACGTCGCCTGTCGAGCTTCCGGACCGTGGCCGTGTACTTGAGATCGCCGGCGTCTTCGCGTTCCTTGCGCCGATGGTGGGGCAGATCTACGACGATCCCGGTGTCACACAGGAGCGGAACCGAGGAAGCGTGGTCCACCGCGAAGCATGCGAGCGGCTTGGGCTCTCCCACTTCGCTGATCACGGCCAGTTTCCCGATGTGCTGTCCCAGCTCGTGGAGGTGAAGCTTCAACTGGCTCGCACAATCGACCTCGGACTGGAACTCCCGAACTCAGACGCCCCATTGGCCTCGGTGAACGGGACCGTCGCGGTAAGCGACTGTCGCTACGCCATTTTTTACGGCGACCGAGAAGGATCAACCTTCACCATCACGGCGCTGGTGGTCGTTACCGGCGAGGACTTCTTTACGGAGTTTCGGCAGTTCGGCGGCCGGGTTTCCAACTCAAAACTCCAGCTTCGCCTACCGTCCGCCTGGTTCTCTTAGCTTAGAAGAGCGTGCCTTCGCTGGGCGGCGGAGCAGACCCTTCACCCGCAGCAAACGCCGCCTCGACGAGTGTGTCGACTGTCCTGAGAAGCCCCGGCTCCGGATCTGCGCAGCGCACGAGTTCCCGAGCCGCCGCCACAAGATCCCGGGTGGCATCTGAATCAGGGAATGGCAAAGGAAGTCGAGCGACGTACTGAGTCATCCAACGGCGGCGACCAGCGTAAAGTTTGTTGCCACACACTTCGTCGTAGTACCGCTGACCTAACGACGAGTTGGCGACGGCGAGCATAAGCAAGGCCAACTCTTGAGAACCGATGTCCGTAACCGAGATCCAATAACAGTCGCCGTTGACAATCGCCCCTGACTCGTCCAGTGCGAACTGCGCTGCGACGCTAATATCAGGAAAGACAATCTTGGGCGCGGCCCAGTCGGCCGGACGCTGCGGAACCCAAATCTCGTACCACTGGCGACCGCCCTCGATGACGTACTTCCGACCCTTCAGTCGCTCAGCGTGGGACTCGAGATAGCTCATAGCCCCGGGGTACTCGCGCATGTCAACGAGAGTGCGCTTCGGCTTGCGCAGGTCGTACGGGTAAAGAACTTTCATTGACTTCATCTCGCCGACCCGCCATGCCGCGACATCGTCGTGTGTGATCAGTGGCAGCAAAAGTTCGGCCTCAGGCTGAGGACTGCGACTCTCCCAGTTCTTGCCGATAAACACGGCGTCCGCGGTCGTCTTGATTCCTACCCGGATCTTGGCGATGTCACCGAACGTCTTCCAAGTCGCCGACTCAATGGAGCTGAGCCAGGTGTCGCCGGACGCGTGAGCCAGTCGCCATGGATCAGTCGGCGTGGACGAGTGTGCAAGGCGCCCGACCTTGACCGCGATTGCCCGCCCATCGTGGGATACCGTGGAGTCCGTCTCTGCGACCAGTGCGCTGAACAATGATAGCCCTGCGTGAGGGACAGCTTCTGACTTTTCATAAGCCGACGAAAATGGGCAATCAAGCCCGCCTGTGTCCCGCTCGTTGGCCGCTATTACGATGGCGGGCAGTACGGCAGCGTCGAAAAGACGAGTATCCCCGAGATCGAAGACCTCGACGGGAGTTAAGTCGGTCTGCAGAATCCGTCGGACGTTCACGCCTGCTTTAGTCGTCATGAAGCGGTTGGAACAGAGCAGACCGAGA
The DNA here is from genome assembly GCF_003319125.1 of Blastococcus sp. TF02A-26. GTDB lineage: Bacteria > Actinomycetota > Actinomycetes > Mycobacteriales > Geodermatophilaceae > Trujillonella. The sequence continues at coordinate 16,294 of NZ_QOHG01000003.1, read as the reverse complement.
ATCCCACCCGGACGCAGAATCTTCGGCATGATTGCCACGAAGGGGTGGGTCAAATCAACGCGGCCTTGCAGCCCAAACTCCGAAGCAAGTTTCTGGGCGAACTCCTGCCCTAACTGTTGGGTGCGAACGTAGGGAGGATTCGTGATTACGGCGTCGACGGCGTGGGCGCCCAGGTTGCGCGACGCGGTGAGGAAGTCGGCCTGCTCAATCTGTACCGGCACGCCCGCTGCAGCAGCACGCTCACGCGCTATCGTCACCGCGATTGGATCTAGGTCGTATCCGACAAGCTCCAGTTCCGCGTCAAGTTCTAGTGCGACGGCAGCGCGATGTGCCGCTAGAAGGAGCTCGCCATCGCCGCACGCCGGATCCAAAATGGTAAGCCGATCGGACGCTCCGAGCCGCGAAAGGGTGCGAGTCGCGAGGAAGTCTGCGAGGTCCAGAGGTGTGTAGTGCTTACCGTGACGCTTACGGTCCGCAGCCGGCTCCATCAGCGTCATGGGTGCCTCCTGGACTCGAATGTCGGTCGTTGCCCGACTCTAGTCGTTCACTCCGACAGTCGAGACGGGCCGCGCCGACGATCGCGGTGTCCGGAAGTAGCTCCGGCGAGAGCCCCTCGCCGCAACGAGTGGGCCGGGCCTTGATGATTGTGATCATGTCGATGGTTATAGGGCTTTTTAGTCCCGTGTGGCCGTGGGAATCGCATCTGGGTGTGACGGGTCGGCCGACTCTCACGGGTCAGCGCCAGTGTCACGATCTGGGGCGTCGCTGCGGTCGTAGGGACGGGGACTCGGACGTCAGCCCGACGCCGGAGCCGCGGCCGGGAGCACTCACGCCCGTGCGCACGGACGTGCGCGCCAGCCAGTCACCATGCGGGCGGCGGGGCTGGCGGCCCCTGCCGAAGCGCGATTGCGGCCAACGCCGCCAAGGCGTCGCGGGCGGGGGTGGCGATCAGCCGGGAAACCGTGGGATCGGAGGCGATCCGGGACATACCTACTTCGGCGCGGCGTGCAGCTGTGCCACATCGGCCCGGTAGCCCTCGGCGACCCCCGGTGGGACGGCCAGGTCAAGCAGGATCACCCTCGGTCGTAGTGGGCCAACGGCCGCCGCCAGGGTTCAATCGCCTGGCAGGAGCAGGCGTCGAGACCCACGGTCTCCGCAGCTCCCAGCAGAGGTACCGCCCTGGCCGTCGGCGCAGGCTGGACCCGCGGGGCGACCGGCACCCCCTGCGGTAGGAGTGCCGGTGTCCGGCCGCCCGGCGGCCGTGCCACCGGGTCGCAGGAATCTGCTGTCTGACGAGAACCGGGGCATCACAAGCTGGTCCTCAGCGGCATAAGCACCGAACAGAACCAGCCTGCAGTGCACTTAGCAATTGCCATTAACAATCAACTGAATGACGACTGCAACGACTCCCTGACCGCGAAGTGCACCTCCTCCGTGCCGTCCCATCCTTCACCAAAGGGCGGCACGCATGCTACCAATGGAGGTAGCTCGGGCCCCGCTTTGCGGGGCCCTTCGGCATTCCTAGGGGTGACACGTTGACGATTGTTGAGCGGCGTTGACAAATGCGCGGCGGAACGAAGGTTTACACCGGGGCGCCGGCCGCTGCCCGCCACTACGTGGAGGCCGGCCGCGGCCGGGCCGATGACTACTACCTGGCCGAGGGGACCGGGATCGCCCGCCGACACGCCGCTGGTGCCGGTCGGGTCCATGAGCTGGCTCCGCTGTCCGGTGATGGATACGAGGCATGGGTGGCCGGGGTCGACCCGGACACCGGTGACCCGCGGGGGCGGCTGCGCACCGACGACCGGGCGGTGCGGTTCGTCGAGGTGGTCGTGAACGGCCCGAAATCCTGGTCGCTGGCGGCCGCGCTGCACCCGGACATCGCCGCCGCCTACGACGCGGCGCAGGACCGCGCGGCGGAGCAGATCATCGCCTGGCTGTCGGAACACGCGACGACCCGCGTGGGCCCGCGCGGCGCTCAGGAGCAGGTGCCGGTGGAGGTGCTGGAGGCGGTGACGGTGCGGCATCACACCTCCCGGGCCGGGGATCCGCACCGGCATCTGCACCTGCAGATCTTGTCTCGGGTGTTCGCGGCCGGGAAATGGCGCGGTCTGCACACCGTCGGCATTCGCGACTTCTTGGGCGCTATCAACGGGCTCGGGCACGCGGCGATCGCCTGCGATCCGGAATTGAACGCCGCGTTCGCTGCCAACGGCTACACCCGCGGCGCTACTGGAGAACTACTGGAGCTCGCTGCTTTTGTCGGTCCGATGAGTGCGCGGGCGGGACAGATTGCGGCGAACATCGCCATCTACGAACGGGAATGGGCCCTGGCGCATCCCGGCGAATCTGCCGGGCCGGTGCTGCGGCGGGCGTGGGAGGCGCGGGCCTGGGCCGACGGCCGCCCGGACAAGGTGCGTCCTCGTCCAGGCGAGGTACTGGAGGAGCGTTGGCGGGCGGAGCTGGCGGAGATGGGCTTCCGCGCCCCCGCCGGGCCCGTCGCCCTGACGCCAACCCCGGCGGGGGCGCTGGATCGTGACGGTGCCGTCGGGCGCGTGCTGAGCCGGCTCGCGTCGGCGCGGTCGGCGTGGAACGCCGCCGACGTCCGGGGTGAGGTGGAGCAGCTGCTCGCCACCGACGGGATCGTGGCCGAGGCGGCGGTGCGGCTGGAGTTGGCCGAGGACCTCACCGCTCGCGCCGTCGGCCGGTGCGTGCCGCTGCTCGAGCGCGAGGGCGTCCCGGAGCACATTCGGGCCTGGACCTCCCCAGCTGTGCTCGAGGTCGAGGCCGACCTGAACGCCCGGTTCACCGCGCGCGCCTGCCCCCCGTCGAGCGAGGCACCAGCGCCGGAACTGACGAAGGTCCAGGCCGAGCTGCGGCTGGATGACGGCCAGGCCGCCGCCGTCGCGCTGCTGACCGGCGGCCGGCAGCTGATCGTGCTGGAGGGCGCGGCCGGAGCCGGAAAGACCACCACCCTGGCCGCCACCAGATACCTGCTGGAGCGGCAAGACCGGCGGGTCGCGGTGGTGACCCCGACGCTGAAGGCGGCGAAGATCGCCGGCGTCCAGCTGGGCGCGTCCAGTGGGTCGGCCGCGGCGCTGGCCCACCTCCACGGGTGGCGCTGGAGCGCGTCCGGCGGCTGGACCCGGCTGGCCGAGGGGCAGGTCGACCCGACCACCGGCTGGGCGTACACGGCGCCGACGGTCGCCCTGCTGCGGCCGGGAGATCTGCTGGTCATCGACGAGGCCGGGATGCTCGACCAGGACACCGCCCGCGCCCTGCTGGTGATCGCCGATGAGTGCCAGGTCCGCGTGGCGCTGCTCGGGGACCGGCATCAGCTGTCGGCGGTCGGCCGGGGCGGCGTCCTGGAGCTCGCCGCCGCCGCGGCCGCACAGCTCGACCCCGGGTCCTGTGTGCAACTGGAGTCGGTGCACCGGTTCAGCCGCACGGACGCCGCCGGTGTGACGGTCCGGGACGACGAGTACGCCGCGCTGACCCTGGCGATGCGGCGCGGCGACGACCCGGGCGCGGTGTTCGACGCCCTCCTGGCCCGGGGCCGCATCCAGCTACACCCCGACTCCGAGGCCCTGCAGACCGCGCTCGCCGAGGTCGCCGCCGATCAGCGGACTGCTGACGTCGCGCTGGTGGCCGACACCCGCGACCAGGTTGCTGAGCTCAACGCAGCGGTCCGGGCGCGGCTGGTCGCCGCCGGCCGGGTCGACGACACCGAGGTGGTGACCACCCGGGCCGGGCAGCGGATTGGCGTCGGCGACCGGATCGCCACCCGCCTCAACGACCGCGACCTCGGCGTCGCTAACCGTGACACCTGGACCGTGACCGCGACCGAGGGGCGCGGCGGACTGCTCGTCACCCCGAGCGCCACCAGGGGTGACAGCTCCGGCGGGGACGTCACCCCGGCCGGCGACCCGGTCCGGGAGCTGTCCGCTGAGTACGTCACCGACCACGTCGAGCTGGCCTACGCCAGCACTGTGTACGGGGTCCAGGGCGAGACCGTCGCCGCGGCGCACCTGGTCGTTGGCCAGCACACCGGCGCCGCCGCGGCCTACGTCGGCATGACCCGCGGCCGCACCGCCAACACCGCCCACCTCATCGCCGCCGACGTCGACGACGCGCGGGAGCAATGGATTGCCGCCCTCAGTCGCAGCCGCGCCGACCTCGGCCCCGCCCACGCCGCTGGCCTCGCCGCCCGGGAAGTCGACCGCTACGGACGGACCCAGCCGCTCGACCGGCCCACCCGGAGACCTGCCCCGGCAGCCAGCGTTCGTCGCCCCGACGTCGAGCGCCGCGGGTGGTCGATGACCCCGCGGCGTCCTTCCCCGGGCATCGGGCGATGACGGCGAGTCCGGCCCGCGGTCCGACCCGAGGGCCGCGACTGGAGGATTTCTGCACGATCTGGCTGTCGGCTGTCACCAACAGCTTCGATTCGGCGCCTCTTAACGGTGACGGAGCACCATCCGACCAGACCGGAGACAGTCATGACCGACCACCCCGCCAGCCGCGAGCCCGAACTGTTGACCATCACCGAGGCCGCCGACCTCCTCCGCGCCCCGGTCGCCACCCTCCGATACTGGCGTCACCTGGGCACCGGCCCACGCAGCTTCCGCCTCGGCCGCCGCGTCCTGTACCGCTATGACGACGTGCAGGCATGGGTCGAGGAACAGTCGGGCCGCGGCGCCACCGGATAGCCCTTCGCTGCCCCTCCACCTCGTAGCGCCGCTTCGGCATGCTCCGTGAGGAGCCGTTCCGTCTCAGTACCAGCCCGGACGCGAGTTGCGAGGCGGCTCGCGCCGACGACGCCGAGGAGAAGCTCATGGCCAGCGTTGAGAAGTGTGGCCGCGACGGCCGGACGACCTACCAGGCGCGCTGGCGGGACGAGCAGGGCAAGCAACGCAAGAAATCGTTCACGAAGAAGGCAGACGCCGACCGGCATGCCGCGACCGTCGAGGCGGACAAGGCCCGAGGTACGTACATCGAGCCCTCGAAGGTCACCGTCGCCGAGTACGCCCGGACGTGGGCCGAGGCCCGCCCGCATAGGCCGACCACGGCGCGGCGGACCGAGATGATGATCCGGCTGCACATCGAGGAGACGCGGCTCGGCCCTCGCAAGCTGGCGGACGTGCGCCCGTCCGAGGTCCAGGCGTGGGCGACCGATCGATCGCGCGTGCTGGCTCCGACCACTCTGCGGCAGGCAGTCGGCCTGCTCCGCAGCGTGTACGGGGCTGCCGTGCTCGACAGACTCGTAGCCTCCTCGCCCGTCGTCCGCATCCGCCTCCCCCGGCACGAGCGGGAGCGGATCGTGCCTCTGTCGGTCGACCAGGTCGCGGCGCTCGCCGAGGCCATGCCGGAGCGCTACCGGGCCATGGTGCTCACCCAAGCGGGCCTCGGCCTCCGGATCGGCGAGCTGCTGGCGCTCCGAGTCCAGGACGTCGACTTCCTTCGCCGCACCGTGCGGATCGAGTGGCAATTCACCCAGGGATCGAAGGGCCGGCGGAGCGAACCGAAGACCCCCCGGTCGAGGCGGACCATCCCGCTCCCTCGGGTGGTCGCCGACGCGCTGGCTGCTCACCTGGCGGCACATCCGGCCGCGGAGGACGGGACGATCTTCACCACGCAGCAGCGAGCGCCGCTCGGGCACGTCTACTACGGCCACAACCTGATGAGCCGGGCGGTGACCGGAGTGGGGCTGCCGCCGGGAACGCGAAGCCATGACCTACGGCACCACTACGCGAGCGTCCTGCTGGCGGCCGGCGAGTCGGTGGTAGCTATCGCGGAGCGACTGGGGCACGAGGACGCCTCGTTGGTGCTGAGCACCTACGGCCACCTCATGCCGGATTCGGACGACCGCACACGGACGGCGATCGACGCGGCTTGGGCCACAGTCGGCGAATCCTGTGCCCCAGATGTGCCCCGAGCCGACGACCGCTCCGTCAGTCGGCAAGCTCCACGATGACAGGGGCGTGGTCGCTGGCGCCCTTGCCCTTGCGTTCCTGCCGATCTATCAGCGCGTTTGTCGCCCGCCGGGCGAGCGCGGGGGAGGCGAGCACGAAGTCGATCCGCATGCCCTCGCGGCGCGGGAAGCGCAGCTGCGTGTAGTCCCAGTACGTGTAGACGCCCGGACCCGGCGTGTACGGGCGGACGACGTCGGCGTACCCGGCCTCGACGACGCCGCGGAACGCCTCGCGCTCGGGCGGGGAGACGTGGGTGGAGTGCGAGAAGACCGACATGTCCCACACGTCGTCGTCCTGCGGCGCGATGTTCCAGTCGCCGACGAGTGCGATCTGCGCCTCGGCGTCCTCGGTCAGCCAGCCGCCGGCCGCCACCCGCAGCGCCTCGAGCCAGGCGAGCTTGTAGTCCAGGTGCGGATCGCCGAGCTGGCGGCCGTTGGGCACGTACAGGCTCCACACCCGCACCCCGCCGCAGGTCGCGCCCAGGGCGCGCGCCTCCGGCGCCGGGTCCACGCCCTCCTTGGCCGACCACGACGGCATGCCGGGGAAGCCCACCTGTACGTCGGTGAGGCCGACGCGGGACAGCAGCGCGACGCCGTTCCACTGCGAGTGGCCCACGTGCGCGGTCTCGTAGCCGAGCTCGCGGAAGCGCTCCTCGGGGAACTGGTCGTCGCGGCACTTGGTCTCCTGCAGGGCCAGGACGTCGACGTCCGAGCGCTGCAGGAAGGCCACCACCCGGTCGACTCGGGAGCGGATCGAGTTCACGTTCCAGGTGACCAGGCGCACGCCTGCCGAGCTTACGGATGCACCCGATGGGGGTAACCGGCCCTCGTCGTCCGCCGACCGGCGCCCGGCGACCGGCACAGATGGGACCATGGCGGGATGGACAGCTGGCGCGTGGGAGTGCGTGCGTGACCGACGCCGACGACGCGACCCGGCGGATCAGCCCCGTGCGGGACGGCCTGCCCCCCGTCCCCGGGGCTCCGGCGCGGCGTCCGCGCGGGTTCGGGGTGACCCTCGCCTGGACCGTGGCGAACACCGTCGTCCCCGGGACCGGCTTCCTCGCGGCCGGCCGGCGGCGCACCGGACTGGCCGTCCTGGCCGTCTTCCTGCTCGTGGTCGGCGGGGCGATCTGGCTCGTCACCGCCGGCCGGGACACCGCGATCGACATCGCGCTGGACCCCGTCCAGCTGCGCTGGCTGCTGGCCGCCGTCATCGCCGTCGCACTGCTCTGGGCCGCGGCCGTGGTCCTCGGCTACCGGGCGCTGCTGCCGCGGCCGGCCTCCGGGCGGCGGCACGCCATCGGCGCGGTCCTCGTGGCCGCGCTCGTGGCCGGGATCGGCTACCCCGCCTACCTCGTGGGGCAGGTCGCCGTCGCCCAGTCCGAGCTCATCGACGACGTCTTCGCCGAGGACCGGGAGTCCGCCACCGTCGTCGACGTGCCCGACCCGTTCGGCGACAAGGAGCGGGTCAACGTCCTGCTGCTGGGCGGGGACGGCGGAGAGGGCCGGGACGGCGTCCGCACCGACACCGTCATCGTCGCCAGCATCGACACCGACACCGGTGACACGACGCTGCTCAGCCTGCCGCGCAACCTGGAGAACCTGCCCTTCCCCGAGGACAGCCCGCTGGCGGAGGTGTACCCCAACGGCTTCGTCGGCGAGACCGAGAGCGAGGGACTGCTCAACGCGGTCTACCGCAACGGCCCGGCGGCCCATCCCGACATCCTCGGGCCCACCGACGACCCCGGCGCGGACTTCCTCAAACTCGGTGTCGGCGAGGCGCTCGGCCTCACCATCGACTACTACGTGCTGGTCAACCTGGACGGCTTCGCGCGGCTGGTCGACGCGCTCGGCGGCGTCACGCTGAACGTCAACTACTACGTGCCGATCAACGGCGACCCGGGCACCGGCGAGCTCCCCGACGACTACATCGAGCCCGGTCCCGACCAGCGCATGGACGGCTACCGGGCGCTGGCCTACGCCCGCGGCCGCTTCAACCTCACCGACTACGACCGGATGGCGCGCCAGCGCTGCACGATCAACGCGATCATCGACGCCGCCGACCCGTTGACCCTCCTGCAGAGCTACCAGGAGCTGGCGTCGGCCACCCGCGACATCGTCAGCACCGACATCCCGCGCTCGGCCCTCGACGACTTCGTCGAGCTCGGCGACCTGGTCAAGTCGGCCCAGGTGACCAGCGTCGTGTTCGACGACTCGGTGATCACCCCGGCCTATCCCGACTACGACGCGATGCGGCTGATCGTCTACAGCGCCCTGATGGGGCCGCCTGCGCCGTCCGACCCGTCGACGCCGTCGGCGCCGGAGAGCACCGAGCCGCCGCCGGCCGCCGGGGAGGCGCCGTCGCCGACGCCGGTGAACGACATCGCCGATGCCTGCGACTACGACCCGGAGCAGGCCGCGGCCGCCCGCGCGGCGGGCGAGCCGCCGAGCAAGGCGAGCTAGCCGGCGGGCAGCTCGTCGCCGTGGTGCTGGGCGAGCTGGATCAGGTTGCCGCAGGTGTCGTCGAGGACGGCGGTGGTGACCGGGCCCATCCGCAGCGGCTCCTGGGTGAAGACGACGCCCAGCCCCTTCAGTCGCTCCACCTCGGCCTGCACGTCGGCCACGGCGAAGGCGGTGAACGGGATGCCGTCGGCGACCAGCGCCTCCTTGAAGGGCCGCACCGCCGGATGGGCGTCGGGCTCGAGGACGAGCTCCACGCCGTCGGGCTGCTCCGGCGACACCACGGTGAGCCAGCGGTGCTCGCCCAGCGGCACCTCGGTCTTCTTCCGGAAGCCGAGCACGTCGGTGTAGAAGCGCAGGGCCTTCTCCTGGTCGTCGACCAGGACGCTGGTCAGGGTGATCCGCACGGGGGAGCCTCCTCGGGACGGGCCGGTGGCGGGGGCCACCGTTCGGTGATGGTGCGCAGCGGCGTGGTGTCCAGGTCGTGGAACTTGTAGCGGCCCTCGCGCCGGCTGTGGACCAGGCCCGCGGCCTCCAGGACCTCCAGGTGCTGGGAGACGGCCTGCCGCGACGAGCCCACCCCGTGCCGGGTCACCAACCGGGTGCACAGCTCGAACAGCGTCTGGCCGCTCCGCTCCTGCAGCTCGTCGAGGATCGCGCGCCGGGTCGGGTCGGCGAGGGCCTTGAACACGTCGCCCACGCCGGAACGATACGCAAGCAACGACTTGCCTGACAAGGGTGGCACGCTCTCGACGCAGGTCCGTCCCACGGGCCGCGGGAGGAGGAGACGTGGCGCTCGCCGCAGACCCGCGCCGGCAGCGGCTGGTCGCCCTGCTGGTCCTGGGGATCGCCGTGGTGCTGCTGGCCTCCTCCCCCACCTGGTTCGCCAGTGACCGGGGCGTCATCGGCGTCGCCCAGCTCGCCGTCGGCGTCCTGCTCGCCGGGGTCGGCGCCCTCCTGCTGCGGCGGTCCTCGGCCCGCTGAGGCGGACTGGCGACGGGGCGTGACCGGGACCACACTCCAGCCAGAGAGTGCCGGTCGAGGACGGAGGGGCCCGTGAAGCTGGACAAGCAGAAGCTCGTCGAGACGTTGCGCACCGAGGGTGACAACGACACCGCCGACAAGGTGGCGGCGCAGCTGCCGGACGAGATCGACACCGACGCCGACGCCGGTGCCCTGGAGGCGGCCGGGCTGGACCGCACCCAGCTGATGGCCAAGCTCGCCGGCGGGGCGTTCGGGACGACGCTCACGCCCTGAGCCGCAGCCGCCACGACGCCGAGAGGCCCAGGACCGAAGGGTCCTGGGCCTCTCGTGCTGCTGCGGTCGGCGGGGCTCAGCCGGCGTAGGGGCGCTCGCGGGCGAGCTCCTCCTTGGCGACGCCACGGATGTGCACGGCGTCGGGCCCGTCGACGATCCGCAGCGTGCGGGCGCTGGCGTAGAAGCGGGCGAGGACGGTGTCGTTGCTGACGCCGGCGCCGCCGTGCACCTGGATGGCCCGGTCGATCACGTCGAGGGCGACCTTGGGGGCGGCGACCTTGATCGCGGAGATCTCGGTCTTGGCGCCCTTGGCCCCGTACTTGTCGATCAGGTCGGCGGTCTTCAGCACGTAGAGCCGGGCCTGGTCGATCTCGATCCGGGACAGTGCGATCGCCTCGCGGACGGTGCCCTGGTCGGCCAGCGGCCGGCCGAAGGCGACGCGGTTCTTCGTCCGCTCGACCATGAGCGCCAGCGCGCGCTCGGCCATGCCGATGGCCCGCATGCAGTGGTGGATGCGCCCCGGGCCGAGCCGCGCCTGGGCGATCATGAAGCCGTCACCCTCGCCGGCCAGGATGTTGGTGACCGGCACGCGGACGTCGGTGAACCGCAGCTCGGAGTGGCCGTGCTGGTCCTGGTACCCGAAGACCGGGAGGTGCCGGATGATCTCCAGGCCCGGGGTGTCGCGGGGGACCAGGACCATCGACTGCTGCCGGTGCGGCGCGCCCTCGGGGTCGGTCTTGCCCATGACGATGAAGATCTGGCAGCGCTCGTCGGCGGCACCGCTGGTCCACCACTTGCGGCCGTTGATCACGTACTCGTCGCCGTCGCGGACGATCGACGTCTGGATGTTGCGGGCGTCGGAGGAGGCGACGTCGGGCTCGGTCATGGCGAAGCCGGACCGGATCTCGCCCTCCAGCAGCGGCTCCAGCCACCGGGACTTCTGCTCGGGCGTGCCGAACAGCATCAGCGTCTCCATGTTGCCCGTGTCGGGCGCGCCCACGTTCATCGCCTCGGGGGCGATGACCGGCGACCAGCCGGTGATCTCGGCGACGGAGGCGTACTCGAGGTTGCTCAGGCCACCGAGCTCGTGGTGGAACAGGTTCCACAGCCCGCGCCTGCGGGCCTCGGCCTTGAGCTCCTCGAGGACGGGCGGGTGCTCGTGGTTGTCGTACCCGCGCTCGGCGCGCCAGGCGTCGTACACGGGCTCGGCGGGGAACACGTGCTCGCGCATGAAGTCCCAGGCGCGGGCACAGACGTCCTCGGCCTTGGCGGAGAGGGCGAAGTCCATGAGCGGACGGTAGAGGGACCGGTGACGACCGGCACACCGGGGGTGGCACCGGACCGGATGCGCCCCGGACGCGACGGAGCCGGGTCCCTCCGTGGAGGGACCCGGCTCCGTCTCGGCCCCCGTGCAGGGGCCACCGCGAGCTAGCGAGCGGTGGGGGGCACGGGGGTCCTTTCAGACGCGGGTGCCGCGGTGGTCGACCGCGTTCCGCACCGGGCCGAGCGCGATGACCAGGCCGACGATGGCGGTGGCGATGTGCAGCACGTTGTCGGCGGCGTTCAGGTTCAGGAAGTCCCAGTCCTCGCCGACGGCGATGAGGCCGTAGACGAAGGCGGCGCCGTAGCCGACCGCGAGCAGCCAGCCGTAGGTGCGGGCACCGGCCAGCGTGCGGGACAGGGCGATGCCGACCGCGCCGATCAGGATGTGCACGACGTTGTGCATCGGGTTGATCATGAAGAACAGCAGCATGTCGTCTTCGTGCGCCGGCGGCGTGGCGTTCTCGTTGCCGAAGAAGTCGCCGAAGCCGGTGATGAAGAAGCCGACGATGCCGACCAGCAGGTAGATCACGCCGAAGGCGAGCGCGAGCATCTGCGGCCAGGTCATGCCGGGGCGCGCGGCCCCGGTGTCACGCGAGGAAGCCATGGATCCTCCAGGGAGAAGTGACTCGCCGGGTCTTGACGAGTGCTCGGTGGTTGCGGTACCCGCCGCCGACCTCCCGTAACTGCCGTCACCCTCTCGGGGGACGACCGTTACCGAGACGTCACCGGCGCGGACCGCGCCTCTCCCGTCGTTCGCAGTGCAGGCTCCGAGCGGTTCAGCCGGCCAGCGTGGAGCGCCGGCGGCGGACGACGAAGGGGCCGATGGCCAGCAGGTCGACCGGTGCCGAACCGAAGCACTCCAGCGCGTCGCGGGGGTCGTCCACCATCGGGCGCCCGGCGGTGTTGAGGCTGGTGTTCACCACGACCGGCAGGCCGGTGCGCCGCTCGAAGCACTCGAGCATGCGGGCCACCAGCGGCTCCTCGGCGCGGTCGACGGTCTGGATCCGTGCGGTGCCGTCGACGTGCGTGACGGTCGGGATGCGGTCCTTCCAGTCCTGCGCCACGTCGTGCACGAAGAGCATGTAGCGGGACGGGATCGGTCCGCGGCTGAAGATCTCGGCCGCCCGCTCGGCGAGCACCATCGGCGCCACGGGACGGAACTGCTCGCGGCCCTTGACGTCGTTCATCCGCTCGAGGTTGGCCTCGTAGCCCGGGTGGGCCAGCAGCGAGCGGTGGCCCAGGGCCCGGGGGCCGAACTCGCTGCGCCCCTGGAACCAGGCCACGATGCCGTTGTTCGCCAGCACCTCGGCGACGGCGTCGGCGACGTCGCGGGGCCGCTCGTACTCGATGGCCGCGGTGTCGAGCCACTTCTGGATCTCGTCGTCGGACCAGCCGCGGCCGAGGTCGGCGCCGGGCATCGGCTCGGTCGTCTCGCCCAGGCCGCGGGCGACGTGCAGCGCGCTGCCCAGCGCGGTGCCGGAGTCGCCGGCGGCCGGCTGGACCCACACCTGCTCGAACGGGGTCTCGGCGAAGATCCGGGTGTTGGCCACGCAGTTGAGCGCGACGCCTCCGGCGAGGGTGAGCGTGCGGTCGCCGGTGCGCTCGTGCAGCCAGCGGGCCAGGTCGAGCAGGACCTCCTCCACGCGCTGCTGCACGCTCGCGGCGAGGTCGGCGTGGTCGGGCGTCCAGTCGTCGCCCTTGCCGAGCCGGGGGGCGTACTCGGAGAAGTCGATCTTCGGCGTGCGGAAGCCGCCGTCGTCGGTGGCGACGATCAGCTCCGACAGCTCGCCGAGGAAGCGCGGCTTGCCGTAGGAGGCCATCGCCATGACCTTGAACTCGTCGCTGCTGCGCAGGAAGCCGAGGTGGTCGGTGAGGTCCTCGTAGAGCAGGCCGATGGAGTGGGGGAGGGCCTGCCCGGCCAGGATCTCGAGCTGCCCGTCGGTGTAGCGGCCGGCCAGGTGGCTGTGCGCCTCGCCGCGGCCGTCCAGCACGAGCACGGAGTTGTCCGCGGTGGGCGCGCCCAGTCCGGCCGAGGCGGCGTGCGCCACGTGGTGCTTGACGAAGCGGACCTTCGCCGGGTCCAGGCCGGGTAGCGCGTGGGCGAGGAACTCCGGCGCCATCTCGGCGTACATCTTCCGCATGGTGTCGCCCGGGTCGTTCAGTCCCGACTCCTCCGGCGTCCCCATGAGGGCGGGGTCGAAGGAGTAGGCGACGGCGTCCAGGTCCTCGGGCCGCAGACCGGCCTCGGCCAGGCACCAGGCCGCCGACAGCTCGGGCAGCTCCCACGCGCTCCACGGCAGCGGCCGCTTGCCGTGCTTGCGCCGGCTGAACCGCTCCTCCTCCGCGGCGGCCACGATCCGGCCGTCGACGACGAGGGCCGCCGCCGGGTCGTGGTAGATCGCGTTGATGCCGAGGACCTTCACGCATGCACTCCTTGAGATGGGGCTCTGCCCGTTGCTGAGGCACTCCGCCGTGCCGTGATCATGCGGTGGACGACCGGTTTCCGCAGGTCGAGCGACCGCGGCGCCGCCGGTGGGGTCAGGCGGGGCTGCGCGGACGGAGCAGGTCGTGCTCGACGACGGCGGCGAGGCCCAGCGTCTTGTAGCCGACCTCCTCGAAGAGGACGACGACCCGGTCGTCCTCCACCCGCATGACGATCCCCGGTCCCCACTCGCTGTGCTCCACCGGCGACTGCGGCGGGAACGGGTCGTCGCCCGTCGCGACGGCGGTGCGCTCGGAGGCGAGCCCGGCCGAGCAGTTGTCGCAGTTGCCGCACGGCTCCTCCAGCTGCTCGCCGAAGTAGCCGAGGAGGAACTGCCGCCGGCAGTCGGTGGTCTCGGCGTAGCCGCGCATCATCTCCACCCGGCTTTGGTCGACCTTCTCGTAGTGCTCGGCCAGCTCCCGGGCGGCGGCCGCGGCGTCGGCGGGGGAGGGGGCGCCGTCGGCGGGGTGCGCCGCGCCCTCCTCGTCGAGCACCACCGCGGACACCTGCTCCAGCAGGTTCAGGTCCCGGGCGAGCGGGGTCGCGCCGCGGCCGGTCTCCTCGCGCAGCTGCTTGATCTCCACGCCGTCCTCCACCCCGGCCGCCGGGGCGGCCGCGACCAGGCCGGCCACCTGCTGCAGCTCCTCCTCCGCCGGCGCGCCGGCGGCGAAGAAGCGGCGCAGGCCCAGGTCCTCCTGGCGGTAGACGAGGACGGCGAGGGCGGGCTCCCCGTCGCGGCCGGCGCGGCCGATCTCCTGGTAGTAGCTGTCGATCGAGTCCGCGGGCTCGGCGTGCACGACGAAGCGGGTGTCGGGCTTGTCGATCCCCATGCCGAAGGCGGTCGTGGCGACGACGACGTCGAGTTCGTCGTCCATGAACGCCCGCTGGGTGTCCTCCCGTTCGCTCTTCTTCAGCCCCGCGTGGTACGCCCGGGCCCGCAGGCCCCGCTCGACGAGGTCGGCGGCGACCTCCTCGGTGCCCTTGCGGGTGGCGCTGTAGACGATGCCCGGCACGTGTCCCTCGCCCACCTCGGCGAGCACCCGGTCCAGCACCGCCTGCTGCTTGCCGTGCGCGTCGGCGTGCTGCTCCACCTCGAGCCGGATCTCCGGGCGGTCGAAACCGGCGACGACGACGGCGGGGTCGCGCATGCCCAACTGCTCGACGATCTCCGCTCGGACCGGGGGAGCCGCGGTGGCGGTCAGGGCCAGCACGGTCGGGTGGCCGAGCTGCTCGACCACCGTGCCCAGTCGCAGGTAGTCGGGGCGGAAGTCGTGGCCCCAGGCGGAGACGCAGTGCGCCTCGTCGACGACGAAGAGCGCCGGGCGCGCCGCGGCGACGGCCTCGACGACCTCTGGCTTGGCGAGCTGCTCGGGAGCGAGGAAGAGGTAGCGGACCGTTCCGTCCGCCAGGCCGTCGAGCGCCGCGCGCTGGTCGGCGGCCGAGAGGGTGGAGTTCAGCTGCGCCGGTCGGCCGGTCAGGCCCTCGAGCTCGACCAGCCGCTCCACCTGGTCGCGCTGCAGCGCGATGAGCGGCGAGACGACGATCACCGGACCGTCGAGCAGCTGGCCGGCGACCTGGTAGACCGCCGTCTTCCCGGCGCCGGAGGGCAGCACGCCGAGGGTGTCCCGGCCGGCGAGGACGGTCTGCATCGCCTCCTCCTGGCCCGGCCGGAAGTCCTCGAAGCCGAGGACGTCGCGGGCGACCTCGCGGAGCCGGCGGGTGCGGACGGAGGCCGAGGCCCCCGCGGGGTTCTTCTCGGTGGAGCGTGGAGGCACCGACGGCCTCTCCCCGGAGGATCTCCCCGGCAAACCGGAGAGCGGGCCGACCGGTGGTGATCACGGGTGACGGCGGTGTGCGCATGGGCTCACGATCGCCCTGAGGGCCGACTCCACCCGATCGCCCATCCACAGCGGCCGACCTCGTCCACAGGCTCATTCTTGCTGGTCAGGCGACGGCGAGGGGTCTATCATCGAACACGTGTACGAGAGGCTGGGCGCCGAGGACCCGAGCGTGGCGACGGCCGTCGAGACCGCCCTGTGCGACCGCCTGGGGTCCCCGGACGGCCGCATCGAGGTGCGCCGTCCCCGTGGTCTGTGGATCGTCGAGGCGATCCACGGGCAGGGCGGGAGCGGACTCCTCGTCGATGCCAGGACCGTGCACGCGGGAGCCTCCGACGACGGGGCTCCCGGGGGGTCGATCGAGGCGCCGGTGGAGGCGCGAGCCCAGTTGCTGGACGAGGGTGCCCGGCTGCTGGACGCGGTGGCGGAGTTCGAGCGGGGGCTGGCGCAGTTGGCCGGGGCGCGGGCACGGGCGCTGGCCGGATTCGCGCGGTGCCGGCCGGCGTCGTGGGACCGGCAGCCGGGGGAGCAGGGGGCGGCCTCGGCCGCCTCGCGGGCGGCGCGGGCGGCGGCGCTCACCGCGGTGAGCGAGTGGGCTGCCGACGAGGTCGCCGCGCGGCTGCGGCTGTCGGGGTCTTCCGCGTCTGGGTTGCTGGCGGAGTCGGTGGAGCTGGTCGAGCAGCTGCCGGGAACGCTGGCCGCGCTCGAGGCCGGGGACATCTCCTGGGCGCAGGCGCGGGCACTGACCGAACTGCTGCGGCCGGTCGCCGCCGACAAGAAGGCGGCGGTGGAGGCGCGGGTGCTGCCGCGGGCGGGCCGGCAGACGGTGGCGCAGCTGAGGGAGTGCACACGACGGGCGATCGCCCGGATCGACGCCGACGCCGCGCTGCGCCGGCTGGAGACGGCCATCCGTGGGCGGAAGGTGACCCGCCAGGCCGGTGAGGACGGCATGGCGGTGCTCACCGC
>NZ_QOHG01000037.1 GCF_003319125.1 Blastococcus sp. TF02A-26 | reverse complement strand
CCGACGACCGAGGACTCCGTGGAAAGCCGGGCAGACCGGCGACTTCCTCACGCCCCGGCACCACCGCGGCCACTCCGCCGGACCTCACCGGGCGCGCCCAGGTCCGTCGGTGGATCGAGGCTTAGTCAGGGGGGAGGCGACGAGGTCGTAGCCGACAAAGTGCCCGCCGGGGCGCAGAACGCGGCTGACCTCGTCGAGCGCTCGGCGCCACTCGATCACGTGGTGCAGCATCAAGAAGCTGACCACGACGTCGAAGGATCCATCGGCGAAGGGCAAGGCGGTGGCGTCAGCTTGGCGCACGGTGACCCGCGGTTCGTCGGTGAAGCGCTGCTCGGTGGCAGCCACCATCGCCGGGTCGAGGTCGGTGACGGTCAGCTCGCAGTCGGGATAGCGCCGGATCGTCTCGGCTGCCATGGCGCCGCTGCCGCCGCCTAGTTCGAGCATCGCGCCTCGCGGGGCTGCCCCCTGGAGCGCCCAATCGAGGATCACTCGGCCCGCGACCCAACGCCACGGCGGGCTCTGGCAGAACAATCGTTCGGCGCTCGACATGATCGGCACGGGCGTCTCCCTACGGCGTGAGCGAACGGTCCTAGCGACCTCGACGGTGGGACATGTCTTCGCGCAGCACCGCCAGGGCAACAGTGATTGCGCCCAAGGTGATGAAGACGTCGGCGAGGTTGAACGTGGGCCACCAGCCGGTGTGCAGGTAATCGGTCACCAGTCCATCGCCGGCGCGGTCGGCGAGGTTGCCGACCGCTCCAGCGAGCACCATGGCCAGCCCGATGAGCACCGGCCAGGACGCCGTCGCGGCTGACCGCCAAGCAAAGACGGCAACGCCGACGGTGATCACGCTGGTCACGGCGAGGACCACCCAGGTGGGTAGGCCTGCGCCGAGGTTGAACGCGGCGCCAGAGTTGTAGCCAAGGCGAAGATCGAGCACGCCGAGGTGGACGCTTCGCTCACCGTTGAGGTTGTGCTCGGCAACGGCCTTGAAGATCAGGTCGCCAGCGGCGAGAACGAGCGCCACGGCGCCGATGGCCAGGCGAGCCGTGCGAACACGGCTGCGCCTAGGCCTACTGCTAACGGTCGCTGACGCTGCCGAAACATCCTCAGTCGTCATCGTCATCGTCATCGTCATCGTCATCGTCGTCCTCGACGAGTTCGCCTTCCCAGGCCTCGCGGCCCTCGTGGATGGCAAAGGCGGCGATGACGAAACCAGCGACGGGGTCAAGCCAGGTCCAACCGACAACGGCGTAGAGGCCGAGGCCGATCAGGGTGGAGATGCTGAGCAGCACGCAGATCTTGGTCTCGGCGGCGTCGGCCAGGATCAGCTGGTCGCCTCCGAGAGCCTCACCGACCCGGCGCTTGGCGCGAGCGAGCAGCGGCATGATCACGACCGAGGCGGCCAGCAGCACGAGGCCCACGATGGAGGTGTCGGGCTCCTCGTTGCCGAGCAGGCTGCGGATGCCCTCGACGATCACGTAGGCAGCGAGCACGAAGAACGTGACCGCCACGGCCTTCAGTGCGCGGCGCTCCTTGGCCTCGTCGGCCTCGCCGTTGCGCAGCCGGGCAGCCAAGCGCAGACCTACGAGTACCGACGCAGCTGACTCGATGCCGGAGTCGAAGCCGAAGCCAATCAGCGACACCAGGCCGGCGAGGATGCCAACGGTGATGGCAATGGCGCCTTCAGCAACGTTGTAGATGACGGTGAACTGCGCCAGGCGTAAGCCCCGCTTGGTCAGCCGCTCTGTCTCGGCCGGGGAGAGGGCGGTGGTCTCGCTCATCAGTCCTCGGTTCCTTCACGGGTCGCCGAACCGTAGGTGGGGCACAGGTCGACGGCGTCGCCGGTGACGGCCAGCAGCCGTTCGGCAGCGGCTAGGACCTCAAGCAGCTCGTCGCGGGTGGTGAGGGAGAACATCGACGCGCGACCCTGCGGCCGGGAATCAACGAGGCCGCAGTCGCGCAGGCAGGCAAGGTGCTTGGAGACCGTCGACTGGGCGAGGCCCAAGTGCTCGGTCAGCTCGACGACGCGGTGTTCGCCGAGTGAAAGGTGGCGCAGGATTGCCAGTCGCGCCGGGTCGGACAGGCTGTGAAACAGCGAGGCCGCCGGCGACAGGCCAGCAGTCTCGATCTGAGGTGCGTCGGGGGCAACACCCTCCGGGGCTTTCATCGTCATACGGCGATGATAGCGCTCGCTGACGAGTTGGCAATCACCTAACTCGCCGGGCCGCAGGTCATCGCCCGTAGGAGTTAGGGCAGCGGCACGAAGGTCTCGCCGCCGTCGGCAGAGTCGTGCAGTCCGCCGCCTGCCACGACAAGGATGCGCAGCGTGCCCTCGGCACTAGCGCTTGCCCCGACGGCCTCGGGCGATCCCGAGACGCGGGCTCGCTCGTCCCACGTCGCACCAGCGTCAGTGCTGACAGCAACCGTGCCATTGGGCGAAACTCCGACGACTGTCTGGTCCTCGGCCCAGTCCACGACCTGGAGAAGGGGAGCGCCGGCTACAGGCGCCCAGGTGGTGCCTCCGTCGACCGATCGCATCAGGCCCGACTCGTTGGTGGCAACCAGCACCGACCCGTCCCCGGACGCAGCCAGCGCATGTGGAGTGACGCCCGCCCCGAGTTCGCGCCAGCTTGTGCCGTCGACCGTGGTGGTCAGCTCCCTGCCGTCGAAACCAACCACGCCCGCACTGGAAGCCGTCAGGGCATGGAAGTCAGATTCGCCCTGCCGAGAACGCAGCTCCCAAGACTCGCCACCATTGGTCGACTCGATTAGGCCTACTGGCTCAGGTAGATCCACCCCGGGTCCGGGGTGGCCCGATGCGTAGAAGTGGTCGGGGCCAGCCACGGTGAAGCCCATTAGGTCGATGACCGGTCCCACGCGGGTTGGCTCACCGTCGTCGTAGCGGAACAGGCCGTCGTGGGTAGCGAGGTAGACCAGTTCGTCGGCGGGGTTCACTGCCACGCCATGCACGTGCGCGCTGGGCAGATCCCCATGGCCCGTCTCGTGCGCCGACTCCTCGCCAGCCGCCGAGGAAGTCGCGTCGGCGCCGCAACCGCTGAGGGTGAGAAGCCCAGCGGCAGCAACAGCGGTGAAGGCAGCGGGACGCCAGCGACGGAGCAGCGGGCGATAAGGCAGAGAAGTCATGATCACTTTCCGAAGGCCGGAGCTTGCTCGCGCCGGACTTGGACCCCTGCCTTGCAGCCAGGGACTGTCATCGACGCACGGCGATGTTATCTCCGCGGGAGTGCGTCGTCGCCACGGCCTCTCAGGACCCATAGATAACGTCCTTTATCTCTGGCTGCCGGAGTCCCTAGAGCGTCAGGTCGTGGCCTCGCTGGGGGGCCACGCCAAGCTCTGCCGTCAGTGCCCGCACCCGAGCTGCGATGTCATCGCGGACGAGGCGCATGCGCTCGATGCCGTCGATGCCACGCTCTGAGGGCTCGTCGGTCACCCACTGCTCGAACCGGGTGCCATCGACCTCATCGACGTGGGCCTCGCGGCCGAGCGTGACTACGAGATCGGCGCTGCGGACCATGTCGGCAGTGATGGCCTTGGGTCGCTCAGCGGTGATGTCGACGCCCACCTCGAGTAGGGACTGCGCCGACAGCTCGTTCAGCGCAGTGCCCGCCTTGGTGCCGGCGGAGTGAACCTCGATGGCATCGCCAGCAAAGTGCTTCATGAGGCCAGCAGCCATCTGAGACTTGCCGGCGTTCTTCACACAGACGAACAGGACGCTGGGCTTCGAACTCATCGGGCGGTGGCGTCTTGAGGGCTTTGCAGCTCGCTGAGAAGGCCGCGAATGCGAGACTCGATCTCGTCGCGGATGGGCCGAACCGACTCGACACCTTTGCCCGCGGGGTCTTCGAGGGCCCAGTCGAGGTAGCGCTTGCCCGGGAAGATGGGGCAGGCGTCGCCGCAGCCCATGGTGATCACCACGTCAGAGGCTTCGACGGCCTCAGTGGTGAGGACCTTTGGGGTCTGATCGGTGATGTCGATGCCAACTTCAGCCATGGCCTCGACGGCGGAGGGGTTGATCTGGTCAGCGGGGATTGACCCAGCAGAGCGCACCTCAACGGAGTCACCAGCCAGGTGGCGGAGCCAGCCGGCGGCCATCTGAGAGCGGCCGGCGTTGTGGACGCAGACGAATAGAACGCTGGGCTTGTCGGACATGAGCTGCCTTTCGGAAGTGGTGGGGGTCGGAGTCACGCCGGTGCAACGGCTGGGTGCAGCTCGGCGAGCAGGGCGCGGACCCGGTTGTCGATGTCGGTGCGGATGGCGCGGACCTCGCCGACGGAGAGGCCAGCAGGGTCGCGGACCTGCCAGTCGAGGTAGCGCTTGCCCGGGTAGACCGGGCAGGCATCGCCGCAGCCCATGGTGACGACGACGTCGGCGGCACGGACCACGTCATCGGTCAGCGGCTTGGGGAACTCGGCGGTGATGTCGATGCCGACCTCGGACATGGCCTCGATCACGGCGTCATCGATCCTCGACGCTGGCTGAGATCCAGCCGAGCGAACGTGGACCTTTCCGCCGCCATGGTGAGCCAGGAGGCCAGCTGCCATCTGAGAGCGCCCGGCGTTCTGCACGCAGACAAAGAGCACCTCGCACACGTCACTTGCGATGGCGCCTTTGGCTTGAGCAAGGGCGGTCAGGCGTTCCGTCGCGAAGCGGCCCGCGAGCACGGGCAGATGAGCGGTGACCTTGGCGGTGCGGGCGAGGGCTGTGTAGGACTCAAAGACGTAACGGTCGATCGTCTCGCGAGCAAAGACGCCGGTGAAGCGCTCTGCGAGCTGATCGGCAAGGCGGTGAAGTGATGCCTCGGGGGTCAGCAGGCCGGGAAGCGACTTGTGGTCGTTGGTCATCGAGTGCTCCGTACAGCGTCGGGAACGGTGGGATCGCCTGGGAAGTAGCGCCGCGCTGCCCATAGGGAGACGTAGACCAGAGCGACGAGGACAGGCACCTCGATCAGCGGACCGACGACGCCAGCGAGGGCCTGGCCGCTGGTAACGCCGAACGTGCCGATGGCCACCGCAATGGCCAGCTCGAAGTTGTTGCCAGCGGCGGTAAAGGCAACCGTCGCGGTCTTGGCGTAGCCGAGCCCGAGGCGCATGCCGAGCAGGAACGAGGACCCGAACATGAGCGCGAAGTAGGCCAGGAGCGGTAGCGCGATCCGGGCCACGTCCCAAGGGTTAGAGGTGATGGCGTCGCCCTGCAGAGCAAAAAGCATGACGATCGTGAAGAGCAGCCCGTAGAGCGCGATGGGCCCGATCTTGGGAAGCAGCGTCGACTCGTACCAGTCGCGGCCCTTGGCCCGCTCGCCGAGCGTGCGGGTGAGAAAGCCGGCGAGCAGGGGGATGCCCAGAAAGACCAGCACGCTGAGCACGATTGCCCACACGCTGAACTCCGCCGACGTCGTCGACAAGCCCAGCCAGCCGGGCAGCACCTGCAGGTAGAACCAGCCGAGCGCTGCGAAGGCGAGGATCTGGAACACCGAGTTGATTGCGACGAGGACGGCCGCGGCCTCTCGGTCTCCGCAGGACAGGTCGTTCCAGATCAGCACCATGGCAATGCAGCGGGCAAGGCCCACGATGATCAGCCCGGTGCGGTACTCGGGGAGGTCGGGGAGTAGCAGCCAGGCCAGGGCGAACATCAGCGCCGGGCCGATCAGCCAGTTGAGAACGAGAGACGCGCCGAGCAACTTGCGGTCGCCGGTGACGCGATCCAGCTCGGAGTACCGCACCTTGGCCAGCACCGGGTACATCATCAGCAGCAAGCCGATCGCGATCGGCAGGCTCACGTCGCCCACCTTGACGGCGTCGAGAGCGTCGTCGAGGCCAGGGATGAGCCGGCCCAGGCCAAGGCCCAGAGCCATGGCTGCGATGATCCAGACCGGCAGGAAGCGGTCAAGCGTGGACAGCCGCTGCAGGACGGGAGCGTCGACAGTGGTGCCGCCACGGGCGATGTCACCCACGGTGTCGCTCATGCGCCGGCTCGCATCAGTGCCGGGGCGCTGAAGAGGTTGGCCACAGCCGAGAGGGCTTCAGGACGCACGGCGTAGTAGGCCCATACGCCGCGCTTGTCCCGATCGAGGATGCCGGCGTTGTGCAGGACCTTCAGGTGGTGGCTGATCGTGGCCTGCGTGAGCTCAAAGGCGCCGTTGAGGTCACAGACACAGGCCTCCCCACCCTCACCTGAGGCGATGAGGCTGACCAGGCGCAGACGTACCGGATCGGCAAGGGCCTTGAGCAGGGGTGCGATCTGCTCGGCCTGCTCGGTGGACATCGACGTTCCGGTCAAGGGGGTGCAGCAGGCGAAGCCTGATTCGCTCATGATCTTCTCTTCCGCTCGGTGCATCGACCGTCATCGTAGCGACGTCCATCGTATTGACAAGCGTCTATGGAGTGACCAGAGTGTGAACATCGACGAGCGTCGATGTCTTGAATGGAAGGGGCTCACCTGATGTCTCGCGTGCAACTGGCCCTGCGGGTTGCTGACCTCGAAGGGGCCGTCGAGTTCTACTCGCGGCTCTTCAACACCACGCCGGCCAAGCGCCGGCCTGGCTACGCCAACTTCGCCATCGCCGAGCCGCCGTTGAAGCTGGTGCTCTTGGAGGGGGAGCAGGGCGAGGCCACTCGCATGGATCACCTCGGAGTCGAGGTCGCTACGACCGACGACGTGACAGCTGCGCACGTGCGCCTCGCTAACGCTGGCCTCGTGCCGCGCCCTGAGGAGAACACGACGTGCTGCTACGCCGTTCAGGACAAGGTCTGGGTGAATGGCCCCGGCGGCGAGCCGTGGGAGGTCTACACCGTCAAGGGCGACGCCCGAGCCGATCTCGAAGGCAAGACGTCTCTGGAGCTGTCAGAGGTGACTGGCGACGGAACCTGTTGCACGAGTGACGTCGCTAATGCTGCTGATGACGAGCGTGCCAAAGCAACGGCGTGCTGCTGAGCTTTTCGCCTGGCATGCCCCAGTGCAGGTTGACCCAGGGGAAGTGGGCCCTGGGTCAACCTCGTCATTAGAGATCAGATACAGACTCGACAACCGCGGCACCAGTGCCTCGACGCGGTAACCCGTGCTTATCCAAGATGTTCCGCATAGCTGAAAAGGACCTGTCTGTCAATTCCGACAGCTCGCGTAGGGAGCGGCCGACCCGGTACTGCTCGATGACGAAGCGCTCCACGCGGGCCTGCGTCGTTGAGTCGGGACGAGGCGATGCCGTACCGGCGAACTCCGCGAGCGGCCTCAGTTGCGGCCGGGGTGGGTACGGCATGCAGAAACGCTAAGAGCCCTTGGTCCTGGGGCGCGTCCCCCAAGTGAGTGGCAGCAGTGCCAGAGCGCCAGTACGTGGCCGGAGGCCTACGGGCCCAGACCTGTACTTCGGCGCCGAGCTAGCCGTCTAGTGAGTCTTTCTGTCGTGCCACAGCCCCCGCTTCGCAGCCGCTGTGGCCGCCGGCTGATTTTGGGCTGAGTGTCTCACCCCGCTGACAGGATTTGGCTAAGCACAACAACTGAACATAGGAAGTACCGCAGTGAGCAGTGAAACGTCAGCCTGGTTGAACACAATGGTCTTGATTGGCCAGACATCAAAGCGCGGGACAGCTTGGCACTATCGCCGATCTGACCAAGGTGCCGAGCCCAACCACTATCCGTTCGAGATCCCCGTTGGCGAAGTGCAGCGTCGCCTGTTCGGCTGGCAGGCAATCGAGCTGCCGTTGCTCGCTGAAGCACCAGCAAGCTTCTTTGACGCAACTGGCGTTGGCCGCGACGGTGAGCCGGTGCGGCAGTGGGTGAGTCCCCTGGAGTGGTGTAGATCGGGCCCCTGGCCTCGGTGATCGTGTCGGTCACCGACGTCGAGGGGCCACCGCGTGAGGCTCTGTGAGTACCCGCCAAGGAACTCACCGAAGAGGACTC
>NZ_QOHG01000036.1 GCF_003319125.1 Blastococcus sp. TF02A-26 | reverse complement strand
CCTCCGGAGCTCGTGGAATGGGTGCCTTCAGCAGCTCCACTCCACGTCCGGAGGTCCTCCCCGAACAAGATCAATCAGATCGTGTCGTCACACGTCCTCGACCAACGTCTCCGGTCAGTACAGCTAGAGCAGTCGCAAGTAGTGGCCAGTTCGGTCCTCCAGCCGGTGGAGCACCGGCCACAGGACCCGGCCAGGTCGCAGTGATCCGCGACGCCAGGCGATCGGCCCGTGCCTTGAGCTCGGGCGGGCCCCAGTGGTCCTCCTTGGCGATCTCCTGATTCATCCGCAGGCCGCTCGTGGCGAGCTGCTCACGCTTGACGTGGAAGGGGCTGTTACTGAGCACGCTGTTGTAACCGGTCAGCGTCAGATTTGGAAGCGTGTGGACCAGCTCGGCGTGCACCTGCTCCGGGTCGTCGTCCGAGGTCAGCCCGAGCTCAGCAATCCAGGCATCGGTCAACGTTTGGGGCAGTACGTGCTCGATCGTGAGATCAGCCAGTGCCACCGGTTCCTTGCTCTCGTAGGACTCCTCGAGCCACCGGAGCACCAGGTTGCGCTGGTTCGGACGGCCCGTCAGATAGAAGGGAGCGGTCGTTACTGCTGCTGCCACGTCGGCGTCCGACGCGTAGTGCTTTCGACCGGTCGACAGGTAGACGCGCACCGCCTCCTCCACCGGCAAGTCCTGTGGCATCTCGTGGACCGTCGACAGCAGGATGCGGTTGATGCCCTGAGTCGCGCGTCCGACGATCAGCCGGCGGACCAGGTAGCTCTCGACGTAGAGCGCCCCGGCCGCGACCTGCTCTGACGTTGCCTCCCCGCGCTCGCGCAGGTCGAGCAACCGAAGCAGGAGCGGGTAGACGGTCGTTGTCCCCCAAGCCTTCAATCGTTCAAGTCGCAGACGAACTGCTGCGTCAGGTTCTAGGGACGGATTGAGGATGACCCTCAGCAGATGGCCGAGTCGCCGGAAGCGCAGGACCTCGGCCTCGATGTCCTTCTCATCGTGGAGCTTGCTCAGCCGCTGCTGCTGTGCTGCATACGTGTCTGCCTGCCGGTGAGCTGGATTCTGCTGGACCAGATCCAGCCAGAACAGGAGCTCCAGGTCGTCGCTCGACAGTGAGTCCTGCAACGGCAACCACGTCGACTCGTAGACCTGCTCGCCCCGGGTCGGCATACGCATGAAGAGGTAGTTGCGCAGCAGGTCGCCTTGGGTGAGACGAAGCCCTGTGTTGTTGAGCGACTCGAAGATGCGATGGGCGTTGTCGCCCGCTTGTGCCGTCACCGAGACCAGTGCGAGCCCGCGAAGAACCGCGTCCTCCAGCCGCTCGATGTCATGCGGATCCTCGGGGTCATCCGCGGCGACCAGCCTGCTTCTGAAGAAGCGGTAGGCGTCGATGACGGCGCTACCGCCGTTGGGCTGGGTGCCGTCGACGAGGGCGTTGTACTGCGGCCGATCGGCCTGGGTCGGGACCAGCTTGATTCGTTGGGCTTCCGGCTTGAACTTGTTGGTCAGGTACAGCTCGTTGATGCGCTCGTGGTGCTCCGACGACTCGGTGGCGACCCGGTGGTCTCGGATGGCCGCCAGCAGGACCGTCAGTGTGGTCAGGCGCTGCTGTCCATCCACCACGAGGAACTCTGGAACACCTGTGGGGCCGTTGGAAGGACTAGGTGCCAGGACCAGGGACCCGATGAAGTGACTGGCACGGTGATCCGCGGCGCGGTCCTCCGCGATCTGCACGAGGTCATCCCACAGCCGCTCCAATTGAACTGCGGTCCAGGCGTACGTCCGCTGGTACAGGGGCACGCGGTACTGCCGCGCGCCTTCGAGAAGCTCTTGCAGGTTTGTCTCGCTCGCCGCGACCACAGCGCCTCCCCCGTCGTCCACCCGCCGTCCTGTCCGACCGTAAGGGGGATGCATGCCGAGCGCTGCGGTGGCATCGGCACGGCGCAGGATCGGAACGGCGAGGGCCTCAGCTTCGTCCCACACGCCTCAGTGGTCGGAGGCGGTCGTCGCGCCATCGCCGCATCTCACGTAGAACGGTTCAGTCCGCAGCGGAACAGCGGCGGTGAAGGCACGGGGGGGGCACGGCGTGGACGGGTTCGAGGGCAAGGTCCAGTTCGTGTGGCAGGTCGCCGACCTGCTTCGAGGCGACTACAAGCCGGCGGAGTACCGCGGGGTGATCCTGCCGCTGCTGGTGTTGCGCCGGCTGGACGCCGTCCTCGAGGAGACCAAGCCGGCGGTGCTGGCTCGCGCCGAGCAGTTGAAGGGGATCACCGACACTCCTGACCTGTTGCTCAAACAGGCCGCGGGCGTGCCGTTCTACAACACCAGCCCGCTGACTTTCACCAAGCTGCTCGACTCCCCCAACAACCTGGCCCAGCAGCTGCGCGCCTACATCGGCGCCTTCTCCCCTGACGCGTTCCAGGTGCTGGAGAAGTACCGGTTCGACGAGCAGATCACCCGGCTCGACGAGGCGGGTCTGCTCTACCTGGTGCTCGGCAAGTTCGCCGAGCTGGACCTGCGGCCGGAGACCGTGCCCAACCACGCGATGGGTTACGTCTTCGAGGAGCTGCTGCGGCGGTTCTCCGAGCTCTCGAACGAGACGGCCGGTGAGCACTTCACACCGCGCGAGGTCATCCGCCTGATCGTGAACCTGCTCTTCGGCGAGGACTCCGACGTCCTCACCGGCACCGCCCCGGTGCGCTCGATATACGACCCGGCGTGCGGGACCGGCGGCATGTTGAACATCGCCGACCAGTACCTGACCCGTCTCAACCCCAAAGCCCGGTTGGAGATGTTCGGCCAGGAGCTCAACCCCGAGACCTGGGCCATCGCCCGGTCGGACCTGCTGATCCAGGGGCAGGACCCCGAGCGGATCGTGCTGGGCAACACGCTGACCGCAGACGGGCACGCCGACAAGCGATTCGACTACCTGCTGGCAAACCCGCCGTTCGGGGTCGACTGGAACAAGTCCGCCGCCGCGATCAAGGCCGAGGCCGCCCAGCCGGGTGGCCGATTCTCGGCCGGCCTCCCGCGTGTCTCCGACGGATCCCTGCTGTTTCTGCAGCAGATGATCGCTCGGATGAAGCCGGCCGAGGACGGCGGCAGCCGCATCGCCATCGTCTTCTCCGGCAGCCCGCTGTTCGCCGGTGCCGCGGAGTCCGGCGAGAGCAACATCCGCCGCTGGATCATCGAGAACGACTGGCTCGAGGGCATCGTCGCGCTGCCCGACCAGCTCTTCTACAACACCGGGATCAGCACCTACGTCTGGATCGTCACCAACCGCAAGCGCGCCGAGCGACAGGGCAAGGTCGCTCTGGTCGACGCCCGCAGCGAGTGGTCAAAGATGCGCAAATCCCTCGGCGACAAGCGCAAATTCCTGGACGACGACCACATCGCCGAGGTCACCCGCCTGTACGCCGAGGCTGTGCACGGCACGGATGAGGAGCGGGTGAAGGTCTTCGACAACGACACCTTCGGCTTCCGCCGGATCACCGTGGAGCGGCCGCTGCGCCGCCGCTGGACCGTCACCGAGGAGACCGTCGAGGCGGTCCGCTCGGCCAAGCCCATGGTGGCGCTCTCGGTCGGAGATGACGCCGCGCGGAAGACCCACGAAGCGGTGCTCGGCGCGCTCGGCGACCTGGTCGGCGTCTCCGCGGAGACGGAGGCCGCGTGCACAAAGCGACTGCTCAACGCCTGCACCGCCCGCGGCCAAATCGGGCTGACCCCGGCGATCAAGAAGGCCGTGCTGGCGGCGGCCGCGGTCGCCGACCCTGACGCGCCGGAGGTCACCGACAAGAAGGGTCAGCCGCTCCCCGACCCGGACCTGCGCGACAACGAAAATGTGCCCTTGACCGAGGACGTGGACGAGTACGTGGAGCGCGAGGTGTTGCCGCACGTGGCGGACGCCTGGGTGGATCACACCAAGACGAAGATCGGCTACGAGATCCCGTTCACCCGGTTCTTCTACAAGTACGTGCCGCCTCGGCCGCTCGCCGAAATCGACGCTGAGTTGGAAGCGGTAGAAGCGGACATCCAGCAGGTCCTTGCAGGTCTGAAGCGATGACGTTGCGCATCCGACACCTGGCGCAGATCAACCCGAGCTCTCTGCGCTTCGATGCCCTGCCGCCTTCATGTGAGCTGACCTTCATGCCGCTCGAGACGGTGTGGGCTGATGAGCGAGTCGATGCCAGCCGAGTGGCCGTCAAGGCCGATGTCAGCTCTGGCTACGTGCGATTTCAAAATGGGGATGTGCTGGTCCCCAAGACAGCCCCGACGTTCCAGCACGGCCGAGCCATGGTGGCCAAGGACCTATTGAGCGGTGTTGGCGCAGGGAGCAGTGAATTGCACATTCTCCGCCCGAATCCGGGGGTTGATGCCCGCTTTTTAGCGTACGTGGCGCGCTCGTCAACGTTCATCGCCGAGGGCGTGACGGCGTATCAAGGAGTCGCTGGCCTGCAACGCGTTACTGCTGACTTCGTCGCCGACTGGGCAGTCTCGCCGTTCAACCAGGAGGAGCAACGGCGGATCGCGGACTTTCTCGATCATGAGATTGGCCGTCTCGACGTGGCCGAGCGACTGACGGAAGAACAGGTCACCCTCCTCAATGAGCGACGAAGAGCGCTGACCGACAACCTCATGGCCCAGCTAAGAATCGGCGCTCCAATGATCCGATTGAAGTACCTCGTGCGGGAGCGAGACGAGCGCTTCGCCGCCCGCGGAGGGGACCGAATCTCGCTGTCGGTTTCCATTCACCGGGGGGTCATTCCTCGCGACAACACTTCAACGCGCCAGAATATCGGGGACGATCTCGACAACTACAAGGTTTGCGATCCCGGCGACATCGTCGTGAATCGCATGCGCGCCTTTCAAGGCGGCGTCGGGGTGACCCGCGTTTCCGGTCTCGTCAGTCCGGACTACACCGTCCTAGTGCCCGGCACGCTGGCAGTGCCCGACTTCCTTGAAACAGTTCTGCGTAGTCCCTAGTTCGTCGGTCAGATGACACAACGCATCCGAGGCATCGGAAACACCGAACAGGGAAACGTGCGCACGCCTCGGATCAACTATGCGGATCTGGGGGACTTGGCCGTTCCTTGCCCCAGCGTGACCGCGCAGCAGAGGTTCACCGCGGACAACCGGGACTTTCATGAGGGAACTGCCCTCGCTACCGCTCGCCTAGTTAGACGTCGGGAATTGCTCAAGCAAAGGCGCGCGACCCTCATTACCGCAGCAGTGACTGGCCAGTTCGACGTCACCACGGCTCGGGCGGTGGCGTGATGGCGGGGCACACCGAATCGGACTTCGAGGCCGCGATAGAGGCGCATCTGCTACAGCACGGCTGGCGGCACGGCTCGCCGACCGATTACGACGTCCAACTCGGCCTTGACACGGTGCAACTCATCGGCTTCGTCCAGCAAACCCAACCGAAGGCGTGGGCGAAGCTCGAGCAACAGCACGGGTCGGCCGTCGAGGCGAAGCTGGCCAAGCGGATCGCCGAGGAGATCGACGCGCACGGCGTCGTGCACGTCCTCCGGAAGGGCGTCAAGGAGCGCGGCGAGCGACTTCAACTGGCCTTCTTCCGCCCTACCCACGGGCTGACGCCCGAGTTGGTGGAGAGCTACGCGGCTAACCGGCTGCTGGTGTACCGGCAGCTGCACCACAGCGAGAGCAGCCCCCGCCAGTCCCTCGACCTGATGCTCGCGGTCAACGGGATCCCGGTCGCGACCGCGGAGCTGAAGAACCAGTTCACCGGGCAGACCGTGCGGCACGCCAAGGCGCAGTACCGCGACCCGAAGCAGCGCAATCCGGCCGACCGGATCTTCGCCCGCCGCTGCCTGGCGCACTTCGCCGTCGACCCAGACCTGGTCTTCATGGCCACGAGGCTCGCCGGCCCCGACACGATTTTCCTGCCGTTCAACCAGGGCTCGGCCGGGGCCGGCAGGAAGGGCGGGGAGGGCAACCCGCCCAACCCGCACGGCCACCGCACCGCCTACCTGTGGGAGCAGGTCTGGGCCCGCGACACCTGGCTGGACCTGCTGCACCGCTACGTGCAGGAGGACGTGCCCAAGCACGGCGCCCGCAAGGTCCTCTTCCCCCGCTACCACCAGTGGGACGTCGTTGAGCGGCTCACCACCCACGCCGCCGTCCACGGGGCAGGAAACAGCTACCTGCTGCAGCACTCCGCCGGCTCGGGGAAGTCCAACTCGATCGCCTGGCTGGCCCACCGGCTGGCCGACCTGCACTCCCCCAGCGACCCCGCCCAGCTCGCCGCGGACGCCTGGCTGGGCACCGACGAGCTGGTGTTCGACAAGGTCGTCGTCATCACCGACCGGCGGGTGCTCGACGCCCAGCTGCAGGCCACCATCTCCGGATTCGAGCACGTGCAGGGCCTGCTGCAGCGGATCGACGAGGACTCCCAGCAGCTGCGCAACGCCCTGGCCGACGCCCGGACGAAGATCATCATCACCACTCTGCAGAAGTTCCCGGTGATCAAGGACGCCACCATCGAGGGCAAGCGGGTCGCGATCATCGTCGACGAAGCCCACTCCTCCCAGTCCGGGGACGCCGCGCAGGCAGTGAAGAAGGTCCTCGGCGCCGGGGACCCGCTCGCCGCCGCCGAGGCCGAGGCCGCTGGCGCGGAGGCCGCCGCACCCGACGAGCAGGACGTGCTGGCCGCCGTCCTCACCGAGTCGGCAGAGTCCCGCGGGCGCAGCCCGAACCTGTCGTTCTTCGCGTTCACCGCCACGCCCAAGGGCAAGACGCTGCAGCTGTTCGGCACCCCGCGCGAGGAAGGCGGGACGACGGTCTACGAGCCGTTCCACCTCTACTCGATGCGCCAGGCCATCGAGGAGGGCTTCATCCTCGACGTCCTGAAGAACTACGTGACCTACAAGCGGTACTACCGGCTGGCCAACGGGCTGACCAGCGACGACCCTGAGGTGGAGAAGGGCAAGGCAGCCGTCGCGCTGGCCCGGTTCGTCGACCTCCACCCGTCGAACCTCGACCAGCGCGCCGAGATCATCGTCGAGCACTTCCGCACGGTCACCGCCGGAAAGATCGGCGGCAGTGCCAAGGCGATGGTGGTGACCGGCAGCCGCCTGCACGCCGTCCGCTACCTGGCCGCCGTGCAGCGCTACCTGGACAAGAAGCAGCTCACCGGCATCCGGGCGATGGTCGCCTTCTCCGGCAGCCTCGTTGACCCCGACGTCCCCGGTGACCCGGTCACCGAGTCCGGGCTCAACGGGTTCCCCGAGACGCAGACCAAGGAGCGCTTCCACGACGAAGGACAGCTGCTCATCGTCGCGGAAAAGTACCAGACCGGCTTCGACGAGCCGCTGCTGCACACGATGTACGTGGATAAGAAGCTCGAGGGCGTCAAGGCGGTGCAGACCCTCTCCCGGCTCAACCGCATCCACCCGGGCAAGGAGGACACCTTCGTCCTCGACTTCCGCAACACCGCCGAGGAGATGCGCGAGCAGTTCGCGCCGTTCTACGAGTCCAGCTGGACCGAAGAGACCGATCCGAACCTGCTCTACAACCTGCAGACCCGGATCGAGAATCACCACGTCATCGACCCCGAGGAGCAGCAGAAGGCGGTGACCGCCTTCCTGCTCGGTTCCGACGCCGCGCACGCCACCGTCACGGCCAACGTCGACCCCGCCGTCGTCCGGGCGGGCAACCTCCCCGACCACGAGCTCGACGACCTGCGCGACGCGCTCAAGGCGTTCGTGCGCGCCTACGCCTTCCTCGGCCAGGTCATGCGGTTCACCGACGACGAGCTAGAGAGCCTGTACCTCTACGGCAAGCTGCTGCTGGCCAAGCTGAAGTCCCCGACCAGCGAGTCCGGCGCCATCGACCTGGGCGCCACCGAACTGGCCTTTGTCGGCCACTCCGCCGGCACGGTGACCAGCGGCAGCAACACCCCCGGCGAGGACGACGGCGAGATCGAGACCTACACCGGTGCCGGCCGCGGCAGCAGCCTCGAGGAGGCGCTGATGATCCGGCTGTCCGAGCTGATCGACACCTTCAACGCCACCCACGGGATTGACCTCAGCCAGGCCGAGAGCCTGCTCATCTACGTCGGCGTCCCGAGCACGCTGTCCGACGACGAGGACGTCCAGCAGCGCGCCGCGGACAACACCGAGGAACAGTTTTCGATGACCATCAAGAAGGACGACATCGCCGGCGCCCTATTCGCCAACCAGGAGAGCTCCAACAAGCTCCTCAAGGCGCTGCTGGAGAACGAGGGCTTCGCCGACGCCGTCCAGAAGATCATCGGCACCGAGACCTGGAAGGCCGCCCGCCGCAAACACGACGAGCGCGTCGCATGAGCCTCTCAGCCGAGTCACACGGGGAGGCGCTGTGGCCGCAGCGCTATCTCACCGACGGGCGGCTTGTGATCACGCGATCCTTGCCGATGCCATCGCGGCCAGCACCTCAGCGCGGGGCCGTGCCCCGTGGGGTGGTGTAGCTCGTCCGCGTGCTGCTCTGCGGTGTTGCTGACTATGCCGTCTGCAGGGCGGGCTGGTCGATCACCTCGCTGGGGTCGGTGCGGCGGGGCTCGAGGGCGGT
>NZ_QOHG01000035.1 GCF_003319125.1 Blastococcus sp. TF02A-26 | reverse complement strand
GGCCGCGCTCAACCGGCCGAGTCCGTCCAAGGAGGAGGTGGCGCAACCGGCCCTGATCGCGTCATAGTCACCACACCGCTGACCCAGCACGGTGAGGACTACATCCACCACTCAGCGGGACGTCACCTTCGTTAGCCACTCCTCAAGCAGGCGGAGCTCATCCCGCCCCTTTGCGGTCAGACCTCGGTCGTCACGCATGCCACCGATCACCGGCTCGACTCGCCAGGGACTCGCCGTGCCATATCCGGTACAGCGGCGTCGCCACGAGCCCTCCGTCCTGCTCGTCCGTGGACCGCGTATGGCCGATCAGCCGACGTCGAATGGAGCACCGCATACAGCGGGGGGCTCGGGAGGCGTCGCTTGGGGAGGTCGATCAGCAGCCGGGGCGCCTCCTCAAAGGGGACGACGCCGGTGACCATTTACTCGCGGATCTCCCGGCCGCGTTGGCGCAGGAGGTCGAGGGTAGCGGCGGCCAGCGCCGTCCGGGGCCAGCCATCGGCCATGCCTCGGGCACCCGGCCGATCTGCGCGCAGACCCGCGCGAGACCGTTGTGGTGGAACCCCTCGCCGAGGCGCACCGCTGCGGCGCCGGCCTGGTAGAGGCCCAGGTCGACCACCAGCCCTGCTGCCGCAGGGGCTTTGGAGATCGTTTCTGAATGACTTCGGCGCGCCTGCGCCCGGCCTCGGCGGAGGGTGGCGACCCTCGGGGTGGTGATCGAGGACCTCGTCCCGGACCGGCTGTGGGAGCAGATCGCGCCGTTGCTGCCGGCGCCCAAGCCGCGCCGCTACCGGCATCCGGGTCGCCGGCCGGTCGATGACCGCGCGGCGCTGGCCGGGATCGTGTTCGTGCTCAAGACTGGCATCGCCTGGAACCAGCTCCCCGCCTCGCTGGTCGGCTGCTCGGGAGTGACCTGCTGGCGGCGGCTGCGGGACTGGACCGAAGCCGGCGTCTGGCCCGCCCTGCACGAGCAGCTGCTGGCCCAGCTGCGCGCCCTTGGTGAGCTGAACCTGGACGTGTGCGCGATCGACGGCTCGCACGTGCGCGCTCTCAAAGGGGGGCCCACACCGGCCCCTCGCCGGTCGACCGCGCCCGGCCTGGCTGCAAGCACCACCTGATCTGCGACGCCGGCGGCCTGCCGCTGGCGGTCAGCATCACCGGCGGCAACCGCAACGACGTCACCCAGCTGCTGCCCCTGGTCGACGCCATCCCGCCGATCCGCGGACGAGTCGGCCGGCCCCGGCGCCGCCCGAGGCAGCTGCTGGCCGATCGCGGCTACGACTACGACGTCTACCGCCGCCAGCTGCGCGACCGCGGCATCACCCCGCGGATCGCCCGCCGCGGCGTCGCGCACGGCTCCGGCCTGGGCAGACAGCGCTGGGTCGTCGAGCGCGGCTTCGCCTGGCTGCACGCCTTCAAGCGGCTACGGACCCGATACGAGCGCCGCGCCGACCTCCACCTGGGGCTCCTTCAGCTGGCCTGCGGCCTGATCTGCTTCCGGCACCTGGAGGCCATCCTGAAATGAGCTCTTAAGCGCACCGACCAACGAAGCGTCGTGCCCCCGACACTGCAGTGCGACGTCGGCGCCGGATTTGCCGGACCGTGGCGCCACCGCTCTTTCACGGCCAGCCAGGATTATCCATCGACGTCATCGACGGTCTGAAGGCCCAGGGAAGCGGCGACAGCGCGGCGCTCGGGCACCGACTCGACCAGGAGGACGTCCGTGGCCCTGCGCTGCATAGTCAGGAGCGCCGACAGCCGGAATCCGAGTCCTAGGATCGGGGGAGCCGGCCCGCGTGCAGGCATATCCAAGGTCCGCAGGTCGGGATCCCAGCCGACGTGGTGCTGCGGATCGGTCCCACGGATCAGAGCCACCTCTGTCCCGGCGCCCACTCCGGACCACTCGACGCGCCCATGCCTGCTGAGAGCCGGGCTCGAGCTCGACGTCCTCGAGCACGGACGGCCGGCCCGGCTCCAGGGCTCCGATCGACCGCACCGGGCGTGCCCGATCGGCGGCACAGGCCAGCGCATGGGTGGGCGAAGCCTCGTCATAGGGCACCCGGGGCTGGAGCACCCGGCCGGCTCAGGACGACGTCGGAGAACTCGCGGTCCGCGACGCAGATTGGGTCCCACCGGACCGGACGACGTCCTCACCGTCCGCGGTTACCACCCGGACCTCGTGATCGGCCAGGTTGCGCTCGACGATCTTCACGATCAGGCCCTCGGCGGAGGGTGGAGCGCGACGCGGTGCCATCAGCCGAGCACGGGCCGAGGAGATGCTGCCCGCCGCGCCCGAGTTGAACCGCAGCAGGGCGCTGCCCGCGGCAGGGACGCCGCCCTGGCCGTCCGAGGCAGGCCGCGCTCGGTGACCCGGCTCGGCGATCTGCGTGCGACGGCCAGCTCCGTGGCCAAGGGCTTCTCGACGAAGAACGGGATCGCACGGTCGAGCGCGGCGGCCTCCAGGGCGCCATGGGGCGAACGGGTCTCCGCAGAGCCAGACGGCGTCGGAACCCTCGCCGTCCAGGAGCGCGAGCCCGTCGGCTTGGGCGTGGGCGCCGACCCGGTCGGCCGCCTGCTGGACTCGCCCGGGTACCGGGTCGGCGACCGCCACAACCTTGACGTCGTCGAACCCTGCGACCAGTCACCGAACGATGCTTCAACGGCTGAAAGTCCGCGCGACACCGGGGCGTGAGCAGCCGCGACCGCTACCGCAGGTCCCTGCCGGAATCTCCACGCGTCCCGGCCACCCTGCTCGGACGTTCAGGACCGCGCTGGCCCAGACCGTCCTGGGCCGGTGGCAGCTTAGTTGGGCTGCGGTATGACCGGCGGAGCCACCGGCACGTTCGGTGGTATCCGGTTGGGTCCGGCCTCCGCTGGCCGCGGCTTGTCCTGCGGGTGTAGCCGCACCGCGACGATGGCGACGTCATCGTCGGGGCTCTCCGGCACCAGACGGGCCAGCAGCTCGTCGCAGAGGTCATCGAGATCGCTGCCGGCGAGCTGCTCCAAAGTGCGGTGCAGGCGGCGGAGCCCCTCGTCGAGATCCTGGTCGCGCCGTTCGACGAGACCGTCGGTGTACAGCAGCACCACCGAATCGCGGTCCAGGATCACCTCGGACTCCAAGCGATCGGTGTCGGGGCGAACGCCGAGAAGCAGATCGGCCTTCGCGGTCTGCAGAAGAGCGACGCTGCCGTTGGGATTGATCACGAACGGCGGAGGGTGCCCGGCGTTGGCCCAACGCAGCACGGTCAGCCCGCGACGCGCCTGGCTCGCGCTCTGCTCGAGACGAGCCACAACGGCGGTGGCCGCGGTCTCGACCTGAAGCGTCTCCATGACGCGGTCGGTGTGCCGGAGCAGTTCCGCCGGGCTGTAAGACTGGTCCGCACCAAGGGCCCGCAGGATGGTGCGGATCTGCCCCATGTGAGCAGCGGCCCGGGCGTCGTGGCCGACGACGTCGCCGATCGCCAGAACGGTTGCCCCGTCGGGCTCGAGGAAGGCGTCGTACCAGTCGCCGCCGACCTGGGCGGCCTGGCTGGCGGCGAGGTAGCGGACGACGACCTGGAGGTGATCGGGCTCAGGTGGGGCGGTGAACATCGACCGCTGCAGCGTCTCGGCGAGGGTCTGCTGCTGACGGAACAGCCGCGCCGCGTCCAGCGCCAGGCCGGCGCGGCCCGCGATCTGGCGGGCGATCTCGAGGTCGTCGTCGCCGAAGGGGCCGCGGTCCCTACCGTTGGCAAGCGTGAGCAGACCGACGGGACCAGAGCTGCCCGGGAGAGGGATGACGGCGACGGCTTCGGGCGCCAGTACGCTGAAAGACTCGCGGACGAGCCCGGGAGCCAGCATAGCGAGCCCGCGGGTCGTGGCGTCCCGCTCGATCAGCTGGACCTCATCGCTTTCCACCGCGCGGACGATGATCGCGTCGTCGGTCAGCGCGGTCAGGCGGTTGTGGGCGTAGGCCTCGGCGACCGGACGCATCGCGGGATCGATGTGGAAAGAGCCCGCGTTCCGCAGCCCACGTCGCGAACCGGCGCCACGCTCGTCGTCGACCAGGGTGACGACCGACCAGTCGGCCAGATCGGGCACGACCAGGCGGGCGAGGCGTTGGGCGGCTGCACCGGGGTCGAGCGTCCGGTCGAGCTGCTCGCCTATCCGGCTCAACAGCCGTTCACGGCCGGCCCGGTGCTCCACTCGTTCCTGTAGGCGGCGTCGCTCGGTGATGTCAAGAAAGTAGACCGACAGACCCTCGGCGGTAGGAACGGCGCGGACCTCGACCCAAATGTCGAGCGGCTCGGGGTAGTAGGCATCAAAGGACACCGGCTCACCGATCGCGACCGCGTGCCGATAGTGGACCTCAAACAGTGAGCCCACCGCGGCTGGAAATCGCTGCCAGACATTTTGACCGAGCAGGTCCGAACGGTGAGCCGCCAGGATGCGCTCGCCCTCGGCATTGACGCGAGTGAAAACCCAGGAGCGGTCGACGGTGAAAAAGCCGACGGCCATGTTCTCCAAGATGCGGGCGAGGCTGTCCTGCGCCTCGTGGTGGCTGGTGACATCCCACGCCGCGCCGAGAACGCGATTAGTCACCCCCCTTTCGTCGCACAGGGCTCGGCCACGGGCCGCAATCCATCGAGTACTGCCGCCAGGAAGGATGACGCGGTACTCGGCCTCGTAGTCACCGCAGGTGTCGATGGCCTGCTGCAGCAGCAAGCCGACCCGCGGCAGGTCCTCGGGGTGCAGTCGGTCGTTGAACGCCTCGATCGACCGACCGAAGGCATCCTCGTCGTAGCCAAAGAGTTGGCGCATCCGCTCGTCCCATTCGAGCAGACCGGTGGCGAGATCCCAATCGAAGGTGCCGATGCCGGCCGCAGTCGTCGCCAGGTCAAGCAGCGTCTGGCGTGCATCGGTGGGATCGACGACGTCGGTCAACTCGACTGCCTCGGGCCGGACCCGCGGCGCGGGCACACCACTTGCGATCTCTGGGCTTTGCTCAGCCACGCGTTCCCCTCCGCGGGCTCTCGCCCTCCAAGTGCCCCCGGTCGATAACAGGAACGGCACGCCGATACCGTCGTTCGCAGGCCCCGTCGAGACCAGCAGTCCAGCGGCGATCATGTTACGTCAGGGACCCTGCGTCCAGAAGCAGCGCAGCTCGGCCTGAGCGGGGCCCGCCGAAGCCGTCGCCTTGTTCGAGCGAGTCAGCTCGTGATCACGTGGCGTCGTTCCAGTTTCGCTGCGGAGAGACAGCTCGCGGCGCGCTCGACAACCCCGCCTTTCGGCAAGTCCACCGCCCGGCAGATCATCGCAACGACAATATAGTCGGCAGCCCGTTCACGGACCAACGGGCGCCTCAATTGGGAGGACGTTGGAGGTTAAATAGGCCTTCGCCCACCTCGTGCCTCGTCTAATCGCTTCCACACTTCGGTACGCAGCGGGAACTCTAGCGACCCGAGAGCGGTGACCCTTATCCGATCGCCAGGTCGCTCAAAGTAGGCGGAATCGAACCGCCTCCCGGTCGGCAACCTCAAGCCAGCGACTCGGACCGGCCTCACGGATGCCTGAGTCTTTGACCCTGTCGGCGACCAAAGTCTCGTTCCTGCGGGCCGCCCGCAAGGACATCCCAACGGAGCGCCGCCGGATGCGGAGGATCACGCTGCGGTGCGTTCAGCGAACGACGACAAAACGGGTCAGTCAGCCCGACCGGGAAGCAGCTCAGTGGCGTCGATCGCGCGCCCAGCTCGGGCGCCACCACAGCACGATCTCGCGGGAGCTGCGACGCAACGCCGCAGCTCGTGGCGGCAAGCCCGAGTACCAGGCGAGCGTGGCGCAGTGGAGGCCGCAGACCGCCGCCCGACATCCCGAGCGCGCCAAGCTTGCGGTGAACCCGCGACTGCAGCAGTACGTTCAGGAGCGGCTCAGCGGACAGCTGCAACGCTCCAACGGGAGCCGGGCGGCCGGCCTGGTGACGACGTGAAAGGGATTGAACAAGCCGCATCGCGCGGACCGGCGCTGGGCGAGGGCCTGGAGCCCAGAGCAGATCTCGCGGCGGCTGGTGGTCGACTTACTCGACGATGCCGGCATGCGCATCAGCCACGAGGCGATCTACTCAGGCGCTTCACATCCAGGGACGGGGGGCGCTCAAGCGCGAGCTGGTGGCCTGTCTGCGCACCGGGCGGGCGCTGCGCAAGCCTCGCGAACGCGCCCGGAACAAGCCGCAAGGGCGTGTCACCGCCGACGTCGTGCTCAGCGAGCGGCCGGCCGAAGCCGAGGACCGCGTGGTCCCCGGGCACTGGGAAGGCGACCTCATCATCGGGCTGAACCGGTCGGCGATCGGCACCGTCGTCGAGCGCAGCAGTCGTTACACGCTGCTGGTCCACCTACCTCGCATGCAGGGCTACGGCGCCGTCCCGCCGGTCAAGAACGGGCCCGCGCTCGGCGGCTACGGCGCCATCGCCATGAAGGACGCCCTGACCACGACGATGACCACGATGCCCGCCGACTTGCTGCGGTCGCTGACCTGGGACCGCGGCATGGAGCCCTCAGCCCATGCGTAATTGAGATCGATGCAGGTATCGCGGTCTACTTCGCCGACCCGCACTCGCCCTGGCAGCGGGGCACCAACGAGAACACCAACGGCCTGCTCCGTCAGTACTTCCCCAAGGGCACCGACCTGTCCCGCTGGGCCCAGGAGGACCTCCTCGCCGTCCAGGCCGCGATCAACAACAGGCCCCGCAAGGTCCTGAGCTGGAAGACCCCCGCCGAGGTCATCGACGAGCACCTACGCTCGCTAGATGTCCTGGCCGGTCACCGGCCCGGAGAGGTGGCCAAGCAGCTCGGTGTCAGCCGGGTCGCGGCCGGGCGGTCATCGGGCGGTGAGCTCGTGCACCAGCTCGACCACCCGGGTGAGCACGTCGGGATCGGTGTCGGGCAGCACGCCGTGCCCGAGGTTGAAGATGTGGCCGCGGGCGGCGCGGCCCTGCTCGACCACGCGGCGCACCTCGCGCTCCACGGTGTCCAGGGTCGGCGAGCAGCACGGCCGGGTCGAGGTTGCCCTGGACCGAGCGGGCCGGGCCGATCCGCCGGGCCGCCTCGTCCAGCGGGATCCGCCAGTCGACGCCGACCACGTCGGCGCCGGCGTCGCCGATCAGCGGGAGCAGCTCACCGGTGCCGACGCCGAAGTGGATCCGCGGCACGTCGCGGACGCCCTGCTCCCGGTTGCCCAGCGCGTCGAAGACGGCCCGCGAGTGCGGCAGCACCCGCTGCGCGTAGTCCGCCGCGGAGAGGACACCGGCCCAGGAGTCGAACAGCTGGACCGCGGAGGCGCCGGCGTCGACCTGCGTGCGCAGGAATGTCGCGGCCGACACCGCGAGCTTGTCCAGCAACCGCCCCCACGCCTCGGGCTCGGCGTACATGAAGGCCTTGGTGCGGGCGTGCTCCTTGGAGGGGCCGCCCTCGATGAGGTACGTGGCGAGCGTGAACGGCGCCCCGGCGAAGCCGATCAGCGGGGTCGCGCCCAGCTCGGCGACCAGCCGCCGCACCGCGGTGGCGAGGAACTCCAGCCGCTCGGGCTCCAGGTCGGGCAGCGCGTCGACGTCGGCGACCGAGCGCACCGGGCTGGCCACCACCGGGCCGACACCGGGCTTGATCTCGATGTCCACGCCCGCCACCACCAGCGGCAGGACGATGTCGGAGAAGAGGATCGCGGCGTCCACCTTGTGCCGGCGGACCGGCTGCAGGGTGATCTCGGTGACCAGGTCCGGGTCCTGGCAGGCCTCGAGCATCTTCGTGCCGGCGCGCAGCTCCCGGTACTCCGGCAGCGAGCGGCCGGCCTGCCGCATGAACCACACCGGCGTCCGGCGGACCGGCAGTCCGCGGGCCGCGCGCACCAGGTCCGAGTCGGCGGGAGTGGTCGCGGGGCCGGCAGGAGGGGGCACGACCAGCCATCCTCCCAGACCCTGTGCGGCGAGTCGGCGACGCGGAATAAGCCTTCGGCCGCGGCGGCCTTAGCAGCCGGCGAGGTGACGAAGTCCCGTCGGAAGGTGTGCTGGCCGCCAGCCGCTGCAGGAGCTCTGCGACGATCTCATCGACCGCCTGGTGCACCGCCGACCCACGACGACGTCGCGCTCGTGTCATCCGCCTGCATCGACAGGACCGTCCGCGACCGGCCGAGGCCGGCCCCAAGGTGCTGCCAGCCCCAGTCTGGACGAACCCCCGATCCCCTGAGGTAGCAATCCGGTGGGGCGGCGCCCACCGCTCGATCGCCGCCATCCAGGAGCGAGGTGAGCATTCAAGCGGCGAGCGCTGCGGTAGTGCGCTCACCGAGGCTCGCGACCGCCACCGCATCTCAGTGAAGAGCTAAGGGTAGGCACCGCAGCGTTTGGGCTCGCCGGGCGCCCGGGGACAAGGTGCCGCGACCATCGTCCCGGCACGTCACGACGTCTCGGCCGCACCGAAAGCTGCGTTCAGGTCTTCGATGTTCAGACCGAGGTGACCCAGCTCCAAGACATACTTTTCGGGGTCGATGCTGTCGGGCAGCTCGTGCTCGGCTTGCCGCGCCTTGTCTTGCTGTCCTCGCTCAATCAACAGGTCAACGACCTGGCTCTTTGGGAAGCTCACGGTGCCCGGATTCCCCGACTCGGTCGTATCAACCTTTATGCCAGAACAAGTGCGCTTCGTCCTGCCGTGGACACCCTGTGCCCTCGTGATGGACCGGTGGGCGGTCAGCCGGCGAGGGTG
Source organism: Blastococcus sp. TF02A-26 (assembly GCF_003319125.1). GTDB lineage: Bacteria > Actinomycetota > Actinomycetes > Mycobacteriales > Geodermatophilaceae > Trujillonella. Next base: position 123 of record NZ_QOHG01000035.1, on the reverse strand, counting down.
ACGTCCCGCTGAGTGGTGGATGTAGTCCTCACCGTGCTGGGTCAGCGGTGTGGTGACTATGACGCGATCAGGGCCGGTTGCGCCACCTCCTCCTTGGACGGACTCGGCCGGTTGAGCGCGGCC
>NZ_QOHG01000053.1 GCF_003319125.1 Blastococcus sp. TF02A-26 | reverse complement strand
AGATGTGTATAAGAGACAGGCTCGATGAGGTCCTTGACGTCGATCACGTGCGCCAGCCTAGCTGTTGTGGGTCATGAGGTTCTTGACATGGGTACCGGGCTGAGATGAGACGAGTGGGCCTCTCCCGCAGGATGGAAGTTCCTACACCACCCACCTGCCCGAAAAGACCCACTCATGACTCACGCTAACGCACCCCTGACCCCCACTGGCCGACTCAGGATGGTCCACCGCCACCTGCACGACGGGATCCCGCAGGCACACGTGGCCGCCGAGTTCCGGGTGAGCCGGCCCACGGTGGCCACCTGGGTCGCCCGCTACCGCGCCCAGGGAGAAGCCGGCCTTCAGGACCTGCCCAGCCGGCCGCACCGTTCACCTGCCCAGCTCGATCCGGTCCTGGTCGCCCGGATCCACGCCCTGCGGCGGGAGCGCAAGTGGTCCGCACGGCGCATCCATCACCACCTCGTCTCCGAGGGCCACCGGGTGTGTCTTCGTACCGTGAGACGGTGGCTGCACCGACTCGGGATCTCCCGCCTACGGGACCTGACCCCGGCCGGAGAAGACCTGCGCCAACGACCCCAGAAGATCACCGCGAGAGGGCCGGGGCACATGGTGCACCTGGATGTGAAGAAGATCGGGAAGATCCCAGAC
>NZ_QOHG01000048.1 GCF_003319125.1 Blastococcus sp. TF02A-26 | reverse complement strand
CTAGTGCCGAGTCAGGCAACCTTCGCCCTCTTGATGGTTTCGGCTCGGCGGATGACCTTGCGGAGTCGGGGGTCGGTGACGTGACGGTTCCGCCAGGCGATGTAACGACGGATCATGCTCGCCTGCTCGCGGTGTGACTCGTGGTCGGTGCCGTCGAGAGCGAAGTAGCGCAACGCGGTGAACTGCGCCTCGATCCGGTTCAGCCAGGAGCCGTAGAACGGCACGTAGGCCAGTTCGACGTTGTTCGCCGCGGCCCATGCCCCGACCCGCCCGTCTGTTCTGGTGGACAGGTGCGGACTGAAGTTGTCCAGCACGATTGCGATCCGCACGCCGGGCGGGTGCAGCGAGCGCAGATAGCGGCAGAAGGCCAGGAACTCGGTCCGGCCCTTGCGAACCTTGACGTGCCCGTAGAGCCGGTCGGTGGACAGGTCGTAGCCGGCCAGCAGGTGCCGCACGCCGTGCGGGCGCTTATAGGTCGCCCGCCGCCGACGTCGCCGCGGCGCAGCTTGCTCGCCCTTGCCGGCCGCGATGGGCGCCCACTGCTTGCCTGGATGAGGTTGCAGGTTCAACGGACCGAACTCGTCCATGCAGATCACCGCGGCCGGATCGTCCGGTCCGGGGGCGCGCTTGCCGTCGGCGATCGCGTAGAGCTCCAGCACCCGGTTCTTCTTGGCCTCGTAGTCAGGGTCGGTGCTGGTCTTCCAGGTCTTGACGGCCTGGAAAGGAGACGCCCTGCTCGCGCAGCAGCACGCGCAGCCCCTCGTGGGAGATGTCCTCGACCACCCCCTCGGCGACCAGGAAGTCGGCCAGCTTCGACAGGCTCCAGGTGGAGAACGGCAGCCCGTGATCGGCCGGCCGGCCCAGCGCGATCTTCTTGATCTCCGCCCGCTGGCCCGGGTCGAACCCCGGTGGCCGACCCCCGGCGTACTTGGGCTGCAGCGAGTCGAACCCGTCGGCGTTGAAGTTGTGCAGCACGTCGCGCACCCGATCCGGGCTGGTGAAGGTCACCTGCGCGATCCCGGCCGGATCCATGCCCTGAGCCGACAGCAGCACCATCTGCGCTCGCCGCCAGGTCACCACCGACCCGCTGGACCGGCGCACGATACGCAACAGCCGGTTGCCCTCGTCGTTGCTGATCTCGCGGACCTGCACCCGATGCACCATCTCGCATCTCCTGCGGGGAAGACAGGATCAGACGAGCCCAGGCTTCAGCAAACGGCCGTCAGGGCCAAGGTTCACGGCCGGGGCACTAG
>NZ_QOHG01000034.1 GCF_003319125.1 Blastococcus sp. TF02A-26 | reverse complement strand
CGAGAAAGCGCGGCGGGCGGCCCTGTCAGGCTGGCTGCACCAGTACAACCACCACCGGCCCCACACCGCCCTGCGCAACCTCCCGCCCATCACCCGCTGCACCAACGTCTCCGGGCAGTACACCTAGTCCACGGGCTCGTCGTCCACCTGCCACTCGAACTCGTCGTACTCCGGTCCGGCCGAGGTCACGGTCAGGCCGTAGACGGCGCCGGTCCCGTCCTCCTCGAGCTCGCAGCGGACCGACTCCCCCGCGGCGACGGCGAGGTCGGTGTCGCAGGTGACCGCGACACCGACGCCCTCCTGGTCCTCGGTCTGCCGCTCGACGGTGGCCGCCACCTCCGCCGCCGGCACGGTCTCCCCCTCGGGTGGGGGGACCGCCGGGTCGTCGTCCTCCCGGCCGACGAGGACGACGACGAGCACGGCGGCCCCGGCCAGCAGCAGCACCACCAGGGCCGACGCCAGCGCCCACACCCAGGTGCGCCGACGCGGGCGCGCCGGTGTCAGCGGCAGCGGTGCGGGAGGCGGCGGGGGCTGCTGCCGCGTCGGGGCCGGCCCGGGGGCGAGGGCGTCGCGCACCGCCGCGGCGAACAGACCGCAGGAGCGGTACCGCTGCTCCGGGTCCTTGGCCAGACCGCGGGCCAGCACCTCGGCCAGCCGGGGCGGCAGGTCGGGGCGCAGCGAGCGCAGATCCGGCGTCGGCGCGTTGACCACCTGCCACATGAGCGCGATCGGGTCGTCGGTGTCGAACAGGCGACGGCCGGTCAGCAGCTCGAAGAGCACCGCGGCCAGCGAGTAGACGTCGGTGCGCGGGTCCAGCTGGCGGCCGGACACCTGCTCGGGGGAGGCGTAGGAGAACGAGGCGACGACCTGGCCGGTCGAGGTCAGCTGTCCCGATCCCTCCATGCCGCGGGCGATGCCGAAGTCGGCGAGCAGGACCCGCTCCGGCCCGTCGGGCTGGGGGCTGAGCAGCACGTTCGCCGGCTTGACGTCGCGGTGCAGCAGGCCGCGGGAGTGCGCGTGGTCCAGCGCCGCGGCGACGGCGGCGACGATCCGCACGGCCTCCGCGGGCGGCGCGGCGCCGGCGCGCTGGAGCCGGGATGCCAGGTCCTCGCCCGGGACGTACTGCATGCTCATCCAGAGCCGGTCGCCGTCCTGCCCCCGGTCGATGACGTCGACGACGTTCGGGTGGCTGAGCCGGCACACCATCTCCGCCTCGCGGGAGAACCGGGCCCGCTGGTCCGGCGTCCGCGCCAGGTCCGGGTGCAGCACCTTGAGCGCGACGTCGCGCGGCAGGTTGGGGTGGTGGGCCAGCCACACCGAGCCCATGCCGCCCTCGCCGAGCGGACGGACGAGCTCGTACCCGCCGACGCGCGAGCCCGCTCGCAGCTCCACCCGTCCCCCGCTCGCCCCGTCGTGGATCAGGACGGGCGGAGACTAGCCCGCGGTCTCCTCCCAGCGGCGGCGCAGCGCGGCACGGCCGGCGTCGGACGGCCGGCCCCACAGCCGCAGCCGCGCCATCCCGCCGTCGGGGAAGACGTCGAGGCGGACCCGGGCGACCGCTCCGTGCTCCGGCAGCACGAAGCGGTGGCGGGTGTCGGGCTGCAGCGGCGTCCGCGGCAGCAGCGGGACCTCGCTGCCGTCGGCGGCCAGGCCGGTGAGCGACGCCGCACCGGGGGCGTTGCCGAGGAAGTACGAGGTGTCCAGCTCGGCGAGGGTCACGTGCCCCTCGCAGGCCAGGGCGACCTCGACCCAGTCGTTGCCGTCGTCGCGCCGGCGGGCGGTCTCCCAGCCCTCGCCCATCGACCGGGCGTCGCCTCGTCCGAGCAGCTGGTACGGGGTGCCGTAGAACGCGTTGCTCACCGCGGTCACCAGGCCGCCGTTCTCCAGCGCGGCGAGGTCGAGGGGTCCGGCCTCCAGGATCTCGGGGTCCGGGACGGCGGTGCCGTGCACCCGCAGCCGGGCCACCCCGCCGTCGGGGTGGATGGTCAGCCGCACGTGGGTCACCCGCGGCCCGGGCGGGACGACGAAGGCGTTGGCGGTGCCGCCGGTCAGCCCCGACAGCGGCAGCAGCGGGAACCAGTCGGCGTGGGCCAGCGCGGCCGCGGGTGGGTACCCCTCGATCGCCGCGCCTTCCACCGAGGCCTGCGGGGGGAAGTTGCCGAGGAAGAACGCGGTGTCGACGACGACGCCCGCGACGACGCCGGGCACCCCCAGCCGCACGACCGCCCAGTCGCTGCCGGGCTCGCGGCGCCGGCGGGTCTCCCAGCCGTCGTACTCCTTGCCGCGGTGGCCGAACTCGACCCGCGCCTGCGGCGGGCCGGGGACGATCAGGTTCTCCTTCGCGGCGAAGAACTCGTCGTTGGCGGCCACCACCGCTCCGCCCAGGTCGCGCCGGGCGAGGTCGGGCAGGCCGAACGGGTCCGTCATGGTGCTCCTCGGTCGGGGGCGGTGCGGGTTCCGGGTCGGTGGCGGGGGTAGGGCAGCACCGTTCCACACGCCGACCGAGGAGGACCCATGTCCGAGCCCACCGACGACCTGCGCGAGCGGGCCCGCGAGCACGTCCAGCAGATGCCCGCCGAGACCGCGCTCGGCAACGCCGACCCCGCCGGCGGCGTGCGGGACGACCCGCAGGTGCTCGACGACGCCGCCCGGGAGGAACCGCAGTCCTGAGTCACGGCGCCCCCCGGCTGAGCAGCCGGCCGAGGGGGGTCCCGTCCGCCTCCCCACCACGCAGCCACGTGCGGCGCACCACCCCGGTGAGCTCGCGCCCGGCGTAGGGCGTCACCGGGTTGCGGTGCAGCAGCCGGTCGACCGTCCAGCGCTCGTCCGGCGCGAACCCGACCAGGTCGGCGTCCTTCCCGACCGCGATCGCCCCCTTGCCCGGCAGCCCCGCCTGCCGCGCCGGGGCCGCCGACATCCACCGGACGACGTCGGTCAGCGGCATCCCGCGCGCCCGGGCGCCGCTCCACACCGCGGGCAGCGCCACCTGCAGCGAGGCGATCCCGCCCCACGCGAGGCCGAAGTCGCCCACGTCGAGCCGCTTGAGCTCCGGGGTGCAGGGCGAGTGGTCGCTGACCACCAGGTCGATGTCGCCGTCGGCCAGCGCCGCCCAGAGCGCCTCCCGGTGCCAGACCTCGCGGATCGGCGGGCAGCACTTGAACGCGGTGTCGCCGTCGGGCACGTCCTCGGCGGCGAAGCTCAGGTAGTGCGGGCAGGTCTCGACCGAGATCCGCACCCCCTCGGCACGGGCGGCGCGCAGCAGCGGGAGGGCGTCGGCGTCGGCGAGGTGGACGACGTGCGTGCGGGCCCCGGTGTCGCGGGTCGCGGCGACCAGCCGGCCGATCGCGGTCTCCTCCGCGGCGGGCGGCCGGGAGGCGAGGAAGGCGGCGTAGCTGGCGCCGTTCGGGTCGGGAGCGCCCGCGATGACGTCGGCGTCCTCCGCGTGCGCGATGAGCAGCGCGTCGAGCGCGGTCAGCTCGGTCAGTGCGGCGCGCAGGCCGGCGTCGTCCAGCGGCGGGAACTCGGGGACGCCGGAGTCGAGGAGGAAGCACTTGAAGCCGACGACGCCGGCCTCGTGCAGCGGGCGCAGCTGGTCGAGGTTGCCCGGCACCGCGCCGCCCCAGAAGGCGACGTCGACCGCCACCTGCCCCTCGGCCACCTCCCGTTTCACGTGCAACGCCTCGAGGGTCGTGGTGGCCGGCACGGAGTTCAGCGGCATGTCCACGATGGTGGTGACCCCGCCGGCCGCCGCGGCGCGGCTCGCGGTGGCGAAGCCCTCCCACTCGGTGCGGCCGGGTTCGTTCACGTGCACGTGGCTGTCGACCAGGCCGGGGATCAGCACCTCGTCGTCGGCGAGGGTGACCGCACCGGCGGGCACGTCCTCGTAGGCGGTCACCGCGGTGATCACCCCGCCCTCCGTGTGCACCGCCGCGGAGCGCTCGCCGTCGGGCAGGACCACCCGCCGCGCGCGGACCACCAGCGAGCTCATGCGACCTCCTCGTCCACGCCGCCCAGCGATTCCAGCGCCCGCACCACGCGGTGCAGCTCGGGACCCCACGCGGTGGCCGACCAGCCGCCGTCCAGCGGCAACCGGACCGCATCCTGCCCCGTCGCGACCGGGAGGGTGCTCCCGATCGACACGGTGGCGGCGTAGGCCCGGGGCGCGACCGGCGGCAGCCAGCCGGGCGCGCCGGGACCGAGCGCGACGGTGGTGTGCAGCAGCGGCCGGCCGTCCCGTTCGACCCGCGTGGTGCCCGTCCAGCGGCCGGGCTCCTCGCCGGCCCGGCCGAGGAGCACCTGCTCGGTCGCGGTCAGCGTGGCGCTCCCCGCCAGCTCGGCCAGGAGCTCGGCGCGGTGGTGCGCCCCGGCGGCGGCCACGGTCGGCTCCGGCGCGAGGACCAGCGACCCGGCGACGGTGGCGCGCACCCGCTGGACCGAGGGGGCCTCCCCCTGCCGCGCCGGGAGGGCGACCGCGGCCGCGACGGTGTGCACGGTCAGGTGTGCACCCTCCTCGACCACGAGGGAGATCTCCGCGTCGTCCCCACCGAGCGGGCCGAACGCGGTGGCCACGAGGTGCACCGACGTCGGCCCGGTCCGGCGAACGGCGAGCTGGCCGCTCCCCCGGAGCACCGGCAGCACGGTGCGGCCGCCCGGCCCCGGCCGGGCGACCACCTCGACGCGGGTGATCACACCGGCGTCCCCGCCCGGGCCCGGACCTGCTCGCGCACCCACTCGGCCACCTCGGCCGCCGCCGGGTCCTCGCGGAGCGAGATCAGCAGCGTCGGCTTCTGGCCGCGCACGGTCGCCGAGTCGCGGCGCATGACGTCGAGATCGGCCCCCACGAGCGGCGCCAGGTCGGTCTTGTTCACCACCAGCAGGTCGCTGGCCGTGACGCCGGGGCCGCCCTTGCGCGGCACCTTGTCCCCGCCGGCGACGTCGATGACGAAGATCTGCACGTCGACCAGGCCGTAGCTGAAGCTCGCGGTCAGGTTGTCCCCACCGGACTCGACGAAGACCAGTTCCAGGTCCGGGTGCCTCGCCTCGAGCAGCTCGACGGCGTCCAGGTTGGCGGTGATGTCGTCGCGGATCGCGGTGTGCGGGCAGCAGCCGGTCTGCACCGCCTCGATCCGGTCGTCGGGGAGGACGGCGTTGCGGCGCAGGAAGTCGGCGTCCTCGGTCGTGTAGATGTCGTTGGTGACGACGGCGAGGTCGTACTCCGCGCCGAGCGTGCGGCACAGGGCCGCGGCCAGCGCGGTCTTGCCGGAGCCGACGGGCCCACCGAGACCGACCCGGAGCGGACCCCCGTGGCGGTGTCCGTGCTCGTAGGGGTCGACGTAGTCGGTGAGGTTGTGGTCAGGAGGCAAAGAACCGGTCCTTCCTAGCGGTGTGCACCTCGGCGAGGAGGTCGAGCAGGGGGTCGGTGTCGGCGGGGAGCTCGTCCGGTGAGCCTCTCGCGCGCGAAGTGCTCCTCTCGGCGACGGCGTCCACCTCGGGCGACAGTCGCGCGGTGACGGCGGCGACGGTCAGCGGGTCCATGGCGAGCAGCCGCTGCGCCGCGGTGGCCGGGCCGCTGATCGACAGGTAGGCGGCGGCCGCCGCGGCGTCCCGGGCGGTGAGCCCACCGGCCGCGGCGGCGACGCCGAGAGCGACCGGGTGGTGCGGGGCGGGAGGCAGCGCATCCCAGGCCGGCGAGGGCCAGGCGCGCCGTCCCACCCGGACCAGACCCCGCCCCTGCTGCCGGGACGCGGCCCGCAGCGCCGGTGAGGGCGTGCGCGCGTCGGCCTCCGCGTCGAGCGCCGCGAGGTCGTCGGCACCGCACGCGGCCGCCGCCAGCCCCGCCGCCACCGCCCCCGCCGTCCGCAGGCGACGGAGCAGGAAGGTCGCCAGCGAGCCCGGATCGGTCACGTGGCCGGCCGCGATCGCCTGCTCGATCCCGCCCGAGTGCGTGTGCCCGCCGGCCGGCAGCCGCGAGTCGGCGAGCGTGAGGAGAGCGGCCGTCATCAGAACAGGAAGTACCGCTGCGCCATCGGCAGCTCGCGCACCGGCTCGGGTTCCCACACCTCGCCGTCCACGCTGACCGTGAAGGTGTCCGGGTCGACCCGGATGTCGGGCAGCGCGGTGTTCTCCGGCATGTCGGCCTTGGTCAGCCGGCTGGTGTCGGTGACCGCCGCCAGCCGCCGGTCGACGGCGAGCCGGTCCGCCAGCCCCGCGTCGATCGCGGCCTGGGCCACGAAGTGCACCGAGGTCAGCGCCGGGACCTTGCCGTAGGCGCCGAACATCGGCCGCGGCAGCACCGGCTGCGGGGTGGGGATCGAGGCGTTGGCGTCGCCCATCTGCGCCCGGGCGATCATCCCGCCCTTGAGGACGGCGTGCGGGCGGACGCCGAACAGGCCCGGGTCCCACAGCACCAGGTCGGCGAGCTTGCCGGGCTCGACCGAGCCGACCTCGCCGTCGATCCCGTGCGCCACGGCCGGGCAGATCGTGTACTTGGCGACGTACCGGCGGGCGCGCAGGTTGTCCGCCGCGCCGTCGCCGGCCAGGGAGCCGCGCTTGCGCTTCATCACGTGCGCGGTCTGCCAGGTGCGCATCACGACCTCGCCGACCCGGCCCATCGCCTGGGCGTCGGAGCCGATCATCGAGATGGCGCCGATGTCGTGCAGCAGGTCCTCGGCGGCGATCGTCGTCGGCCGGATCCGGCTCTCGGCGAAGGCGAGGTCCTCGGGCACGGAGCTGTCCAGGTGGTGGCAGACCATGAGCATGTCGAGGTGCTCGTCGAGGGTGTTCACCGTGTGCGGCCGGGTCGGGTTCGTGCTGCTGGGGAGCACGTTCGGGTGCCCGGCGACGGTGATGATGTCCGGCGCGTGCCCGCCCCCGGCACCCTCGGTGTGGTACGCGTGGATGCTCCGGCCGGCGATCGCGGCGAGGGTGTCCTCGACGAAGCCGGCCTCGTTCAACGTGTCGCTGTGCAGCGCCACCGGGACGCCGTGCTCGCCGGCCACGGTCAGCGCCGCGTCGATCGCCGCGGGCGTGGAGCCCCAGTCCTCGTGCAGCTTGAAGCCGCTCGCACCGGCCCGCAGCTGCTCGACCAGCGACGCCCGGGACACCGTGTTGCCCTTGCCCAGGAGGGCGACGTTGACCGGCAGCGGGTCCATCGCCTCGAGCATCCGGGCCAGGTACCAGTCGCCCGGGGTGATCGTCGTCGCCTTGGAGCCCTCGGCGGGGCCGGTGCCGCCACCGATCAGCGTGGTGACCCCCGAGCCCAGCGCCGTCGGCACGATCTGCGGGCAGATGAAGTGGACGTGGCAGTCGATCCCGCCGGCGGTGAGGATCCGGCCGTTGCCGGCCAGCACCTCGGTGCCCGGCCCGATGACGAGGTCGGGGTGGACGCCGTCCATCGTGTCCGGGTTGCCCGCCTTGCCCAGCGCCACGATCCGGCCGTCCCGGATGCCGACGTCGGCCTTCACGATGCCCCAGTGGTCGAGCACCACGGCGCCGGTGATCACGAGGTCGGGAGCGCCCTCGGCGCGGGTCGCCCGACCCTGGCCCATCGACTCGCGGATCACCTTGCCGCCGCCGAAGACCGCCTCCTCGCCGGCCCGGCCGGGGCCGCCGCAGCGGTCCTCCTCCACCTCGATGAGCAGGTCGGTGTCGGCCAGCCGGATGCGGTCGCCCGTCGTCGGGCCGTAGAGCTGCGCGTAGCGCTCGCGGGACAGCTGCACCATCAGCCGAGGCCTCCTTCGGCCGTCAGGCCCGGGACGACGCGCGCGCCGGCCAGGGGCACGAGCGTGACCGTGCGGGTGATGCCGGGCTCGAAGCGGACGGCGGTCCCCGCGGCGATGTCGAGTCGCTGACCGTGCGCGGCCGCGCGGTCGAACGACAGCGCGGCGTTGGTCTGGGCGAAGTGGAAGTGGGAGCCGACCTGCACCGGCCGGTCGCCGGTGTTGGTCACCTCGAGCTCGGTGCGGGGGGCGCCGGGCAGCGTCTCGATCGTCCCCTCGGCGGGGATCACCTCTCCGGGGACCATCTCGCTCACGGGATGGGGGAGTGGACGGTCACCAGCTTCGTCCCGTCCGGGAAGGTCGCCTCCACCTGCACCTCCTCCAGCAGCTCGGGGACGCCGTCCATGACGTCGTCCCGTGTCAGCACCGTGCGTCCGGACTGCATGAGCTCGGCCACGAGGACGCCGTCGCGCGCTCCCTCGAGCACGTGGTCGGTGATGATCGCCGTCGCCTCCGGCAGGTTGAGCCGCAGCCCGCGGGCGCGGCGGCGCCGGGCCAGCTCGGCGGCGTAGGAGAGCAGCAGGCGTTCCTGCTCGTGCGGCGACAGGTGCACGCGGGGACCTCCGGAGGTGGACGGAGCCCGGACGTTAACCCCGCCTCGTGACAACCGTGTTGCGCCGTTCATACGGACGACGCGACCGGTTGGCCTTGTCATCGGCGACGCCGTGCCTCTATGGTCCACTACATGAGTAACGAACCCAGGGACCTCAGGGCCCCGGGCACGACCGGTCCCCGCCGGTGAACGAGGACGCCGGCCCGATCTTCCGGCAGGTCGCCGACCTCATCGAGACCGCGATCGTCGACGGCTCCCTCCCGGAGGAGAGCCAGGCGCCCTCGACCAACGAGCTGGCCGCCTTCCACCGCATCAACCCCGCGACCGCCGCCAAGGGCCTCAACCAGCTGGTCGCCGACGGGGTCCTCTACAAGAGACGAGGAGTCGGGATGTTCGTCGCCACGGGCGCCCGCGAGCAGGTGCTCAAGCGCCGGCGCAGCGAGTTCGCCTCCCAGTACGTCCGCCCCCTGATGACCGAGGCGCAGAAGCTCGGCATCTCCCCCCGCGAGCTCACCTCGATGATCGACAGCTGGGAGGAGCAGCGGTGACCGCCCTCGTGACCGTGCAGGACGTGACCATGCGCTTCCGCGGCCACACCGCCCTGGACGGCGTCACCACCGCCTTCGAGCAGGACACCATCACCGGCCTGCTGGGCCGCAACGGCGCGGGCAAGACCACGCTGATGCAGCTGGTCACCGGCCACCGGCAACCCACGAGTGGGCGGGTCGAGGTCTTCGGCCGCGCGCCGTTCGAGGACGACGGCGCCCTGTCCGGCATCTGCTTCGTCCGCGAGGGTCAGCGGTACCCCGACGCGTTCCGCGTCTGCGACGCGATCGCCGCCGCGTCCTGGCTCTTCCCGTACTGGGACGCCGACCTCGCCGACCGGCTCCTCGACGACTTCGAGCTGCCCCGGAAGCGGGCGGTGAAGAGCCTGTCCCGCGGCATGAACTCCGCCGTCGGCATCGTGATCGGCCTGGCCTCGCGAGCGCCGCTCACGCTCTTCGACGAGCCGTACCTGGGCCTGGACGCCGTCGCCCGGCAGCTGTTCTACGACCGGCTGCTGGCCGACTATGCCGAGCACCCGCGGACCGTCGTCCTCTCCACGCACCTGATCGAGGAGATCAGCGACCTGCTCGAGCACGTGGTCCTGATCGACCGCGGCCGGGTCCTGCTGGACGACTCCGCCGAGACGCTGCGCGCCGGTGCGCTCACCGTGTCCGGCCCGCGGACCGCTGTGGAGGCCTTCGGCCGTGGCCGCGAGGTCCTGCACGTCGAGACCCTGGGCGGCGCCGCACGAGCGGTCGTCCGCGTCGCCGGCCCCGCGGACGAGGCCGAAGCGCTCGACGCCGGCCTCACCGCAGAGGCGACGCCCCTGCAGCGCCTCGTCGTCGAGCTGGCCCGGTCCTCCCGCGCCGACGACCCCGCCCCCGCCGTCCTCGAGGAGGTCACCCGATGAGTCGCGTGCTCGCCGCCGCCCGCCTGCACCTGGTCAACCCGCTGGTGATGGTCGGAATCCCGTGGCTGGTCGCCGGCATCTCCTTCGCGATCAACCTCGCGCTGTTCGCCATCCTCGACACCGGCCCCGACGACGAGGGCTTCACCGGGGGCGTGGCCTCGCTGTACATCACGGTCCTGGTCGTGTTCGTGCAGGCGGTCACGCAGCTGCTGCCGTTCGCGATGGGGCTCAGCCTGTCCCGCCGGACCTTCTACCTGGGGACCGCGCTCGTGGCGGTCGCGCAGTCGCTGTACTACGGCATCGCGCTGGCCGTACTCATCGCGATCGAGGGCGCCACGGGGGGATGGGGCGTCGACCTGGCGTTCTGGGGCCCTGCGGGTCTGGACGTCGACGACTTCGCGCTGCAGATCGTCGTGTCCGGCGGACCGATGCTGGCCGCCACGTTCATCGGACTGGGCATCGGTGTGGTCCTGAAGCGGTGGGGGCAGCTGGGGATGTGGAGCCTCATCGTCGGGCTCGTGCTCCTCTTCGGGAGCCTCGCCGTCCTGGTGACGTGGCTCGAGGCGTGGGGCGACCTGGGCACGTGGCTCACGGACCGCTCGGCGGCGACGTTGGCCGCGGGGCTGCCCACCGTCCTCGCCGTCGGACTGGCCGCCCTCAGCTGGGCCGGCATCCGACGGACGGTGCCCTAGCCCGGGGGCGCCGCCGGCTGACGCACCACGCAGAGGAGCCCCGTTCCGTCACTGTGGCGGAGCGGGGCTCGTGTGCATGTGCGTCCAGGCACCACCGGCGCGCGAGATCGCCCCATGCCCCAGGCGATGTGGCGGTAGTGCCCCGCTGCACTGTGGCGGTATCGCACGGTTCCCGGAATGCAGGAAGGGCCCCAGCCGTGTGGCTGGGGCCTTTCCTGTGAATGGTTGTCCGGCGGTGTCCTACTCTCCCACCCCGTCTCCAGGGCAGTACCATCGGCGCTGAGAGGCTTAGCTTCCGGGTTCGGAAAGGGACCGGGCGTTTCCCTCTCGCCATGACCGCCGTAAC
>NZ_QOHG01000047.1 GCF_003319125.1 Blastococcus sp. TF02A-26 | reverse complement strand
GGGATTGCTGCGCCTTCAGTTGACACTCGTTCTGCGGAATCTTGTCCCGTGGGAAGGATGTCGCTGTGCCCAAGAAGTTCCCGCCGGAGTTCAAGCGTGACGTGGTCCGGGTCGCCCGCCGCGGTGATCTGAGCCAGGCCGAGGTCGCGGCAGACTTCGACATCTCGGTGGAGTCGGTGCGCCGCTGGGTGCGCCAGGCCGACATCGACGACGGCGTCGTCGATGGGCAGACCAGCGCTGAGCAGAACGAGCTGGTGCAGCTGCGCCGCCAGATGCGGCGGCTGGAGATGGAGAACGAGATCCTCCGCCGAGCCGCGGCCTACTTCGCGGCCGGCAGCCTCCCAAAATGAGCTACCCGCTGGTCCGTGACCTGGCCGCCGAGGGCATCCCGGTGCGGCTGACCTGCGGGGTGCTGGGCCACTCGACCCAGGCCTACTACGCCTGGCTGGCCGCTCCGGTGAGCCGGCGCGACCTCGAGGACGCCTACCTCACCAACGCCCTCATCGACGCCCACGGCGATGACCCGGAGTTCGGCTACCGGTTCCTCGCCGACGAAGTCGCCGGCGCCGGGCATCGCGCCGGTGAGCGGCGGATCTGGCGGCTGTGCTCGCAGCAGAAGCTCTGGTCGACCACGGTGCGCAAGGGCCGGCGCGGCGCGGGCAAGACCCCGGGCCCGGCGGTGCACGACGACCACGTGCAGCGGAATTTCACCGCGCAGCGCCCCGACCAGGTCTGGGTCACCGACATCACCGAGCACCCCACCGCCGAGGGCAAGCTCTACTGCTGCGCGATCAAGGACCTGTTCAGCAACCGCATCGTCGGCTACGCCCTCGACGAGCGGATGACCGCCCAGCTGGCCGTCACCGCACTGCGCACAGCGGTGGCCCGGCGCCGCCCGGCCGGTGTGGTGGTCGTCCACAGCGACCGCGGATCGCAGTTCCGAGCACGCTCCTTCCGCGCCGTTCTCAACGCCGCCGGACTACAGGGATCCATGGGCCGCGTCGCCTCCGCGGGCGACAACGCCGCGATGGAGTCCTGGCACGCGCTGCTGCAGAAGAACGTCCTGGACCGCCGCCGCTGGCGCACCCGCGACGAGCTCCACGCCGCGGTCGTGTTCTGGATCGAACACACCTACAACCGCCGACGACGCCAACGCGCCCTGGGCAAGCTCACCCCGGTCGAGTACGAACTCGCCTTCACCACTCAGGCCGCCATCGCGGCATGATCAGTCCCAACCGCCGTCAACCGAAGCTGCAGCAGTCCC
>NZ_QOHG01000033.1 GCF_003319125.1 Blastococcus sp. TF02A-26 | reverse complement strand
CGGCCCGGTGGACCGAACCCGGAACCTCCGGCCACCGATTCGTCATCGGTCACGGTCACAGCGTGCTCCCTCCCGAGGCGGTTACCTCAGGTCCGGACCACAGCTCCTACACAGACGATCTGACACCCCCAGAAGGTGATCGAGGACCTTGTCCCGGACCGTCTCTGGGAGCAGATCGCTCCGCTGCTGCCACCGCCCAAGCCGCGTCGCTACCGGCATCCCGGTCGCCGACCGGCCGATGACCGGGCCGCCCTGGCCGGCATCGTCTTCGTGCCCAAGACCGGCATCGCCTGGAACCAGCTCCCCGCCTCCCTCATCGGCTGCTCGGGAGTGACCTGCTGGCGGCGGCTGCGGGACTGGACCGAAGCCGGCGTCTGGCCCGCCCTGCACGAGCAGCTGCTGGCCCAGCTGCGGGCACTGGGCGAGCTGAACCTGGACGTGTGCGCGATCGACGGCTCGCACGTGCGAGCACTCAAAGGGGGGCCCACACCGGCCCCTCGCCGGTCGACCGCGCCCGCGCCGGCTGCAAGCACCACCTGATCTGCGACGCCGGCGGCCTGCCGCTGGCGGTCAGCATCACCGGCGGCAACCGCAACGACGTCACCCAGCTGCTGCCCCTGGTCGACGCCATCCCGCCGATCCGCGGACGAGTCGGCAGGCCCCGCCGCCGCCCCGGGCAGCTGCTGGCCGATCGCGGCTACGACTACGACGTCTACCGCCGCCAACTGCGCGACCGCGGCATCACCCCGCGGATCGCCCGCCGCGGCGTCGCGCACGGCTCCGGCCTGAGCAGACAGCGCTGGGTCGTCGAGCGCGGCTTCGCCTGGCTGCACGCCTTCAAGCGGCTACGGACCCGATACGAGCGCCGCGCCGACCTCCACCTCGGGCTACTTCAGCTGGCCTGCGCGCTGATCTGCTTCCGGCACCTGGATGCCATTCTGAAATGAGCTCTAACGCGTGCCGGCTGCCGCAGGGAGGACTGTCGAGAGCGGAAAAGTCCGACGCTGGTCACGGTCGCCACTCCCACCGGTAGTCGGGGTGGTCGACGTACGGCGCAGCGAGTCGCTTGAGAACCCAGTCAAGGGTCTGCAAGTGCGCAGTGTCATCACCCATGGCAAGTGGGCCCTCGTCGGTCATCGAGGCTGCGAGGCGCTGACGTGCCTCGACGATGCTTCGCCTGGCCCGGCATTCAGCCAGAACGCGCCCTGAGGTGATCACCACGTGTGCGTAACCGTTGCGTCCCTCGACCTCGAATCGGCTGGCCTCACGTGCGGTCAGGTACTCGTTCGGGCGAGCCGAGAGGGCCGCCTGCTCATCTTCGGCAATGCGCGCCAGGAGAAAGTCTGCAAAAATGTCCCATCCCGCCTCTTCCGTTAGTACTCGTGGCGGCGGCCAAGCGGCCTGCAACTGCCGGAGCGAGCCGCGGGCTCCGGCAGCTCAGTCCGGCCCTGCGTCACCACCACGGTGCAATGAAGCTCCGTCCGGCGCTACCTGAACCATAACCGGATCGCAGGGGACCGCCCTCACTCGCTCGACCGCTAGCGCTTGCGAACCCCGCATCAAGGCGGATTGTGGGAATACCTTGAGATCGCGACCGCGGGCCGCCAGCACCCAGCCTTCGGCTGGCCGCAATGGTCAGGAATGGAACGTCGAGCACCGTTAGACGTGCTATCCCCAAGCAGGACGTGTAACGGTTGGGATCTTGACTGCCCCTGCTGATGAGAATGCTGTCGAGGTCCGGCGACGTCGCGACACAGTGGTGCGGGTGAGCCCGTAGATGTGTATGGCGCAGGGCCCTCGGGGGCCCTCTGATTACTGCATCGAGCGCGTGGGTGTGTGTCCTGGCAGAGGGCCCTCCGGACGACACCTATCGGTGGCGATGCAGGGGAGGGATCTGCGTGGAGGTCATGCATGAGGGGGTCGCCGGGCTGGACATCGGCAAGGCGACGCTGACCGTCTGCGCGCGCACCCCGGGCCGCGGGGCTACTTTCACGGACGCCTCTCGACGTGTGGAGGGCCCGCGCGGGCATCGCAACGACCTGCCAAGACTCAGGCGGCAGTCGGACGGCCGACGTGGCGACCGCGATGTGCTCCGGCCGAGCGGTCAGCTGGTCGGCGCCTCGGGTCCGTCGTCCTCATGCGGCCGCTGAGCCGTCGTCGTGCGCGACCCCCGGGCGGCCGGGCAGGACCGGATCGCGGTTGACGGCACCGTGATCGTGGAACGGTGCACTCCGACGACGAAGGAAGCCTCGCGGGACCGTCGTCCAGCGAGCTGCTCGGGTTCCCTCGAGACGCCCGGGTTCTGATCGTCAACTGTGACGACCTGGGCCTCCACGAAGCCGTCAACGCAGCCGTTGTCGAGGCGGTGAACCGAGGAGTGGCGAGCTCGGCCAGTCTCATGGTGCCTGCTCCGGCGGCAGCTCATGCGATGGGGCTGCTGGCCGCAGACTCCGACCTGCCT
Organism: Blastococcus sp. TF02A-26; assembly: GCF_003319125.1. GTDB lineage: Bacteria > Actinomycetota > Actinomycetes > Mycobacteriales > Geodermatophilaceae > Trujillonella. The sequence goes on along the minus strand of NZ_QOHG01000033.1, from coordinate 12,332 downwards.
TTCGGTGTCCACCTCACGCTCACCCGCGACGGGCCGGCCCACCGCTGGGCGCCGGTCGCTCCGGCTGAGCAGGTCCCTTCGCTGGTCGGTGCGGACGGTCTGCTGTTGCCCAGCGCCGCCGTGCCGGAACTCCTCGCCGGGGCGCGGATCGAGGACGTCGAGCGGGAGCTGCGGACTCAGCTCGCCGTCGTCGCCCGCGCCGGGCTGAGTCCGACGCACCTGGACTGGCACGTCATGGCGGACGGGGGCCGCGACGACATCCGGGAGTTGACGGTTCAGCTCGCTCTAGAGCACGGCCTGGCTGCGCGGGTGTGGCTGCGTCCCGGACGGCAGGCGGCACGTGCTCGTGGACTGCCGGTGGTCGATCACGACTTCCTCGACAGCTTCGCCCTGCCCCTCCAGGGCAAGGCTGAACGCTACGTGCGCCTCGTGCGCGCGCTGCCTACCGGACTGAGTGAGTGGGCGGTGCACCCAGCCGTGGACCCGACGCCCGTCGACGTCGACCTGGACTGGGCCGTGCGCCGCTCCGACTACGACTTCCTGATCTCCGCGGAGGCTGATCGGGTCCTGGCCGACGAGGCGGTGATGGTCATCGACTACCGCCGCTTGCAGCGAGCATGGGCCGGCAACCCGGGGGCCACGTCGCACCGTTCCTGAGTCATCGCCCGGGCGGTCGCTGCGGAGTCGACCGGTTGGCGCGTCGATGGCAAGTCGTTTCGACCAACGGCGGGCGGCATCCGCATCCGGCACGGAAGTCTGTGCTCGTGATGCCTTGATGCGCCCCCTGTGGGTAGGTGAGGGCCCCTGACGATGAGCGCCGCCTCGGCGGCGTCACGACCCGAGGGGGAACAACGTGCCCGAAGTTCCGCAGCCAGTCACCGACAACAGCGTGAAGGTCCGCCAGTTGAGCCACTACCAGTTCAGTTGGGTGGCCGGGGAGCCAGGCAAGCCGGGCACCTACACCTTGCAGCTGGTCCTTGACCAGGGTGCCTGGGAGGAGGTCCTCACACTCGATCCCGATGACGCGGACAACCTGCAGGACCTGCTGGCCAACACCGGCACGGTTCACTACGACATCGACCGTCGCGTCCTGATGTTCGGCGTCACCCCCGCGGGCAGCTGAGCAAGGCACACGTGCCGGGCTGCCATCTACGGCCCGGCACGTGTGCCGCCCGACAGGACCGTCTCCGGTAGCCGGTCGCACAGGGCCCTGCGGCGACCCGTGCGACCGGCGAGGTGGCGCGCCGTGATCTCGCACCGTGGAGGACCGGTTGGACGGAATGGTCAAGTGGTTCGACGACGCCAAGGGTTATGGCGTCCTGGTGGCCGCTGCCGACGGTTCCGAGGTCTTCGTGCACTACTCCGGCATCGACAGCGACGACACCGCGCGCCGCACGTTGCGCGCCGGTCAGCGGGTGACGTTCGAGCTCGCGCACACCCCGCGTGGCGTGCAGGCCGACCGAGTGCGAACGACCCGGCAGTCGTTCCACGAACCGTTTCATGAGACCTTCGCCTTCGCCGAACCCTCGGGGACATACGCCGGTGCGGTCGCCTCCGCTACTCCAGCCGCTGAGTCGTCCGAGGGCATCCCTGGGGTCAGCTGGTCGGACGAACCGGGTCCGTCGGTGGGCATGCCGAAGCCATCCGATCCGCCCAGCCCGGTCGCCTTCATCCGTGTTGCCGAGTGACCCACCTCGAGCCGGCTGCTGTCGACGCCTCGTCAGCATCGGCGGCTTCGTTGCCGCGCCGCGAGCTCGGCTCCCCCTCGCTGTTGGAGGCCGCTCTGCGGGATCGCGGCGGTGCGGGAGGCGCACTCAGTGTCGAGCGCTGCCCGGCCGTGCTTGCACGTCGACGACGTTGACGTTGATCTCGCTGGTCGTGAGGCCGGTCTGCGCGGCGATGTGGGCGGCGATCCGCTCCCGGACCAGCTGGGCGGTGGCCGCGATGGGCTCTCCGTAGTCGACGGCGATCTGGATGTCGATGACGACGTGAGTGCCCGCGACGCCGATCTCGGTGGCTCGTTCCCCGGCGGGACCGGCGACGGCGTCGAGTGTCCGTCCCTGATCGGGTGTGCCGGCCGGCCGGCCGCCGCCGAGGGCCACGGAGACGTGGGGGACCGACTCGGCGGCCAGCCGGGCGATGGCACCGACGACGCGGGCGGCGATGCGGGTCCGGCCGGTGGTCTCGGCCAGCACCGCGTGCCAGGCGTTGCCCGACAGCTCACGGATCTGGTCGATGACCGCCTCCAGCAGGGCGGCCGGTGCGCGGATCTCCTCGGCGGCGAGTTCGGCGACCGGAGTCCACAGCTCGGTCAGTTCGGCGAGGACTGCGCGGCAGTGCGGGCACGTCTGCTGATGGGCCGGGTCGGGAGCGGGACTGCGGTCGGTGACCTGGATGAGCAGCTGGTGGACGGATACGCCGCAGGGGAGCCGGTCGTCGCCGTCTGCTCGGGTGGGGTCCATCCAGCTCACCTCCATTCCTGCAGCTGCGTCAGCAGAGCGCGGCGGGCTCGGTGGGCTCGGACCTTCGCTGCGTTCTCGGTGATGCCGAGGATGCGCCCTGTCTCGGCGAAGGTGTAGCCACCGAAGGTGGTGAGAACCAGCACGGCCCGCTGGTCGAAGGTCAGCGTGAGCAGCGCCTTGCGGACGGCGTCGCGGCGCTGGGCGGCGATCGCGGAGGTCTCGGCGGCGGGTTCGTGCGGCAGCCCGGCCTTGTCGTCCGGGTCGACGGGCAGTGGCTGGGTCCGGGCTCGGGAGCGCTGCAGGTTGAGGCAGCGGTTGATGAGGATCCGGGTGATCCACGTACCGAACTGCGCCTCGCCGCGGATCGCCGGGCTCGCCGCGCGGGAGGTCTCGGGTGTCTACGCCCTCGGTGGCGGTGCGGCGCGGGCGCTGGGCGCGCTCCGTGAACGGATCCCCGGCGCGTCGCAGTCGACCGGACAGGGCGTCTCGGTCGAGGTCGGGGAGAAGCAGGCGGCGGTGGACTTGGACCTGGTCACCGAGTACGGCGTGTCCATCGCCGATGTCGCCCGCTCGGTCCGGCGCAACGTCATCGCCTCCGTCGAGGGCATGACCGGGCTGCAGGTCACCGAGGTGAACATCTCGGTGAACGACGTGCACCTGCCGTCGGACAACGAGGGCTCGCAGGAGCCTCCGCGGGTCCAGTGACGGTGTCGCCCCGCCCTGCGACGGCTCCGGCGGCGGTGGTGGTGGAGGCCGATACGGCCGACACCATCGCCGCTGCCGCGGTGCGCTGCCCGGCGGTGGCCTCGCTGCACGGTGGCGGGACGCGGCGGATCGCGACGTACCTGCCCGGGCGGCGTGTCGAAGGAGTGCGCGTCGGGCCCGATCGCGTCGCGGTGGCGGTCGTGGCCGTCCCGGGCGTACCGGTGATCGCGGTCGCCGATCAGGTGCGGTCGGCCGTCGAGCCGCTGTCCGGCGGTCGACCGGTGGACGTCCACGTGGCCGACCTGCAACTGCCCGAGGACCGTCCGCCGGCGCTGCCGCCGGGGCCGTCCGCGCCGACAGCCCCGCAGCACTGATGGCACCGACACCCGGCTACGAGGAACGGCGCCGGCGCCGTGCGCTGCTGCGGGCCCATCATCCCGATCTCGGCGGCGACCCCGAGGAGTTCATCCGCGTCCTGGCCGAACTCCGCTCGGGTCGCACGGCACGGGAACCGGCGGACGACGTGCGGTTCGTCCGCCGGCCCCGCGGCCTGGCCCGACTGACCTCGTGGCTGCGCGCCCGGACACGACCGCAGCGTCCGCGCCGCGTCATCTGACCCTCACCCGTCCTGTCCCTGGAGGTCCTCATGCCCCCCACCGTCGTGGGTCTGTTCACCGGCCTGCTGCTCGGTATCGCCTGGACCATCGGCGGTTTCGACGCCTTCGTCGGCACCGCGGTGCTCGGCGTCATCGGCTTCCTGGTCGGCAAGGTCGTCGCCGGTCAGCTCGACCTGACGCCCTACCTCGGTGGGCGCGGTCCCCGGTGAGCACCGCTGTCTCCGCAACCTCGCCCGGTGCCTCCGCGACGTCGCTCCCCGACGCCGAGCGGGCCCTCCCCAAGCTGGGTGACCCCCAGGAGCGGGGGAGCCTGACCATCGCCGACCGGGTCGTCGAGCGGGTCGCCGGCTACGCGGTCACCCAGGTCGAGGGAGCGACCGCGGCTCCGCGGCGGATCCTGGGCATCACCGTCGGGGACGTCCGGCCGGAGAAGGAGGCGGCGGTCAGCGCGCGCGTGGACGGGCACACCGCCACCGTCCAGGCGACGGTCGCGATCGGCTGGCCGGCCTCGGTCCGGCAGGTGGCGTCGCAGCTGCGGCAACGGATCCGTGAGGACGTCGGACACATCACCGGTGTGGAGGTCGCGCACATCGACGTCGAGGTCGTCAGCCTGAGCACGCCTCCCACAGCCCGGCGGCGCGTGCAGTGACCCCGGACCTGATCGAGGAGTGCCTGTGACCGTCGTCAACCGGGTCATCGCCACCCTGCTGGCCCTGACCTTGCTGGTCGGTGGCCTGCTCGCCGTCGTGGAGATCGTCCTGGCTGCGCTGGACCGCCCGTACTGGGTCGTTCCTCATCCGCGGTGGAGCGCCTGGCTCGCCGAGCAGACGTTCGGGGACGCCATCGTCCGCGCAGTCCTGATCGGCCTGATCGTCCTCGGCCTGCTGTTCCTGTTCGTGGCCTTGCGTCGGGGCAAGCCCGGTTCCCTCGCCCTGCCGGGACGGACCGAGGGCATCCGGGTCACCGCCACCCGCCGCGACATCGAGCGCTCGGTGTCGACGGCGGCGCGCCGCGCCGACGGCGTGCGCAGCGCTCGCGCCAAGGCCGGCCGGCGCACGGTGCGGGTGAAGACGTCGACGACGCTGCGTTCCCCTCAGGCCCTGCGGGAGCCGGTCACCGCCGCGGTCACCGACCGCCTCCAGGAGCTCGGCCTGGCAGGAGTCCTCCGTCCCCGTGTCACCGTCTCCCGGGAGTCCGCGCGATGAGCAGCCGCGTCAACGGCGTCAACCGCACCGCCGAGGCGGTGCTCGGCCTCCTGCTGCTCGCCGCCGGGGGACTCGGTCTGGCGATGAGCTTCGGAGCGTTCGACGGTGACGACGAGGTGGTGCTCCCGGACCCGGTGCGCCGGTTCCCGGACGACCAGCCGTGGTTCTGGTGGGCCGTGGCGGCTGCCTGCCTGCTGCTGGCCGTTCTCGGTCTGTGGTGGCTGCTCGGCCAGCTGCGGACCGACCGCGTCGGCCGCCTCGACCTGACCACCGATGACCGGGACGGCACCACCACCGTGCACGCCGGAGCCCTCGCCGACGCCGTCGAGGCAGAAGCCGAGAGTCTGCGCGGAGTGGCAGGCGCCTCCGCCCACCTGCTCGACCGGCGTGGCCGCCGCCTCGCCCTGTCGGTGGACCTGACCGACTACGCCGACATCGCCGAGATCCGGCAGACGCTCGAGGACCGAGTCGTCGGCCATGCCCGGCAGGCGCTCGACGACCCCCACTTGCCGGCTGAGATCGAGCTACGTCCCGGTCGGGCACGCGGCGCGGGCCGCGGGCTCCTCTGACGACAGCCGTGCGTCTCGAGGGCGTTGCCCGCGAACCCGGTGCCTGCCCGTCTGAGCGACCACTGCCTCGCCGGGCCGGGATGTCGACGCCTCACGAAGCCGTCGAGGCGGGGCTCGCCGGTGTCGTGAGCTCGGCCTCGGGCCGGCCAGGATCGAAGTCGGCCAGCAGGCGACGCAGCGTCCGGGACCGGCGCACGCCGAAGGTCTTGTCCTCCAGCTCACGCAGGACGGCGTAGGCGTCGCGGGCCAGCCTCATCCCCTGCGGCGTGGGCCGGACGAGCCGACCTCCGCGCCGCTGCGGATCGTCGACGACCTCGATGAGGTCCAAGCGCACGAGGCCATTCACCAGTTCATGCGCCGCCTGCCGCGTGCTCCCCAGGCGGCGAGCCAGCTCGGCCGGCCGGGTACCGGTCGCGCCGACGTGCACGAAGACCAGGGACTGTGCCGGGGACAGCCGCGGCCAGCCGCGCTTCTCCAGCTCGGCCAGCGAGCGGGCATCGAACCAGCGGCTGGCGAGGAGGAGGAGGAGCGCGAGCGGAGGTTCGGCGGGAGGTCTCGCGTCCATGTGGCGGAGGCTAGATCGCTCCCATCCGACGCGCGACGTCGACCGTCCCCCCGTGCGAGCGAGTGCCCCGAGCCGGTCGTGACGTACCCCCGACGACTACGAGCCGGCCTCTTCTGGAGCGAAGAGATTCCGGTGGCAGCTCACGCCCAGCCGCCCGGGGACTCGCGCTGCGCAGGTCCTGCTCAGGCGCCGGGACGCCGAAACGGGAGGATCTTCCGGCCGGGCCGCGGCTCACCGAGCGGCACGTACACCCAGAAGCCGTCGTCGTCCAGGCCGGGCGCGTGGGTGACCGGATCGCGGACCAGGCGGTACAGCTCGATGCCGTCCGGACAGAGCAGTTCGGTGAGCGTCGGCGGATCCTGATCCGCGACGACGGCCCATCGTCGACCGTGACAGCTCCCGCCCTCGGCCCGTGCCTGCCCGTTCCACGTCACGCCGTCGTCCGGCGGTCGGGACGTCGTCACGAGCCGGCGTCGTCGGCGGTCGACAGCGCTGCCGTGCCCAGGGAAGCTCCCGAGCCGCGGGGGCCCGGGAGCGTCCCCGGAGCGGTCGTCGTCAGCGTCGGTCCTGCACCCCGTCGGTGTCGAGCTCGATCTGCTCCTTGCGGATCTCGTCGCTGACGGTCTGCTGCTCGGTCACGGTGGTCGTGTCGAGGCGGACGCGCTCGACGGGTACGGCCTCCTTGGCGACGACGGGACGCTCGGCGTGCAGGACGACCTCATGCTCCTCCTCGGAGATCGCCGGTCCGTCCATGGCGTTGCCGATGTTGGCGTCGGTGATCGGCTCGGTCTCCAGGCGGACCTCTTCGCGCGACACCGGAACGGTGACCGTCTGGTTCTCGGTGACGATGTACTTGCGCAGCCGGGCCCGTCCTGTCGCGACGCGCTCGGTGCCCACGTGGAGACGCTCCTCGGAGCGGGTCATGGCGTCGTCGGTGGTGGGCCCGGAGGTGTCACGACCCACCACCCGGTCCTGGACGTCGTCGTAGATGCCGTCACCGTCGGCGTCGCGGCGCCCGGTGGTGCCGACATCAGCGGTGACCGCGTCAGCGGCCGTCGGGCCGGAGGTCGCCAGGCCGTAGTAGCGGTAGAGCGCCGCTTCCTCCTCGGGGGACAGGTGCCCGTTCTCGTCGTCCACCTGCGGCGCGTCCTTGACCGTCGCCTTGTCGTACGGAAAGCGCAGCCGGTCCCCGCTGAGCTCGGCCTGAGCCAAGGGGATGAAGGTCTCCCTGGTACCGAACAGGCCCGTGTTGATCGTCGCCCACTCCGGACGGCCGGTCTCGTCGTCGAGGTAGATCTCGCCGACCTTTCCCAGCTTGTCGCCGGCGCGGTCGACAGCGGTGGCTCCGATGACCTGACTGATCTGCTGCTCGCTGATCATGGCTCTCCCGATGCGTGGATGATGAGCGGCCGTCCCGTTCCTCGTGGCCGTTCCCAGGGCGCCGGCGTCCGGTGCCCTGACGCCAGCTACCCCTGCGCTTACGACGTAAACGACCCCGCGTGCGGGCCCTGGCGGCGCGCTGGCGCGTCAGGGAGCCGGACGCCCACAGGCTCCGTGGGACGGGGGAGGGGTGACCGCCACGGGGCAACACCGCCGTCAGGCGTGTGGAACGTCGTCTCGTGCCGCTGGGGGTGTCCCCGCCACGGACTCCGGCGGTCGAGGGACTACGGCTGCGGTCCGCGATGCGGCTCGCGCGCTCTCGCTCCCGCGAGGATGCCGCGTTCTTCGAGGACCACCTGGGCCACGAAGCAGCGTCGCTGGGTCTCTACCGGTCTATCGTGCAGCCACGCAGGCCCGACGCCGCGTCGAAGTCGACGGACGACCTCGACGGTCAGTCGCTCGGCGACCACAGGGGAGGTCGTCAGCTGCCGCACCCAACGAAGAACCTCGACGAGCTCGTCGCCCGGCCCCTCCGATGCCGCCATGGGCACCATCCTCGGTCAGTTCTTTGAGCGCGGCCATCGACAGAGCGGACGGCGGTCACTCGGAGGCGGCATCTCCGCGCAGCGCGCGTGCCGATGGTGCGCTGACGTGCCGAGACCGCCAGCGCGCGAAGGTCGACCCCCGGCTGCAGCGCGCAGCGGCATTGATGGCGGCGTCGAGAACGCCCTCGACGGTGTCGACGGGCGCTCCGCTGGCGGCCGTGATAGCGGCCTCGAGGGCGAGCACGACGTCGGCCGGGCCGTAGACGGTGCCCGGTGTGTCGACCTCGGTGAGCAGGCAGCGGCCCTCGGCGCTCAGTCCGACGGCGTACAACCGTGGGCCGGCCGGTGAGCGCCCGGCGATGAGGGCCACGGTGAGCAGCGGTCGCGGCAGCGGTTGCAGTACCAGTGGGCTGCCAAGTGGCCGCGTCCCACCACGGCGCGCTGATCCGGCGGACCGTTCGAAGGCGTCGCGTACCGCGAGCGCGACGTCGCCGGAGGCTCCGGCCGTGCCGAGCGCGGAACGCACCGAAGCGACCAGGTCGGCGGGACCCGGGCGCGTGGGATTCGAGGCGCGGGTTCCCAGATGGCCGGCGAGCGCGACGCTGGAGACCGGACCCGCCAGCAGCGCGGTGTCCGATCGGCGTGCGGCGCCGGGGCGCGGCCGGAGGCCGGCCGGTGCGACATCGGTGGCGACCAGAATCCCCGTGGCGGTGAAGGCTGCGAGTGCCAGCGTCACGGCGTTGTCCCGACCTCGGAGCGGCGCAGCCTGTGATGGCACCGGAGATGCACGGGCACGTCAGGCCGGGTGGGCCGGGCTGCTGCACGCCCCGCCGTAGGCGGAGGTGCCAGTCCTGCTCCGCAGTGGGCGCGCTGCCGCGGGCAGGGCGACGGTCTGGAAAGCGTCGGCGCGGCGCATCAGATGACCTCCTCGGGTCGGCGCGTACCCCGCCTGACCGGCGGAGGCGGTTCGGGGCGGAAGCGCTTCGCCGACGGTGGGGCTGGCTGCTCTACGGCTGGGGGTCCGGCGGGTCCCGTACGGACGGGGCGTCCTCCGGTGCGCGACTGGAGCCGACGGCCGTCCATGTCCGTCGTTCGCCGCCTAGCAGCAAACGGTTCGCCGTCCATCCGACCACTGCCCACCGAGGCTCTCGCCTCTGCGGGTGGGCGATGGCAGGTTGCCTCACCGGGGCGGGGATGACAGCGGCGGCGATCGAGGCCATGAGCCGCTTCGCCGTCGCTCCGAAACGGCTGCTGCACCTCCCGCCGACGATGAGCCCCTCGAGGACCACCACCCGGCCCGGCCTGCTGGAACACGTGGAGTTGACCCGCTTCCGTGGATACCGAGTTGCTGCGGCCTGACGGTCAGGCCGCGGCCTGGTGCTCACGCACCAGCCGCACCGCACGCTCCCTCAGCGCCGGATCGATCTTCTTCGGCATGACGCCATCCTCCGTGACTCACAAGGAGGCGGCACAGAACATGGGACGCTTCAGTTCCCGTTTCAGCTCATGACCGGCCGCACCCTGTACCACTTCCGCACCCGCACCAAGACCGGTCGGGCACCTCAGCTGAATGCCGCCGCACCGGAGATTTGGGTGAGATGTCGGCGAGCGACGCGGCCGACCGGAGGGTTACCGAGGGAGACCAGCTCGAGGGAGCACGACCCGCGGCGGGTACGGGTCCGACGGCGGATCAGCGGCATCCGCTCCGGCGCGCTGTTCCTGGCCTTATACTACGGCTACTGGGACACCCAGGCCGGCTCCGAACCGGAGAAGAGAGACGACGGCCGGGCGGCCAATGAGGTGACCCTCACTGACTGGGACCCGGTGTCCAAGCAGCCGATCTTCAAGACGGCGGCCGCGCAGGTCAGGCGAATCGCCAAGAGCAAGGGCACGTGCTCCTCGGCGCCCACGACGACCGGATCGGTACCGGTGAAGGACGAGGTGTCTCCGACCGTGGGTGGGGACACCGCCCGCGCCGACGAACAGCTGGGACGTGGCACGACCGTGGAAGGCATGGCGAAAAACTGGACCTGGCGGTCGAGGAACTGCACCGTTCGGAGAGCCACCTGGTCACGGTGCTGACGTCCATGTCGGTCAAGGACACGGCCGACCACGAAGTCTTCTACGCCACCCATGACATGGCGAAGTGGTCGCGCCAGCACGTGGCCGACCTCGTGTCGGTGCTCGTTGTAGTAGCGGCGCCTTCCGTCGGCGAGGCACCTCGTTTTCGCTAGGGGCACCGAGGTGCCTGACCTCAGAGCTGAAGCTGTCTTTCGTCACCGGTCCTCCACTCGAGCATGATGAGGCTGGCGTCGTCCTGCAGGTGGTCGGCCTGGTGGGTGAGAACACGCCGCATCAGCCGGCGAACCGTTTCCGGTGCAGGGTCGCCGGCGGTCGTCGCCCGGTGGATGAAGTCGGCCAGCCGCTCCTCGCCGAAGAACTCGCCTTCCGGCGAGCGCGCCTCGACGATGCCGTCGGTGTACAGGACGACCCGGTCACCGGCGTGCAACTGCGCCTCGCAGACGTCCGGCGCCCTGACCTGCAGCCCGAGGGGTGGGTGGGGCTTGCACGGGCCGGGGTGGAGCAGTGCGCCGTCGCGAACGATGAGCGGATCGGGGTGTCCGGCGTTGACCCAGCGCAGCTGGCCGGTGTCCAGGTGCAGACGCGCGATCGCGGCGGTGGCGAACCGGCTGTCGGTGAACTCGCTGGCGATCACGTCGTTCATGACGCGGGCGACGTCGGGGAGGTCGTGCTTCTCGCGGCGAGCATGGCGGTAGGCGCCGACCGCGGTGGAGGCGAGCACTGCCGCGGGGAGCCCGTGCCCGACGGCGTCCAGCACCATCAAGTCGACGGTCGAACCGTTCACGGCGTAGTCGAAGGTGTCGCCGCCGATGTCGTAGGCCGGTTCGAGCGCTCCGGAGATCACGACTCGGTCCGAGGCGAACGTCAGTGGGGGAAGCAAATCCCACTGGATCTCCGCGGCCAGGCTCATGGTCTTGCGGCGACGCAGTTGGGCGAAGATGTCAGTGTAGCCGTCGTTCACGACGACCAGTTCTGCGATGAGGCCGGCGTAGGCGCGCAACTCGTCCTGCACGGCGGGGGTCACCTCGCCGACCACGAACTCGATGACGCCGAGTCGTTCGACCCCGTCCAGCAGAGGCACCCACAGTCGTTGCGTGGCCCCGTGCGAGGGCGAGGAGAGTACCTCGACGTGGCGGAACGCCCGGCCGCCGACGGATCCGTCGACGCTCAGCTCCTGACGGACGGGAACGCCCTCGCCGCGCAGTGGCTGCAGGAGCAGCTGTTCGTAGTCGACCAGGTAGATGACGGTCTCCCGTGCGCCAAGATCGCGGCCACGCGCAGCCACGACGGCAGAGAGCTGGTCCGGTGCGAGCAGATGAATGTCCCTCAGCAGTGACCGCAGCGGATCACTGCCGTGGCTCGAGGCGGCGCTCATCAGGCCGAGCGCCTAGCGACAGAATCGGCTACCGCGGGCTCGAGGGGGAGGCAGGCCCACACGTGTTTGCGGTCGCCGGCGGTCGTCCACCCGCGGGTGGTTGTCACCTGAGCGACCATCGACAGTCCCATGCCGCCCAACGCCGGATCGCGGTCGGTGACCGGCGCGGGTCCGTGGATCGGGTCGTCATCCACGATGTCCAGGAAGAGGCCGCAGGCGGTCGGAGCCACCGTCACCGACACCGGCGGACCGCCGTGCCGCAGACCGTTGGAAGCCAGTTCGTCGACCACGAGCACCAAGGTGTCGACTACGGCACCGTCCGGCTGGCCCGGGACGAGATCCTCGGGAAGCCAGCCGCGGAGAGCCGCACGCAACTCGTACAACTGCGCTGGCCGGTCGATTTGATGGTGGAAGGGGGTCAGCGCGGCCGAGGGGGCCGGCCGCCGTGGCCACGTGTCCGTGCGCATGAACTCGTTCCGGTCGGTGCCTTTGCCCAACAATGCCCGCTCGTCGAGATCGCGAACCTTCAACCCTCGGTGACCGGCGGAACCCCCGCGGCGGAAGTTCGTGGCGTCGGCCCTCCGCCACCATGGTCGACCCGCGCGCTCGGAGGCGAGCTCGCGTCAGCAGTGTCGTGTTGTCCGCAGCACGCCCTGTACATGGAGGCGCCTCGCCGCGACCTGTCGCGAGTCTCTCGCCGGGGTGACGTCCCTGCGGGTGGTGTAAGTCCAGGTCCCGTTCGCGTGAGTGTCACGTAGAGGGGCCATCGTGTGATGGTCAGCGAGACCACGCCAATGGTTCTCGCGGAAGGACACAACACACGATGG
>NZ_QOHG01000032.1 GCF_003319125.1 Blastococcus sp. TF02A-26 | reverse complement strand
TCGTTGCTGATCTCGCGGACCTGCACCCGATGCACCATCTCGCATCTCCTGCGGGGAAGACAGGATCAGACGAGCCCAGGCTTCAGCAAACGGCCGTCAGGGCCAAGGTTCACGGCCGGGGCACTAGCCATGTATGCCGGCAAACGGGCCGGCGGTGGCCGCGCGGCGATCTTCGAGCCCGCCATGCACCACCGGGCACTGGCCCGGATGGAGTTGGAGGCGGAGCTCAGGCTGGCAGTGGAGCGCGGTGAGATTCGACCCTGGTATCAGCCGGTCGTGGACTTGGGCACAGGCCGGGTCACCGGCTTTGAAGCGCTCGCTCGGTGGCAGCATCCAGCGCGGGGGTTGGTTTCGCCTGCGGCGTTCATCCCGCTGGCAGAGGAAACCGATCTCATCTTGACCATCGGCCGACAGATCTTGGAACACGCCTGCGCGGAAGTCGCTGCCTGGCAGCGCGCCCACCCAGCAGCGGACCTGTTGACGTTGAGCGTCAATCTCTCGGCCCGACAGCTGGGCCATCCGGACCTCGCGGAGCACCTGCGCACCGCCCTGACCAGCAGCCGCCTGTCGCCCGCGCAGCTGACCCTGGAGATCACTGAAACCGTCGTCATGAGCGATCCCGCGGCCGCCGCAGATCAGCTGCAGGCCCTGGCGGCGCAGGGGATTCATCTGGCCATTGACGACTTTGGCACGGGCTACTCCTCGCTGGCTTATCTGCAGCGATTCCCCCTCCGCACCCTCAAGATCGACCGCAGCTTCGTAGAGCCACTCGACACCAACCCGGACGCCGTCGTACTCGCCGGCGCCATTGTCCAGCTGGCCGAGACGCTAGGCCTACGCGTGATTGCTGAAGGCGTTGAGCGACCGGCGCACGCGCAGACCCTGCACCGCCTTGGCTGTCGCACAGCTCAAGGATTTCTTTTCGGTCGAGCCGCCCCTCTGGAGGAACTCGAGCCTCTCATCTCTCCGCGGCCCGCGTGCGAGTTGACCAGCACCCTCTGACGCCGACCTGGCACTCGGCAGAAAACCTCTCATGCTCACCGGAGTGGACGGCTTCCAGCGTGCGGCAGCATTGCGGTCTGCTGCCCGTCGCTTCACGCTCAACGGCTCATCGGCAAGACTGTTGGACTACGAGAGGAGCTGAGAGGAGGACCTGGCGACGTCGATGGGCTGTCCCTGGGGCTGTCAACTGATTTACGGCCCCACCCGGCTCCAGCGCGACCTGCGCCGTGACACCGCATCGCGCTCCATGGTGATGACGACGGGGTCGACGGTGTCGCTCTCCTGCAGCTGGTAAGCGGACTCGCCAGCACGTCCGGGCGACTGCACGCCGTTCCGCCCGGCCGGGGCCGTCCCGCCATCGTGACGACAGGGTCGGCGGACAGGTGCCGTTCAAACGGCGCGTCACCGGTCCTCCGAAGTGACCTCCGTGCGCGACCGGCCCTCCACCAAAGGCAGCAGAATCTCGTCCACGAGGCGTCGAACGTCGTCGCTAGCCGAGCCACAAATGAGCCGACGCCACGCTAACGCTTCGACGACGTGGTGCAGCAGATCTGCCTGCGCCGATACGGCTGCGCCGTCCCGTTCGGCGTATCGGAGGGCGATGCTGTCGATCGCCGTCTTGAGTGGTTTGGTGAACGAACGCTCCAGGGCATCACGGATCTCCGGATGGTGCTGAGCCACCCCGGTCAGCGCCGCGGTCGCCCGCTCGTCCCGAGTCAAGGGGCGGGCCCAGTGCTCGAGCAGAGACTCCAGGTCCGCTCTCAGCGATCCATGGTCCTTCGGCTCAGCGAAGAGTGTCGTTCGTTCGACGGCCTCGGCAGCGAGGACAACCATCGAGGTCCACCGGCGATAGATCGCTGCTTTACCCGCGGAGGCCCTCCTGGCGATCCGGTCGGCATTGAAGCCACGCCAGCCGGATGCGGCGAGTATGTCGAGTGCAGTCTCGCACAGCTGGTCTGAAAGCTCTTGGCTCATAGGTCGGCCCGGAATCCGACGTGGGGAGCTCGCCGAGTCCTTCATGCGCGTCCGCCTTATCCCGTCTGCAGGTGCCTGAAGCACCTCACTGCTATCGATCGAGCTCCGGTCCTGGGTGGCTGGCCTCCCCAAGCGGCGCGGCGGAAATGCCGCCGCGCGATGGCAGGACCTCCGTGCCTCGAGTCGGTGCGTCAAGGTACCTGACACATTTATGGCAGACAATGAACCGTTGTCCGCGGGTCGGCGACGACCCTGTGTGTCTTCTGGCCCTGACCGAGCCGGCTGTGACATCTCCGGGTTTGCTGCGGGATGCCGTTGAGGAAGAGCTGTCGTTCTGGCATGTGGCGCCGAGGGATGACGGCAGTTGCGCAGGCGTGCGCCGCGTCTTGGTTGATGTGCTGCCCTCTGGTCGACTTCTGACGCGCTTCGGCATGTCGCTCGTGGTCGTCTGCTTGCTCCGTGCGGGGAGGCGGGACGCCCGCTGCTGCAAGCACGTGGGACATCTGGAGCGGGGACTTCGGCCTGGGCAGCCAGCCGACGCCTCCTGCGGAGGTCTCGCAGCTCGCGAGCGCGGCTCGCCATCGACGGCGAGGCGGTTCTCGGCCGCGGGAGCCCGTCAGGACGGAGGGGCAGTCGGGACGGGTCGGACCGCGGGGTGGACGAGCGGGTGTCGTGATCCGAAGTCAGCAAGCAGGCGGCGCAAGGTCTGCGAGCGGCGCGCTCCGAAAGCGGAGTCCTCGAGCTCACGCAGGATGCCGTAGGCGTCACGAGTGAGGTCGAGCCCGCGAGACGTAGGTCGAACCAGCTTTCCGTTTCGTCGGGAGGGATCGGCGGCTACCTCAAGGAGATCGAGTCGCACCAAGCCGGCGACCAGCTCATGTGTCGCCTGCCGCGTGCTGCCCAATCGCCGAGCGAGCTCCGCCGGTCGCGTGCCGGATACGTTCAGGTAGGCGAACACGAGCGACTGAGGCGGCGACAGGCGCGGCCAGCCGCGCTCCTCCAGCCGGTCGAGCGACTGTGCATCGAACCAGCGGCTAGCCAGCAAGAGCAGGAGGGCGAGTGGGGGACCGTCGTGCGCCCTCGCAGCCATAGGAGGCAGGTTAGTGAGCCCTTACCGACCATGCGATGTCTAGCAGTGCGGCGGCTGGCACAGCGGTTTTCTGACGATCATCCGGACTCTTCTCGGCTGTCCCCGCAATTGCCCTTGACATGGTGGTCGCTCACGTCCCTGTGGTGACCGAGAGAGGCCTCTCGGCTTGATGGCCGCTGGAACGTAAGGACCCTTCTGCCGGGTCGGGGATCGTTGAGCGGCACGTACACCCAGTATCCGTCCTCATCGAGGCTGGGCTGGTGGGTCCTCGGGTCCCGCAGGAGTCGGTAGAGCTCGGGGCCCCCTGGGCAGAGTAGCTCGGTGAGCGTCTGGGGCTCCGTGTCGAGCGCGACCCACTCCTGGCCGTGACAACTGCCGCCCTCCGCGCGAGCCTGGCCATTCCACCGACTGCCGTCGGGGCGTGGGCTTGTCATCGGATCCCGTCGAGTCGGCTCCCTGGTCTCTTCGAGGGGTCGGGAGATTGTCGGATGGGGACATGTGTGTCATCAAGGGGGTCAGCTTGCGGTCATAGGCCCCTCAGTGCTTTGCCCTATTTCATCGGAGGCGAGTGCACGTCGCTCACCAGGTGCGGTCGAACGATTTGACGCTGAATGACCGTCGTCGTGGCGAACCTGGACATGCTCAATCTGACAGTGGACTCCTTGATCACCGGGCCCCAGACGCGAGTGCGAGTGGCCTTCTCGCTCACACTCTCCGTCGCGAGTCCTGGCGGGCCTACCCCAGCGCTTACAGCGTAAACAGCTTCGACGGTCGGTAAGCGTGAACCGGTGATGTGTCAGGGATCCGAACGCAGGAGGAGCCGGATCACGTGTCAGAGCAGGTCCCCACGGGCAACGACCGCTTGACTCGTTCGGAGCCAGCGACTGGAGGCGCGATGTCCCGCACCAAGGGTGCACACAGCTCGTCGAAGGCAGCGGGTCGCAGCAGAACGGACGACGCAGCAACCGGTGATCCCGTCCCGCACGACGACAAGGTGAACTCGACCCGGTTCGACAACGCCCCGAAGGGCGCGGACAAGACGCCCAGCACGATGGGCACGCTCAAGCGCACGGTGAAGGAGTTCAGCGAGGACCAGCTCACCGACCGGGCCGCCGCGCTGACCTACTACGGCGTCCTGGCGCTGTTCCCGGCGATCATCGCGCTGCTGTCCATCGTCGGTCTGCTGACCGACCCCCGGCAGCTGTCCGACGCGCTGACCGAGGTGGTCCCGGCCGACGCGCGGGACACGCTCGACCCGGTCATCCAGCAGATCGCCGGCAACACCAGCACGGCCGGCTTCGGGCTGATCATCGGTCTCGCCGCCGCCATCTGGTCGGCCTCGGGCTACGTCGGCGCCTTCACCCGCGCCGCGAACGTCGTCTACGAGACGCCCGAGGGCCGCAAGATCTGGAAGCTCAAGCCGCTCCAGCTGCTGGTCACCCTGGTCGGCGTCCTGTTCGCCGCGCTGATCGTGGCGATGCTCGTGCTGAGCGGGCCGGTCGTCGAGGCCGTCGGCAGCGCGATCGGGCTCGGCGACACCGCCATGACGGTGTGGAACGTCGTCAAATGGCCGCTGATGGTCGTCGTCCTCGCGCTGATGATCGCCGTCCTCTACTACGCGACGCCCAACGCGAAGCTGCGCGGCTTCAAGTGGGTCAGCCCCGGTGCCGGCGTGGCCATCGTGGTCGCCGTCGTGGCCTCGGCCGCGTTCGCGTTCTACGTGGCCAACTTCGGCAGCTACAACAAGACCTACGGCGCGCTCGCCGGTGTCGTCGTCTTCCTGATCTGGTTCTGGCTGATCAACGTGTCGCTGCTGTTCGGCATCGAGCTCGACGCGGAGATGGAGCGGACCAAGGAGCTCAAGGAGGGCGTGCCGGAGGCCCACAAGGAGATCCAGCTCGACGCCCGCGCCGAGCCCAAGCCGCGCCAGACCAACTAGCGCACCGCACGAGGAAGGGCCGGTCCCCGCGGGGGCCGGCCCTTCGTCGTGCGTACGGAGTCGCTGGAGTGCGGGGATCGCACTCGAGCGACTCCGATCAGCGGGCGTTTCGTTCCTACCGCGGTCTCCGGCGCAGGCCCGCGGATGCCGCGTGGGCTGACTTCTCGAAACACCGAGCGCCCTCGAATTATGAGGTAGCTGCAGTCAGGTCCGTCAGGTCGGGCGTCGCCACCACGGAACTGTCCGCGGACCGCGAGGGCCGGACGGCGCGGTCGTTGACCCGTCGGGCGAGGGCGCACAGATCGAGGTCGGGGAGTAGCCGCTTCTCCTCCCCGACTCGCACAAGCGATGCGGATTTCAGGGTGGTCCCGCGGTCGCCGTGTGGTCCACGCACCGACTGCTCTGCGTCGGTCCAGGTCAGTGGTGCGATGCCACGCAGCGCGTCAACAGCGAACGCGACGGGCTGTCCGTCCACCTCTACGACCAGCAGGCACGAGGCGGACTCGGCCGGCCGCTCGGCGCAGCCGAGCAGCGACGCCAGGTCGAGGACGGGCAGCACGGCGCGCCGGTGCGTCATCAGTCCCCTCACCCCGTCCACGCCCACAGCGGTCAGAGCGGCCGGACAGGCGAGGATTTCCGCGATCTGGTCCAGCGGCACCGCCACGTCCACGCCGATGGAGAAGGTCAGGTAGGCGGGTGCGCCGATCGCCGCCGCAGCAGCGACCGAGACGACGGCGTCCTGACCGGTCGGACCCGCGCCCAGGCTGGTGTTCACCGAGGCGAAGCCGGCGAGATCGGGATCAGCCAGCAGTGCGGCGCCGTCCAGAACCAGGCAGTCACCCAGGTCGCCGGGCGTGACCATTCCGGTGAGTAGATCTGGGCGGGGCACCGCGAACGCGGGTGCCGGCAAGACATCGGCGTCGAGGACATGCGTCAGCTGCAATAGCTCGCTGACCGCGAGCACGACGAAGCCGGAGCCGCAGTCCAGCACGAGGCCGGCGCCGGTGTCGGTGCGGTCGAGCTGGCCGAGGCCGAGAAGGACGAGCGGATCGACGACCGGGACCTCGCGGTCGGAGAACTCGATCACGCCAGGGCTGAGGCGACTGGCCAGGACCGAGGACCGCAGCTCGGGGGTGGGCACCGTCGTATGCACGTGCGCGGCATCCACGGCGAAGCGGTACGGGCCGCAGCGCAAGACGGTCATGGTGCGCTGAACCTCGTCCCGCGCGGCTGCATTGACGGCGGTGGCATCCCGAGTGACGTCGGTGACCGTTGGGACCCCGGGGCGAGCCAGGATCGCGGAGGCGTCGAGGACGCTGTGAGCCCGCCCGGTTTCCGGGTGCCGGAAAGCGGCGGAGAACAGCAGATCCCCTCCCTCGGCCCGGGCCGGGATCAGCGCATCGCACGGGACGTGGCAGATCCCGCGCACCTCGTCGGCAAGCAGGCCGAGCGCCTGGCCTCCGGACGCTACGACCACGATGACCTGGTCCGGACGCCGTGGTGCCGACTCACCCAGGACGGCCGCCAAGTCCAGCACCGGCAGCACCAGCCGGCGGAGCTCCACCGCGCCCAGCAGACCGAGGGCGGCAGCCGGCAACCGAGCCAGTTCCAGCGGGCACGGGACGACCTCGCGCAGCGCCGACAGCGGCAGGGCGACGTCCATTTCGGCCATGCGGAGGAGGCCGTACACGATCTCACCGGGGGCCTCGACCGCCGATTCCGGCGCGCCCACGGAGCCGGAGAGCCAGCCCTCCCTGGCCGTCACGGGCGCTCGGCCGACGCGAGCTGCGCGATGAGCTGGTCGACCTGGCTCGAAGCAGCCTGCTGCTGCAAGGTGGAGGCGGAGATGCTGCGAATGGTGTCGTTGGTCCGGGTGACGCTGTCCACGATGCGCTCGAACGCGGCCTCGGCCCGCTTGGACACCTCCGAACCCTGTGCGACCCGGTCAGCGGACTCCTCGATCAGCCGGCGGATCTGCTGCGAGGCTTCGAACGACCGCTCGGCGAGCTTGCGGACCTCCCCGGCCACGATGGAGAAGCCGACACCGTGCTCGCCGGCCCGCGCCGCCTCGATCGAGGCATTGAACGCCAGGAGGTTGGTCTGGTTCGCGATCTCGCCCATCACGCGGACGATCTCGGTGATCGAGTTCGACGACTTCTGGATGAGCGAGATGGCCTCCAGCGACGCGCGTAGGGCCTCGACGCCTTGCTGGGCGTTGTCCTGGGTCTCGCCAGCCAGCCCCGTGGCGGTCTGCGAACTTCGGGCGATGTCCTCGATGGAGGCCGCCAGCTCGCTGACCGACGCCGTCATGGCGTGCGAGGCGGCGGCGATCCGCGCTTCGCGCTTGACCTCCGCGGTGACGTCGTAGGCGAATTTCACCACCTTGAAGGGCCGACCGGACAGGTCAAAGATCGGGTTGTAGGTGGCCTGGATGTGCACCTCACGGCCGTACTTGCCCTTGCGGTGGAAGCGGCCGGCCAGGACCTCGCCCTTGCCCAGGCGGATCCAGAAGTCGCGGTACTCGGGGGACCGGATGTAGTCATCAGCGCAGAACTCGCTGTGGTGATGCCCGAGAATCTCCCGCAGCGAATAGCCCATCGTGCGCAGGAAGTTGTCGTTGGCGCTCAGGACGTTGCCCTCGAGGTCGAACTCGATGACAGCCTGCGCCCGGTCAAGGGCATCGATCCGCGCCGCCGCCTCGGCCGTCCGCAGCTTCGCCGCGGTGACGTCGACGGCGTACTTGACCACCTTGAAGGGCTTGCCCTCCTGGTCGAAGATCGGGTTGTAGGTGGCCTGGATCCAGATCTCCTTACCGGTCTTGCCCAGCCGCCGGTACTCGCCGCTGTGGAAGTCCCCGGACCCCAACGTTTGCCAGAACTGCCGATACTCGTCGGTCGCGGCATAGGCGGGGTCGCAGAAGATGCGGTGGTGCTTGCCCCTGACCTCGGCCAGCGTGTAACCCAGGGCGTCGAGGAAGTTTGCGTTGGCGGCGAGCACCATGCCGTCGAGATCGAACTCGATCACCGCCTGTGCCCGGTCGATCGCAGCGATCTTGCCGATGAACTCGTCGTGCTGACGCTTGGCCGCCGTCGTGTCGGAGGCGAACTTGACGACCTTTACGACGTTGCCGGAGTCGTCGAGGATCGGGTTGTAGGTGGCCTGCAGCCACACGTCCCGCCCCTCCTTATCGCGGCGCTTGAATTCGCCCGCCTCGTACTCGCCCCGTCCGAGACGTTCCCACAGCTGGGCGTACTCCTCGGACGCGGCGTACGCCGGATCGCAGAAGAGTCGGTGGTGCTTGCCCCGGATTTCCGTCAGTGCGTAGCCCATCGTGTCGCAGAAGTTGTCATTTGCGGTCAGCACCCGGCCGGAGACATCAAACTCGATCACCGCCTGGGACCGATCCATGGCCGCGATCTTGCTGCGCGCCTCGGCGCCGGCGAACTTCGCGTCGGTGATGTCGCTCGCGAACTTGACGATCTTGAGCGGCTTGCCGGCGTCGTCGAGAATGGGGTTGTACGTGGCCTGAAGCCAGACCTCACGACCGTCCTTGGTGAGCCTCCGGAACTCCCCCGACTCGTAGCCTCCCGCGCCGAGGCGGGCCCAGAATTCGGCGTAGTCGGAGCCGGCCGCCTCCGTCGGCTCGCAGAACATCCGGTGGTGCCTGCCCTGGATCTCGTGCAGCGCGTAACCCATGGTGTCGCAGAAGTTCTGGTTGGCGGTCAACACGGTGCCATCGAGCCCGAACTCGATCACCGCTTGCGCCCGGTCGATAGCGGCGACCTTGCCTCGAAACTCCGCGTCAGCCAGCTTGGCGACGGTGATGTCGCTGGCCAACTTGACGACCTTCAGCGGGTTGCCGGCGTCGTCGAGGATTGGGTTGTACGTGGCCTGCAGCCACACCTCCCGGCCTCCCTTGGCCAGCCGCTTGTAGACCCCTCCCTCGAACTGCCCCGTGGCCAGCCGCCGCCAGAACTGGCTGTACTGGTCGCTCGCTGCCAGCACCGGCTCGCAGAACATCCGGTGGTGTTTGCCCCGGACCTCGGCCAGCGTGTACCCCATCGCGGTCAGGAAATTGGGGTTGGCGGTCAGGATCGTGCCGTCGAGCGCGAACTCGATGACCGCCTGCGACCGGTCGAGGGCAACCGCCTGGCTCTCGCGCTCCAAGGCGGCCAGCTTTCCCTCGGTGATATCGGTGGCCAGTTCCATCACCTTGACCGGTCGGCCGGTCGCGTCGGGGATCGGGATGTAGCTGGCCCGCAGCCACACCTCCCGGCCACCCTTCGCCAGCCGCTTCACCACGATGCCGGACTCGGCGACGCCGTCGCCCAACCGCTGCCACCAGTGGGCGTAATCGACGTCCTCAGCTAGCGCGGGCTCGCAGAACTTCCGGTGGTGCTGCCCGAGCACCTCGTCCTGGGTGTACCCCATGATGTCGAGAAAGCCCTGGCTCGCCGCCAGGACGGTGCCGTCGAGTCTGAACTCCATCACCGCTTGCGAGCTGCGCAAGGTCTCCATGACCGCACGCAACTCGAGAAGCTCGACAGGGGACTCGGCGGACGGGCTGGACGGCATCGACGTCTCCTCGACAGGTCACGACTCGCAACACGCGGCGGGCACAACTCTCTAGTGCACCTTCGTCAGGAGCCCTGTCGCTGTTCAGCCGAGACGCCGGGCGGAGGGGCGACGTCACAACAGCCCCATCTACCCCGCCGCGCCGACATGTGGAGGAAGTTGGTGCCCGCACCGTCAGGGCAGCTGCCGACGGTGACGCGCCCGGGCGCTCGCTGACCGGCTCAGCGATCGGTGCCCTGCCAGCCGAACCGGGACATTTGCCCAAGGGCGGTCGCCACCGCGTGCGTGACTCCACAGCATGGGTCCCTCCAGCCCGCGCGGGCGTCGACGCGCCTCACCTCGACATTCCAAAGTGGAGAGCCCTCCCGGACGCTGTGCCACTCGCAATTGCCCCGGAGCAAGCGAGGCACTGGTGCCTGTCCGCACCGTCGTGGCAATGGCCGTGACGCCATGAGTTCAGCCAGCCCGTCGGAGAGGATCCGTCCCCGGCCCCCGTGCGGCGCCGAGAGCCTCTGGCCACCGGGAGGAGTGTGACCCTCCACCGTGCCGAGGGGACAGCGCGCAGCACCCGCCGTCTCGCCAAACCGGGAAGGGGCTACCGGCGGCTCCTTGAGACACCCGATCTCCCTGCAGGTCGGCGTCCGGCAGCATTCCCTCACGGCCATCGCCGGCTGAGTCGACGTCGTCCTCGGCGGCCCGTGCTCCTGTGGGCTGAGGAAGCTGTCGAGCAGGACGCAGGAGCTGGCGGCGCCGGCAGCGAGTACGCGCGTTACGGCAGATCATCCCCACGCAGCGGAGGGCGCCGCTCCGCGGTGGTGGGCATGAG
Organism: Blastococcus sp. TF02A-26; assembly: GCF_003319125.1. Lineage (GTDB taxonomy): Bacteria > Actinomycetota > Actinomycetes > Mycobacteriales > Geodermatophilaceae > Trujillonella. Next base: position 8,002 of record NZ_QOHG01000032.1, on the reverse strand, counting down.
AACGCGGAACATCAGCAGCGACGGTGGCCTCAACTTCTGACGGGAGCAATGGCTGTCACGCCCAGAAGGTGATCACCGGGCACGGGACGGCCGTAGAGGTAGCCTTGCCCGGCTGGGCAGCCGGCAGAGCGCAGGAACTCATCTTGAACACAGTCCTCGACTCCCTCAGCGACGACCTGGAGCCCCAGCGCCGTTGCCAGGCCCAGGATGGCCTGAATGACGGGACCGCCCGACATATGGCCGTGCAGTTCTTCTATGAAGGACCGGTCGATCTTCAAAATGTCCAGCGGCAGCCGGGTCAGCCGCGAGAGGCTCGAGTATCCGGTGCCGAAATCATCGACGGCGACCTGCACGCCGTGGGACCGCAGCCGCTCGAGCGCGGCGATTCCGACCGCGATCTCCCCTTTGAGTGAGGACTCGACGATCTCCAGAACCAGTGCGCTGCCGGGCAGAGCGCGTTCCTGCAAGGTGGGGAGCACGTCATCCGCAAAGTCAGCGCTGAGCAGTTCCTGAGCGGTGACGTTGACGGTCACCACCGGAGGTCCTCCCGCACCGCGCCACCTCGCTACCTCGGTGAGTGCTGTCCGGCGCACGAATCGGTCAACTTCCACCATCAAGCCCGCCGACTCGATGATTGGGAGGAACTCCCCCGGTGACAGCAGGCGGCCGCCAGGTTGTTGCCACCGCAGCAGCGCCTCCGCCTTTCGCAAGGCGCCGGTGTGCAGGTCAACGACGGGTTGGTAGTGCACCACCAGCTCGCCCTGGGCAAGCGCCCGCTGAACGGCCGCGCGGGCCGACGATGCCTCTGCGTGCATCCTCACCCGGTCGCGACCGGCACGCTTGGCCTCGTAGAGGGCTTGGTCGGCATGGGCCAGCCACGTCGAGGGGTCGTCGTTGTCGAGCTGGGCGCCTCCAATCGAGCAGGTGAGCGGAGGTGGCACCGCCTCGCGGAGAACCTCCAGGAGGTCGCGAGCGTCGGCCGCGGAGGAAGGCGCGAGGATCACGAACTCGTCGCTGCCCAACCGGCCCAAGGCCGCCGTCGCGGGCAGCCGGTCACGCCAGGTGCGGGCCAGTGCTGCGAGCAGGTGGTCAGCGGAGGAACGCCCGAGCAGGTCGTTGACGCCCTTGAACCGGTCGACGTCGGCGATTGCCAAGGTCATCGGCGCTCCAGAGCGCTCGGCGGCGTCGATCGCGTCCTCGAGCAGGCGGTCGACGCCCCGACGATTCGGCAAGCCGGTCAGCGCGTCGGTCTGGGCATCCGAGGCCCGGCGCACGAGCCAGGCCACGACGCCTGCCACGAGCACTGACGTGCCGCAGACCAGGACGGCTGCCCCAAGACCCGGTCCACCGTCTCGACACAGCACCCAGGTGCAGGCACCCAGTATGCCGACCAGGTGAAGAGTGGCCCCCAGCCAGGAGAAGAAGAGCGCCGCGTCCACGGCGATGAGCACATAAAGAAGGGCCAAGAGGGATGCCGACGTCGAATGGCCCGCCTGAGTTGCGCCCATGGTGATCACGGCGGCCCCGAAGGCCACGATCAGATGCGCAAGCCAGCGGCGGATGAGCCGCCGGGCGCCAATGGCCGTCAGCCCAACGAGGATGGCCACCAGCGCCAATCCTGCCAGGACCTCCGGGTCATCGAACTGCCGGTCAGTGGCCGCCACGGTCATCAAGACGAGCAGTCCGCCGACGGTGAAGAAGATACCGGTCACCAGTCCCACGACGGCAGGGGTCGCGACGACCGGACTGGTCAGCCACCGCCGCCCGCCGCGGCCCGCCAGCCGCCGGCTGCTCCCGATCGAGAGCCGGTGCGCGAGAAAGCCGTTTCCCAGGTGCATACCGTGTTCTCGGCGTCAGCCAGGACCACCTTGAGGACTTGACCGGCGCACCCCCAACAAGGGTGCACACTCCTGCGATCCCGGTCTGGGATGACCTCGTGCGCCCATGGGCTTCTGGTAGCCGGTCCAGCTGACCGTCCTCGACGTTGGAGCCATCCCGCGGCCTTTGCCGACAGGTGGTCAGGGCGTCAGCCCCCCGGCGCCGGCTTTGATGGAAGGCTCTGGCAGATCCCCGTGACCGGCAACGTCGATGACCGAGGTGGTGGCCCTGTCAGTTCCGAGGAACGCACGTGGCGAGCCCGGGCCCGCCACTGTTCGGCCGCATGCCGCACGCGTTGGGTCCACCCGCAATCCCGCGCGCGGCGCGAGCTCGTCAGCCGCACACGCCGGACACTTCATCGGCCACCTTCAGCAGGAGGCCGGGTTCTTGCGCCAAGGACGGTTGGCGAGGACGCCTGGACCCATCGTCGTGACCCCTCGGTCGAGGACACTCGACGCTGGCAGCGGAGATAAGCCCGCGCGCCCTCATAGATAAATGGCCTGCCCCACGCTCGCCGGCGCTAATTCACGCTCCCCTGTGGCCCCGGTCACGACGCGGCGTCCGGGTGTAGACCGCACGGTGGCACGGATGGCGATGCGGACCACATCCCAGCCTCTTGTAGGCTGACCGGCGAGGGAGGGATCGTTCCCCACCACCCACGGCGACCGGACAGGTGCCGAGACGCAGGGATGGATGTCGGTGCGACCGTCCGCCTCTCCATCGACGCCGGGCATCAAGTGACCGCTTGGGCTGGTCGAGGCCGCACGCCACGGGTGAGTGGGCGTCGGTGGGCGTGGCGCCAATCGCCTCGCCAGGATGGGGACCATGGACAGCTCCACTGGTTCGCTGGACGTCATCCCGGTCGATGAGTGTTATCAGCTCCTGGCCAGCCACGAGGTCGGTCGGATCGGCGTGACGCTGAGACATCGGGTGCTGATCATTCCGGTCAACTACGGGATGGACGGCCAGACCTTGATCGTGCGGACCCATCCGGGTGCCACCCTGACGGCGGCCGCACATGCCAATGTCAGCTTCCAGGTCGACGACATCGACCGGACCACACGCAGCGGATGGAGTGTGCTGGTTCACGGCCTGGCGGAGGAGGTGGGGGACCGTCACTGGGAGGACGTGGTGCGCCGCACCCACGCTGTCGAGGTGCGTCCCTGGGCTCCTGGCGAGCACGGTCGGTGGTTGCGGATCATCCCGCAAGGCGTGAGCGGCCGCCGTCTGGTCCCGGGTGACCTGCCGTGGGGCGTGGACGACCGGGCCTACCTGTGAGCTGCGGGCCGCTCAGGCCGCCGTGTAGCGCAGTATCGCGGAGAGGACGTGCCGTCGGCGGGCGCTGAGGTCGGCGAACAGCGCCGGCGCGTCGTCGAAGGCGACGACGTCGGTGAGCAGGTGCGCCCGGACGAGGTCTCCGGCGGTCGCCAGCAGGTCCAGGGTCTCCCGGGAGAGCCGGGCCCGGTCCCAGCGGTGGGCCAGGCCCCGGGGGACCCGGCCGATCTGGGCGCAGCGCATCGACAACCCGTTGTGGTGGAACTCTTCGCCGAGCGCGAGGTCCGGCGCGCCGCCGGTGTAGAAGGCGAGGTCGATGACACTGGCCTGCGGGCGGGCCAGGCGCAGTGCGGTGGCGAGCGCGGCGGCCTGCCCGCGGCATTGGAACACCACGTCGGCGCCGTGGTCGGCGGGGCCGTGCCGCCACCGCGTCTTGAGGTGCCGGGCGAGGTCAGGGGTGTCGTCGACGGCGGCCAGCCCGAGGCCCTCGGCGGCGGCCCGCCGCTGGGGGGTGGGGTCGATGACGACGACCTCCGCGGCGCCGTGCACCCGGGCCAGCAGGCCGACCAGCAGACCGATCGCGCCGCCGCCGACCACGGCGACCAGCCGGCCGGCCACGCCGTCGTGTAGCTCGGTGCCGCCGGCGTCGGCGGCTGCGTGCAGCACCCCATTGGCGCAGATCGGCCCGAGGTGCGCGACGTACACGCCCAGCTGCGGGTCGAGGTCGGCAGGCAGCGGCACCACGTGCTGAGTGACCGGGTCCGCGTGCACGACGGAGGCGTGGCCGTATGCCATCGCCACGACCGCACCCTCGGCCACCGCCGGTGTCCGACTGTCGGTTACCCGGGCGACCTCCATGTAGCCCAGCCGCCGCACCGGGAACGACTGCGCCGACCGCGCCGGGTCGAACAGGCCGAGCTCGGCGTCCCAGCTGCTGGTCAGATAGGGGCTGGTGCCGCGGTACCAGGTCAACTCGGTTCCGGCCGACAGACCGCTGTACAGGGTCTCGGCGCGGAAGCGGCCCTCGTCCAGTGGCGGCTCGGGGGTCTCCTCCACCTCCAGCATTCCGGCCCGGGGGACGACGAGCGTGCGGATGGTGCTCACCGTGGCACCCGCACCGTCGTCCCGGTGAGGGTGGCCTCGGCGACCGCCCATCCGAGGCGATGGGTGGCCAGGGCCTCGGCGACGTCGACCAGCCCCGGCGGCGTGGGTTGCCCGGAGAGCAGGTCGATGAAGGCCCGGTCGACGGCGGTGCGCGGGGCCATGGTGGGCGCGGAGTCCTCGTCGCCGTCGCGCGTGCGCACGCGCAGCGCGGTCTCGGTGAGGTGCACCGACGTCCCGTCGGTGACCACCTCCAGTCCGGCCGCGGTCGGGGCCGGCAGCACACACGATGTACTCACCGTGCCGACCGCGCCGGACTCCAGCCGCAGCACCGCGGCCGTCGCATCGGGCACGTCCCGGCCCTCCCGGGTGGACGGCGCCGCGCCCCCGACGACCTCGTCGACCTCGCCGGCTAGCACGCGCAGCAGGTCGAGCACGTGCGTGGCCTGCTCGACGACCTGGCCACCGGAGCGGTCCGCGCGGCTCCACCAGGTCGGCGGCGGGGTCGTGCCCCACCAGCGCGCGTCGACCAGCCGCACGGTGCGGCCGGCCAGTGCGGTCCGGGCGCGGGCGACGGTGTCCAGGTGTCTCCAGTGGTAGCCGGTCGCCGTGGGCAGCCCGGCTTCGGCGACCGCGGCGGCGACCCGTTCGGCGACCGGCAGGTCCGCGGCCAGCGGCTTCTCGACAAAGAAGGGCAGCCCGGCGCGGACCAGCGTCAGCTCCAGGTCGCCGTGGGCGAAGGGCGGCACGCAGACCCACACCGCGTCCAGCCGGCGGCCGAGCAGGGCGTTCAGGTCCCGCGCCCCGCTGGTGCCGACCTCGGCCGCCAGGACGTCCGCTGCGCCGGATGCGGCGTCCCAGATCCCGGCCAGCTCGACGTCCGCGAAGCCCGACAGCACGCGAGCGTGCCGCGCGCCCACCCCGCCCGCGCCGACCAGTCCCACCCGGATGCCCATGGCGGCATCGTGCCTTGTCAGGACAGGTTCCGCCGCGTGTCAGGGTGATTGACGGCGGAGACGGGTATGCGGCGTCGACGGGGCCGAGACCAATGCACCCGAGCGAGAGGGCCGAGATGCGTAGCGACGTCGCCCGCTGGCTGTACCGCCGCACCTTCCGTGCGCTGGACTATGACCCCTTCCTGCTGCTCGAGCACAAGCGCCGACAGGACATCACGGTCAGCGTGGTCCTGCCGGCACTCGACGAGGAGCCGACGGTCGGCGCGATCGTCGCCGCGCTGCGGCGAGAACTGGTCGACGCGGTTCGGCTCGTCGACGAGGTGGTCGTGGTGGACAGCGGCTCTACCGACCGCACCGCGGCCGTCGCTGCCGCAGCAGGAGCCCGGGTCGTGCACGTGGACGATGTCTTGCCCGAGCTCGGGCATGTGCCGGGCAAGGGCGAGGCGCTGTGGAAGTCGCTGTATGTGACCTCCGGTGACCTCCTGGTCTTCGTCGATTCTGACCTCGTTGCCTTCGACCCCACATTCGTGGTGGGGCTGCTCGGGCCGCTGCTCACCGATCCGGAGATCGGCTACGTCAAGGGCCTCTACGACCGGCCGATGCAGACGCACGAGGGGCTGGTGCCCACCGGTGGGGGCCGCGTGACCGAGCTGACCGCGCGCCCGCTCCTGAACGCGCTGTGGCCGCACCTGTCCGGGTTCGTGCAGCCGCTGTCGGGCGAGTACGCCGGCCGCCGGGAACTGCTCGAGCAGGTGCCGTTCGTGTCCCACTACGGCGTCGAGCTCGGCCTGCTGATCGACCTCGCCGAACTCGCCGGCATCGACGCCCTCGCTCAGGTCGACCTCGGCACCCGCCGACACTCGCACCAGAGCGACGCCGCGCTGGGCCGGATGGCCGGGCAAGTGCTGCAGACGGCACTCGCCCGCTGTTCCGGCATCGGGGTGCCCGAGGACCGGCTGATCCAGTACGTCCGCGCCGGGACGGCGGTGGAGGCGATCACCTGGGAGGTCGGTGTCCGCGAGCGACCGCCGATGCGTACGGTGCCCGGGTGCCGCGGAGCCGGCGTCCAGGGCAGCGACCGATGAAGGTCCTGATGGACGCCGGCCCCTGGCTGCCGGTGCCGCCGCGGGGGTACGGCGGGCTGGAGAACGTCGTCGCTACGCTCACCACACAGCTGCGCCGCCGCGGCCACACCGTCGTCCTCGGCACCGTCGGCGACAGCGAGCTGCCCTGCGACGGTCGCGTTGCGCCCTTTCCGACCGGGCAGTTCGCCCGGCTGGCAGCGCCCTACCCCGAGGTCACCGGCATCGCCCACACCCACGCGCAGGCCATGGCCCGGGAGATCGCTCGACAGGCGGCGGCCGGCACCCCGTTCGATCTCGTGCACACCCACCTAGAGGTGGTTGGCCCGGCCGTGCTCGCCGCGCTCGGCCCGGGCGCGCCGCCCGTGTTGCACACGCTGCACTGGGACCTGCGGCGCAACGCCGACTTCTACGCGTCCTTCGACGGCGGCGGCCGGGTCTTCTACGCCGGCGTCTCCGACTCCCAGGTGGCCCGCGGGCCGGAGCTGCTGCGGCGACAGACCCTCGGCGCGGTCCCGCTCGCCGTCCCCATCCCCGACCAGCCGCCGGCCCCGCCGGAGGAGCGCCTGGAGTCGGTGCTCATGCTGTCGCGGATCTGCGAGGTTAAGGGTACCGACGTCGCGTTGCGGGCGTGCCGCGCGGCGGGGGTGCCGCTGGTGCTCGCCGGGCCGGTGGGCGGGCAGCCCGACCGCCCCGCCCTCGACGCGGCGCTGGCCGACCCGTCGAGCCCGGTGGCCGGGTACCCCGACGTCCGCTGGTTCCGCGAGCACGTCGAGCCCCTGCTCGACGACGGCTTCGCGCGCTGGATCGGCAGCGTCTCCGGCACGGAGAAGGACGACCTGCTCCGCCGGTCCCGCGCCGTGCTGTTCCCCATCCGCTGGCCGGAGCCCGGCGGGACGGCGGTCTGCGAGGCCCTCGCCGCCGGGACGCCGGTCGTCGCGCACCCCCTGGGCTGCCTGCCCTCCCTCGTCGACGACGGCATCACCGGCTTCCTCGCCGAGGACGAGGACGCCTTCGCGGTCGCCCTGCGCCACCTCGACGACCTCGATCCGGCGGACTGCGCCGCCGACGCCCGGCGTCGGTTCGCGCCCACGGTCATGGCAGACGGGTACGAGCGGCTCTACGCCGAGGTGTTGTGCCGATCTGATGCCATCGAGGCGGCGTGACCGGATCGGGTCGTCGATCCCTTGCGCCGATCCAGAGCGTCGAACCCGGCGCGGGACCATGCGTGCTGTCCCTGCTCACCGAACGTTTCGACGACGCGCTGATGGAGCTGGATAAAGACGCCGGCCCGCTCCCACTCGTGCAGTCGCCTCCAGCACGTCCACCCGGAGCACCCCAGGTCCGGAGGCACCTGGGTCCACCCGACGCCAGTTGCCAGCACGAAGGCGATGCCCTCGAGAACCTGCCGATCGGGTATCCGCGGCCGACCTGTCCGTCCGTGTGCCGCCGGTCGAGGCGCGACAAGGGTCTCGAACGACTTCCACAACTCGTCGCTGATCAACCGGGACGTCTGTGACGTGGACGCCATGAGAGGAGTGTCCGGCGCGACCGCCCTGTCAGCCACCCTGACGGAGAAGTGGCTAGTGCCGAGTCAGGCAACCTTCGCCCTCTTGATGGTTTCGGCTCGGCGGATGACCTTGCGGAGTCGGGGGTCGGTGACGTGACGGTTCCGCCAGGCGATGTAACGACGGATCATGCTCGCCTGCT
>NZ_QOHG01000031.1 GCF_003319125.1 Blastococcus sp. TF02A-26 | reverse complement strand
CCATCGTGTGTTGTGTCCTTCCGCGAGAACCATTGGCGTGGTCTCGCTGACCATCACACGATGGCCCCTCTACGTGACACTCACGCGAACGGGACCTGGACTTACACCACCCGCAGGGACGTCACCCTAACGAACCAGCGGGTGCATGTCGATCGACTCGTCGCCAGCACCCTGCCGAGGGCAATGGAGACCGCTGAGTAGTCGCCCGGGCGCTGGGCCCGCCGGTGCCACAAGACGAGGGGCTGCACGAGCTCCGGCCCGGTGCGGCCGACGGGTTGACCGTGCAGGAATGCCGGGACGGCTCCGACGGCGTCCTACCGGGTACTCCCGTTGCCCCGTGCGGTGTGCTCGGCGAGGGGCTCGTCGTCGTGCCGACGACGTCGGTCACTGCCATGGGGACGTGTGCTACGCGCCGCACCCGGAGCCGGCAAAAAGGACCCTGGGCGCCGACGGCCCAGTGCGGTCGGGCGAGCCGGAGTCGGGCCCGTGTCCACGCTGAGGGAGACGTCGCCTCCCTCGCGGACCGAAGGCCACCAGCCGCGCTCGCCGGCGGTCATCAGGTCGCGGTGGTGACAACTGTTCGCTCGGACGTCCCGCGGCAGCCCGAACCGGCCTGTGTCGCGACTGCCATCGTCACGTCGTCACTGTCGGCAGCCTGTCACCCGTGGTCCCGAGTCAACGGCGCGAATGCGAGACCGTTGTAGTCGCTCACCGTCATGCGAGGTCACGACCGGCCGATCAGTCGATCGATGAGCGTCTTCCACCGGACAATGGCGTCTGCCATACGTCGGGGCTGGCGACCGCAAATCGCCGGCCACTCAGAGCTGTCGGAATGATGCGTATGAACCGGTCCTTGATTCCCGCCTGCCAGGGGTGGAGCGGCAGGTCGAGCGTGTCCATCATGTCTTGTCTTTTCAGGACCTCTTCGGCATTTCCCTTGACGACGACGCTCCAAGCTTCCGCCTCGTCGGCGTCGTAGCCGTCCGCTTCGAAAGCTACCGGCCAATCCGACAGTGAAGCGGAGAACTTCGTGCCAATTCCTGTACGGAACACGATGGTGCCGTGGTCCACCGCATAGTTGAGCGGAAATATGTCGGGATGGTCCCCGAGCCATATGGCGAGGCGGCCAATGCTGGTCGTGCGGAGTAGCGCCCAGCATGCGCTCCCCGACAACTCGACCACAGCGGGAACGCTGTTGTGGTCGTCCATGTCCTCAGTCTAGCCAGCCGTCGGAATTGTGGGATGTCCTGCTGGACCACCACGGTCGTCGGAGATGCAACCCTGACGCCCACCAGTCGCGTGCAGGCTCCGGACTGCCGACCGGCGGGTCCGTTCGAGAGCGGATACCCGGGACCGGCCGATGTGGCTGTGGTCGCCGCCCGCTGCGGTGGAGGCCGGGGCCGACCGGCCCGGCCTCTCTCGCAGCGGAGTGCCTCGACTCAGGCCCCTGTGGCCACTGCCACGCTCAGCAGTACGACGCTGTCCTCGTCGGCGTGCAGGCTGTGTCGCCGGTTCGGGATCGGGCTCAGTTGGTGGGCGCCGAGCTCGACGGAGTCGTCGCCGGCGACCAGCCGGACGCGGCCGCGGATCACCAGCAGCGTCGCCGGCCCGGGACTCTCGTGCTCGCTCAGTTCCTCTCCGGTGTTGAGCGCGATCACCGTCTGCCGCAGCCCGTCGACGGGGTGCGGCAGGGTGCGCCCGGCTCTGCCGGCGCGTGCCGACCCTGCCTGCTCGAGCAGTTCCGTCCCGAGCGACTGCAGGTCGATCGGCGTGGACGCATCGCGTGCGCTGGTGGAATCCATCCCGGACTCGATCTCCCCTCCTCGGCGTCTCCGTCAGCCCCATCGTGCCGCCCCGGAGCTGTCACGGCGACCGCGCGCCCCGATGCCGGCGATGGGAGATCAAGGGGTCAACGGGCGGGGAGCGGTCGGCCTTGGGCATGCTCGTGCTCCCAGCGGTCCATCGCGTCCTAGTCACTGCCATCTAGCGTCGCCGGAGCCGCGGGGAACAGCCGTAGTCCTCCTTGTACATGTGCTCGTCCAGCTCGTGGAGGACCTGCAGGACGCCGTCCCGCCACCGCTGCGCGGCCCTCGGCCGGGACGTCGTCCAGGTCGTCCGCGGCGTCGTAGAGCCCGGCGTGCTCGCCTTCGAGCACAGCGACGTGACGCACCAGCTCAGCGCTGCGACGCAGCATCGGGAACAGCGAGCCTTCCTCCTTGGCCACGTGCGGGCCCAGGACGAGCAGCAGTTCGTCGAAAAGGGCGCGGGCCTCATCGCCGTCGCGGGTGATCCCGCCGTCACCAGGAGCAAGGCGGGGTGCCCGTCCGGCATGCCCGTACCGGGCGTGTCATCGGCGCTGCACGCGCTCGCCCTCCGCTGGAGTGGTCACGGGTCGACCGACCGACCGCATGCCCCAGGCGGTGTAGACGGCAGCGACCAGGGCGGTCGCGGCCAGCAGCCACAGACCGGGCTTGTAGTTCCCGGCCCAACCGTAGATCGCCCCCATCACCAGCGGCGGTGCGAAGCCCCCCAGTCCACCGGCCGCGCCCACGATCCCGGTCACCGCTCCCACCTTGCCCGGCGGCGCGGCGATCGCGACCAACGCGAACACGGCACCGGAGGAAGCGCCCAGGGCGGCCGCCATCGCCAGGAACGCGACGGTGCCGGTCCACTCCAGTGGCCGCTCCAGCGCGGACACGGCGGCGAACACCGTCACGACGGCGAAGCAGGCGACGAGGACGGGCACCGGGTGCAGGCGGTCGGACAGCAGGCCGCCGACCGGCCGCATGACGACTGCCAGGACGACGAAGCCGGCGGTGCGCAGCGCCGCGTCGCCGGCGTCCAGCGCGAACGCGTCCCGCAGATAGGTGGGCAGGTAGACGCTGAACGCCACGAACCCACCGAAGCCGACCGCGTAGAGGAACGACAGCTGCAGCGTGACGGGCAGCGTGAAGGTCTCCCACGTCCGGCGCAGGAAGCTGCCACCGGCAGGCGCCGGCCGGTCCGGAGCGTCCCGGAGCAGCAGCCAGGAGACGACGGCGTAGATCGCGAGCAGGACGGCGACCAGGGTGAAGGGGAACTCGAGGCCGACCGATCTGCGCAGCTGCACGGTGCTGAACGCGGAGATCGCAGTGCCGCCCATCCCGGCACCGAAGATGCCCAGCGCCGTTCCACGCTTGGCCGGCGGGAACCACGCGTTGACCAGCGGGACGCCGACCGCGAACGTCGTCCCGCCCAGGCCGAGCACGAACCCGCCGAGCAGCATCAGGGCGTAGCTGTCGCTGGCCACGTAGCCGATGAAGAGGACCGGGACGATGGTGAGGGCGCTCAGCAGCGGGAACATGGTGCGTGCCCCGAACCGGTCCGTGAGCGCCCCGACGGGGATGCGCCCCAGCGAGCCGACGATCACCGGCACGGCGACCAGCAGCGACTTCTCCAGGGCACTGAGGCCCAGCGCCTCGGTGTAGAAGGCACCCAGCGGGCTGATCAGCGCCCACGCCCAGAAGTTGATGGCGAAGCCGACGGTCGCGATCGCCAGCATCGTCCAGGCCTGGCGCGGTACCGCTGACCCGGTCGCCGCTCCGGGTGCTGGCGCCGCGCTCATCGACGACCGCCTCCCACCCGGTCCCAGCCTCTCGGCGTCGGTCGGTTCCCGAGCTGCCGGTCACGGCTGCGGTAGACGATGTAGGGCCGGGTGAAGTAGCCCAGCGGCGCGCTGAAGACGTGCACGAGCCGCGTGAAGGGCCAGATCGCGAAGAGCACCAGGGCTGACAGCGCGTGCAACTGGAAGCCGAGACCGGCCTCAGTCATCAGCTCCGGCTGCGGGTTGAAGTAGAAGATGCTGCGGAACCACGGTGAGACGGTGTCGCGGTAGTCGACGCCCTCGTGCCCCACTGCGCCCAGCACGGTGTTGCTCATCCCGAACAGGATCGTCAGGGTCAGGACCAGGTACATGAGCTTGTCGTTCCTGGTCGTGGCGCTGAAGACCGGCCCGACGGTGCGCCGCCGGTAGATGAGGATCGCCAGGCCGACCAGGGTACCGATCCCGGCGATCGCCCCGACCCCGATGGCGAGGGCGTGGTACGCGCCCTCGGAGAGCCCGACGGCCTCGGTCCAGGACTTCGGGATGCCCAGACCCATGACGTGCCCGACGAGCACGAACAGGATCCCGAAGTGGAACAGCGGGCTGCCCCAGCGCAGCAGGCGCCGCTCGTAGAGCTGGCTGGAGCGGGTGGTCCAGCCGAACTTGTCGTACTTGTACCGCCAGTAGTGCCCGACGACGAAGATCGCCAGGCTGACGTACGGGACGACGACCCAGAGCAGGATGTCGACGGCGTTCATTCCGGGGTCCCCGCGACGACGTGGAGCCTCAGCGGAGCGTGTTCGTGGGGTGTTCTCATGCGGGGGCTCCTGCGGACGCGCCGGGCGTGGGCTGGGGGATGAACTCCGGTGGCGCGAACGGCAGCGCGCCGTACGGATCGAGCCCGACCTCCTCGCCGGGTGGGCCCTCCTGCGCCAGCCGCAGCACGGCCGCGCGGTCGGCGGCCTCCACCGGCGGGAGGGTGGCCGAGACGGCCCGCAGCACCGCGGCGTACGGCGATCGGCGCTCCTCCAGTGCCAGCCGGATCAGCTCGAGGCCGGGGCGGTACTCGGTCAGGAGTCGCTCACCGCGGGCGGCGTCGCCGGTCGCGGTGAACTCCAGGACGACGGCGAGGTGGTCCGGCAGCTCCTCGTCGGACAGGGTCATCCCCGCTCGGGAGTACAGGTGCTTGAACTGGACGAGGGCCATGCCGCGCTTGCGCGTGTCGCCGTGCGTGAAGTACGTCAGGTAGAGGCAGCAGCGCCGCCGCAGGTCGAACGTCTCCACGTACTGAGCCTGCTGCTCCTCCAGCGGCGTGGTCTCGACGTGGTCCAGGAACCGCCCCAGCGGCCCCGCGAGATCCGCCGGCAGCGGCGCGACCGCGGCCCGCAGCAGCGGGAGGCGAGCCAGCAGGTCCTCGTCCGGGTATCCGAGCAGCAAGGACGCCGCCTGGCGGGCGGTGGCCAGGTCGGCGGCTGACGGCTCCGACCGACGCGACAGGAACCGGGGGCTCACGGCTTGGGCTCCGTGACCGCGGGCGAGTCCTCGCCGACGCCTCCGCCGTCCGGGCGGTGCAGCGCCGCGGACTCCTCGGGACGCGTCGGGAACAGCCCTTCCGGAGCGCCCTTGCCGTCCCAGTTGAGCAGGTTGACCCGCTGGGCCTTGTCTCCCGGTGCCGCCATGGTGTCGCTGGTCTGCCGCGCGGCCAGCATGTGGAAGTTCTCCACCGCGATCGGCGTCGACCCACCCGAGGTCTCGCCGAACGGCCCCCAGCCGCCCATGCCCGGGCCCTCGTCGTAGTCCAGGGAGCACCCGGTGTCGAACTCCTCGCGCTCGGGTCCCTGCTCGGCGTGGATGGTCGGGATCACGTAGCGCTCGTCGTACTTGGCGATGGCCAGCAGCCGGTGCATGTCCTCGATGTCCCGGCCGGTCATACCGACCGCGGCCGCGATCGACTCGTCGGCCGGCCGGCCCAGGTTGAGGTCGCGCATGTAGGAGCGCATCGCCCCGAGTTTCTTGAGCACTCCGGTGACGAGGTTCGTGTCACCGGCGGTGAACAGCTCGGCCAGGTACTCGACCGGGATCCGCAACGACTCGATCGCGCCGAAGATGTTCCCGGCATCCTCGCCGTCGTGCCCGGTCTCGGTGAGGGCGTCGACCACGGGGGACAGTGGCGGGATGTACCAGACCATCGGCATGGTCCGGTACTCCGGGTGTAGCGGCAGCGCCACCTCGAACCTGTTGATGAGCGCGTAGATCGGGGAGCGCTGGGCTGAGTCGATCCAGTCGCGGGAGATGCCGGCCTCCTCGGCGGCACGGACGACCTGCGGATCGTGCGGGTCCAGGATGATCGACCGCTGGGCCATGTAGAGGTCCTGGTCGCCCGGGGTGGACGCCGCCTCGAGCACGCGGTCGGCGTCGTAGAGCACGATGCCGATGTAGCGCAGCCGGCCGACGCAGGTCTCCGAGCAGACCGTCGGGATGCCCACCTCCACGCGCGGGAAGCAGAACGTGCACTTCTCGGCCTTGCCGGTGCGGTGGTTGAAGTACACCTTCTTGTACGGGCAGCCGGTCACGCATTGCCGCCAGCCTCGGCAGCGGTCCTGGTCGACCAGGACGATGCCGTCCTCTTCCCGCTTGTAGATGGCGCCCGACGGGCAGGAGGCCGCGCAGGACGGGTTGATGCAGTGCTCGCAGATCCGCGGCAGGTAGAACATGTACGTCTGTTCGAACTTCTCCTTGATCTCCGCGGAGATCCGCTTCAGGACCGGATCCTCCTGGGTGAGCTCCGGCGCCCCGCCGAGGTTGTCGTCCCAGTTCGCGCTCCACTCGATGGTCATGGGCTTGTTCGTCAGCAGCGACCGCGGTTGCGCGACCGGGGTGTGCTCCTGGACCGGGGCGTTGGTCAACGTCTCGTAGTCGTAGGTCCAGGGCTCGTAGTAGTCGTTGATCGACGGCTGGACCGGGCTGGAGAAGATCGTGAGCAACCGCTTGAGCCGGCTCCCGGTGCGCAGCCGCAGCTTTCCGTTGCGCCCGACCTGCCAGCCACCCCGCCACTTCTCCTGATCCTCGTAGGTGCGCGGATACCCCTGACCCGGCCGGGTCTCCACGTTGTTGAACCAGACGTACTCGACGCCGCTGCGGTTGGTCCACGCCTGCTTGCAGGTGACCGAGCACGTGTGGCAGCCGATGCACTTGTCCAGGTTCATGACCATGCCCATCTGGGCCATGACCCTCATCAGTACGTCACCTCCTGGTTGCGGCGGCGGATGACGGTCACTTCGTCGCGCTGGTTGCCCGTCGGTCCGAGGTAGTTGAACGCGAACGACAGCTGCGCGTAGCCACCGATCAGGTGCGTGGGCTTGAGGAACAACCGGGTGAGGGAGTTGTGGATCCCGCCGCGCTTGCCGGAGGTCTCGGTGAGCGGCACGTCGATGAGCCGGTCCTGCGCGTGGTGCATGTAGACCGTGCCCTCCGGCATCCGGGACGACACGATCGCCCGGGCCACGACGACGCCGTTGCGGTTGACGGCCTCGATCCAGTCGTTGTCCCGCACCCCGACCTTGGCGGCGTCCTGGGTGCTCATCCAGATCGTCTGGCCGCCGCGCGACAGCGACAGCATAAAGAGGTTGTCCTGGTACTCCGAGTGGATCGACCACTTGTTGTGCGGGGTCAGGTACCGGACGGTGATGCCCAGCTCTCCCGTGTCCCCGACGTGCGGCTCACCGAACAGCGTGTGCATGTCCAGCGGTGGCCGGAACACGGGCAGGTTCTCGCCCGCCTCGGTCATCCAGTCGTGGTCGAGGAAGAAGTGCATGCGACCGGTGAGGGTGTGCCACGGCTTGAGCCGCTCCACGTTGATGGTGAAGGGCGAGTACCGCCGTCCGCCGTGCTCGCTGCCCGACCACTCCGGTGAGGTGATCACTGGAGTCGGCCGGGCCTGGGTGTCGCTGAACGTGATCAGCTTGCCTTCGTGCTCGGCGGCCAGGTCGGCCATCTGCGTGCCGGTCCGTTCCTCGGCGAACCGGAATCCCTGCGTCGCCAGCCGCCCGTTCGTCGTGCCGGACAGCGCCAGGATGGTCTCGCACCAGTGCACGTCGCGGACCAGCGCCGGCCGGCCCGCCGCGACGCCGTCCCGCATGACGCCGTTCTTGTGCCGGAGGTACTCGACCTCCTTGTCGGGCTTGGTCGTGACGCCCTTGACCTGCAGGCCGAGGTCCTCCACCAGCGGCCCGAGCGCCGACCACTTCTGCGCGATCGCCCCGTAGTCCCGCTCCTGGACGACGAACTTGGGCATCGTCTTGCCCGGGACGGGATCGCACTCGCCGGCCTTCCAGTCCCGCACCACCCCTCTGGGGTTGGCCAGTTCGTCGGGGGTGTCGTGCAGGAGTGGCAGTGCCATGAGGTCCTTGCGGACACCCAGGTGCGTGGCGGCGAGCCGGCTGAACTGACGGGCGATGGTGCCGAACGCGTCGAAGTCGGTGCGGGTCTCCCACGGCGGCGCAATGGCCGGGTTGAACGAGTGCACGTAGGGGTGCATGTCCGTGGTGTTGAGGTCGTGCTTCTCGTACCAGGTGGCGGCCGGGAGGGTGATGTCGGAGTAGATCGTGGTGCTGGTCATCCGGAAGTCCAGCGCGAGCAGGAGGTCCAATTTGCCGGTGGGCGCCTCGTTCCACCAGACCAGGTCCTTCGGGCGGGCTTGGGGCGGCGCCTCGTCGGCGCGGACGGCGTTGTCGGCGCCGAGCAGGTGCTTGAGGAAGTACTCGTTGCCCTTCGCCGACGAGCCGAGCAGGTTGGCCCGCCAGATCGTCAGCACCCGCGGGAAGTTCTCCGGCGCGTCCGGGTCCTCGGCGGCGAATCGCAGGCTGCCGTCGCGGAGGCCGTCGAGAACGTGCTCGGCGGGTTGCTTCCCGGCGGCGGCGGCCTCGTCGGCGAGGTCGAGCGGATTGCGGTTGAACGTCGGGTAGGACGGCATCCAGCCCATCCGTGCCGACTGCGCGAGGACGTCGGCCGGCGTCCTGCCGTCGAAGCGTCCCTCGCCCAGCGGGGACGCGAAGCCGTCCAGCGTCGTCTGGTCGTAGCGCCACTGGTCGGTGTGCAGGTACCAGTAGGCGGTCTGGATCATCTGCCGCGGTGGCCGGGCCCAATCCAGGGCCGAGGCCAGGGTCATCCAGCCGGTGACCGGGCGGCACTTCTCCTGGCCGACGTAGTGCGCCCAGCCGCCTCCGTTCACGCCTTGGCAGCCGGTGAGCGTGGTCAGCGTCAGGAACGCCCGGTAGATGGTGTCGGAGTGGAACCAGTGGTTGGTGCCGGCGCCCATGATGATCATGGACCGTCCGCCGGATTCATCGGCGTTCTGCGCGAATTCCCGGCCGATCCGTGCCGCGGCAGCCGCCGGCACGCCGGTGAACTGCTCCTGCCAGGCCGGGGTGTAGGGCTGAGAGGCGTCGTCCAGGCCGGTGGGCCACTCGCCCGGGAGCCCGGCGCGGCCGACCCCGAACTGGGCGAGCAGCAGGTCGTACACCGTGGTCACCAGGTGCTTGCCGATCCGCCGCACCGGCACGCCCCGGCGCATGACCGCGCCCTCACCGCGGGGTGTGTCGAACCGGGCCAGGTCGACGGTCACCGTCTCCGCCGCGCCCTCGTACAGGCTCAGCAGCGGGTCGACCTCGCCGAGGTCGAGGTTCCACCGGCCCTTGCCCGACTCGCCGAAGCGGAAGCCCAGCGAGCCGTTCGGCACGTGCGGCTCCCCGGTCGCCGAGTCGACCAGCACGGTCTTGAACTCCGCGCCCTCGGCGACGTCCCCCAGGTCGGCGGCGGTGAGGAACTTGCCGGGCACGTAGCCGTCCCCGCGGGGGGTGAGGGTGAGCAGGAACGGCAGGTCGGAGTACCGCTTCACGTACTCGGTGAACCGGGGCACCTGCCGGTCGACGAAGAACTCCCGGAGCACGACGTGGCCCATCGCCATCGCCAGCGCGCCGTCGGTCCCGGGATGCGGGGCGAGCCAGTCGTCGGCGAACTTCGTCGCGTCGGAGTAGTCCGGGCTCATCACGACGACCTTCTGGCCGCGGTAGCGGGCCTCGGTCATCCAGTGCGCGTCCGGTGTCCGGGTGACCGGCACGTTGGAGCCCCAGAGGATCAGGTAGGAGGCGTCCCACCAGTCACCGGACTCCGGAACGTCGGTCTGGTCGCCGAACACCTGCGGCGAGGCGACCGGCAGGTCGGCGTACCAGTCGTAGAACGACAGCATCGGGGCGCCGATGAGCGACATGAACCGGGCGCCCGCGGCGTGCGAGACCATCGACATCGCCGGGATCGGCGAGAAGCCGGCGATCCGGTCGGGCCCGTACTTCTTGATCGTGTGCACGTGGGCGGCGGCGATCATCTCGGTCGCCTCGTCCCAGGACGCCCGGATCAGCCCGCCCTTGCCGCGCTGCGACTTGTAGCGCCGGGCCTTCTCCGGGTCGTCGACGATGTCGGCCCAGGCGAGCACCGGGTCACCGAGCCGCTGACGGGCCTCGCGGTACATCTGCAGCAGCGAGCCGCGGACGTACGGGTACCGGACCCGGGTGGGCGAGTACGTGTACCAGGAGAAGGCGGCGCCGCGCGGACAGCCGCGGGGCTCGTACTCCGGCCGGTCGGCGCCGGTCGACGGGTAGTCGGTCTGCTGCGCCTCCCAGGTGATGATCCCGTCCTTGACGTAGACCTTCCAGGAACAGGAGCCGGTGCAGTTCACGCCATGGGTGGAGCGGACGACCTTGTCGTGGCTCCACCGGTCCCGGTAGAAGCTGTCGGCGTCGCGGCCGCCGATCTGGTGCAGGGACCGGAGGTCGGCGCTGACCTCGCCGTTGCGGAAGTATCGGGAGGTCTTGACGAGGGCCTCGGAGAGGCCGCTGTCGAACCCCGTGTTCCTCTCGGGCGCGTCCGCGCCGTCCTGCCGCGTGACCGTCACAGCCCTGCCCCTCCGGGGCACACCTGCGCCGTCCCGACGCCGACGTCCCCTCGTCGCTGGTCGTGTGGTTCGACCCTGGCACAGCGCACCGGTCCCCGCAGGCCACACGGGGTTCCGGCCGGTGGCGTCAGCGCGCCGTCGAGGAGGAGCCGGCCGGCGGTCTCCGGCCACTCCCGACGGCCTGACCAGGAACGCTGTGGTCGTGCGCCTCGTGGTCAGGCACGGGTCAGCCGCAGCCGCCACGCCTCGGGGCCGCGCTCTTCGTAGTCGACGGCCAGGGCGCCGCCCGTGCGGGCGGAGAGCTGACGCAGGAGCGGCAGCGGGTCGTGCGGCGCCACCAGGAGGAGGGCTCCGCCGTCGGGGACGGCGTCGAAGGCCCCGAAGACGGTGGCGTGGCGGATGGCGTGCGGAACCTCCCGCACGTCGAGGACCGGGATGTCGGTCTCGTCGTGGCCTCCGCAGCCGCAGCTGACCCTGCCGGGCGCGGTGGTCGTCTCGTCGGGCCCGTGCCCGTGCCCGTGCTCGCCCAGCAGTTCGTGCATCCCGGCGAGAACACCGGCCAGTGAGGTGTGCGGATCGGCCGCGACCACCGGCAGCAGGAGGTCGTTCTCCTTGGCCAGGTGGGTGGCGAACAGGACCCGAAGCGCGTGGACGCAGGCGGCCGCACGGGCGGGCTCGCCGGCTTCCCGGAGCTCCCCGACCAGCCCCTCGAGCACGCGGTGCTCGGCCAGCATCGCGTCCACGAGGAGCCGCAGCCGCTCCGCCGCGGCGGCGACCGGGTAGAGCGCGCGCTCCTCGGCCGCTGCGTGCGGGAGCAGTTCGCCGGTGAGGAAGTCGAGCGCGGCGGTCCGGGCCCGGAGGAAGCCGGCACCGCCGGGGGCGGTCGCCGCGGTGAGCAGGGCGTCGACGTGGCCGGCGAGCCGGCCGGCGAGCTCGGCGTGGTGCCGGCGGACCGCCTCCACGGCGGCGGCGTCGTCGGCGGTCGAGGCCAGGACGACATCGGTGGTCGTCGCGGGGGCGAGGGTGGTGGTCACGGGGTGTCTCCCTCCTGGACCGACCCTGCTGGTCGGCCGAGCGACAATTTACTACACTGACCTCCGTGAAAAACAAGGTCGACGTCCCACTGGGTCCGTCCCCGGTGCGCGGCTCGGGCGGAGCCGCGCTGTCCGGTGCCCGCGGCGCGGTGCTGGAGCGGCTGCAGAGGTCGCCGGGATGGATCACCGTCGCCGGCCTCGCCGCGGAGCTCGAGGTGCACCAGAACACCGTTCGCGAGCACCTGGACGCCCTCGTCGAGCGGGGACTGGCCATCCGGGAGAGGGCGGCTGCCCGAGGGCGGGGCCGGCCGGCTTGGCGGTACGCCGCGGCGATCGACCGCGCCGAGCCCGATGCCCGGGTGCGGGACTACGCCGGCCTGGCCGGCGCGCTCGCCGGTCACCTCGCCCGCACTGCCGCTGATCCGGGCGCCGCCGGCCTGGAAGTCGGGTACGAGTGGAGCCGCACTCTCGTGGCGACCGCGGGCGAAGTCCGGCCCCGCGGCCCGCACACCGGCCCGCGGCACCGTGTCGTGGACCTGCTCGACGACCTCGGGTTCGCACCCGACGCGGACGACGCGGCGACCACCGTCGCCCTCCGGCGCTGCCCGCTGCTGGATGCCGCTCGGCAGCACCCGGAGGTGGTCTGCCAGGTCCATCTCGGCATCGTCCGCGGTGTCCTCGACCACCACGGCGGCGATTCCGGGCCGACCGCCCTCCTGCCCTTCGCCGAGCCGGGCGCCTGCCGCCTGCACCTCGACACGGCTGCCGTCTCCGCCGGCGGTCGCCATGAGTGAGGTCGCGGCGCTCCCGCCATCCGCGCCGGTCAAGCGGCCGGACGGGGACGGGAGGTCCCGCGCCGAGACCGGGGCGTCACGCCGGTCGTCCGCCGGCCGGCTGCTGCTCCTGGTGCCCGGCGGCGTGGCGTTGCTGGCGGGTCTGGACGCCGCCCTGCTGCTGCTGGACCTGCCGGCGCCGGTTCGGCTCGACCGGCTGCCGCAAGTGCACGGGATGCTCCTCGTCCTCGGCTTCGTCGGCACCCTGGTCGCTCTGGAGCGGGCGGTCGCGCTGCGCCGGAGGGCCGGCTTCCTGGCCCCGGCACTGCTGGGCACCGGCGGGCTCCTGCTGCTCGCCCCGGTGCCGCTGCGGCTGGGACAGGCGGTGCAGCTGCTCGGCGCGGCAGCGTTCGTGGCCGTCTACGTGGCGCTGTGGCGGCGGCAGCGCGACGACGCGGTTCTGGTGCAGGCGCTCGGTGCCGTCCTGGCCGCCGGGGCGCTGATCCTCTGGCTCGGTGGCGTCCCGGTCCCCCTGCTGCTGCCCTGGCTGGTGGGCTTCGTCGTCCTCACCATCGGCGGCGAGCGGCTGGAGCTGGCCCGGCTGACGCTGGGACCGGGAGCCGGGACGACCCTGGTGCTGCTCGCGGCGGGCCTGCTGGGCGGGATCGTCGCCGCGCTGCTCTGGCCCCGGACCGGAGCGGTGCTGCTGGGCGTCGCGCTGCTGGTGCTCGTCGGCTGGCTCGCGTCGCACGACGTGGCCCGGCGGACCATCCGGGCACGGGGGCTGACCCGGTTCATGGCCGGCTGCATGCTCGCCGGCTACTTCTGGCTCGCCGTCGCCGGCGCGGTCTGGACGGTCGGCGGAGCCGCGACCACGGGAACGCGCTACGACGCGGTGGTCCACGCGGTCTTCCTGGGCTTCACGATCTCGATGATCATGGCCCACGCCCCGGTGATCCTCCCCGCCGTGCTGCGCCGGCCGCTGCCGTACCACCCGGTGCTGGTGGTCCCGGCCGTGCTGCTGCACGGCTCCCTCGCCCTGCGGCTCTGGGTCGGGGACGCGCTCGGCTCCGAAGCGGCCTGGCGCTGGGGCGGCGTGCTCAACATCGCCGCGGTGACGCTGTTCGTCCTGCTGGCAGTCGGATCGGTGGTCGCCGGCTCAGAAATCCGGGCCGGGCGTGGCGAGAGGCTGCGGCGATGAGCCGATCGACGGGCCAGGAGAAGGGGTTCTGGCCCTTGCGCGACCTACCCGTGGTGCTCTGGCTCATCGCTGCGGTGCTGGTGTCGCTGGTGCACCCGGTCCTGCCGGCCCCGCGGTGGCTGCTCATCCACCTGGTCCTGCTCGGCGCGATCAGCCACGCGATCCTGGTCTGGAGCCAGCACTTCGCCGACGCCCTCCTGCACACCGCACCCGACCCGCGGGACCGCCGGGTGCGGTCACGGCGCCTGATCCTCCTCAACGGTGGCGCACTCCTGGTCATGGTCGGCGTCAGCTCCGCCGCCTGGCCGCTCACCGTCACCGGCGCGAGCGCTGTGGTCGGCGCGGTCGGCTGGCACGGCATAGCGCTGGCCCGGCAGTTGCGCCGGTCGCTGCCGGGCCGGTTCCGGTCGGCGGTCCGGTACTACCTGGCGGCCGCCGCGTTCCTGCCGGTGGGAGCCGCCCTGGGCACGCTGCTCGCCCGTGGACTGGCCGATCCATGGCACGACCGCGCGACGCTGGCCCACGCGACCGTCAACGTCCTCGGCTGGATGGGCCTGACCATCGTCGGCACCCTGGTCACGCTCTGGCCCACGATGCTGCACGCCCGCATCCCCGACGACGCCGAGCGCACGGCCCGCCGGGCCCTGCCCGTGCTCGTGGCCGCCCTCGCCGTCGCCGTCGGCGGTGCCCTCACCGGCCCTCCGGCCGTCGTGGCCGCAGGACTGGCCGGGTACGTCGGCGGCCTCGTCATGGTGGCGAAGGCCCTGGTCACCAGCGCTCGCGCGCGACCGCCGTCGTCCTACCCGACCTGGTCGGTGGCCGCCGGCCTGGCGTGGCTGGTCGGGTGCCTGGCCGCGGCAACGGTGCTGGTGGGGACGGCGGACACGTGGCCGGATGCGGGTGAGCGGTTCCGCTGGCTGACGCCCTTCCTCGCCGCCGGCTTCGGCTCCCAGGTGCTGCTCGGCGCGTTGTCCCACCTGGTCCCGGTGGCCCTCGGCGGTGGCGCGGGGCCGGTGCGGGCGGCCATCGCGGCCTTCGACCGTGGTGGGGCGCTGCGGATCGCCGTCGTGAACGCCGGTCTGCTCGTCTGCGTGCTGCCCGTGCCCAGCGTCGTGCGGGTTCTCGCCTCGATGCTGGTGCTCGCCGGACTGGCTGCCTTCCTGCCCCTGCTGTTCGTCGCCATTCGCGCGAGCCGACGGGCGAAGCGCGGTGCCACCATGCCGGTGCCGGCCGGGCGGCCCGCCGGCCAGGTCACCGGACTGGCCGCCACCGGGATCGCCGCGGTGGTGGTCGCCGTCGCGGCCGGCGTGGCGATCGATCCCGGCGCGCTCGCGGACGTGCGCGCGATGGCCGCGCCGTCGACCGAGGTGGTCGCCACAGGGCGGACGTCGACCGTCCGGGTCGAGGCCCAGGACATGCGCTTCACCCCGGAGGTCGTCGAGGTGCCCGCCGGTGACCAACTGCTGATCGAGCTGGTGAACACCGACGACACGGTGCACGACCTGGTGCTCAGCTCAGGACCGGAGAGCGGCCGGCTGGCACCGGGGGAGACGGCGACGATCGACGCCGGGGTGGTCGGCGGTGACCTGGATGGCTGGTGCTCGGTGGTCGGTCACCGCCAGATGGGCATGACGCTGCAGGTCCGAGCGGTCGGCGGGACGGCGGCGGAATCGCATCACGAGACACCCGGTCAGGCGGCGAGCGCGGCCGACGAGCTGGACTTCGCCGCCGAGGTGGACGAGGGGTTCACCGCCCACGACCCCGTACTGCCGCCGCTCGGGGACGAGCGCCTGCACCGGATCACACTTCCCGTGTCCGAGGCGGAGCGGGAGGTGGCCCCCGGGGTCACCCAACGCCTCTGGACGTTCGGCGGGACAGCGCCCGGCCCGGTGCTGCACGGCCGGGTGGGGGACGTCTTCGAGGTCACCCTGGTCAACGACGGCACGATCGGGCACTCGATCGACTTCCACGCCGGTGCGCTCGCACCGGACGAGCCGATGCGGACCATCCCGCCCGGGGAGTCGCTCGTCTACCGCTTCACGGCCACCCGTGCCGGCGTGTGGATGTACCACTGCTCGACCATGCCGATGTCGGCGCACATCGCCAACGGCATGTTCGGCGCGGTGGTGATCGAGCCACCGGACCTGCCTCCGGTGGACCGCAGCTACCTGCTGGTGCAGTCCGAGCTCTACCTGGGCCCGCAGGGCGGCACGGTCGACACAGACAAGCTGGCCGAGGAGCGCCCCGACGCGGTGACGTTCAACGGGTACGCCAACCAGTACGACGCCCGCCCGCTGGAGGCCGCGGTCGGCGAACGGGTGCGCATCTGGGTGCTCGACGCCGGACCCAACCGGGCCACCAGCTTCCACGTCGTCGGCGGCCAGTTCGACACCGTCTACGCGGAGGGCAACTACCTGCTGCGGCCCGGTGCGGAAGGCAGCCAGGCGCTGGCGCTCATGCCCGCGCAGGGAGGGTTCGTCGAGCTGTCCTTCCCGGAAGCCGGCCGGTATCCCTTCGTCTCGCACGTCATGGTCGACGCCGAACGTGGCGCGCACGGCATCGTCGAAGTGAGCGCTCCGTGAACGACGGCCCGGAGGGCGGTCGACGGCCCGTCAGCGCCAATTTCCTGGTGGCACATCGGAGGTCCGGCGGTTTGCGGCCGCGGACCGCCTGGCCACCAGATCGCTCCCGGACACGGCCGCACCCGTGGGCTGGACGCCGCCCAGGATCAGGTCGTCCGAACCGGGGGACGCGCTTGGCCCCGACGAGCGCATCGTCGTCCTCTCCGCATCACCTGCTCAACGCGCGGATCGGGACGGACCCTCGCGCGTACGGCGATGCGGGGAGGTCGTGCTGATCGTGGCCAAGTGGGCCGACCTCCAGCTCCCGGGGGCGGCGGCGCACGGCTATCCCACGGACGTCGTCACGGTCACGGATCGTCGCTCGTCGCTTCGGCGGGCACCGGAGCGCCCGCGGCGAAACCTCGCTCGGCGTGCGCGGCGATGCCGCGCAGCATCCGACGGGTCATGACGAGCCTGACCGGTTCCACGGCCCGGATCGCGATGCGGAGGCGGTGCTCGCGTGGCCGGTGGGTGCGCCAGCGCGACAGCAGCCGGCACCGGTCGGAGCCGTGCGGGAGTACGTGGAAGGACCACACCGAGTTCCACGGGTGCTCGGGACAGGACTGGCGAAGTACCAGCGCCCGACCGGGAAGCACCTGAGCCACCGGGAAGAAGGAGCCGGCGGGCATCGGCCCGTAGCCCTCGGGCACTACGACGACGCGGTCGCCGGGGGCCAGATCCTGCCACTCCTCGCGGATCTCGCCGGTGGATCGGGTGCCCAGACCGATCAGGTTCTCCAGCCAGTCGTAGCTGTACATGCCTCCGCGACCCCTGCCGATCTGCACCAGCCAGGGCCAGACAACCTCCGCGGGCGCGTTGACCGTCGTGGCGAGGGTCGTCTGCTCGAACGGGTCGGGCACCAGTTCGTCCCCGGGCAATGAGAGTTCGGCTTCACCCGAGGTGGCGCCCCAATTCCGTGTGTCGTGCAGCAGTCGTGCAGCCACGGCCGCGGTCCCGGCGGTGGTGGCGAGTGCTCGGATCACGTGTCTGCCCTCCCTGGGAAGACGTCGAGGCGGAATGGGTCATCGTCGGCGTGAGACGGCGGTGATGGAGCTCGAGCCGCTTGGACCGCCCGTTTGCCTCAGGTGGGGTCAGGGTCGTTCGGACCCTGACGGCGTCCGGCCGTGAGCCCGACCTGGTCCGGGCCCGGGGGGTGGTGCCGCTTGCCGGCGTGCGCCTCGCGGTGCAGGCGCTCGATGAGGTGCGGATAGTGCGCCTCGAACGCCGGCCGCTCGGAGCGGATGCGCGGGATCGCCACGAAGTTGTGCCGCGGCGGCGGGGACGAGGTCGCCCATTCCAGCGAGTTGCCGTGCCCCCAGGGGTCGTCGCGTAGGGCGAGTTCTCCGTGCTTCCAGGACTTGACGACGTTGTAGATGAACGGGATGACCGATGCGCCCAGGACGAACGAGAAGATCGTGGAGATCGTGTTCAGGGTCGTGAACCCGTCACCGGGCTGGTAGTCCACGTACCGGCGCGGCATCCCCTCGTTGCCCAGCCAGTGCTGGATGAGGAACGTGCCGTGGAACCCGATGAAGGTGAGCCAGAACTGCAGCTTGCCCAGGCGCTCGTCGAGCATCCGGCCGCACATCTTCGGGAACCAGAACGCGATGCCCGCGTTGGCCGCGAACACGACGGTGCCGAAAACGGTGTAATGGAAATGGGCGACGATGAAGTAGCTGTCGTGTATGTGCCAGTCCAGCGGTGGGCTGGCCATCAGCACACCGGTCAGCCCACCGAACAGGAAGGTGGCCATGAACCCAAGTGCCCACAACATCGGTGTCTCGAAGGTCAGCTGGCCGCGCCACATGGTGCCGATCCAGTTGAAGAACTTGATCCCGGTCGGCACGGCGATGAGGAACGACATGAACGAGAACCAGGGCAGGAGAATGGCGCCTGTGGCGAACATGTGATGGGCCCAGACGGCCATCGACAGGGCCGCGATGAGCAGCGTCGCCCCGACCATGCCCTTGTAGCCGAACAGCGGCTTGCGGCTGAAGACGGGGACGATCTCGGTGACGATGCCGAAGAACGGCAGCGCGATGACGTAGACCTCGGGGTGGCCGAAGAACCAGAACAGGTGCTGCCACAGCATCGCCCCGCCGTTCTCACGGGAGTAGATGAGCGAGCCGAGGTGCCGGTCGGACAGCAGTGCCAGCAGCGCGGCGGTGAGGATGGGGAAGATCAGGAGCACGATCAGGCTGGTGACGAGCGTGTTCCAGGTGAAGATCGGCATCCTGAACAGCGTCATACCGGGCGCGCGCAGGCAGGCGATCGTGGTGATGAAGTTGACCGCGCCGAGGATCGTGCCCAGACCGCTGACACCCAGGCCGGCGATCCACAGGTTCGCGCCGACACCGGGGGTGTGCGCGGCGTCCGACAGTGGCACGTAGGCCGTCCAGCCGAAGTCGGGCGCACCGCCGGGCGTGGCGAAGCTGAGGACGGCCACTGTCGAGCCGAAGAGGAACAGCCAGTACGACAGCGCGTTCAGCCGCGGGAACGCGACGTCGGGCGCGCCGATCTGCAGTGGCATGATCAAGTTGCCGAAGGCGAAGAACAGCGGCGTCGCGAACATCAGCAGCATCACCGTGCCGTGCATGGTGAACAGCTGGTTGTACTGCTCCGGGGAGAGGTACTGCAGCCCTGGCCGGGCCAGCTCGCCGCGCATCAGCATGGCCATGATCCCGCCGAGGATGAACCAGGCGAACGACGTGACCAGGTACATCAGGCCGATGGTCTTGTGGTCGGTGGTCCGCAGCAGGTTCGTCAACCGCGAGCCCCTGGTCGGAGCGGGGACGTGGCTGGGACGATGCACGATCGAGGCGGGCGCGAGCGTCATGAGGGGACCTCTCGGTCCGGGGCGTGAGCCGGTGCGGGTGAACGGTGGAGCAGCATGGCGACCTCGCGCCCCGCGGGTGGGCCGGCCGCGAGGCCGCGACGATCGGTAGCGAGGTCTAGGGACGCGTACCTGTGAGAGCCGCCCTCGGCGTCCGGTGGCGGAGCTCCGCCACGGTGATCGGCCGACGTTCGGTCTGTGAGACTTGAAGGATGGAAGCGTCGCTGGGGGCATCTGGACAGGAAGGCGTGCGGGCCGGCGCCAGTCGCCACCGGATCCTCGAGCTGCTGCGCTCGGCGTCCGACGGCCTGGGCGTGCAGGACCTCGCCGGCCGGACCGGCCTGCACGGCAACACGGTTCGTTTCCATCTCGACCGCCTGGTCGCCGATGGGCTGGTCCAGCGACACGTCGAGGAACGCGGCGAACCGGGGCGCCCGAGGCTGTCCTTCACGGCTGCACCGCGGCCCGATCCGGCGCGGGACAGCCGCAACTACCAGTTCCTCGCGGAGATCCTGGCCAGCTACGTGGCCGGCACGGCCGGCGAACCGGCGACGGCCGCCATGGAGGCGGGGCGCACGTGGGGTCGGTACCTGACCGACCGGCCGGCGCCCTACCAGCGCCTGTCCGAGGAGGATGCGGTCGGCCGGCTGCTGACCATCCTCGACGACATCGGCTTCGCTCCCGAACTCGCCCGCGACGATCCCCGGGTGATCAGGCTGCCGCACTGCCCCTTCCGGGAGGTCGCCGAAGCGCACCGCGAGGTCGTCTGCGCCATCCATCTGGGGCTCATGCGCGGCGCACTGGCAGAGATGGGGGCGCCGGTGACCGCTGAGCACCTGTTCCCGTTCGTCGAACCCTCGCTGTGCGTCGCCCATCTCGGACCGGTGCGCGACGTGCCCATGGGCAGCCGTCCCGACGCCTGACGCCGCAATCCAGAGAAGAGGTCGACGCCGGGGGTCGGTCCTGCTCATTGCTGAGCCGCGGTGAGCAGGACAATGCTGGCATTGAGCGCCCCGAGGGCCAACTGCTGCACGGTTCCCCCTGTCCGTTGGCGCGCCAGCGCACCAGCCAGCGCGCCGTCCGGCGTTGGGAGTGCAATCTCGCCTGGCCGCCGAGGACTTTCTACCACTCCCCCTGGTAAGTACAAGTCGCTGGCATTGGGCTCGAAACTGCAATGACGGGCGGCTCGGCGAGCACGTGACTCGATGCCGGTAGCTCGGGCAGCCTGCGGTTCGGCTGGCGATGCGAAGCCGCGGTGAACGCTGTAGGAGCCGTGCAGTCCGGCATGTCCGCGCGCCCTGGGCGCTGCGGGTGCGGGGACAGTTGGAACGACACTGCGGCCAGCGCATGGTTGGCGCCGCGGGACTCAGGGCAGGGCGTCATCGACTGGGTGGCTCCCGGACACCCAGACGAGGGGGAGGTACACCTGCATGCTGTCCGACAAGTCCCGGCCCGTGATCGAGGCCACCCTGCCGGTGGTGGGTGAGAACATCGGCAAGATCGCCGAACGGTTCTATCAGCGCATGTTCGGCGAGCACCCCGAGCTGCTCGACGGGCTGTTCAACCGCGGCAACCAGGCAGAGGGCACCCAACAGCAGGCCTTGGCCGGGTCGGTGGCGGTGTTCGCGAGCGCCCTGGTGAACCACCCCGATCGGCTGCCCGAGCAGCTGCTGTCGCGGATCGCTCACAAGCACGCCTCGCTCGGGTTGCGCCCGGACCAGTACCAGGTCGTGCACGACAACCTGTTCTGGGCGATCGTCGACGTGCTGGGCGATGCCGTCACGCCGGAGGTGGCCGCGGCGTGGGACGAGGTGTACTGGCTGATGGCATTCGCGCTGATCAATCAGGAGCGCGGTCTCTACAGCGCCCGCGGGGTGCGACCGGAGACGGTCTGGCGGGACTGGCGGGTGACCGAAAAGGTCCGCGAGACCGACGACGTCGTCCGGTTCACCGTTCGGCGCGTCGACGACCGGCTGGTGAAGACTTCGTTGCCGGGCCAGTACGTCACGGTCCGCGTGCTCATGGACGACGGCGTCCGTCAGCCCCGGCAGTACAGCCTGATCAAGGCCGACGACGGGGAGCACCGCTCGTTCGCGGTCAAGCGGGTGCACGGCGACGGGAGACCCGACGGCGAGGTCTCCAACGTGCTGCACGACCGGGTTGACGTGGGCGACACCCTCACGATGTCCCTGCCGTTCGGCGACGTCGTCCTCGACGATTCGCGGCCGGCGGTGTTCGCCAGCGCCGGCATCGGTATCACCCCGATGGCCGGCATGCTTAACCACCTGACGGCCGCCGGTACCCATCTCGACATCACCCTGCTGCACGCCGACGTCGACGAGTCGTCGTGGGCGCTGCGCCGCCAGGTGCTCCACGACGTCCGCGCGCTGCCCGACGGGACGGTGCACGTCTGGTTCGAACGCGGCGCGGAGTGCAGCCTGCCGGTCGACGGCGTCCACGCGGGACAGATGGACCTTTCCGCGGTCGACTTGCCCGAGGGGGCCGTCTACTACCTGTGCGGCCCGCTGCCGTTCATGCAGGCCGTCCGCAGTGCGTTGATCGACCGCGGCGTCGCACCCAGGGACATCCAGTACGAAGTTTTCGGCCCCGACTTGTGGCAGGCCGATGCCGCGGCCTGACCCGCGGGGTCGGTGACCGCTCACGGCCGCCGACCCCGCGCCCGCTGCGAGCCTACGAGGGGCTGTGGCCGCGCGAGGTCGCTGACGCCCTCGAGCCCCGCCCTGGAGTGCTCCGCTGACCGGCACCGAGGACATGCGGCAGGTCCTCGACCGGGACGATCCCGACGCCTTTCTCGCCCTTGACGTTCCTGCACCGGCTGGCAGCAGTGTCGCCGCGATGACCGTCGCCCTGCGCGGCCTGGCCATCTCGTGGTCAGCGGCGGCGCCGGAGAACACGCGCCGCCGCCGACCGGCTGGTCCACTTCGTGTCACCGTCGCCGACCGAGCGGAGAGGTCGAGGCAGGTCGCGTTCATCGATCGAGTTGTACTTATGGGCGGTGCTGGTAGAAATGGGGCTGCACGAGATGGCGGTCCTCCAGGCAACGCTGGTTCGACCGGATGTTGCGCTGCTGCATGGCTGGACGGCAGGGGTGTCCATTCAGCAGCGCGACCTCGAAGCCTTCGGCCGTCAGCTGCTACGTGCAGATGGCGGCAATCCCAACGGCCGTGCCCCTGCCTCCGTGTACGGCGGTCACGAGAGAACGCTGAGGCAGACCATGGTGGGGTTGTCCGCGAGCGTGCCCCTCGCCGGGCACAGGAACTCGGAGAAGCGATGATCTTCCGGCTCAGCGGCCGAGAACGACTCGTCGCGCCACTGACCTCCGGAAAGGGGCGAAAGGGCGCCCTGATCGTCATCCCTGAGGCCCGGCACAGCCTCGAGGCGCTCAGTGCCGTCGGTGATACTGCTCGTCGTCAACCGCGGATGAGTCTGACCTCGGGCACGGATCACGCGGTGGCGGTGCGCGAGGCAGGGGTGCCGACGGTAGGTGCCTGGATCGCGGCCGGCCTTCACCGGGGGACCCAGTGCGGCTCCGGGCTGCAGCCCGCGTCCAGCATCGTCCGACTGGTCGTGGCACAGCCGCAAACCCCGCACCCCGGTGGACTCCGTGGTGACGATGTGTGATCTGCAGAACCGCGCTGGCATCGACACGCTGCTGTATGACTTCCACAGCCGCGTGTTCAATGACGAGCTGCTGCGGCGCGTCTTCGTCGATGTGGCAAATATGAATCTCGTCGAACGCCTGCCGGTGATCGGCGTTCCTGGCAAGAGGTCCTGTTCAACACCGGCTGCTGCAAACGGCCAAGCCATGAGCGTGCACCGTCGCCTGCATCAGCGCGAGCCATTGACCCCCGCCCACTTTCAGCGATGGTTAGGCCTCTGGCGGCGAGCCCTCGAGGCTGATCACGCGGGGCCAGTAGCCGCCGCTGCCAAGCAGCACGCAGTCAGCACCGCCGAGGCGATCCGGCGCCATCTGGACCGCGTTTCCGAGCCGTACGTCTGGCCTGCGGTCGCTGCGACACCTGATCGCGGCTCGAACGTCAAAACGGTGTCCGTCAAACGTCGCGCCGCGGCCGTGAGCGGAATTGATGGGACCTTTACTCAGGAGAGGAGGCGGCCATGGCCTACGTGATCGGCGAACCGTGCATCGATGTGATGGACCGGTCCTGCGTCGACGAGTGCCCGGTCGACTGCATCTACGAGGGCGCTCGGGCGCTCTATATCCATCCCGACGAGTGCGTCGACTGTGGCGCCTGCGAACCAGTCTGCCCGGTCGAGGCCATCTACTACGAAGACGACCTTCCCGAGCCCCTGAGGCCGTATCAAAAGGACAACGCACGATTCTTCGCCCAACCGCTACCCGGCTGTACTGAATCGCTGAACAGCCCCGGCGGCGCAGCCAAGACGGGTGTGGTCGGCGTAGACACTGAACTCGTGGCCTCGCAACCGCCGCGACATTCGGAGTTGTGAAAGTCGCGTCAGGACGGTCCGCCGCCGCCCCTGAGTCGATGAGGGCTGATCGTCCACGGCATAGCGGTGCGCAGCGGCCCTTTTCGACCCGCCGATATTGACATAAGCAAACGGGAGACCGGCAACGGTCGAGTACTTGAGGGACGCATCAACCACAGCGGTGGGCTGACTTCACCTGCAACTGATGCAGCTCTTCAAACAAGGAGGTCATCGGGAGCAAGGATGCGCGCGATGAGGCACCCACTTCCTTGAAGGCGGAACTCTCGATGGTCGGTGGAGATCAGCTTCCCGCACACGGTGCCCGAAGAGGTTGTCACGGTCAAAGTGGTGCCATAGGAGCGGGCGTGCCAGGTGCGTCGGTCCTGGCTCAAGCGGAGCGGCTGTGACCGCATGGCGAGCCGGGCCTACGCCTCGTTCTGTCTCATCTCCCCCGACGGCGGGTACTCAGCCTCGGCGTTGCGACGGTCCAGCAGCGTGTTTATCGCGGCCACGTAGCCACATTGAAAGGGTGCAGATCTCCGATCATCTCGAGCACGCGATCGACGCTTCGAGACGTGGACCGAAGGGTGGCTGGTCTACTTCGGGCAAACGACGCCTTCCTCACCCGCGCCAAGAGCCTCGCTCCGGCCACCGTGCTGAAGTAAGTGACCGCGCCGGCGTCAATCGCGTCCACGGTCAGGTCGTGTCCCTGCCCGCGCTGGCGAAGTTCACCTCGCCGGTGAGGCAGAGGACGCGCGTCGTCCCCTTTCCTCGACGCTGATCGATCCCGCCAGGGCCTCAGCGTCTTTCGCGCGAAGTGGTTGATCCACAATTCATTGCTGAACCAGGATCGGCCGGATTGAAGAGCCCCACGAGGCGGCGGACTGCCCGCGCTCCCTCGGTGGGAATATGCGCGCGAACTCCCGGATGTCCCGCCGGCAACCATTGGAGCAGTCGAACTCGACCGCGTCCACGAACGGACCAGCTTCGACCCAGCTGACCGCCGCTCGATCACCGCAGTAAGGACACTCCTCCCAGGTGACCCATTCGCCGCGATCGGCGGGCCAGACGACGGTCACCGGGCCAGCGTGCCCGCGCCCCAGCCCCTCGGAGATGGTGATGGAAGCCGCGCCTGATCGGGCGGCGTCACCGGCGATGCGCGCCGCCTCCTGAATGTCTGCTGCGGGGATCCGCTGAATGCGACCACTACGCGCAGGGCTCACTACGAGGTCTCCCGAGGATGGCGGGGCCGGAACTCCCTCACGAGCTCGCTATGCCGGAGGCGGCAGCCGCTGGAGCATTCGATCGCCACGGGCGCGAAGGACTCGCCGACCTTCCGCCATTCCACCGCGGCGTCGTCCCTACACCGCGGACAGGTCTCCCAGGTGATCTGCTTGCTGCCCCTCATCGCCACCCCAGCCTCTGTGGCCCGCGCTTACGCCGGGCTCTACCCGTTGCCATTCGTGGCGACGCATGTGATTCTGCGAGGAGGTCGGGGGCTGCCAGTGTCCCCCCGTGCGCTGGCAGACCCGACCGCCAACCGGACGACGACCTCCGGCGTGAGGTCGTCCGCGACCATCGGCCAGTGGGTCAGCCAGGGCCTTCTGACGTCGAACATTTCCGCGCGCCTCGGGCGCAGGTACGTCACCGGCGGCGTCCGCAGCCGGCCGAGGCCTGGTACTCGCTCGCCCAGTCGTATAGACGGTCAGCGGCCGGTGCACTCGATTGTCACGAAGACCGGCATCACCATCGGTCGTCGAATTGGTCACTGTGCCGACACCAGGAGCAGTGGCGGCAGGGCCTCGGAACGGCCGGTGAAAGGCACCGGCTTCCCCCCAGTCGGCCGTCCGCCGGGGGAAGCCGGTCCCGGATCCGCTGGTGCAGACACCGCCATCTCCTCGAGTGCCGCAGCGACCAGGCGAGCATCACTCGACGTCATAACCCGCGGCCGCGGAGTTGTCGGAGACCACGCCCCGAAACAGCCAATCACGCGGCAACCGCGACGCCGTCAGGGCCATGACGGCGAACAGTGTGCCGACGACCAGCCCGAGCGGATGCAGCCGCAACCAGCGACGACCGGGCCGGTCGAATAGCCCACCCTCCTGGTCTGCGCGCTGAAGCCGCTCGTTGCGACGTCATCCGTTACGACCGCGCAGCCACCGTGCTGCTCGTCGCACCCGGCCGGTCCGGCGTCGACACGTCACGGCGCTTCGGGACGGTCGGTAGGTTCGTTCTCCTCCCGATCCGAGCGGATCACGCTGATCATGCCGTTCGGCTCGAGGTAGGCGCGGTCGACGGTCCCGATGTCCTCAATCCCGTGCAGGCGGAGCTGTGAGACAACCTCATCCTCGCTCATGAACTCCCGGCGCATGGCTCGCCGGTTGAGCCGGCCCTTCTGGATGAGTGGCCTCGGGCGGGCCTTGAGCAGGGCCGACAGCCGCGGAAACCGGTAGGTCACCGCGTCGATGGCGATGCTCCAGAAGATGACCGTGCCGGCGAGGACAAAACCGTCGACGACCGAATCGGCGTCGCCGGTCATGCCCGTGCCGGCGGCGTCGGCGACCAGGACGACGAGCAGCACATCGGTGATCCCCAGGCCCCCGGACTCACGCTGGCCGACCAACCGCATGAGCACGAGCAGCGCGAGATAGGTCGCTGTGCCCCGGGCGAAGCCCTCGAGCAGCGGCACGGTCGGCTCGAAGAGCGACTGCCAATCCACCATGTCGACTGACTACCCGGTAGGGCAGCGAAACGGACGGCTTCCCGCTATTCCGCGACTTACGCAAGGACGTCAAGGAAAGGTCTCAGCTCCACCGCATCCTCGCCAACGAGACCTGGGTCTTCAGGGAGGAGTACGCACTCACGGCAGACGACGTCACGCTCCGCACAGCGCTGCGAGACCATCGGCCTCCTGGGACGAGTCGATCTTGCGCCGGAAGACCTTGAAAAGGGGAAGGTCTTGGACACTGAGGGACGCCGAGTCGTTGTCGATCTCATGCTCAGCCACGCTCAGACGGCAATCAAGATCGGGTCACGCCCTGGCGGAGACAACCAAGATCGACGGTGGGTCGAGGCTCAGTAGGCGGTCCTGTCTCGCGCTGCCTCGAAATGAACTTTGGTTAGGCGGGTATTCCAAACCCGGGTGGCACCACCGCGAAGCGCTCGGTCGACGCGGGTGACGGGGTCGTACCAGGATGTGGTTTCCATTTTGGCCATACGCAGCTTGAGTACCTCGTCGATCGCAGGCGCCAAGTCGGAGTCTGAAGACGCCAAGATGACCAAGTCTGTCTCGGGGCTGCGAGCCTCTCGCACAGCTGCAAGCGCGCAGAGCACGTCGACGCCCTTCTCGCGCTTGCCCGTCACGATCCTGCTGCCGTCGTGCAGCGTCGCCGGCCGACCCTGGGCGTCGCGCTGGTACTCATACTTGAGGGGCCGCAAAGTGACGTGGACACGGGCGTCCCTCTCCCAGTGCGACTTCTGACTCTGGCTACGCGCGTAGTCCATCGGATCGTGTTCAGCGGACGGCTCACCTCGATAGACGAGGATTTTGGCCAGTACGGCGTGGGCGTATCCCTCGCGCTGGCGCCGATTGCGCTCGGACACGACCTGCCCGGCGTACAGGGCCGGATCCACCAGGGTCTCGTGCTTGGGCAGGTGCCTGTCAAAGACTGAGTGCCCGACCAGGTGCACGTTCTGGTAGTCGATCACGACTGTGGTTCGTAGATGGTCGGGCACTTCGAGCCTCCTGACAGAAAAAACCCCACCAGTCCCGGAGGACGGTGGGGAGTTAGGAGCCCAGCCTAGCAGTACACGGCCCGTCCGCAGGCGATCCCCTTGACGCGTGCTCAAGCTAGGCGCCGGTGCGTGACCGTCTACCGCGTGTGGTGCGACGGCAGCACGGCCGCGACTCCCGAAGAGCCGCACTGGGGGACTGGCAGTCGGCGCCGCGGCGGCCGACCTCGTCCTCGCCCGCGCGCTCATGCCACGCCTTGGCCCAGAACCCACGGGACTGGATGGCCGTCACCGAGCTGGTCGCAGCGCTGCCTCCCCTGCCGGTCGGGCGAAGTGAGCGCCCGTGCAGCACGGGCTCCGCGGTCACCGACTCGCCGTCCTCGAGGAGATCGGCCGAGGCCGTTAGCAGCTGGGCGGCTTTCCGGCCCACCTCACCGGGCCAGTCGGGTGAGGCCGGTCGAGGCCTGGAGTTGGCTGCTTGCAGCGGCCGTGACCGCGCCTCTGCTATTTGCCGGACTTGGGTGGCGAGGAAGTGCCGGCCGAGCCGGGCGGCGGCGAGGACGGTTCCGATAGGGAGGTCGGCGAGTCGGGCCGGCGCCCGTTCTGCGGCCTGAAGCCCTCCTGAGGCCGGAAGCCCTTCTGGCTGTCCGGTCGCACTGCCTTGTCACCACTCATGCTCACTTGCCGTTCTTCGAGGTGGAGGAGGTGCCGGCCGAGCCAGCCGGCGGTGTCGAGGGCTCGGCCTGCTGGGTGGTGCTCACCGGCCGGCGGCCGCGCTCGGAGACGGCGCGGGGCTGGACGCCGAACTCCCCATCGCGGCGACGCTGCTGATCACTCATGCCTTCGGACTCCCGGTAGTGGAGGTGCCGGCCGGTCCCTTCGGGGCGGCCTCGGGCTCGGGGATCACGCCGCTGGGTTGATACCCGCCGCTTCGCGGCGCCCGCCAGACGAACTTGCCGCTCGCGTTCGTGGAGGTTTTCCTAAGATTTCGGTCGGTGGCCCTGGAGTGACGCCTGGATGCCTGTGCTGCCATGCCCGGCCTTCCTCAACTCATCGTCTCCGCAGGCGGACACTCCGCCAGCGAATCCACCGACTCCCCCGAGACTGGTCCGGGTGCTGGTCGGGGTCTGGTGTCGGCGGAGGCGCTATCCACTCGATGACCGCGGCGTCGGCACAGGATACGTATACGCCGCGGGTGCCCGCGACCTTGTGGAGGAACGCGCCCGTCTCGTCCAGCTTCCACTGCGACTGGATGAACAAGTCCCGGGGTTCGGGATAGCTTGAGAGGAACGAGTCCGAGCTGAACCAGCCGCCGACCCACGCGCCGTCCTCCAGCCGCACGCGGACGAAGGTGTCCGCAAGTTGTGGGCCGGCGAAATCCCACGCGCTGGGGATCGGGTGGTAGCGACCACGGTAGCCGAAGCGGAACTTCCAGACGTCCAGGCGGCCTTCCTGGCGTAGATCATCCAGAACCGCCAGCAGCGCAGGAACCACACCGGCGAGGACCAACGCGAGCAACGCGGCCAGCCGAGGGTGCTCAGCAACCAGCCCGGTCGCCGGGCGGCGCTGCGCGCCGACGACCTGCTCGACCCCCCAGGAGCCGAAGAGCAGCACGTAGACGGCGAGCAGCGCAGCGCTAACCCCGAACGAGCGCAGCAAGCGGACGCTGAACTCCTTGTCCTCCGGGTTGGGACCTCGGCGGCGCGCCCGGACCGCGGAGAACACGAAGCCCGGGGTGATGATCAGCAGGAAGATGAGGACCTGCACAGCCGACCGCGGCAGGATCACCGCGCCTCCCGGTTATGGCCGGTCGCCGCGGCTGCGCTCACGTGTTGATCTCCCGCTCCGTCCGCAACACTGAACTAGCTCTGCTCACCCCCCCGCCGGAAGCCGGGCCGCCGAAACCGGGACTGGCATTGCGGCTCCTCGACGATGGGAGGTGCCCAAGGATTCAGACCCCAGGCCGGCGGCCCGGCTGGGCGCGGCTCAGCCCTTGGACTGCTTGGGGTCGCGGCTGCGGGGGTAGGTGTTGCGCTCCCCGATAGCGCCGTCCTGGTCGTGGATCACATGCTCCACTCCGCGGTTGATGGCCATCTGCCGCCCGAGGGCCTGAGCCTCGGCTTTGGTGGGGGCGCTGTTGGACGCCCGTTCGTTGCCCTCTGCCTTGTTCACCCAGCGGTCGCCTTGCTTGCTGGTGTGTGGATGTCACCCTTGGTCATGGAAGGCCCTCCGTGGTCATGGTCGCCTTGGCGTCGACTTCCATCCGGAGTATCACCCCGCCTACCGACAGTTCAGCGACGACCGGTTGTCCGTAGCGCTCCTGCGCCGTCTGGCGAGCGGTGCGGAGCACGGTGGCGATCTGAGCTCCCCTGGGCGGTGGTGCTGTAGGCGTTGGCGAGGAGTTCGGGGTGATCCGTGGGCTGGTTGCAGTGGCCGCTGTATCGCTTGGCGTGACCACGGGGCGGCGGCGGTCGGCGATGAAGTGGCGGACAAGATCGTAGGTCTTCGAGCGGCCATCGAGCCGCTTCCGTGTGCGCATCGCCGCGGGG
This sequence comes from Blastococcus sp. TF02A-26, assembly GCF_003319125.1. Classification (GTDB taxonomy): domain Bacteria; phylum Actinomycetota; class Actinomycetes; order Mycobacteriales; family Geodermatophilaceae; genus Trujillonella. The sequence goes on along the minus strand of NZ_QOHG01000031.1, from coordinate 215 downwards.
TAAGCCTTGCACGGCAGAGAAAGGTGGGTAGTGGCTCCAGTCACCTCTCACCTCGAAGGCGGGACCTCGCGAGCCTGTCAAGTTGTCTGTGTAGGACCTGCAGTTGATCTTCAGTTGAGGTAGGGCTCGAGTCGGTCGGGGAAGGCGATCAGCAGGGCTGCTATGGCCGGCTTCCAGTTCTGCGTGGTGGCGCCCTCGACCAGGTGTGGCGGGGC
>NZ_QOHG01000030.1 GCF_003319125.1 Blastococcus sp. TF02A-26 | reverse complement strand
CAGCAACGACCAGCGCGCCGCCGCACTTGCTCCCTGGATCGAGCACTACAACACTCAGCGCCGCCACAGCGCACTCGGCGGTCAGCCACCGGTCAGCCGCCTGGCACCAACCTGATGGCTCGGTACACCTAGCGCCGGTCCCCGGTGGTCGCGCGCCAGGAGCGCGCCCGCTGGAGGACCTCACGGATCACGTCGGTCTTGGCGTCCGCGTAGTCGTTCATGTCCGACCACGGTCTCCGGGCCAGGTCACGCTTGGTCCGGGCGTACAGCTCACGGTCCGCCCGGTCGTGGCGGAGCCAGTCCCTGAGATCGAGGTAGTCGGCGATCGCCCGGTGACCCGCCGCGTAGAGGTGCACGTGCACGTCCCGGCCGGGGGTGCGGACCATCCGGTGCTCCGGTTCGCGGACACGGAGGACGAAGCCCGCGTCCTCCAGCGCCGGGAGGTACGCCGGCTCGTCCTCGACGTCGGCGACCACGACCAGCACGTCGACGATCGGCTTGGCCGCGAGCCCCGGCACGGAGGTGCTCCCGATGTGCTCGACGTCCAGGGCCGCGGACCCGAGGGCTGCCCGGATGCGGTCGCGGACGGCTCGGAACCGTGCGGGCCACTCCGGGTCGGGGTCGGTCACGACGATCGTCACCGGCTCGCGACCACCGATCAGGACCGAGTCGAGGTACGCCTCCCGATCCACGTCGGTCATGGGGAGGACGCTAGGCGCCGGCTGCTGACGAGCGGGACAGCTCACGCCGGGGGGAGCAGCCGGACCCTCGGCGGGCGGAGCAGCAGCAGCGGGTCGAGGTAGGTCTCGCCCCGGCGCAGACCCCAGTGCAGGCACGCCTCCGCGGGACAGCCCCCGTGCCCCGCGGCGAGCGTGCCGAGGGGTGAGCCACGGGCCAGCGCCTGCCCCGCGCCGACGGTCGGGTGCACCGGCTCGTACGTCGTCCGCAGGCCGCCGGGGTGGTCGACGCTGACCACCGGCCGGCCGGCGACCATCCCGGCGAACGCGACGACGCCGTCCCCGGCGGACAGCACCGCGACTCCTGGGGCCGCCGCCAGGTCGACGCCGCGGTGCCCCGGCCCGTACGGCGAGGCCGGCGCCTCGAACGGCCGGGTGACGTCGAGTGCCGCCAGCGGCGGGCTCCACAGCGACCCGGCGGGGACCGGTGCCACCGGCTCCGCGACCGCCGGAGCGGGGGCGAGCAGGCAGCCGAGCGCGAGCAGCACGGCGAGCAGGCGGGACGGCACACCCGGACCCTGGCCGGCGGCGGCTCCCGCGGGGGTGACGGGACGGAGGATGTGGACGAACGGCAGCCCGGTGGACGGCCGGGGGAGCTGCCCGGGCCGGGGCGTATGCTGGCCGGTGCGACCCGTCCAGGCGGGTCGACTTCGCGCGCCCCCGTACCCCGCCGCAGTCCAGCGGGGTGGTCGCCACCTCGGTCCCCGCGGTCCTCCGCGGGGTGGTGTGGCTCCCGGGGCGCCAGGGCGGCGCACCACCCGGTGCCCGCGACAACCGAGACGCGCGACCGCCCGCGGTCGCGTGCGCCACAGAGAGACCACCATGGCAGTCATCAGCATGAAGCAGCTGCTCGACAGCGGCGTCCACTTCGGGCACCAGACCCGTCGCTGGAACCCGAAGATGAAGCGGTTCATCTTCACCGAGCGCAACGGCATCTACATCATCGACCTGCAGCAGACGCTCGGGTACATCGACAACGCCTACGAGTTCGTCAAGCAGACGGTCGCGCACGGCGGGTCGATCCTCTTCGTCGGCACCAAGCGCCAGGCGCAGGAGCCGATCGCCGAGCAGGCCGCGCGGGTCGGGATGCCCTACGTCAACCAGCGCTGGCTGGGCGGCATGCTCACCAACTTCCAGACCGTCTTCAAGCGCCTCGAGCGCCTGAAGGAGCTCGAGGACATGGAGCAGACCGGCGTGCTGGTCAGCCTCTCCAAGAAGGAGCAGCTCGTCCTCAGCCGCGAGAAGGCCAAGCTCGAGCGCTCCCTCGGCGGCATCCGCGACATGAAGAAGGTGCCCAGCGCCATCTGGATCGTGGACACCAAGAAGGAGCACATCGCCGTCGGCGAGGCGCGCAAGCTGAAGATCCCGGTCGTCGCGATCCTCGACACCAACTGCGACCCCGACGAGGTCGACTACAAGATCCCGGGCAACGACGACGCGATCCGCAGCATCTCGGTGCTGACCCGCGTGGTCGCCGACGCCGTCGCCGAGGGCCTCATGGCCCGCTCGGCCGCGGAGGCCAACGCCGGCCGCGAGGACGGCGCCCAGCCCGCGATCGGCGGCGGCGAGCCGCTGGCCGACTGGGAGCGCGAGCTGCTGACCGGCCAGACCGGCGAGGCGACCGCCACCGAGCTGCCCGAGACGCCGGCCGTCCCGCCGACGGTCACCGCCGACGAGGTCGCCCCGGTCGAGGGCGTGCCCGCCACCGGCAGCACCGAGACCGGCACCCAGGGCGCCCAGAACGGCTGACTGAGGACCCCCTCGCCCCCCGTCGCTCGCACGCTCGCGGCGGGACCCTGCGAGGGGGCCTTCCAGGCTCCCCCACGCATCGACACTTCCGAGGAAGAGGACATGGCTGACTTCACCGCAGCCGACGTCAAGCGTCTCCGCGACGCCACCGGCGCCGGCATGATGGACTGCAAGAAGGCGCTCACCGAGGCCGACGGCGACTTCGACAAGGCCGTCGAGCTCCTGCGCATCAAGGGCGCCAAGGACGTCGGCAAGCGCCTCGAGCGCTCGACGACCAACGGCATCGTCGTCAGCAAGGACGGCGCCCTGCTCGAGATCGACTGCGAGACCGACTTCGTCGCCAAGAACGCCGACTTCGTCAAGCTCGGCGAGCGGCTGCTCGACATCGTCCTGGCCCAGAAGCCGGCCGACGTCGAGGCGCTGCTGGCCCTCGACGTCGACGGCCAGACCGTCGCCGCGCTGATCGAGGCCGAGTCGGCCCGCATCGGCGAGAAGCTGGTCCTGTCCCGCTTCGCCGTCTTCGAGGGCACCACCGCCACGTACCTGCACAAGCGGGCCACCGACCTCCCCCCGGGGATCGGTGTCGCCGTGCAGTACAGCGGCGGTTCCGAGGAGGCCGCGCGCAGCCTGGCGATGCACATCGCCGCGGCTCGCCCGCGCTACCTCACCCGCGAGGAGGTCCCGGCCGAGGCGGTCGAGACCGAGCGTCGCGTCGCCGAGCAGACCGCCAAGGAGGAGGGCAAGCCCGAGCAGGCGATCACCAAGATCGTCGAGGGTCGGGTCAACGCCTACTACAAGGACTTCGTCCTGCTCGAGCAGCCGTCGATCACCGAGCCCAAGCGCACGGTCAAGCAGATCGTCGACGAGGCCGGCCTGACCGTGGAGCGGTTCGCCCGCTTCGAGGTCGGCCAGGCCTGAGCAGCGCAGCACAGCATGATCACCGGCCCCGTCCCCTCCCTGGGGGCGGGGCCGGTGGTGTGTCCGGGCCCGGCTGTGGGACCCGGGCACATCGGGCAGGATCACCGCCGAACGTCGTCGAACGAGGGACTGAACAGTTGACCGACACCGTGTCCGCCCCCACCGCCTTCCAGCCCGCCGACGGCACCGGCTACCAGCGGGTGCTGCTGAAGCTCTCCGGTGAGGCCTTCGGGGGCGGCAAGGTGGGCGTCGACTCCGGGATCGTGCACAGCATCGCCCAGCAGCTGGCCGACGTCGTCCACGCCGGGACCCAGGTGGCGATCGTCGTCGGCGGGGGCAACTTCTTCCGCGGTGCCGAGCTGGCCCAGGCCGGGATGGACCGCCGGCACGCCGACTACATGGGCATGCTCGGCACGGTCATGAACGCCCTGGCGCTGCAGGCCTTCTGCGAGCAGGTCGGCCTGGAGACCCGGGTGCAGACGGCGATCACGATGGGACAGGTCGCCGAGCCCTACATCCCGCGCAAGGCCGTCCGCCACCTGGAGAAGGGCCGGCTGGTCATCTTCGGCGCCGGTGCCGGCATGCCGTACTTCTCCACCGACACCGTGGCCGCCCAGCGCGCGCTGGAGATCGGCTGCCAGGTGCTGCTCATGGCCAAGAACGGCGTCGACGGCGTCTACGACGACGACCCCCGGCGGAACCCCGACGCCAAGCTCTACACCGACCTGGACTACGGCACCGTCCTGGCCGACGAGCTCAAGGTCGCCGACGCGACGGCCATCAGCCTGTCCATGGAGAACCGGATGCCGATCGTCGTGTTCAACCTGCTCCAGGACGGGAACATCGCCCGGGCGGTCGCGGGTGAGAGGATCGGCACGCTGATCAGCACGCCCGCCTGAGCGAGCACGCTCGGACACGGCGCTGACGGCACACCGGAGCACAGAGGAGAGGCGGCCCACCGAGGCGCCGCCCGCAGGAGGGACAGACCCGTGATCGACGACACCCTGCTCGACGCCGAGGAGCGGATGGACAAGGCCCTGTCGGTCGCTCGGGAGGACCTCGGGTCGGTCCGGACCGGTCGCGCCGCGCCGTCCATGTTCAACCGGATCGTCGTCGACTACTACGGCGCGCCCACCCCGGTGGCGCAGATGGCCAGCATCACCGTGCCCGAGGCCCGGATGGCGGTCATCAAGCCCTACGACAACGGCCAGCTCGGCGCCATCGAGAAGGCCATCCGCGACAGCGACCTGGGCGTCAACCCGACCAACGACGGCCAGATCATCCGCGTGGTCTTCCCGCAGCTCACCGAGGAGCGGCGGCGCGACCTGGTGAAGATGGCCCGGGCCAAGGGCGAGGACGCCAAGGTCGCGATCCGCAACATCCGCCGCCGCAGCAAGGAGGAGCTCGACCGCATCGCCAAGGACGGCGAGGCCGGCGAGGACGACGTGCGCCGCGCGGAGAAGGAGCTCGACGACCTCACCGCCCAGCACACGAGCGCCATCGACGACGCGGTCAAGAACAAGGAGAGCGAGCTCCTCGAGGTCTGAGCGACTCCACCACCGCCGCCATGAGACGCGAGTCCGACACCGGTCCGCTCCCGCTGAGCGGCCGCCCGGGGCGGCCGCCCGTGCCGGACGCGCCCGTCGTCCCCCCGACGGCCGAGATCGCCGTGCCCGCGCGTCCGGTCGTCCCGCCCGCCGGCGGGGCGCCGACCGTGGAGGCGCAGGCCGTCGGGGTCCCGGCGGCGGAGGTGTCGCCGGCCGACGTCGGGGAGCCGACCCAGGAGGTCCCCGCGGCGGCGCCGGCGACCGGCCGGGCCGGCCGGAACCTCACCGCCGCGATCGGCGTGGGGCTCGGGCTCGGCGCGGTCATCCTGGTGTCGCTGCTGGTCTACCGCCCGGCGTTCCTGGTCGTGGTCGGGGCCGCCGTCCTCGTGTCGGTCGTCGAGCTCACCCGCGCCCTGCGGGCCGGAGACGCCGCTCCGCCGCTGGTCCCGGTCCTGGTCGGTGCCGTGGCGATGGTCGTGCTCGCCTGGACCCGGGGCGCGACCGGGCTGGTCGTCGCCTTCCTGCTGACCGTGCTCGCCGTGCTGCTGTGGCGGCTGGGCGAGGGTCCGGTGGGCTACCTGCGCGACGCCTCCACCGGGGTGCTGGTCGCGCTCTACGTGCCGTTGCTGGCCGGCTTCGCCGTCCTGCTGCTGGTGCCCGACGACGGCGCCACCCGGGTGATCCTGTTCATCGCCACCGTGGTCGGCAACGACGTGGGTGGCTACACCGCCGGCGTGCTCTTCGGGAAGCACCCGATGGCCCCCACGGTGAGCCCCAAGAAGTCCTGGGAGGGGATGGCCGGTTCGGTGCTGGCCTGCATCGCCGTCGCCACCCCGATCGTCACCCTGGCGCTCGACGGGCCGTGGTGGGGCGGCGTGCTCTTCGGCGCGGCCCTGGCCGTGAGCGCGACCCTCGGCGACCTGGGGGAGTCCCTCATCAAGCGGGACCTCGGCATCAAGGACATGGGCAACCTGCTGCCCGGCCACGGCGGTCTCATGGACCGGATGGACTCGCTGCTGCCCTCGGCCGCGGTCGCCTGGCTGCTGCTGTCCTGGGTCGTGCCGGTCTAGGGCAGGGCCACGCCCGGTTCGTACGGCACGACCGCGACGACCGCGGAGACCGGCAGCGGGCCGTACAGGTGGGGGAAGCGCATCGCCTCCGGATCGCCCGGCGCCCCGGGCTCGAACCGGACCGGGTCGGACAGCCGCTCCGGGTCGACGACGAGTAGCAGCAGGTCCCGGCGGCCGGGGAACAGCCGGGCCGCCGGCAGGTGCACCTGGTCCGGCGTGGACAGGTGCACGAAGCCGACGTCGTCCAGCGAGGGCGGCCGCACCGCTCCCGTCTCCTGCGCGGCGTGCCAGTCGGCGGGCTCGATCAGGTGGACGAGCGGGCTCATGCGGCGTCGGGGTCGATGCCGCGGTCGCGCAGCGCCGTCTCGATGGCCTCGCACACCGTGCGCACCACGAACACCCGCGCCCACCGCTTGTCGTCGCCGGCGACCACGTGCCAGCGCGCGACGGGGATGTCGGTGCGGTGCAGCATCTCCTCGACCGCGGCCTCGTAGGCGCCGCGCTTCTCGCGGTTGCGCCAGTCCTCGTCGGTGAGCTTCCACGCCCGCAGCGGGTCGTCGCGGCGGGACTCGAACCGGCGCAGCTGCTCCTCGGGCGAGACGTGCATCCAGAACTTGACGAGGATCACGCCCTCGGCGGCGAGCGAGGTCTCCAGGTCGACGATCTCCCCGTAGGCCCGCTGCCAGGCCGCCTCCGGGGCGAAGCCCTCCACCCGCTCGACCAGCACCCGGCCGTACCAGGTGCGGTCGAGCACGGCCATCCCGCCCCAGCCGGGCAGCACGGGCCAGAACCGCCACAGGAAGTGGTGCCGCTTCTCGTCGTGCGTGGGGGCGGCGAACTGGGCGACCCGCACGTGCCGAGGGTCCAGCTCCTCGACCAGCCGCTTGATGGCGCCGCCCTTGCCGGAGGCGTCCCAGCCCTCGAAGAGCACGCACAGCGGCGGGCCGAGCTCGCCACCCAGCTGGCCACCGAGGCGCAGCCGCAGCTGCACGAGGCGGCGCTGGGCGGCGTGCAGCTGCTCCTTGGCCTCCTTCTTGTCCAGGCGCAGCGACAGGTCGACGTCGGCGAGGCGGCTCATGTCCGGCAGCCTCGCCGCTGCGGCCGCCGCTGTCACGCCGGAGCGGGCCCGCCGTGCTGCCGGATCCAGGCGTGCATGGCGATGCCGGCCGCCACGCCCGCGTTGATCGACCGCGTCGAGCCGTACTGGGCGATCGACAGCACGCCGTCGGCCAGGTCGCGGGCGGCGTCGGACAGGCCGGTGCCCTCCTGCCCGAACAGCAGCACGCAGGCGCGCGGCAGCGGCTCGGTCTCCAGCGGCCGGGCACCGGGCAGGTTGTCGACGGCGAGCACCGGCAGCCCCTCCTCCCGGGCCCAGGCGGCGAGCGCCGCGACGTCGGGGGAGTGGTGCACGTGCACGTACCGGTCGGTGACCATCGCCCCGCGGCGGTTCCACCGCCGGTTGCCGACCACGTGCACGCCGGCGGCCTGGAAGGCGTTGGCGGTGCGCACGACCGTCCCGATGTTCAGGTCGTGCTTCCAGTTCTCGATGGCGACGTGGAACGGGTGCCGGTGGGTGTCCAGCTCGGCCACGACCGCCTCGACGGTCCAGTAGCGGTAGCGGTCGGCCACGTTGCGCCGGTCGCCGTGCGCCAGCAGCTCGGGGTCGTAACGGGGGTCGTCGGGCCACGGCCCCTCCCAGGGGCCCACGCCGACGTCGTCCACCGCCGGGGTGAGTTCCCTCTCGGCGTCGGCCACCCGACGCACGCTAGTGGGACCATGGACGACGCCATGACAGCCCTGCCCCTGGTCTTCGACGCCCCCCGCCGGGGCAAGCCGCCCCGCCACCTCGCCGACCTCACCCGCGAGGAGGCGCGCGCCGCCGTGGCCGAACTCGGCCAGCCGGCCTTCCGCGCCGACCAGCTGTCCCGGCACTTCTACCGCGGCACCACGGACCCGGCGCAGATGACCGACGTCCCCGCCGCCGCCCGGGAGACCCTCACCGCGGCGCTGCTGCCCGGCCTGCTCACCCCGGTCCGGCACCAGGCGGCCGACGGCGGGCGCACCCGCAAGACCCTGTGGCGGCTGCACGACGGCGCGCTGGTCGAGAGCGTCCTCATGCGCTACCCGGACCGCGCCACCGTCTGCATCTCCAGCCAGGCCGGCTGCGGCATGGCCTGTCCCTTCTGCGCCACCGGCCAGGGCGGGCTGACCCGCAACCTGTCCGCCGCCGAGATCATCGGCCAGGCGGTCGCCGCCGCGCGGGCGATGGCCGACGGCGACCTGCCCGGTGGCCCGGGCCGGCTGTCCAACGTCGTCTTCATGGGGATGGGCGAGCCGCTGGCCAACTACGCCCGCGTCCGCACGACCCTCCAGGCGCTGTACAGCCCCGCCCCGCACGGCCTCGGTCTGTCGCAGCGGTCGATCACCGTCTCCACCGTCGGCGTGGTGCCCGGGATCCGGAAGCTCACCGAGGAGGGCCTGTCGGTCACCCTCGCGGTGAGCCTGCACGCCCCCGACGACGAGCTGCGCGACACCCTCGTGCCGATCAACACCCGCTGGAAGGTCGCCGAGGTGGTCGCCGCCGCCGACGCCTACGCCGAGCGCACCGGCCGCCGGTACTCGATCGAGTACGCCCTGATCCGCGACGTGAACGACCAGCCGGAGCGGGCCGACATGCTCGGCCGGCTGCTCGCCCGCCGGCGGGCGCACGTCAACCTGATCCCGCTGAACCCGACGCCGGGCAGCCCGTGGGACGCCAGCCCGCTGCCCGCGCAGCGCGTGTTCGTGGCCCGGCTGCGCGCCGCCGGTGTGCCGACGACGGTGCGCGACACCCGCGGACAGGACATCGACGGCGCCTGCGGTCAGCTCGCCGCGGCCGACCTGGCCGAGGGCGTCCCCAGCGTCGCCGTCGTCCCGCCGGAGCCGCTCGAGCCCCCGATGGAGCTCGGCGCGGAGGGCGACGAGTGACCGCCTCTGCGGCGGAGGAGACCGACACCCACGGGCACACCCACGCCGACGTCTCCGGCGGGTGGCTGCGGCCGGCCGTCTTCGGCGCGATGGACGGGCTGGTCACCAACACCGCGCTCGTCGCCGGCGTCGGCGGCGGGGGAGCGGCGCCCCGGGCGATCGTGCTGGCCGGCGTCGCCAGTCTCGTGGCCGGTGCCATCTCGATGGCCCTGGGCGAGTACACCTCGGTGAAGACGCAGAACGAGCAGCTCGACCTCGAGGTCGCCAAGGAGCGCCGGGAGCTGCAGCGCAACCCGGGCGGCGAGCTCCAGGAGCTGGTCCACCAGCTGCGCACCCGCGGGGTCGACGAGGACCTCGCGCAGCAGGTCGCCGTCCAGCTCTCCCGGGACCCGGAGACGGCGCTGCGGCTGCACGTCGTCGCCGAGATGGGCGTGACCGTCGACGACCAGCCGTCGCCGCGGGCGGCGGCGCTGTCCTCGCTGCTGACCTTCGCCGTGGGCGCGGCCGTCCCGCTCGTGCCGTACCTGCTGGGCTCGACGCTGCTGTGGGTGGCGCTGCTCTCCGGGGGGCTGGGCCTCGCGGTGGCCGGTGCGCTCTCCTCCCGCTTCACCCCGCGGCCGTGGTGGTTCGCCGGAGGCCGGCAGCTCCTGTTCGGGGCGCTGGCCAGCCTGGCCACCTACCTGATCGGCCTGGCGATCGGCGTCACCGCCACCTGAGCCCCCGCCGGGGCAGGTACCCCACCGCAGGTCCGGAACGCACAGGAGGCCCGCCCCCGGACGGGGACGGGCCTCCTGGAGCCGTTCGGCTCAGGTCACTTCGCGCGCCAGGCGTTCTTCCGGCGCCGCCAGTCCCAGATCAGGATCACGATCATGCCGACGCCGATGCCGACGACCCAGATGTCCTCGACCCGGCCCTCGTGGTTGCCCACGAGGTAGGCGAACATGAACAGCACGGCGATCCAGGCGCCGAACCGGCCGGCCCGACCGGTCTCGCCGTGCCAGCCCCACTCCTCGGGCCGCTCGTGCTGGACCGGGTGCGAGTCGGCGCGGACGACGCCCTCCTCGCGGTTGGGCTGGTTGACCCGCTCGGTGTCGGGGTGGTCGATCGTGATCCGGTCCCGGTGGGTCTGCTCGCTCACGTGCTCTCCTCGCTGCGCTCGTCGCGCCCGCTCGCGACGCTGCTGTGTCCTCGGCCGGCTCGCAAGCTCGCCGCCTGACCAATACTGCCAGTCCGCCCGCGCGCCTACCGCACGAGGCCGGGGCGCGTCGTCGGGGAGGATGAGCGGCGTGAGCGGACAGGCGCGTGAGCATCGCAGCGAGGCGGGCGCCGACAGGGAGGGAGCATCGCAGCGAGGAACGAGCGAGGAGCGGACCGACCGCGGAGGAGGCCTGGGCATGGTCGCGAGGAGCGGAGCGGGCCGCAGGAGCGAACCGTGACACCGCGTGAGGTCACGGTGCTCGGCTCGACCGGGTCGATCGGGCGGCAGGCGATCGCCGTCGCCGAGCAGAACCCCGACCGGCTGCGCATCACCGGCCTCGCCGCGGGCGGCGGGAACGTCGGGGAGCTGGCCGACCAGGCGCTGACGCTGGGCGTCCGCACCGTCGCCGTCGCCCGCGCGACGGCCGCGCAGGACCTGCAGCTGGCGTTCTACGCGGCGGCCTCGAAGCGCGGCTGGGCGACGGGGGAGTACGCGCTGCCGGAGATCCTCGCCGGTCCGCGCGCCGCGGAGGAGCTCGCCGCCCGGCCGGCGGACGTCGTCCTCAACGGCATCACGGGGTCGATCGGCCTCGGCCCCACCCTCTCCGCGCTCGCCGCGGGCCGCACCGTCGCGCTGGCCAACAAGGAGTCCCTGGTCGCCGGCGGCGACCTGGTGCTCGCCGCGGCTGCCCCCGGCCAGCTGGTGCCGGTCGACTCCGAGCACTCCGCGCTGGCCCAGTGCCTGCGCGGCGGCGACCGCGGTGAGGTGGCCCGCCTGGTGCTCACCGCCAGCGGCGGGCCCTTCCGTGGGCGCAGCGCCGACGACCTGGCCGACGTCACCGTCGAGCAGGCGCTCGCACACCCGACCTGGGCCATGGGCCCGGTCGTCACGATCAACTCGGCCACGCTGATGAACAAGGGCCTGGAGCTCATCGAGGCCCACCTGCTGTTCGGCGTCCCCTACGCCGACATCGACGTCGTGGTGCACCCGCAGTCGATCGTCCACTCGATGGTCACCTTCGCCGACGGCGCCACCATCGCCCAGGCCAGCCCGCCGGACATGCGGCTGCCCATCGCGCTGGCGCTGGCCTGGCCGGACCGGCTGCCGCACGTGCAGCCGGCGCTGGACTGGTCGACCGCGTCCGCGTGGGAGTTCGCGCCGCTGGACGACGAGGCGTTCCCCGCCGTCCGCCTCGCCCGCCGCGCCGGTGAGGCCGGTGGCGTGGTGCCGGCGATGTTCAACGCGGCCAACGAGGAAGCCGTCGACGCCTTCCTCGCGGGTCGGCTCGCGTTCCGGGGCATCGTGGACCTCGTCGCGCGTACCCTCGACGACGCGCCGGACCTCGGCGCTCCCACCTGCGTGGACGACGTCCTGGCCGCGGAGCGGTGGGCCCGGCAGCATGCCCGCGCCGCGATCGGCCAGCAGATGTGACGGAGGGCGTGCACTGAGCGGGTTCCTGCTGACGGTCCTCGGCATCGTCGCGTTCGCGATCGGCCTGCTGTTCTCCATCGGCTTCCACGAGTACGGCCACTTCATGTGGGCCCGGAAGTTCGGCATGCGGGTGCCGCAGTTCTTCGTCGGGTTCGGCCCGACGGTCTTCTCGCGCACCCGCGGTGAGACCGAGTTCGGCATCAAGGCGATCCCGATGGGCGGCTTCATCCGCATCGTCGGCATGATCCCGCCGGCCGAGGAGGGCGAGAGCAAGCGCGCCACCCGCATGCGGACGTTCATCGCCGAGGTCCGCGGGCAGGCGCTCAACGACGTCCGCCCCGGGGACGAGGGCCGGGTCTTCTACGCCAAGCCCTGGTGGCAGCGGGTCGTGGTCATGTCGGCCGGGCCGCTGCACAACCTGCTGCTGGCGATCGTGTTCTTCGCGATCACGCTCACCGCCATCGGCACCAACGTCATCACCACGCAGGTGCGCGCGGTGCCCGCCTGCGTCGTCCCGGCCAACGCGCAGAGCATCGACCGGGCGGCGGCCGACGACAGCGACGTCTGCGACATCCCGATCGTCACCAGCGGGGCGGACGCCGGCGAGGTCTGCGAGGAGGGCACCCCGAACTGCGCGCTGCCCGTCGCCAGCCCCGCCGCCCGCGCCGGGCTGCAGCCCGGCGACACGATCGTCGCCGTCGGCGGTGAGTCGGTCGACCCGGAGGACCACGACAGCTGGACGACGGTCCAGCAGGCCATCCGCAACTCGCCCGGCGAGGAGCTCACGCTCACCATCGAGCGCGACGGGGAACGCCGCGACCTCACGGTCACCCCCATCGAGAACACCGTCGTGAACGACGACGGCGACGGCACGATGACCGCCGGCTACCTCGGGATCAGCCCGGTCCCCGGCTTCGCCCGCCAGTCGATCGGCGAGCTGCCGTCGTACTTCGGCGACGTCGTCGTCCGCTCGATCGACCGGCTGGTGGAGATCCCCGAGCGGGTCCCGCAGCTGTTCCGGGCGGCCTTCCTCGGCGAGGAGCGGGACGAGAACGGCCCGATCGGTGTGGTCGGCGTGGGGCGGATCTCCGGCGAGGTGTTCGCCATCGACGACTACAGCACGAGCCAGAAGATCAGCTTCTTCCTCAGCCTGCTGGCCAGCGTCAACCTCGTGCTGTTCCTGTTCAACCTGCTGCCGATGTACCCGCTGGACGGCGGGCACGTGGCGGGGGCGCTGTACGAGAAGGCCCGCTCGACGGTGGCCCGCTGGCGCGGCAAGCCCGACCCGGGGCCGTTCGACATCGCCCGCCTGATGCCGGTCGCCTACGTGGTGGCCGGGTTGTTCATCGCGCTGTCGGGCCTGCTGCTCGTGGCCGACATCGTCAACCCGATCACCCTGCAGTAGCGCCTCCCGCGCACGTCACAGCCGTCTCCGGGGCACCGGCGGCTGCGCGGGGGATACTGGGTGCCATGGCCATCCCCGTCGGTCTCGGCATGCCCGCAGCTCCTCCGCCCGTCCTGGCCCCGCGCCGGAAGACGCGGCAGCTGGACGTGGGCGGCGTCGGCGTGGGCAGCGACTCGCCGGTCAGCGTGCAGTCGATGACGACGACGAAGACCGCCGACGTCAACGCGACGCTGCAGCAGATCGCCGAGCTCACCGCGGCCGGCTGCCAGATCGTCCGCGTCGCGGTGCCCGACACCGACGACGCCGAGGCGCTGCCGGAGATCGCCCGGCACTCGCAGATCCCGGTCATCGCCGACATCCACTTCCAGCCGCGCTACGTCTTCGCCGCGATCGACGCCGGCTGCGCCGCGGTACGGGTGAACCCCGGCAACATCAAGAAGTTCGACGACCGGGTCGGCGACATCGCCGCGGCGGCCAAGGACGCCGGCATCCCGATCCGGATCGGCGTCAACGCCGGCTCGCTCGACAAGCGGCTGCTCGCCAAGTACGGCAGGGCCACGCCCGAGGCGCTGGTCGAGTCGGCGCTGTGGGAGTGCTCGCTGTTCGAGGAGCACGACTTCCGCGACATCAAGATCTCGGTCAAGCACAACGACCCGGTCGTCATGGTCCGCGCCTACGAGCTGCTCGCCGCCCAGTGCGACTACCCGCTGCACCTGGGCGTCACCGAGGCGGGCCCGGCCTTCCAGGGCACGATCAAGTCCGCCGTCGCCTTCGGGGCGCTGCTCAGCAAGGGCATCGGCGACACCATCCGCGTCTCCCTCTCGGCCCCGCCGGTCGAGGAGGTCAAGGTCGGCACCCAGATCCTGGAGTCGCTGAACCTCCGCCAGCGCGGCCTGGAGATCGTCAGCTGCCCGTCGTGCGGCCGCGCCCAGGTCGACGTCTACAAGCTCGCCAACGAGGTCACCGCCGGGCTCGACGGCCTGGAGGTCCCGCTGCGGGTCGCCGTCATGGGCTGCGTCGTCAACGGCCCCGGCGAGGCCCGCGAGGCCGACCTCGGCGTCGCCTCGGGCAACGGCAAGGGCCAGATCTTCGTCAAGGGCGAGGTCGTCAAGACCGTGCCGGAGTCGCAGATCGTGGAGACGCTGATCGAGGAGGCCCTGCGGCTCGCCGGCCAGCAGGCCGACGACGGCGTCCCCTCCGGGCCGCCCGTCGTCACCGTCGGCTGAGGACGCGGTGCTCCGCTCGCCGACGGCCCGCGTCCTGGACGAGGCCGACGAGGCCGCGGTCCGCCGGCTGCTCGACACCGATCCCGTCGCCGCCTGCGTGATCGCCGGTCGGGTCGAGCGCGCCGGCACCGCCCCGCCGGCCCTGGGCGCTCCGCTGTGGGGCTTCGGCAGCGGCCCCGACCTGGACGCCGTGTGCCTCGCGGGCGCCAACCTGATCCCGTTCGCGCTGCCGGGCACCGAGCAGGCGGCCGCGGCGGCCTTCGCCGAGCGGGCGCGCCGGGCTGGCCGCCGGTGCTCCACGATCGTCGGGCCGGCGGTCGCGGTCGACCCGCTGTGGGCGCTGCTCGCCCCGCACTGGGGCCCGGCCCGCGACCACCGGCCGCGACAGCCGCTCATGGCCATCGAGGGCCCACCGGCGGTCGCGCCGGAGCCCCGCGTGCGCCCGGTGCGCCCCGACGAGGTCGACGTCCTCTTCCCGGCCGCGGTCGCCATGTTCACCGAGGAGGTCGGGGTCAGCCCGCTGCGCGGGGACGGCGGCGCCGGCTACCGGGCGCGCGTGACCGACCTGGTCCGGGCGGGGCAGTCGCTGGCCTGGATCGAGGACGGCCAGGTGCTGTTCAAGGCCGAGATCGGTGCGGTGTCCCGGGCGGTCTGCCAGGTGCAGGGCGTCTGGGTCTCCCCGGCCGTGCGCGGCCGCGGCATCGGCACGGCGGGGACCGCGGCCGTCGTCGAGTACGCCCGGTCGGCCATCGCCCCGGTGGTCAGCCTCTACGTCAACGACTTCAACGCCCCGGCCCGCGCCTCCTACACCCGGGTCGGCTTCCGCGAGGTCGGCCGGTACGCCAGCGTGTTGTTCTGACGCCTGAGCCCGCCCGGCCGGACGGGGATGGGAAGGTGACTCCGTGGGGATGCGACGGGGAACGGTCCTGGCCTCGGCACTGAGCCTGCTGGCGGTTCCGGTGCTGGCCGCCTGCTCGGGCGACTCGGACGACGACGCGGTGCGCGACGCCGCCGAGGCGTTCCTGGCCGACTGGGCCGACGGCGACACCGCGGCCGCCGCCGGGGCGACCGACGACCCGGACGCCGCCACCGCACTGCTCGAGCAGACCGCGACCGACCTGCCGGAGGCGACGCTCGCCGCCGAGCTGGGCGACGTCGAGGTCGGCGACGACGGCACCGCCACCGCCGCCTGGACCGCCACCTGGGACCTCGCCGCCGCTCCGGAGTGGAGCTACGAGGCGACCCTGCAGCTGCGCGAGGACGGCGACGACTGGCAGGTCGTGGCCGAGCCGACCCTCGTGCACCCGGAGCTGGCCGAGGGGCAGCACCTGCAGCTCAGCCGGGAGCTGCCCGAGCGGGCGGCGCTGACCGACGCCTCCGGGGCGCCGATCTTCGTCCCGACCGAAGTCGTCCGGGTGGGCGTCGACCCGGGCGGGGTCACCGACCTCCCGGCCCTGGCGGCCGCGCTCTCCGCTGCGACGGGGATCTCCGCCGAGGAGATCACCGCCGACGTCCAGGCCGGCCAGCCGGGGCAGTTCGTCTCCGTCATCGACCTCCGGCGGCCGGACTTCGAGCGCATCCGCGCCCAGGTCTTCGACCTCCCCGGGACCACCTTCCCCGTCGAGACGCGGCTGCTGGCCCCCTCGCCGCGCTTCGCCGTCGCGCTGCTCGGCCGGATCGGTGAGGCCACCGCCGAGATCCTCGAGGAGACCGCCGGCGACGACGGGCCGCTCTACGCCGCCGGTGACCGGCTCGGCACCTCCGGCCTGCAGCGGGCCTTCAACGAGCAGCTGACCGGGACCGCCGGCTTCACGGTGAGCGTCGTCAGCCTCGACGAGGGCACCGGCGACGAGGGGGTCGAGGTCGGGTCCGCCGAGCCGGTGCCCGGCCAGCCGCTGCAGACGCCGATCGTGCCCGTCCTCCAGCTCGCCGCCGAGGCCGCGGTCGCCACCCAGCCGCTGGCCACCCACCTGGTCGTCGTCCGCCCCGGGACGGGGGAGCTCCTCGCCGTCGCCTCCAACGAGGCCGCCAACGCCGGCAACGCGCTGACCGGGCAGTTCCCGCCGGGGTCGAGCATGAAGACGATCACGGCGACGGCGCTGCTGACCGCCGGCGCGCTCACCCCGCAGACGCCCGTCCCGTGCCCGGGGACCACGGTCGTCGAGGGCCGCGAGTTCGAGAACCAGGACCAGTTCGACCTGGGCACGGTCCCGTTCACCGAGGCCTTCGCGGAGTCCTGCAACACCACCTTCATCCAGCAGTCGTCGGGGCTGCCCGACGACGCCCTGGCCGCCGCCGCGACGTCCTACGGCGTGGGAGCGGACTGGCAGGTGCCCGTGGACCTCTTCAGCGGCAGCGTGCCGTCGGACAGCACAGGGACGACGAAGGCGGCCAACGCCATCGGTCAGGGCCAGGTGCTGATGAGCCCGGTCCAGATGGCCCTCGTCGCGGCCGGCATCGCCAGCGGCACCCCCGCGGCGCCGGTCGAGGTGGTCGGCGGGGAGCCCGCCGGCGCCGCCCCGGCCGGTCCCGCGCCCGCGGTGCTCGACGCGCTGCGGCCGATGATGCGCGAGGTGGTCCTCAGCGGTACCGCCTCCGCGCTCGCCGACCGCGGGGAGGTCTACGGCAAGACGGGGACCGCCGAGTTCGGCCAGGCCACCCCGCCGGAGTCGCACGGGTGGTTCGTGGGCTACCAGCTGGCCGGCCCGCAGGGGGACATCGCCTTCGCCGTCCTCGTCGAGGCCGGGCAGTCCAGCAGCGCGGCCGTCGGCGTCACCGACGCGTTCCTCGGCGGCCTGGGCTGAGCGGCCCGGGCGGTCAGTCGGCGGGCAGGCCGGGGAAGGGAGTCGTCGTCGGCGTCTGGCCGGCGGCGGTGCGCCAGCCGACCGCACGGACCTCCGCCGCCCCCAGCTCCCGCACCGCCAGGGCGCGGGTGTCGGCGTCCACGGCGTCGTCGAGCAGCGCGACCCAGGCGCCGCTGACGCCGGCCTCGAGGGCGGCGGCCAGCGCGGCGGCGTCGACGGCGGAGAGCACGGGGAACGGCAGCTCGTAGGCGGCCGCGGAAGGCGCGGCGTCGACGCCGCGCTCGTCCAGCAGCGCCGCCAGCCGGTCGCGCACGTCGCGGTGCGCGTTCTCGGCGAGGACCGCCGGGTCCCGGCCGCCGGGCGCCAGCGCCGCGCCCACCACCCCGTAGCCCCAGACCGCGGCGTGCTCGGCCTCCAGGACCCGGCCGAGGGCGGCCTCCTCCGCCGCGGGGTCGTCCCGACCGGAGGTGGCGTCGTCAGCCACGGCGTCCTCTCCTCATGCGAGCACCGCCACCTGGCCGCGGAGGCCGGCGGCGACCGAGCCCAGCAGGGCGGCCCGGCCGGCCGCCTGGTCGGCACAGGCCGCCTCGTGCCCGTCGGCGGCGGCGCCGATCCGGTCGCGCAGCCAGCCCCGGACGTCGCCCCCGGGGGGCGGGCCGTCGGTGCCCGCCGGCGCCGACGAGGTGGCCCCGGGAGCCGCCGCCCGGAGCCGGTCGAGCTGGGCGGCGGCCTGCTCGGCCTGGACGGCGACGCGGTCCCCCAGGGCCGGGTCGGCGGCGGCCGCCGCGGCGTAGGCGGCCACGACGCCCTCCTGGACGGCCACCTGCTCGGCCAGCCGGTCGGCCTCCTCCGGCGTGGGCGCCGCCTGCGCGTTCCCGCCGTCGTCCCCGGTGCAGGCGGTCAGCAGGACCAGCCCGGCGGTCCCCGCCACGCCTGCGAGCAGCGTGCGCCGGGAGAACCCGGTCGGGCGCGGAGCGGGGGACGGGGACATCGCCGTCATCCTCGCAGCCGACCCGGATCGGGCGCAGGACGCCGCTCCGGTCCCCGGCGCGTCCGCCGACCGCCGCCGCCGGTCTCGGGCATCCGCGGCGGGCGGTAACCTCACTACTCACCCCCGGCCGGGCCTGAACGGGCCCCGGACCGGGACCGGGTCCGCCGTGCACGTGCCCCGACGCCGTCAGGAGGGAGGGAGCCCGTGTCCACCAGTCCCCGGACCGATCCCGCCACCGCCCGCCTGGCCGGCTGGATCCAGCCGGTCGTCGACGCGGTCGGCTACGACCTCGAGGAGCTCGTGGTCACCCCGGCCGGACGGCGCAGCGTCGTGCGCGTCGTCGTCGACCGGGACGAGGGCGTGACCCTCGACGACATCGCCGAGGTCAGCCGGGCGGTGTCCGCGGCGCTGGACGAGAACGACGGGGAGCTGGGCCGGGCGCCGTACGTGCTCGAGGTGACCAGCCCCGGCGTCGACCGGCCGCTCACCGAGCAGCGGCACTGGCGGCGCAACACCGGCCGCCTGGTCGTCGTCGCCGTCGGGCCGGCCGGGAGGACGGAGCAGGTCACCGGCCGGATCCAGGAGGTCGGCGCCGAGGGCGTCACCCTGGCCGTCGAGGCAGCCGGCAAGCCGGGCGCGAAGAAGCGGCCGCCGACGCCCCGCCACGTGCCGTGGGCCGAGCTCGGCGCCGGCCGGGTGCAGGTCGAGTTCGGCCGCCCCGGGGCGCGCGGGGACGAGCCGCACGACGGCGACGTCGACGACGAGATCGACGACCACACCGAGGACATCGAGGACATCGACATCGAGGACGGACAGTGAACATCGACGTGACCGCCCTCCGGGCGGTCGAGCGGGAGAGGGGCATCCCCGCCGACACGGTCATCGAGGCCATCGAGACGGCCCTGGTGACCGCCTACCGGCACGCCGACGGCGCCGCCAAGCACGTCCGCGTGCACGTGGACCGCAAGACCGGCGAGGCCGCGGTCCTGGCGCAGGAGCTGGGCCCCGACGGCGAGGTCGTGCGCGAGTGGGACGACACCCCCTCCGACTTCGGCCGGATCGCGGCCGGCACCGCCAAGCAGGTCATCGTGCAGCGCCTGCGGGACGCCGAGCACGAGCAGACCTTCGGCGAGTACGCCGGCAAGGAGGGCGACATCGTCAGCGGCGTCGTGCAGGCGCACGACCGCCGCAACGTGCAGGGCACCGTGCTGCTCGACATCGGCAAGGTCGAGGCGGTGCTGCCGCCGGCCGAGCAGGTCCCGGGCGAGTCCTACCCGCACGGCAGCCGGCTCAAGGCCTACGTCGTCTCGGTGGCCCGCACCTTCCGCGGTCCGCAGGTCACGATCTCCCGCACCCATCCCAACCTGGTGCGCAAGCTCTTCGCCCTCGAGGTCCCGGAGATCGCCGACGGCAGCGTGGAGATCGTCGCCGTCGCGCGGGAGGCCGGGCACCGCTCGAAGATCGCGGTCCGCACGTCCGTCGCCGGGCTCAACCCCAAGGGGGCCTGCATCGGCCCGATGGGCCAGCGCGTGCGCAACGTCATGAGCGAGCTGCACGGCGAGAAGATCGACATCGTGGACTGGTCCGACGACCCGGCCACCTTCGTCGCCTCGGCGCTGAGCCCCGCCCGGGTCACCAGCGCCACGGTCGTCGACCCCCAGGCCAAGGCCGTCCGGGTCGTCGTCCCCGACTACCAGCTGTCGCTGGCCATCGGCAAGGAGGGCCAGAACGCCCGCCTCGCCGCCCGGCTCACCGGCTGCCGGATCGACATCCGC
The DNA here is from genome assembly GCF_003319125.1 of Blastococcus sp. TF02A-26. GTDB lineage: Bacteria > Actinomycetota > Actinomycetes > Mycobacteriales > Geodermatophilaceae > Trujillonella. The sequence goes on along the minus strand of NZ_QOHG01000030.1, from coordinate 16,510 downwards.
AGCGACGCCGAGGGCGACGGGACCGCGCCGTCCCCCGGGGTCGGGCGACCGCCGCTGCGGTCCGGGGGACAGGCTCCGGCGGCGGGTGGTCGCCCCGGCGCCCCCGGCCGGCCCCCTGCGGGTGGCCGCAGCCCCGGACGGGTGGGGCGCTGACCGAGGCGGGAACACCGGCGACTCCCGGCGCGCTACAGTCTGGGGTGGTCGGGACGTCGCAGCCGGTCCGCACCTGTGTGGGGTGCCGGCAGCGCGCTCCGGTCACCGATCTGTTGCGTGTCGTCGTCCGTTCCGGGGCCCTGGTCCCGGATCCCCGGCGGCGGCTCCCCGGCCGGGGAGCGTCGGTGCACCCCACGCCGGAGTGCCTGAACGCAGCGGAGCGACGCCGGGCCTTCCCCCGGGCGCTGCGCCTCTCCGGAGGTGCTCGAGCCGCGGTGGAGGCCGGTCCGCTCCGGGCCCACGTCCTCGGCGCCTCGTTCGATGCGCCCGGGACCGAGTCCGGGGACGGACAGCAGTTCAAGGTCGGACCGGCACCAGGCCGGTCCGCACGTCGACAGGACACCGTCGGATGACTCAGCCGTGAAGTTCTCACGATGACCATGCGCCACTGACGACGAGGTCGAGCGGGCAAGCCGCCGGCCTCACAAGAGGAGACCCGTGCCAGGCAAAGCCCGCGTACACGAACTCGCCAAGGAGTTCGGTGTCGACAGCAAGACCGTGCTCGCCAAGCTCAAGGAGCAGGGCGAGTTCGTGAAGTCCGCCTCCTCGACCGTCGAGGCCCCCGTGGCCCGCCGGTTGCGGGAGGCCCTCGGTGCGAGCACCGGAGCCGGCAACGGCACCGCTGCGCCCGCCGCTCCGCGCCCCGGTGCCCCGACCCCCGGTCCGCGGCCCGCGCCGCGACCGGCTCCGGCCGCTCAGGCCCCGGCGGCGCCGACCGCGCCGTCCAGCGTCCCGATGCCGGGTGCACCCGCTCCGGGTCCGCGTCCGGCCGCTCCGGCGCCGGCCGCCCAGACCCCGGCTCCCGCGGCGCCGGCCCCCGCTCCGGCTCCGCAGGCCCCGGCCGCCTCGGCGCCCGCGGCTCCGTCGGCTCCGGCCGGCCCCCGTCCCGGCGCTCCGCGTCCCGGGGGCACCGCGAGCGGACCCCGTCCCGGCGGTGCTGCTCCCGGCGCCCCCGGTGCCGGTCCGCGGCCCGGCCCCCGGCCGGCTCCGCGTCCGGGCAACAACCCCTTCAGCAGCGCGCCCCGTCCCGGCCCCGCGGCCGGTGCGCCCCGTCCCGGTGCGCCGGCGGCGGGTCCCGGCGGCCCGCGTCCGGGTCCCGGTGCGGGCCCCGGCGGTCCGCGTCCGGCGGCCGGTCCGGGCGGTCCCCGTCCCGGTGCGGGCCCCGGCGGTCCGCGTCCGGCGGCCGGTCCCGGTGGTCCGCGTCCCGGCCCCGGTGCCGGTGGTCCGCGCCCGAACCCGGGCATGATGCCGCAGCGCCCGTCCCCGGGCATGATGCCGCCGCGTCCGGCCGGTGCCGGTCGTCCCGGTGGTGGCCCCGGTGGTCCCGGCGGCCGCGGTCGTCCGGGTGGTCCCGGCGGCGGTGGCGGTGGCGGTGGCTTCCGTCCCGGCGGCGGCGGTGGCGCGCCCGGTGGCGGCGGCGCTCCGGCCGGCGGTGGCTTCCGTGGTGGCGGCGGTGGCCGTGGCCGTGGTCGCGGCGGCTCCGGTGCCGGCACCGCGGGTGCCTTCGGTCGTCCGGGTGGGCGTGGCCCCGTCCGCGGGCGCAAGAGCAAGAAGCAGCGGCGCCAGGAGTTCGACTCCATGGCGGCGCCCAGCATGGGCGGCGTCAGCCTGCCCCGCGGCAACGGGCAGACCGTCCGGCTGCCCCGCGGTGCCTCGCTGACCGACCTGGCCGAGCGCATCAACGCGCAGCCGGCCGCGCTGGTCACGGCCCTGTTCCACCTCGGCGAGATGGTCACCGCGACCCAGTCGGTCAACGACGAGACGCTGCAGCTGCTCGGCGCCGAGATCGGGTGGGTCATCCAGGTCGTCAGCCCCGAGGACGAGGACCGCGAGCTCCTCGAGACCTTCGACCTCACCTTCGGTGACGAGGAGGGCGACGAGGGCGACTGGTCGATCCGTCCGCCGGTCGTGACCGTCATGGGTCACGTCGACCACGGGAAGACCAAGCTCCTCGACGCCATCCGCAACGCCAACGTGGTGGCGCGGGAGGCCGGTGGCATCACCCAGCACATCGGCGCCTACCAGATCGTCAGCGAGCTGGAGGGCGAGGAGCGCCCGATCACCTTCATCGACACCCCGGGTCACGAGTCGTTCACCGCGATGCGTGCCCGTGGCGCGAAGGTCACCGACATCGTCGTCCTGGTCGTCGCGGCCGACGACGGCGTCATGCCGCAGACCGTCGAGGCGCTCAACCACGCCCAGGCGGCCGACGTGCCGATCGTGGTCGCGGTCAACAAGATCGACAAGGAGGGGGCCAACCCCGCCAAGATCCGGCAGCAGCTCACCGAGTACGGCCTGGTGGCCGAGGAGTACGGCGGCGACACGATGTTCGTCGACGTCTCCGCCACGACCCGCCAGGGCATCGACGACCTGCTCGCCGCGATCCTGCTGACCGCCGACGCCTCGCTGGACCTGCGCGCCAACACCGAGCAGGACCCGCAGGGTGTGGTCATCGAGGGCAAGCTGGACAAGGGCCGTGGCCCCGTCGCCACGGTGCTGGTCCAGCGCGGCACGCTGCGCCAGGGCGACTCGATCGTGGCCGGCGACGCCTACGGTCGCGTCCGGTCGCTGCTCGACGAGCACGGCAACAAGCTGAAGGAGGCCCTGCCGGCCCGCCCCGTGCAGGTCGTGGGTCTCACCTCGGTGCCCCGCGCCGGCGACACGTTCCTGGTCGTCGAGGAGGACCGGGTGGCCCGGCAGATCGCCGACCGCCGCCAGGCCCGCATCCGCAACGCGCAGAACGCCTCCATGCGCAAGCGGATCAGCCTCGAGGACCTCGACGCGGCGCTCAAGGAGACGCGTCAGCTCAACCTGATCATCAAGGGCGACAACTCGGGCACCGTGGAGGCGCTCGAGGAGGCCCTGATGAAGATCGAGGTGAGCGACGACATCTCGCTGCGGGTCATCCACCGCGGCGTCGGTGGCATCACCAAGAGCGACATCGACCTGGCGCTGGCCGACGACGTCATCGTCCTGGGCTTCAACGTCCGGGCCGAGGGCCAGGCCACCGAGCTGGCGAACCGCGAGGGGGTGGACGTCCGGTACTACACGGTCATCTACCAGGCCATCGACGAGATCGAGGCCGCCCTCAAGGGGATGCTCAAGCCGGAGTTCGAGGAGGTCCAGCTCGGCACGGCGGAGGTCCGCGAGGTCTTCCGGGTGCCCCGCATCGGCAACGTCGCCGGTTCGCTGGTCCGCAGCGGCACGATCGTGCGCAACTCGAAGGCGCGGCTCATCCGCGACGGTGCCGTGGTCGCCGACAACCTGACGGTGGAGTCCCTCCGCCGGTTCAAGGACGACGCGACCGAGGTCCGCGAGGGCTACGAGTGCGGTATCGGCCTGGGGTCGTTCAACGACATCAAGGTCGACGACGTGATCGAGACCTTCGAGATGCGCGAGAAGCCCCGCGAGTAACGCAACGTGACCGCCGGGCCCCTGCGGGAGGACCTCTCGGCCCTCTTGCAGGGGCCCGGCGCGAGCGTGCGAGCGGTGGGGGGCAGGAGGGTCCTTCGAGTGTTCACGGGGTCGCTGACCGCTGACCTGCTGCTGGGCGACGTCCACTCGCTCAAGGGCAAGCGCGCCGTCGTCCGGCCCATCGTGGCCGAGCTGCGGCGGCGCTTCGCCGTCGCCGCCGCCGAGGTGGGGGACACCGACCTGCACCGCCGGGCGCAGGTCGCCGTGGCCACCGTCGCCGGCGACGCCGGTCAGGTCACCGACGTGCTCGACGCGTGCGAGCGGTTGCTGGCCGACCGCCCCGAGGTGACGCTGCTGTCGACGCACCGGCAGTTGTTCAGCGACTCCGACTGAGGCCGAGTCCCACCTGCCAGGTCCTGGCCTGGCTGTTCCAAGGAGGTCCGATGGCCGACCCGGCCCGCGCCCGCAAGCTCGCGGTGCGCATCCGACAGATCGTCTCCGCCGCGATCGAGATGCAGATCAAGGACCCCCGGCTGGGCATGGTCACCGTGACCGACACCAAGGTGACCGGTGACCTCCGCGAGGCCACGGTCTTCTACACGGTCTACGGCGACGAGACGCAGATCGCCGACTCGGCGAAGGCGCTGGCCAGTGCCACCGGCATCCTGCGCGCCACGGTCGGCAAGCAGACCGGCATCAAGTTCGTGCCGACGCTCACCTTCGTCGCCGACATCGTCCCGGACACCGCGCGCGAGCTGGAAGAGGCGCTGGAGCGTGCCCGCCACGCCGACGAGGAGCTCGCCCGCGCCCGCGAGGGCGCCCAGTACGCCGGCGAGGCCGACCCCTACCGCAAGCCGGCCGAGGACGACGACGAGGCCGACGAGGGCGACGACGAGCCCGCCGCCGAGGCCGACGTCCCCGTCGAGACCAGGAGCTGACCCGCATGAGCGAGAACGACCCCGACCCGAACCTCCCCGACGAGGGCCAGGAGCGGTCCGAGCTGGGCGGCAAGGAGATGCCCGGCGACGGCGACCCGACGATGGGCGGCAAGGCCGGTCAGATCGGGGAGACGCCGAGCATCGCCGCCGACGAGCCCGACGACGGCGGCGCCCCGATCCCGGTGGCCGGTGGCGACGTGCGCGAGGAGCCCAACGCCCCGCCGCATGCCGATCCCGGCCCGGGGTCGTGACGGCCGCTTCCTCGTCCGGGACGGGACCGACCGCGGTCGGCGTCCTCTCCGACGCCGCTGCCGGCGGCGCGACGGTCGTGCTGTGCGCGCACGTGCAGCCCGACGCCGACGCCCTCGGCTCGACCCTGGCGCTGGCCGAGGGGCTGCGCCGCCGCGGCGCCCGGGTGCTCGCGACCTTCCCCGAGCCGTTCGTCCTGCCGGCCTCGCTGTGCTGGCTCCCCGGCGCGGCGGACCTGGTGCCGCCGTCGGCGGTGCCCTCCTCCCCGGACGTGCTCGTCAGCCTGGACGCGGCCTCGCCCGGCCGGCTGGGCGAGCTGGCCCCGCTGCTCGACCGGGCCGGCACCTCCGTGGTGGTCGACCACCACGCCAGCAACCCCGGGTTCGGCGACGTCCGCGTCGTCGACCCCGGCGCCCCGGCGACGGTCACCCTGGTCGCCGACCTGCTCGACGGTCTCGGGGTGGCCCTCGACGCGACGCTGGCGACCCTCCTGTACGCCGGGCTCTCGGCCGACACCGGTTCCTTCCGGTTCGGCAGCACCCGGCCGGACACCCACGTGCTCGCCGCCCGGCTGCTCGGGACCGGCATCGACCACGCCGACATCAGCCGCCGGCTGTTCGACACCGCTCCGTTCGGCTGGCTGCGCCTGCTCTCGGCGGTCACCGGACGGGCGCAGCTGGAGACCGGCGTCGGCGCCGGGCTGGTCTGGACGTGGTCCAGCACCGCCGAGGCCGCCGAGCACGGCCTGCCGGGGGAGCAGCTCGAGGCGCTCGTGGACGTCGTCCGCTCCACCGCGGAGGCCGACGTCGCCTGCGTGCTCAAGGGGCAGGACGACGGGACCTGGTCGGTCTCCCTGCGCTCCCGCGGGGCCACCGACGTGTCCCGGGTCGCGATGGCCCTCGGCGGCGGCGGCCACCGCGCCGCCGCGGGCTTCACCTCGCGCGCGGACCGCGAGGGCACGATCGCCGCCATCCGGGCCGAGCTGGCCCGATGACGGCGCGGTCCTCGGGACCGCGGCCGGGGGTCCTCGCGCTCGCCCTGCCGGCCCTCGTGGTCCTGGCCGCCGAGCCGCTGTACCTGCTGGTCGACACCGCGGTCGTGGGCAACCTCGGCACCGTGCCGCTGGGCGGCCTCGCCGTCGGCGGCGGCCTGCTGGCCTGGGCGGCGGCGCTGCTGAACTTCCTCGCCTACGGCACCACCGCCCGTGCCGCCCGGCGGGCCGGGGCGGGGGACCGGGCGGGCGCCGTCGCCGAGGGCGTGCAGGCCACCTGGCTGGCCCTCGCCCTCGGGCTGGGGGTCCTCCTGCTCTTCCAGGTCCTGGCCGGGCCGCTGACGCGGCTGCTGGCCGGTGACGGGGGAGCGGTGGCCGAGGCAGGTGAGCAGTGGCTGCGCATCGCGGGCTTCGGCGCGCCGCTGCTGCTGGTCTCCCTGGCCGGCAACGGCTGGCTGCGCGGGGTGCAGGAGCTGCGCCGGCCGGTGCGCTATGTCGTCGCCGGCAGCCTCACCAGCCTGGTCCTCTGCCCGCTGCTCGTGCACACCGCCGGGATGGGCCTGAACGGGTCGGCGGTGGCGAACGTCGTCGGCCAGGCGCTGACCGCGGCGCTGTTCGTCCGGGCGCTCGTGCGCGAGGGCGCGGACTGGCGGCCCCGTCCGCGGTCGGTGCGTGCCCAGCTGGTGCTCGGCCGGGACCTGCTGCTGCGGGCCGCGGTCCTCCAGCTGGCCTTCCTCGTGGCCGCCGGTGTCGCGGCCCGCGCGGGCCAGGCGCAGCTGGGCGCCCACCAGATCGCGCTGCAGCTGTTCTTCTTCCTCGCGCTCGTCCTCGACGCCTACGCCATCGCCGCCCAGACGCTGGTCGGGCACGCGCTCGGCGCCGGGCGCCCCGCCGAGGCCCGCGCCACCGCCGTCCGCGTCGCCCGCTGGGGGCTGGGCACCGGGATCGCCGTCGCCCTGCTGCTGCTCGCCCTGCGCGAGGTGCTGGTCCCGCTGTTCACCGGCGACCCCGCCGTCCGGGAGCAGGCCGAGCTCGTGTGGTGGTTCCTCGCCGGGTTCCAGCCGCTGGCCGGGGTCGTCTTCGCCCTGGACGGCGTCCTCATGGGCGCCGGCGACGTCGGCTACCTGCGGACGGTGACCATCGGCGCCGCCGTCGTCGGGTTCCTCCCCCTGTCGCTGCTCGCCGGCCCGCTGGGCCTCGGCCTGGCCGGGGTCTGGACCGGACTGACGCTGTTCATCGCGCTGCGCCTGGTCGCCGTCCTCGTCCGGGTGGCGGGGGACCGGTGGCTGAGCGCACCTGCGACGGTGGGGGCATGAGTCCCCGCCGTCCCGACGCCGACGTCCCCCCGTCGATCCTGCTGGTGGACAAGCCGGGCGGCATGACCTCCCACGACGTCGTCGCCCGCGCCCGCCGCGCGCTGTCGGTCCGCCGCATCGGGCACGCCGGGACGCTGGACCCCATGGCGACCGGCCTGCTCGTCCTCGGGGTCGGGACGGCGACGCGGCTGCTCGGGTACCTGACCGGGCACGACAAGACCTACGAGGCGACCATCCGCCTCGGGCAGAGCACGGTCACCGACGACCGCGAGGGCGAGGTGCTCGGCACCACCCCGGCCGGGCACCTGGACGACGACGCCGTGCGCACCGCGCTGGCCGCCCAGACCGGCCCGCTGCTGCAGGTGCCCTCGTCGGTCAGCGCGGTGAAGGTGGCCGGCCGGCGCTCCTACGACCGGGTGCGGGCGGGGGAGGACGTCGTCCTCGAGCCGCGTGCGGTCACCGTGCACCGGCTCGAGGTGCACCGCATCACCCGCCCGGAGCCGGACCTGGTCGACGTCGACGTCACCGTGACCTGCACCGCCGGCACCTACATCCGCGCGATCGCCCGGGACACCGGAGCCGCGCTCGGTGTCGGCGGGCACCTCACCGCGCTGCGCCGCACCGCGTCCGGCCCGTTCACCACGGAGCAGGCCGCGCCCGTGGAGGAGGCCGCCGCGGCCCTGGTCGGCGGCGGCCCCGGCGTCCTCGGCCTGACCGACGCGGCCACCACCCTCTTCCCCCGGCGCGACGTCCCGGCGGAGGAGGCCACCGCGCTCGGGTACGGCCAGCGGGTGCCGAAGACGGGCACCCCCGGGCTGGTCGCCGCGGTGGACCCGGCCGGCCGGCTGGTGGCGCTGCTGGAGGACGCGGGCAGCACCGCGCGGATCGCCGTCGGCTTCCCGCCCGGGGGTTCCACGGGCGGGTGAGCGGCGTGGTTGACGGCTGCCGGACCGGGGAAGTGGCACCCGCATGAGCGTCGTGAAGATCAACGCGATCACCGTGCCCAAGGAACGCCAGGAGCGCTTCGAGGAGCGTTTCCGCGGCCGGGCCGGCGCGGTCGAGAGCACACCCGGTTTCGAGTGGTTCGAGCTGCTGCGCCCGCAGGAGGGCACCGACCAGTACCTCGTCTACACCCGCTGGACCGACGAGGCCTCCTACGAGGCCTGGCAGTCCAGCCAGGAGTTCGACCGCGCCCACTCCGGTGGCGGCGACACCCTCGCCCCGGCCGCGGCGAACTCCTCGCACCTGTGGTCCTACGAGGTCATCGAGTACGCCGGCCCGAAGGCCAACCAGGACAGCCAGGCCTGACGCCGGTCCCCACCCGTCCGCGGACCGTCGTCGCGGAGCCGGGACTACTGTGACGGGCGGGTCCGGGAGTCGCCGGACCCGCCCGGACGCAGGTAGGAGCCATGACCGACACCCTCGCCGACAGCCGTACCTCCCCGCGGATCTTCACCGAGGGCGTACCGGTGGTCGTGGAGGAGATCCGGCGCCGTCCCGCCGCCGAGCGCCAGCAGCTGCTGGACGACCCGGGCTTCGGTCGCTACTTCACCGACTCGATGTTCGTGGCGCGCTACCGCGCCGGCGAGGGCTGGCACGACGCCCGGCTGACCTCCTACGCGCCGCTGCAGATCGACCCCGCCACCGCGGCGCTGCACTACGCGCAGTCGATCTTCGAGGGCCTCAAGGCCTACGCCCAGCCCGACGGCAGCGTCGCCACCTTCCGGCCCGAGGCCAACGCGGCGCGGTTCGCGCGCGGTGCGCGCCGGCTGGCCATGCCGCCGGTGCCCGAGGAGGCCTTCCTGTCCGCCGTCGACGCGCTCGTCGACGCCGACCGCGACTGGGTGCCGACCGGCCCCGACCAGACGCTGTACCTGCGGCCCTACATGCTGGCCACCGAGCCGTTCCTGGGCGTCCGGCCGGCGCACGAGTACCTGTTCCTCGTCATCGCCAGCCCCGCCGGCGCGTACTTCCCCCGCGGCGTGCACCCGGTCTCGGTCTACCTCTCCGAGGACTACATCCGCGCCGCCCCCGGTGGCACCGGCGACGTGAAGTGCGCCGGGAACTACGCCGCCAGCCTGCTGGCCCAGGAGCAGGCGATCGAGGCCGGCTGCGACCAGGTCGTCTGGCTCGACGCGCACGAGAAGCGGTACGTCGAGGAGATGGGCGGGATGAACCTGTTCTTCGTCCTCGGCTCCGGCGACGACGCGGAGCTGGTGACCCCGGAGCTCACCGGGACCCTGCTCCCCGGCATCACCCGCGAGTCGCTGATCGCCGTGGCCCGCGACATGGGCCACCGCGTCACCGAGCGGCGGTTCAGCGTCGAGGAGTGGCGGGCCGGCGTCTCCGACGGCACCGTCACCGAGACCTTCGCCTGCGGCACCGCCGCCGTCATCACCCCCGTGGGCCAGGTGAAGGCGCGGACCGGTGACTTCACCGTCGGCGACGGCGCCCCCGGACCGCTCACGATGCGCCTGCGCGAGCACCTCCTCGACATCCAGCACGGCCGGGTGGCCGACACCCGCGGCTGGCTCCACCGGGTCGCCTGAGGTGCTGCGCTGGCGCGGGCTCGACGCCGTCCCCGGTGACCTGGGGCGCACCGTCGTCACCATCGGCATGTACGACGGCGTGCACCGGGGTCACCAGAAGCTGATCGGTGCCGCGGTCGCGCGGGCCCGGGCGCTGGGCCGGCCGTGCCTGCTGCTCACCTTCGACCCGCACCCGGCCGAGGTCGTGCGCCCCGGCTCGCACCCGGCGATCCTCACGTCGCTGGACCGCAAGGCCGAGCTCGTCGAGGCCCTGGGCGTCGACGCGATGTGCGTGCTGCCCTTCACCTCGGACCTGATGCGGCTGTCGCCGGAGTCGTTCACGCACACGGTGCTGGCCTCGACGCTGCACGCCTCGCACGTGGTGGTGGGGGAGAACTTCACCTACGGCCACCGGGCCGCCGGCACCGTCGCCACGCTGACCGCGGAGGGCCGCCGGTTCGGCTTCACCGTCGAGGGCGTGGGCCTGGCCAGCCTCGCCGAGGAGGCCGACGAGGTGACCATCTCCTCCACCTACGTGCGCGCCTGCGTCGCCGCCGGGGACATGCGCTCGGCCACCGCCGCGCTCGGCCGGACGCACCGGGTCGACGGCGTGGTGGTCCGCGGTCACCGCCGCGGCCGGCAGATGGGCTACCCGACGGCCAACGTGGAGAGCGCGCCGTACACCGCGATCCCCGCCGACGGCGTCTACGCCGGGCACTTCGTGTTGCGCGACGTCGAGGGCGCCAGCGGGGCGCGCTTCCCGGCCGCGATCTCGGTGGGCACCAACCCCACGTTCGACGGCACCCGGCGGACGGTCGAGGCGCACCTCATCGACTGGGACGGCGACCTCTACGGCGAGCACTCCGGCGTCGAGTTCGCCGCCCGGCTGCGCGGGATGCTGCGCTTCTCGGGCATGGACGAGCTCGTCGCCGCGATGGACAACGACCTCGTCGAGGCCCGCGGGGTGCTCGGCTGCTGAGCTCCGGCCCCCACCCGTGGGGGTCGGGACCGGCCCTCGGTACGCGGTCCCCGGGGAGGACCGCGTAGCATGACGGCGTCGGGCTCTGCCCGATTCGTGTGTACACCTGCCCCCGTGAGTCAGACCGGGGGCGCACACCTGCCCGCCGGGAGGCGACCGATGGCGCTCGAGAGCGCGACCAAGAAGCAGATCATGACCGAGTACGCCACGGTCGAGAACGACACCGGCTCCCCCGAGGTCCAGGTCGCGATGCTGACGCGTCGGATCAGCGACCTCACCGAGCACCTCAAGCAGCACAAGCACGACCACCACAGCCGGCGGGGCCTGCTCCTGCTGGTCGGCCGTCGTCGCCGGCTGCTGAACTACCTGGCGAAGACCGACATCAACCGGTACCGCTCGCTCATCGAGCGGCTGGGTCTGCGCCGCTAGCACGTCGAGGGGACCGTCCCGTCCGGGACGGTCCCCTCTTCCGTCCGGCACCCGCCGCACGGAGACCCCGGCCCCCGGCCGATCCGCCGTCAGACGCGGTCCGGTCCTCGGTGGTGGCCTCCGGGCACGTCGTCCTCCTCGCGGGGGGCGGCAGTCCCGGGGGTTTCGATCGAAGACCGGTCGCCCAGGGCGCAGTCGGCGCAGGGCGCCACAAGAGGACCCCGGCGCGGTAGCGCCAATAGAGGACGTCGCCGCATGCGACGTAGGAAGAGGACAGCATGTCCGCACCCACCACCACCGGCAGCACCGCCGCCGAGTTCGACCCCGAGGACGGGGTCACCACCGCCACCGCGGTCATCGACAACGGCAGCTTCGGCAGCCGCACCGTCACCTTCGAGACCGGCCGGCTCGCCCGTCAGGCCGCCGGCTCCGTCGTCGTCACCATGGGCGACACCTTCCTGCTCTCGGCCACCACGGCCGGCAAGCAGCCCAAGGACCAGTTCGACTTCTTCCCGCTGACGGTCGACGTCGAGGAGCGGATGTACGCCGCCGGGCGCATCCCCGGCTCGTTCTTCCGCCGCGAGGGCCGGCCCTCGGAGGACGCGATCCTCACCTGCCGGCTCATCGACCGGCCGCTGCGGCCGACCTTCGCCAAGGGCCTGCGCAACGAGGTCCAGGTCGTCATCACCGTCATGGCGCTGGACCCCGAGCACCTCTACGACGTGCTCGCCATCAACGGCGCGTCGGCCTCCACCCAGCTCTCCGGCCTGCCGTTCTCCGGCCCGGTCGGCGGCACCCGCGTCGCGCTCATCCGCGGCCAGTGGGTCGCCTTCCCGACGCACGCCGAGCTCGAGGAGGCCGTGTTCGACATGGTCGTGGCCGGCCGGGTCCTGCCCGACGGCGACGTCGCGATCATGATGGTCGAGGCCGAGGCGACCACCCGCACGATCGAGCTCGTCGCCGGTGGCGCCACCGCCCCGACCGAGGAGGTCGTGGCGCAGGGCCTCGAGGCCGCGAAGCCGTTCATCAAGGCGCTGTGCGACGCGCAGTCCGCGCTGGCCGAGAAGGCCGCCAAGCCGGTCGCCGAGTTCCCCCGCTTCCTGGACTACCAGGACGACGTCTTCGCCGCGGTCGAGGCGCAGGTCGGCGACAAGCTGGCCCAGGCGCAGCAGATCGCCGGCAAGCACGAGCGCGAGGACGCCACCGACGCGCTCAAGGACGAGGTCAAGGCCGCGCTCGCCGGTCAGTTCGAGGGCCGCGAGAAGGAGATCTCCGGTGCCTTCCGGGCGCTGACCAAGAAGGTCGTCCGCCAGCGCATCCTCCGCGACAAGGTCCGCATCGACGGCCGTGGCCTGACCGACATCCGGCCCCTGTCGGCCGAGGTCGAGGTCATCCCGCGGGTGCACGGCTCGGCGCTGTTCGAGCGCGGCGAGACCCAGATCCTGGGTGTCACCACGCTGAACATGCTCCGCATGGAGCAGCAGCTGGACACGCTGTCGCCGGACAACCGCAAGCGCTACATGCACAACTACAACTTCCCGCCGTACTCGACCGGCGAGACCGGCCGCGTGGGTTCGCCCAAGCGCCGCGAGATCGGCCACGGCGCGCTCGCCGAGCGTGCGCTGCTGCCGGTGCTGCCCGACCGCGAGGAGTTCCCCTACGCGATCCGGCAGGTGTCCGAGGCGCTGGGCTCCAACGGCTCGACGTCGATGGGTTCGGTCTGCGCCTCGACCCTGGCCCTGCTCAACGCCGGTGTGCCGCTGAAGGCGCCGGTCGCCGGCATCGCCATGGGCCTGGTCTCCGACGAGGTCGACGGCAAGACCGAGTACGTCGCGCTGACCGACATCCTCGGCGCCGAGGACGCGTTCGGTGACATGGACTTCAAGGTCGCCGGCACCAAGGACTTCGTGACGGCGCTGCAGCTGGACACGAAGCTCGACGGCATCCCCTCCGACGTCCTCGCCGGTGCGCTCACCCAGGCCCGCGCGGCCCGGCTGCACATCCTCGACGTCATGGGCGAGGCCATCGACGGCCCCGACGAGATGAGCCCCTACGCCCCGCGGGTCACCACGGTGCGCATCCCGGTCGACAAGATCGGCGCGGTCATCGGCCCCAAGGGCCAGATGATCAACGCGATCCAGGACGAGACCGGCGCGGACATCACGATCGAGGACGACGGCACGATCTACGTCGGCGCCTCCGACGGCCCGTCGGCCCAGGCGGCGGTGGACCGGATCAACGCCATCGCCAACCCGCAGATGCCCAAGGTCGGCGAGCGGTTCCTCGGCACGGTCGTCAAGACCACGCCGTTCGGTGCCTTCGTCTCCCTGCTCCCGGGCAAGGACGGGCTGGTCCACATCAGCAAGCTGGGTGGCGGCAAGCGCATCGGCAAGGTCGAGGACGTCTGCAACGTCGGCGACAAGCTGCAGGTCGAGATCAGCGACATCGACGCCCGCGGCAAGATCAGCCTCGTCCCGGTGGCGACCGACGGTGAGGGCGCCGGCGACGGGGCCCCGGCCGAGGCCGCCCCTGCCGAGGCCGCGCCGCAGGACGCGTGACCACGACGCACGACGACACCCCCGGGGCCGGGGCCGGCGCTTCCGCGTCGGTCCCGGCCCCGGCCGGTGTCACAGAGGTGCTGGACGTCGACGACGTCGGCGGGCGGGTGGAGCGCACGCGGCTGCCCAGCGGCCTGCGGGTGCTCACCGAGACGATGCCCGGCGTCCTCTCGGCGACCATCGGGATCTGGGTCGGTGTCGGCTCCCGCGACGAGACCGACGCCCTCGCCGGCTCCTCGCACTTCCTCGAGCACCTGCTCTTCAAGGGCACCCGGACCCGGAGCGCCCTGGAGATCGCGACGGCCATGGACGCCGTCGGCGGTGAGATGAACGCCTTCACCGCCAAGGAGCACACCTGCTACTACGCCAACGTGCTCGCCAGCGACCTCCCGCTGGCGGTGCAGATCCTCGGTGACCTGGTCACCGACGCGCTCAACACCGCCGACGACCTCGAGAGCGAGCGCACGGTCGTGCTCGAGGAGATCGCCATGCGCGACGACGAGCCGGCCGACGCGGTGCACGACCTGTTCTCCGAGACGCTCTTCGGCGGCACGTCGCTGGGCCGGTCGGTCCTGGGCACCGTGGAGTCGATCGAGTCGCTGACCCGGGACGACGTCGACGGCTGGTACCGCAGCCGCTACGCCGTTCCCTCGATCGTGGTCGCCGCGGCGGGACGGGTCACCCACGAGCAGGTGCTCGACCTCGTGCAGCGGGCGTTCGGCGAGCGGCTCGCCGGTCCGGCCGAGCCGACGCCTCTGCGCACCGGGGACGACGTCGTCCTCGACCGGCCCGCCCGGTCGACCGGGCTCATCCGGCGGAAGACCGAGCAGACGCACCTGCTGCTGGGCAGCGTCGGGATCGGCCGGCACGACGAGCGGCGGCACGCGGCCGCGGTCCTCGAGACCGCCGTCGGCGGTGGCATGAGCTCGCGGCTGTTCCAGGAGATCCGGGAGAAGCGCGGCCTGGTCTACAGCGTCGGCTCCGCGCTGACGCACTACGCGGGGACCGGGGCCTTCTCCGTCTACGCCGGGTGCTCGCCCAAGCGCGTGCCGGAGGTGCTGCGCCTGGTCCGCGAGGAGCTCGCCGGTGTGGCCGCCGACGGCCTCACGGCCGAGGAGGTCGCCCGCGGCCGCGGTCAGCTGCGCGGGGGACTGGTCCTCGGCCTCGAGGACACCGGCTCCCGGATGACCAGGCTCGGCAAGAGCGAGCTGGCCCACGGCGAGTACGTACCGGTCCGGGAGGTGCTGGCGCGCATCGACGCGGTGGATCCCGACCAGGTGCGCGCGGTCGCCACGGACCTCCTGACCCGGCCCACGTGTCTCGCGGTCGTCGGTCCCTACCGCGAGTCCGACCTCGACAAGCTCTGATGTCCCCACCGGTCCTGGCCGTCCACGGGGCGCTGTCCCGCGGGGTGCTCGCGATCACCGTGCTGGTGTCGCTGGCCGTGCTCTTCGCGCCGGGGGACGACGTCCCCTCGTCGCCACCCGGTGTGGACAAGCTCGTCCACCTCGCGCTGTTCGCGGCCTTGGCGCTGGCCGGGCGGTGGGCCGGGGTGCGGACACCGACCCTGGCCGCGCTCCTGGTCGGGTACGCGGTGGTCAGCGAGGTCGTCCAGGCGGTCGCTCCGCTGCAACGGTCCGGCTCCGTCGCCGACGGGCTCGCCGACGTCCTCGGGATCGCCCTCGGCCTCGCCGCCTGGGCGGGGATCAGCCGGGCCCGCTCGTCCCGGTAGACGGACCGCGCCTTGCGTCCCGCGGCGCCGACGGGAAGCCTGAGCCGGTGACCAGCACGAGCACCGGTTCCGACCCCCAGCCCGCACCCGCTCCCGACGGGGGGTCACCCCTCGTCTCGGTGGGGGTGCTGGGCGCGCGGGGCCGGATGGGCGCCGAGGTCGTCAAGGCGGTCAACGCCGCCGACGACATGGAGCTGGTCGCGATGGTCGACGCCGGGGACTGGCTGTTCAACGTGGCCGACGCCGGCGCGCAGGTGGTCGTGGACTTCACCCGTCCCGACGTGGTCATGGACAACATCCGCTTCTGCATCGACCAGGACATCTCCTGCGTCGTGGGGACGACGGGCTTCGACCAGGAGCGCCTGGACACGGTGCGCGCCTGGCTGGAGCCCAAGCCCGACCTCGGGGTCGTCATCGCCCCCAACTTCGGGATCGGCGCCATCCTCCTGATGCGCTTCGCGCAGGAGGCGGCTCGCTTCTTCCCCTCCACCGAGATCGTGGAGCTGCACCACCCGAACAAGGTCGACGCCCCGTCCGGGACCGCGGTCCGGACCGCGCGGCTCGTCGCCGACGCGCGGCGGGCCGCGGGGCTGCCGCCCGTCCCCGACGCCACGACCGACTCGCTGCCCGGTGCCCGCGGTGCCGACGTCGAGGGGATACCGGTGCACGCGGTGCGGCTGACCGGCCTCGTCGCGCACCAGGAGGTGCTGATGGGCGCCGAGGGGGAGACGTTGACGCTGCGACACGACTCCTACGACCGCGCCTCGTTCATGCCCGGCGTCCTCCTGGCGGTGCGCGAGGTGCGCCGGCGGCCGGGGCTCACCGTCGGGATCGAGTCCCTCCTCGGGCTCTGAGCTGCGGTTTCCTGCGCAGCCCCAGGGTCGGCGGGCCCGCACGACCGCCCCTGGGAGACCCCCCGTGCACGCCTCCTCAGAGGCGTGTATGGTTCTCCCTGTTGCCAGTCGGGCCCGCGAGGGCCGCGGAGCGAGCTAAGACCCCCGGGTCACGAGCCTCCGAGACCGGCGTACAGTGGGACAAGCCGCAGTTGACGAAGGCTCCTGCAGAAGGGGCCTGGTTCTTCGCGCGTCCGTTCCTTGAGAACTCAACAGCGTGCCGAAAGTCAGTGCCAAGTAATACCCCGTGTGCTGCGGATCTTCGGGTTC
>NZ_QOHG01000002.1 GCF_003319125.1 Blastococcus sp. TF02A-26 | reverse complement strand
CGGCCCGGTGGACCGAACCCGGAACCTCCGGCCACCGATTCGTCATCGGTCACGGTCACAGCGTGCTCCCTCCCGAGGCGGTTACCTCAGGTCCGGACCACAGCTCCTACACAGACGATCTGACACCTCCGACCTCGCCGCATTACTCACCTGGCTCCCGTGATCGGCCAGCCACTCTCTAGCCCCCATCGTGGCACTAGGCGCGGTCGGCACCGGCGGACGAGCAACCAGCGTCAAGCCGGGCCGGGGTGCCGACCGTCAAGAACTGGCTCAAGCCGACCGAGGTCCTTGACTGCGCCCGCGCTGCGTCATCTTCACCGACACCAAGCGCACATCCTGCCCCGCGCCGCAGCCTCCGCCTTCGAGATGGCCCAGAAGGTTCGCCGAATGGCAACCGGATGATTCGCTAAAGAACGGCACGTATGCTACCAATGGTAGGAGCACGGGCCCCGCTTCGCGGGGCCTTTCGACGTTCCTGGGGGTGACGTGTTGGCCATTGTTGGACGGCGTTGAGGATGCATGGCGGAATGAAGGTGTATGCGGGGGCGCCGGCCGCTGCTATCTGGAGGCGGATCGCGGCCGGGCGGATGAGTACTACCTGGCCGAGGGCACTGGGATCGCCCGCCGGTACACCGCCACCGGCGGGGTCGTGGCCGAGGCGGCGGCGCTGTCCGGGGACGGCTACGAGACGTGGGTGGCCGGCGTGGACCCGGACACCGGCGTGCCGCGGGGGCGGTTGCGCACCGACGAGCGGGCGGTGCGGTTCGTCGAGGTGGTGGTCAACGGCCCGAAGACGTGGTCGCTTGCCGCGGCGCTGCATCCGGACATCGCGCAGGCGTACGACGCGGCGCAGGACCGGGCCGCGAAGCAGATCATCGCCTGGCTGTCGGAGCACGCGACCACCCGCGTCGGGCGACGCGGGGCGCAGGTGCAGATGCCGGTAGAGCTGCTGGAGGCGGTGACGGTGCGGCACTACACCTCCCGCGCCGGCGACCCCCATCGCCACCTGCACCTACAAATACTGGCCCGCGTGTTTGCGGCCGGGAAATGGCGCGGACTGCACACTATCGGTGTCCGCGACGCCCTGGGCGCGATCAACGGGATCGGGCACGCGGCGATGGCCTGCGATCCGGAACTGAACGCCAGCTTCGCCGCCAATGGCTACACCCGCGGCGCTACTGGAGAACTCCTGGAACTCGCTCCGTACGTCGGTCCGATGAGCGCGCGGCGCGCGCAGATCGCCGGCAATGTCGACCGCTATGAACGGGAGTGGATGCAGGCGCATCCCGGCGAATCCCCCGGCCTGGCGCTGCGCCGGGCGTGGGAGGCGCGGGCCTGGGCCGAGGGCCGCCCGGACAAGGTCCCCCCCCGTCCGGGCGAGGTACTGGAGGAGGGCTGGCGGGCCGACCTGACCGGGCTGGGCTTCCGCCCGCCGTCCGGGCCCCTTCCCCTGGCCTCGACGGCGGTGGGGGCTCTGGACCGCGACGGGGCCGCTGAGCGCGTGCTGGCGCGCCTGGGGGCCGCCCGGTCGGCGTGGAACGCCGCGGACATCCGCGGCGAGGCCGAGCAGCTGATCACCGCCGCCGGCATCGTCGCCGACGCCGCCGTGCGGATCGAGCTGGCCGAGGACCTCACCGCCCGCGCCCTGCACCGCTGCGTTCCGCTGCTCCGAACCGACGGCGTGCCGGAGCACATCCGGTCTTGGACCTCGGCTCCGGTGCTCGCCGTCGAGGCCGACCTCACCGCCCGGCTGGCCGCCCGCGCCGTCGAGCGTCCGGTCGGCGTCGAAAGCCCCGAGCCGACACCGCCGGTCGACGTCACCGCGGCTGTCGCCCGGCTGGATCCCGGGCAGGCCGCTGCGGTCACCGCCCTGGCGAGCAAGCGGGCCCTGATTGTGATCGAGGGCGCGGCCGGCGCCGGTAAGACCACCACCCTCGCGGCTACGAGGACCCTGCTCACCGAGCAGGGGCGCCGGCTGGTTGTGGTCACTCCGACGCTGAAGGCGGCGAAGGTCGCCGCGGCGGAGGTCGGCGCGGCCGCCGGGTCGGCGGCACGGCTGGCCTTTGAGTACGGCTGGCGTTGGAACGACGACGGCGCGTGGACCCGCCTCGCGCACGGCGATCCCGACCCAGTCACCGGCTATCCCTTTGCCGGACCGGCTGAGAGCGCCCGGCTGAGGGCCGGTGACCTCCTGGTGGTTGATGAGGCGGGCATGCTGGATCAAGACACCGCCCGGGCGGTACTGACGATCGCCGACGAGTGCCAGGTGGACCTGGCCCTGCTCGGTGACCGGTATCAGCTGGCGGCGGTCGGACGCGGTGGCGTCCTCGACCTCGCCGCGGCTCAGGTCGCCCCGACCGAACACCTGACCCTGGTCGGGGTGCACCGCTTCACCCGCACCGACGGCACCGGCCGCACGACACCGGACAGCGACTACGCCGAGCTGACCCTGGCGATGCGCGCCGGCACCGACCCGGGCACGGTGTTCGACACGCTCCTGGCCCGCGGGCAGATCCAACTGCACGCCGAGGTCGAGGCGCTGCGGGAGGCGCTCGCCGCCGAGGTGGCCGAGCGCTCTGCGGGGGAGCGCGTGGCCGTGGTCGTCTCGACACGTGAGCAGGCGGCCGCCCTCAACGCTGCGATTCGGGAGCGCCTGGTCACCGCTGGCCGGGTCGACGACTGGCGGGTGGTGGTCACCGGGACCGGGGAGCAGATCGGCGTCGGCGACCGGATCGCCACCCGCCGCAACGACCGCGAGCTTCAGGTCGCGAACCGCGACACCTGGACCGTCACCGGCGTCGACCGGGACGGCGGGCTACTCGTCACCCCCGAGGGCACGCCGCCTGACACTTCCGCCGGCGGCGGACCCGCCGCTGTCGCCCCGGCTGGGGAAGGGGCGCGGGTGCTACCCGCCGACTACGTCACCACGCACGTAGAGCTGGCCTACGCGACCACCGTGCACGGCGCCCAAGGCGACACCGTGACCGCCGCGCACCTGCAGGTCAGCGAGGACACCGGCGCCGCGGCGGCCTACGTTGGAATGACCCGCGGCCGGGAGGCCAACACCGCCCACCTGGTCGCCGTCGACCCGGCCGAGGCGCGTGAGCAGTGGATCGCGGTGTTCGCCCGCGACCGGGCCGACCTCGGCCCCGCGCACGCCGCGCAGCAGGCGGCCACCGAGGCAGCCCGGTACGCCCCGGCCCGGCCGCTGGACCAGGCGTTGGCCGAGCTGGCTGAGTTCTGGAGCGTCGAACAGCGCTGCGTGGACCAGCTGGCCCTGCTGCAGCCGTGGCGCGACACCCTGCGCCTGGCCGTCGCGCAGGAGGCCGGTCACGCCGGCGAGTTCGCCCGCCTCGACGCCGCCTGCCGCCAGGCGGCCCACGCCTTCGAGCGCGCGCAGCAGGTGGCCCAGGCCAGCGCGAGGGCGGTCGCCGCCGAGGCCGACGGCATCCGGGACAGGCTGCTCGCCGCCTGGGACAACGAGCGCGCCACCGCCCGCGCGGCGGCCCGGATCGTGCTCGACGACCCCGGCCGGTTCAACCTGCGGCGAGCCGCCGTCACGCGCACCCGAGAGCACCTCGACGACTGGGCCAACCGGTGGCGCCCACACCGGCCCGACTTGCCCACCGACCGGGCCCAGCTCGCGCGGGTCGCCGACTGGTTCGACGACCGGGCCGCGCTGTGGCGCATGTTCGACACCGCCGCCCGCCGCGCCGCCGAGCAACGCCATCCGGAGCACGCTCAGCTGTGCGCCGCCGCCGACACCGCCCAGAGCGCCTCCGAGGCCGCGCGGCGCGCCCTGGCCCACGCCCGTTCCCAGCGCGACGAACGCCTGGCGCCGCTCGGCCCGTTCGCCTGGTCACCGGACCCCGAAGCGCAGCTGGCCGACCTCGAGCGCGAAATCGACGTCAGGTGCCAGCAGCTGACCGACGCCCGCACGCGCATCACCGGACTGACCGCCGAGCCGATCCTGCGCGCTCAGCCGCCCGACCGCCTCGCCCGCGAGCGCGATGCCTGGCGCGCCGGCCACAACGCACACCGAGCAGCCGCACGAATGGGCGCGGACCGCACCAGCTCCCCGACCGCCGCCGTGCGTTCTCCCCGCTCCGATAACCGGCCCTCCCTCTACCGCCGGCGCACACCGGACAGGAGCGTTCTCCGATGAGAAACCCGTCCCCAAGACGCGGCTGCCGACGCGACGTTAAGGACCGACAGGCGGACCGACGGACGGGCGGTCGCCGCGGCGAGGTTGGACCTCAGTCTCGCGCCGGACGACCGGGAATCCAGTCAGCGCGGTAGCCCACACTGCAGGGGCAAAACGCGAGGTGAAAAGGGGAGGCGGGGACTGATGGGATCGATCGCGAAGAGACCTGACGGGACCTATCGCCCGCGGTACCGGGACGAGAACGGCAAAGAGCACGCCCGGCACTTCAAACGGAAGGTCGACGCCCAGCGGTGGCTCGACGAACAGACCGCTGCGCTGGTCACCGGCGACTACGTCGACCCGGCTGCTGGGAAGATCACCTTCAGGGCATGGTTCGCTCAGTGGTCGGACCGGCAGGTGTGGGAGCGCGGGACGACACTCGCCGCACAACAGGCGGCCGGCTCCGTGACGTTCGCCGACGTCCCGATGCGGCAGATCCGCACCTCGCACGTCCAGCAGTGGGTCAAGGCGATGTCCCAGCCCGCAGGCGGCCGGCGCACCGGTCTCGCTCCCAGCACCATCCGCACTCGGTACAACTACGTCCACATGGCCCTGCGTGCCGCCGTCGTGGACCGGATCATCAAGGCGGATCCATCCGCCGGTGTCCCTCTCCCGAGGGCGCGCAAGGCGGCGGCGGCCATGACGATCCCGGACGTCGAGGAGGTCGGACGGGCGCTCGACGTCGCCCCCACCTGGTTCCGGCCGTTCATAGCGGTGTGCGCATTCGCGGGACTGCGGCTCGGCGAGGCAGCCGGGCTGCGCGTCCAGGACGTCGACTTCCTACGTCGGACGATCTCCGTCCGTCATCAGCTCCAGGGGGAGACCAACTCGAGCACTGAGCTCGTGGCGCCCAAGTTCGGCTCCGAGCGCGTCGTCTACATCCCCGGCGAGTTGGTCACCCTCCTCGCCGACCACGTGCGGCGCACCGGTGCCCAGCAGGAGGACTGGCTCGTCGCGAACGGCCGGCTGCCGCTGAACCGGAACTCCGCGGGCCACCAGTGGCGTCAGATCCGCAAGGCTGGCGAGCTCGACGGGTACACGCTCCACGACCTCCGGCACTTCTACGCCAGCGGTCTCATCGCCTCGGGCTGCGACGTGGTGACCGTGCAGCGGGCGCTCGGACACTCCTCGGCGACGATCACGCTGGGCGTCTACTCGCACCTGTGGCCGACGGCCGAGGACCGCACGCGCTCCGCAGCGGGCGACCTGATGGCCGCCGCGCTGGGCGCGACGTGCGGACTTTCTGCGGACCGGGACCCCGCACTACCGCGCTGACCTGCGGTTATGTCCCGAGTCAGCGATAGTTGTCGAACTGCAGGGCGACGTCGAGGTCGGCGCCCTTGAGCAGCTGCTGCACGGCCTGCAGGTCGTCGCGCTTCTTGCCGCTGACCCGCAGCTGGTCGCCCTGGATCTGCGCCTGCACGCCCTTGGGTCCCTCGTCGCGGATGAGCTTCGCGATCTTCTTGGCGACGTCGGACTCGATGCCCTGCTTGATGCGCGCGGAGATCTTGTACCCCTTGCCGGAGGACTGCGGCTCGTCGGCGTCCAGGGACTTCAGCGAGATGTTGCGCTTGATGAGCTTCTCCTTGAACACCTCCAGCGCTGCCGCGACGCGCTCCTCGGTGTCGGCGGTGAGGGTGACGCCCTCCTCGCCGGCCCACGCGATGGACGCGTTGGTGCCCCGGAAGTCGAAGCGCTGGGAGAGCTCCTTGCCCGCCTGGTTCAGCGCGTTGTCGACCTCCTGGCGGTCGACCTTGCTGACGACGTCGAAGGACGAGTCGGCCACGTCCCCTCCTTCCTCCTGCGGCCCGGCGCTCCGCCGGGAGGACCCGGCGGACGGGCACGGCCCGTCTTGTACTCTTTCCCGGTACCACCACGGCGGGTTGCCCGAGTGGCCAATGGGAGCGGACTGTAAATCCGTCGGCTTAGCCTACGAAGGTTCGAATCCTTCACCCGCCACCGGTACGCCACGGCCCCCGACCACCAGGTCGGGGGCCGTTCGCCGTTCAGGGGACGGTCGGTGCTCGCGCGCTCGCCACCGCGGTGCGCTCCAGTGGCTCCCCGCCGAGGAACAGCCAGCCGAAGGCGATGTCGACGTGCCGGGTGCACGTCACCGTGACCTCGGGGCCGTCGGTCTCGGCGGACCAGGAGTCCAGCCCGGTGCCGCCCGCGGCCAGCGAGTCCGCGACCGCGGCCTGGGCGCCGGCCCGCGTCAGCGGCAGCACCCCCGCGTCGAGCCCCGAGCGGTAGACCGCCGCCTCGTCCGCGGCGTTGGCGGCGGCGAGGGCGGCGGCGTCGCAGACCGCCTGCACCGACCGCTGCTCGAGGAACGCGTCGGAGGCGGCCACCCCGCCCAGCGCCATCAGCGCCGCCACGAGCCAGCAGACGAGGACCAGGGGCAGCGACGAGCCCCGCTCGCCCGCCGACCCGACAGTCTCCCGCACGCCGCGCAGCGTAGGTCGCCGTCCACCGCCTGTGGATCCTGCTGGGGACGGGTGTGGACGGCCGAGCCGGCACCCCCGCCCGGCGTGGCGACCGCCTGTGGACGGTGCGCCAGGGCCCCAGGACCCTGCGGGTCACGCAGATGGGTGACGCATCAGCGAACTTTCCTGACACACCGTGACGACATCACGGTTCGTCACTCCGTCGTGATCGTCGGTGCTTGCCCCGATCGGGTGACGGGAAGCAATGTCCCGGGTGCGGTCCGTACCGACTGACGCTCTGTCCCCGCGCCCCGGGTGCCAGCCCGCATGGAAGAGAAGCAGTTCTTCATGCCTGAGGAGGCGTCATGAACGCACAGTCCGGTTCGTCCTCGTCCCGCGGAGCCTCGTGGTCGCGCGGGGCGTCGTGGTCCCGCGGCGCGTCCTGGTCGCGCGGCGCGTCCTGGTCCCGCGGCGCGTCCTGGTCCCGCTGACCGGCAGGACACCCTGACCCGAGGGGCGGGCGGTCGACCGACCGCCTGCCCCGTCGGGGTGAGTGCACCTCCGCGAACCGCGCTGCGGGGGGATGGGCGCTGTTAGCCTCGGCGCGCTCCTTCCCTCCTCACGAGTCGGGTGCCGGTGACCACTTCCGAGCCTGCGCACGCGCGCCTCGGGGCCCCCCTCCGACCGTGGACGATCGCCGCGGGGGGCTGCGCGCTCGCGCTGCTGTCCGCCGTCCTCGTCTTCCCCGCCGCGACGGGGCGGTTCCGGCTGCTGCCGTTCCTGCTGGTGACCGTGGCGTTCGCCGTCGCCGAGTCGGTCCTGCTCTACATCGAGTTCCGCCGGCAGACCCACCGCTGGTCGGTCAGCGAGCTGCCCCTCGCCGTGGCGCTCGTGCAGCTCGGCGGCCCCTGGGTGGCGCTCGCCCGGGCGATCGCCGTCGGGATCACGTTCCTGCGCCGGCCGTACTCACCGCCCAAGGCGGTCTACAACCTCGCGGTCACGGTCGTGGAGGTCGCGGCGGCCGTCGCCGTCCTCGACCTGCTGCCCTCCCGGCCACTGACCGACCCGGTCTCCTGGCTGGCGCTCGTGGCCGCCGTCATGGTCGCCGACGTCGTCGGCAACTCGATGGTGGTCGCCGCCATCGCGCTCAGCGGCGGCCGGCCGGGCCGGCACGTCTGGCAGGAGCTTCTGCTGCCGATCGCGGTGGTCGGCCCCTTCGCCGTCTCGGTCGCGCTGGTCGCGCTGCTGCTCGTGCCTCTCACCGCCTGGGCGGCGCTGCTGGTGCTCCCGGTCATGGCCGCGGTCGTGCTGCTCTTCCGCCGCTTCGCCGCGGTGTCGCAGGAGCGGCGCAGCGTGGAGCAGGTGTACGCCTTCGCCCGCCGGGTGGAGAGCCTCAGCCCCGACGACGAGGGCACCCGTGAGCTCGTCGTCGCCGTCCGGGAGCTGCTGAACGCCGAGCGGGTCGCGCTCTGGCTGCCGCCCTACCTGGACCAGGAGCCGAGGCTCGTGGTCGACGCCGAGGACGGCGTCGCCTGGTACGACGGGCCGGGGGACCCCGACGACCTCGTCCGCCGGCGCGCGGTCGACGCGCGGTCCTCGGGCGCGGTGTTGGTCTCCGCCGCCCGGACCGACGCCGCCGGGCTGGCCGCGCTCCAGCGGCGCGGGGCCCAGGAGGTCCTGGGGGCCCCGATCGCGACCGCCGCCGGCGAGCCGGGCTACCTGGAG
Source organism: Blastococcus sp. TF02A-26 (assembly GCF_003319125.1). Classification (GTDB taxonomy): domain Bacteria; phylum Actinomycetota; class Actinomycetes; order Mycobacteriales; family Geodermatophilaceae; genus Trujillonella. Next base: position 337,832 of record NZ_QOHG01000002.1, on the reverse strand, counting down.
ATCTGCGACCGGCGCAACGACACGCTGAGCTTCGCCGACGACGAGCGGGCCGCCCTCGACTCCATGCTCACGCACGTCAACGCGGCCATCCGGCAGCAGCAGCTGCTCACCCAGATCCGCTACGACGCCGACCACGACCGCCTCACCGGGCTGCCCAACCGGCAGCGGCTGGTGACCGAGATCGACGAGCTGCTAACCGCCGATCCGGTGGGCACCCGCGCGGGGCTCATCCTCGCCTCGCTGGACAACCACACCGAGATCGTCGACACGCTCGGCCACGCCGCCAGCGACGAGCTGCTGCTGGTCACCGCCGGGCTGCTGCGCGAGCACGCCCCGCCCCGCGCCGTGCTGGCCCGGATGGAGGGCGAGCAGTTCGCCGTCCTGCTGCCCGGTCTGTCGCTGGCCGCCACCGAGCGCGCCGCCCGACGGCTGCGCGAGGCGACGTCGACCCGCGCCCGGGTGGCCGGCCTGGACCTCGAGGTCACGCTCACCATCGGCGTGGCCGCCGCGCCCGTGCACGGCACCGACTCCGGGACGCTGATGCAGCGTGCCGACGTCGCGCTGCTCGCCGCCGCGGCCGGCAAGGGCGTGGCCAGCTACCACCCCGTTCTCGACCAGCAGAGCCTGCGGCGGCTCCAGCTGGGCACCGAGCTCGAGCAGGCGATGGCCGAGGGGCAGATCAGCGTCGTCTTCCAGCCGATCATCGACGCCCGGACCTCCGACATCGTCTCGGTGGAGACCCTCGTCCGGTGGGCGCACCCCCGCTACGGCGCCGTGGCCCCGGACGAGTTCATCCACCTGGCCGAGCAGATCGGCCGGATCGGCCCGCTCACCGACCACGTCCTCGACCTGGCGCTGGCCCGCTGCCGCAAGTGGCTGGACCAGGACATCTCGCTGTCGGTGTCGGTCAACCTGTCCGCCCGCTGCCTGACCGAGCCCGACCTCGTCGACCGGGTCGCCCGCGCCCTGCGCCGGCACGGCGTCCCGGGGGAGCTGCTCACCCTGGAGCTCACCGAGGGCAGCGTGGTCGACGACTCGGTGCGCAGCAGCACGGTGCTCGCCGACCTGCACGCCCTGGGCCTGCGGCTGTCGATGGACGACTTCGGCACCGGCTACTCCTCGCTGTCGCAGCTGCGGCAGCTGCCGATCGACGAGGTCAAGATCGACAAGTCCTTCGTGCTCAGCATGTCCACCAGCCAGGGCGAGTCGTTCATCGCACGGTCGATCATCGAGCTGGCCCACAACCTGGGCCTGCGGGTGGTCGCCGAGGGCGTCGAGGACGAGCTCACCCGCAACGCGCTGGCCGACATGGGCTGCGACAAGCTGCAGGGCTTCCTGGTCAGCCGGCCGCTGCCCGACGACCGGCTGGAGAGCTGGCTCCTGGCCCGCGCCGGCGTGCGCGCCGCCGCCCCCGGGGCGACCCACCGCCGGTTGTTCGTCCGGGCCTGACGCGCCGACGACCCCCGTGCCGTCGGCCCGGTGGCGGTCGGGTAGAGTTCTCGACGGCTCCGGCCACCGCCCCTTTAGCTCAGTCGGCAGAGCGTCTCCATGGTAAGGAGAAGGTCTACGGTTCGATTCCGTAAAGGGGCTCGTAACAACACACGTGACCACCGGTCCTGTCGAGAGACCGGACCGCACGGTCATCCCGGCGGTGTAGCTCAGCCTGGTAGAGCAAGCGGCTCATAATCGCTGTGTCACCGGTTCAAGTCCGGTCACCGCTACTCACGACGGACCCCGCCCCGGGGTCCGTCCTCGTGTGATCGGCCGTCCGGCCGGTCGTGCGAACCCCGCCCGGGAGGGCGGTCCCGACAAGGCGAGGAGCGCCCCGTGGCAGCCACCGATGTCCGTCCGAAGATCACCCTGGCCTGCCAGGAGTGCAAGAACCGCAACTACATCACCCGCAAGAACCGGCGCAACGACCCCGACCGGCTCGAGCTGATGAAGTACTGCCCGCACGAGCGCAAGCACACGCTGCACCGCGAGACGCGCTGACGCGCTGACGCGAGCACTGCCGGGAGGGCGGGGAGCATGGCGCTGGACGCAGGACTGGTCGGGCGCAGCTACCCGCCCTCTGCCGTGTACGAGGTCGGCCGGGTGAAGATCGCCGAGTTCGCGGCCGCGCTGGGGTCCAGCGACCCGGTGCACCTCGACGTCGAGGCGGCGCGCGCCGCCGGGCACCCCGACGTCGTCGCGCCCCCGACCTTCGCGATCGCGCTCACCCTCTCCGCCGCCGGTGTCGTGGTGGCGGACCCCGACGTGGACCTCGACTACAGCCGCGTGGTGCACGGCGAGCAGCGGTTCGTCCACCACCGGCCGATCCGCGCCGGTGACCGCCTGGTCGCCACGCCGACCATCGAGGCGGTGCGCAGCATGGGCGGCAGCGACCTGCTGACCACCCGGGTCGACGTCACCACCGAGGACGGCGAGCCCGTCTGCTCGGCCACCTCCCTGCTCGTCGCCCGGGGGGAGGGGTGAGCGCCCGGGTCCGCGCGGCCGACGTCGCCGTCGGCACGGAGCTGCCCGAGCGCGTCTACCCCGTCACCCGCGCCGACCTCGTCCGGTACGCGGGCGCCTCCGGGGACCTCAACCCGATCCACTGGAGCGACCGTGTCGCGACGTCGGTCGGCCTCCCCGGCGTCATCGCGCACGGGATGCTCACCATGGGCCTGGCCGGTCGGGCGGTCAGCGACTGGGCCGGCGACCCGGCCGCCCTGGTCGAGTACCAGGTCCGCTTCGGCCGTCCCGTGGTCGTCCCCGACGACGACACCGGCGCCGAGGTCACCGTGCGCGGACGGGTGGCCGCGGTGCTGGACGAGGGGCGGGTCCGGGTGGACCTGACCGTGACCAGCGGCGGCGAGAAGGTGCTCTCCCTGGCCCGCGCGGTGGTCCGCCTCTCCTGAGCTACGCCGATCCGTCGCGGCGGAGACGCACGTGCGTCACCCGCGCGGACGGGTCGTGGGCGACGCACCGCCACCCGGTGGTGGGCAGCCCGTCGACGAAGAGCCGCTGGCCGGCGCCGAGCAGCACGGGGACGAGGGCCAGGCCGATCTCGTCCAGCAGGCCCGCCCGCAGTTACTGCTGCACCGTCGACGCGCCGCCGCCGAGCCGCCCCACGCGCCCGCGGTGTCGGCCGGCGCCGGATCGGCGGCGAAGATCCACTCGTGGAGCTGATCGCCGCCCACGCCGAGCGGCTCCTCCGGTGACTGGTGCGGTCCGGCCGCGTACCCGTCGAGGGAGAGGGAGAAGGCGTGCACCCGGAGTTCGCTCACGCCGTGGGGATCGGTCGGCGTCCGCGGACTCATCGGTTCCCCCGCGGGTGACGGGGAGCGGGCCGTTGGCCCGGGGCTCGGCCGGTCCCGTACACTCGACGTCCTGGGGTGATCGACCCCGCCACCGGCGTGCCCCGGATCCCCTCGGGGACTCGGTGCCCGCGCGAGGCGAGGCGCCCCCCGGGCCCAGCTCGGGACAGCCGTCCCGGGCACTAGGGGTGTAGCTCAATTGGCAGAGCAGCGGTCTCCAAAACCGCAGGCTGCAGGTTCAAGTCCTGTCACCCCTGCCAGCACGGACACCGGACCACCACACCGGCCGCGGCCCCGCGGTCGGGGCCACCACGACGACGGCAGCGAGGCGCAGTGAGCGACGAGAAGCGCGGACGCGAGGACGACCCCCGCTCCGGCTCCGACGCGACCGACGAGCAGCTCGACCGCAAGGCCCCCGGGGTCGACGACGCCGCCGAGCTCGAGGCCGCCGAGGACGCCGTCGCCGAGGAGGCCGAGGAGCAGGAGGACAAGGTCGTCCCCCGCTCCGCCCGTCGCCGCGGTGGCCGCATCACCGCCGGTGACGACGACGAGGACGACGACGAGCCGGTCGCCCGCCGCACGCCGCGTCCCGCCCGCGAGCGGTCCGCGTCCCGTCCGGCCGGCCGCACCGACGCCGGCTCCGGCACCCGCTCCCGGGCGGCCGCCGAGCGTGAGCGCGCCGCGGAGCAGCGTCAGCGGCGCAGTCTCCGGCGCTTCCTCCGCGAGGTCGTCGCCGAGCTCCGCAAGGTCATCTGGCCCGGGCGTCGCGAACTGATCACCTACACGACCGTCGTCATCGTCTTCGTGACCTTCATCGTCGCGCTGGTGGCCGGCCTGGACCTCCTCTTCGCGCAGGGCGTGCTCGCCGTCTTCGGCTGACCGACCCCGCCCGCCGCACACGACGCAAAGGAAGCAACCCCCGTGACCGACCCCCGCGAGCCCTTCGACACCGACAGCGCCGTCCCGGCCATCGACCTGGACGACGCCCGGGCCGACGAGTTCGGCAGCGTCGACCTCGAGACCGGTGCCGGGGAGACCGGCGCGGCCGAGGGCAGCAGCGACACCGTCGACCAGGACACCGCGACCGAGGTGGCCGACGTGGTGCCCGACGTCGAGAGCGGCGACCCCGACACCCTCGCCTCCGACCCGCTGGCGGCCCCCGCGGCGGAGCCGGAGGAGGACGCGGACCCGATCGAGGCGCTCCGGAACCGGCTGAAGAGCCAGTTCGGCGACTGGTACGTCATCCACTCCTACGCCGGCTACGAGAACAAGGTGAAGACCAACCTCGAGTCGCGGATCCAGTCGCTGGACATGGAGGACTACATCTTCCAGATCGAGGTGCCCACCGAGGAGGTCACCGAGATCAAGAACGGCAAGCGGACCCAGGTCAACCGGAAGAAGCTCCCCGGCTACCTGCTCGTGCGCATGGACCTCAACGACGAGTCCTGGGGCGCGGTGCGCAACACCCCCGGCGTCACCGGCTTCGTCGGCGCCACCTCGCGGCCCTCGCCGCTGTCGATCGACGAGGTCGTGACCCTGCTCGCGCCGCCGGCGACCCCGCAGGCCGCGAAGGTCGCCGAGCCGGGCGTGACCGGCGGGACCACCGCCGCCGCGCCGGTCGCCGTCGTCGACTTCGAGGTCGGCGAGTCGGTGACCGTCATGGACGGGCCGTTCGCCACCCTCCCGGCCACCATCAACGAGATCAACGCCGAGCAGCAGAAGCTGCAGGTGCTGGTCTCCATCTTCGGGCGCGAGACGCCCGTCGAGCTGTCGTTCACCCAGGTCAGCAAGATCTGACCCGGGTCCCCGGTACCTGACACACCCCAGAGAAGAAGAAGGAAGCCATGCCTCCCCGGAAGCGGTTGACCGCGGTCATCAAGCTCCAGATCAACGCCGGTGCGGCCACCCCCGCGCCGCCCGTGGGTCCGGCGCTCGGCCAGCACGGCGTCAACATCATGGAGTTCTGCAAGGCGTACAACGCCGCCACGGAGTCGCAGCGCGGCAACGTGATCCCGGTCGAGATCTCGGTCTTCGAGGACCGCTCGTTCACCTTCGTCACCAAGACCCCGCCGGCGGCGCGCATGCTGCTCAAGGCGGCCGGTGTCGAGAAGGGCTCGGGCGAGCCGCACAAGACCAAGGTCGCCACCGTGACGCGCGACCAGGTCCGCGAGATCGCGCAGACCAAGATGGCCGACCTCAACGCCAACGACCTCGACGAGGCCGAGAAGATCATCGCCGGCACCGCCCGGTCGATGGGCATCACCGTCCAGTAGTCGAAGGACCCCGTCCTCCTCACCACTCGCGAGCTCGCGGTGAGCCTCTGGACGGGGCCGATCCCGCCGTCGCCATCCGACGGCGGCAGCACCTGTGGGAGGGCCTCGCCAGGCCCGCACACCACACGACCCCGCCGATCGGCGGAGGAGAGGAACCACCATGGCGAAGCACGGCAAGAAGTACCGCGAGGCGGCCACCAAGGTCGACCGCGACAACCTGTACAGCCCCCTCCAGGCGGCCGGGCTGGCGAAGGAGACCTCGCCGACCAGCTACGACGCGACCGTCGAGGTCGCGATGCGGCTCGGCGTCGACCCGCGCAAGGCCGACCAGATGGTCCGCGGCACGGTGAACCTGCCGCACGGCACCGGCAAGACCGCCCGCGTCATCGTCTTCGCGACCGGTGACAAGGCCGCCGAGGCCGAGGCCGCCGGCGCCGACGTCGTCGGTTCCGACGATCTGATCGAGCGCATCCAGGGCGGCTTCCTGGACTTCGACGCCGCCATCGCGACGCCGGACCAGATGGCCAAGGTCGGCCGGATCGCCCGCATCCTCGGCCCCCGCGGCCTGATGCCGAACCCGAAGACCGGCACCGTGACCCCCGACGTCACCAAGGCCGTCAACGACATCAAGGGCGGGAAGATCAACTTCCGCGTCGACAAGCAGGCCAACCTGCACCTGGTCATCGGCAAGGCGTCGTTCGACGAGACCAAGCTGGTCGAGAACTACGCCGCCGCGCTGGACGAGGTGCTGCGCGCCAAGCCCGCCGCCGCCAAGGGCCGGTACCTGAAGAAGGTCACCATCTCCACCACCATGGGCCCCGGCATCCCGGTCGACCCGAACCGCACCCGCAACCTGACGGTGGACGAGCCCACCGCCTAGGCAGGCGCCCACGAGAGGCCCCGCCGCGCACTGCGCGGCGGGGCCTCTCGCGCGTCCGGCGCCGGCTCCCGCGACCCCCGGCCGGGAGCGGTACGGGCGCGTGTACCCTTGTCGATGTTCCCCCCACGACCGCTGGTCGTCGCACGTCCGCGTGCGATCGAAGGTCCCGGAGTCACCCGGGCGGCCCGCGCAGGAGGACGGTTCGATCGCGGGTGCTCTCCTGCCCGCCCTCGCCCCGTGCGCCTGCGCCGGGGCGTTCGTCGTCTCCGGGCCGGAGATCGTCGTCGTGCAGCGTCCTGTGGTCGCCCGACAGACGAGAGGAGGCCCCGTGCCCACGCAGGCCAAGGCCGCGGTGATCGACGAGATCACCGAGCGGTTCCAGAAGTCCAGCGCGGCAGTGCTCACCGAGTACCGCGGGCTCACCGTGGCGCAGCTGACCCAGCTGCGTCGTTCCCTCGGTGCGGGCAGCAGCTACGCCGTCGTCAAGAACACCCTGACGAAGCGGGCGGCGGACTCGGTCGGCCACACCGACCTGGGCCCGCTGCTGAACGGCCCGACCGCGATCGCCTTCATCGAGGGTGACGTCGTCGAGGCCGCCAAGGCCATCCGTGACTTCGCGCGCGCCAACCCGAACCTCGTGGTCAAGGGTGGCGTCGTCGAGGGCCGTACGGTCTCGCCCGCCGAGGTCACCGCCCTGGCCGACGTCGAGCCCCGCGAGGTGCTCCTGGCCAAGCTGGCCGGCGCGATGAAGGGCAACCTGACCAAGGCCGCCGGCCTGTTCCAGGCCCCGCTGTCGCAGGTCGCCCGCCTGGCCGCCGCGCTGCAGGAGAAGAAGGAGTCCGCCGACGACTCCGCCGCTCCTGCCGCCGACACCGCTGCTGCAGACACCACCCCCGACAACGCTGACGCCGCCGACGCCGCGGCCAGCACCGACTGACCCAGAAGGAGACGACCATGGCCAAGCTTTCCACCACGGAGCTGCTCGACGCGTTCAAGGAGATGACGCTGCTCGAGCTGTCCGACTTCGTGAAGCAGTTCGAGGAGACCTTCGAGGTCACCGCGGCTGCCCCCGTCGCCGTCGCGGCCGCCCCGGCCGCCGGTGGTGGCGGCGGTGCCGCCGAGGCCGCCCCCGAGCAGGACGAGTTCGACGTCATCCTCGAGAGCGCCGGCGACAAGAAGATCCAGGTCATCAAGGAGGTGCGCGGCCTGACCTCGCTCGGCCTCAAGGAGGCCAAGGACCTGGTCGACGGCGCGCCGAAGCCGGTCCTGGAGAAGGTCGCGAAGGACGCCGCCGAGAAGGCCAAGGCCGCCCTCGAGGGCGCCGGCGCCACCGTCACCGTCAAGTGACCCCTCCCCGGCGCCTCGTCGCCGGGTAGCACCACCGCAGTACCCACAGGGGCCGTCCTCCACCCGGAGGGCGGCCCCTGTCGCGTCTCCGCAGACCCGTGCGCGTGTCGCCCGATCGATTCGTGGGGCGACCCGCGCCACACGATTCCCGTGATGCACGTAACCTCTGGGCGTTCGGCGTCGTTACTCGCCAGTAGAAGCACGGAGGTCCCGTTCGGCGTGCACCGCACGCGGAGCGGGTGCACACTGCCGTGGCTCCACGGTGCGGACGGCGTGTCGGGGGCCGGCAGCGCAGCCGGTGAACAGAGGAGGGTCGACGTGGGCGTCGAGGTCCGTGTCGAGGGGCTGACGAAGTCGTTCGGCAGCCAGAACATCTGGAGCGATGTCACGCTCACCCTGCCGCCCGGCGAGATCTCCGTGCTGCTCGGGCCGTCCGGCACCGGCAAGTCGGTCTTCCTCAAGTCGCTGGTCGGTCTGCTCAAGCCCGAGCGCGGTTCGATCTTCATCAGCGACACCGACATCGTCCGGACCAGCGAGCACCGGCTGTACGAGGTGCGCAAGCTGTTCGGCGTCCTCTTCCAGGACGGCGCCCTCTTCGGGTCGATGAACCTCTTCGACAACATCGCCTTCCCGCTGCGCGAGCACACGAAGAAGAGCGAGTCCGACATCAAGCGGATCGTCCTCGAGAAGATGGACATGGTCGGTCTGCAGGGCGCCGAGGGGAAGCTCCCGGGGGAGATCTCCGGCGGTATGCGCAAGCGCGCCGGGCTGGCCCGGGCGCTGGTGCTGGACCCCGAGATCATCCTGTTCGACGAGCCGGACTCCGGTCTCGACCCGGTCCGCGTGGCCTACCTGAACCAGCTGATCGTCGACCTGAACGCGCAGATCGACGCCACCTTCCTCATCGTCACCCACGACATCGGCACCGCCCGCACCGTGCCGGACAACCTGGGTCTGCTCTTCCGCCGGCACCTGGCGATGTTCGGGCCGCGCGAGCAGCTGCTGACCAGCCAGGAGCCCGTCGTCCGGCAGTTCCTCAACGGCCGGCGCGAGGGTCCCATCGGCATGAGCGAGGAGAAGGACGTCGCCCAGGTCGAGGCCGAGATGGCGGCCCTCGAGGCGCGCGGCGGCGACCAGCACAACGGCGTGGGCCCCAAGGGCGCCAGCGGCGGGGACGCCGTCCCCCCGCAGCTGGAGCCGTCCCCCGGCCTGCCCGAGCGCAAGGCGCAGCGGCGCCGCCAGGAGCGGGTGGCGCGGATGCTGCACACCTTCGACGCCGACACCGCCGAGGCCATCCGCGCCTCCCTGCCCGAGGACCTCCTGGCCCAGGCCGACGCCGGCGTCTTCGAGCCCACCCCGGGTGCCGGGGGCCGGCACTGGGAGCCGGACGGGGTCCCCGCGGGGGCGCACACCGCGGTGCTGCCCACGTCGCGGTCCCGGTCGTGACGGCCACCGACAAGCCGAAGGCCCCCGGGCTGCTCGACGGCAAGCTCTCCCCGGTCCGCCCGCTGCGGGCCAGCGGCAACCTCTTCGCGTTCGCGCTCGACGTGGCGCGTGCCCTGCCCAAGCGCCCCTTCCAGTTCCGCGAGTTCGTGCAGCAGACGTGGTTCGTCGCGAGCGTGACGATCCTGCCGACCGCGCTCGTGGCGATCCCGTTCGGCGCCGTCATCGCCCTGCAACTGGGGTCGCTGACCCGCCAGCTCGGCGCCCAGTCGTTCACCGGCTCGGCGTCGGTGCTCGCCGTGCTGCGCGAGGCCAGCCCCATCGTCACCGCGCTGCTCATCGCCGGCGCCGGTGGTTCGGCGATCTGCGCCGACCTCGGGGCGCGGAAGATCCGCGACGAGATCGACGCCATGGAAGTGCTGGGCATCAGCCCGATCCAGCGGCTCGTCGTGCCCCGGGTGCTCGCCGCGATGCTCGTGGCGACCCTGCTCAACGGGCTGGTCAGCGTCGTCGGCGTGGCCGGCGGGTACTTCTTCAACGTCGTCCTCCAGGGCGGCACGCCGGGCGCCTACCTGGCCTCCTTCGGCGCACTGGCGCAGGTGGAGGACTTCTGGTCGGGCGAGGTGAAGGCCCTGATATTCGGGATGATCGCCGGCATCGTGGCGTCCTACAAGGGACTGAGAGCCGGCGGTGGGCCCAAGGGCGTCGGTGACGCGGTGAACCAGTCGGTGGTCATCACGTTCCTGCTGCTGTTCGCGGTCAACTTCGTCCTGACGGCGCTGTACTTCCAGCTCGTCCCGCCGAAGGGGGCGTGACGGTGGCGCTGCTCAACCCGGTCGACCGCCTCCGTGTCGGCGTCCGCAAGGCGGTCCGCACCGTCTACAAGCGGCCGATGGACACCCTCGAGGACCTCGGTGACCAGCTCGGCTTCTACGGCAAGGCGCTGGGCTGGACCCCGCGCACGCTGCGCCGCTACAAGAAGGAGGTCGCCCGGCTGCTGGCCGAGGTGACCTTCGGGACCGGTGCCCTCGCCGTCATCGGCGGCACCGTCGGCGTCATCGCCTTCCTCTCCTTCTTCACCGGCACCGAGGTCGGGCTGCAGGGCTACCAGGCGCTGGACCAGCTGGGCACCTCGGCGTTCACGGGCTTCCTCTCGGCGTACTTCAACACCCGGGAGATCGCCCCGCTGGTCGCCGGGCTGGCGCTGTCGGCGACGGTCGGGTGCGGCTTCACCGCGCAGATCGGCGCCATGCGGATCAACGAGGAGATCGACGCCCTCGAGGTCATGGGCGTGCCCTCGCTGCCGTTCCTGGTGACCACCCGCATCGTCGCCGGCTTCATCGCCGTCATCCCGCTGTACGTGATCGGCCTGCTGAGCAGTTACTTCGCCACCAGGACCATCACCACGCAGGCGTATGCGCAGTCCGCGGGCACCTACGACCACTACTTCAACCTGTTCCTGCCACCGCAGGACGTGCTCTGGTCCTTCGTCAAGGTGCTCGTCTTCGCCGTCGTGATCATCCTCAGCCACTGCTACTACGGGTACCGGGCCTCCGGCGGCCCGGCCGGTGTGGGCCTGGCCGTCGGCCGCGCCGTCCGTTTCTCGATCGTGGCCGTGATGGTCATCGACCTGTTCCTGTCGCTGGCCATCTGGGGCTCGACGACGACCGTCCGGATCGCGGGGTGAGTGGGGTGGCACGTGGAGCGGTCGTCCGCCGTCGCCTGCAGGGGCTGGCCTTCCTGGTCGTCCTGGCGCTGCTGCTCGGTCTGACGGTGGCGCTCTACAACAAGGCGTTCACCGACTTCGCCCGCGTCACGCTGGAGACCGACACCGCCGGCAACCAGCTGCAGGAGGCCTCCGACGTCAAGGTGCGCGGCATGATCGTCGGCGAGGTGCGCGACGTCGAGGCCAGCGCGGAGGGCGCGACGATCGAGCTCGCCATCCGGCCGCAGTACCTCGACCAGATCCCGGCCGACGTCTCCGCCCGGCTGCTGCCCAAGACGCTGTTCGGCGAGCGCTACGTCGCCCTGCAGCTGCCCGACCAGCCCGCGGAGGAGCGGCTGGCCGACGGCGACGTCATCGGCCAGGACCGGACGGAGAACGCGATCGAGCTCCAGCGGGTCATCGACGACCTGCTGCCGCTGCTGCAGGCCGTCGAGCCGCAGGACCTCAGCTACACGCTGGCCGCCGTCGCCGGCGCGCTGCGCGGCCGTGGCGAGTCGCTCGGCGAGAACCTGGCGAGCATCGGGGACTACGTCGAGGAGCTGAACACGGTCCTGCCCGACATCCAGCACGACATCTCCGCGCTCGCCGACTTCGCCGACACCTACGAGTCGGCCGCCGACGACCTGCTGGCCGTCCTGGACAACATCTCGATCACCGCGGACACCCTGGTGGACCAGTCCGAGCAGCTGCGCCGGACCTTCACGGTCGTCGACGCCTCCTCGACCACGGCGGCGGAGTTCCTCGAGCGCAACGAGGAGAACCTGATCTCGCTGGCCGCGTCGTCACGACCGGTGCTCGGGCTGTTCGCCGAGTACTCGCCCATCTACCCGTGCCTGCTCAACGGGCTCTCCCGGTTCAACCCGATGATCACCGAGGCCTTCGGCGGCGACGGCGACCCGGCGCTGAACCTGAACATCGTGGTGACGCTCCCGCCGCGGAACCCGTACCAGCCCGGTGACCAGCCCGCCTACCTCGACAGCTCCGGCCCGGACTGCCAGGGGCTGGAGGACATCGACGGCATCATCGCGGCGACCGAGCGGGGCGAGTACTACTGCCCCCAGCCGCCCGAGGACGGCGTGGACTCGGTGGACAACCCCTTCTCCGGCAACCCGCGCTGCCTGGGCGGCCGTGGCCCCGACGACGTGCCCCCGGACGCCAACGACCCGAACCCCGGTGGGACGGCGGGCAACCGGGTGCCCGGCCAGCTCACGGGATCGACCGCAGAACTGGACTTCGTCCGCAGCATGATCGGGTACCAGACCGGGACCGACCCCGACGACGTCACCGACCTGGCCGCCTCGGCCCTGACGCCGCTACTGCGGGGGAGCCAGGTGCTGATCCCGTGAAGTCGCTGGTCGCGCCGCTGACGAAGCTGGCCGTGTTCGCGCTGGTCACCATCCTGGCCAGCTACGTCCTGATCGCCACGATCACCAACGCCGGCTACGGCGAGCAGCTCGCCTACCGCGCCCAGTTCACCGACGTGGCCGGTCTCGTCGAGGGCGACGAGGTGCGCATCGCCGGTGTGCGGGTCGGCCAGGTGACCGACATCGGTCTGGCCGAGGGCCGGGAGACCCCGGTCGCGGAGGTCGGGCTGGAGGTCGACGCCGACGTCCCGCTGCCCAGCGGGGTGCAGGCCACCATCCGCTACCGGAACCTCGTCGGGCAGCGCTACATCGCGCTCAGCGAGGGCGACGGCTCCGGGGGGGACCGGCTGGACGAGGGCGACACCATCCCGCTCACGCAGACCAAGCCCGCGCTGGACCTGACCACCCTCTTCGGCGGCTTCCAGCCGCTGTTCCAGGCCCTGTCGCCGACGGACGTCAACCGGCTCTCCTACGAGATCATCCAGGTCTTCCAGGGCGAGGCCGGAACGGTGGAGAGCCTCCTGGGCCACGTCGGCTCGCTGTCGACGTCCCTGGCCGACCGCGACGCCGTCATCGGCAGCCTGATCGACAACCTGACGACCGTCATGGGCACCGTCGCCGCGCGCGACGAGCAGCTCTCCTCGCTGGTGATCAGCCTGCAGCAGTTCGTCACCGGGCTGGCCGACGACCGGACGGCGATCTTCGACTCCCTGCAGACCATCGACACCCTGGCCGCGACGACGACCGGCTTCCTGGAGCAGGCCCGGCCGCCGCTCGCCGCCGACATCCAGGCCCTCGGTGACCTCGCCGGCAACCTGGCCGACACGGGGGACATCGTGGAGGACTTCCTGCAGCTGGCACCCACGAAGATCGACCTGATCACCCGCACCGCGGTCAACGGGAGCTGGTTCAACTTCTACCTGTGCTCGGCGTCGGGCTACGCCGTCCTGCCCGGGCAGACCGAGGGCGAGGAGATCCCGCCCGGCGGGTTCTCCAGCGGCGCGGAGGGGTGCTGATGGCCCGCCACCCGAAGCCCTTCCGCGACCGGAACCCGGTCGTGATCGGCTCGATCAGCCTCGGCGTGATCGCCCTGCTGGTCCTGCTGGCGTTCAACGCCCAGTCCCTGCCGTTCATCGGCGGCGGCACGGTCTACTCCGCGCAGTTCTCCGAGGCGGCGGGGCTGCGCCCCGACGACCCGGTCCGCATCGCCGGCGTGAAGGTCGGCCAGGTGGAGGAGCTGCGCCTGGAGGACGGCGCGGTGACCGTGGAGTTCCGCGTGGAGGACGCCTTCGTCGGGGACCGGTCGCAGGCCGCGATCCGCATCGAGACCGTGCTGGGCGCCAAGTTCCTCGCGCTGGTCCCCCGGGGCAGCGAGGAGCTCGACCCCGACGACCGGATCCCGCTGGAGCGGACCGCCTCGCCCTACGACGTCGTCGAGGCGTTCGCCGACCTCTCCACCACCGTGGAGGAGATCGACACCGGGCAGCTGGCGTCGTCGTTCGAGGTGCTCGCCGACACCTTCGCCGAGACGCCGGACGAGGTGCAGGCCTCGCTCGAGGGCCTCGCCCGGCTGTCGGACACGATCGCCTCGCGCGACGCCGAGCTCGAGCGGCTGCTCTCGGCGACCCGTGACGTCTCCGCCGTCCTCGCCGACCGCAACGGCGAGTTCACCCGGCTGATCGTCGACTCCAACACGCTGCTGGAGGAGGTGCAGGCGCGGCGCCAGCTGATCGACTCGATCCTGACCAACACCCAGCTGCTCTCGGACCAGCTGGCCGGTCTGGTCGCCGACAACCGCGAGGCGCTGACCCCGGCCCTGCAGCAGCTGGCCACCGTGACCGACATCCTGTCCCGCAACCGGACCGCCCTGGGGGAGACCGTGGAGAACTTCGCCCCGTTCGTCCGCGTCTTCACCAACACGCTGGGCAGCGGCCGCTGGTTCGACAGCTTCGTGGAGAACCTGCTGCCCGGGGTGGTGGGCTCGATCGTCTGCGGCTCCACCACGCAGGTCCCCGGCGGCCTGGTCACCTGTGACGGTGGCTCATGAGCGAGCTCGCGAGCTCATGCGAGGGCAGGGCAGCGGTGCCGCGGACGCGGCCGACGAGCGCCGGCGAGGAGGACTCGTGAGCGGCTCGCTGCAGCGCGGGGTCGCGATCGCCGCCGCGCTGGTGCTGATCGGCGCGATCGGCTGGACCGTCCTGCGGCCTGCCGACCAGTACCGGGTCACCGCCTACTTCACCCAGGCCGTCGGGATCTACGAGGGCGGCGACGTGCGGATCCTCGGCATCGACGTCGGCGAGATCACCGAGGTCGTCCCGATGGGCGACCGCGTCAAGGTCGAGATGATGGTCGACGAGGGCTACGACATCCCGGCCGACGCCGACGCGGTCATCCTCGCGCCGTCGCTGGTCTCCGACCGGTACGTGCAGTTCGCCCCCGTCTACAGCGGCGGCGAGACGATGGCCGACGGCGCCGAGCTGGGCCTGGACCGCACCGCCACCCCGGTGGAGCTCGACGCGGTCTACGGCGCGCTGGACGAGCTCTCCGCGGCGCTGGGCCCCACCGGTGCCAACCAGAACGGCGCCCTGGACGACCTGCTCGAGGTCGGTGCGGCCAACCTCGACGGCAACGGCGAGGCGCTGAACCGGACCCTGACCGGGTTCTCCCAGGCGGTCGAGACGCTGGCGGAGAACCGGGACGACCTCTTCGGCTCCATCGACGAGCTGCAGACCTTCACCTCGGCGCTGGCGACGATCGACGCCCAGGTGGGCCAGTTCAACGACAACATGGCGGCGGTGGCCTCCCAGCTGGAGGCGGAGCGGGCCGACCTGGCGGCAGCGGTGCAGCTGCTCTCGAACGCCCTCGGGGAGATCGCGACCTTCGTGCAGACCAACACCGACCTGCTGACCACCAACGTCGACCGGCTGGCCGACGTCACGCTCACGCTGGTGCAGCAGCGGCAGGCGCTGGCCGAGATCCTCGACGTCGCCCCGGCGGCGCTGGGCAACGTGGCGCACGCCTACAACCCGGACTACGGGACCCTCGACACCCGCGACAACTCGCTCGGCTCGACCAGCCCGGAGGTCGTCGTGTGCCAGCTGCTCGGGACGGCGGGCCGGCTCAACGTCGCCGGCATCTCGCTCAACACCCTGGCCGACTTCCTCACGCTGCCGCCCACCGACCAGATCTGCCTGCGGCTGCTGTCCGGTGACCCCGGCAACGACGGGACCATCGACGACCTCAACGGCAACGGCAGGCCCGATCTCGAGGAGCTCCTCGAGTCGCTGTTCGGTGGGGCCGCCCCCGCCGGGCCGCGACCCGGTGCCCCCGCCGACGGCGGCGTCCTGGGCCTGCCGGTGCTCACCGGGAGCGCCCAGTGAGGGCCGGCGTGCGCCGCGCGGCCGCACTGGCGGCCGGCGTGCTGATGCTCAGCGGGTGCGGGTTCCGCGGCGCCTACTCGCTGTCCCTCCCCGGCGGTGCGGACCTGGGAGACGACCCGTACACCGTGCAGATCCAGTTCCTCGACGTCCTCGACCTCGTCCCGCAGGCCGGTGTCCGGGTCGCCGACGTGGCCGTGGGTCGGGTGGAGGACATCGAGCTGTCCGACGACTGGACGGCGCTGGTCACCGTCCAGGTGAACGGCGACGTCGACCTCCCGGCCAACGCCGTGGCGATGATCCAGCAGTCCTCCCTCCTCGGTGAGAAGTACGTCGAGCTCGCCGCGCCGGGCAACGAGGACCCGCAGGGGGAGCTGGAGGACGGCTCCCTGATCGAGCTCGACCGGACCAACCGCAACGTCGAGGTCGAGGAGCTGCTCGGCGCGCTGTCCCTCGTCCTCAACGGCGGCGGGCTCGCCCAGCTGCAGACCATCAGCCGCGAGCTCGGTGTCGCCCTGGAGGGTCGCGAGGAGGCGATCCGGAACACCCTCGACTCCCTCGACGTGCTGATCGGGGGCCTGGACCAGCAGCGCGAGGAGATCAACCGGGCGCTGGACAGCGTCAACGCGCTCGCCGGCACCCTCGCCGGTCGCACCGAGACGATCGAGACGGCGCTGGACAGCATCGGCCCCGGCCTGGACGTCGTGACCCAGCAGCGCGACCTCCTGGTCTCGATGCTCGACAGCCTCGCGCGACTGGGCGACGTCGGCACCCGCGTCATCAACGAGGCGGGGCAGAACACCGTCGAGGACCTCCGGCTGCTGCAGCCGATCCTCAGCCAGCTCGCCGCGGCCGGCCCGGACCTCGCCAACTCCCTGGACCTGCTGCTGACCTACCCCTTCCCGGCCAGCTCGGTCCAGGGCTGCCTCACCGGCGACCCGTGCCCGCTGAACCCGCGGTACGACGCCCGCACCGGCGGCTACGGCCTGTATACGAACATGACGGCCACCCTGGGCTTCGACCTGCGGGAGCTGCTCTGCCGCTACGTCGTCGACCCGGTGACCGGAGGCCTGGAGATCCTCGACCCGGCGGCGATCGCCGGCGGCGCCTGCGGCGTGCCCGGGACCTCGCCGGCCAACGGCGCCGGCGACACCGGCGGCGAGCAGACCGCCACCACGACCGGGGAGGGCCAGCCCGCCCCGGCGCCGTCCATCGCCGGCGACATCCCCGCGATCGTGGGAGGCACGCCGTGATCACCCGGAAGACGAAGCTCCAGCTGCTGGCGTTCGCCGTCGTCGCGCTGCTCGGCATCTCCTACGTCGGCTTCAACTACGTCGGCCTGGACCGGCTGCTGCTCGGCACCGGCTACGAGGTGGAGGCCGACTTCGTCGACTCCGGCGGCATCTTCGTCAACGCCGAGGTCACCTACCGGGGCGTCGCCGTCGGTCGGGTCAGCGACATGCAGCTGACCGAGGACGGCGTCCGCGTCACGCTCACCATCGACCCCGACGCCGAGGACATCCCGGCCGACACCGACGCCGTCGTCGCCACGCGCAGCGCGGTGGGGGAGCAGTACGTCGACCTGCGGCCCGCCGCCGACGACGGCCCGTACCTGCAGGACGGCGCGGTCATCCCGGTCGAGCGCACCGCGATCCCGATCCCGGTCGAGCAGCTGCTGCTCAACGTCGACGAGCTGGTCAACTCCGTCGACCCCGAGGACCTGCGGGTCGTCGTGGAGGAGCTCGGGAACGCCTTCGAGGGCGCCGGCGACGACCTCGCCCGGCTGATCGACAACGGCGACCTGCTCCTGGCGCGCGCCGAGGAGTCGCTGCCGCAGACGCTGGCCCTCATCACCGACGGCCGGACCGTGCTCGACACCCAGGTCGCCAGCCGCTCGGCCATCGAGCAGTGGGCCGACGACCTGCGCGGGGTCAGCGACACCCTCGTCGACATCGACCCGGACCTGCGCGGGCTGCTGGTCAGCGCGCCGGAGGCCGGCGACGCCCTGCAGCGGCTCCTCGACCGGGCCGGCCCCGGGCTGGGCTCGCTGGTCAACCACGTCGACATCCTCAACGGGGTGACCATCCCGCGGCTGACCGCGGTCGAGCAGCTGCTCGTCACCTACCCCGACGTCGTCTCCGGTGGCTTCACCGTGGTCCGGCGCGACGGCGACGAGATGCGGGCGCACTTCGGCTTCGTGCTCAACGCCGACGACCCGCGGGCCTGCACCAGCGGCTACGTCTCGACCGGCGCCGCGAACAGCCCGGACGACATCCTGCGCATCGACACCGAGTCGGTCCGCTGCGACGTGATCAACGGGGCCGACCCGAACCCGGGCGACGGCGTCGACGAGAGCGGCTCGACCCTGCGCGGCGAGCAGAACATCGGCCGCGACGGAGGGGTCGGCTCCCCGGGTCCCCAGGGGCAGATCGGCGGGCTGCCGCCGATCCTGGCCACCCTCGACGACGTGCTGTCGACCATCCTGGGCGGGTTGCCCTTCGCCGTCGGCGTGGGGGCACCGTGACGGTGCAGCGCCAGCCGCACCCCGACGACCGACCCGCCCGCCCGACCGAGAGGACCCATCCGTGAGCGACCCCGACCGGCCGCGCCCGAGCGCGCGCCGACGCGGGCCGGACGCGGCGACGCCCCCGGACGGGGACGCCGAGGCCGCCGGCGCCCGGACGACGGCCGTCGCCGACCACGGCGACGAGCCGGCCCTCGCGACCGGCGAGGAGACGCCGGCCGACGCTCCGGCCCGCCGGGCCCCCGAGCGCGACGAGGCCGACGCCGACCCCGTGGGCGACACGGACGCCGACGCCGACGACGCCCCGGTCCGCCGCCGCCGGCGGATCAGCGTCCCGCTCGCCCCGGCGCTGGGCGTGCTGCTGATCCTCCTGCTGGCGCTGAACGCCTACCTGCTCGCGCCGCGGCTCTTCGCCGAGGAGTCCTCGGTGCGCACGGGCACCTACGTCGACGTGCTCCAGGCCGCCCGCTCCAACGTCGTCGACCTGACGTCGTTCGACCACCTGACCATCGACGACGACATCGAGCAGGCCCGCCGGGTCACCACCGGCGAGCTCACCGAGGAGTCGGTGTCGGGGCTGGAGGAGGCGCGGCAGCAGATCGTCGACGCCCAGGCCGTCACCAGCTCCGAGGTGGTCGGTGCCGGCGTCACCCGCGCGACCGAGGACGAGGGCACGGTGGTGATGGTCATCGCGACCACCCGGCAGGCGGCCGGCGTCCCCGCCCAGGTGCGCCGCGACCGCATCGAGGTCGACCTGCGGCGCGAGGGCGACCGCTGGCTGCTGTCGGCGATCAGGGGGACCGGGTCCGATGACTGACCGCCCCGACGACCGTCCGCGGCCCACGCCGCGCCCCCGGCCCGGGGCGGCGCAGCGCCCGAGCCCCCGGCCCCGCGTCGCCGGCAGCCGGCGCGAGCGCGAGGACGTCTCCGGCGAGCGGCCGGCCGCGCCCCGGCCCGCCCCGCGGCCCCGCCCGGCCGCCGCCGACCCGGAGGACCGTCCCGCGCCCGCCACGGACCGCCCCGAGCCCTCCGGCGCCGGAGCGTCCGCCCGCCGGCAGCGGCCGGCCCGTGCGCGCTCCGCGACCGCCGCCGCTGACCGCACGGGAGCCGGCACCGGACCCCGGCGGCGGGTGTCGGTGGTCGCCGTCCTGGCGGTGCTCTGCGTCCTGGCCGCGGTCGCCGCCGCGCTCCTGGTCTGGCAGCGGCCGGACCGCACCCACGTGGACCCCGACATCTTCACGGCGGCGCAGGAGAACGTCGAGGCGGTCTACCGGTACGACTACGAGGACTCCGCGGGCAGCGTCGCCGGCCAGCTCGACGCGCTCACCGGGGACCTGCGCACCCAGTACGAGGCCGAGACGCAGGGCGCGCTCATCGACACGTACGAGCAGGTGTCGGCGACCATCCGCTACGACGTGCGCGACGTCGCGGTCCAGCAGGTGGACGACGAGCAGGACGAGGCCACGCTCGTGGTCTTCGGCCAACTGGTGGCGAAGTCGGTGAACACCGGCACCCAGCCCGCACCCGAGGGCAGCGAGTGCGTGGTCACCCCGGAGGGCGAGCAGTCCTGCGTGCGCACCGTGCAGATCCGCATGGTCCAGGTCGACGACGACTGGAAGATCAGCGAGCTGACGGTCCTCACCACAGGGTGAGGAAGCGCTCGCCGTACGGCGTGGCGGCGTGACGGACGGCCGCGGGCTGGCACCATGGCTCGCGGCAGTCCCGCTCCGCGCACTGGTCCTTCCCGGGTGTCGGTCGTCACGACCCCCGACGTGGACAGTGCCCCGGAGCAGGGGTAGGGTTCCCTGTTGCGCTGCCCCCTGACTGCATGCCCGCCGAGACGGGTCACTCGGGGTGCCCGGGAACCCGTCCCCAGGCCCCCTCCGGTGCTCCTCGGACAGGGCCTCTTCAGGCTCGGGTCAGCCCCGCCGAAACCGACGACGACCCAGGACGAAAAAGCACCGCCGACCGCCCGCACGTCGTGAGGTCCTTGGAAGGACGCATCTTGGCAGGCTCTCGCCCCACCAGCATCTCCGCAGGCACCACCGAATCACCCAGTCCGCAGAGCACCACCCCGCAGTCCGGCCCCCGCACCGGTGAGGCCGACCAGCAGAAGATCCCCGGCGCGCCGCTGCGCGTCTCCTTCGCCAAGATCAACGAGCCGCTCGAGGTGCCGGACCTGCTGGCCCTGCAGACCGCCTCGTTCGACTGGCTGATCGGCAGCCCCGAGTGGCGGGCCACCCTCTCGCCCGAGGAGCAGGCCTCGGCCGTCGGCGGCCTCGCCGAGATCCTCGAGGAGATCTCCCCGATCGAGGACTTCAGCGGCTCGATGTCGCTGTCCTTCTCCAACCCGCGCTTCGAGGACGTCAAGGCGTCCCTCGAGGAGTGCAAGGACAAGGACATGACCTACGCGGCGCCGCTGTTCGTCACCGCCGAGTTCATGAACAACACCACCGGCGAGATCAAGTCGCAGACGGTGTTCATGGGCGACTTCCCGATCATGACGAACAAGGGCACCTTCGTCATCAACGGGACCGAGCGCGTCGTCGTCTCGCAGCTGGTCCGCAGCCCGGGCGTCTACTTCGACAAGACCCTGGACAAGACGTCGGACAAGGACGTCTTCAGCGCCAAGGTCATCCCCAGCCGCGGTGCGTGGCTGGAGTTCGACGTCGACAAGCGCGACACCGTCGGCGTCCGCATCGACCGCAAGCGCCGCCAGCCGGTCACCGTGCTGCTCAAGGCGCTGGGCTGGACCGAGGACCGCATCCGCGAGCACTTCCAGTGGTCGCCCACGGTGCTGGCCACCCTCGAGAAGGACCACATCGCCGGCCAGGACGAGGCCCTGCTCGACATCTACCGCAAGCTGCGTCCGGGCGAGCCGCCGACGCGCGAGTCGGCGCAGGCGCTGCTGGAGAACCTCTTCTTCAACGCGAAGCGCTACGACCTGGCGAAGGTCGGCCGCTACAAGGTCAACAAGAAGCTCGGCGTCTCGGTGCCCCAGGCGACCAGCACGCTGACCGAGGACGACATCGTCGCCACCATCGAGTACGTCGTGCGTCTGCACGCCGGCGAGCCCGAGCACGGCGTCGACGACATCGACCACTTCGGCAACCGTCGCCTGCGCACCGTCGGCGAGCTGATCCAGAACCAGATCCGGGTCGGCCTCTCCCGCATGGAGCGCGTGGTCCGCGAGCGGATGACGACCCAGGACGTCGAGGCGATCACGCCGCAGACCCTGATCAACATCCGGCCGGTCGTCGCCTCCATCAAGGAGTTCTTCGGCACCAGCCAGCTGTCCCAGTTCATGGACCAGACCAACCCGCTCGCGGGCCTGACCCACAAGCGCCGCCTGTCGGCGCTGGGTCCGGGCGGTCTGTCGCGTGAGCGGGCCGGCATGGAGGTCCGCGACGTGCACCCGAGCCACTACGGCCGGATGTGCCCGATCGAGACCCCGGAAGGCCCGAACATCGGCCTGATCGGCTCGCTGTCCTCGTTCGGCCGGGTGAACGCGTTCGGCTTCATCGAGACGCCGTACCGCCGGGTCGAGAACGGCACCGTCACCGACCAGATCGACTACCTGACCGCCGACGAGGAGGACCGCTTCGTCGTCGCCCAGGCCAACTCGCCGCTGGACGCCAACGGCCGGTTCGCCGAGGACCGCGTCCTGGTCCGCACCAAGGGCGGTGAGGTCGACTACCTGTCGCCCGAGAACGTCGACTACATGGACGTCTCGCCGCGCCAGATGACCTCGGTCGCCACGGCGATGATCCCGTTCCTCGAGCACGACGACGCCAACCGCGCGCTCATGGGCGCCAACATGCAGCGTCAGGCGGTCCCGCTGCTGCGCAGCGAGGCGCCGCTCGTCGGCACCGGCATGGAGCTGCGTGCCGCGGTCGACGCCGGCGACGTGGTCGTGGCCGAGAAGGCCGGTGTGGTCGAGGACTCCACCGCGGACTACGTCACCGTCATGGCCGACGACGGCACCCGGCAGACCTACCGGCTGCTCAAGTTCCGCCGCTCGAACCAGGGCACCTCGATCAACCAGAGCCCCGTCGTCGACGAGGGTCAGCGGGTCGAGGTCGGCCAGGTCATCGCCGACGGGCCGTGCACCGACCAGGGTGAGATGGCGCTGGGCAAGAACCTGCTCGTCGCCTTCATGCCGTGGGAGGGCCACAACTACGAGGACGCGATCATCCTGTCGCAGCGCCTCGTGCAGGACGACGTCCTGTCCTCGATCCACATCGAGGAGTTCGAGGTCGACGCCCGCGACACCAAGCTCGGTGCCGAGGAGATCACCCGGGACATCCCGAACGTCTCCGAGGAGGTCCTCGCCGACCTCGACGAGCGCGGCATCATCCGCATCGGTGCCGAGGTCGTCCCCGGCGACATCCTCGTCGGCAAGGTCACGCCCAAGGGCGAGACCGAGCTGACCCCCGAGGAGCGGCTGCTGCGGGCGATCTTCGGCGAGAAGGCCCGCGAGGTCCGGGACACGTCGCTCAAGGTCAAGCACGGTGAGTCCGGCAAGGTCATCGGCGTCCGGGTGTTCTCCCGCGAGGACGGCGACGAGCTGCCCGCCGGCGTGAACGAGCTGATCCGGGTCTACGTCGCCCAGATGCGCAAGATCTCCGACGGCGACAAGCTCGCCGGACGCCACGGCAACAAGGGCGTCATCGCGAAGATCCTGCCGCAGGAGGACATGCCGTTCCTCGAGGACGGCACCCCGGTCGACATCGTGCTCAACCCGCTGGGCGTGCCCGGCCGGATGAACGTCGGCCAGGTCCTGGAGATGCACCTGGGCTGGGTCGCCAAGCAGGGCTGGGAGGTCGAGGGCACCCCCGAGTGGGCCGCCAACCTCCCGTCGGCCGCCCGCGCGGCGCAGCCGAACACCCGGACCGCGACGCCGGTGTTCGACGGCGCCAAGGAGGACGAGATCGTCGGCCTCCTGGGTTCGACGATCCCGAACCGGGACGGCGAGCGCATGGTCAAGGAGACCGGCAAGGCCCGGCTGTTCGACGGTCGCTCCGGGGAGCCCTTCCCCGAGCCGATCGCCGTGGGCTACGTCTACATCCTCAAGCTGCTGCACCTGGTCGACGACAAGATCCACGCCCGGTCGACCGGCCCGTACTCGATGATCACGCAGCAGCCGCTGGGTGGTAAGGCGCAGTTCGGTGGCCAGCGCTTCGGCGAGATGGAGTGCTGGGCGATGCAGGCCTACGGCGCGGCCTACGCGCTGCAGGAGCTGCTGACCATCAAGTCCGACGACATCCTCGGCCGGGTCAAGGTCTACGAGGCCATCGTCAAGGGCGAGAACATCCCCGAGCCGGGCATCCCGGAGTCGTTCAAGGTGCTGCTCAAGGAGCTCCAGTCGCTCTGCCTCAACGTCGAGGTGCTGTCCGGCGACGGGCAGGCGATCGAGCTGCGCGACACCGACGACGAGGTCTTCCGGGCCGCGGAGGAGCTGGGCATCGACCTGTCCCGCCGCGAGCCGTCGTCCGTCGAGGACGTCTGATCGGCCGCCGGCCGGCCCCTGACCGGGGCCGGCCGGCGCCCCCGACTCCCACCATGAAGAAGAACTAGCCCCTGAAAGGGGTAATCAGTTGCTCGACGTCAACTTCTTCGACGAACTGCGTATCGGCCTGGCCAGTGGTGACGACATCCGTCAGTGGTCCCACGGCGAGGTGAAGAAGCCCGAGACCATCAACTACCGCACGCTCCGTCCCGAGAAGGACGGGCTCTTCTGCGAGAAGATCTTCGGCCCCACCCGGGACTGGGAGTGCTACTGCGGCAAGTACAAGCGCGTCCGCTTCAAGGGCATCATCTGCGAGCGCTGCGGCGTCGAGGTGACCCGGGCCAAGGTCCGCCGCGAGCGGATGGGCCACATCGAGCTGGCCGCGCCGGTCACCCACATCTGGTTCTTCAAGGGCGTCCCGTCGCGCCTGGGCTACCTGCTCGACCTGGCGCCCAAGGACCTCGAGAAGATCATCTACTTCGCGGCCTACCTGATCACCTCGGTCGACGACGAGTCGCGGCACCGCGACCTGCCGACCATCGAGGCGGAGATCAGCGCCGAGAAGTCGAACCTGGAGAACCGGCGCGACGCCGACGTGGAGGGTCGCCAGCAGAAGCTGGAGGCCGACCTCGCCGAGCTCGAGGCCGAGGGCGCCAAGTCCGACGTCCGGCGCAAGGTCCGCGAGGGCGGCGAGCGCGAGATGCGCCAGATGCGCGACCGCGCCCAGCGCGAGATCGACCGCCTCGAGGAGGTGCTCGACACCTTCCGCAAGCTGGAGGTCAAGCAGCTCATCGCCGACGAGGGCCTCTACCGCGAGCTGCGCGACCGCTTCGGTGAGTACTTCGAGGGCGGCATGGGCGCCGCGGCGCTGCAGAAGCTGCTCGCCGGCTTCGACCTCGACGCCGAGGCCGCCTCGCTGCGCGACACCATCCGCAACGGCAAGGGCCAGCGCAAGCTGCGGGCCCTCAAGCGGCTGAAGGTCGTCGCGGCGTTCCAGCAGACCCGCAACTCGCCCATGGGCATGGTGCTGGACTGCGTCCCGGTCATCCCGCCGGACCTGCGCCCGATGGTGCAGCTCGACGGTGGCCGCTTCGCCACCAGCGACATGAACGACCTGTACCGCCGGGTCATCAACCGGAACAACCGCCTGAAGCGGCTCCTGGACCTCGGCGCGCCCGAGATCATCGTGAACAACGAGAAGCGGATGCTCCAGGAGTCCGTGGATGCGCTGTTCGACAACGGCCGTCGCGGCCGGCCGGTCACCGGCCCGGGCAACCGTCCGCTGAAGTCCCTGAGCGACCTGCTCAAGGGCAAGCAGGGCCGGTTCCGCCAGAACCTGCTCGGCAAGCGCGTCGACTACTCGGGCCGTTCGGTCATCGTCGTCGGCCCGCAGCTGAAGCTGCACCAGTGCGGCCTGCCCAAGCAGATGGCGCTGGAGCTGTTCAAGCCCTTCGTCATGAAGCGGCTGGTCGACCTCAACCACGCGCAGAACATCAAGTCCGCCAAGCGGATGGTGGAGCGCGCGCGGCCGGTCGTGTGGGACGTGCTCGAGGAGGTCATCACCGAGCACCCGGTGCTGCTGAACCGTGCGCCGACCCTGCACCGCCTGGGCATCCAGGCCTTCGAGCCCCAGCTGGTCGAGGGCA
Organism: Blastococcus sp. TF02A-26; assembly: GCF_003319125.1. Taxonomy (GTDB): domain Bacteria; phylum Actinomycetota; class Actinomycetes; order Mycobacteriales; family Geodermatophilaceae; genus Trujillonella. Next base: position 312,444 of record NZ_QOHG01000002.1, on the reverse strand, counting down.
AGGCCATCCAGATCCACCCGCTCGTCTGCACCGCGTTCAACGCGGACTTCGACGGTGACCAGATGGCGGTGCACCTGCCGCTGTCGGCCGAGGCGCAGGCCGAGGCCCGGATCCTGATGCTGTCGAGCAACAACATCCTGAGCCCGGCCGACGGTCGTCCGATCACCGCGCCGACGCAGGACATGGTGCTCGGCCTGTACCACCTGACGACCCTGGTGGCCTCGCCGCTGGAGTCCGACGGCGGGCAGCCGCGCTCGTTCTCCTCGACGGCCGAGGCCGTCATGGCCTACGACAAGGGCGCGCTGGGTCTGCAGGAGCGGGCCTGGATCCGTCTGGACGAGGTCTTCGGCGTCGACAACGGCAAGGTCAACCCCGCGTGGGAGCAGCCGGAGGACTGGACGCCGGGCGCCCCCGCGCGCGTGCTGACCAGCCTGGGCCGGGTGCTGTTCAACGAGGCCCTGCCCGAGGACTACCGCTTCGTCAACTACCAGGTGCCGAAGAAGGAGCTCGGGGCGATCGTCAACGACCTCGCCGAGCGCTACCCCAAGGTGCAGGTCGCGGCGACGCTGGACGCCCTCAAGTCGGCCGGATTCCGCTGGGCCACCCGGTCGGGGGTCACGATCGCGATCGACGACGTCGTCACCCCGCCGGCCAAGCGCGAGATCCTCGACCGGCACGAGGAGGAGGCCCGCGGCGTCGAGCGCCAGTACGAGCGCGGTCTCATCACCGACTCCGAGCGTCGTGGCGAGCTCATCGAGATCTGGACCCGCGCGCGGGCCGAGGTCAGCGAGGCCATGGTGGAGAACTTCCCGACCACCAACCCGGTCTGGGTCATGGTCAACTCGGGCGCCCGAGGCAACATGATGCAGATCAGCCAGATCGCCGGCATGCGTGGCCTGGTGGCCAACCCGAAGGGCGAGATCATCCCGCGGCCCATCAAGGCCAACTTCCGGGAGGGTCTGTCCGTGCTGGAGTACTTCATCTCCACGCACGGTGCCCGCAAGGGTCTGGCCGACACGGCGCTCCGTACCGCCGACTCCGGCTACCTCACCCGACGGCTGGTCGACGTCTCCCAGGACGTCATCATCCGCGAGGAGGACTGCGGCACCGACCGCGGCGTGATCATGCCCATCGGCACGGTCGTCGACGGCACGGTCACCCGGGACGCGCACGTGGAGACCAGCGTGTACGCCCGTGCCCTGGCCGCCGACGTGGAGGCCGCGGACGGCACGGTCGTGGCGCGGGCCGGCGAGGACCTCGGTGACGTGCTCATCGCGGCCCTGGTCGACGCCGGTGTGCACGAGGTCAAGGTCCGCTGCGTCCTGACCTGCGAGTCGCTGCTCGGCACCTGCGCCACCTGCTACGGCCGGTCGCTCGCGACCGGCAAGCTGGTGGACGTCGGCGAGGCGGTCGGCATCATCGCCGCCCAGTCGATCGGCGAGCCCGGCACCCAGCTGACGATGCGCACCTTCCACACCGGTGGCGTCGCGGGTGAGGACATCACCCACGGTCTGCCGCGTGTGGTCGAGCTCTTCGAGGCCCGCGTCCCCAAGGGCAAGGCGCCGATCGCCGAGCTGGCCGGCACGGTCCGGATCGAGGACGGCGAGCAGTTCCGGAAGCTCACCATCACCCCGGACGACGGCTCCGACGACGTCGTCATCGACAAGCTGTCGCGGCGGTCGCGGCTGCGGGTCGAGGACGGCGCCCACGTCGAGGTCGGCGAGCAGCTCACCGAGGGTGCGGTGGACCCGCACGAGGTGCTGCGGATCATGGGCCCGCGCGAGGTGCAGCTGCACCTGGTCCGCGAGGTCCAGGAGGTCTACCGCAGCCAGGGTGTGTCGATCCACGACAAGCACATCGAGGTGATCATCCGCCAGATGCTGAAGCGGGTGACCATCATCGACTCGGGCGCCACGGAGTTCCTCCCGGGTGCGCTGGTCGAGCGGACGCTGTTCGAGACCGAGAACCGTCGCGTCGTCGCCGAGGGCGGCGAGCCGGCCTCGGCCCGTCCGGTGCTCATGGGCATCACCAAGGCCTCGCTCGCGACCGAGTCGTGGCTGTCGGCCGCCTCCTTCCAGGAGACGACCAAGGTGCTCACCGACGCCGCGATTCAGGGCAAGAGCGACAGCCTGCTCGGGCTCAAGGAGAACGTGATCATCGGAAAGCTGATCCCGGCCGGCACCGGCATCAGCCGCTACCGGAACATCACGGTCGAGCCGACCGAGGAGGCCCGCGCCGCCGTCTACACGATGGCCGGGTACGACGACGGGCAGTACTACAGCCCCGACGTCTTCGGCTCGGGCTCCGGCGAGGCCGTGCGCCTGGAGGAGTACGACTGGCGGGGCTGACCCCGTAGACGCAGAGGGCCCCGCAGGCATCAGCCTGCGGGGCCCTCTCGCGTCATGTGACGCAACGGGGGGACTACCGGTCGCACAGCTCCCGCATCGTCGCGACCGTCTTCAGCCGGTTCTCCCGGCTGTCGTCGAGCGGCTGCAGGGCCAGGGTGGTGACGCCGGCCTCGGCGAACGCGGCGATCCGCTCCTGCACGTAGCCCTCGGGGCCGATGAGCGAGACCGCGCGCACGAGCTCCTCGGGCAGGGCCGCCGCGGCCTCGTCCTTCTTGCCGGAGAGGTAGAGGTCCTGCACGGTGGCGGCGGCGTCGGCGAAGCCGTAGCGGACGGCGAGGTCGTTGTAGAAGTTCTTCCCCCGCGCGCCCATGCCGCCGACGTACAGGGCCAGCTGCGGCCGCACGAGGTCGTGCAGCGCGTCGACGTCCTCGCCGATGGCGACCGGGACGCCGACCACGACCTGCAGCTCACCCAGCGACGGGTCGCGCTTGGCCCTGCCGGCGGCCAGGGCGTCGCCCCAGACGTCCGCGGCGCGCTCCGGCATGAACCAGATGGGCTCCCACGCCTCGGCGATCTCGGCGGCGAGCTCGACGTTCTTGGGGCCGAGGGCGGCCAGCATGATCGGCACGCGCTCGCGGACGGGCGTGTTGATCAGCTTGAGGGGCTTGCCCAGGCCGGTGCCCTGCTCGGCCGGCAGGGGGATCGTGTACTTCGCCCCCGCGTGCTCCAGCCGCTCGCGCCGCCACACCTGGCGGCAGATCTCGACGATCTCGCGGGTCCGCTGCAGCGGCGCGTCGTAGGGGACACCGTGCCAGCCCTCGATGACCTGGGGACCGGAGGCACCCAGGCCGAGGGTGAACCGGCCGTCGGCGACGTAGTCCAGCCCGGCAGCCGTCATGGCGATCAGGGCGGGCGTGCGGCTGTAGATGGGGAAGATGGCGCTCAGCAGCTCCACCCGCTCGGTGACCGCGGCGAGGTAGCCCAACTGGCTCACCGAGTCGAAGGTGTAGACCTCTGCGATCGTCGCGACGTCGAGCCCGGCGGCCTCGAGGTCGCGGATCTCGTCCGCGGTCTCGCGGAAGCCCCCGCTGTAGCTGGCCTGGATGCCGATGCGCACGTGCCCTCCCGGGGTCGTCGGCGCCCTCGTCGGCGCCGGGCACGACCGTATCGGCGGGCGGTCAGAGCGGGCGTACCGCCCCGACGACCTGCGTGACCACGCGCACCCCGTCGACGTCGCCGGGGACGCGACCGACGGCTCCCGGATCGGCCAGGTCCACCTTCACGACGTAGCCGGTGCCGCGGCGCGCCAGCCCGATGCCCACGACCTCGGGCACGGCAGCGAGCCGCTGGCTCAGGGCGCTCTTCGCGGCGCGGGCGGAGGCACGGTCGGACACCCCTCCATGGTGCGCCACTCCCGCCGATACGAACAGTGCCCGGCGGCACCGGTCACCCGGAGATCCCCCACTGCGCGCCGAGCACCCGCAGGACCGTGGCCAGGGGGCTGGCGTAGGTCACCCCGCCGCCCTGCGCGCCGCCGATGTCGCTGCCCGCGAACAGCAGCGCCAGCGGGGCGCGATCGGCGCTGCGCCAGATCACCGAGCCGCTGTCCCCGCCTGCGCTGAAGGCGCCACCCAGACCCTCGATCTCGATCTGCCCGTCGAACGTGTGGACGGCGTCGTCGTACTGCACGGCCACGCCGTCGACCTCGACCGCGGTGACCCGGCCGTGCGTGTGCCCCGTGGTGCGCCCCACCTTCTCCACCTGGACGTCGGGGTCCACGTCATCGCCGTCGACCACGGTGGCGCCCAGGGGGCCGCCCGGGTAAGCGCCCGGGTCCGCCGCCACCCCGTCGTCCAGGACGGCGACGGCGGCGTCGACCAGGTTGGGCCCGGCCGTGAGGCGCGGGAAGGCGCCCAGCGTCGCCACGCGGTCCGCGGCGGTGCCCCCGTCGGCCGGGCCCGGCTGCAGGATCGCGTCGCCCGGGGTGGCGGCGTCGCTCGCGGCCAGCACGTGGTTGTTCGAGAGCGCGGCGCGGCGCCCGCCCACCCGCACGAAGCCACCGAGGGTCCCTGCGGTGACCGTGGGGTGGGCGACCGACAGCCCGGGCCGCAGCGGTCGGACCCGGCGCTGCAGGTCGGCGGGGGAGACGCCGGCGGTGCCGACGGGGGAGTGCAGTGCCCGCACCGGCCCGATGACGCGCACGTCCACCTCTGCGCGCACGGCGTCGGAGACCCCGTCGAGCAGGACGGCGGCGTCGGCCCGCGTGGCCACCCGCACCGCCAGCCGGACCTGGCCCGGGGCCACCGGCGCCAGGCCGAAGGCGGGACGGAACCACGCACGCCCGGGCGCCAGGCCGCTGGCGGTCACCGGGACGTCCCACCCCGCCACGCGCGCCCCGAGGCGCAGCTTCAGCTCCCGGGCCTCGTCGACCTGCACCGTTCCCCCTCGCTCCCCGGCTCGTCGCCGTGGGTGTCCGTCCTGGCACCGACGGTAGGACCGGGGTACGACAGTCGGGGCTCCCGCGGGCCGCCGACGGGCCGACGGACGGCGGTCGGCAGTAGAGTTCCGGTCACCGCCGAGGCCCGGGAATGAACCGGCGCGGACGGCGTTGACCCCATCTGAGTCCGAGGTCACGGGCCTCGCTCCGTCGACATGGGGACCCGGTTTGCACCGGCCTCCGCGGCGCGGGTATCGTGGTCAGCCGTGCCCAGGGTGTCCTGGGCCTGCTCCCGTTCGCGGTGCGCTCGCCGGCAGGTTGGTGGCGCCGAGTCGCGGGGGGCGACCGATCCGGTTGGCAACGCCGACCGGTCCCGGGAAGGGCGACACGCCCGACCGCGGGGACCGGAGGTGCGGCGCGCCTGGACCGGGCCCACCCAGCAGGACCGGCACCCGGCACGAGAGCCACGAAGACAGTGCACCGAAGACAGAGCACCGACCGACAGCACGACCCAGCGCAGGTAGGAGATCCAGGCCCCCCATGCCCACGATCAACCAGCTGGTCCGCAAGGGCCGCGAGGACAAGGTCGAGAAGACCAAGACCCCGGCGCTGAAGGGTTCCCCTCAGCGCCGTGGCGTGTGCACCCGCGTGTACACGACGACGCCGAAGAAGCCGAACTCGGCGCTGCGCAAGGTCGCCCGCGTCCGCCTCACCAGTGGCATCGAGGTCACCGCCTACATCCCCGGTGTCGGCCACAACCTGCAGGAGCACTCGATGGTGCTCGTGCGCGGTGGTCGTGTGAAGGACCTCCCGGGTGTGCGCTACAAGATCATCCGCGGCTCGCTGGACACCCAGGGCGTCCGCAACCGCAAGCAGGCTCGCAGCCGGTACGGCGCGAAGAAGGAGAAGAGCTGACATGCCCCGCAAGGGTCCCGCTCCCCGTCGTCCGCTCGTCGCCGACCCGGTCTACCAGTCGCCGCTGGTGACCCAGCTGGTGAACAAGGTCCTCGTCGACGGCAAGCGCTCGGTCGCCGAGGCGATCGTCTACGGCGCCCTCGAGGGCTGCCGCGCCAAGACCGACACCGACCCGGTCGTCACGCTCAAGCGTGCGCTGGACAACGTCAAGCCGGCCCTCGAGGTCCGCAGCCGCCGCGTCGGTGGTGCGACCTACCAGGTCCCGGTCGAGGTCCGCGCCTCCCGCAGCACCACCCTCGGCCTGCGCTGGCTGATCCAGTACAGCCGCGCGCGCCGCGAGAAGACCATGACCGAGCGCCTCATGAACGAGCTGCTCGACGCGAGCAACGGTCTGGGAGCCGCGGTCAAGCGCCGCGAGGACACCCACAAGATGGCCGAGTCCAACAAGGCCTTCGCGCACTACCGCTGGTGACGGAACTCCACCAGCTCCCGCTGCCCGCGGATGCGCCGGGCGACCCCCGGCACCCGTGCACGGACCGAACCGAAGAGGAGAAGTAGAGATGGCCAGCAACGCGGCCCAGCTCGCCAAGACCCGCAACATCGGGATCATGGCGCACATCGACGCCGGCAAGACCACGACGACCGAGCGCATCCTCTTCTACACCGGTATCACGTACAAGATCGGTGAGGTCCACGACGGCGCGGCCACGATGGACTGGATGGAGCAGGAGCAGGAGCGCGGCATCACCATCACGTCGGCCGCGACGAAGTGCACCTGGAAAGACCACGACATCAACATCATCGACACCCCCGGGCACGTCGACTTCACCGTCGAGGTGGAGCGGTCGCTGCGGGTGCTCGACGGTGCCGTCGCGGTGTACGACGGCGTCGCCGGCGTCGAGCCGCAGACCGAGCAGGTGTGGCGGCAGGCCGAGAAGTACGGCGTCCCGCGCATGTGCTTCGTCAACAAGCTCGACCGCACCGGCGCGGACTTCTTCCGCTGCGTCGACATGATGGTCGAGCGCCTGGGCGCCAACCCGCTCGTCCTGCAGCTGCCGATCGGCAACGAGTCCGACTTCATCGGCGTCGTCGACCTGGTGCAGATGCGCGCGCTCACCTGGCGCGGTGAGACCAAGATGGGCGAGGACTACGCCGTCGAGGAGATCCCCGCCGAGCTGGCCGACCAGGCCGCCGAGTACCGCGAGAAGCTGCTCGAGGGCATCGCCGACTTCGACGACTCGATCATGGAGGCCTACCTCGGCGGCGAGGAGATCTCGGTCGAGACCATCAAGGCCGCGATCCGCAAGGCGACCATCGCCGCGCAGGTCAACCCCGTGCTCACCGGCACCGCGTTCAAGAACAAGGGCGTCCAGCCCCTGCTCGACGCCGTCGTCGACTACCTGCCCAGCCCGCTCGACATCGAGGCGATCGTCGGCACCGCGCTGGACGGCGAGACCGAGGTGCTCCGGCACGCCGACGAGGACGAGCCGTTCTCCGCGCTGGCGTTCAAGATCCAGACCGACCAGCACCTGGGCAAGCTGACCTACGTGCGCGTCTACTCCGGGCGTCTCGACGCCGGGTCCCCGGTGCTGAACAGCACCAAGGACCGCAAGGAGCGGATCGGCAAGATCTACCAGATGCACGCCAACAAGCGCGAGGAGCGCGCGGGCGTGGGCGCCGGCCAGATCGTGGCGGTCAACGGCCTCAAGCAGACGACGACCGGTGACACCCTCTGCGACCCGCAGAAGCCCGTCATCCTCGAGTCGATGACCTTCCCCGCTCCCGTCATCTCGGTCGCGATCGAGCCCAAGACGAAGAGCGACCAGGAGAAGCTGGGCACGGCCATCCAGAAGCTGGCCGAGGAGGACCCGACGTTCCAGGTCCGCCTCGACGAGGAGACCGGCCAGACCGTCATCTCCGGCATGGGCGAGCTCCACCTGGAGATCCTGGTCGACCGGATGCGGCGTGAGTTCAACGTCGAGGCCAACGTCGGCAAGCCGCAGGTCGCCTACCGCGAGACCATCCGCAAGGCGGTCGAGAAGGTCGACTACACCCACAAGAAGCAGACCGGTGGGTCCGGCCAGTTCGCCAAGGTGCAGGTCAGCATCGAGCCCCTCGAGGTCTCCGGCGACGGGCCGACCTACGAGTTCGTCAACGCCGTCACCGGTGGCCGCATCCCGAAGGAGTACATCCCCTCGGTCGACGCGGGCATGCAGGACGCCATGCAGTACGGCATCCTCGCCGGCTACCCGATGGTGGGCGTCAAGGCCACCCTCGTCGACGGCCAGTACCACGAGGTCGACTCCTCGGAGATGGCCTTCAAGATCGCCGGCTCGATGGTCTTCAAGGAGGCCGCCCGCAAGGCCAGCCCGGCCCTGCTCGAGCCGCTCATGGCCGTCGAGGTCGTCACGCCCGAGGAGAACATGGGCGACGTCATCGGCGACCTGAACTCCCGGCGGGGCACCATCCAGGCGATGGAGGAGCGCTCCGGCGCTCGCGTCGTCCGGGCCCTGGTGCCGCTCTCGGAGATGTTCGGCTACGTGGGCGACCTGCGCAGCCGCACCCAGGGGCGGGCGAGCTACACCATGGTGTTCGACTCGTACGCCGAGGTCCCGCAGAACGTCGCCAAGGAGATCATCGCCAAGGCGACCGGCGAGTGACCCGCCGGGCGGAACCCCCCGCCCGGCAACCCATCAGCAACCCCACCCCAGAGTTCGCGCACGACTGCGACACCACGAGGAGAGGAACCCAGTGGCCAAGGCCAAGTTCGAGCGGACCAAGCCGCACGTCAACATCGGCACCATCGGGCACATCGACCACGGCAAGACGACGCTGACCGCGGCGATAACCAAGGTCCTGCACGACAAGTACCCGGACCTCAACGAGGCCTCCGCCTTCGACCAGATCGACAAGGCGCCCGAGGAGAAGGCCCGCGGTATCACGATCTCGATCGCCCACGTCGAGTACCAGACGGAGAACCGTCACTACGCGCACGTCGACTGCCCCGGGCACGCCGACTACATCAAGAACATGATCACGGGTGCGGCGCAGATGGACGGTGCCATCCTCGTGGTCGCCGCCACCGACGGCCCGATGCCGCAGACCAAGGAGCACGTCCTCCTGGCCCGCCAGGTCGGCGTCCCCTACATCGTCGTGGCGCTCAACAAGGCCGACATGGTCGACGACGAGGAGATCCTCGAGCTCGTCGAGCTGGAGGTCCGCGAGCTGCTGTCCGAGTACGAGTTCCCGGGCGACGACGTCCCCGTGGTCCGCGTCTCGGCGCTGAAGGCCCTCGAGGGCGACGCCGAGTGGGGCGACCGCCTCATGGAGCTGATGAACGCCGTCGACACCGCGATCCCGGAGCCGGAGCGCGACATCGACAAGCCGTTCCTCATGCCCGTCGAGGACGTCTTCACCATCACCGGCCGCGGCACCGTCGTGACCGGTCGTGTGGAGCGCGGCATCGTCAAGGTGTCGGAGGAGGTCGAGATCGTCGGCATCCGTCCCACCTCGACCAAGACCACCGTCACCGGTGTCGAGATGTTCCGCAAGCTGCTCGACCAGGGTCAGGCCGGTGACAACGTCGGTCTGCTGCTGCGCGGCATCAAGCGCGAGGACGTCGAGCGTGGCCAGGTCGTCGTGAAGCCGGGTTCCATCACCCCGCACACGAACTTCGAGGCCTCGGTCTTCATCCTCTCCAAGGACGAGGGTGGCCGGCACACGCCGTTCTTCAACAACTACCGTCCCCAGTTCTACTTCCGGACGACGGACGTGACGGGCGTCGTGACGCTGCCCGCGGGCACCGAGATGGTCATGCCCGGCGACAACACCGAGATGACGGTCGAGCTGATCCAGCCGATCGCCATGGAGGAGGGCCTCAAGTTCGCCATCCGTGAGGGTGGTCGGACCGTGGGCGCCGGTCGCGTCACCAAGATCCTCAAGTAACACCCCGTGGACGGGCGGCGGCCGGATCGGCCGCCGCCCGTCTCCCGGGTCCGGGCCAGACGCTCGTGCTCGGACCCATGGGTCCCGACTCCGGGACCCACCACAGACAGACTCACGATCGGCAGGAGCGAGACAAGGCGATGGCGGGACAGAAGATCCGCATCCGGCTGAAGGCCTACGACCACGAGGCGATCGACGCCTCGGCGCGGCGCATCGTGGACACGGTGACGAAGACCGGTGCGCGCGTCGTCGGCCCGGTGCCGCTGCCGACGGAGAAGAACGTGTACTGCGTCATCCGGTCCCCGCACAAGTACAAGGACTCGCGGGAGCACTTCGAGATGCGTACGCACAAGCGCCTCATCGACATCCTCGACCCGACGCCGAAGACGGTCGACGCGCTCATGCGCATCGACCTGCCGGCCTCGGTCGACGTCAACATCCAGTAAGGGGGAGTCATGGCGAGCAACTTCCGCGGACTCCTCGGCGAGAAGCTGGGCATGACCCAGGTCTTCGACGAGAACAACCGCATGGTGCCGGTGACCGTCGTCAAGGCGGGGCCGTGCGTGGTGACCCAGGTGCGCACCCCCGAGGTGGACGGCTACTCGGCCGTGCAGCTCGGCTTCGGTGAGATCGACCCGCGCAAGGTGAACAAGCCCGAGGGCGGTCACTTCGCGAAGGCCGGCGTCACGCCGCGCCGCCACGTGGTGGAGCTGCGCACCAACGACGCTGCCACCTACACCGTCGGCCAGGAGCTGACGGCCGAGGTCTTCGACGGCGTCGCCAAGGTCGACGTCATCGGCACGAGCAAGGGCAAGGGCACCGCCGGTGTCATGAAGCGGCACGGGTTCAAGGGCCTGGGCGCCGCGCACGGCACCCAGCGCAAGCACCGGTCGCCCGGTTCCATCGGCGGGGCCTCCACCCCCGGCCGTGTCTTCAAGGGACTGCGCATGGCCGGCCGCATGGGTGCGGTCAAGACGACGACGCTGTCGCTCGTGGTCCACAAGGTGGACACCGAGCGCGGCCTGCTGCTGATCAAGGGCGCCATCCCCGGCCCGAAGGGCGGCCTCGTGCTCGTCCGCTCGGCCGTCAAGGGCGGTCCCGTGGGGAGTGACACCAAGTGACCCAGTCCACCCAGACCCGGACCGACCGCCAGGTCGACGTCCGGACGCCGGCGGGGGCGACCTCCGGCAGCGTGACGCTGCCCGGCGAGCTCTTCGACGCCAGCGCCAACGTGTCGCTGATGCACCAGGTCGTCGTGGCCCAGCTGGCCGCCGCGCGCCAGGGCACGCACGCGACCAAGACCCGCGGCAAGGTCAGCGGTGGTGGCGTCAAGCCCTACCGCCAGAAGGGCACCGGCCGCGCCCGCCAGGGGTCGATCCGCGCTCCGCAGTTCACCGGCGGTGGCACGGTCCACGGCCCGCAGCCGCGCGACTACACCCAGCGGACCCCCAAGAAGATGAAGGCCGCCGCCCTGCGCGGTGCCCTCTCCGACCGGGCCCGCGAGGACCGCGTCCACGTCATCACCACCTTCGTCGAGGGCGACGCCCCGAAGACGAAGGAGGCGCTCAAGGCGCTGGACGCCGTCACCCAGGCCAAGCGGGTGCTCGTGGTCCTCGACCGCGACGACGTCCTCAACTGGATCAGCCTGCGCAACGAGCCCCGGGTGCACCTGCTCGAGGCCGGCCAGCTGAACACCTACGACGTCCTGCTCTCCGACGAGATCGTCTTCACCGAGGCCGCGCTGGCCGAGTTCGTGGCCGGCCCCGCCCGCGGTGGTGCCAAGCCCGACCTGGCCACCTCCGAGATCTCCGGTGGCGTCCCGTCGATCGCGCCCGCGGTGGACGAGGGCACCGTCGAGGTGAGCGGCTCCGCCGGAGCGCCCGCCGCGACGCCGCGCAAGCGGGCTGCGGCGAAGTCCGGGGACGACGCGGCGCCGGCCACCCCGGCCGAGGCCGCCGCGGCCCCGGCCGAGCAGGCCGCCGCCGCCAACGCCGGCCCGGATGCCACGGCTCCGACCGAGGACGGCACCACCGACACTGCCGAGGAGGAGAAGGCGTGACCTTCCACGACCCCCGGGACGTCCTGCTCGCGCCGGTCATCTCGGAGAAGAGCTACGGGCTCCTGGACGAGAACCAGTACACGTTCCTCGTCCACCCGGACGCCAACAAGACGCAGATCAAGATCGCCGTGGCGCAGGTCTTCAACGTGAAGGTCCTCGACGTCAACACGATCAACCGCCAGGGCAAGAAGAAGCGCAGCCGGGGCAACCGCATGGGCAAGCGTCCCGACACCAAGCGCGCGATCGTCTCGCTCGCCCCCGGCGACCGCATCGAGATCTTCGGCGGTCCCGGCGCCTGAGCGCCGTGATCATCCCGGACCAGAGACAGAGAGACTGAGTCAGCAATGGCTATCCGCAAGTACAAGCCGACGACGCCGGGCCGCCGCGGCTCCAGCGTCGCCGACTTCGCCGAGGTCACTCGCGACCATCCCGAGAAGTCGCTGGTCCGGCCGCTGCACGGCCGCGGCGGGCGCAACGTCCACGGGAAGGTCACCGCTCGCCACCAGGGCGGCGGCCACAAGCGCGCCTACCGGCTGATCGACTTCCGCCGGGCCGACAAGGACGGCGTGCCGGCCAAGGTCGCGCACATCGAGTACGACCCCAACCGCACGTCGCGCATCGCGCTGCTGCACTTCGCCGACGGCGAGAAGCGCTACATCATCGCGCCGGCCCGCCTCAAGCAGGGCGACACGGTGGAGTGCGGCCCCGCCGCCGACATCAAGCCGGGCAACAACCTGCCGCTGCGGAACATCCCCGTCGGCACCGTCGTTCACGCCATCGAGCTCCGCCCCGGTGGCGGCGCCAAGATCGCCCGGTCGGCGGGCACCAGCGTCCAGCTGGTCGCCCGTGAGGGCCGGTTCGCCCAGCTGCGCATGCCGTCGGGCGAGATCCGCAACGTCGACGTGCGCTGCCGCGCCACGATCGGCGAGGTGGGCAACGCCGAGCAGTCGAACATCAACTGGGGCAAGGCCGGCCGCATGCGGTGGAAGGGCAAGCGCCCGACCGTCCGCGGTGTCGCCATGAACCCGGTCGACCACCCGCACGGTGGTGGTGAGGGCAAGACCTCCGGTGGGCGCCACCCGGTGAACCCGAAGGGCAAGCCGGAGGGCCGGACGCGCAAGCGCAAGGCCAGTGATGCCCTGATCGTGCGCCGCCGGCGCACCAACAAGAAGCGCTGAGCGGGTAGAGGAGTCCGACAGACATGCCACGCAGCCTGAAGAAGGGCCCGTTCGTCGACGACCACCTGCTCAAGAAGGTGGACGCGCAGAACGAGAAGGGCACCAAGAACGTGATCCGTACGTGGTCACGTCGCTCCACGATCATCCCGGACATGCTGGGCCACACCCTCGCGGTGCACGACGGCCGCAAGCACGTCCCGGTGTTCGTGACCGAGGCGATGGTCGGGCACAAGCTCGGCGAGTTCGCCCCCACGCGCACCTTCCGTGGGCACATCAAGGACGACCGCCGGTCGCGGCGCGGCTGACGGCGAGGAGATCCCGAAGATGACTTCCCAGTTGGGGCAGGAGACGCCGGTCGCCCGGGCCACCGCCCGGTTCGTCCGCGTCACCCCCATGAAGGCACGCCGGGTGGTGGACCTCATCCGCTACCTGCCCACCGACGAGGCCCTGGCCCTGCTGCGCTTCGCGCCGCAGGCCGCCAGCGAGCCGGTCGCCAAGGTGGTGGCCAGCGCCGTCGCGAACGCCGAGCACAACCTGCAGCTCGACCGCGGTGCACTGGTCGTCAGCGCGGCGTACGTGGACGAGGGCCCGACGCTCAAGCGGATCCGTCCGCGTGCGCAGGGCCGGGCGTTCCGCATCAACAAGCGGACCAGCCACATCACCGTCGAGGTGAGCGAGGTGGCCGGCAGCGCCGAGCTCGCGCAGAAGTCGCGCAAGGCGCGCCGGGACACCGGCCAGTCCGGCCCCGCCACCCAGCAGAAGAGCAACACGAGGGGAGGGACCCGCTAGTGGGTCAGAAGGTCAACCCGCACGGGTTCCGGCTCGGCATCACCACCGACTACAAGTCCCGGTGGTACGCGGACAAGCTCTACAAGGACTACGTCAAGGAAGACGTGGCCATCCGCAAGCTCATGTCCAAGGGCATGGAGCGGGCCGGCATCTCGAAGGTGGAGATCGAGCGCACCCGTGACCGCGTCCGCGTCGACATCCACACCGCCCGTCCCGGCATCGTCATCGGCCGCCGTGGCGCCGAGGCCGACCGCATCCGCGGCGAGCTGGAGAAGCTCACCGGCAAGCAGGTGCAGCTGAACATCCTCGAGGTCAAGAACCCCGAGTCCGACGCGCAGCTGGTCGCCCAGGGTGTCGCCGAGCAGCTCTCCAGCCGCGTGAGCTTCCGTCGCGCCATGCGCAAGGCCATGCAGTCGGCCCAGCGCAGCCCGCAGGTCAAGGGCATCCGGGTCCAGTGCTCGGGTCGCCTCGGCGGCACCGAGATGAGCCGGTCGGAGTTCTACCGCGAGGGTCGCGTGCCGCTGCACACCCTGCGCGCGAACATCGACTACGGCATCTACGAGGCCCGCACCACCTTCGGCCGCATCGGCGTCAAGGTCTGGATCTACAAGGGCGACGTGAGCGGCTCCCGGGCCGAGCGCGAGGCCCTCGAGGCCCTGGCCGCCCGCCAGCAGCGTCGTGAGCGTGCACAGCGTCCGCAGCGCCGCTCCGGCTCCAGCGGCACGACCGCCGGCGGCACCGAGGCCGGCCGCGCGGCCGCCGAGGGCACCGGGCCGGTCGTGGACACCACCGAGGCCGTCGTCGCGCAGACCGCCGGCGAGGCCGTGGAGACCACCGTCGCCGACGTGGCGGGTCCGGAGGCCACCGCGGCCGCCGAGGCCGCCACGACCGAGGCCACCGAGAACACGGAGAGCTGAGCCATGCTCATCCCACGGCGGGTCAAGCACCGCAAGCAGCACCACCCCAGCCGCTCCGGCCGGGCCAAGGGCGGCACCGCCATCAACTTCGGCGAGTACGCCATCCAGGCCCTCGAGCCGGCGTACGTCACCAACCGGCAGATCGAGTCCGCCCGTATCGCCATGACCCGGCACATCCGGCGTGGCGGCAAGGTGTGGATCTCGATCTACCCGGACCGTCCGCTGACCAAGAAGCCCGCCGAGACCCGCATGGGTTCGGGTAAGGGTTCCCCCGAGTGGTGGGTGGCCAACGTCAAGCCCGGCCGGGTGCTCTTCGAGCTCTCGGGCGTGGCCGAGCCCGTGGCCCGCGAGGCGATGCGCCGCGCGATCCACAAGCTCCCCATGAAGTGCCGCTTCATCACGCGTGAAGGAGAGGTGTGATGGCCGCCGGTCTGACCGCTCCGGAGCTGCGCGAGCTCTCGGTCGACGAGCTCGCCTCGCGGCTGCGCGAGTCCAAGGAAGAACTGTTCAACCTGCGGTTCCAGGTGGCCACCGGCCAGCTGGACAACAACCGGCGTCTGCAGACCGTGCGCCGCGACATCGCGCGGATCTACACGATCATGCGTGAGCGCGAGCTGGGCCTGTCGGTCGCCCCGAACGAGGGTGTGGCATGAGCGAGGCCCAGGAGACGCAGACCGCCTCCGGTCCCGGCCTGGCCGGGCGTGGCTACCGCAAGGTCCGTGAGGGCCTCGTGGTCAGCGACAAGATGGAGAAGACCATCGTCGTCGAGGTCGAGGACCGCGTGAAGCACGGCCTGTACGGCAAGGTCATCCGCCGTACGAGCAAGCTGAAGGCGCACGACGAGCAGGGGGTCGCCGGCATCGGCGACCGCGTGCAGATCATGGAGACCCGGCCGACGTCGGCCACCAAGCGGTGGCGGCTGGTCGAGGTCATCGAGAAGGCCAAGTAGTACCGGCCCTCCGGGGCTGTGGAGTACCGAGTACTCTGGACGACTGGCGCCGCTGAAGAGCGTGCGCCACATCCCGGTACCCGTGCCTCGGACGCACCGGCGGCCCCGCCGCCGGTGCGTCCGCACGTGGGTACCGGACAGCCGGTTCACCGTTCCGGCCCGGCTGTCACCACTGAGATTCTGGGAGTTCGAGAGTGATCCAGCAGGAGTCGCGACTCCGGGTCGCCGACAACACGGGTGCCAAGGAGATCCTCTGCATCCGTGTCCTCGGCGGGTCCGGGCGACGCTACGCGGGCATCGGCGACGTCATCGTCGCCACCGTGAAGGACGCGCTGCCGGGTGCCGGTGTGAAGAAGGGTGACGTCGTCAAGGCCGTCATCGTCCGCACCGTGAAGGAGCGCCGTCGTCCCGACGGTTCCTACATCCGCTTCGACGAGAACGCCGCGGTCATCATCCGCGACAGCGGCGACCCGCGCGGGACGCGCATCTTCGGCCCCGTGGGCCGGGAGCTCCGCGACAAGCGCTTCATGCGGATCATCTCGCTCGCCCCGGAGGTGCTGTGATCATGGCTGCCCACAAGAACGACCCCGGCACCAAGAAGGCGCCGTCGATGAAGGTCAAGAAGGGCGACCAGGTCGTCGTCCTGTCCGGCAAGGACAAGGGCGCCAAGGGCCGGGTCATCGCCGCCTACCCGCAGACGCAGAAGGTCCTCGTCGAGGGCGTGGGCCGGGTCAAGAAGCACACCCGGATCAGCTCCAACCAGCGCGGCGCCCAGCAGGGCGGGATCGTCACGCAGGAGGCTCCCATCCACGTGAGCAACGTGATGGTGATCGACTCCGAGGACAAGCCGACCCGGGTCGGCTACCGCAAGGACGAGGAAGGCCGCAGCATCCGGGTCTCGCGGCGCACCGGTAAGGACCTCTGAGCATCATGAGCGCACCCACCCGTGAGCTGCCCCGCATGCTGGCCCGGTACCGCGAGGAGATCGTGCCGGCGCTGCAGTCGGAGTTCGGCTACGAGAACGTCATGCAGATCCCGCGGCTGACCAAGATCGTCGTCAACATGGGCGTCGGCGAGGCCACCCGCGACGCCAAGCTGATGGACGGCGCCGTCCGCGACCTCACCGCCATCACCGGCCAGAAGCCGGCCGTCGTCCGGGCCCGCAAGTCCATCGCGCAGTTCAAGCTGCGCGAGGGCATGCCGATCGGCGCGAAGGTCACCCTCCGCGGCGACCGCATGTGGGAGTTCCTGGACCGGCTGCTGTCGCTGGCCCTGCCCCGCATCCGTGACTTCCGCGGCCTGAACGCCAAGCAGTTCGACGGCCACGGCAACTACACCTTCGGTCTGACCGAGCAGTCGATGTTCCGCGAGATCGACGTCGACAAGATCGACCGGCCGCGTGGCATGGACATCACGCTGGTCACCACCGCCACCAACGACGACGAGGGTCGCGAGCTGCTCCGGCTGCTCGGCTTCCCCTTCGCCGGCCAGCCCGTCGTCACCACGACCCGCTGATCCGGGCCTTCGAGAGAGCTACAGGAGACCGAGATGGCCAAGAAGGCCCTGATCAACAAGGCGGCCCGCAAGCCGAAGTTCGCGGTCCGCGGGTACACCCGCTGCCAGCGCTGCGGCCGTCCGCACGCCGTGTTCCGCAAGTTCGGCCTGTGCCGGATCTGCCTGCGGGAGATGGCCCACGCCGGCGAGCTGCCCGGTGTGAGCAAGTCCAGCTGGTAAGTCGCCGACCCGTCCCGCTCGCCTCCGAGCCCAGGACGTCCTCGAGCACCACCGATCGCCGAGAGGCCCACGCGAGGTCCGCGTGCGGAACCGCGGCGAGAGAGGCACGACACCCATGACGATGACCGACCCGATCGCGGACATGCTCACGCGTATCCGCAACGCCAACCAGGCGTATCACGACTCCGCGACGATGCCGTCGTCGAAGATCAAGACGCACATCGCGGAGATCCTCCAGCAGCAGGGCTACATCGCCGGCTGGACGGTGAACGAGGTCGAGAAGGACGGCAGCACCCGCAAGGAGCTGGTCATCGACCTCAAGTACGGGCCGAACCGCGAGCGCAGCATCGCCGGCGTCCGTCGGGTGTCGAAGCCCGGTCTGCGGGTCTACGCCAAGTCCACCGCGCTGCCCAAGGTGCTCGGCGGCCTCGGGGTGGCGATCATCTCCACCTCCACCGGGCTGCTCACCGACCGCCAGGCGAACACGAAGGGCGTGGGTGGGGAAGTCCTCGCCTACGTCTGGTAAGAGGAGCGAGCAGAGATGTCACGGATCGGACGACTCCCGATTCCGGTGCCCGGTGGCGTGGAGATCGCCATCGAGGGCCAGACCGTCAACGTGAAGGGCCCCAAGGGCTCCCTGTCCCACACCGTCGCCGCCCCGATCACCGTGGCGCGCGACGAGGACGGCACGCTGCGGGTGGCCCGGCCGGACGACGAGCGGGAGAGCCGCGCCCTGCACGGGCTGTCGCGCACCCTGATCGCCAACATGATCACCGGCGTCACCGAGGGGTACAGCAAGACCCTCGAGATCGTCGGGGTCGGCTACCGGGTCCAGGCCCGTGGGTCGGACCTCGAGTTCGCCCTGGGCTTCAGCCACCCGGTTCCGGTGAAGGCCCCCGAGGGGATCTCCTTCACGGTCGAGTCGCCCACCCGCATCCGGGTCACGGGCATCGACAAGCAGCAGGTCGGCGAGGTCGCCGCCAAGATCCGCAAGATCCGCAAGCCCGACCCGTACAAGGGCAAGGGCGTGCGGTATCAGGGCGAGGTCGTCAAGCGCAAGGTCGGGAAGACGGGTAAGTGATGGCTGCAACCAGTTCACAGAGCGGGACCAAGCGGGTCCACACCCCCGTCGGCACCGACGCGAGCACCGCGCGCCGGGTCTCCCGGCTGCGCCGGCACAACCGGCTGCGCAAGCGGGTCTCGGGGACGCCGGAGCGTCCGCGCCTGGTGGTCAAGCGCAGCTCGCGCCACATCCACGTGCAGGTCGTCGACGACACCGTCGGCCGCACGCTGGTCAGCGCGTCCACGCTGGACGCCAGCCTGCGCAGCGCCGAGGGCGACAAGTCCACGCTGGCCCGCCAGGTGGGCACCCTGGTCGCCGAGCGCGCCAAGGCGGCCGGCATCACCGCGGTCGTGTTCGACCGCGGCGGCAACCGCTACCAGGGCCGGATCGCTGCGCTCGCCGACGGCGCGCGCGAGGGCGGGCTGGACTTCTGATGACCAGCACCCAGACCGGCAACACGAAGATCGAGAGGGACGTCTGATGCCAGGACCACAGCGACGCGGCGGCGGCGCCGGCGGCGGTAACGACCGCCGCGACCGTCGTGACGGCGGGCGGGGGCCGGGCGGCGCTCCCGCCGAGAAGAGCAACTACATCGAGCGCGTGGTGGCCATCAACCGCGTGTCCAAGGTCGTCAAGGGTGGTCGGCGCTTCAGCTTCACCGCCCTGGTGATCGTGGGCGACGGCGACGGCACCGTGGGCGTCGGTTACGGCAAGGCCAAGGAGGTGCCCGCCGCGATCGCGAAGGGCGTCGAGGAGGCCAAGAAGCACTTCTACAAGGTGCCGCGCATCGCCAGCACCATCCCGCACCCGGTGCAGGGTGAGGCGGCGGCCGGCGTCGTGCTGCTCAAGCCGGCCAGCCCCGGTACCGGTGTCATCGCCGGTGGCCCGGTGCGCGCCGTCCTCGAGTGCGCCGGCATCCACGACGTGCTCTCGAAGAGCCTCGGCTCCTCGAACCCGATCAACATCGTGCACGCCACCATGCAGGCGCTGAAGGACCTCGTCCGCCCCGAGGAGATCGCGGCCCGCCGCGGCCTGCCCCTCGAGGACGTCGCTCCGGCCGCCATGCTGCGGGCTCGCGCGGGCCAGGGGGTCTGACATGGCTCAGCTGAAGGTCACCCAGATCAAGTCGGCGATCGGCACCAAGCCCAACCAGCGCCAGACGCTGCGTTCCCTGGGCCTGAAGCGGATCAACGACTCGGTCGTCCAGGAGGACCGTCCCGAGATCCGCGGGATGGTCGCCACGGTGCCGCACCTGGTCACCGTCGAAGAAGTCTGAGGAAAGACTCGCCATGACTCTCAAGGTCCACCACCTGCGCCCGGCCGAGGGCGCCCACACCAAGAAGACCCGCGTGGGTCGTGGTGAGGGCTCCAAGGGCAAGACGGCCGGCCGCGGTACCAAGGGCACCGGCGCGCGCGGCAACACCTCCGCGCGCTTCGAGGGCGGGCAGACGCCGCTGCACATGCGGCTGCCCAAGCTGTCGGGGTTCAAGAGCCCGAACAAGGTCGTCTTCCAGGTCGTCAACCTCGACCGGATCGCGGCGCTCTTCCCGCAGGGCGGCACCGTCGACGTCGACGCGCTGGTCGAGGCCGGCGCCGTGCGTCGCGGCCAGCCCGTCAAGGTCCTCGGCACCGGCGAGCTCGGCGGGGTGACCGTGCACGTGCACGCCACCGCGTTCTCGTCGTCGGCCGCCGAGAAGATCGCCGCCGCCGGCGGCAGCACGACCCTGGTCTGACCAGTCGCTGACCCCCGGGGCCGCGCCTCCTGACGGGAGGCTCGTGCCCCGGGGGTCGTCTGCTGCTCGGCCCGCCGCGGGCGGGAGGCGGCAGTCATCCTGCGAGCTCCTGCCGCGAGCCCCTGAGCGGTGGGGGGCAGGGTGGTCCTTACACTCACACGACCGACTCGGGGAGGGCACGTGCTGCAGGCGTTCGCCGCGGCGTTCCGGACGCCAGACCTCCGGCGCAAGATCCTGTTCTCCCTCGGGATCATCGCGATCTACCGGCTGGGAGCCGCCGTCCCCGGCCCGGGTGTCTCCGTCGAGGCGATCAACACCGCCCTCGAGCAGGCCCAGGCCTCCGACCAGCGGGACATCTACTCGCTGGTCAACCTGTTCTCCGGCGGTGCGCTGCTCCGCCTGTCGATCTTCGCGCTCGGGATCATGCCGTACATCACGGCGAGCATCATCGTGCAGCTGCTCGTCGTGGTCATCCCGCGGTTCGAGCAGCTCAAGAAGGAGGGGCA
This sequence comes from Blastococcus sp. TF02A-26, assembly GCF_003319125.1. Lineage (GTDB taxonomy): Bacteria > Actinomycetota > Actinomycetes > Mycobacteriales > Geodermatophilaceae > Trujillonella. Next base: position 291,871 of record NZ_QOHG01000002.1, on the reverse strand, counting down.
GGCCGGGCAGCAGAAGCTGACCCAGTACACCCGCTACCTGACGATCGCCCTCGCCGTCCTGCAGAGCACGGGGATCATCGCGCTGGCGCGCAGCGGGCAGCTGTTCCCGAACAGCAACGTGGAGATCATCCCCGATGACTCCATCTGGACGACGGTCATCCTCGTCATCGCCCTGACCGCCGGTACGGCCGTGATCATGTGGCTGGGCGAGCTGCTCACCGAGAAGGGGATCGGCAACGGCATGTCCGTGCTGATCTTCACCTCGATCGCCGCCCGCATCCCCGCCGAGGGCGGCTCGATCCTGCAGACCCGCGGCGGCGTCGTCTTCACCCTGGTGCTGCTGCTCGCCCTGGTGATCATCACCTCGGTCGTCTACGTCGAGCAGGCGCAGCGCCGGATCCCGGTCCAGTACGCCAAGCGCATGGTGGGACGCCGCATGTACGGCGGGACGTCCACCTACCTGCCGCTGAAGGTGAACCAGGCCGGCGTCATCCCGGTCATCTTCGCGTCGTCGCTGCTCTACCTGCCGCAGCTCATCACCCAGCTGCAGGGCGACGAGACGGGCACGGTCCGTCGCTTCGTCGAGAACTACCTGATCGACCAGAGCAGCTGGGTGCACATCGCGGTCTACTTCGGCCTGATCGTCTTCTTCACGTACTTCTACGTGTCGATCACGTTCAACCCGGAGGAGCGGGCCGACGACATGAAGCGCTACGGCGGCTTCATCCCCGGCATCCGTCCGGGTCGTCCCACCGCGGAGTACCTGCAGTACGTGCTCTCCCGCATCACCCTCCCCGGCTCGATCTACCTGGGGCTCGTGGCAGTCTTGCCCAATCTGTTCCTCTCCGTGACGCAAGAGGGGCAGAACCAGAACTTCCCGTTCGGCGGGACCGCGGTGCTGATCATGGTCGGAGTGGGGTTGGAGACGGTGAAGCAGATCGAGACGCAACTCAACCAGCGCAACTACGAAGGGTTCCTGAAGTAGTGCGCGTCGTGCTGCTCGGTCCTCCCGGTGCCGGCAAGGGGACCCAGGCCCAGATCATCGCCGGCCAGCTCGGCGCGCCCGCCATCTCGACCGGGGACATCTTCCGGGCGAACGTCAGCGGGCGGACCGAGCTCGGCATGAAGGCCAAGGCCTACATGGACGCCGGTGACCTCGTCCCCGACGAGATCACCGTCGCGATGGTCCGGGACCGGCTGGCCGAGCCCGACGCCAAGGCCGGGTTCCTGCTCGACGGTTTCCCGCGGACGATCGCCCAGGCCGAGCAGTTGCGCGAGTCGCTGGCGGAGCTCGGCAACCACCTCGACTGCGTCCTCGAGCTCGTCGTGGAGGAGGAGGAGCTGGTCCGCCGGCTCTCCGGCCGCCGCATGCTCGTCGACGGCGAGTGGGTGCAGCGCGAGGACGACAAGCCCGAGACCGTGCGCCACCGGCTGAAGGTCTACCGGGAACAGACCGCGCCGCTCTCCGGCTTCTACGAGGGCGAGGGGCTGCTGGCCCGCATCGACGCCATCGGCAGCGTCGAGGAGGTCACCGAGCGGGCCCTGCGGGCGCTCGGCCGCACGCCCGACGCGGGCGCCGGGCAGCAGGACGCCGAGTAGGCGCACGGCGGATGTCGGCCGGGATCCTCGCCCGCCTGCCCCTGCTGGCGAAGTGGAGTGGACGGATGATCCAGATCAAGACCCCGCACGAGCTCGAGCTCATGCGGGCCGCCGGCCTCGTCGTGGCCGGGGCGATCGCGGCGGTGCGTGCGGCCGTCAGACCCGGCGTGACCACCGGAGAGCTCGACGCGGTGGCCGAGGACTTCATCCGCAGCAGGGGCGCGATCCCGTCGTTCCTCGGCTACCACGGCTTCACCGGCAGCATCTGCGCGTCGATCAACGACGAGATCGTCCACGGCATCCCGAACCCGACCCGCGCGCTGGCGGCGGGGGACAACATCTCCATCGACTGCGGCGCGATCCTGGACGGCTGGCACGGGGACTCCGCCGTCACGCTGACGGTCGGGCCGCCGTCGGCGGAGGACGCGGCGCTGATGGCGGTCACCGAACGCTCGATGTGGGCCGGTCTGGCGGCAGCGGTGGCGGGGAACCGCCTCACCGACATCAGCCACGCGGTCGAGCAGGCCATCACGGCCGAGGCGCACCCCTACGGGATCGTCGACCACTACGGCGGGCACGGCATCGGCACCGAGATGCACCAGGACCCGCACGTGCTGAACTACGGCCGCCCGGGCCGGGGACCGCGGCTGGTGCCCGGCCTCGCGCTGGCGATCGAGCCCATGGTGACGGTGGGGGACCCCGCCACGGTGGAGCTCGAGGACGGCTGGACCGTCGTCACCAAGGACGGGTCGCGGGCCGCCCACTTCGAGCACACCGTCGCCGTCACCCCGGAGGGCCCGTGGGTCCTCACGGCGGAGGACGGCGGGGTCGCCGGCCTGGCCCCGTTCGGGATCACGCCCCGCACCTGAGGGCCGTCGGGGCCCTTTCCGCTGTGACGGGGACCCGGTTGGAGTGCCGGACCGGGGCGGGGTACAGTGAACGACGGCGTTCGCGCCGCTCTGTCGTCGTGCTGTGGCCGCACGACCCGGAGCGCCCTCGCGAGAGCGTCTGCACCACCGTTCCGAATCTCCGCACGACTCCTGCCGGGTACCGGCGTGGGCGGGCGGACCGGGAACGCACACACCAGCACCACAGACACCCAGCAGCACCGAACAGGGAGGCCGTGTAGGGCATGGCGAAGAAGGACGGGGCCATCGAGGTCGAGGGTCGTGTCGTCGAGCCGCTGCCCAACGCGATGTTCCGGGTGGAGCTGCAGAACGGGCACCGGGTGCTCGCCCACATCAGCGGCAAGATGCGGCAGCACTACATCCGCATCCTGCCCGAGGACCGCGTGGTCGTGGAGCTCTCGCCCTACGACCTGACCCGCGGTCGCATCGTCTACCGGTACAAGTAACCGCCGTGCCGCGGCGCCCGACCAGGGCGGACCGCGGTCGGCTCACGATCGACAGGAATGAGGGGCGGCACCGGTGAAGGTCCAGCCGTCGGTGAAGAAGATCTGCGACAAGTGCAAGGTGATCCGCCGGCACGGCCGGGTCATGGTCATCTGCGACAACGCCCGCCACAAGCAGCGGCAGGGCTGAGGGAGTACCTGAGACATGGCACGACTGGCCGGCGTCGACCTGCCCCGCGAGAAGCGGATGGAGATCGCGCTCACCTACATTTACGGGATCGGCAAGACCCACGCCAAGGAGACCCTGGCCGCGACGGGCGTCAGCCCGGACCTGCGCGCCAAGGACCTCAGCGACGAGGACCTGCTGAAGCTCCGCGACTACATCGACGAGCACTTCCGCGTCGAGGGTGACCTCCGCCGGGAGGTGGCCGCCGACATCCGCCGCAAGGTGGAGATCGGCTGCTACCAGGGGCTGCGTCACCGCCGTGGGCTCCCGGTCCACGGGCAGCGCACCAAGACCAACGCGCGCTCGAGCAAGGGCCCGCGCAAGACCATCGCCGGCAAGAAGAAGGCCGGCAAGAAGTAAGCCGCAGCGCGCGCCGTCGCAGCTACCCGTGAGGGCGGGAGCGACGGCGCGCGAGCGTGCTGCATCTGGCCACTGAAAAGCTGAAGGAACCGGAGAGACATGCCTCCCAGGGCTCGCGCCGCGGCTGGTGCCAAGAAGGTCCGCCGCAAGGAGAAGAAGAACGTCGCCCACGGCGCCGCGCACATCAAGAGCACCTTCAACAACACGATCGTGTCGATCACCGACCCCAACGGGAACGTGATCAGCTGGGCCTCGGCCGGGCACGTCGGGTTCAAGGGCTCCCGCAAGTCGACTCCGTTCGCCGCGCAGATGGCGGCGGAGAACGCCGCCCGCAAGGCGCAGGAGCACGGCATGCGCAAGGTCGACGTCTTCGTGAAGGGCCCCGGCTCCGGCCGGGAGACCGCGATCCGCTCCCTGCAGGCCACCGGCCTCGAGGTGGGTCAGATCCAGGACGTGACGCCGCAGCCGCACAACGGCTGCCGCCCCAAGAAGCGCCGCCGGGTCTGACCGGCCACTCACGAGACTGATTAGGAGTACCTGACGTGGCCCGTTACACCGGAGCCGACTGCCGCATGTGCCGGCGCGAGAAGATGAAGCTGTTCCTCAAGGGCAGCAAGTGCGAGTCCCCGAAGTGCCCGATCGAGATCCGGCCCTACCCGCCGGGCGAGCACGGCCGCGGTCGCACCAAGGACAGCGAGTACCTGCTCCAGCTGCGCGAGAAGCAGAAGGCGCGTCGTATCTACGGCGTCCTGGAGAAGCAGTTCCGCGGCTACTACGAAGAGGCCAACAAGAAGCAGGGCAAGACCGGTGAGGTCCTCCTGCAGATCCTCGAGTCGCGGCTGGACAACGTGGTCTACCGGGCCGGCTTCGCCGAGTCCCGCGACATGGCGCGCCAGCTGGTCCGCCACGGCCACATCCGCGTGAACGGCCGCAAGGTCGACATCCCGTCCTACCGGGTCAGCGCGAACGACATCATCGAGGTGGCCGAGAAGTCGCGCACGATGCTGCCGTTCGAGGTCGCCCAGGCCCGCGCCGGCGAGCGTCCCGTGCCGCCGTGGCTCGAGGTCATCACCAACCAGCTGCGGGTGCTCGTGCACAACGTCCCCGCGCGCCAGGTGATCGACACCCCGGTCCAGGAGCAGCTGATCGTCGAGCTCTACTCCAAGTAAGCAGAAGGACCCCGTCCTCCTCACCCCTCGCAAGCTCGGGGCGAGCCTCGGGACGGAGCCAGGCTCCGGCGGGCGGACCGATGTCCGCCGGAGCCAGCACCACCCCCTCACGGCGTCATATGGCGGTCGCCGGAGGACACGAAGGAGAACCATCGTGCTCATCGCACAGCGCCCCACCCTGACCGAGGAGACGATCTCCGAGCAGCGCTCGCGGTTCGTCATCGAGCCGCTGGAGCCCGGCTTCGGCTACACCCTCGGCAACTCCCTGCGTCGCACCCTGCTGTCGTCGATCCCCGGAGCCGCTGTCACCAGCATCCGGATCGAGGGCACCCTGCACGAGTTCACCACCGTGCCGGGCGTCAAGGAGGACGTCACCGAGATCATCCTGAACCTCAAGGGCCTCGTGGTCAGCTCCGACTCGGACGAGCCGGTGACCATGTACCTGCGCAAGCAGGGCCCCGGTGAGGTGACCGCGGCCGACATCGCGCCGCCGGCCGGTGTCGAGGTGCACAACCCCGAGCTGCACATCGCCACCCTCAACGGCAAGGGCCGGCTCGAGATCGAGCTGGTCGTCGAGCGGGGCCGCGGCTACGTGCCCGCGCCGCAGAACAAGCAGCCCGGCCAGGAGATCGGCCGCATCCCGGTCGACTCGATCTACTCGCCGGTCCTCAAGGTCACCTACGCCGTCGAGGCCACCCGCGTCGAGCAGCGGACCGACTTCGACCGCCTGGTCGTCGACGTCGAGACCAAGCCGTCGATCGCCCCCCGGGACGCGATCGCCAGCGCCGGCTCCACGCTGGTCGAGCTGTTCGGCCTGCTCCGCGAGCTGAACCTCGACGCCGAGGGCATCGAGGTCGGGCCCAGCCCGGCCGAGGCCGCCGACATCGCGAACTTCTCGATGCCGATCGAGGACATGGACCTCACCGTCCGGTCCTACAACTGCCTCAAGCGCGAGGGCGTGCACACCGTCGGTGAGCTCGTCACCCGCTCCGAGGCGGACCTGCTGGACATCCGCAACTTCGGTGCGAAGTCCATCGACGAGGTCAAGATGAAGCTGGCGGCCATGGGCCTCGCGCTCAAGGACAGCCCGCCCGGGTTCATCCCCAGCTCGATCGAGAGCTACGACGAGGGCTACGAGACCGACGCGTACCAGACCACCGGGTACGCCGACGGCGGGGACTACGGCGACGCCGTGTACCAGGAGACCGAGCAGCTCTGAGCGCTCCGGCGCCGGACGGTGGGTCAGCCCCGCCGTCCGGCGCCGCCTCGGTGACAGCCACACTGGTCGCCGAGGCCGCACCGCACCTCCACACTTGGCACCACCACGCTTGGCACCACGACCGCTTGACGCAGCCGGCACGTCCGCCCGGCCGCCTGAGGAAGGACCGACATGCCCACCCCCACCAAGGGCCCCCGTCTCGGCGGATCCCCGTCGCACGAGCGGCTGATGCTGGCGAACCTCGCCACCTCGCTGTTCGAGCACGGCCGGATCACCACCACCGAGGCGAAGGCCAAGCGGCTGCGCCCGCTGGCCGAGAAGCTGGTGACCTTCGCCAAGCACGGTGACCTGCACGCCCGTCGTCAGGTCATGACGACGATCCGTGACAAGGACGTCGTCCACCACCTCTTCGCCGAGATCGGTCCTCGCTACGAGAACCGTCCCGGTGGATACACCCGCATCACCAAGGTCGGCCCGCGCAAGGGCGACAACGCCCCGATGGCGGTCATCGAGCTGGTCGAGGCCCTGACCGTGGGTCAGCAGGCCGTCGGCGAGGCCGAGCGTGCCCGGGGCACCCGTTTCGCCGCCGGTGCCGGCGCTGCCGCCGCCGCCGGTGAGGTCACCGCGGGCGCGCTGGAGAGCGGCACCGAGCCCGAGGTCGACGAGACCGCGGACGTCGTGGACGAGACGGCTGCCGAGACCGCCGAGGCCACCGAGACGGCTGCAGAGGCCGCCGACCGGCCGACCGACGGTGCCGACAGCGACACGGACGCCGACGCGGACGGCGCCAAGTGAGCGAGCCGGGTAGCCCCGGCGCCTCCGGCGTCTCCGTCGGCGGCGGCGACCAGGGCGCGACGCTCGACGGCGAGACCACCGGCCCCGGCGGCGACACGTCGCCGGCCGTGGTCTCCGGCGACGTCGACCCCGAGGCGCAGGAGATCGTCACCGACGTCTTCAACCCCGACGGCGACCGTCAGGACGACAGCGCCGTGACGCCGCAGCCGCACCGGCAGAACGTCTCGATCGTCGAGGACCCGGCGCTCTCGCCGGAGGTCGCCGACGCCGCTGCCGCGGAGATCGAGGCCGCCGAGCTCGGCGATGCCGCGACCGCCAGCCAGCAGTACGAGGGCGGCGACTCCGCCCCGGACCCCGCCTGACACCGCTGAGCGCTCAGCACGACGACGAGCCCGCCACCGACTCCGGTGGCGGGCTCGTCCGTCTCCGGTTCGACGTCGCCTACGACGGGACGGCGCTGCACGGCTGGGCCCGTCAGCCGGTGGGGCACGGGCGCACCGTCCAGGCCGACCTCGAGGAGGGGCTGGCGCGGGTGCTGCGCCGGCCGGTGTCCCTGACCGTGGCCGGCCGCACGGACGCCGGCGTCCACGCCACCGGGCAGGTCGCCCACGCGGACGTGCCAGGGCCGGTGTGGGAGGAGCAGCGGGCGAAGCTGGTCCGCCGGCTGCGCGGCGTGCTGCCGGCCGACATCGCCGTCCGTGCCGTCCGGGAGGTGCCGGCGGAGTTCGACGCCCGGTTCGGGGCGCTGGCGCGCCACTACGTCTACCGGCTGACCGACACCGATGCCGGCCCAGAGCCCCTGCGCCGCGCCGACACCGTCGGCTGGCCGCGGCGCCTCGACGCCGACGCCATGGCCACGGCCGCCGCGCCGCTGCTCGGGCTCAGGGACTTCGCGGCCTTCTGCCGCCGCCGCGAGGGCGCCACCACCATCCGCACCCTGCTGGACCTCCGGGTGGAGCGGGACGGCGACCTGATCCGTGTCTTCGCCTCCGCGGATGCGTTCTGCCACTCGATGGTGCGCAGCCTCGTGGGCGCGCTGACGGCCGTGGGGGAGGGCAGGCGCCCTCCGGAGTGGCCGGCCGCTCTCCTGACCGCCACCGGGCGATCCAGCGAGGTCCCCGTGGTGCCGCCGGGCGGCTTGACGCTCATCGCGGTCGACTACCCGCCGGACGACGAATTGGCCGCCCGTGCCGAGAGGACGCGGGCGATCAGGCCGACCTGACCGCCTCGCCGATCGGCGTCGGACCCGCGACGAGTTCGAGCACGGCGCCGTCGGTCGGGGCGTCGAGGAGCGCGACGAGCACGGCGGCGACGTCGTCACGGGGGACCGAGCCGCGCTCGACCGAGCGGGCCAGCGTCACCCGGCCGGTGCCCGGGTCGTCGGTGAGCCCGCCGGGCCGCAGCACCGTCGCGGAGAGCCGGGACCGGCCCAGGACGTCCTGCTCGGCGGCCAGCTTGGCCCGCAGGTAGGCGGTGAAGACCTCGTCGACGCCGTCGGGGGTCGCGCCGTCGGCGACCAGGTCGGCGCCCATGGAGGAGACGAGCAGGTAGGTCCGGACCCCCGCCTGCTCGGCCGCGTCGGCGAGGAGGACGGCGGCGGCGCGGTCGACGGTGTCCTTGCGCGGGATCCCGCTGCCCGGCCCCGCGCCGGCTGCGAAGACGACCGCGTCGGCGCCCCGGACCACCGCGGCGACGTCGTCGACCGACGCGCTCTCCAGGTCCAGCACCGTCGGCTCCACGCCGTCGGCGCTGAGGTCGTCCTGGTGCGCGGGGTTCCGCACGATGCCGACGACGGTGTCCCCGCGGGCGGAGAGCAGGCGGCCGAGACGGCGGGCGATCTGGCCGTGGGCTCCGGCGATGGCGATGCGCATGACCGGGCCCTACCCGGCGCTGGTGGAGGCACTCCCCGCCGCGGCGCGGGCACGGGCCAGGTCCGCGGGGGTGTCGCAGTCCGTCCAGGGTGCGGGGGTGCCCGGCTCGACGGGCGGTCGCCAGCGGGTCACCGCGAGCCTCGCGACGACCCGCCGCACGGGGGCGTGGGCCGGGGCGCCGGCGAGTGCCCGGCGCAGCGCCGCCGTCCGCCAGACGCCGAGGAGGAACTGGTCGCGGCCGGCGTCGTCGACGGCCAGGACGCCGTCGTCGGTCAGTCGTTCCCGCAGCTGGGTGACGACCGCCGCGCTCAGGAACGGCAGGTCCCCGGCGAGGACGGCGACGACGTCGGCGTCGACCCGCGCGAGGCCGGCACGCATCGCCGCGACCGGCCCACCCCCGGGCGGCTGCTCGCGGAGCACGACGACGCCGTCGGGCACCGGTTGCGGCGGGCCGACGACGACGCGGGGGTCGGCGTCGGCGACGGCGGCGAGGACGGCGGCGAGCATCGAGCGGCCGCCGACCTCGAGCTGGGGCTTGGCCTGACCGCCCAGACGGGCCGCCCGTCCACCGGCGAGGACGACGGCGGCGAAGGGCGGCAGCGCGGGCACGAGGGAACCGTACGGCCGTGGCGTGGGTACCGTCGCCCGACGTGGGACGAGTGACGAGCCGGACACCGGTGCTGCGCATCCGCGGGGAGCACCGCACCACCCGCCCGGACACCGTGGCGGCCGAGGAGCCGCTGGAGATCCGGCTGTCGGGGACGCCGCTCGCGGTCACCATGCGGACCCCGGGCGACGACTTCGACCTCGTGCACGGGTTCCTCGCCACCGAGGGCGTCATCGCCTCCGACGCCGACGTGCTGGCGCTGCGCTACTGCGACTCCGTCGACGCCGAGGGCCGCAACACCTACAACGTGGTCGACGTCGACCTGGCCCCCGGGGTCGAGGCGCCGGACACCGCGCTGGACCGCAACTTCCTGACCTCCAGCTCCTGCGGCGTCTGCGGCAAGGCCAGCATCGACGCGATCCGCACCCGGACCCGGCACGACGTGGCCGCCGACGGCCTGCGCCTCCCGCTGGAGACGCTGCTCGCCCTGCCCGACCGGCTGCGGGCCGCCCAGCAGGTGTTCGAGAAGACCGGTGGGCTGCACGCGGCCGGTCTGTTCACCGCCGACGGCGAGCTGGTGGCGCTGCGCGAGGACGTCGGCCGGCACAACGCCGTCGACAAGGTGGTGGGCGACGCCCTGCGCGCCGGGCGGCTGCCGCTGGCCGGGCGCGTGCTCATGGTCAGCGGCCGGGCCAGCTTCGAGCTGACCCAGAAGGCGGCGATGGCCGGGATCCCGGTACTGGCCGCGGTGTCCGCGCCGTCGTCGCTGGCCGTGGAGCTCGCCGCCGACGTCGGCATCACGCTGGTCGGCTTCCTCCGCGGCGACGGCTGCAACGTCTACACGCGCACGGAGCGCATCGCGCTCTAGTGGTCGCCGCCGCGGAGCTGGCTGACGGCGTGGGGGAACAGCGGCCCGAGGACGGCGAGGCCGTCGCGCACCCCGCCGGTGGAGCCGGGCAGGTTGACGATCAGCGTCCGCCCCGCCGTGCCGGCCAACCCGCGGGAGAGGACCGCGGTGGGCACCTGCGGCGCCCCGTACCGGCGCACGGCGTCGGCGATCCCCGGCGCCTCGCGCTCCAGCACGTCGCGGGTCGCCTCGGGGGTGACGTCGGTGGGGGCGAGGCCGGTCCCACCGGTCGTGACGACGACGTCCGCGCCCGACGCCACCGCGTCCCGCAGCGCGCCGGCGAGCGCCGCACGGTCGTCGGGCAGCACGTGCGGACCCTCCACGGCGAAGCCGAGCTCCCGCAGCCCCTCCGCGACCGCCTGCCCGCTGCGGTCGGAGTAGACGCCCGCCGAGGCGCGGTTGGAGGCGGTGACCACCACGGCCCGCGCCCCCTCCGGCAGCGTCACCGCCGCCACTCCCCGCTCTTGCCGCCGGTCTTGGCCAGCAGCCGCACGTCGGTGATCGAGGCCCGTGGGTCGACCGCCTTGACCATGTCGATCACCGTCAGCCCGGCGACGGCGACCGAGGTCAGCGCCTCCATCTCGATCCCCGTGCGGTCGGCGGTGCGCGCCGTCGCGGTGATCTCGACGGCCTCGTCGGTGACCTCGAGCTCGACGGTGACGCCGTGCAGCGCGATCGGGTGGCACAGCGGGATCAGGTCCGGAGTCCGCTTGGCCCCCGCGATGCCGGCGATGCGGGCCACCGCGATCGCGTCGCCCTTGGGGACCCCCTCCCCGCGGAGCAGCGCGACGACCTCGGGGCTGACCAGCACCCGGCCGCCGGCGGTCGCCTCCCGCGCGGTGACGGCCTTCGCCGAGACGTCGACCATCCGGGCCGCACCCGACTCGTCGACGTGCGTCAGTCGCGGTTCTGTCACTGGATGGCTCCCTCGATCAGCACGACGTCCACGGCGGCGCCGGCGGGCAGTTCGGTGACGTCCTCGGGGACGACGACCAGGCAGTTGGCGCGGGCCAGGTGCGCGACGAGGTGCGAGCCGGGGCCGCCGACCTGCGACACCTGTCCGCCGTCGTAGCGGCCGCGGAGGAACTGGCGGCGGCCCGGCGGGGAACGCAGCGGGTCGGTGAGCGTCGCCGGGGCGCGCAGCCGGTCGGGCGAGGCGTGCCCGAGGGCCCGGCGCAGCGCGGGGCGCACGAACACCTCGAACGAGACGAAGGAGCTCACCGGGTTGCCGGGGAGGGTGACCACGGGGACGCCGTCCACGGTGCCCGCGCCCTGGGGGCCGCCGGGTTGCATGGCCACCTTGACGAACTCGACCGTGCCGAGGCCGGCGAAGGCGTCCTTGACCACCTCGTAGGCGCCGGCGCTGACCCCGCCGCTGGTGATCAGCAGGTCGGCTCCGTCCCCGTCCCGCCCGCCCAGCTCGGCGCGGACCGTGGCGAGGAACTGGTCGACGTCGTCGGGGACGAAGTGCAGCCGCCGGGCGGTCCCGCCGGCGTCGGTCACGGCGGCCGCGAGCAGCGCGGAGTTCGACTCGTAGATCTGCCCCGGGAGCAGCTCCGCGCCGGGCTCCACGAGCTCGCTGCCCGTGGAGAGCACCAGCACCCGCGGCCGACGGGCCACCGGCAGCTCGGAGTGCCCGACCGCGGCGGCCAGCCCGAGCTGTGCGGCGCCGAGCGGGGTGCCCGCGGTCAGCGCGACGGTGCCGGCCGCGATGTCCTCCCCGGCCCGCCGCAGATGGGTGCCGGCCGCCGGGCAGGCGCGGATCTCCACGACGTCCGTGCCGCCGTCGGTCTGCTCCACCGGCACGACCACGTCGGTGCCGGCGGGCAGCGGCGCCCCGGTCATGATCCGCTGCACCGTGCCCGGCGCCAGGGGGCGGACGTCGGTCCGGCCGGCCGGGATGTCGTCGGCCACCGGCAGCCGTGCGGGCAGCTGCGCCAGCTCGGCGGCGCGGGCGGCGTACCCGTCCATCGCCGAGTTGTCGAAGCCCGGCAGGGCGACCAGCGCCGCCAGGTCGGCCGCGAGCACCCGACCGTGGGCCTGCTCCAGCGGCACCCGCTCCGCCGGCATCGGCGGCAGCAGGCCGGTGACCACTGCCCGGTGTTCCTCGACCGTCCGCACCCCGCCATCCTGGCCGACGCGCCGCCGTTAACCTCTATCCGCCCTGGCGGAACCCACAGGAGGCTGGTCGATGGCCGAGTACGAGCAGATGCTGGCAGCGAACGAGGAGTGGGCGCGGTCCTTCTCCGGAGGCCTCCCGGTCGCCCCCGCCCGCAAGGTCGCGGTCGTCGCCTGCATGGACTCGCGCATGCCGCTGTTCCCGCTGCTCGGCCTCGCCGTCGGCGACGCCCACGTCATCCGCAACGCCGGGGGCGTGATCACCGAGGACACGATCCGCTCGCTCACGATCTCCCAGCACGTGCTCGGCACCCGCGAGATCGTGCTCGTCCACCACACCGACTGCGGCCTGCAGAAGACCGACGACGCCTCCTTCGCCGACCTCGTCGAGCAGGCGACCGGGCACCGGCCGCCGTGGGCGGCGCGGACCTTCACCGACGTCGACGCCGACGTCCGGGAGTCGATCCGGCTGCTGCAGGAGAGCCCGTACCTGCTCTCCAAGGACGTCTGCGGCACCGTCTACGACGTCGCCACCGGACGGCTGCGCCAGGTCGGTCCGTGACCCGTCGCGCGCGGGCGCTCGCGACGGCGGTCCTGCCGCTGGCGGTGCTCGCCGCGTGCACGAGCAGCGTGGAGGGGGCGGCGAGTCCCGCGACCACGCCCGAGCCGTCGCCCAGCACCACCGCCGCGCCGGACACGACCGAGCCGAACATCGACGTCACCCCGCCGCCCCCGCGCGGGGTGGGGCTGCTGCTCGAGGCGCACCGGATCGCCTCGGTGACCGCGCTGGTCGAGACGAGCTTCCCGGACCGCACCGAGACGTGCTTCCCCGCCGGGCCCACCACCAGCCCCGGCGGGCTGGAGGGCACGTACTTCACGGCGGGCACCGCGTCCGAGATCGTCGAGCGCTGGGGCTTCGTCACCGCCTGGGGTCAGTGCAACCAGACCGCTGACGGCACCTACGGAACGATCACGCTGGTCATGGAGCTCTCCGACCCCGAGTCGGCCGCCCGGGCCGCCGAGGAGCTGGTCGCCGCGCAGGCCGTGGACGGCTACGAGGAGGTGCCGATCGACGCCGACGGTGGGGCGCTGCTGCTGACGCAGGGCAGCGACGCCACGGTGCAGGCGTTCGTGCCGGTCGGCCGCATGGTCGCCTACGTCTTCCACGAGGGCCCCGCCGCGGCGGCCGGCGACGACCTCACCCGGCTGCTCACCGACCAGGTGGGACTGCTCGAGGGGTTCACGCCGACACCGCAGGCCGACGTGCCGGCGCTGCCGACCGATCCCGACGGCCTGCAGGACCTGACGCTGGACCCGCCCGGGGAGTTCAACGACTTCTCCGGCCCCTACGACTTCGAGGGCTACCTGCGGATCGCGATCGACCCGGCGCGGGAGCGGGAGCTGCTCGGCGGCAACGGGTTCGCCGGGTTCTACGCCAAGCAGTCCGACGACGGCAGCACGCTGTTCGCGGTCGCGGTCTACCGGTTCGGCTCGATCGACCAGACCAACGCCGTCTACGACGGCTTCGCCGAGCTGGAGAGCACGGCCTTCGGCGGGACGCCGTTCGTGCTGCCGGCCATCCCCGAGGCGCCGTGCTTCGTGTTCGACGCCGGCAGCGCGGGCTTCTACCAGCGGTGCTACGTGGGGTTCCGGACCCAGCTGGCCAGCGTCGACGTCGGCGGGCTCACCGCGCCCGACGACTACGCGCGGATGAACGAGCTGCTCCCGGCGCAACGCGACCTGATCGACGACTGACGGAGGACCCCGTGCCCCCCCACCGCTCGCAGGCTCGCGGCGGGACCCTGCACGGGGGCCGTTCCGGGGTCGGGTAGCGCCTTCGGCCCCCGGTTCCCAGGCTGGTATCGTCGTCGGCTGGTGCGCGACCGCCGGCTGGTGCCCGCGCGCCGCAACGTCTCCCGTGCTCGGTGAGGCGGTTCCACCAGCCATCCCGACGACGACGGAGGACACGAGCGCCGTGCGCACGTACACCCCCAAGCCCGGCGAGATCGCCCGGACCTGGCACGTCATCGACGCCACCGACGTGGTGCTCGGTCGACTCGCCAGCCAGGTCGCGATCCTGCTCCGCGGCAAGCACAAGCCCCAGTTCGCTCCGCACCTCGACGTCGGTGACTTCGTCGTCGTCGTGAACGCGGGCAAGGTGGCCCTGACCGGTTCCAAGCGGGACGAGAAGGTCGCCTACCGCCACTCCGGCTACCCGGGCGGCCTCAAGACGATCAACGTCGGCGACCAGCTGCGCACGCACCCCGACCGCGTCATCGAGCGCGCGGTCAAGGGCATGCTGCCGCACAACAGCCTGGGCCGTCAGATGCTCAAGAAGCTGAAGGTGTACGCCGGTGCCGAGCACCCGCACACCGCCCAGCAGCCCCAGACCTTCGAGATCAAGCAGGTGGCCCAGTGACCAGCTCGCTGACCGTGACCGACGCCGACGGGCGTCCGATCCAGACCGTCGGCCGGCGCAAGGAGGCCGTGGTCCGCGTGCGGCTGCTGCCCGGCACCGGCCAGTTCCGGCTGAACGGCCGCACCATCGAGGACTACTTCCCGAACAAGGTGCACCAGCAGCTCATCCGCGAGCCCCTCACCATCCTGGAGAAGGGCGAGCAGTACGACGTCGTCGGCCTGCTGCACGGTGGCGGCGTCTCGGGCCAGGCCGGCGCGCTGCGCCTGGCGATCGCCCGGGCGCTCATCGAGGTCGAGCCCGAGGACCGTCCGGCCCTCAAGAAGGCCGGCTTCCTGACCCGTGACGCCCGCGTCACCGAGCGCAAGAAGTACGGCCTGAAGAAGGCCCGCAAGGCGCCGCAGTACAGCAAGCGCTGACCCGCGTCGTGGGTCGCCTGTTCGGGACCGACGGCGTTCGAGGTCGGGCGAACGACGACCTCACGCCGGAGTTGGCCCTCGCGGTGGCACGTGCCGCCGCAGGCGTGCTCGCCGACCGCGACGGGACCTCGCGTCCCGTCGCGGTCGTCGGGCGCGATCCCCGCGCCAGCGGGGAGATGCTCGAGGCCGCGGTGGTCGCGGGTCTGTCGAGCGTCGGTGCCGAGGTGCTGCGCGTGGGCGTGCAGCCCACGCCGGCGGTCGCCTTCCTCACCGCGGACACCGGCGCCGACCTCGGCGTGATGATCTCCGCTAGCCACAACCCGATGCCCGACAACGGCATCAAGTTGTTCTCGCGCGGCGGCCACAAGCTCCCCGACGCCGTCGAGGCGGCGATCGAGCACACGATCACCACGCAGCGCCGCCGTACCGACGGCCACCGGCCCACCGGGACGGAGATCGGCCGCGTCCGCGACCTGACCGACGGCGGTGCCCGCTACGCCGAGCACCTGCTGAGCACGGTCGACCAGCCCCTGACCGGGCTCACCGTCGTCGTCGACTGCGCCCACGGCGCCGCCGCGGGGATCGCCCCCGAGGTCTACCGGCGCGCGGGCGCGACGGTGCACGTCATCGGTGGCGAGCCCGACGGCTGGAACATCAACGACGGCATCGGGTCCACCCACCTCGGCCCGCTGATCGAGGCGGTGCACGCGCACGGCGCGGACCTGGGCATCGCCCACGACGGCGACGCGGACCGCTGCCTCGCCGTGGCCGCCGATGGCGAGCAGGTGGACGGCGACGCGATCCTCGCGGTCTGCGCGCTCGGGCTCAAGGAGCGCGGCGCCCTGCGCGAGGACACCGTCGTCGCCACGGTGATGAGCAACCTCGGCTTCCACCACACGATGCGCCGGGCCGGCATCGCCGTGCAGACCACCGCGGTCGGCGACCGCTACGTGCTCGAGGCGCTGCGTCGGGGGGAGCTCAGCCTCGGCGGCGAGCAGAGCGGTCACCTCGTGTTCCTCGACCACGCGACGACCGGTGACGGGCTGCTGACGGCGCTGGCGCTGCTCGGGCGGATGAAGTCCACCGGCGCCTCGCTGGCCGAGCTGGCGTCCGTCGTCGAGCGGCTGCCCCAGGTGCTGGTGAACGTGCCGGTGCGCGACCGGATCGCCGTCGTGGAGAGCGACGCCGTCGCGGACGCGGTCAACGCCGCCGAGGCCGAGCTCGGGGAGGACGGCCGGGTGCTGCTGCGGCCCTCGGGCACCGAGCAGCTCGTCCGCGTCATGATCGAGGCGCCCACCCAGGCGCAGGCCGACGAGGTCGCCCGCCGCCTCGCGGAGGTCGTCGCCGCCGTCAGGTGACCGGCTCCCGCCGGTACCCTCGGTCGAATGTGCGGCATCGTGGGTTACGTCGGTCCGCAGGACGCGCTGGACGTCGTCCTGGAGGGTCTGCGCCGGCTCGAGTACCGGGGCTACGACTCCGCGGGCGTGGCGGTCCGGGTCGGCAACGGCGCGAGCGGCGAGCTGGCCTCGGCGAAGAAGGCCGGCAAGCTGGCCAACCTGGAGAAGGTGCTGGCCGACCAGCCCCTCCCGTCCTCCACCATCGGCATCGGGCACACCCGCTGGGCCACGCACGGCGGGCCGACCGACCGCAACGCGCACCCGCACCTGTCGGCCGACGGACGCGTCGCCGTCATCCACAACGGCATCATCGAGAACTTCGCGGCGCTGCGGACCGAGTGCGAGAAGCGCGGGATCGAGTTCTCCTCCGAGACCGACACCGAGGTCGTCGCACACCTGCTGGCCGCCGCCTACGACGAGGCGCCCGCCGGGGTCGACCGGTTCGCCGAGGCCATGCGGGCCGTCTGCCGGCGTCTGGAGGGCGCCTTCACCCTCGTGGCGACCCATGCCGACGAACCCGACACGGTGGTCGCCGCCCGCCGGAACAGCCCCCTGGTGGTGGGCGTCGGCGAGACCGCCGACGGCACGCCCGAGTACTTCCTCGGCTCCGACGTCGCCGCGTTCATCGCGCACACCCGCGAGGCGCGCGAACTGGGTCAGGACCAGGTCGTCGAGATCGACCGCGCCCGCGGGCTGACGGTCACCGACTTCTCCGGCGCACCCGCCGAGCCCAAGGCCTACACCGTCGACTGGGACGCCGCGGCCGCCGAGAAGGGCGGCTACGACTGGTTCATGCTCAAGGAGATCGCCGAGCAGCCCCGCGCCGTCGCCGACACCCTGCTCGGCCGCCTCGGTGAGCACGGGGAGCTGGTCCTCGACGAGGTGCGGCTGTCCGACCAGGAACTGCGCGACATCGACAAGGTGTTCGTCGTCGCCTGCGGCACGGCCTACCACGCCGGCCTGATCGCGAAGTACGCGATCGAGCACTGGACCCGCATCCCCGTCGAGGTCGAGGTGGCCAGCGAGTTCCGCTACCGCGACCCGGTCCTCGACCGGTCCACGCTCGTCGTCGTCATCAGCCAGTCCGGCGAGACGATGGACACGCTCATGGCCCTGCGCCACGCCAAGGACCAGAAGGCCCGTGTCCTCGCGATCTGCAACGCCAACGGCTCGACCATCCCGCGGGAGTCCGACGCCGTCCTCTACACGCACGCCGGGCCCGAGGTGGCCGTCGCCTCGACCAAGGGCTTCACCACCCAGGTCGTGGCCTGCTACCTCGTCGGCCTGTTCCTGGCGCAGGTGCGCGGGCTAAAGTACGAGGACGAGGTCGCGGCCATCGTCGAGGACCTCCGCGCGCTGCCGGACAAGGTCGCCGAGGTGCTCGAGCAGATGGAGCCGGTGCGCGCGCTCGGCCGGTCGCTGGCCGACGCGAACACGATCCTGTTCCTCGGCCGGCACGTGGCCTTCCCCGTGGCCCTGGAGGGTGCGCTCAAGCTCAAGGAGCTCGCCTACATCCACGCCGAGGGGTTCGCGGCCGGTGAGCTCAAGCACGGCCCCATCGCGCTGATCGACCAGGGCACGCCTGTGATCGTCGTCGTGCCGTCCCCGCGCAGCCGGGAGTCGGTGCACGGCAAGGTCGTCTCCAACATCCAGGAGGTCCGGGCCCGCGGGGCGCGCACGATCGTGATCGCGGAGGAGGGCGACGAGGACGTCGTCCCCTACGCCGACCACGTGATCCGGGTGCCGCGCACGCCGACGCTCCTGGCGCCGGTCGTGACCACCGTCCCGCTCCAGGTGCTGGCGTGCGAGATCGCCGACACCCGCGGCTACGACGTCGACCAGCCGCGGAACCTGGCCAAGAGCGTCACGGTCGAGTGAAGGACCTCGCTGCCCCCGCGCCTCGCAGGCTCGTCGCGGGCCTGCAGCGAGGCCGGGTGTGGTTGCGGAAGGCAAGCACCCTACTGTCCGAAGGATGACCACCACCGACGCGCCGGCACCGGTCTCCTACGACTGCGGGGACGTCGTCCTGCGCGGGGACCGCTGGTCCGGCGGGGCCCGCGGCGAGGTGCTGTTCCTGCACGGTGGGGGCCAGACCCGGCACTCCTGGGGTGGCGCCGCCCGCGAGCTCGCCGCACGGGGCTGGACCACCACGACCCTGGACCTGCGCGGGCACGGCGACAGCGACTGGTCGCCGGACGGCACGTACGGCATGGACCGCTACGCCGGCGACATCGTGCAGGTGGTCGCGCGGCTCGGCCGCGGCGTGGTCCTGGTGGGCGCCTCGCTCGGCGGGCTCACCTCGCTGACCGTCGCCGGCCGGGACGCCGACGCCGCGCGGGCGCTGGTCCTCGTCGACATCGTGCCGCGCACGGCGCCCGAGGGCGTGAAGCGGATCGGCGACTTCATGCGCGCCCACCTCGACGGGTTCGACGACCTCGACCAGGTCGCCGACGCGGTCGCGGCCTACACGCAGCGCCCGCGGCGGAACAACCCCGAGGGGTTGAAGAAGAACGTCCGGCAGCGCGAGGACGGTCGCTGGTACTGGCACTGGGACCCCGCGATGATGTCGATCGTCCCGGACGACGAGCCCCGCCCCGGGGTCCAGCCGGAACCGTTGATGGATCTCGCCCGCACCGTGACGCTGCCGGTGCTGGTCGTCCGCGGTGGCCGCTCCGACGTCGTCGACGACCAGGGCATCGAGGAGTTCCTGGCCGCCGTCCCCACCGCCCGCGTGGTGGACGTCGCCGAGGCCGGGCACATGGTGGCCGGGGACGACAACGACGACTTCACCAGCGCCGTCGACGCCTTCCTCGAGGAGCTGGACCGCCCGGTCTGAGCCGCGCCCCGGCGAGGAGCACTTCGCACGCGAAAGTCCCCCGGGGGAGACTGACCCGGTGATCATCGGGATCGGCATCGACGTCGTCCCCGTCGACCGCTTCGCCGCTTCGCTGGCGCGCACCGCCGGTCTGCGGGACCGGCTGTTCACCGCCGAGGAGCAGCGCACTCCGTCGGGGGCGCCGCGCACCGGTGAGTCGCTGGCGGCACGGTTCGCGGCCAAGGAGGCGCTGGCCAAGGCCCTCGGCGCGCCCGGGGACCTGCACTGGCACGACGCGGAGGTGACCGTGGGCGAGCACGGCCGTCCGCAGCTGAGCGTGCGCGGCTCGGTCGCCCGGCGGGCCCACCAGCTGGGCGTCACGTCCTGGCACCTGTCGCTGAGCCACGACGGCGGGATCGCCTCCGCGTTCGTGCTCGCCGAGGGGATCCCCCGCATCGAGGAGGCGCCGTGACCGAGCTCGCGAGGTCACGCATGGGCAGAGCATCGCGACCGATCACGGGGGCGACGAGCGCCAGCGAGGAGACACCGTGATCGGGCTGTACACCGCGGACGAGGTCCGGGCGGCCGAGGAGCCGCTGCTCGCGGCCGGCCCCGAGGGTGCGCTGATGCAGCGGGCCGCGACCGGCCTGGCCACGGTCTGCCTGCGGCTGCTCGGCCGCGCCCACGGCACCCGGGTCACCGCGCTGGTCGGCGGGGGGAACAACGGCGGCGACGCGCTCTTCGCCGGTGCGCGCCTGGCCGGCCGTGGTGTGCGGGTGACCGCCGTCCTGCTCGACCCCGACCGCACGCATCCGGCGGGGCTGGCGGCGCTGCGCCGGGCCGGTGGCCGGGTGGTCGGTCCAGATGCAGCGACCGGGCTCGACCGCGCCGACCTCGTGCTCGACGGGATCGTCGGCCTCGGCGCCCGTGGCGGACTGCGCCCGGGCGCGGCGCGGCTCGTGGCGGAGGCGGCGGCCGGGCCGGGGCTCATGGTCGCCGTCGACCTGCCCAGCGGGGTCGACCCCGACACCGGCGCGGTCGAGGGGGAGGCATTCCCCGCCCAGCACACGGTGACCTTCGGTGCGGTGAAGCCCGGGCTGGTCGTGGGGGAGGGGCGCGCCCACGCCGGGGAGGTGCACCTCGTCGACATCGGCCTGGCGCTGCCCCCCGCGGGCGCCGTCCGGCTCACCGACGACGACGTCGCGGCCCGGCTCGACCCGCCGACCGACGACGACGACAAGTACTCCCGCGGGGTCGTCGGCGTGGTCGCCGGCTCCTCGACCTACCCGGGGGCCGCCGTCCTCTGCACCGGTGCCGCGCTGCGCACCCGCCCGGGGCTGGTCCGCTACGCCGGGACGGCGGCCGCGGGCGTGCGGGCCGCCTGGCCCGAGGCGATCGTCACCGAGGGTCGCCCCGCCGACGCCGGCCGGGTGCAGGCCTGGGTGGTGGGCCCCGGCATGGGCATCGACGACGCCGCGGCCGACGTCGTCGCCGAGGTGCTGGCCACCGACCTGCCGGTGCTGCTCGACGCCGACGCGCTGACCCTGGCCGCCCGCCGGCCGGACCTCGTCCGCGACCGGGAGGCGCCCACGGTGCTGACCCCGCACGACCGCGAGTACGCCCGGTTCGGCAGCGAGGTCGGCACCGACCGGATCGGCGCGGCCCGCCGGCTGGCCGCCGACCTCGGCGCCGTCGTGCTGCTGAAGGGGGCGGCCACCGTCGTGGCGGCACCCGAGGGTGCGGCATTCGTCAACGGCACGGGCACGCCGTGGCTGGCCACCGCCGGCACCGGCGACGTCCTCTCCGGCATCGCCGGCGCGCTGCTGGCCACCGGTCTGCCCGCGGCCGAGGCGGCCGCCGCCGCCGCCCACGTGCACGGCCGCGCCGGCCAGGTCGCCGCCCAGGAGGGACCGCTGATCGCGGGGGACCTGGTGCGCCGGCTCCCCGCGACTCTCGCCCGCCTGCGCCGGGGCGGAGGCCCCGGCCTGGGAGGATGAGCGGATGAGCAGTGCACCCGCCCGCGCCGAACTGGTCGTGGACCTCGACGCGATCGCGGCCAACACCGCGGCCCTGCGCGAGCGCGTGGACCGGCCGCTGATGGCCGTGGTCAAGGCCGACGCCTACGGCCACGGGCTGGTCCCCTCCGCCCGCGCGGCCCTGGCCGGCGGTGCCGACGCGCTGGGCGTGGCGGTCGTCGAGGAGGCCCTCGCCCTGCGCGCCGCCGGCGTGACCGCGCCGCTGCTGGCCTGGCTCAACGCCCCCGGCGAGGACTACGTCGCCGCGCTGACCGCCGACGTCGAGGTGTCGGCCAACGCCGTCTGGGGCGTCGAGGAGGTCGTCGCCGCCGCCCGGACCACCGGCCGCACCGCCCGGCTGCACCTCAAGGTCGACACCGGCCTCTCCCGCGGCGGGGCGACCCCCGACGAGTGGCCGGCCCTCGTCGCCGCGGCGGCGGGGGCCCAGGCCGACGGCGCCGTCGAGGTGGTCGGCCTGTGGAGCCACCTGGCCTACGCCGACGCGCCCACCCACCCCACCATCGGCCGGCAGAAGGCGGTGTTCGAGGAGGCGGTCACGGTGGCCCGCGACGCCGGCCTGCGCGACGCCCGCCGGCACCTGGCCAACTCCGCCGCGACCGTCGCGCTGCCGGAGACCTGGTACGACCTGGTCCGCCCCGGCATCGCGATCTACGGGCTGGACCCCCTCGGCGGCGACCCGGCCGCGTACGGGCTGCGCCCGGCCATGACCGTCGAGGCGCGGGTGATGCTCACCAAGCGGGTGCCGGCCGGCGTCGGGGTCTCCTACGGCCACACCTACTCGCCGTCGACGGAGACGACCCTGGCCGTCGTCCCGGTCGGCTACGCCGACGGCATCCCGCGCGCGGCCAGCAACCGCGCCCCCGTCCTCGCCGGCGGGGCGCAGCGGCCGATCGCCGGCCGCGTCTGCATGGACCAGTTCGTGCTCGACGTCGGGGACGCCCCGGTCCGCGCCGGTGACCGCGTCGTGCTGTGGGGGCCGGGTACCGACGGCGAGCCGACCGCCCAGCAGTGGGCCGACGCCGCCGACACCATCCACTACGAGCTCGTGGCCCGGATCGGTGGCCGGTTCACCCGGCGCCACGTCGGCACGGCGGGGACGGTCTGATGGCCACGCGGAAGAAGTCCACCTCCCACGGGCCGCACCACACCGCCGGCGTCGTCGCGGGTGTGGCGGGCCTGGCCGCGGCCGGCACCGCGGTCGGGGTGGCCGTGCACCGGCACGCCGCCCGCCGGGTCGACGCCGAGCGCCTCGGCTCCGCGGCCGGGCTGCCGGCCGAGGCCACCGACGCCGAGCTGCGCGAGGACGACCCGCTCGGGCCGGCGTCCCGCCGCGCGGACCGCACCGCGCTGGTGCAGGCCGACGACGGCGTGCTGCTGGCGGTGGAGGAGGTCGGCCCCCCGGACGCGCCGCTGACCGTCGTCTTCGTGCACGGCTACACGCTGTCGATGAACTCCTGGACCTACCAGCGCCGCTCCCTGGGCGCCGAACTGGCGACGGCCAACGGCTCCCGGCCGAAGGCGCGGCTGGTCTTCTACGACCAGCGCGGGCACGGCGGTTCCGGCCGTGGCCCGGCCGAGCACTCGACGATGGAGCAGCTCGGCCGCGACCTCGCCGCCGTGATCGAGACCCGGGTGCCGCGCGGTCCCGTGGTCCTGGTCGGGCACTCGATGGGCGGCATGACCGTGATGGCCCTGGCCGACCTCCACCCCGAGCTCTTCGGCACCCGGGTCGTCGGCGTCGCGCTGATGTCCACCTCCAGCGGCAACCTCGCCGACCTGTCCTTCGGTCTGCCCGAGCTGCTCACCCGGCTGCGGGCCGCCGTCATCCCGGTCGCCGCGTGGACGATGCGCCGCCGGCCCGGGTTCGCCGAGCGGACCCGCCGGCTGGCCGCGTCGGTGGTGTCGGCGGCCACCTGGTCGCTGTCGTTCGCCTCGCGCGACGTCGACCCGCGGCTCGGCCGCTACGTCGACTCGATGATCGCCGGCACCCCGGTCGACGTGATCGCGGAGTTCTACCCGGCGCTGGCCGGCCTGGACGAGACCGGGTCGCTGGTGCCGCTGCGCGCCGTCCCCACGCTGGTGCTCACCGGCGACAGCGACACCCTCATCCCGCCGACGCACAGCGAGAAGCTGGTCGAGCTCCTCGGCGGGCCGGACGCCGACCGGGTGGAGCACGAGGTCGTCGCCGACGCCGGCCACATGGTGCCGCTGGAGAAGCCGGCCGAGGTCACCGCGGCGCTGTCGGCCCTCATCCGCCGGGTCACCGCCGAGCGGACCGTCGTCCCCGCGTGAAATAGGGTCGGCTTCGTGGCCGCCCCCCGTCCGCCCCGGTTCGACGCCGCGGCCGAGGAGGTCGCCCGCACCGCCGCGGCCGCGCCCGACTGGGAGTCGCTCGCCACCTCGGCCCGCGGCTGCGTCGCCTGCCCCGAGCTGGCCGCCACCCGCCAGCACGTCGTCGTCGGGGACGTGCCGGGGTCCGGCCGACCGCGCGTGCTCGTCGTCGGCGAGGCCCCCGGAGCGACCGAGGACGAGACCGGCCGTCCGTTCGTGGGGAAGAGCGGTGCCCTGCTCGACCAGCTGCTGGGCGAGGCCGGTCTGGACCGCCGGGAGGTGGCGGTCGTCAACATCGTGAAGTGCCGTCCGCCGGGCAACCGCACGCCGAAGGCGCCGGAGGTGGCCCGCTGCAGCGGCTGGCTGCGCCGGCAGCTCGAGCTGCTGGACCCGCCGGTCGTCGTCGCGCTGGGCCTGTCCAGCGCCAAGTGGTTCCTGGGCCCGAGGACCGTGCTGGCCCGTGCCCGCGAGGAGGGGCCGGTGACCTGGGAGGGCCGGGAGCTGTTCGTGACCTACCACCCGTCGGCGGCCATCCGGTTCGGCCCGAACGGGGCACCGCGGGCCGCGCTCGCCACCGACCTGCGCCGGGTGGCGCAGGCGGTCGGGGAGGCGTCGTGAAGCGGGAGCACGTGCTGCCGACGCCGGAGGACACCCGGGCGCTGGGGGCCGCCCTGGCCGGGATCGTCCGCCCCGGTGACCTCGTCGTGCTGGTCGGTCCGCTCGGTGCCGGCAAGACCGCGCTCACCCAGGGGATCGGCGCAGCGCTCGGCGTGCGCGAGCCGGTCACCTCGCCGACCTTCGTCATCGCCCGGGTGCACCGCGGCGGCCGGCTGCCCCTGGTGCACGTCGACGCCTACCGGCTGGGCGGGGTCGCCGACGTGGACGACCTCGACCTCGATGCCTCGACCGCCGAGTCGGTCACGGTCGTCGAGTGGGGGCAGGGGCTGGTCGAGCAGCTCGCCGACGAGCACCTCGAGGTGCGCCTGGACCGCCGCGACGACGACGTGCGCACCGCCGTCCTCGTCCCGCACGGCCCCGGCTGGGAGCAGCGGCTCGGCGACCAGCCCTGACGGGACGCGTCAGTAGGCTGGTTCCTCGTGCTGGTACTGGCCCTCGACACCGCGACCCCGACCCTGCTCGCGGGGGTGGCGCGCCGCTCCGCCGACGGCGCGGTCGAGGTGCTCGCCGAGCGCGCCGTCCCCTCCGGCACCCGGCACGCCGAGCTGCTGACGCCCGCCATCCGCGACGTCCTCGCCGAGGCGGGGGCGACGCTCGGCGACATCGGCGCGGTGGTGACCGGTCTGGGGCCGGGCCCCTTCACCGGCCTGCGGGTCGGGATCGTCACCGCCGCGGCGATCGCCGACGCCCGCGGACTGCCGGTGGTCGGCGTCTGCTCGCTGGACGCCGTCGGCGACGGGGCGCGGACGGTGGTCACCGACGCCCGCCGCAAGGAGGTCTACTGGGCCGCCTACGACGCCTCCGGCGCGCGGGTCCAGGGCCCCGACGTCGTCCGGCCGGAGGGCGCGGAGCTGCCCGGACCGTTCGTCGGCGACCCGGCGTTCGCCGCCCGCCTCGGCGCGCCGGTGGAGGCGGCCGAGGTGACGACGACGGGGCTGCTGCGCGCGGCGGCCGGTCAGCTCGACGACCCGGCGGCCGCCGCCCCGCTGGTGCCGCTCTACCTGCGCCGTCCCGACGCCACCCCGCCGACGTCGTTCAAGCCGGTGACCACGTCGTGAGCGACGTCCGCCTGCGGCCGATGCGGCTGGCCGACCTGCCCCGGGTCATGGAGCTGGAGGAGGAGCTGTTCGCGCCCGACACGTGGACCGTGTCGATGTACCGCGACGAGCTCTCCCGCACCGACACCCGGCACTACCTGGTGGCCGTGGCGGAGGGCCCCGGCGGGGACGACGCCGTCGTCGGCTACGCCGGGCTGATCGCCTACGACGACGAGGCCCACGTGGCGACCATCGGCGTCAGCGGCACGCGGCAGGGGCAGGGGATCGGCGCGCTCCTGCTCGACGCCCTGCTGGCCGAGGCCGACCGGCGCAGCCCCGTCGTCCTGCTGGAGGTCCGGGCGGACAACGAGGTGGCCCAGGGGCTCTACCGCCGCCGCGGGTTCGCCGAGATCGGCCGGCGCCGCGGCTACTACCAGCCCAGCGGCACCGACGCCGTGGTGATGAGACGGGAGAAGCTGTGACGGAGCCACTGGTGCTCGGGTTCGAGACCTCGTGCGACGAGACCGGCGTCGGGCTGGTGCGGGGCCGCACGCTGCTCTCCGACGCGCTCGCCACGTCGATGGCCGAGCACGAGCGCTTCGGTGGCGTGGTCCCGGAGATCGCCTCGCGCGCGCACCTGGAGGCGATGGTCCCGACCGTGCACCGCGCGCTGGCCGAGGCCGGCGTGCAGGCCTCCGACGTCGACGCCGTCGCGGTGACCGCGGGGCCGGGGCTGACCGGCGCGCTGCTGGTCGGTCTGGCCGCGGCCAAGGCGTACGCACTGGCGCTCGACGTGCCGCTGTACGGGGTCAACCACCTGGCCGCCCACGTCGCCGTCGACGAGCTGCAGCACGGCGCGCTCGAGGAGCCGTCGATGGCGCTGCTGGTCTCCGGCGGGCACAGCTCGCTGCTGCTGGTGCCGGACCTCTCCCGCGACGTCGTGTCCCTGGGCCGCACGGTGGACGACGCGGCGGGGGAGGCGTTCGACAAGGTGGCCCGCGTGCTGGGCATGCCCTTCCCGGGCGGTCCGCCGATCGACCGGGCGGCGCGCGAGGGCGACGGCTCGGCCATCGCGTTCCCGCGTGGGCTGACCGGGCCCCGCGACGCCCCCTACGACTTCTCGTTCTCCGGGCTGAAGACCGCCGTCGCCCGCTGGGTGGAGGCCCGCGAGCGGGCCGGCGAGCCGGTCCCGGTGGCCGACGTCGCCGCGTCGTTCCAGGAGGCGGTCGCCGACGTGCTCACCGCCAAGGCGGTGCGGGCCTGCCGCGACCACGGCGTGGACCACCTCGTCCTCGGCGGCGGAGTGGCGGCGAACTCGCGGCTGCGCGCGCTGGCCGAGGAGCGGTGCGCGGCGGCCGGCATCGTGTTGCGGGTGCCCAGCCCCCGGCTGTGCACCGACAACGGTGCGATGGTCGCCGCCCTCGGCTCCCGGCTGGTCGCGGCCGGGGTCGCCCCCTCGGCGCCCGACCTGGGCGCGGACAGCTCGCTGCCCATCGACGTCGTCCGCCCCTAGGAGCCTCCCGCGCGCGAAAGGCTCATGGGAGGCCGCAGACGAGTGCGGTGGGCTTTCCGGCGACCCGGGTGACGACGACGGTGGCGGACGACTCGCCCGGTCCCCGCAGCTGCCGGGCCAGCTCCTCCGGCTCGATCGCCGAACCGCGCTTCTTGACCGTCACCCGGCCGACGCCACGGGACCGCAGCAGCGCCTTGAGCTTCTTGAGGTTGAACGGCAGCACCTCGTCGACGCGGTACGAGGTCACCCAGGGGGAGTCCGCCGGCGCGTCGGAGGTCAGGTAGGCGATCGTCGGGTCCACCAGCGTCGCCTCGAGCTCGGCGGCCGCCAGCGACACCAGACCCGAGCGGATGACCGCCGGGTCCGGCTCGTGCAGCCAGCCGCGCACCGGTCCGGTCGGCGCGTGCCCGGGGTCGGCGTCGGCGGTGAGCTCGTGCGCCGTGCGACCGGCAGGGCCGTCCTGCACGACGGTCGCCCGCCGCCAGACCGACGAGACCGCCCGGCCCCACAGCAGGGCCTCCACGATCGACCCCCGCACCGAGACCCACTCGGCCTCCACGCCCTCGGGCACCCGGTCGTGGTCCAGGCCGGGCGCGACCTTGACCGCGGTGACCGGCACCCGGTCGAGGAGGTCGACCACGGTCGACCAGGGCGGGGACCAGCGGTCGGGGTCCAGCAGCCGCCGTCCGCCGGCCCGCCGGGCGGGGTCGAGGACGGCGGCCGCGCAGTTGGCCACCTCGCCGCCCCGCGCCGCCGCGACGAGCTCGACGGCGTCGCCGGCCACCACCCACACCCGGTCGGCCAGGCCCAGGGCCTCGACGTTGGCCGCGGTCAGCTCCCGCGCCAGCGGGTCGACGTCGACGGCGAGCACGCTCGCGCCGGCCCGCGCGAGGGCGATGGTGTCGGTGCCGGCGGCGCAGCCGAGGTCGGCGACCGAGTCGACCTCGTCCCCGCCGGCGGCCAGCAGCCGGGCGGCCCGCCGCGCGGCGAGCTCCGGCCGGCCGGCCTGCTCCAGGGTGTCGGTGGTCAGGAACAGCCGGTCGGCGTCCGCGCCGAAGACCGGCCGGGCCCGGACGCGCAGGCGGGCGTACCCCCAGGCGGGTCCGGCCAGCTCCGCGCCGACGGTGGCGCGCAGCCGGTCG
The DNA here is from genome assembly GCF_003319125.1 of Blastococcus sp. TF02A-26. Lineage (GTDB taxonomy): Bacteria > Actinomycetota > Actinomycetes > Mycobacteriales > Geodermatophilaceae > Trujillonella. The sequence goes on along the minus strand of NZ_QOHG01000002.1, from coordinate 263,865 downwards.
AGCCCGGCCAGGACGTCGACCCCCGCGGTGTGCAGCGAGGTGGCGAGCTCGAGGGCCGCGGCGCCCTCGGCGGTGCGGAGCAGGGCGAGCTGCTCGAGAGCCCCCTCCGGATGGGGTCCGGACGTGTCGGCGGGCACGGCGACAGCGTGACGCACCGGTCCAGCACACCGACGGGGGACCCGCTTGAGGGGCTGGCACTCTCGTGGGTAGAGTGCCAGACGACACGGCAGCCGCCTGACCCCCGCGACGGCAGGTGTGCAGGTCCGTGCCACAGCATCAGCACCATCCCCCAGTCCGTCCGATCCCGAAGGGGGCGTCACCGACGTGACGACCGCTACCAAGGTCAGCATCAAGCCGCTGGAGGACCGCGTCGTGGTCCAGGCCAACGAGGCCGAGACCACCACCGCCTCCGGCCTGGTCATCCCGGACACCGCCAAGGAGAAGCCGCAGGAGGGCACGGTCATCGCCGTTGGCCCCGGTCGCGTCGACGACAACGGCAACCGCGTCCCGCTCGACGTGAACGTCGGCGACGTCGTCATCTACTCGAAGTACGGCGGCACCGAGGTGCGCTACGGCGGCGAGGACTACCTCGTGCTGTCCGCGCGCGACCTGCTCGCCGTCGTCGAGAAGTAACCGACAGGCCGAACCGCACACCATCGGCCCCGTCCAGAGGCTCGCCCCGAGCTTGCGAGGGGTGAGGAGGACGGGGTCCTTCAACCGCCCCGGCGACCCGAGACACCGGGTCCCGGGGCGGTCGTCGTCTGCCCCCTGACGCACTGATCGAGGAGTCGGCCCCATGGCCAAGATCATCAAGTTCAACGAGGACGCCCGCCGGGCGCTCGAGCGCGGCGTCGACAAGCTCGCCGACGCGGTGAAGGTGACGCTCGGCCCGCGCGGCCGCAACGTCGTCCTCGACAAGAAGTTCGGCGCCCCGACGATCACCAACGACGGCGTCACCATCGCCCGCGAGGTCGACCTCGAGGACCCGTACGAGAACCTCGGCGCCCAGTTGGCCAAGAACGTCGCCACCAAGACCAACGACGTCGCCGGTGACGGCACCACCACCGCCACCGTGCTGGCCCAGGCGCTGGTCCACGAGGGCATGCGCAACGTCGCCGCCGGCGCCAACCCGATGGGTCTGGGCCGCGGCATGCGCGCCGCCGTCGACGCCGTGCACACGGCCCTCGACGAGGTCGCCATCCCGGTCGAGGACCAGGCCGCCATCGCCGGCGTCGCCACGATCTCCGCCCAGGACGCCGAGGTCGGCGCCCTCATCGGCGAGGCCATGGAGAAGGTCGGCAAGGACGGCGTCATCACCGTCGAGGAGAGCAACACCCTCTCCACCGAGCTCGACGTGACCGAGGGTCTGCAATTCGACAAGGGCTACCTGTCGCCGTACTTCGTGACCGACACCGAGGCGATGGAGGCCGTCCTCGAGGACGCGCTCGTCCTCCTCGTGCAGGGCAAGATCGGCGCCCTCGCCGACCTGCTGCCGCTGCTGGAGAAGGTGCTGTCCTCCGGCGGCCGCCCGCTGCTCATCGTCGCCGAGGACGTCGAGGGCGAGGCCCTGTCGACGCTCGTGGTGAACTCGATCCGCAAGACCATCAAGGTCGTCGCCGTGAAGTCGCCCTTCTTCGGCGACCGGCGCAAGGCGTTCATGACCGACCTCGCGATCGTCACCGGCGGTCAGGTCGTCAGCGAGGACGTCGGCCTGAAGCTCGACTCGGTCGGCCCCGAGGTGCTGGGCACCGTCCGCCGCGTCGTCGTCACCAAGGACGAGACGACGATCGTCGACGGCGGCGGTACCGCCGAGGCCATCGAGGACCGGGTCGCGCAGATCCGCCGCGAGATCGAGGCCACCGACTCCGACTGGGACCGCGAGAAGCTGCAGGAGCGGCTCGCGAAGCTGGCCGGCGGCATCGGTGTCATCCGCGTCGGCGCGGCCACCGAGGTCGAGATGAAGGAGAAGAAGCACCGCATCGAGGACGCCATCGCCGCCACCCGCGCCGCGGTGGAGGAGGGCGTCGTCCCCGGGGGTGGCTCCGCGCTGGTGCACGCCGCGGCCGCGGTGGACGCCCTCGACCTCACCGGTGACGAGCTGACCGGTGCCCGCGCGGTGCGCAAGGCGCTGGACGCCCCGCTGCACCGCATCGCCGAGAACGCGGGCTTCGAGGGTCGCGTCGTGGTGAGCAAGGTCCGCGAGGCCGGCGTCGGCACCGGCTTCAACGCCGCCACCGGCGAGTACGGCGACCTGGCCGCCGAGGGCGTCATCGACCCGGTCAAGGTCACCAAGGCCGCGCTCGGCAACGCCGCCTCCATCGCGGCGATGGTGCTCACCACCGACTCGGCCGTGGTCGAGGCCCCGGTCGAGGAGGACGAGCACGCCGGTGGGCACCACACCCACGGCCACTCGCACGGCCACGGTCACGCCCACTGATGAAGGACCCCGTCCTCCTCACGCCTCGCTCCGCTCGGCGCGAGCCTCTGGACGGGGCCTGAGGGCCTGAAGAGACAGAGAGGGCCGGTCCAGCGTGTGCTGGACCGGCCCTCTCGGCGTTCTCGGCCCCGTCCGGAGGCTCGCCCCCAGCGTGCGAGGGGTGAGAGGGACGGGGTCCTTACTCAGACCCCCGCGGCGACCGCGGCGGGCTCCGCGGCGATCAGCCGGGCCCGCTCCTCCTCGCTCATGCCACCCCACACGCCGTAGGGCTCGCGGACGGCCAGCGCGTGCTTGAGGCAGGCCTCGACCACCGGGCACTGGGCGCACACGGCCTTGGCCGCGTTCTGCCGGCGGGCCCGCGCGGGGCCGCGCTCGCCATCGGGGTGGAAGAACAGGGCCGTGCTCTCGCCACGGCAGGCGCCGTGCAGCTGCCAGTCCCAGACCTCGGCGACGGGGGTGGGAAGGCGGCGGATGTCAGCCATGTCGGTCCTCCTCGGCTCGATGCGAGCCGGAGGGGGCGGTCCGGCTGCAAGGGCCCGGTGCCCGAGGCCCACGTGGGTCAAACACGAGGGGTCGCCGCATTTTGCCGCCTGTTCGCTCACCCCGCTGGGTGAGGGCATCTGTCCCCTGCCCCCGGAGCCGATCAAGGTGGATCTCGGTCGTGCCGAAACCGGCGGGGAGAGCCCCGTCCGAGGTCGGCGGGGGATTCGCCCGGACACCGTGCCGGGAGCGAAGGAGCAAGGCGTGATCGACGACAGGATGCGCGGACCCGGCAGCGGGACGACGACGGTGTGGGTCTACGACGAGCGGCGGCGGGTCCGGGAGGACATCGCCTCCCGTCTGGTCGCGCTGCCCTTCGTCGGCCGGGTCGAGGCCGTCGGTGACGCCGCGGCCCTCATGTCGCGGCTGGCGACCCGCCACCCCGACGTCCTGCTGATCGGGACGCAGCGGGCCATGGACTCCGGGCTCACCGTCGCCACCCAGGCGCTGCGGGCCCACCCGCGGCTGCCCGTGCTGGTGCTCGGGTCCTCCGACGACGCGGAGACCGTCCGCGCCGCCGTCGCCGTCGGTGCCCGCGGGTACCTGCGCTGGGACGCCACCGCCCTCGAGATGGGCCTCGGCCTCTCCCGGGTCGGCCTGCGGGTCGACGGGCGGACGCCGCAGCCGGCCAACGGCCACCCCGTGCCGCTCGCCAGCGTCGGGGCCCACTCCGCGGCTCCGGCCCCGGCGTGGAACGGCGCCAGCCCGCTGGCCGGCTCCGCGCCGACCACGGTGCGCGCCGCCGTCGCCCAGGCGCCGGCCGTGAGCCTGTCCATGCGCGAGATGCAGGTGCTGACCGGCATGAGCCAGGGCAAGAGCAACGCCCAGATCGGCCGCGAGCTCTACCTGTCCGAGGACACCATCAAGACCCACGCCCGCCGGCTGTTCCGCAAGCTCGGCGCCAAGGATCGCGCCGAGGCGGTCGCCACCGGATTCCGCCGGGGCATGATGCAGTGACTCCGTCGTCCTCCGGACGACAGGGACAGAGAGGCCCCGGTGCTCGTGCACCGGGGCCTCTCTCGTCGTTCAGTCCTCGCGGGCGTGCCTGCCGCCGCGGCCGTCGCCGGGTTCCTCGCGGTCGGCGACCGCGGCGACGCCGTCGGCGTACCCGCTGGCGTAGTCCCAGCTGACGTAGTCGTCGGGGTCGGGGTCGAACGGCGGCTCGTGCCGGCCGGTCTGCCCCTCCTCCAGCAACTGCCGGAGGTTCGCCTGCATCAGCGCCCAGTCGACGTGGTGTTCCTCGTCGCAGTCCGGGCAGTCGACGACGATCCCCTTGATCCCGCTCGGCTCCAGCAGCGTGCGGAAGATCTCGAGCTCGGCCAGGTCGTCGAGGACGCCGGCCCGCTCCTCCATCGTCAGCGGCGGCGGACCCGACGGGTCGGCGGGCCCGAAGTCCGGACCGGTCGCGTCGTCGAAGTTCACGTTCCTACGGTAGCCGTCCGGCAGGCGACGGTCCGCCCCCCGAGGCCCGCCGCCTACGATCGGGGTGGTTCCCCGCGCGCCCAGCAGGGCGGCAGACCGATCCCGGAGGGGTGGCGGCACGCATGCAGCCCGATGAGTTCGTACCCGAGCTGCCGGCGAAGTTCGCCCCGCTCGGCCTGACCTACGACGACGTCCTGCTCATCCCGGGCGCCTCCGACGTCGTCCCGGCCGAGGTCGACACCAGCAGTCGCCTGACCCGCGGCATCCGGCTCGCCGTCCCGCTGCTGTCCAGCGCGATGGACACGGTGACCGAGGCGCGGATGGCCATCGCCATGGCCCGCGTCGGCGGCGTCGGCGTCCTGCACCGCAACCTCGCCGCCGAGGAGCAGGCCGGTCAGGTCGACCTCGTGAAGCGGTCCGAGGCCGGCATGGTCACCAACCCGGTGACCGTCTCCCCGGACAACACCCTCGCCGAGGTCGACGCCCTCTCCGCCCGCTACCGGATCTCCGGTGCCCCGGTCGTCGACGCCGACGGCGTCCTCGTCGGCATCTGCACGAACCGCGACATGCGCTTCGAGACCGACCAGAACCGGCTCGTCCGCGACGTGATGACGCCGATGCCGCTGGTCACCGCGCCGGTGGGGGTCGACGCCGACACCGCGCTCCAGCTGCTGTCCAAGCACAAGATCGAGAAGCTGCCGATCGTCGACGAGGCGGGGCGGCTGCGCGGGCTGATCACGGTCAAGGACTTCGTCAAGCGCGACCAGTACCCCCTCTCCACCAAGGACGCCGACGGCCGCCTGGTCGTGGCCGCCGCGGTCGGCGTGGGCGAGGACTCCTACAAGCGGGCCGGCCTGCTGGTCGACGCCGGGGTGGACGTCGTCGTCGTCGACACCGCGCACGGCCACCAGCGCGCCGTCCTCGACATGGTCGCCCGGGTGAAGGCCGACTTCACCGGCGTCCAGGTCGTCGGCGGGAACGTCGCCACCCGCGCTGGCGCGCAGGCCCTGATCGACGCCGGGGTGGACGCCGTCAAGGTCGGCGTCGGCCCGGGCTCGATCTGCACCACCCGGGTGGTCGCCGGTGTCGGCGTCCCGCAGATCACCGCCATCTACGAGGCCTCGCTGGCCGCGAAGCCGGCCGGCGTGCCGGTCATCGCCGACGGCGGCCTGCAGTACTCCGGCGACATCGCCAAGGCCCTGGTCGCCGGCGCCGACACCGTGATGATCGGCGGCCTCTTCGCCGGCGTCGAGGAGGCGCCGGGCGAGCTCGTCTTCATGAACGGCAAGCAGTTCAAGACCTACCGCGGCATGGGGTCGCTGGGCGCGATGCAGAAGCGCGGCAACCAGTCCTACAGCCGCGACCGGTACTTCGCCGACGACGTCCTCTCCGACGACAAGCTCGTCCCCGAGGGCATCGAGGGCCAGGTGCCCTACCGCGGCGCGCTGTCCACGGTGGCCCACCAGCTCGTCGGCGGCCTCCGCGCGTCGATGGGCTACGCGGGTGCGGCGACCATCGCCGACCTCCAGGACCGCGGCCAGCTGACCCGGATCACCTCCGCGGGGCTGACCGAGAGCCACCCCCATGACATCCAGATGACCGTCGAAGCCCCCAACTACCGAGCCCGGTGACCGTCTGATGCCCGCACGCGACTCCGTCGAGATCGGCCTCAACCGCTTCGCCCGCCGGGGGTACGACCTCGACGAGGTGTCGATCGTCCCCTCCCGCCGCACGCGGGACACCGACGACGTCTCCACCGCCTGGCAGATCGACGCCTTCCGGTTCGAGATCCCGCTGGTCACCAGCGCCTCGGACGCCGTTGTCAGCCCCGCCACCGCGGTCGCCGTCGGGGAAGCCGGCGGACTGGGCGTGCTGAACGCCGAGGGCCTGTGGACCCGCTACGACGACCCGGCGCCGGCCTATGCCCGCATCCGGGACGCCGCCGCCGGTGGCCCGCCGCCGGTCTCGGTGCTGCAGGAGGTCTACGCCGAGCCGGTGAAGCCCGACCTGGTCACCGCGCGGATCAAGGAGATGAGCGCCGCCGGGGTCACCACCGCGGTGCGGATCTCCCCGCAGCACACGCTCCAGCTCGCGCCCGCCGTGCTCGCCGCCGGCGTGGACCTGCTGGTCATCCAGGGCACGATCGTCTCGGCCGAGCACGTCACCTCGACCGGTGAGGCGCTCAACCTCAAGGAGTTCATCGCCGACTTCGACGTCCCGGTGATCGTCGGCGGCGCGGCGAACTACCAGACCGCGCTGCACCTGATGCGCACCGGCGCGGCCGGCGTGATCGTCGGCGTCGGCGCCGACAGCTACTCCACCGGCGACGCCGTCATGGGCATCCGCGTGCCGCTGGCCAGCGCGATCGCCGACGCCGCCGCGGCCCGCCGCGACTACCTCGACGAGACCGGCGGCCGGTACGTGCACGTCATCGCCAACGGCCGGATCGAGACCAGCGGCGCCATCGCCCGCGCGCTGGCCTGCGGGGCCGACGCGGTGCAGCTCGGCGAGCCGCTGCGCGCGGCCTCCGAGGCCCCGGCGGGCGGCATCTGGTGGGACTCGGTGGCCGCGCACCCGCGCCTGCCGCGCGGCGGGACGTCGGCGCCGATCGAGCCGGCCGGTTCCCTGGCCGACGTGCTGCTCGGCGAGGCGCACGCCGCCGACGGCCGGACCAACCTCTTCGGCGCGCTGCGCCGGACGATGGCCAAGACCGGCTACCGGGACCTCAAGGAGTTCCAGCGGGTGGAGCTGGTCGTGAGCGGCGGCCGGGACTGATGGACTTCCCGACCGTCCTGGTCGTCGACTTCGGCGCCCAGTACGCGCAGCTCATCGCCCGGCGGATCCGCGAGGCCGGCGTCTACTCCGAGATCGTGCCCTCGTCGGTGCCGGCCGAGGAGATCGTGGCGCGCAAGCCGGCGGCGATCGTGCTGTCCGGCGGCCCGTCCAGCGTCTACGCCGAGGGCGCTCCGCAGGTCGACCCGACGCTCTTCGAGTCCGGGGTCCCGGCCTTCGGCATCTGCTACGGCTTCCAGGCGATGGCCGCCTCCCTCGGCGGCACCGTGGCCCGGACCGGCGACCGGGAGTACGGCGGCACCCCGCTGACGGTCACCACGGGCGGCCGGCTGTTCGGGGACCTCCCGGCCCTGCAGTCGGTGTGGATGAGCCACGGGGACGCCGTCTCCGAGGCCCCGCCCGGGTTCACCGTGACCGCCACCTCCACCGGCGCCCCGGTCGCGGCGTTCGAGGACGTCGACCGGCGGCTGGCCGGGGTCCAGTTCCACCCCGAGGTCCGCCACACCTCGCACGGGCAGACCGTGCTCGAGCACTTCCTGTTCGACATCGCCGGGCTGGAGCCCAGCTGGACGATGGCCAACGTCGTCGAGGAGCAGGTCGCCGCGATCCGGGACCAGATCGGCGACCGGCGGGCCATCTGCGGACTCTCCGGCGGCGTGGACTCCGCGGTCGCCGCCGCGCTCGTGCAGCGGGCTATCGGCGACCGGCTCACCTGCGTCTACGTCGACCACGGGCTGATGCGCGAGGGCGAGACCGAGCAGATCGAGCGCGACTTCGTCGCCGTCACCGGCGCGGACCTGCGGGTGGTCGACGCCAGCGAGCGGTTCCTCGGCGCGCTGGCCGGCGTGAGCGACCCCGAGGAGAAGCGCAAGATCATCGGCCGGGAGTTCATCCGCGTCTTCGAGCAGGCCGCCCTCGACGTCGTCGCCGACGCCCAGGCCCACGGCGAGACCGTCGACTTCCTCGTGCAGGGGACGCTGTACCCCGACGTCGTCGAGTCCGGCGGCGGCACCGGGACGGCGAACATCAAGAGCCACCACAACGTCGGCGGGCTCCCCGAGGACCTCACCTTCACGCTGGTCGAGCCGCTGCGCACGCTGTTCAAGGACGAGGTGCGCGAGGTCGGCCGGCAGCTGGGCCTGCCCGACACGCTCGTGCAGCGGCAGCCGTTCCCGGGCCCGGGGCTGGGCATCCGCATCGTCGGCGAGGTGACGCAGGAGCGGCTCGACGTGCTCCGCCGGGCCGACGCGATCGTGCGCGCGGAGCTGTCGGCCGCGCAGCTGGACACCGAGATCTGGCAGTGCCCGGTCGTGCTGCTGGCCGACGTCCGCTCGGTCGGCGTGCAGGGCGACGGGCGCACCTACGGGCACCCGATCGTGCTGCGCCCGGTGTCCAGCGAGGACGCGATGACCGCCGACTGGACCCGGCTGCCCTACGACCTGCTGGCGAAGATCTCCACCCGCATCACCAACGAGGTCGCCGAGGTCAACCGCGTCGTCCTCGACGTGACGAGCAAGCCCCCGGGCACCATCGAGTGGGAGTGAGTCAGCCCGCCCGGTAACCCAGGCCGCGGCCGTCGGGGGCGGTGACCCTCAGCCGGTCCTCGTCGACCGTGGCCACCGGTCCGGCGGCGAGGACGGCGAGCACGGCACCGTCCTGCGCCGCGGCCGGACCCGCGCAGCCGTCGGTCGGCAGCCCGGTGATCCGCAGCTCGTCGCCGTCGGCCGCCCACGAGCCGGCCAGGTCGCGGCAGCCGGTGGAGCCGGTGAGCGTGCCGTCGGCCGCGAGCACCAGGACGGCGGTCGTGCCGGCGACCGTCGAGCTCGCCGTCTGCCCGTCGACGAGCGTGTCGAGCACCCAGCGCGTGCCGGTCAGCTCGCGGTCGGGCACCTCCTCGGCCCGGCCGAAGCGCAGCTCGACGTCCGGTCCGGTCAGCACCAGCAGGTCCTCGCCCACCCGGGCCGCGCTCACCGTGGTGAGGGCCCGGACGTAGGTCTGCTCGGCGGCCATGGCCCCGGCGTCCAGGCAGGCGGCCTCGGTCATCGAGAGGTCGGCGAGCGAGAACGCCTCGCCGGCCGAGTCGTAGCCGGCGTCGTAGGAGTTGCAGAAGGCCCGCCCGGTCACCCGGTCCGGGGAGACGACGAGCGTCGCGGTCGTGGGCATCGGCAGGGGCGCGCCGTCGACCGTCCCCTCCCGCAGTTCCCACTCCCCGACGAGGGGCGAGGCGGCGGGAGCGCCCGCGCCGGCGGTGCCGCAGGCAGCCAGCAGCGCCAGGGCGGCGAGGAGGAGCCCGGCACGGCGCACACGCGACGAACGCGCCGGCCGGTGGAGGGGTTCCACCGGCCGGCGCGTCGGTGCCGTGCTCAGCCGCGTCGACGGGCCCGTCGGACCTCGCTCACCAGCAACGCGATGCCGGCGACGACCAGCCCCACCCAGAGGACCCCGCCGTCGAACACCCCCAGCGGGATCTCGGTGGGGCTCAGACCCACCAGCGCCAGGAAGACGAAGACCAGGCCCGCGACGAGCGCGACCACGTCGGGACGGCGGCGCAGCACCTCGGGCGCCGGCTGCGGCGCGGGGACCGCAGGAGTGGCCGGGTCACCGGCCGTCAGCTCGCGCAGCGCCTGCTCCTGCCACGCGGTGGGCGTCGTCGGGAACTCGCTGTAGTCAGCCACGGGACACCTCCGTGTCGCCCACGCCGTGGTCGATGGTGATCACGAACTCGGCTTCGCCGTCGTCGACGTCCGGGCCGGAGCCGGTGCCGGGGTAGAAGCCCCCGTCGGACGTCCCGCCGTCGAAGACCTGGGTCGAGCCGATCCCGGTGTCCAGCTCCAGCTCGACGTCGGCCTCGCGGGGGAGGACCACGTCCAGGTCACCGACGCCGTGGTCGACCTCGATGCGCAGCGGGGAGCGGATGTCGTCGACGTCGATCCGGCTGAGGTCGACGGTCATGTCACCGGCGCCCAGCTCGTAGCGGTCGCGGACCTCCGCGACGCTCGTGGGGCGGTAGTCGCGGTCGCCGACCCCGGCGGAGTGCGACCACGGCACGGAGGAGGCCAGCACCAGGGCCAGCGAGAGGACGACGCCGAGCACGATGAGCCCGCCGCGGGCGGTGCGGCCCGGGAGGAAGGCCGCCGCGACCAGGCCCAGCCCCACCACGAGCAGCGCGACCGCGAGGAACGGGCGGGGACCCGGTTCCCAGTCGCCGAGCTGCGTCGCCAGCGCCAGCAGCCCCACCGCGATGAGCACCCCGGCGAGGGTGATCCGGCCGACCGGGGAGCGGGGCAGCGTCGGGCCGGTGTGGCCACGGGTCCACCGGCCCGCGACGGAGCCGTGCCAGCCCTCGCCGCTCGGCCGCGGCCCGGCGGGCATCACCAGGCACAGCAGCAGGTAGACGATGATCCCGGTGCCGCCGGCGAGCGTGAGCGCGACGAAGCCGACGCGCCACAGCAGCACGTCGATGCCGCTGTACTCGGCGAGGCCCCCGGCGACGCCGTGGACCATCTTGTCGGTGCGCGAACGGCGCAGCGCCGGGCGGGCCGGCGGCCCGGACGGCGGAGGCGGGGGAGGCCAGGTGGCGCCCGGCGGGTCCACCGTGGGAGGCGCCGGGGGCGGAGCTGCGGTCATGCCGAGAGCCTGCGCGCCGGTGGCCGTCCGGTACATCAGGGAAGGCCCCCATCCGACCCTGGTCCCGCTCCCCGGGGTGATCACCGGTGCCCCCGGCACCCCGCCGGTGCGACGATCGACGGCGTGACCGTGGACAGCACGACCGGGACGGGGACGGCGGCGCCCGGGGCGCTCGCCCGCCCGCCCCTCGTGCGCCCGCGCTCGGGACGGATGCTGGCGGGGGTCTCCGCCGGCACGGCCGCGCACCTGCGCACCGACCCGCTCGTGGTGCGGGTGGCGATGGTCGCGCTCGCCGTCACCGGCATCGGCGTCGTCGTCTACGGGCTGTTGTGGCTGTTCATGCCGCTGTCGGACACCACCGAGGCGCCGGCCGTCCCGGAGGGGGACCGCCCAAGCCGCCGGCAGACCGTCGGCCTGGTGCTGCTCGGCATCGGCGCGCTCGTCCTGGTGACCAACCTGGCCAGCTGGGGCGACGGCGACGTGACCGTGCCGCTGCTGCTCGTCGGGGCGGGGCTGGCCACCATCTGGCGGCAGCTCGACACCGACCGCACCCTGAAGCGGCCCAGCGTCCGCTGGGTGCTCGCCGGCGGCGTCGCCCTCGGGGTGACCGGCCTGGTGCTCCTCCTGGCCACGACCGGCCAGCTGGCCAACGCCCGCAACGGCTTCGCGGCGACGCTGGTGATCCTGGTCGGGGTCGTCCTGGCCACGGCTCCGATCTGGCGGCGGCTGCTGACCTCCCGCGAGATGGAGCGCACCGCACGGATCCGTTCCGAGGAGCGCGCCGCACTGGCCGCGCACCTGCACGACTCCGTGCTGCAGACCCTGGCGCTGATCCAGCGGCACGCCGGCGACCAGCAGGCCGTGGCGCGGCTGGCCCGCAGCCAGGAGCGCGAGCTGCGGACCTGGCTGTACGAGCCGGAGAAGGCGTCCGAGGGCACGTGGGCCGGGCTCGTGTCCGCGATGGTCGCGGGGATCGAGGCCGACCACGCGCTCACCGTCGACCCCGTCGTGGTGGGGGACGCGCCGGTCGACGACGCCCTGGCCGCCCTCGGCGCCGCCACGCGGGAGGCTCTGGTGAACGCCGCGAAGCACTCGGGCGCGGCGTCGGCCGACCTGTACACCGAGGTGACCCCCGACTCCGTGTCGGTGTTCGTCCGCGACCGCGGGCAGGGCTTCGACCCCGCCGCCGTCCCGGCCGACCGCCGGGGCCTGCGCGACTCGGTGGCCGGCCGGCTGACCCGGTTCGGGGGGACGGCGACGGTGCGTTCGGCACCGGGGGAGGGGACCGAGGTGGAGCTGCTGCTGCCCAGGGAGGGCGCGTGACGGAGGCGACCGGGACGGCCCCGCGGGTGTTCGTCGTCGACGACCACGGCATGGTGCGGGCCGGGGTGCGCGCCGAGCTCGGGGACGCGGTGCAGGTGGTCGGGGAGGCCGAGGACGCCGACGCCGCGATCGCCGGCATCCGTGCCACCGTGCCCGACGTGGTGCTCCTCGACGTGCACCTCCCCGGCGGTGGCGGCCGGGCGGTGCTGGAGGCGCTGCGGGCCGAGCTGCCCACCGTGCGCTACCTGGCGCTGTCGGTGTCCGACGCCGCGGAGGACGTCATCGCCGTCATCCGTGCCGGCGCCCGCGGCTACGTGACCAAGACGATCTCCGGGCCCGACCTGCGGGCGGCGGTGCAGCGGGTGGCCGACGGCGACGTGGTGTTCAGCCCGAGGCTGGCCGGCTTCGTGCTCGACGCGTTCGCCGCGGGTGGTGCCGCCGCGGCGCCCCCGTCGGAGGACCCGGCGACCGACCCGGGGCTGGACCTGCTGTCGGCGCGGGAGCGCGAGGTCATGCAGCTGCTGGCCCGCGGCTACACCTACCGGGAGATCGGCTCGCGGCTGTTCATCTCGGTCAAGACGGTGGAGTCGCACGCCTCGAACGTGCTGCGCAAGCTGCAGCTCTCCAACCGCAACGAGCTGACGAGGTGGGCGGCGACCAACCGCCTCCTCTGACTACCGCTGGGACTCGGTCCAGGCGCGGGCCTCGGCCACCACGGGGTCCCACGCGACGCCGTCGCCGAGCACGGCCCAGCCGTTCATCCGCCGGCCCTCCATCGGCTCGAAGGCGACCGCCGCCCCCGCGCCGACCAGGCCCTGCAGCCGGTCGGCGGGCAGCTTCACCACCAGTTGCTCGTGCCACCAGATCGCGAAGAACCGCCGGCCGGTCCGCAGTCCCCGGCAGCCGAACATCGACCCCGCGGTGACGTCGCCGTCGACCGTGCGCTCGACCAGGTCGTCCCACGCGTCGTCCGCCATGCGGGGGAGCAGATCACGCGGTGTGCACGACGTGGAAGGCCTCGGCGAGCCGGCCGGCGGGCAGACCGAACGTGCGGCCGACCTGCTCCATCCAGCCGGTGACGAACTGCTCGAGGTCGTCGCGGTGGCCCACCTGGCTGACGTGCGCCTTGAGCGCGGCGAACTTCAGCTCGACCACGTCGGTCACGTCGACGGCGTGGTCGGCCCGCGGGCTGGCACCCAGCCACACCTCCGACACCGTCCACGCCTCCAGGCCCTCGTCGGCCAGCAGTTCCGGGAACGCGAACGGGTTGCGGGCGTCGGGGTAGACCGCCCGCAGCGTCGACTCGCCGGTGATCATGTGGTCCGGGTGGCTGGCCCCGATCCGCTCGAACCACCGCTCCGGCGAGCTGGTGAGCACCCGCTGCGGGCGGACCTGCCGGATGACGCGGGAGATGTCGCGGCGCAGCTCGAGGGTCGGCTCCAGCCGGCCGTCCGGGTAGCCGAGGAACCGGACGTCGGTCACGCCGACCGCGGCGGCGGCCGCCCGCTGCTCCTCCTGGCGCAGGGGGCCCATGAGGTGCCGGGGCGTCTCGTCGAAGCCCCCGGCGTCGCCGTCGGTGACGATGCAGTACGTGACCTCGGTGCCGGCCGACGTCCAGGTCGCGACGGTGCCGGCGCTGCCGAAGTCGACGTCGTCGGGGTGGGCGAGCACGCACAGCACGCGCTCGACGTGCTCGGCAGGGGCGGAGGGCGGCGGAGTCGTCACCCCGCGAGCCTAGGAGGCGGCCGTGCGGAGGCCGGCCAGCTTGTCCGGGTTGCGGAAGACGAGCACCTGCTCCACCCGGCCGCCGGAGACGACCAGGGTCGTCGCCATGAGGGGCCCCTCGGCGGTCCACGCCACGATGCCGGGCTCCCCGTTGACCTCGGCGAACTCCAGCCGGACCCCCGGCATGGCGGCTCCCCCGGGGCCGACGGCGGCCAGGAACCGGGCCACCTTGCCCGCACTCGTGATCGGGCGCAGCGCGGCCTTGGCCCTGCCGCCCCCGTCGGTGAGCAGCACGGCCCCGGGCGCCAGGACGTCGAGCAGCGCGTCGACGTCCCCGCCGACGGCCGCGGCCAGGAACCGCTCGGTCACCTCCCGCTGCGCGGCGCGGTCGGCGTCGAACCGGGGACGTCGCGCGGCCACGTGCTCGCGGGCCCGGTGGGCCACCTGGCGGACGGCGGCCTCCGAGCGCCCGAGGACCGAGGCCACCTCCGCGGCCGGGACGCCGAACACCTCGCGCAGCACGAAGACCGCGCGCTCCAGCGGGGAGAGGGTCTCGAGGACGACGAGCAGCGCCAGCGACACCTGCTCGCCGACCTCGACCTCCTCGGCCGGGTCCGGTGCGGTCCCGGTGAGCAGCGGCTCGGGCAGCCACGGGCCGACGTAGGTCTCCCGGCGGGTGCGGGCGGCCCGCAGCCGGTCCAGGGCCAGCCGCGTGGTGATCCGGACCAGGTAGGCGCGCGGATCGGCGACGTCCTCGCGGTCGGCCGCCGACCAGCGCAGCCAGGCGTCCTGGACGACGTCCTCGGCGTCGGCGACGCTGCCGAGCATCTGGTAGGCCACGGTGAACAGCAGCCGCCGGTGCCCGTCGAAGGCCTCCAGCACCCCGGTCATGCCGCCGGCACCTCGCAGCGGTCGCGGAAGCCCTGGCTGGTCAGCCCCAGGGCGGCGTTGAAGCGCGACCGGGAGTTCTCCACGGCGACCATCATGGTGAGCTCCACGAGCCCCGCGTCGTCGAGATCGCGCCGCAGGCCGGCGACCATCTCGTCGGTCACCGCCGGCGGGGTGGCGCTCATGGCCTCGGCGTACTCGAGCACCCGCCGCTCCAGGTCGGTGAAGACGTCGCTGTCCCGCCACCGCGGCACCGCCCGCAGCTTCGCCGGGTCGATGCCCTCCTCGGTGCTGGTCCAGTGGCCGAAGTCCACGCACCAGGAGCAGCCGATCGCGACCGCCGACGACATCACGGCCAGCGCCTCGAGCGTCGGGTCGAGGCGGTGGCACCGGGCCAGGACGCCCTCCTGGAGCGCCGAGCTCAGCAGGATCCCGGGGTGGTGCCCCATCGCCGCGGCCGGGTCGAGCTCGGCGCCGTAGCTGCGACGCGAGTACCACCGGGCCACGCGGTTCACGATCGTGCGCGGCGGGTCGAGCGGGATGCGGGCCATGTCGGACGTCCTCTCCGTGGGGTGGTGCCCATGGAGACGGTGCGGCGGCGCCGGACGTGACACGTCCTCAGCGGGGGAGGGGGACCTCACCGACGCGCGGGACGGCGCCATGTGCCAGGACCCGGTTCCGCCCGGCGGCCTTGGCGGCGTACAGCGCGCGGTCGGCCTCCCGGAGCAGGTCGGGCAGCGTCGCCCCGTCGGCCGGGCGGCAGCTCACGCCGGCGGAGACGGTGAGCGGGAGCCCGGCGACCGGCGAGGCCGCGACGACGCGCCGGACGCGCTCGGCGACCGAGACCGCCTCGTCGCCGTCCCGGCCGGGGAGGAGCAGCACGAACTCCTCGCCGCCCACCCGGAAGGCGAGGTCGGACGCGCGCAGCGTGGCGCGCAGCCGCACGGCCAGCTCGACGAGCACCTCGTCGCCCCGGTCGTGGCCGTGGGTGTCGTTGACCCGCTTGAAGTGGTCGACGTCGCACATGACGACGGCGACCGTGCCGCCGTCCTGCGCGGCCTCGCGGCGCACCTCGGCGAAGCGCGCGGCGAGCGTCAGGCGGTTGTACAGCCCGGTCATGGGGTCGACGACGGCCTCGTCGCGGGAGTGCAGGTCGGCGGCGGCGAGGAAGTGGGCGGCCAGTCCGAGGCAGCCCAGCAGGGCCAGCACGGTGACCAGCCCGACGACCGCCGGCGGGCGGTCGACCGGGGGCAGCAGCTCGCCGGCCAGCACCGCGCCCGCGGCGAGCACCGCGGAGCCGACCACGCCGGCGCGGAAGACGGGCGGGCGGAAGCACACGGCCTGGCTGAAGACCGGCACGCACATCAGCGGGAGCAGCACGCTCCCGGCACCGCCGGTGAGGGCGACGCAGACCGCGAGGTTGACCTGCAGCGCGGTGAACGCGACCGCGCCGACCACCTCGGGGTTCCTGCTCCGCGGGTGCCGGCGGACGGCGACGTGCATCGTGGCGACGGCGAGGGCGAGCATGACGAGCAGCACGGGGCCGTACCAGAGGGACGCCAGGACCTTGGCGCTGCCGATGGCCGCACCGAACCAGGGGGCGCTGCGGAAGCGTCGTGCCATGTCCGCGTAGCGCAGCCGGTCGGTGGGACCGCCGCACAGCCACCGCAGCAGGGCGGTGCCACGCACGGGCGGGGACGCGGACACACGAGGTGTATCGACTCCACCCGGCCGGCTCTTGAGCCCCGGCCGTCCCAGGCTCAGAGGCGGCCGCGGCCCTGCCGGAGCAGCATGAGCGCCAGCGTCGCGCCGTCGTCCCCCAGGGCGGAGCGGAAGCGGGTCAGGACCTGCGACTCCCGGGAGAGGGAGAGCCGGGTGCCGCCGGAGGCGGCCCGCAGGGCGCCGATCTCGTGCGAGACGGCGAGGCGGCGCTGCACCAGCTCGATGATCTGCGCGTCGCAGGCATCGATCTCCTGGCGCAGCTCGCCGATGCGGTCGACGTCGGCGTCGGCGGTGGTGGCGGCGGTGGTGCTCATCGGGTCCTCCTGCGGGTCGGGCTCTCGGCCGTCGGACCCCGGGAACGAGAAACGCCCCGGGCTCCTCGGGCCCGGGGCGTCTGTTGCGGCGGTTGCTCAGCCAGCGGTGACGGACACCGGATCCCGGTGGCCGTAGTAAAAGCCGACCGTGGCGAGCACGGGGAGGAGTCTGCCACAGGTGCCGACGGCGGCGGGAGTGTCACCCGTCCGAACTACAGTGGTGTGGCTATGAGCAGCGTCCAGCAGGCCCTCCCCGGTACGGCCACCCTCCAGCGGCACGCCCGCGGTCAGACGGGTCGGGAGCTCGACCGCATGCTCGCCGGGCTGAACGGCCCGCAGCGCGACGCGACGGTCCACGAGGGCGGTCCGCTGCTCATCGTCGCCGGTGCCGGGTCGGGCAAGACCCGCGTGCTCACCCACCGCATCGCCTACCTGCTGGGCGCCCGGGACGTGCAGCCCGGCGAGATCCTCGCGATCACGTTCACCAACAAGGCCGCGGGCGAGATGAAGGAGCGCGTCGCCGCCCTCGTCGGCCCGCGCGCCCGGGCCATGTGGGTGTCGACCTTCCACTCCATGTGCGTGCGCATCCTGCGCGCGGAGGCGGCGAAGCTCGGCCTGAAGTCGTCGTTCACGATCTACGACCAGGGCGACTCGGTGCGCCTGATGTCGATGGTGGCCCGCGACCTGGACCTCGACGCCAAGCGCTATCCCGGTCGCAGTCTCGCGAACCAGGTGTCGAACCTGAAGAACGAGCTGGTCGACGAGGAGAGCTTCACCCCGCAGACGGCGCCGGAGAAGGTCCTCGCCGACGCCTACACGCTCTACCAGCAGCGGCTGCGCCAGGCGCACGCGCTGGACTTCGACGACCTGATCATGACCACGGTGCACCTGCTGCAGGCGTTCCCGGACGTCGCCGAGCACTACCGCCGGCGCTTCCGGCACGTGCTGGTCGACGAGTACCAGGACACCAACCACGCCCAGTACGTGCTGGTCCGGGAGCTGGTGGGCACCGAGGGTGGCCCGGTCCCGCCGGCCGAGCTGTGCGTCGTCGGCGACGCGGACCAGTCGATCTACGCGTTCCGCGGCGCCACCATCCGCAACATCGACGAGTTTGAGCGGGACTACCCGCAGGCGACGACGATCCTGCTCGAGCAGAACTACCGCTCGACGCAGCGCATCCTGCGGGCGGCCAACACGGTGATCGCCAAGAACACCTCCCGCCGGCCGAAGAACCTGTGGACCGACGCCGGCGACGGCGAGCTGATCCAGGGCTACGTCGCGGAGAACGAGCACGACGAGGCCGCCTGGGTGGCCGAGCAGATCGATGCGCTCGTCGACGAGGGCGCGGCGCAGCCCAAGGAGATCGCGGTCTTCTACCGGACCAACAACGCCTCCCGTGTGTTCGAGGAGGTGTTCATCCGCGTCGGCATGCCCTACAAGGTCGTCGGCGGGGTGCGCTTCTACGAGCGCAAGGAGGTCCGGGACGCGCTGGCCTACCTCAAGGTGGTCGCCAACCCGGCCGACGTGGTGAGCCTGCGGCGGGTCCTCAACACCCCCAAGCGCGGCATCGGCGAGCGCGCCGAGGCCTGCATCGAGCAGTACGCCGACCGTGAGCGGATCCCGTTCGCCTCGGCGCTGCGGCTGTGCTCGGAGGTCACCACGCTGGCGCCCCGGTCGCTCAAGGCGATCCAGGAGTTCGTGGCGCTGCTGGAGGAGTTCGAGCAGCTGGTGGAGACCGGCTCCGGGCCGGCGGCGCTGCTGGAGAGCATCCTCGACCGGACCGGCTACCTGACCGAGCTGTCGGCCAGCACCGACCCGCAGGACGAGGGGCGGGTCGACAACCTCAACGAGCTCATCTCGGTCGCGGCGGAGTTCGAGGCCGCCCACCCCGAGGGCACGGTCACCGACTTCCTCGAGCAGGTGTCGCTGGTCGCCGACGCCGACCAGATCCCGGTGGCCGGTGACGAGGCCGGCGTCGTCACGCTGATGACCCTGCACACGGCCAAGGGCCTGGAGTTCCCGGTCGTGTTCCTCACCGCGCTGGAGGACGGCGTCTTCCCGCACCTGCGCGCGCTGGGTGACCCCAAGGAGCTGGAGGAGGAGCGGCGGCTGGCCTACGTCGGCATCACGCGGGCGCAGCAGCGGCTGTTCCTGTCGCGGGCCACGGTGCGCACCAGCTGGGGGCAGCCGGCGTACAACCCGCCGTCGCGGTTCCTCGACGAGCTGCCCGCCGACACCGTGCACTGGGCGAACCTCACCCCGACGCCCGCGCCGAGCACCGGCTACAGCAGGGGCTACTCGTCGGCGCAGACGCGCGTGGCGGCCACCGGGCTCGCGACCGGCGGGCTGCGCGGCGGCGCGGGCAACCGGGCGGTCATCTCCGTGGAGGTGGGGGACCGGGTCAGCCACGACGCGTTCGGCATGGGGACCGTCGTCGAGGTCAACGGCGTGGGCGACAAGGCCCAGGCGACGGTCGACTTCGGCAGCGGCGGGACCAAGCGCCTCGTCCTGCGCTACGCGCCGCTCGTCAAGCTGTGACACCGTCGTCCTACCGGACGACACCTCGACCACGTGCCGTCCCGGCTCTCGATGAGCCGGTCCGTCGCACCCATCGCGGAGCCCTCCGGGCCCCACTCGGGCACGACCCTCGCAGGGCGGCTCGCCGCTCCTAGATCTCGACGCCGCGCTCGGCGAGGTAGTCCTCGGGGTCGATCCGCCGGCCGTCCTCGCCGCCGCGGTGCACCTCGTAGTGCAGGTGCGGACCGGTGGACTGGCCCTCGCTGCCGACCTGGGCGATCTCGTCGCCGGCGTGCACGATCTGGCCCTCGTCGACGTCGTAGTAGCGCATGTGGCCGTAGACGTGCACGTCGCCGTCGGCGTCCTGGATGTAGATCGCGTTGCCGTAGCCGGAGGCGCGGCCGGCGCGGAGCACGACCCCGTCGGTGGTGGCGTAGATCGGGGTGCCGAGCGGGGCGGCGAGGTCGACGCCCCAGTGCATGGAGCCCCAGCGCATGCAGAAGCAGGTGGTCATGCGGGCGCCGGGGACGGGGTTGGCCGTGGTCGGCGTCCGCGCCGCCCGGGAGGCGGCGAGCTCGGTGAGGCGGGC
Source organism: Blastococcus sp. TF02A-26 (assembly GCF_003319125.1). Lineage (GTDB taxonomy): Bacteria > Actinomycetota > Actinomycetes > Mycobacteriales > Geodermatophilaceae > Trujillonella. The sequence goes on along the minus strand of NZ_QOHG01000002.1, from coordinate 243,968 downwards.
CTCGGCCTCCGCGGCGCTGATGCCCTGACGGACGCCGGCGTCCTCCAGGTCCCCGGTGTAGTTCGTCTCGGCGTCGCCGAGGCCGTAGTCGGCGGCGCTGACGGCCTGCGGCGCGGCGGTCTCCCCGCCGAGCAGCCCGGGGGTGCCCGCGGCCAGGGCGCCGACGACGAGGGCGGCCAGCCACAGCGGCGCGCGACGGCCGGGAGGACGGCGGAGGCGACGGCGCAGGCCGGCGGCGCGACCCGCCGCGGGGGCGGCGTCGGTCTGCGGGTCCGTGGGGGCGGAGGTCTGCGGCGCGTCCGTCGTGGCGTCGGGGTCGCCGTCCGCGGCGGCGGCTCCGGGGAGCTCGGTGCTCGTCGTGGCGTCGCCGGCGGCGGTGCGGCGCGCGGCGCCGGAGCGGCGGGCGAAGCGTCCGGGCACCTGGGCGGGCTCGGCAAGCTCGCGCGGGGTCTCCGAACGCTCCAGGAGCTCGGGACCGGCTGAGCGAGACACGTGGCACCTTCCCGGAGGGCACCTCCGGCGGAGCGCCCGGAGGACACCCGTCGGGGGAGCGACGACGGCGGAGGCATCCGGTTGCGACGCCCGCCCGGGGAAGGTCCCGGTGCCGTGATCGGACCGTAACCCTCAGTCAGGCCGCGACCACGGAGGCGACCCTGCGTGTCGCCATGTCGAGACGCGACGACGTGCGGGCCCGTCGGAGGCTGCGTCAGGCGACGGCGGCGGCAGGAGCCGCGGGCGCGCCGCGCAGGCCCGCCAGGGTGGCGGCGACCTCGTCGACCACCGACCGCGAGAAGGGCAGCGACATGTGGCCCACGCCCCGGACGAGGACGTTGCGGGCGTTGATGTCGGGGTGCTCGCACCGTGCCGCGTTGGTGGGCAGCACCAGCTGGTCGAGGTCGCTGTACACCGCGGTGACCGGGGTGTCGAAGCCCGGCGCGGGCTCGTCGAGCTCCTGCAGCAGCGGGGAACCGGGACGCAGCTGCTTGACCAGCGGCGTCGGCAGCAGGTGGGCCAGCACCGACCCCTGGTGCGGGGTGCCGAGGGTGACGAGGCTCTGGATGCGGCGGGCGCCGTCCTGCCGCTGCAGGTGGTACCGGGCGATGAGGCCGCCCAGGCTGTGCCCGACGACGTGGATCCGGTCGTGCCCGGTCTGCGCGCAGATCCGGTCGATCTCCTGCCCCAGCTCGGCCGCGCCGCGGGCCGCGTCGCCCAGCATGGGGCTGTAGTTCCAGGTGCAGACCGAGGCGAAGCCCCGCCGGCGGAGCCCGCGACGCATCGCCGTGAAGATCGACCGGTTGTCCACCAGGCCGTGCACGAGCAGTACCGGGACGCGCGCGGCGAGCGGATCGGCGGCGAAGAGGGCCCGCGCGCTGGGCGGGGCGGGCGCCGGGCGGCGGCTGGCGTCCGGGCGCAGGATCTCCGTGCGGGCGCCCAGCGGGTACATGAGGACGTGGGCGCCGACGAGAGCGAGCTCGGTGATGCCGCCGGTCAGCGTGGCGGGGCGGGCCAAGGCGCGCAGGACACCCCGTGGCGCTCCCGCCGCGGCGGCCGCCGTGTGCGACGCTGGGTCCGACCCCGGGTCGGTGGACGGCCGCATCGGCACTCCCTCCCCCGTGGGTCCCGCGGGACCGGCTACCTGCTCGTGTGCGGACCGAGCACCTCATGTGCTCCGTTCACCCGACGGTAATACCGCCGCGTGTTGCACGTCACACATCGGACGCCGGGCCGGCCGCGATCGACACCGGTTCGTGACATCCGGACGAAGGGGGAACCGTGTCCGCCCGCCAACGCCCGGCCCGCGAGACCGGGACCGCCGCTGCCCGCCGGTCGGGTGCCCGTCCGGCCGCCGGCCGGAGGGGTGAGCCCCCGGTCCGGGGCCGGACGGCGGCGACGTCGCGGACGTCCCGACCCGGGAGTGGACGCCGCGCTCCGGAGCCGACGGTCGGGTACTCCGTCGTCGTCGGGACGACGCCGCTCGCCGCACGGATCACCGGCGGGCTGCTCGTGCTGGCCGGGCTGCTGGGCGTCGCGGCGCTGGTACCCACCTACCTCGTCCTGACCGGGCGGCCGGTCGGCCTGGCCGACGGCCCGGTCGGTGTGCTGGCCGCGCTGCTGGTGCCGCTGACCTCGCTCGCCGTCGGCGCGTCCCTGGTGGCCGGGCGGCTTCCGAAGTTCGGCCTCGCCCACGCGGGCGTGGCCGGCGCCCTGGCGCTGGGCTCGTTGCTCATCGAGCTGCACAACGGCAGCCAGTCCGTGCAGCGCGCCGGCCGCGAGGTGCTGGGCGGTCAGTGGCTGCTCACCACGTCGGTGGACCGGGGCGCGGGGTGGTGGCTGAACGTCGCGTCCCTCGGTTGTCTCGTGCTCGCGGCGGTCTGCGCGGTCGCCGCGTGGGGCCGCACGGTCATGGAGGACGACGGCGCCCTCGACCCGGCGCGCCCGGGCCTCGCCGGCCTGGCGGTGCTGCTCGGCGCGGGCACCGTGCTGTGCCTGGCGCAGCCCGCGGCCGACCTGCCGGAGCTGCTGGTCACCAACCCCCGCACGCTGGAGCAGATCGTCGTCGAGCAGCAGGGGCCGCAGGCGCTGTACGAGCGGCCCGGCTGGGCGCTGCTCGGCGGTCTGCTCCTCGCCGGGGCGCTGCTGCTGTGCTCGGTCCTGGCGCCCTCGCTGCGCCCGAGGCTGGCCGCCGTCGGCGGGCTGCTGGCCATCACCGCCGTCGTCCTGTCGGCCGCGCTGACCGGGGTCCGGGCGGCCGGCACGCCCGAGCTCGAGTGGTCCCTGCCCGGTGCCGGCCTGCTCGTCACGGGGGTGGCCTACGCCGGACTGACCCTGCTGGTCTGGCGGGTGCGCCGGCGGCCGGTGCCCCCCGGCTGACCCCTGCTCCTACGCTGCCGGTCGTGGACGTGGAACGGCTGCGGGTGGTGGTCGCCGAACCCGACGCCGGCGCACCGGCGGGCGAGGCGCCGGAGGGGGTCGCGCTGGCACGGGCGCTGCGCGACGCCGGTGCAGAGGTCGTGCACACCGGGGGAGGGGGTTCCCCGGCGCAGCTCGCGGCCACGCTGGTGCAGGAGGACGCCGACGCCCTCGGTCTCGCGGGCGGGTCCGCGGACCTCCTCGGCGAGGTGCTCGCCCGCGCGGCCGAGCAGGGCGCCGACGACGTCGCCGGGTTCCTGCTCGGGTCGGCGGCCGACGACGGGCTGCCCGACGGCGCTCGCGCCTTCGGCCCCGGCACGCCGCCGGACGAGGTGGTCGCCTGGCTGCGGACCGCCGGCGGCGGCCCGCAGCCCCCGGTCAGGGAGTGACCGGCAGGACCAGCTGCTGCACGTGCCCGCCGCCGGTGGCCAGCGCCACCTGCTGCGGGACGGTGGACCCGCGGTAGGCGGTGTCCCCGCCGGCCAGCACGACCGCCAGCCGGTGGCCCGGCTGGAAGCGGTGCACGATCCCCGGCAGCTCGATCGTCACCGGCTGCGTGACGTCGGCGATCCGCGCGGGGGAGACGAGCCGCGACGGGAGCTCGACGGCGCCGTCGGGGCCGACGTCGTACAGCTTGGCGACGACGACCAGCTGACCGCCGGTGCCCAGCAGCTGGGTGCCCGCCACGGCCGGCGCGTCGAGCTGCACGGTCAGCTGCGCGGAGCCGACGACGTCCAGCGGAGCGGTCAGCGGGGCGGTGCTGAACCGGACCGCGGTGCCGGGCGGGTCGGTCACCGGCAGCGACTGGTCGAGGAACGAGGTCTCGGTGTAGTTGGGGCCGACCGGCGCGACGCTGCCGTAGGCCGACAGGCCGGGGACCACCGCGGCCGGGTCGGCCACGAGGTCGCCCCCGGCCGGGCCGCCGCCGGACAGGTACAGCGTCCGCTCGCCGCCGACCGGGAAGGACCGCTGCTCGGCGTACGCCGCCTCGACGTCGCCGGTGGCCTCGTACACCCAGTCGCGGAAGTACGCGAAGCCCTCGGGAGCCCGGCCCCGGTCCCGCACGTGGGCGTCGAACCACTGCAGGACCTGCCGGCCCTGGTAGGTGTCGGCCGGGTGGCGGGGGTCCCACTCGCCGGGTAGCGGGTCCAGGCCGCTGTGGCCCCAGGAGTGCCACACCAGCGAGACCGGCGTTCCCTGCGCGCGCAGCGCCGTGTAGGTGGCGACCGACTCCTGCAGGTTGAACAGCGTGTCGGCCTGGCCCTGCGCCAGCAGGGTGGGGACCCGGACGTCCTCGATGTAGCTCGCCACCGAGTTCGAGCGGAGGAACTCGACGGAGGCGGCGCTGGCGAACCCCTGGGTGCCGACCTCGAGGAGGGCCGCGCAGACGCCGGGGTCGAAGTTCGCGCAGTTGTCCTGGACGACGGTGCGCCACTGCACGGGGTCGGCCAGCGCCTGCAGGTCCTGCAGACCCGAGGCGACGCCGAGGACGGTGAACAGCGCCGCCCACTGGTACTTGAAGACACCCGACTGCGTCGAGCTCACCGAGCCGCTGGCCGCCGTCCCGCCGGGCAGGGCGCTGTTGTCCGGGTTCAGCGAGTACGAGAGGTCGTTCCACGTGATCATCGGGACGATGGCGTCCAGCCGGTCGGTGCCGGCGGCGTGCTCCACGGCCGCCGCCGCGAACTGGATCTGGCCGCCGTAGCTCCCGCCCACCATGCCCACCGCCGGGTCGTGCGGGGTCCCGGTGCGGGAGTCCTCGCGGACGACCTGGTCGACGACGACGGTCTCGCCGGTCGCGTCGTCCACCGCGGTGATCGACGGGTCGCCGCCGAGGAAGCGCAGCAGCTGGCTGGCGGCCTCCCCGTCGTGCTCCCGGTCGTCGAGGGTGATCGGGCACAGGTCGCCGTCGACGAACCCCAGGCCGGTGTAGGAGAGCGTCGCGTACCCCTGCTCGGCCATGCCCAGCGCCAGGTCGGCCTGGTCGGCCTTGGTGCCGCCGAAGCCGTTGGTGGCCAGGACCGCCGGGACCGGCCGGGCGTGCGAGGCGCCCGGCGGCAGGTACAGGTCGGCGTCGATCGTGCAGGTGCGCTGCTCGGTCCCGAGACCCGTGACGGTGATGGTCAGGTCGCGCGGGGTGATGCCGGTCGCGGCGGCGGGGGAGGCCAGCGCGGTGCCGGCCCCCGCCGTGAGCAGGGCGGTCAGCAGGACGGTGGCAGGACGGCGCACGCCGGGCTCCTCGTCGTCGGGGATGTCGTCGGGGATGTCGTCGGGGACCTCGAAGGGGGGAGAGGGCCTGTGATGCCGCCCACCCCCTCCAACGCCGACGAGACGACGGGGTTACGGGCGGGCTACGGTGCCTGCTCGTGGATCTCTTCGAGTACCAGGCCCGTGACCTGTTGGCCTCGCACGGCGTCCCCGTGCTCCCCGGTGGTGTGGCGGAGACGCCCGAGCAGGCGGAGGCGATCGCCCGCGAGATCGGGCAGCAGGTCGTCGTCAAGGCACAGGTGAAGGTGGGCGGCCGCGGCAAGGCCGGCGGCGTCAAGCTGGCCGCCGACGCCGACGAGGCGCGCGCCCGCGCCCAGGACATCCTCGGCCTGGACATCAAGGGGCACATCACGCACAAGGTGATGGTCGCCCAGGCGTCCGACATCGCCGAGGAGTACTACTTCTCCTACCTCCTCGACCGCTCCAACCGCACCTTCCTGGCGATGGCCTCGAAGGAGGGCGGCATGGAGATCGAGCAGCTCGCCGTCGAGCGCCCCGAGGCGCTGGCCCGCATCCCGGTCGACGCCTCCGTCGGCGTGGACGCCCAGAAGGCGGCCGAGATCGTGGACGCCGCGAACTTCCCCGCCGAGGTGCGCGACCAGGTCATCGCGATCGCCGTCCAGCTGTGGGACGTCTTCAGCAAGGAGGACGCCACCCTGGTCGAGGTGAACCCGCTGGCCAAGGCGCCGGACGGCACCGTCCTGGCCCTGGACGCGAAGATCACGCTCGACGAGAACGCCTCCTTCCGTCAGGAGGGCCACGCCGCCCTGGAGGACAAGGCCGCGGCCGACCCGCTCGAGGCGCGCGCCAAGGAGAAGGACCTCAACTACGTCAAGCTCGAGGGCGAGGTCGGCATCATCGGCAACGGCGCCGGGCTCGTGATGAGCACCCTGGACGTCGTCGCCTACGCCGGCGAGGAGTTCGGCGGCGTCAAGCCGGCCAACTTCCTCGACATCGGCGGTGGCGCCTCGGCGGAGGTCATGGCCAACGGCCTGGAGATCATCCTCTCCGACCCGGCCGTGAAGAGCGTCTTCGTCAACGTCTTCGGCGGGATCACCGCCTGCGACGCCGTCGCGAACGGCATCGTCAGCGCCCTCGGCATCCTGGGCGACGAGGCGACCAAGCCGCTGGTCGTCCGGCTGGACGGCAACAACGTGGACGAGGGCCGGCGGATCCTCGCCGAGGCCGACCACCCCCTGGTGACCGTGGTGGACACGATGGACGGCGCCGCGCGCCGGGCCGCCGAGCTCGCCGCCGCCTGATCGCCCCGAACACCAGACAGGACTCAGAGATGTCGATCTTCCTCAACGAGAACAGCAAGGTCATCGTCCAGGGCATGACCGGCTCCGAGGGCAGCAAGCACACCCAGCGCATGCTGGCCTCGGGCACCGCGATCGTGGGCGGCGTGAACCCGCGCAAGGCCGGCACCAGCGTCGACTTCGACGGTGCCACCGTGCCGGTGTTCGGCTCGGTCGCCGACGCCATGAAGGAGACCGGCGCCGACGTCAGCGTCATCTTCGTGCCGCCGCCGTTCGCCAAGGCCGCCGCCATCGAGGCCGTCGACGCCCAGATCGGGCTGGCGGTCGTGATCACCGAGGGCATCCCGGTGCACGACTCCACCTACGTGTGGGCGCACGCCCAGGGCGGCGCGACCCGGATCATCGGCCCGAACTGCCCCGGCCTGATCAGCCCCGGGCGCTCGAACGCCGGCATCATCCCGGCCAACATCACCAAGCAGGGCAAGATCGGCCTGGTCAGCAAGTCGGGCACCCTGACCTACCAGATGATGTACGAGCTCCGGGACATCGGTTTCTCCACCTGCGTCGGCATCGGTGGCGACCCGGTCATCGGCACCACGCACATCGACTGCCTGCAGGCCTTCCAGGACGACCCGGAGACCGAGGCCATCGTGATGATCGGTGAGATCGGTGGCGACGCCGAGGAGCGCGCGGCCGACTTCATCAAGGCCAACGTCACCAAGCCGGTCGTCGGCTACGTCGCCGGCTTCACCGCCCCCGAGGGCAAGACGATGGGCCACGCCGGCGCCATCGTGTCCGGCTCGGCCGGCACCGCCCAGGCAAAGAAGGAGGCCCTCGAGGCCGCCGGTGTGCGGGTCGGCAAGACCCCGTCGGAGACCGCGCGCCTCATGCGGGAGCTCGTCGGCGCGTAAGGCACCGCGCACCCCGTCCCACCCGCTGCCCCGGCTCCTCTCCGGAGGGCCGGGGCAGCGGCGTCCCGCGGCGAGCCACCGGCACAGCGGCGGCCCGTTCGCGTAGGAATGTCGCGCCCGCGCACCGGCGCGGCGGACGGGGGAGCACCACCAGTGAGCGCGACGACCACGGCACGGCCACCGGGCCCGGGACAGGTGCGGGTGCTGCGGCCCGTACGCGTGCGGCAGGTGTCGGCCGGGCTCGCGGTGGCCGCCGCGGTCGCCGGACTGCTCTCCCTGGCGCTCAGCCTGGACACCACGCGGTTCTTCTACGAGGGCGAGGAGCTCGAGGTCGTCACCCGCATCGCCTCGGGCGAGGTGCTCGGGGAGGGCGGCTTCAGCCTCGACACCCTGGCCTGGGCCGGTCCCACCGTCCTGGCCGTCGTGCTGCTCGGGGGTGCCGCCGTCGGCGCCGTGCTCGCCGCGCGGTCCGACCGGCCCGGCCCGTGGGGCGCCGCCGCGCAGCAGCTGGCCGCCGGTGCGACGGGGCTCCTCGCGGGTGTCACCGGGGTCGTCGTGGTCTTCGGCGTCTCCGACGTGTCGGCGTACCGCGTCGGCGAGGGAGTGGTCACCCGCTGGGGGCCCGCACCGCTGGCCCTCGCGATCGCCGCCGTGCTCGCCCTCGCCGCGACGCTCACGGCCCGGCGCGGCTCCGCCACCGTGCTCGCCACCATCGGCGCCGGGGAGGCGTCGTGACCGGCCCCTCGGCGCCCTGGTCGCCGTCCCCGCAGGCGTTCCCGCAGCCGGCCCCGCAGGGCTTCCACCCCCCGGCCCCGCCGTTCCCCACGTCCGGGGGACCGGTCGCGTGGGCCGGCGGCGTGGCCCCGCCGCCGCTGCCCGGCCCGCCCCGCGCCCCGGTGGACGTCGGCGCGGTGCTGCGCCTGGTGGCCGGTGCCCTGCTGGTCGCCGCGGGCCTGCTCGTGGCGATCGCCTGCACCCTGACGGTCTTCGAGATCGAGAACGACTTCGGCGATCCGCCCTTCGAGGCGACGGCCTGGAGCGACAGCGGGGAGCGCTACCCCACCCCGGTCCGCTGGGGCATCCCGATGGCCGCCGTCGCGGTGGTCCTGCTCGTCGGCGGCGTCCTCGTCGTCGTCTCCCGCTGGTCGGCCCGGGTGCGCGGTGCGGCCGCGGCGATGGCCGCGGCCGCCGCCGGTGGCGCCCTCGCCGTCGGCTGGATGGTCGGCGACTACGTCGCCGACCTCGACGCGACGCTGCGCGAGAACGGCTCGGCCGTGGAGGGCTTCCCCGAGGTCCTCCGCACCGGTGGGGGCACCGTGCTGCTGCAGATCGCGCTGTGGACGGCGCTGGCCGCCGTCGTCCCCCTCGTCCTCGCGCCGGTGCTCGACGCCGCCCGCGCCCGTGCCGCGCTCGGAGGTGTCCGGTGACCGCGCCGAACGAGCCCGCCGCCCCGGGCTGGCCGTCGCCGGCCGCCGGCTGGGGCGCGAGCCCGCCCGGACCGCCGCCCGCGTCCCCGCCGGCCACGTCTCCGCCGCCCACCCCGCCCGCTCCGCTCGTCGTCGCGGCGGTCCTGGCGCTGCTCGGCGTCGTGGCCGTCGTCGTCGGGGCCGCCACCGGGGGCGCGGCGGCGGTGCTGACCGGCACCGACTGGCTCACCACCGACGCGGACGCCGTCGCGGCGCTGCTCGCCGTGGCCCTGGTGGCCGCGCTGGTCGGCGGGACGGTCGGTGCGCTGGCCGGCCGCGGCGGTGGGCTGCTGCTCACCGCGGGCGCCGCGCTCGCGGTCGTCGCCGGCGCCGTGGCCGTCGGTACCGCGGTCGTCGACGGCGTCGGCGAGGAGGGCGTGCGCTTCGGCCTGGCCGTGGCGACGGCGCTGGTCGGGATCGCCCTCGCGGTCCTGGCCGTGCTCGCGCCCTCGACGGCCTGGTACCGGACGGGGGAGCGGCGGGCCGCCGAGCGGGTGGTCGCCGGCGTGCTGGCCGGCACGGGGCCCGGCCGGGACCAGGTCGCCGGCCGCGGCCCCGGCTGGGCGATCGGCGCCGCGCTGTTCGCGGTGGCGACCGTGGGAGCGGCGGCGCTCGTCGCCGGCGGGGTCTCCGCGGACGGCGACGACGACGGCGGCGTCTTCGGCCCCGCGGGGTACTCCCCGGGGGCCGGGCCGGACGACCCGTTCGAGCCCGACGACCCCTTCGGCCCGGACCCGGACTCCGGGCCCGGCATCGACACCGCGGTCCCGGGTGAGCCCGTCCCGGTGGACGAGTCGGATCCCGAGTACGACCGGTCCTTCGACGAGCAGGCCGAGGAGTGCCGGGCGGGCGACCTCGACGCGTGCGACACGCTCTACTACGGGACGCCCATCGACAGCGAGTACGAGGAGTACGGGAGCACCTGCGGCGGACGGACGTCCGAGGAGTACTACGGCACCTGCGCGGACGAGTTCGACTGATCGGGGCAGGTTGCGGGGCGGTCACGAAAACGACCCGGTCGGGGGACCCCTAGGCGTGGCGCGGTTGCATGCGTCAACATCAACGCGCCAGCATCGCCTGAGCCAGCGCCCTCACCGAGGAGAACCGACCGATGACCAGCAGTCAGCCGCCCCAGCAGTCGCACTACGGCCAGCAGCCGCCTGCCGGTCAGCCGTACGGCCAGCAGCCCGGCCCCGGTCACAACCCGTACACGCAGCCGGCCGGTAGCGGCGGCAGCGTGTCCTTCGACGTCAAGCGGCTGAAGATGGCCGACTACGCCGTCGCGGCCGGAGCGATCCTCTTCCTGGTCTTCGCGATCATCCCCTGGTACTCCGAGGACTTCGGCTTCGGCGCCAGCGTCTCGGTGAACGGCTTCGACCTCGGCACCATCACGACGGCGTTCATCCTCTTCCTGCTCGCCGGGGCGTGGGCGCTGCTCCCCGCGGTCACCGACGTGAAGCTGCCGTTCCCGCGGAGCCTGGTCACCGTCGGCCTGGCCGGCCTGGGCCTGCTGCTCACCCTCATCGGCTGGATCGACTCGTTCGACCTGCCCGACTTCAGCTTCTTCGCGCTGCTGACCTTCCTGACCGCCGTCGCCATCACGGCCTTCGCGGTCCTCCGGCTGCTGCCCGAGCTGAAGAACCGCCCGGGCCTGCCCGGCGGCATCGCCAACGCCGCGCAGTGGGCCAACCAGCAGGCGCCCGGCTTCGGGTCCCACCCGCAGGCTCCGCACCAGCCCTACGGGCAGCAGCAGTACGGCGCGCCGCAGCAGCCGTCCTCGCCGCCGCCGGCACCGCCCGGCTCCGGTCCCACCCCCGGTCAGCCGACCGGCGGGTTCTGAGCCGGCGCGCCTCCGCGCGCTCCGCACCACCGGCGGGCCGACGCCCGCCAGTCGCCACCACAGAGGAGAACCGACCAGATGACCAGCAGTCAGCCGCCCCAGCAGCCCGGAGGGTTCGGGCAGCCCGCACCGGGCCAGCAGCCGGGCTACGGCCAGCAGCCGGCCGGCTCCTCGCCCTACGGTCAGCCGCAGCAGCAGCCGGCCTACGGCCAGCAGCCCCCGGCTCCGCACCAGTACGGCCAGCCGCAGCACGGCTACGGCCAGCAGCCCGCGTTCGGCGGCAGCCAGGGCGGCAGTTCGGTGGACATGAAGCGGGTCCACCTCTTCGACTGGCTGATGGTCGGCGGCTGGGCGCTGCTGACCCTGTTCATGATCCTGCCCTGGTTCGGGTTCTCCGAGGACGAGGACGGGATCGACGACTCGGTCAACGGCTTCAGCAACTCGGTCGACACCCCGTTCGGCAGCTTCGACCTCGACTACTCCTCGGCGCTGTCGATCCTGTCGTGGATCCTCTTCCTGGCCGCCGCGGTCTGGGCGATCCTGCCCGCGTTCGTGCAGCTGAAGCTGCCCTTCCCGCGCAGCTTCGTCACGGTCGGCCTGGCCGGCCTCGGTCTGCTGTTCATGCTGATCGCCTGGATCCAGGTCCTGACGATCGACGACGCCCCGTTCAGCCTCATCGCCTTCCTCGCGCTGCTCACCGCGCTGGCGATCACGGCGTTCGCCGTCCTCCGGCTGCTGCCGGAGCTCAAGGCCCGCAAGGCCGCCGGCCACGGCGCCGGCTCCGGTGGGGGCTTCGGCGGTGGCTACGGCCAGCCGCAGCAGCAGTACGGCCAGCCCCAGCAGCAGTACGGGCAGCCGCAGGTGCCGCAGCAGCAGTACGGCCAGCCGCAGCCCCCGCAGCAGCAGTACGGGCAGCCGCAGCCCCCGCAGCAGCCGCAGTACGGCCAGCAGACGCAGCAGCAGTCCTTCCCGCCGCCCCCGCCGCCGGCCCAGCCCGGTCAGGGCACCAACCCGGGGCAGCCCTCCGGCGGCTTCTGACCGCCGGCGTCCCCTCAGGGACGCCAGCACCCGGCACGCCCCACGAGGGCCGGCGACTCCCCGTCGCCGGCCCTCGTGGCGTTCTCCGGCGCGTGCGCACCCCGCGCGGGCGCCGCACTTGGGACAGTGGGGGCGTGGTCCCGCTGCTCTCCCGTCTGACGTCGCCCGGACGCCGGACCCCGGGACACCCCGTCTGGTGGGCCGCCGCCGCGGCCGGCGCACTGTCCGCCCTCGGTCTCGTCGGGCTCGGGCTCGCCCTCGTCGTGGTCCAGACGCTCGACCCCACCGGCGGCCTGCCCGTGAGCGGGTCCGCGTCTCTGGCCGGGCGGCTGTGGCTGCTGGCCCACGGCGGCCGCCTCGAGCTCGACTCGGGTCCGCTGGCGGTGGCGCCGCTGCTGCTCACGATCGGCGTCGGCTGGGCCCTGAGCCGGCTGGGCCGCGGGGTCGTGGCCGTCGGTGGGATCACGGCCGGGCGGGCGGCCGCCGAGGTCGTCGCCGAGGTCGTCGCCGTCGTCGTCGCCGTGCACACGCTGCTGGTGCTGCTGGTGGCCGTCGCGATCGGTGCCCCGGGCCGCGGGCTGCTGCAGGCCGTCGCGGGCGCCGCCGTCCTGGCGGTCCTGACCACCGGCTGGGGTGCGGCGCGGGAGAGCGGCCTGCTGGACGACGTCCTGGACCGGCTGCCGGCCCCCGTGCGCCCGGCGCTGCGCGGTGCGGCCGCGGGTCTGCTCACCGCGCTGGCCCTGTGCACCGCCGTGGTCGCGATCGCCGTCGCCGCCGACGCGCAGGGGTACGCCCGGTTGTCGGCCGACCTCGGCGGTTCGGGCGCCGGGACCGTCGGCTCCCTGGGTCTCGCCCTGCTGCTCCTGCCCAACGCCGCGGCCGCCGTCCTGGGCCTGGCCGCCGGGCCCGGGTTCTCCGTCGGCGCCGGCACGCTGGTCTCCGTGCACGGCGTCTCCCTGGGGCCCCTGCCCGCGCTGCCGCTGCTCGCCGCACTGCCCGACACCCAGGCCGTGCCGCTGATCGCCTGGGTGTCCCAGGCAATCCCGGTGGTCGCCGGGCTCGTCGCCGGCACCGCCGTCGGCCGGCGGCTGGGCAGCGGCGGCGGTTCGGTCGTCGCCGGTCTCGCCGGCCTGGGCTCGGGGCTGCTGGTGGGCGTGGGCGCCGCCGTGGTGGCCTGGGCCGGCGGCGGCGTCCTCGGGGACGGCGGGCTGGCCGAGGTCGGCGCGCCGCCGCTGGCCACCGGGATCGCCGTGGCCGCCCAGGCCGGCATCGCCGGGGCCGTGGGTGCCGCTCTCACGCGTTGGCGAGTCCGCGGCTGAACCCGGCCCCGGTGCAGGGGCCGGTCGCGAGCGTGCGAGCGAAGGGGGGCGCCGGGGTCCTTCTAGGATCACCGGTGTGCCGACCGCCGAACCGACCCGGCGCGCCCGGGTCGTCGTGCTGGTCTCCGGCACCGGATCGCTCTGCGCGGCGCTGCTGGACGCCGCGGACGACCCGACCTACCCCGCGGACGTCGTCGCGGTCGGCGCCGACCGGGACGCCCCCGGGCTCGAGCACGCGCGCCGCCGCGACCTGCCCACGTTCGTCTGCCGGCTCGGCGACCACGCGGACCGGGCCGACTGGGACCGCGCGCTGGCCGACGCGATCACCGAGCACCGCCCGGACCTGGTGGTGTCGGCCGGGTTCATGAAGATCGTCGGCCCGTCGGTGCTGGCGGCCTTCGGCGGGCGCCTGCTCAACACCCACCCGGCGCTGCTGCCCGCCTTCCCCGGGGCGCACGCGGTCCGCGACGCCCTGGCGGCCGGGGTGGAGGTCACCGGGAGCACCGTCCACTGGGTCGACGCGGGTGTCGACACCGGTCCGGTGATCGCGCAGCGCGAGGTGCCGGTGCTGCCCGGCGACGACGAGGACGAGCTGCACGAACGGATCAAGGCCGTGGAGCGGACGCTCCTGGTGGAGACGGTGGCGCGGGTCGCCGCCGCTCCGCCGACCCGACCCACCCCGGAGGAGAACCCCCGATGAGCGACCGCACCCCCATCCGCCGGGCCCTGCTCGGGGTGTACGACAAGTCGGGGATCGAGGAGCTGGCCCGCGGCCTCGCCGACGCCGGGGTCGAGCTGGTCAGCACCGGCGCCACCGCCCGCCGGATCGCCGACGCGGGTGTGCCGGTCACGCCGGTCGAGGAGGTCACCGGCTTCCCCGAGTGCCTCGACGGCCGGGTGAAGACGCTGCACCCCGCGGTGCACGCCGGGATCCTGGCCGACCGGCGCAGGCCCGAGCACGTCGCCCAGCTCGAGGACCTCGGCATCGCGGCCTTCGACCTCGTCGTGGTCAACCTCTACCCGTTCACCGAGACCGTGGCCTCCGGCGCGGCTCCTGACGAGTGCGTCGAGCAGATCGACATCGGCGGCCCCGCGATGGTGCGCGCGTCGGCGAAGAACCACCCGTCGGTCGCCGTCGTCGTCGACCCGGCGCGCTACGACGACGTCCTCGCCGCCGTCCGGGCCGGGGGGTTCACCCTCGCCGAGCGCCAGCGGCTGGCCGCCGCGGCGTTCCGGCACACGGCCTCGTACGACATCGCCGTCGCCTCCTGGATGGGCAGCGTGCTCGCCCCCGACGAGGAGTCGGTGTTCCCCGCGTGGGTCGGCGCCGGCTGGGAGCGGGCCGACGTCCTGCGCTACGGCGAGAACCCGCACCAGGGCGCCGCGCTGTACCGCGGCGGCCAGCCGGGCCTGGCCCACGCCGAGCAGCTGCACGGCAAGCAGATGTCCTACAACAACTACGTCGACACCGACGCCGCCTGGCGGGCCGCGCACGACCACCGCGACCCCTGCGTGGCCATCATCAAGCACGCCAACCCGTGCGGGATCGCCGTCGGCCCCGACATCGCGTCGGCCCACCGCAAGGCGCACGCCTGCGACCCGGTGTCGGCCTTCGGCGGCGTGATCGCGGCCAACCGCGAGGTCGACCTGGCGATGGCCGAGCAGGTGGCCGACGTCTTCACCGAGGTGGTGGCCGCGCCGTCGTTCACCGAGGACGCGATCCAGGTCCTGACCGGGAAGAAGAACATCCGGCTGCTGCGGCTGCCCGCCGACGCCCGCGGTGGCGTGGAGTTCCGGCCGATCAGCGGCGGCGTGCTGCTGCAGTCGGTGGACCGCATCGACGCGGCCGGCGACGACCCGACCACCTGGACGCTGGCCACCGGCGAGCCGCTGGACGCCGCGGAGCTGGACAACCTGGTGTTCGCCTGGCGCAGCGTGCGCGCGGTGAAGAGCAACGCGATCCTGCTCGCCCACGACAAGGCGACGGTCGGGGTCGGCATGGGCCAGGTCAACCGGGTCGACTCCGCACGGCTGGCCGTCGCCCGGGCGGGGGAGCGGGCGGCGGGCTCGGTCGCCGCCTCCGACGCGTTCTTCCCCTTCGCCGACGGCCTGCAGGTCCTCGTCGACGCCGGCGTGCGCGCGATCGTGCAGCCGGGCGGTTCCGTCCGTGACGAGGAGGTCGTCGTGGCCGCCGCCGCGGCCGGGGTCGCCATGTACCTCACCGGGACCCGGCACTTCGCCCACTGATGCGGGGGACCCGGCCACACGTCCAGCCGCCGGGGCCGGGGGAGGTCCTGGAGGACGCCGACCTGGCCCGCGTCGACTGGTGGGGCGCGGAGCTGGCGGAGGTCACCTTCACGCGCTGCCGCTTCGAGGACGCCGACCTGACCGAGCTCGTCACCCGGCGCTGCGTCTTCACCGACTGCGTGCTGACCGGCGCGCGCATGGCCGGGTCGCGGCACTCCGGGACGGCGTTCCTCTCCTGCCGCTTCGACCGGGCGCGGTTGTTCGACGCGGTGTGGGACGGCTGCAAGCTCACCGGCTCGCACTTCCTCGGCGCGACGCTGCGACCGCTGACCTCGACCGACAGCGACTGGAGCTGGACCTCGTTGCGCGGCGTCGACCTGTCGGGGTCGGACCTGTCGGGGCAGCGGTTCACCGAGGCCGACCTGACCGACGCCGACCTGCGCGAGTGCGACCTGAGCGGCGCGCACCTCGCCCACGCGCGGATGCAGGGCACCCAGCTGCGCGGCAGCGACCTGCGGGGCGCCGACACCTCAGCGGTCAACTGGCGTGCGCTGGACCTCACCGGGGTGCGCCTGGACCTGACGCAGGCGGTGCAGTTCGCGCGGGCCCACGGGGCGCTGGTGGCCGACTGAGACTGCTGTGACCGGTGAGGACCGGACCCTTCCGTCACGGGTTTCGGATGCCGATGATGTGGGCATGCTCGCGGGTCTCGTCCTCGTCCTGATGATCGGTTGCTCCCTCGCCGTCTGGAAGGACCTGGTCGCCCAGCGCAGCGACGGCTCGGTCGGCCGGGCCGAGTACGCCCGCGAGGCGACGGCGGCCACCCGGCGCACCCTGCGGTCGTTCCTGCCGCGGTCGCGCAAGCCGGTCCTGCCCCGGGAGGACCGCGCCCCGCTGGCCGGCCGCATCACCTGCTCCGACATCTCCGACTACGTGGCCGGCGGCTACCAGGGGATCGTCGTCCACCTCATGCAGGCCGACCGCCGGCGCCGCGCCGCCTGACTCACCGCTCCCGGGGGCCGGTCAGCATCGCCTTCAGGCTGCCCAGCAGGCCCAGGACGGGCACCGCGGCGGCGACCCAGAAGCCGACCTCGAAGAAGTCCCAGGTCCAGCGCGACTCGTTCAGCACGACGACGACGGCGACCAGGGCCGCGATGCTGGCCAGCAGCGCCAGGACGCCGAGGGTCCGGTGGGTCCGCGCCGGCAGGAGCACCAGCAGACCGAGCACCAGGAGCACCCCGCCGGCGAGGACGGTCACCGGCGGCTGCCACGAGCCGGTGTCGAAGTCGCGCAGGCCGTCCTCCACGAAGTCCCAGCCGCGGATGCCGCTCGCCCAGTCCAGCAGGAGGCTGATCCCGGCGGCGATGCCGGCCAGGAGCAGCAGCAGGCCCGCCAGGACGTCGGGGCGGCGCACGCGGACCGGCGCGGTCGAGTACTCCGGCGCGGTGTGCCGGTCGCCGTCGTCGACCTGTTCGTGCTGACCGTGCCGGGGGTAGGTGCGGGTGTCGCCGGAGTCGGAGCCGTAGCCGTAGCCGGAGTCGGAGCTGTAGCCGGTGCCGGAACCGCCCGCCCAGCCGGCGCCGACCGCGCTGGCCCCGGTCCCGGACCAGGCGCCTGCGCCCGGGGCCGCGGTGCCCGGGTGGCCCGCCGTGGCGGCGTGGGGGTCGCGACCCGCCGCGTGCACGCCGGGCGTCGTGTCGCTCTCCCACTGCGGGTGCGGCTGGGGCGTCGGCTCCGGTCGCGGGCCTGCGGAGGACGGGTCGCGCTCGGTCATGGCTCTCCTCGCGGGTCGCACGGGCGCGGGGAGACGCCCGCTCCGGGCCACCCTAGGGCCACTCCGGGGCCACGGCGGCCCGACCGCAGCCCCCTCGGGCAGTCGGTCGATGGGCTCGACCGCGATCAGGCACACTCTCGGCCGTGCCCGCGCAGACCCTCGACGGCAAGGCCACCGCCGCCGCCATCCGGACCGAACTGACCACGCGGGTGGCCGCGCTGACCGCCGCCGGCCACCGTCCCGGACTCGGCACGCTCCTGGTCGGCGACGACCCGGGTAGCCGCTGGTACGTCAACGCCAAGCACTCCGACTGCGCCCAGGTCGGGATCGCCAGCATCCAGCGCGAGCTGCCGGCCACCGCCACGCTGACCGACGTGCTCGCGGTCGTGGCGGAGCTCAACGCCGACCCGGCGTGCACCGGCTACATCGTCCAGCTCCCGCTGCCCCGCCAGGTCGACGAGTACGCCGTCCTCGAGGCGATGGACCCCGCCAAGGACGCCGACGGCCTGCACCCGACGAACCTCGGCCGGCTGGTGCTCGGGGTCGACGGCCCGCTGCCCTGCACGCCCGTCGGGATCGTCGAGCTGCTGCGCCGCCACGACGTGCCGATCGCCGGCGCCGAGGTCGTCGTCGTCGGCCGCGGGATCACCGTGGGCCGCCCGCTGGGGCTGCTGCTCACCCGGCGCACCGAGAACGCCACCGTGACCCTGTGCCACACCGGCACCCGTGACCTGGCCACGCACCTGCGCGCCGCCGATGTCGTCGTGGCCGCCGCCGGCGTACCGGGCCTGGTCACGAAGGAGCTGGTCAAGCCGGGGGCGGCGGTCCTCGACGTCGGCGTGAGCCGCGTCGACGGCAAGATCGCCGGCGACGTCGCCAAGGACGTCGTCGAGGTCGCCGGCCACGTCGCGCCCAACCCGGGCGGCGTCGGGCCGATGACCCGGGCGATGCTGCTGCAGAACGTGGTGCTCGCGGCCGAGCGGGCGGCCGGGGTCGAGGTGCTGACCGCCTGATGGCCCGCCCGCCGCTCTACACCCGCCGACCGTTCCTGGCCGGGCTGCTGCGTCAGTTGCCGCTGCTGGCGGTGCTGGTCGCGGTCGCGGTGGGGCTGGGCATGGTCGCGCTCGAGCGGTGGCGCTCCGGGCTGGTGGTCATCGGGTGCGCCCTGGTGGCCGCGGCGCTGCTGCGGCTGCTGCTGCCGGTCCGCCGGGTGGGGCTCCTCGCCGTCCGGAGCCGGACGGTGGACGTCGTCCTGCTGGCCGGGATGGGGATGGTGCTCGTCGCCGTCGCGCTCGCCGTCCCCGCCGAGGCCGAGGTGCCCGTGATCCAGCCCGGCACCCGCTGAGGCGCGCGGGTGCGTTCTGACGCTAGGTTGGCCGCCATGGCAGAGCAGCCTCGGAACGGCAAGGTCACCGTCGTCGGTGCCGGCTTCTACGGCTCGACCACCGCCCTGCGTCTCGCGGAGTACGACGTCTTCGAGACCGTCGTCCTCACCGACATCGTCGAGGGCAAGCCCGAGGGCCTGGCCCTCGACATCAACCAGTCCCGCCCGATCGAGGGCTTCGAGACGAAGGTCGTCGGAGTGGGGGGCGGCTCCTACGAGGGCACCGAGGGGTCCGACGTCGTCGTCGTCACCGCCGGTCTGCCGCGCAAGCCCGGCATGAGCCGGATGGACCTCATCGAGACCAACGCCGGGATCGTCCGGCAGGTCGCCGAGAACATCGCCCGCACCTCGCCCGACGCGGTGGTGATCGTCGTGTCCAACCCGCTCGACGAGATGACCGCGCTCGCCCAGATCGCCACGGGCTTCCCGAAGGGCCGGGTCATGGGCCAGGCCGGGATGCTCGACACCGCCCGCTTCAGCCACTTCGTGGCCGAGGAGTGCGGCGTCCCGGTCGCCTCCGTGCAGACCCTGACGCTGGGCTCGCACGGCGACACGATGGTGCCGGTGCCCTCGCGGTGCACCGTCGACGGCAAGCCGCTCGCCGACGTGCTGCCCGCCGGGCGCATCGAGGAGCTCGTGACCCGCACCCGCAACGGCGGGGCCGAGGTGGTCGCGCTGCTGAAGACCGGTTCGGCCTACTACGCCCCCTCGGCGGCCGCGGCCCGGATGGCCAAGGCCGTGATCGAGGACTCCGGCGCCGTCATGCCGGTGTGTGCCTGGGTGGACGGCGAGTACGGCATCTCCGGCGTCTACCTCGGCGTGGAGGCCGAGATCGGGCGCGAGGGTGTGCGGCGCGTCGTCCAGGGGGATCTGACCGAGAGCGAGCTGTCCGGGTTGCGCGAGGCGGCCGAGGCCGTGCGCGCCAAGCAGGCGGACGTCGCCGATCTGTGACAGCTGATCCGTGAACCGACCTCCGACCATCACCGGTCGGAGCTGTAGAGAGGGAACCATGAGCAAGATCAAGGTCGAGGGCACCGTCGTCGAGCTCGACGGCGACGAGATGACCCGGATCATCTGGCAGTTCATCAAGGACCAGCTGATCCTCCCGTACCTCGACGTGAACCTCGAGTACTACGACCTGGGCATCGAGCACCGGGACGCCACCGACGACCAGGTGACCGTCGACTCCGCCAACGCCATCAAGAAGCACGGCGTCGGCGTCAAGTGCGCCACCATCACGCCGGACGAGGCGCGGGTCGAGGAGTTCGGCCTCAAGAAGATGTGGCGCTCCCCGAACGGGACCATCCGCAACATCCTCGGCGGCGTCATCTTCCGCGAGCCGATCATCATGCAGAACGTGCCGCGCCTGGTGCCGGGCTGGACGAAGCCGATCATCGTCGGCCGTCACGCCTACGGCGACCAGTACCGCGCCACCGACTTCAAGTTCCCGTCGGCGGGCAGGCTCACCGTCACGTTCACCCCGGACGACGGCTCGCAGCCCATCGAGCACGAGGTCTTCCAGGCGCCCGGCGCCGGCGTCTCGCTGTCGATGTACAACCTCGACGACTCGATCCGCGACTTCGCCCGCGCGTCGCTGAACTACGGCCTGGCCCGCAAGTACCCGGTCTACCTGTCCACGAAGAACACGATCCTCAAGGCCTACGACGGCCGGTTCAAGGACATCTTCGAGGAGACGTTCGAGGCCGAGTTCAAGGACAAGTTCGCCGAGGCCGGCATCACCTACGAGCACCGGCTCATCGACGACATGGTCGCCGCCTCGCTCAAGTGGGAGGGCGGCTACGTCTGGGCCTGCAAGAACTACGACGGTGACGTGCAGTCCGACACCGTGGCCCAGGGCTTCGGCTCGCTCGGCCTCATGACCTCGGTGCTCGCCACCCCGGACGGCCGCACGGTCGAGGCCGAGGCCGCCCACGGCACGGTGACCCGGCACTACCGCCAGCACCAGCAGGGCAAGGAGACCTCGACCAACCCGATCGCGTCGATCTTCGCCTGGACCCGGGGCCTGGCCCACCGCGGCAAGCTGGACAACACCCCCGAGGTGACCCGCTTCGCGGAGACCCTGGAGAAGGTCTGCATCGACACCGTCGAGAGCGGCCAGATGACCAAGGACCTCGCGCTGCTGATCTCCAAGGACCAGCCGTGGCTGACCACCCAGGACTTCCTGGCGGCCATCGACACCAACCTGCAGAAGGCCATGGCCTGAAAGAGGACCCCGTCCTGACGTCGGCCCCCTCGCCTGTGGGTGAGGGGGCCGACGTGTGTCCGGGGGTGGTCAGCCGAAGAGCTGGGTCCACCACGGGCCGCCCGGGCCGTCGGCGACGCCAACCCCGAGCCGGGTGAGCCCGCAGTTCAGGATGTTGGCCCGGTGTCCCGGGCTGGTCATCCAGGCCTGCATGACGGCGGCGGCGTCGGCCTGGCCGCGGGCGATGTTCTCCGCCCGGGCGGAGGACCCGGCCGCGGCGGCCCGGTCGAACGGGTCCTGCCGGTCGGGGTTGGTGTGGTCGAAGAAGCCGCGGTCGCGCATGTCGGCGCTGTGTGCCCGCGCGACGGCGGCGAGCCCGGCGTCGGCGGTGACGGCCGCGCACCCGGCGGCGGCCCGCTGCTGGTTGACCAGTGCCAGCACCTGCGCCTCCACCGGTCCGTTCGGCGGCGCCGCGGCCGGAGCCGCCGGAGCGGGCCGGGCGGCCACCGGCGGCGGCGCCGGGGCGGCCTGCGGGGCGGGGCGCGGTGCCGGTCGCGGCGGCACCGGGTCGGCGGGACCGGCCTCCGGGGTGCCGGCCGTGGAGGCCGCCGGAGGCGCTTCGGCGACGGTGCTGGCCGGTGCGGGATCCGGGGGCGGCGGCGCCGTGCTCGTGTCCGGAGCCCCGGCAGCGGTCGACGGCGGGGCGGCCGGCGCCGTCTCGGCACCCTCCGGGGACGGCGCGGGGGACGACGCACCCGCGGTCGCCGGGTCCTCGGGGGACCCGGCTCCTCCGGTCAGCAGCACGGCCGTCAGCACGAGGGCGGCGACGACGGCGCACGCGGCGGCGGCCGTCAGGAGCCCCGACCTCCGGCGCAGGGCGGCGGCCAGGCGGGCGATCGGGGAGGGGCCGACCGGGAGGTGGTGCACGCGGGGACCTCGCAGAGGAACGGGGAAGAGTCCGAACCGGCCGTGACCGATCCGTCACACCAGGCTACCGGCAGCAGAGCGTCGCCGGGGTGTCCCGCCTGTGATCAGTTCGAGGGACCGCCCGGTGGGCAGCGGGCCGCGCGACGGGCAGCATGGTCACAGGCCCCAGCCCTCGACCCCCTGCACCCGAACCGACAGGAGCACGCCGCCGGTGAGCGACGTCTGGCTCAACATCGTCATGGTCGTCGTCTTCGTCCTGATCGGCGGCGCCTTCTCGGGAGCGGAGATCGCCCTGGTGTCCCTGCGCGAGTCGCAGGTCCGCGCGATGGCCGAGAACGAGGGACGCCGCGGCCGTGCGGTGTCCAAGCTGCTCAGCGACCCCAACCGCTTCCTCGCCGCCGTGCAGGTCGGCGTCACGCTCGCCGGGTTCTTCTCCGCCGCCTTCGGCGCCAGCACGCTGTCGGCCCCGCTCGCCGACGTGTTCGCCGAGCGCGGCATGTCGGAGGGGCTGGCCTCCACGCTGGCCCTGGTCCTGGTCACGATCGCGATCAGCTACCTGTCCCTCGTGGTCGGCGAGCTGACGCCCAAGCGGCTGGCGCTGCAGCGGGCGGAGGGGTTCTCGCTGCTGGTCGCCGCACCGCTCAACGGCATCGCCAAGGCCGCCCGCCCGGTCATCTGGCTGCTGTCGCGGTCGACCAACATCCTGGTCCGGCTGCTGGGCGGTGACCCCAAGGCCAGCGGCGAGCAGATCAGCCAGGAGGAGCTGCGCGACCTGGTCGCCGCGCACGAGTCCCTGAGCAGCGACGAGCGCCAGCTCATCGGGGAGGTCTTCCGCGCCGGTGACCGCGAGGTCCGCGAGGTGATGACACCACGCACGGAGGTCGACTTCCTCGACGCCTCCCTGACCGCCAGCCGAGCCGCCCGCCAGGTGGCCGACTCCAGCCGCTCCCGCTACCCGGTCGTCGGGCGCGACCAGGACGACGTCATCGGCTTCGTGCACATCCGCGACCTGCTGCTGCCCAACCACCCGGCCGGCCGCGCCGCGACCGTCGGCGACCTGGCCCGCGAGGTGAAGCGGCTGCCCGGCACCGCGGGCGTGCTCACCGCCCTGTCGGAGATGCGCCGGGAGAACCAGCACCTGGCGATCGTCGTCGACGAGTACGGCGGCACCGACGGGATCGTCACGCTCGAGGACCTCATCGAGGAGGTCATCGGCGAGATCTACGACGAGTACGACGACGACGTCACGCCCGAGCCGGAGGACGTGCCCGGCGGCCCGCAGGACGTCGACGGACTGCTCAACCTCGACGACTTCGCCGAGGTGACCGGCCTCCACCTGCCTGAGGGGCCCTACGAGACCGTCGCCGGGTATGTCCTCGCCGAGCTCGGCCGGCTGCCACAGGTGGGGGACGTCGTGGTGGTGGAGGGTCGCCGGCTGACCGTGCTGGAGCTGGACGGCCGGCGGATCGCGCGGCTGGCGGTCACCCGCCCCGAGCCACCGCCGGAGGCCGACCCGGCGGACATCTCGACCCCCACGATCGGCTCGTCGTAGTCCAGGCATGGGAAGCGAACCCCACGTCCTGTGGCGCTACACGGGGGTGTCGCTTCCCATGCCTCGTCAGGCGCGCCTCTGCGCGGTCTCCCAGGCGTCGCGCACGATGCCGGCCAGGTCGGTGTGCCGCGGCGTCCACCCCAGGTCGGCCCGGATGCGGTCGCTGGCAGCCACCAGCTGCGCCGGGTCGCCTGCCCGCCGCTGACCGACCTCCACCGGCACCGGGTGCCCGGTGACCTCCCGGACGGCGTCGACCACCTGCTGCACCGAGAACCCGGTGCCGTTGCCCAGGTTGTAGATCCGGTGCTCACCGGGCCGCGGCGCGTCCAACGCCAGCAGGTGGGCGTCGGAGAGGTCCTGCACGTGGATGTAGTCGCGGATGCAGGTGCCGTCGGGCGTCGGGTAGTCCTCGCCGTACACGGTCATCGCCTCGCGCTGCCCGGCCGCGACCTGCAGCGCGATCGGGATGAGGTGCGTCTCGGTGGTGTGCCGCTCGCCCAGGCCGTAGGCGGCGCCGGCGACGTTGAAGTACCGCAGGCTGACCGCGGCGAAGTCGTACGCGGTCGCGTACGAGGTGAGCATCGCGTCGACGGCGAGCTTGGTGGCGCCGTAGGTGTTAGTCGGCTTCGTGGGCGCGTCCTCGCGGATCGGCACCTGCTCCGGCTCGCCGTAGGTGGCGGCGGTGGAGGAGAAGACGATCCGCCGGCAGTCCACCGCCCGCATGGCCTCCAGGAGCGCCAGCGAGCCGCCGACGTTGTGCTCCCAGTACAGCTCCGGCTCGACCTGGGACTCGCCGACCAGGCTCTTCGCGGCGAAGTGCAGCACCGCCTCCGGCCGCACCTCCGCCAGCACCGGCGCGGACTCCTGCAGCGACGTCTGCACGAACCGGGCGCCCTCGCTGACGGCGTCGGCGTGCCCGGTGGACAGGTCGTCGAGGACCGTCACCTCGTGCCCGGCCTCCACCAGGGCGGCCGTGACTACGCTGCCGATGTAGCCGGCGCCGCCGGCGACGAGAACGCGCATGGGCCCACCCTAGGGACGTCCGCCGGGATCGACCCGGGGGCCTCGCGGGCAGGCGGCCCCGGGGAGGACGACGACGTGGTCAGCGCACGCCCGGCGGTGCAGGCGCTGCCCGCCTACCGACCCGGCCGCAACCCGGCCGACCTGGCCCGCGAGCTCGGCGTCGCCCGCGCGGTGAAGCTGGCCAGCAACGAGGTGGCCTTCCCGCCGCTGCCCGCCGTCGTCGAGGCGCTGGCCACGGCGGCCGCGGAGACCAACCGATACCCGGACAACGGGGCGGTCGCGCTGACCGGGGCGCTCTCCGCGCGCTACGGCGTCGACCCGGCGCAGGTCGTCCCCGGTTGCGGCGCCGTGATGCTCTGCCAGCAGCTGGCCCAGTCGTTCAACGACCCGGGCACCGCGATCGCCTTCGCCTGGCGCAGCTTCGAGATGTACCCCCTCCTGGCCCAGGTCGCCGGCGCCCGCTCGATCACCGTGCCCCTGGTGCCCGGCCGGGCCGGGGGAGCGGCCGACACCCACGACCTCGACGCGCTGGCCGCCGCGGTCGACGAGAGCACCCGGCTGGTCTTCGTCTGCAACCCGAACAACCCGACCGGCACCGCCGTCCGCCGCCCGGAGCTGGAGCGGTTCCTCGACGCCGTGCCGGCGCAGACCCTGGTCGTGCTCGACGAGGCCTACCGGGAGTTCGTCACCGACCCCGACGTCCCGGACGGCATCGAGCTGATGCGCGGCCGGCCGAACGTCGTGGTCCTGCGGACGTTCTCCAAGGCCTGGGGGCTGGCCGGTCTGCGGGTGGGCTACCTGGTCGCGGAGGACCCGGCCGTCGCCGACGCCGTCCGCCGCACGCACGTGCCGTTCAGCGTCTCGATGCTCGCCCAGGCGGCCGCGGTCGCGGCGCTGGCCAGCGAGGACGAGGTCCGCCGACGCGTGGCCGCCGTGGTCGCCGAGCGGGACCGGCTCACCGCGGCGCTGCGCGGGCGCGGGTTCGACGTCGCCGACAGCCAGGCGAACTTCGTCTGGCTGCCGACGGGGGAGCGGACGGCGGAGCTCGCGGCGGCGCTGGAGGCCCGGGGGGTCATCACCCGCCCGTTCCCCGGGGAGGGCGTCCGCGTCACCGTCGGCGCTCCCGACGAGGACGACGTCCTCCTGGCGGCGCTGGACGAGATCGCCGCCGCCACGCCGACCCCGTGACGTGCCTCGCCCGTCGCGGCCTCGCCGTTCGCGGACCGGGCCGGGACGGGCGCTCCGGCCCCGGCCGCGGGCTGGTTTGATGGCCGACGTGCCTCTTCCCCCCCGTGTCTTCTCCGGCATCCAGCCGACAGCGGGTTCGTTCCACCTCGGCAACCACCTCGGCGCGCTCCGGCAGTGGGTGGCGCTGCAGGACACCGCCGAGGCCTTCTACTGCGTCGTCGACCTGCACGCGATCACGATGGACTGGGACCCGGCCGAGCTGCGGCGCAACACCCTCGTGTCCGCCGCGCAGCTGCTCGCGCTCGGCGTCGACCCCGAGCGCAGCACGCTGTTCGTGCAGAGCCACGTGCCGCAGCACGTGCAGCTGTCCTGGGTCCTGGAGAACATCGCCCGGTTCGGCGAGGCCAGCCGGATGACGCAGTTCAAGGACAAGAGCCAGAAGGACGGCGCGGCGGGCTCGTCGGTCGGCCTGTTCACCTACCCGGTGCTCATGGCCGCCGACATCCTGCTGTACCGCACCGACCAGGTCCCGGTCGGTGACGACCAGCGGCAGCACGTCGAACTGACCCGCGACCTCGCCATCCGCTTCAACGGCCGCTTCGGTGACACGTTCACGGTGCCCGCCGGGCTCATCCCCGAGGGTGGCGCGCGGGTGATGGACCTGCAGTCGCCCGAGAAGAAGATGAGCAAGAGCCTGCCGCCGGCCGGCTGCGTGCTGCTGCTCGACGACCCCAAGGTGA
Organism: Blastococcus sp. TF02A-26; assembly: GCF_003319125.1. Taxonomy (GTDB): domain Bacteria; phylum Actinomycetota; class Actinomycetes; order Mycobacteriales; family Geodermatophilaceae; genus Trujillonella. The sequence continues at coordinate 217,919 of NZ_QOHG01000002.1, read as the reverse complement.
CGGCGAAGAAGATCCGCTCCGCGGTCACCGACACCGGCCGCGAGGTGGTCGCCGACCGCGAGAACAAGCCGGGCGTCACCAACCTGCTGACCATCCACAGCGCGCTCTCCGGGCGCTCGGTGCCCGACCTGGAGGAGCACTTCGCCGGTCGCGGCTACGGCGACCTGAAGAAGGAGCTCGCCGAGCTGGTCGTGGACTTCGTGACGCCGGTCCGCGAACGCACCCACGAGCTGCTGGACGACCGCGCCGAGCTGGAGCGGGTGCTCGCCGCCGGCGCGGCGCGGGCCCGCGAGGTGGCCGCACCGACGCTCGACGCGGTGTACGACCGCGTCGGCTTCCTCGCTCCGGCGGGCTCCGGAGCATGACGCACCAGCCCCTGAACGACGACACGTTCGTGCCGCGCAGCCGGGGGGCACGGGCGGAGACCGCGGTCGTGGGCATCGTGGTCGCCGTTCCCGAGCCCTGGGCGCAGCTGCTCACCGACTGGCGGGCCAAGTGCGGCGACCCGCAGGCCGGCCTGGTGCCGCCGCACGTGACGCTGCTGCCCCCCACCGAGGTGCGTGTCGCCGACCGCACGGTGGTCACCGAGCACCTGGCCGCGGTCGCCCGCCAGCACCCGCCCTTCGACATGCACCTGTCGGGCACCGGCACCTTCTCGCCGGTGTCGGAGGTGGTCTTCGTGGCGGTGGCGCGGGGGATCGGCTCCTGCGAGCTGCTGGCCAACGACGTCCGCGGTGGCCCCCTGGCCCGGTCGCTGGCCTATCCGTACCACCCGCACGTCACCGTCGCCCACGACGTCTCCCCGGACATGCTCGACCTGGCCTACACGGCGCTCGCGGAGCTGTCGGCGGAGTTCCGCGTCGACCACTTCACGGAGTACGAGCAGGCGCCGTCGGGCGCCTGGGTCGTGGCGCGGGAGTACCCGCTCAGCGGTCCGCCCAGATAGCCGAGGGACCACCGTCCGATGAGCGCCACCCGTGCCCGTCCCGAGGAGGCCGCTCCGGCCGGGGGAGCGGGACGTCTGGCGTGGGTCGACCGCACCTGGCAGCGGGGCACCGAGAGGATCGCCGCCCTGCGGCGCCGCTGGCGCTGGTTCGACCACCTGGCCCGCGCCGGCGGCCGCTACCAGCGCAACCAGGGTGACCTGCTGGCCGCGGGCGTCACCTACTTCGCGTTCCTCGGACTGTTCCCCGTCCTGCTGCTCGCGGCGTCGGTGATCGGCCTGGTGCTGGCCGGTGACGCGCTCCTGCAGCGGGAGCTGTACGACACGGTCCGCGAGGCGTTCCCCGGGGCGACCGGCCGCGGCATCGTCGACGAACTGCGCGGCGCCGTCGGCGCGGCGGGCCTCACCGGGCTGATCGGCCTGGTCGGCTTCCTGTACGCCGGGCTCCGGGCGATGGACAAGCTCCGCGTCGGCATGGAGCAGATCTGGAAGGGCCGCGTCGACGAGCCGGAGTTCTGGCGGGACAACCTCCAGGACCTCCTGGCGCTCGTGCTGCTCGGCGCCGTGGGGCTCGTGAGCCTCGCCCTCACCGGCGCCGCGACCACGGCCACCTCCTGGACCCTGGAGCTGCTCGGGCTCGACGACGTCGCCGGGATGTCCCTGCTGATGACGCTCCTGGGCCTGCTGCTGGCGCTGGCCACCGACGTCGTCGTCTTCCTGTGGCTGCTGCGGGTGGTCCCCGGCAACCGGCACCGGCTGCGCGACCTGTGGCTCGGCGCGCTGTTCGGTGCGGTCGGCTTCGAGGTCATGAAGGTGGTGGGCAGCTACTACCTCTCGCTGATCGACGACAGCGTGACGTCGTCGGCCCTGGGCGGCGCCGTCGGCATCCTGGTCTGGATCAACGTCGTCTTCCGGTTCGCCTTCTTCACGGCGGCGTGGACGGCGACCCTGCGTCGCTTCGCCCCGGCGGACGGATGACCGCGCGCCGCCGGCCGACGACGGTGGCGACGACGACGATCCCGGCGAGCACCGCCAGCACGACGCCGGCGACCGCCGACCCGGAGGCCTCCTCCCGGGGCGCGGCCACCGGTGCGGTGTGCCCGGCCGGGGGAGCCGCGCTCGGCGGTGCGGTCGTCGGTGTGGTCGTCGGTGTGGTCGTCGGGTCGGGAGCGGCGAGGGCCTCGGCGCCGGAGGCGACCAGCCGGCCCACGCCCTCGGTGGACGGGTCTGTGGCGAAGCCCCAGTCGAGCAGCAGCCCGGCCTGGTCGGCGGCGCGCAGCGGCACGTTCTCGGTGTCCATCACGCTGACGACCAGGCGACGGCCGTCCCGCTCGGCCGCGGTGACGAAGGTGTGCCGGGCGGCGTCGGTGAACCCGGTCTTGCCGCCGAGGCCCCCGGGGTAGCCGGCCAGGGGGTTCTGGTTCTGGATCTGGTAGCCGGGGGAGCGGCCCTCCACCGGCGGCATCTGCGCGGTCGGCGTCGCCAGCACGGCCGCCGTCCCCGGGTCGGCGACGAGCCGGCGGAACACCAGCGCCAGGTCGTAGGGGGACGAGGACTGGCCGGCGACGTCCAGGCCCGACGGCGTGCCGGCGACGGTGTCGAAGGCGCCGATCTCGGCCGCCGTCGCATTCATTGCGGCCACGGTCGCCTCCAGACCGCCGCCGGCGCGGGCCAGCGCGTTGGCCGCGTCGTTGCCCGACTGCAGGACCAGGGCCTGGAACAGCAGCGACACCGGGTACCGCCCCCCGGCGACGAGCCCGACCCGGCTGCCCTCCACCTGCTCGTCCTCGACGGTGCCCTCCACCACCTGGGCGGGGTCCAGCCGCGGCGCGAGCGTCAGCAGGGTCAGCGTCTTGAGGGTGCTGGCCGGGTAGTAGCGGCCGTGCGGGTCCCGCGCCGCCAGGATCTCGCCGGAGAGCGCGTCGGCGACCAGCCAGCCCTGCGCGGCGATCCCGTCCGGCAGCGGCGGTGTCCCGTCGCCGACGACGAGCCCGCGGGTGTCGAGGCCCTCGCCCCCGACCGTGCTGCCGTCCGGGGCGCTGCCCTGCGGCGGGCCGCCCGGGTACGGCGCGGTGGGCGTCGGCGCCGTGGGATCGGCGGTGGGCCGGGCCGGCGCCGCGAGCGCGGGGCCGGCCGCGCCCAGCAGCACCAGCACCGCCGCCAGCGCCGCCGCGCACGCTCCGCCGGCCGGTCGCCGGCCCGTCCCCCGTCGCACGGACGCCGACGCTAGCCCCTGCGCCGACCGGAACGGTGGGGTGACGCAACCCACCCCGCGGGCGCCGGTTGGCAACGAATACGTCTCTATCCAGGGGACGACGGGAAACGGTCCGGGTACCCGCGAGTAGCTTTCCTGAGTCGCCGTCCGTGGCCGACCCGGCTCACCGCCGGGTGGACGCCGCGCGGCGGGCAGTCCACCGGGCCGGTCCGGCGACACCGGAGCGGCCCCCCAGGAAGAGGAGAGACGGCGTGCGCGGAGCGCGGATCAGGAAGGCCGGTGTCCGAGCCACGGCGCTCGTGCTGGCCGGCGGACTGGCGCTGGCCGGTTGTGCCAGTGACGACGACGGCGGCGACGGCGGCAGCAGTGGCGGCAGCGGTGGCGGTGGCGGCGGTGGCGACGAGCTGAAGATCGGCCTCGCCTACGACACCGGCGGCCGCGGCGACCGCTCGTTCAACGACTCCGCCTACGCGGGCGTCCAGGCGGCGATCGACGAGCACGGCGGCGAGGTGCAGGAGTTCAGCCCGAACGACGGCGGTTCCGACCGCGTCGAGGGTCTGGCCACCCTCGCCGAGCAGGGCTACAACCCGGTCATCGCGGTCGGCTTCGCCTACGGCGACTCGATCGGCGAGGTGGCCGAGGACTTCCCGGACACCACCTTCGCGATCATCGACTCCGAGGTCACCGAGCTCGGGATCGACAACCTGACCGGCATCGTGTTCGCCGAGGAGCAGGGCTCCTTCCTCGCCGGCGTCGCCGCCGCGCTGAAGAGCGAGACCCAGTCCATCGGCTTCGTCGGTGGCGTCGAGTCGCCGCTGATCCAGAAGTTCCAGGCCGGCTTCGAGGCCGGGGCCCGCGCGGTCAACCCGGACATCGCGATCAACAGCCAGTACATCTCGCCGGCCGGTGACTTCTCCGGCTTCAACGACCCGGCGCGCGGCCAGATCCTGGCCCAGGGCATGTACGACGGCGGCGCGGACATCGTCTACCACGCGGCGGGCGGCTCGGGCACCGGCGTGTTCCAGGCGGCGGTCGCCGCCGGGCAGCTGGCCATCGGCGTCGACTCCGACCAGTACGAGACGGTCGACGACCCGGCGCAGAAGGCCGTGATCATGACCTCGATGCTCAAGCGGGTCGACAACGGCGTGAAGGCGTTCCTGGACGACTTCGTGGCCGGCGACATCGAGGGCGGCACGGACGTGCGCTACGACCTCGAGAGCGAGGGCGTGGGCCTGTCGGAGAGCGGCGGCCAGATCGACGACGTCCTGACCCAGATCGGCGAGTACCGCGACCGCATCATCAGCGGTGAGATCACCGTCCCGACCACCCCGTGAGCTGACGCTCGCACGGTAGGGACAGCACCGACGGCGGGCCCGGGGAGCACGACCCCCGGGCCCGCCGCCGTGTCCGGGCGGCACCCGTGGGGCGCGGACGGGCACGGGTGAGACATCATGCGGCGGTGCCGCCACCGGCGGACCGTCGCCGACGGCGTGGCAGACCCCACGCCGGACGACCAGGAACGACCGGCCCCGACACCTGCGGGGCCGCAGCGAGGGAGACGTCCCATGGCCACAGCAGGCGGGCCGTCGGACCGGCCGCTCCAGGGCGGCGCGGACGGCGACGGCGGGCATCCCGGCAGCGAGCTCGCCGTGGAGCTGCGCGGGATCACCAAGCGCTTCCCCGGCGTGGTGGCCAACCGCGACATCGAGCTGAGCGTCCGCCGCGGCGAGGTGCACGCCATCGTGGGCGAGAACGGCGCCGGCAAGTCGACGCTGATGAAGACGCTGTACGGCATGCACCGCCCCGACGAGGGGACGATCGTCGTCGACGGCCGCGAGACGGTGTTCCGCAGCCCCGCCGATGCGATCGCCGCCGGCATCGGCATGGTCCACCAGCACTTCATGCTGGCCGACAACTTCACCGTCCTGGAGAACATCGTCCTCGGCAGCGAGCCCACCCGGGGCGGCCGGCTGGACATGGTCGAGGCGCGCCGCCGGATCAACGGCATCTCCGCGCGCTACAGCCTCGGCCTGGAGCCCGACGCGCTGGTCGAGGAGCTCGGCGTCGGCGACCGGCAGCGGGTCGAGATCGCGAAGGTGCTCTACCGGGGCGCCCGCACGCTGATCCTCGACGAGCCCACCGCGGTCCTGGTGCCGCAGGAGGTCGACGAGCTCTTCCGCAACCTCGCCGAGCTCAAGCGCGAGGGCCTGACGGTCATCTTCATCTCGCACAAGCTCGACGAGGTCCGGCGGGTCGCCGACTCGATCACCGTCATCCGCCGCGGCACCACCGTCGGTACGGCAGACCCGAAGACCACGACGGTCAAGCAGCTCGCCGAGCTGATGGTCGGTACCCAGCTCCCCACCCCGGCCACCCGGGAGTCCACCGTCCGGTCCACCGTGGTGCTGCGCATGGAGGGCGCGACCGTGCGCAACGCCGACGGTCGCGCCCTGGTCGACGACGTGCACCTGACCGTCCGCGAGGGCGAGGTCGTCGGCATCGCCGGTGTCGAGGGCAACGGCCAGGCCGAGCTGGTCGACGCGATCATGGGTCTGCGCCCGCTGTCGTCCGGCACGCTCACCCTCGGCGACGACGACATCAGCGCCTGGAGCACCCGCGCCCGCCGGGAGGCCGGCATCGGCCTCATCCCGGAGGACCGGCACCGCCAGGGCATGCTGCTCGAGGCCCCGCTGTGGGAGAACCGCATCCTCGGCCACCAGACCCGCCCGCCGGCGGTGAAGGGGCCGTTCATCGACCGCCGGGGCGCCCGCGCCGACACGCAGCGGATCATGAGCGAGTACGACGTCCGCGCCCCCGGGCCGGACACGCTCGCCGTCGCGCTGTCCGGCGGCAACCAGCAGAAGCTGATCGTGGGCCGCGAGATGAGCGCCTCGCCGCGGCTGCTGCTGGCCGCCCACCCGACCCGCGGCGTCGACGTCGGCGCGCAGGCGGTCATCTGGGAGCTGCTCAAGGACGCCCGCGCCGAGGGGCTGGGGATCGTGCTGGTCTCCGCCGACCTCGACGAGCTCATCGGGCTGTCGGACACCCTGCACGTGATGCTGCGCGGCCGGCTGGTCGCGACGGTCGACCCGGGCGCCGTGACGCCCGAGGAACTCGGTGGCTACATGACCGGTGCGCGGACCGCGGCGGGTGCGGCATGAGCCCCGCAGGACCCGGCGGAGTGGGGAGAGCGCGACGTATCGGGCTGGCCCTGCTCGGGCCGGCGCTGGCGCTGGTGGTGGCCCTGGTCATCTCGGGCCTGGTCATCGCCGCGATCGGCGAGAACCCGTTCGCGGCGCTCGAGGTCATCACGAACCTCGGGGACACCCCGGCCGCGCAGGTGCAGTCGATCGTCGTGATCCTCAACCGGGCCGTGCCGCTGTTCCTGGCCGGTCTGGCGGTCTCGGTCGCGTTCCGGATGGGCCTGTTCAACATCGGCGTCGAGGGCCAGTACCGGCTGGCGACGATCCTGTCCGCCGCGGTCGGCGCGGCGGTCAACCTGCCGGCGCCGGTCCACGTGCTGTTCATCATCGTCGTGGCGATGCTCGTCGGTGCCTTCTGGGCCGGCATCGTCGCGGTGCTCAAGGTGACCCGCGGCGTCAGCGAGGTCATCAGCTCGATCATGCTGAACTTCGTCGCGCTCGGGCTGGCCGGCTACCTGCTCACCGGGCCGCTCAAGGGCAGCCCCGAGGGCGCGGGCATCGTCACCACGGCCGAGATCCCCGAGTCGGGCCGCTTCCCCGACCTCACCGGCGTCCTCACCGGGCTGGGGCTGGAGGAGCCGCGCAGCGAGCTGTTCGGGTTCCTCGTCGTGGCCGTGGTCGTGGGGATCGCGATCTCGGTGCTGCTGTCGCGGACCCGGTTCGGCTTCGACCTGCGCGCGACCGGCCTGTCGCCCTCGGCGGCGACCGCCAGCGGCGTCGACACCCGCCGCATGGTGATCACCACCATGCTGATCTCGGGCGCGGTCGCCGGCCTGATCGGCCTGCCCGACCTCCTCGGCTCGGACTACGAGTACGGCACCGAGTTCACCGCCGGGCTGGGCTTCCTGGGCATCGCGGTGGCGCTGCTCGGCCGGAACTCGCCGATCGGCATCGCGCTGGCCGCCCTGCTGTTCGGCGTCCTGGACCGGGCCGCGCCGCTGCTGCAGTTCGAGGACATCCCCGCCTCGGTGGTCACGATCATCCAGGGGACCATCGTGCTCGCCGTCGTCGTCGGCAATGAGATCGCCCGCCGGCTGGCCCGCCGCTCCGCCGAGCGCGCCGGTGCCGCCGCCACGGGCGCGCCGCCGGACGCCGGGGACGGCGGCGGGGGTGGCGGACCGGACCTCCCGGGCGGCCCCGACGGTGGACAGCGCACCTACACCGGCGTGCCCGGTCAGCCCGAGGGGGTCCGCCCGTGAGCGCGACGACGGCACCGGAGGGGACGCGGCTCAGCCGTGGCCCGCTGACCGACCTGCTGACCGGCGGTGGCCGCCAGCGGCGCTTCCTGTGGGCGGCGGTCGCCCTGGTGGTGCTCTTCTCGATCGTCCGGGTCGTCTCCGGGGAGGAGGCGCTCACCTCGTCGTCGACGATCGGCGCCGCGCTGCTGCTCGCCGTGCCGATCGGGCTCGCCGCCCTGGGCGGCCTGTTCTCCGAGCGCGCGGGCGTGGTGAACATCGGCCTCGAGGGGATGATGATCCTCGGCACCTGGGGAGCCGGCTACGGCGGCTGGCACTGGGGCTGGGGCGGCGCCCTGATCGGCGGCGTGCTGTTCGGTGCCCTCGGCGGCCTGCTGCACGCCGTGGCCACCGTGACCTTCGGCGTCGACCACGTGGTCTCCGGCGTCGCGATCAACCTGCTGGCCGACGGCGTCGCTCGCTTCCTCTCCGAGCTGATCTACACCGAGGACACCGGCGGCGGCCCGACCCAGTCGCCGTCGCTGGACGGCGGCCCGCCCACGTTCTCGGTGCCCGGGCTGTCGTCCGGCCCGGACTGGCTGGGCGACGTGGAGGGCAAGCACTGGTTCCTGGTCAGCGACGTGGCCGGCCTGCTGCGCGGACTCACCAGCGGCATCGGCCTGCTCACGCTGCTGGCGGTGCTGCTCGTGCCGATCTCCTACGTCGTCCTGTGGCGGACGGCGTTCGGTCTGCGGCTGCGCTCCTGCGGCGAGAACCCGGCCGCGGCGGACTCCCTCGGGGTGCCGGTCTACCGGCTGAAGTACATCGCGGTGATCATCTCCGGCGCGCTGGCCGGCCTCGGCGGTGTGTTCCTGGTCTTCATCGCCGGGATCTACCGCGAGGGCCAGACCGGTGGCCGTGGCTTCATCGGCCTGGCGGCGCTGATCTTCGGCAACTGGCGGCCCGGCGGCCTGGCGGCCGGCGCCGGCCTGTTCGGCTTCGCCGACGCCCTGCAGCTGCGCAGCCGCAGCGCCGTCGTCGCGCTGTTCCTGCTGGTCGCGATCGGCCTCGCGGTCGTCGCGGTCGTGCAGCTGCGGCGGGCTCGGTACTGGCAGGCGGGCGCGGCGCTCGTCGTCGCCGCGGCGGCGCTGTGGGGCTTCCTGACCATCGACGAGCTCGCGCCCGGCCTGGTCTCGTTCACCCCGCACCTGATCACGCTGCTGGTGCTCTCGCTGGCCTCCCAGCGACTACGCATGCCCAAGGCCGACGGACTGGTCTACCGCCGAGGGGAGCACTAGTGGAGATCGACTGGGACGCGCTGCGCAGCGCGGCGCGCGAGGCGATGACCCACGCCTACGCCCCGTACTCGCGTTTCCCGGTGGGGGTCGCGGGCCTGGTGCAGGACGGCCGCGTGGTCACCGGCTGCAACGTGGAGAACGCCTCGTACGGCCTGGGGCTGTGCGCCGAGTGCGGGATGGTCAGCGACCTCGCCCGCACCGGCGGCGGCCGGCTGGTCGCCGTGGCCTGCGTCGGCGGGGACGGGCAGCCCCTCATGCCGTGCGGGCGCTGCCGGCAGCTGCTGTGGGAGCACGGCGGCGCCGACATGCTCATCGAGACCGTCTCGCTGGGCATCGTGCCGATGCGCGAGGTGCTGCCCGATGCCTTCGGGCCGGACGACCTGCTCGCGGCCGAGGCGCGGGGACAGGGCTCGTGAGCGCCTTCGACGCCATCGACGTCATCCGCGCCAAGCGGGACGGCGTCGAGCTCACCGGGGACCAGATCCGCTGGGTCATCGGTGCCTACACCGCCGGGCAGGTGCCCGACGAGCAGATCAGCGCGCTGCTGATGGCGGTGTTCTTCCGCGGCATGACGCCCGCGGAGCTGGCCGCCTGGACCCAGGCGATGATCGACTCCGGCGAGCGCAAGGACCTGTCCTCGCTGGGCCGGCCGACCGCCGACAAGCACTCCACCGGCGGCGTCGGCGACAAGATCACTCTGCCGCTCGCGCCGCTGGTCGCGGCCTGCGGGGTGGCGGTGCCCCAGCTGTCCGGCCGCGGGCTCGGGCACACCGGCGGCACGCTGGACAAGCTCGAGGCGATCCCCGGCTGGCGGGCCGACGTGCACGAGGAGGCCTACCTCCGGCAGCTGCGCGACGTCGGCGCCGTCGTCTGCGCGGCGGGCAACGACCTCGCCCCGGCGGACAAGAAGCTGTACGCGCTGCGCGACGTCACCGGCACGGTGGAGTCGATCCCGCTGATCGCCAGCTCGATCATGAGCAAGAAGATCGCCGAGGGCGCCGACGCGCTGGTGCTGGACGTGAAGACCGGCTCCGGCGCGTTCATGAAGGACCCCGACGCCTCCCGCGAGCTGGCCCGCACGATGGTCGGGCTGGGGGAGGCCGCCGGGGTGCGCACCGTGGCGCTGGTGACCGCGATGGACCGCCCGCTGGGCCGCGCCGCGGGCAACGCCGTCGAGGTGGCCGAGTCGGTCGAGGTGCTCGCCGGGGGCGGGCCGGCCGACGTCGTCGAGCTGACCCTCGCCCTGGCTCGGGAGATGCTCGCCGGCGCCGGACGGGACGAGGTGGACCCGGCCGACGCGCTGCGCGACGGCCGCGCCATGGACGTGTGGCGCCGGATGATCGCCGCCCAGGGCGGGGACCCGGACGCGCCGTTGCCGCAGCCCGCCGAGCGGCACGTGGTGACCGCGCCGGCCACCGGCACCCTCACCCGCCTGGACGCCTACGCCCTCGGCGTCGCCGCGTGGCGGCTGGGCGCCGGCCGGGCGCGCAAGGAGGACCCGGTGTCGGCCGCCGCGGGCGTGACCTGGACGGCGACGGTGGGGGAGACGGTGACCGCCGGCCAGCCGCTGCTGGAGCTGCAGACCGACGACGCCGCCCGGATCCCGCGCGCGCTGGAGGCGCTCGAGGGAGCGATCGGCGTCGACACCGACGACCGTCCGCTGCCGCTGGTCCTGGACCGCATCACCGGGTGACCGGGGACCAGGGGGAGACTGTCCTCTCGTGAGCAGTCCGACCGCGGTACCGACGGCGAGCGCCGCGCCCCGTCCCGACCTCCCGCTGGACCCCGAGGCCGCCATCTCCGTCCGCGGGCTGGTGCGCCGCTACGGCTCGTCCACCGCGGTGGACGGCCTGGACCTCGACATCCACCGTGGCGAGATCTTCGCGCTGCTCGGCCCGAACGGCGCCGGCAAGACGACGACGGTGGAGATCTGCGAGGGCTTCCGGCGGCGCGACGCCGGTGAGGTGCGGGTCCTCGGTCAGGACCCCGCCACCGGTGGCCGGCGCTGGAAGGCGCAGCTGGGCATCGTGCTGCAGTCCGGCGCCGGGGACAGCCAGCTGACCTGCCGGGAGCTGGTGCGCTCGCAGGCGTCGTACTACTCGGACCCGCGCGACCCGGACGAGGTGCTCGAGCTCGTCGGGCTGACCGAGAAGGCCGGCGTCCGCGGCCGGGCGCTGTCCGGTGGTCAGCGGCGCCGTCTGGACGTCGCGCTGGGCATCGTCGGGCGGCCCACCCTGCTCTTCCTCGACGAGCCGACCACCGGCTTCGACCCGGAGGCGCGGCGCCAGTTCTGGTCGCTCATCCGCTCGCTGCGCGACCTGGGCACGACCATGCTGCTGACCACCCACTACCTGGACGAGGCCGAGGCGCTGGCCGACCGGGTGGGGGTCATCGCCCGCGGCCGGCTGGTCGAGGTCGCCGTCCCCTCCGCGCTCGGCGGCCGGGGGAGCGCGCCGGCCGTGGTCAGCTGGACCGAGGACGGCGTCCGGCGCACCCACGACACCCACGCGCCGACCGCGCTGGTCGCGGAGCTGGCCGCCCGCTTCGGCGGCGAGGTGCCCGACCTGGCCGTCGCCCGGCCCACCCTCGAGGACGTGTACCTGCGGATGATCGGCCAGCCGACCCCCGAGGAGCGCACCGCGTGACCGCCGTGCAGCAGCAGCCGAGCCTCCCCCCGCTGGGCGCGGTCTACCGGACCCGTGCCGGCGTCGAGCTCAAGGAGTTCTTCCGCCAGCGCGAGTCGGTGGTGTTCAGCCTCGCCCTGCCGGTGATCCTGCTCGTCGTCTTCGGGGCGGTCCTGGACTACGACATCGGTCTCGGGATCCCGTTCACCCAGTACTTCCTGCCCGGGATCCTCGCGGCGGGCATCCTCGGCGTCAGCCTGCAGAACATGGCGATCAGCATCGCCACCGAACGCTCCGACGGGACGCTGAAGCACCTCGCGGGCACGCCGATGCCGCGCAGCGCCTACTTCGTCGGCAAGGTCGTGCAGGTCCTGGCGACGACGGTCGCCATCCTGGTGATCCTGCTGCTGGTCGGCCGGGTCTTCTACGGCGTGGGGCTGCCCAGCGGCACCGACTGGCTGACCTTCGCCTGGGTCGCGCTGCTCGGTGCGGCGGCGTGCACGCTGCTGGGCATCGCGGTCTCCAGCCTCGCCCGCACCGGCCGCTCGGCCTCGGCGATGATCACGCCGATCGCGCTGGTGCTGCAGTTCATCTCCGGGGTCTTCTTCCAGTTCAGCCAGATCCCGACCTGGATGCAGACGGTCGCGTCGGTCTTCCCGCTGAAGTGGATGGCGCAGGGCTTCCGCTCGGTCTACCTGCCCGACGCCCTCGCCGCCGACGAGCCGGCCGGCTCCTGGGAGCTGGGCCGCGTCGCGATCGTGCTGGGGTTGTGGTGCGTCGCCGGGCTGGTCCTGTGCGTCCTGACCTTCCGCTGGCAGGACCGGGGGACCGACTGATGGCCGCGCTCTCCGCCGAGCAGCTGCGCCGCGCGCCCAAGGTGCTGCTGCACGACCACCTGGACGGCGGGCTGCGGCCCCAGACGGTGCTCGAGCTCGCCGACGAGACCGGCTACCGCGACCTGCCCGCCGGCGACGCCGAGACGCTGGGCACCTGGTTCCGCGAGGCCGCCGACTCGGGCTCGCTGGTGCGCTACCTGGAGACGTTCGCCCACACCGTCGGGGTGATGCAGCGGCCCGAGGCGGTGCAGCGGGTCGCCCGCGAGTGCGCGCTGGATCTCGCCGCCGACGGTGTCGTCTACGCCGAGGTGCGCATGGCGCCGGAGCTCGGGACCGCGGAGGGCACGCCGATCGAGGAGGTCGTGGAGGCGATCCTCGACGGCTTCGCCGCAGGCAGCGCCGAGGCCGCCGCGGCCGGGACGCCGATCCGGGTCGGGGCGCTGCTGTGCGCCATGCGCCAGGCCGACCGGTGGGACGAGGTGGCCGGCCTCGTCGTCCGCTACCGCGACGCCGGGGTGGTCGGCTTCGACCTGGCCGGCCCCGAGATCGGCTTCCCGCCCGACCGGCTCCCCTCGGCGATCGCCCTGCTCGACCGCGCCGGGGCGCACCGCACCATCCACGCGGGCGAGGCGGCCGGCGTCGACAGCATCCGCGCTGCCCTCGACGGTGCCCGCGCCGAGCGGCTCGGGCACGGGGTGCGGATCGCCGACGAGGTCGCCGCCGACGGCACCCTCGGGCCCCTGGCACGGCGGGTGCGCGACGAGCAGGTCCCGCTGGAGATCGCGCCGTCGTCCAACGTGCAGACCGGCGCGTACCCCTCGCTCGCCGACCACCCGGTGGACCGGCTGCACCGCGCGGGCTTCGCCGTCACGGTCAACACCGACAACCGGCTGATGAGCGGCGTGAGCGTGACCAGCGAGCTGGCCGACGTCGCCGCCGCCTTCGGGTGGGGGTGGTCGGACGTGCAGACGGTGACGGAGCGCGCGCTGGCCGCGGCGTTCCTCGACGAGGCCGAGCGGGCCCGGCTGCTGACCGACGTCGTCCGGCCCGGGTACGCGGAACTGGCTCCCTGACCTGCGGCGGTGACCACGGCCACCCCCGGCCGGGGGAACAGACGGGCCGTTCCCGCTGCTAACCTGGGTGCACCGGCAGGAGCCGGTCATCCTCCCGGACGGTCCGTCCGGGCATGAGCGCATCCGTGCAGATCCGGTCGTCCCCTGCGACGCGAGCGATCGCCAGTGAGGACGCCGGTCCGGTGTCCGCGCAATCACCACGGGACGCGCCCGAGCTGTATCGGAGTCCCCGCTTGTCCTCGTTCGACTCTGTCGACGTCCAGAACACCCCTGACACCACCCCCGCTCCCGAGGCCGTCCTCGAGACCACCCCCGAGGCCGAGGCGGAGCCGACCGGCCCGACCTTCGGCCAGCTGGGCCTTCCCCAGCAGCTGGTGACCGCGCTGGAGCGGCGCGGCATCCGCCACCCGTTCGCCATCCAGGCCTCCGCCCTGCCGGACGCCCTCGCCGGCCGCGACGTGCTCGGCAAGGCCGCCACCGGCTCCGGCAAGACGCTGGCCTTCGGCCTGCCCATGCTGGCCCGTCTCGGTGCGCAGCCCGGCCAGGGCCGCCGGTCGCCGCGCGGGCTGGTGCTCGTGCCGACCCGCGAGCTCGCCCAGCAGGTGCACGACAACCTCGCCCCGCTGGGCCAGGCCGTCGGCGTGCAGATCGCCGCGGTCTACGGCGGTGCGTCGATGTACCGGCAGATCCAGCAGATGCGCCGCGGAGTCGACGTCGTCATCGCGACCCCGGGCCGCCTGCAGGACCTGATCAGCCAGGGCGAGGTGACCCTCGAGGAGATCGAGGTCTCCATCGTCGACGAGGCCGACTTCATGTCCGACCTCGGCTTCCTGCCGGTGGTCAAGGAGCTGCTCGACCAGACCCGCCCCGACGCCCAGCGGCTGCTGTTCTCGGCGACGCTGGACGGCGAGGTCGACTCGCTGATCCGCCGCTACCTCAAGGACCCGGCCCGGCACGAGGTCCAGCGGGCCGGCGACGACGCGCCGCCGGCCGAGCACCTGGCCTACAGCGTCGCGTTCCGCGACAAGGTGCCGGTGACCCAGGAGCTGGCCGCCCGTCCGGGCCGGACGATCGTGTTCGTCCGCACCCAGCTCGGCGCCGACCGGCTGGCGGAGAACCTCCAGGCCGTCGGCATCAAGGCCGAGGCCATCCACGGTGGTCTGCCGCAGTCGGCCCGCCGCCGCGCGCTGGAGGCGTTCACCGATGCCCGCAGCCCGGTGCTGGTCGCCACCGACGTCGCCGCCCGCGGCATCCACGTCGACGACGTCTCGCTGGTCATCCACTACGACCCGCCGGCCGACCACAAGACCTACCTGCACCGCTCCGGCCGCACCGCGCGCGCCGGTGCCGCGGGCGTCGTGGTCTCGCTGCTGCTGCCCGACCAGGTCGGCCAGTCCAAGCGTCGCTTCCGGTCGGCCAAGGTCGACCCGGTCGTCAGCCGGGTCCGCCCCGGTGACGAGCCGATCGCCGAGCTGGTCGCCACGGGCGTGCACGTCGAGCCCGTCGAGCGTCCGGTCCGCGAGTCCCGCCGGCCCGCCGGCGGGCACGGTGGCCCCGGTGGCCGTCGTCCGCGCCGGGACGGCGACCGTCCCCGTCGCGACGGTGACCGTCCCCGTCGTCCCTACGGCGAGCGGTCGTCGGGCGAGCGGTCGGAGCGGCCCTACGGCCAGCGCTCCGAGCGCCCCTACGGCGAGCGCCCCTCGGGTGACCGCCCGTACGGCGGCGAGCGCCGGTCGAGCTCCTACCGCGGCCAGGGCCGCCGCCCCGGCTCGCACGTCGCGGAGTAGGTGAAGGACCCCGTCCCCCTCACGCCTCGCAGGCTCAGCGCGAGCCTCTGGACGGGGCCGCGAACGGCCGGTCCCCTCGGGGGCCGGCCGTTCGGCGTTCCCTAGGCTCCGGGCGTGACGTCGGACAAGGTGCGCGGTGCCTATTCAGGGCTCGCGGACGTCTACATCGAGGTGCTCGGCTCGCTGGGGGCCGTGCACCCGGGCGACCTGGCGTTCGTGGAGGGGCACCTCGGCGGGGTGCCGGGACCGGTGCTCGACCTGGGTTGCGGCCCGGGGCACCTGACGGCCTTCCTGCACTCCCGGGGCGTCGACGTCGCCGGGATCGACCTCGTGCCGGAGTTCGTCGCGCACGCCCGCGCCACGCACCCCGGTCCCCGCTTCGAGGTCGGCTCCCTGCTGGACGTCGACCGGCCGGACGCGTCGGTGGCCGGGGTCCTGGCCTGGTTCTCCCTCATCCACCTCGAGCCCGACGCGCTGGACGACGCCCTGGCCGCGGTCCGGCGGCTCCTGACGCCGGGCGGCGTCCTCGTGGTCGGGATGTTCGAGGGCGCCGCGGTCGAGCCGTTCGAGCACAAGGTGCTGACGGCGTACCGGTGGCCAGTGGAGGAGGTGGCCCGCCGGCTGGCGCGGACGGGCCTCGCCGAGGTCGACCGCCTGCAGCGGGCGCAGGAGGGGGACAGGCGTCCCTACCTGGCGCTCGCCGCTCGGGCCTGAGGGACCTCAGCCGCGCGGATCGGTCCGGTCGGCGAGCAGGTCGAGGACCGGCGCGTACATGCGGGTCTTGATGGTGCCGAGCGTGGGGCCGGCCTTGCCGACCAGCCCGGCCGCGAGGTCCTGCGCGGTGGAGCGGACGGCGTCCTCGCCGACCGCGGAGCCGACGATCCCGGCGGCCCTCGCGTCCTCGCCGCCGTAGCGCCGGGCGGTGGTCATCGCCTCGTGAGCTGTCTGCGGGGCCAGCCGGGCCTGGATCAGCGCGGACATGCCCCGGGTGAAGGGGATGCCGATGTCGGCCTCGGGCAGGCACCAGAAGCCGCGGTCGGCGCGCATCACCCGGAAGTCGTGGGCGAGGGAGAGCATGGCGCCGGCGGCGAAGGTGTGGCCCTGGAGCGCGGCCACGGTGATCAGCGGGAGCGCCAGCACGCGGGCGAACAGCCCGTGGACGTCGGCCACGTAGCCCTCGTGCCGGTCCGGGTGGGCGCCCAGCCAGTCCAGGTCCAGGCCGTTGGAGAAGAACTTCCCGGTGGCGGTGGTGACGAGGGCGCGGGGGCCGTCGGCGCTCTCCACCTCGTCGAGGGCCGCGCCGACCGCGGCCAGCCAGTCGGGGGAGAAACGGTTCTCGGTGTCGCCGAGGTCGAGGACGAAGACGTCGCCGGAACGCTCGAGGGTGGGCATGGGGCTCCTCCGGGTGGTGGGACGGGGTTCAGGGCGTCGGGCCGCAGTCGAGGACGGCGCCGACGGCGGCGGCGAGCTGGGCGCGGGGATGCGCGGGCACCTGCCCGGCGCGGATCGCGTCGAACAGCAGGGCGGCCGGCAGGCGCACCACGCAGAGGGTGACGACGTCGACCGCGGCGGCGTCGCCGCGGTCCCACAGGGCCTGGGCGAGGTCGCGGAGCGTGCCGGCGAGGGCGGCATCGAGGGCACGCAGGTCCACGGCGACGGCGGGGGCGACGGCGTCGCCGAGCACGTCGTCGCGCTGCAGGGAGACCAGCAACCGGGCCGCGGGCAGGTCGGCCTCCGCCAGCCGGGCCGGCGCGTCGGCCGCGGCCTGCACCGCGCGCCGGGGCCCACCGGCGGCCATCGCCTGCTCCACGGCGTCGCGCTGGAGGGTCAGGAACTGCCGTGCGCGGCGCAGCCAGGCGGTCGCGACGACCGTCTCCAGCGAGCCGAACGCGTGGTAGACGGTGCCGTTCGAGGCGCCGGACCGCTCGGTGAGGGCCCGGACCGTCAGCGGGCCGCGGCCGCGCTCGACCAGCAGCTCCTCCGCCGCAGCGAGGATCGCGTCCGGGTCGTGCACGCGTGGTCGCGGCATGGCCGTCGTCCTCCACCACTCGTCGACTGCGGCCCATAGTAGAGCAGACGCTCCACTATCGGCCGCGGTCGGGCCGAGATGGCCGGCCGGCGTCCGCGCCGGGTCGGCTCAGTCGCGGAAGACCAGGGCTCCGCCGACCTGGCGGACGACCTCGTCCCAGTCGGTCCGCAGCGCGGCGGCGTCCTCGGCGCGCAGCGTCGCCGCGGGCTCGCGGTCGGCCCGGGCCACCGCGCGGCCCAGCGGTGCCGTCGGCGCGAGCAGCTCGGCGACCCGGGTGAGGCCGGCGTACTCGGCGACGTCGCGCACGCCCTTCACCGGCTGCAGCAGCGCCTCGTGGGTCACCAGGCCGGCGGCGCCGTCGGCGACCTCGGCGAGGACCTCGGCCAGCTCGGTGAGGTCGTAGCGGTCCTGCTCGGCCGGCAGCGGCTCCGTGTCGGTGGCCGCGACCTCGGGCCAGGAGGCGATCCCGGTCAGGTCGTGCTCCTCGTCGCCGGCGCAGTAGCGGGACAGCTCCGCGGGGCTGGGGAACAGGTAGACCTCCCCGTCGCGGCCGAGGAAGCGCGCCTCGTCCTCGACGTAGCAGCGCAGGGTGAGCCCCGCGCCCTCGGGCACGACGAGCTCCACCGGGAGGATGCCGACGGCCTCCCAGAACTCCGCCGCCGCGGCCACCGCGGCGGGGCCGGCCGCCACGCGCGTGCCGCCGCGGATGGTGCTGGTGCCGGGGGTGGTGGCGGGGACGGCGGCGACCGCGGCCGGGGCCTCGTCGGCGTCCTCGTCCTCCGGTTCGTCGTCCCCGTCGTCGATCAGGTCGTCCTCCTCGACCGACTCGGCGGCCGAGGGGTAGTCCTCGATGCGGACGGTGCCCGCGCCGGTCCAGTCGAGGTGGGCCGACAGCTCCTCGACGACGTCCTCCCACAGCTCGTCCAGGGCCGAACCCATGCCGACCCAGGCGTCCTCACCGGCCCGGCCGGCGAACGCGTCGACGCCGAGTCCCAGGGAGCCGACCTCGGGGCGGGCGACCAGCTCGGCCAGCGCCTCGAACTCGCCACCGCGGTCGGCGTCGGCGCCGGACGAGCGGGTCTCGAGCTCCACGTCCGGGTCGACACCGCGGTCGTCGTCCTCGTCGTCGGCGGCCAGGTCGTCGTCGAGGTCGTCGTCCTCGTCCGCGGTGTCCAGGCACTCGGCCAGCCGGCTGACGATGTCGATCGTCGCGGCGAGCTCCTCGACGGCCCAGCGGTCCGGGTTCTCCGCGGCGATGTCGTACACGCCGTCGAGGTCGTAGCGGTGGTCGTCGTCCGGCGTCAGGTCGGCCGGGCCGAGCCCGGTGACGACCGGCCAGACCGGGTGGTCGGCCAGGTCGTGGTCGGTGGCGGTGCGGCAGAACGAGGCGAGGGCGGCGGGGGTGGGGAAGAGGTGCACGCGGGCCGTGTCGCCCTCCGTGGTGCCGAGGAACGCCTGCCACTCCTCGCCGTCCTCCTCCCACGGAGGAGCCCAGAGGGTGTAGCCCGTCCGGTCGTCGAGGGTGAGCGCGATGGGCACGATGCTTGGCCTGGCCACGCGCCCATCCTGCCCGGTGCGCCTGGGAGCCCGCTGCCCGGTTCTAGAACCCCTTCGGGTGCCACACCGTCTTGGTCTCGAGGAACGCCCGCATCCGGGTGAGACCGGGGTCGGCGGACCAGTCGGGCTCGGTGGCCGGCGGGCGGAGGACCCGCTTGATGCTGCCGGCGGCCTCGCGCTCGAACTCCATGGCCCGCGCCGGCGGGGCGCCGGTCAGGTCGATGGCGTCGACGTCGTCGTGCTCGGCCAGCCACGGCCCGAGCTCGCCGGCGTCGCCGGTGAGCAGGTTGACCACGCCGCCGGGGACGTCGCTCGTGGCCAGCACCTCGCCCAGGGTCACCGCCGGCAGCGGCCGCTCCTTGGAGGTGACGACGACGGCGGTGTTGCCGCTCGCGAGCACCGGCGCCAGCACGCTCACCAGGCCGAGCAGCGACGAGCGCTGCGGCGCGAGCACCGCGACGACGCCCGTCGGCTCCGGCAGCGAGAAGTCGAAGTACGGACCGGCGACCGGGTTGGCGCTGCCGAGGACGGCGGCCAGCTTGTCGGTCCACCCCGCGTACCAGACCCAGCGGTCGATGGCGGCGTCGACGGCGGCCCGGGCCTTCGACTGCGACAGGCCCTCGCCGGCGGCGACCTCCTCGCAGAACTGGACGTGCCGGCCCTCCATCACCTCGGCGACCCGGTAGAGCACCTGGCCGCGGTTGTAGGCGGTGGCGCCCGACCACTTCGCGAACGCGCCACGGGCGGCGACGACGGCGTCCCGGGCGTCCTTGCGGGAGGCCCACGCGGCGTTGGCGAGGAAGGCGCCCTTGCTGTCGGTCACCTCGTAGGTGCGCCCGGACTCCGAGCGGGGGAACGCCCCGCCCAGGTACAGCTTGTAGGTCTTGCGGACCGCGAGCCGCTCGTTGCCGATCACTGGTCCTCGCTCCTCAGGTACGCCGCCAGCCCGTGCCGGCCGCCCTCACGGCCGTAGCCGGACTGCTTGTAGCCGCCGAACGGCGACGTCGGGTCGAACTGGTTGAAGGTGTTGGCCCACACCACGCCGGCGCGCAGCTTGTCGGCGATGGCCAGGATCCGGGAACCCTTCTCCGACCAGATGCCGGCCGACAGCCCGTACGTGGAGTTGTTCGCCTTGGCGATCGCCTCGTCCGGGGTGCGGAAGGTGAGCACCGACAGCACCGGGCCGAAGACCTCGTCGCGGGCGATGCGGTGGGCGGCGGAGACGCCGGTGAAGACCGTCGGCGGGAACCAGAAGCCGCGGTCGGGCAGCTCGCACGACGGCTGCCACCGGGTCGCGCCCTCGGCCTCGCCGATGTCGGAGAGCTCGCGGATGCGGGCCAACTGCTCGGCGGAGTTGATCGCGCCGAGGTCGGTGTTCTTGTCCAGCGGGTCGCCGACGCGCAGCGTGCCCAACCGGCGCTGCAGGGCCGCGATCACCTCGTCGTGGACGTTCTCCTGCACCAGCAGCCGGGAACCCGCGCAGCAGACGTGGCCCTGGTTGAAGAAGATGCCCTGCACGATCCCCTCGACGGCCTGGTCGATCGGGGCGTCGTCGAAGACGATGTTCGCGGCCTTGCCGCCCAGCTCCAGGGTCAGCTTCTTCCGGGTGCCGGCCACCGCGCGGGCGATGGACCGGCCGACCTCGGTGGAGCCGGTGAAGGCCACCTTGTCGACGTCGTCGTGCTCGACGACCGCGCGCCCGGTGTCGCCGGCGCCGGTCACGATGTTCACCACGCCCGGCGGGAGGTCGGCCTGCCGGCAGACCTCGGCGAACAGCAGCGCCGTCAGGGGGGTCGTCTCGGCCGGCTTGAGGACGACGGTGTTGCCGGTGGCGAGCGCCGGCGCGACCTTCCACGCCAGCATCAGCAGCGGGAAGTTCCACGGGATGACCTGGCCGGCCACGCCGAGGGGCCGGGGGGCCGGACCGAGGCCCGCATGCTCCAGCTTGTCGGCCCAGCCCGCGTGGTAGAAGAAGTGCGCCGCGGCCAGCGGGACGTCGACGTCGCGGGACTCCCGGATCGGCTTGCCGTTGTCCAGCGACTCCAGGACGGCGAACTCCCGCGCGCGCTCCTGCAGCAGCCGGGCGATGCGGAACAGGTACTTGCCGCGGTCGGCCGGGCGCATCGGGCCCCAGACGCGGGTGAACGCGCGGCGGGCGGCCTTCACGGCGCGGTCGACGTCGGCGTCGGTCCCGACCGCGACCTCGCTGAGGACCTCCTCGGTCGCCGGGTTGACCGTCTTCATGGCCTCGCCGGACCCGTCGACGAACTCGCCGTCGATGAACAGGCCGTAGCTGGGCGCGATGTCGACGATGGACCGCGACTCGGGGGCGGGGGCGTATTCGAAGACAGCGGCGGGCTGGGCCGGGCTGGGCGGAGTGAGGGTCATCGTCAGTCCACCGAGACGTGGTCGGGGCCGGAGTAGTGGCCGGTGCGGAGCTTCTGGCGCTGCAGGAGCAGGTCGTTGAGCAGGCTGGAGGCGCCGAGCCGGAACCAGTCGGGGGTCAGCCAGTCCGGGCCGGCGGTCTCGTTGACCAGCACGAGGTGCTTGATCGCGTCCTTCGTCGTCCGGATGCCGCCGGCGGGCTTCACGCCCACCTGGCGGCCGGTGGCGGCGCGGAAGTCGCGGACCGCCTCGAGCATCACCAGGCAGACGGGCAGCGTGGCGGCGGGGGAGACCTTGCCGGTGGAGGTCTTGATGAAGTCGCCGCCGGCCAGCATCGCCAGCCAGGAGGCGCGGCGGACGGCGTCGAGGGTGACCAGTTCGCCGGTCTCGAGGATGACCTTGAGGTGCGCGTCCCCGCAGGCCTCCTTGACCGCGACGATCTCGTCGTAGACGTCGAGGTAGCGGCCGGAGAGGAACGCGCCGCGGTCGATGACCATGTCGATCTCGTCGGCGCCGTTGGCGACGGCCTCGCGGACGTCGGCCAGCTTGACGGCCAGGCTCGCCCGGCCGCTCGGGAACGCGGTGGCGACGGCGGCGACGTTGATGCCGGTGCCGGTCAGGGCCTCCTTCGCGATGCCGGCGAGGTCGCCGTACACGCAGACCGCCGCGACCGGCGGGCAGCCGGGGTCGCTGGGGTCGGGACGGCGGGCCTTGGCGGCCAGCGACCGCACCTTGCCGGGGGTGTCGGCGCCCTCGAGCGTGGTCAGGTCGACCATCGAGATGGCCGTGTCGATCGCCCACGCCTTCGACGTCGTCTTGATCGACCGCGTGCCGAGCATCGCGACGCGGGACGAGGCGCCGACCTGGTCGACCCCGGGGAGGCCGTGCAGGAAGGCGCGGAAGGCCGACTCGGAACGGGTCACGTCCGCGTACGGCGACGGCGGTTCGCGCCGCGGCGGGGTGTCCGCCGTCAGGGCGTCCGGGTCGAGCACGTGCGTCATGCGGTCATCATCCCCTGCGCGGGCGGTGCGACCGGACCGCGCCCACCCGACCGGGTCAGGCCGCAGGGCCGTCCTGCGGCCGGGATCACGCGGCGGACCGGGCCGCTACGGTGGCGGCCGTGCAGCTGACCGTCGTCGACCACCCGCTCGCCCGCGCCCGCCTCTCCCGCATGCGGGACGAGCGCACCGACAACGCGGCTTTCCGGGCGGCGCTGCAGGACCTCACGCAGATCCTGGTCTACGAGGCCACCCGCGACCTCGCCGTCGCCGAGGAGCCGATCCGGACCCCTGTCACGGAGACGACCGGCTACCGGATCGCCGCGCCGCCGCTGATCGTGCCGGTCCTGCGTGCGGGTCTCGGCATGGCCGACGAGGCGCACCGGATGCTGCCCGAGTCGCAGATGGGCTTCGTCGGCCTGGCCCGCAACGAGACGACCTTCCAGCCCGAGGCGTACATGGCCTCGCTGCCGGAGACGCTGGTCGACCGGCACGTGTTCGTGCTCGACCCGATGCTGGCCACCGGCGGCTCGCTGGTGCACTGCTGCGGCCTGCTCACCGAGCGCGGCGCCACCGAGATCACGGTGCTGTGCGTGCTGGCCGCCCCCGAGGGCATCCGCCGGCTCGAGGAGAGCGGGCTGCCGCTGCGGGTGTTCACCACCAGCGTCGACGAGGGGCTCAACGAGCACGCCTACATCGTGCCGGGGCTCGGCGACGCCGGGGATCGCCAGTTCGGGGCGGTCTGACCGTGCGTTTCGCCGTCCTCGGCACCGGTCCCTGGGCTCGCAGCGTGCACGCCACCGCGCTGGCCGCACACCCCGACGCCGAGCTGGTCGCCGTCTGGGGGCGGGACCGTCGCAAGGCCGCCGAGGTCGGCGCCGAGTTCGAGGTGCCGGGCACCGACGACCTCGACGCGGTGCTCGACGACGTCGACGCGGTCTCGATCGCGCTGCCGCCCGACGTGCAGGCGCCGCTCGCCGAGCGCGCTGCCGCTGCGGGCAAGCACCTGCTCCTGGAGAAGCCGACCGGGTTGAGCCTCCCCGTCGCCGACCGGCTGGCCGCGGTGGTGCGCCAGGCCGGGGTCGCCTCGGTCGTCTTCTTCGTCTTCCGCTTCACCGACGGGACGGCGACCTGGCTGACCCAGGCCGCCCGCATGCGCCTCGCGGGCGGCGCGGGCAGCTGGCTGGGCTCGGCCTCGCCCTCGGTCCTGGCCGCCTCGCCCTGGCGGCAGGAGCACGGAGCGCTGTGGGACGTCGGGCCCCACCCCCTCTCCCTGCTCGTGCCCGCGCTCGGACCGGTGGTGGCCGTGCAGGCGGGCGCGGGCCTCAAGGACACCGTGCACCTGGTGCTCCACCACGGCGGCGGGGTCGCCAGCACGGTCACCGTCTCGCACACCGTGGCGGAGTTGTCGGCCGGCGTGGAGTTCTTCGTGCACGGCGACGCGGGCCGGCTGGTGCTGCTGCCCGAGCGGGGGACCGGGGTCGAGGCCTTCGGGGTCGCCGTCGACGAGCTGCGAGCCGCCGCGCTGACCGGCGCGGACCACCCGCTCGACGTCCACTTCGGGCGCGACGTCGTCGCCGTCCTCGCCGCTGCGGAGCGGTCCCTGGCGACCGGGTGCCGGGAGACCGTCGGGAGCTGACCGGTCAGCGGCGCCGGCGCCACGCCAGCGCCAGCCCACCGGCCGCCAGCAGGACGACGACCGCGACCGCTGTCGCCGCCGGTGTGGTCAGCAGCTCGGCCCAGCGGTCGAGGTGCTCCACCGACGCCCCGGCCCCCACCTGCAGCACGGTGCTGGGCACCAGCCCCAGCGCCGTCGCGGCCAGGTACGGGCCCGGACGGACGGCGGACAGCCCCGCGCCGTAGCTGACCACCGCGAACGGCGCGGCCGGGAAGAGCCGCAGGGCGAGCACGGCACCGAAGCCGCGGGCATCCAGGACCCGGTCGGCCGCCGCGATCCGCGGCCCGGCCAGCGCGGCGACCGCCGGACGTCCCAGCGCCCTCCCCAGGGCGAACGCACCGATCCCGCCGAGCAGCCCGCCGGCCAGCGAGACCACCAGGCCGCCCCAGAAGCCGGCGACGAGTCCGGCCAGCACCGACAGGGCGGTGCGGGGGACCGGCCCGAGCAGGGCGACCCCGATCCCGACGGAGAGCAGTACCGGCCCGGCCGGCCCACTGCGGTCGAGCCAGTCCCGGGCCGAGTCGACGGCGGGCAGGTCCACCGTCGCGACGAGCACCACGCCGATCCCCAGGAGGACCGCCAGGACGGCGGCGCGGAACCACGTCCCGCGCTCCCTCACGATCGGAAGACGACGAGCCGCAGCATCACGAAGTTCACGGCGGTGCCGAAGCCCTGGGACACCGCCCACGCCAGCGTCACCCGCCAGCTGCTCTCGGGCAGCACGGCCAGGGCGAGGGCGTTGACGCCGAGGATCACGAAGAACGTCGTCCCGTAGAGCAGCGCGAAGCCGGTCGCCCGCCGCGCGCCACCCTCCACCTGGAACGCCCACCGGCGGTTGAGGACGTAGGCCGTCGTGGTGCCGGCGATGAAGCTGAGCGCCCGGGAGGCCGTCGTCCCTCCGCCGAGGTGCAGGGCCAGGCTGTAGACGCTCAGGTCCACGACCGCGCCGACGAGGCCGACCGCGGCGAAGCGCACCAGCTGCTGGACGAGCCCCCGCCGGCCGCCGGCCGCCTCCGGTGCCGTCACGTCGCGCCCAGCCGGTCGGCCAGCTCGCCGAACGAGGTCACGGTCAGGTCCGCGGCCGGATCGGTGGCCGGCGGCGTGCGGCGACCGCCGGACTCCGCCGGCCGGTGCACGTAGGCGGTGCGCAGCCCGCGCTGGCGGGCCGCGGCGAGGTCGGAGGTGTGCGCCGCGACCATGAGCACCTGCGCCGGCTCCAGCCCGAGCAGCCGCGGCGCGGAGTCGTACACCTCGGCGTCGGGTTTGTAGTGGCCGACGACCTCGGCGCCCAGCACGGCGTCCCACGGCAGCCCCGACCGCCGCGCCAGCGCGACCTGCAGCGCGACGCCGCCGTTGGAGAGCGGGGCGAGCACGTACCGCGCCGACAGCCGCCGCAGCCCGGGGACGACGTCGGGCCAGGGGTCGAGCCGGTGCCAGGCCAGCACCAGCTCGTCGCGCAGCTCCGCCGGGACGTCGTCGGCGCCCTGCGCGGCGAGCACGTCGTCGACCGACTCGCGGTGCAGCACGTCGAGCGTCACGTAGGGACGGCGCCCGCTGCGCACCTCGTCCATCGAGGGTGAGTAGCGGCTGCGCCAGTCGTCGGCGAACCGCTCGGCGTCCACGCGGTCGCCGAGCAGCCGGGTCACCTCGCGCGCGACGCCGGAGCGCCAGTCGACGACCGTGCCGAAGACGTCGAACACCAGCGCTGCGACGTCCTCCATCACAGGTCCAGTGCGGCGGACATCTCCGCACGCAGCGCGTCGAGCTCGTCGGCACCCCGGCCGCGGGCGGCGATCACCCCGGCGTCGTCGTGCACGGGGACGACGGTCTCCAGGTAGGCCTTGAGCTTCGGCTCGGTCCCGCTGGGCCGGACCACCACGCGGACGCCGTCGCCGAGCAGCCGGACCGCGTCGACCGGCGGGTCCTCGTGCGCGAGGTCGGTCGCGGTGACCGGGCGGCCGAGGAGCGTGGCCGGGGGTCGGGCGCGCAGCCGGGCCATCGCGTCGGAGATGAGCGTGAGGTCCTCCACCCGCACCGACAACTGGCCGGTGGCGAACAGCCCGTGCTCGCGGGCCAGCTCGTCGAGCCGGTCGAGCAGGGTGCGTCCCGAGGCCTTCAGCTCGGCGGCCAGCAGCGCCACCGCGAGGGCGGCGGAGATGCCGTCCTTGTCGCGGACGACGTCCGGGGCGACCGCGTACCCCAGCGCCTCCTCGTAGCCGAAGACCAGCGGAGCCCCGGCGTCGCCGGCCCGGATGATCCACTTGAAGCCGGTGGGGGTCTCGGCCACGGGGACCCCGTGGGCGGTGGCCAGCGCGTGCAGCAGGGAGCCGCTGACCAGCGAGGCGGCGTAGGTGCCCCGCACGCCGCGGCGCAGCAGCCAGTCGGCGAGCAGTCCGCCCACCTCGTCGCCGGTCAGCTGCCGGCCGCCGCAGACCACCGAGCAGCGGTCGGCGTCGGGGTCCTGCGCGATGGCGACGTCGGCGTCGGTGCGCTCGGCGAGGGCGAGCAGGAGGTCGACGGCGCCGGGTTCCTCGGGGTTGGGGAAGGCGACGGTCGGGAAGCGCGGGTCCGGCCTGTCCTGCTCGGGCACGGCGGCGGCAGGGGCGAACCCGGCTGCGGCGAAGAGGGTGCGGGTGGTGGCCGAGCCGACGCCGTGCATGGCCGTGTAGGCGATCCGCAGTGCGGCGCGGTCGGCGGCGGGCACGCGGTCGGGCCGGAGGGCACCCAGCAGGGCGGTGACGTAGTCGGCCTCGACGTCGTCGTCCAAGGTGAGCCAGTCGTCGGAGAGCGGGACCTCGTTCGCGGCGCCCACCGCGGTGATCGCGGCCTCGATCTGCCGGTCGGCCGGCGGGACCAGCTGGGCGCCGTCGCCCAGGTAGACCTTGTAGCCGTTGTCGTCGGGCGGGTTGTGGCTGGCGGTCACCATGATCCCGGCGACGCACCCGAGGTGCCGGACCGCGAAGGCCAGCACCGGCGTGGGCAGCGGCCGCGGCAGCACCTGGACCGCGAACCCGGCGCCGGAGAGCACCGCCGCCGAGATGCGGGCGAACTCGTCGGAGCGGCGGCGGGCGTCGAAGCCGATCACGATCCCGCCGCCGGAGGAGCCGGCGTCGCGCAGGTACCGGCCGAGCCCCGCGGCGGCGCGGGTGACGACGGCGGCGTTCATCCCGGCCGGTCCGGCGCGCAGCGGGCCGCGGAGCCCGGCGGTGCCGAAGGTGAGCGGGCCGGCGAAGCGGCGGGCGAGCTCGACGCCGTCGTCCGCGGCGACCAGGGCCTCGATCTCGGCGCGGTCGCCCGGGTGCGGGTCGGCCGCTGCCCAGGCCCGCGCGTCGTCCAGCAGGCTCACGGCAGCCGGCTCACCAGCTCGACCAGGAAGTGGCCCATCCGACCGGCGGCCTCCCGGCCGGCGGCGAGCACCTCCTGGTGGTTCAGGGCCTCGCCGGTGATCCCGGCCGCGGCGTTGGTCACCAGCGACAGGCCGAACACCTCCATGCCGGCCGCCCGCGCGGCGATCGCCTCCAGCGCGGTGGACATGCCGACGAGGTCGGCGCCCAGCGTGCGCAGCATGCGGATCTCGGCGGGCGTCTCGAAGTGCGGACCGGGCAGCGCTGCGTAGACGCCCTCGGTCAGCGAGGGGTCGATCTGCCGGGCGAGCTCGCGCAGCCGCGCCGAGTACAGGTCGGTGAGGTCCACGAACGTCGGGCCGACCAGTGGCGACCGCGCGGTCAGGTTGATGTGGTCGCTGATCAGCACCGGCTGGCCGACGCGGTGCTCGGGCGCCAGCCCGCCGGCGGCGTTGGTGAGGACCACGGTGCGGACGCCCAGCGCGGCCGCGGCCCGCACGCCGTGGACGACGGAGGCGACGCCACGGCCCTCGTAGAGGTGGGTGCGGCCCAGGAAGACCAGCACGCGGCGGGAGCCGACGCGCACCGAGCGCACCTCGCCGCCGTGCCCGGCGACGGTCGGCGCGGCGAAGCCCCGCAGCTCCTCGATGGCGACGGTGGACTCGGGGCGCCCGAAGGCCTCCCCGGCGGGCGCCCAGCCGGAGCCCATGACGACGGCGACGTCGTGGGACCCGCCGAACGCAGCGTCGAGGTCCTCGGCGGCCAGCCGGGCCAGGGTTGCGGGATCAGGACCGGTGGACACGTCGCTCACCCGCGCGACGGTAACGCAGCGCGCCGCGTCACAAGCACGCCGAACCACCCCGCTCCGGGAGGGCGGGGTGCGGTCCGGGCCGACCGTCAGACGGGGACGAGGAGGTCGGGTCGGGTCAGGAGGATCTCGGTGCCGCCGTCGCGCAGGTCCAGCAGGTGTCGCAGCGCCGGCGGCACGATGCGGACCTCGCGGCCGCGGTCGATCGGCTGCCCGTCGGGGCCGATCACGATGCGGGCGACGGTGGCGTCGCAGGCCAGCCACCGGGCGCGGGCGGCGGTTGAAGAACCCCGTCCTCCCCACCCTTCGCACGCTCAGGGCGGTGCCCTGGACGGGGCCAGCGGCGACGTCGATCACGGCGGCGATGCCGGGCTCGCGGGTCCGCTGGACCGGCACCGCCCCGGCGGCGAGGGTGTTGTCGGCCCACTGCACCAGCGCATCCCCGCGGATGTGGGCGGGGCTGTGCTCGTCACCGGCGGTGCGCGATGTGGCGGCGATCGGCTCGAGCACGGCTTTGACCTTCTCCCCGCCCACGGCGTCCAGTTCGGCGCGGACGGTCACCGTGCCGTCGGGGTGGGTGGTGATGGTCAGCGACCGCTGGTCGGTCGGTGCCGGTTCGCGGCCGTCGGGGTCGAGCCGGGCGAAGTAGTGCTGCACCGCCTCGGCCAGGCGCTGGAAGGTGTGTGCGGCGGCGATGGTGGCCAGCGCCGTGTCGACCTGGCTCAGGTCGACGCTGGTCGGCCGCGGCCGCGACCCGGTGCGGGGCGGCGACCTTGCCGATCTCGGTCACGTGGTCGACCCCGATCGCGCCGGCGGCGAACGCCGCCGCGGTGGCCGGCAGCAGGTCCAGCGCCCGCCCGCGGTGCACCGGCGCCGCCGCCGAGGACGGCCGCAGTCCGCCGTGGGTGCGCAGCCACGACTGCATCGTCTTCAGCCCGTCGGCCTCGCACGCCGACCGCGCATCCGCGGCCCGCACGGCAGCGGTCAGCCGAGCCTCGACCCGGTTCCGCTCCGCCACCAGCTCCGCGACCTCGGCCAGCAGCGCGACGTCGCTCAGCGCGTGCGGATCACCACCGGCACAACTCGAACACATGTGCGATTTCTACCGCCGCAAGTCCCGAGTACGGCGGCGAATCCCCAGCTCAGGCGCCTGTCCACAGGTCTCGCTCGCCGGTTGACGCGGAGCATGGCCCCTGATCACCGATCAGATCCGGCGACCCCGTTCGTCTCCACTCCGACTGCGGCCGGACGGTGCCGCGACGACCCGGGAGGACCCATGACCCAGTACCTGCTCTCCATGCCGCACGACTCGGCGGAGGAGCCCACGATGGCGACGATGGACCCCGCGGAGCTGGAGGCCGCCATGGCGGCGGCCGGCGCCTTCATCGAGGAGCTGACCGCCTCCGGCGCGCTGGTCTTCGCGGGCGGGCTGCACCCGCCGTCGACGGCGGTCACGGTCGACCACACCGGCGGTGAGCTGGTGCTGCGCGACGAGCCGTACACGCGGGCGCCGGAGTACCTCGGCGGCCTGTGGGTGATCGAGGCCCCGGACAGCGCGGCCGCGGTCGACTGGGCGGCGAAGGCGTCGAAGGCCCTCGGGGCCCGGATCGAGGTGCGCGCCTTCCAGGAGGCCCCCGCCTGAGGCTCGGAAGGTGGGGGAGCGTGATCGTTCGTAGGCTTCCGGGGTGCAGATCCCCTTCAACTCCTCCGAGCGCGCCAGCCTGGGCGTCGAGTGGGAGCTGCAACTGATCGACCGCGACACCCGCGAGCTGACCGCCGGCGCGATCGAGATCCTCCAGGAGCTGACGCCCGAGGGGGCCGAGGAGCCGGCCAAGGCCAAGCACGAGCTGCTCCAGTCGACCGTGGAGGTGATCACCGGCGTCTGCACGAGCGTCGCCGAGGCGCAGGCCGACCTCGCCGGCACCGTCGCCGAGGTCGTCGCCGCCGCCGACCGGCGCGGGCTGGACCTCATGTGCGCCGGCACGCACCCGTTCACCGACTGGCAGACGCAGCGGATCTCGCCCAAGGAGCGGTACGCCCAGCTGGTCGAGAACATGCAGTGGCTGGCCCGCCGGATGCAGATCTTCGGCGTCCACGTGCACGTCGGCGTCCGGGCGCCGGAGAAGGTGATGCCGATCGTCAACGCGCTCACCCAGTACGTGCCGCACTTCCTCGCGCTGTCGGCCTCCTCGCCGTACTGGAAGGGGGCCGACACCGGGCTGGCGTCGGCCCGCAGCAAGGTCTTCGAGGGGCTCCCCACCGCCGGGCTGCCGTACCAGCTCTCGGGCTGGCCGGAGTTCGAGGCCTACATGGAGACCTCCATCTCGACCGGCGCGATCGAGAGCGTCCGCGAGGTGTGGTGGGACATCCGCCCGCACCCGGACTTCGGGACCGTGGAGCTGCGGATCTGCGACGGTCTGCCGACCCTCGACGAGATCGGCGTCGTCGCCGCCCTCTCGCAGTGCCTGGTCGAGCAGCTGGACACCCAGCTCGACCGCGGCTACACCCTGCCGACGCCGCCCAGCTGGGTGCTGCGGGAGAACAAGTGGCGGGCCGCCCGCCACGGGCTGGACGCCGACATCGTCGTGGACGAGAAGGGCTCCGTCCGGCCGGTCCGCCAGGCCCTCCTCGACCTGGCGGAGGAGCTCGAGCCGACCGCGCGCCGGTTGGACTGCGCCGAGCAGCTCGCCGACGTCGAGCGGGTGCTCGCCGCGGGCGCCTCCTACCAGCGCCAGCGCGCGGTGGCCGCCGCCTCCGACGGGGACCTGCGCGCCGTCGTCGACTCCCTGGTGGCCGAGTTCCGCGACGGGCTGCGCCCGTGACCTCGCTCGTCGAGCGGTCCGGCGCGGCGGTCGACGCGTGGACGGCGGCGAAGGCCGACCGCCTCGTCGCCGTCCGCCGGCACCTGCACGCCCACCCCGAGCTGGCCTACGCCGAGTTCGAGACCACCTCCTTCCTGGAGCAGAAGCTGCGCGACGCGGGCCTGGCGCCCAAGCGGCTGCCCGCGGGGACCGGCCTGGTGGTCGAGGTCGGCTCGGGTCGTGGGCCGACGGTCGTGCTCCGCGGGGACATCGACGCCCTGCCGCTGTCGGACCTCAAGGACGTCCCCTACGCCTCGACCCGCGAGGGCATGTGCCACGCGTGCGGACACGACGTACACACGACCGTCGTCCTGGGGGCGGCCCTGGCGCTCGCCGAGCTCGACGACCTGCCCGGCAGCGTGCGCGTCGTCTTCCAGCCCGCCGAGGAGACGGTGCCCGGCGGTGCCACCGAGGTGGTCGCCGCGGGCGTCCTCGACGGCGCCTCGCGCGCGTTCGCGCTGCACTGCGACCCGTCGATCCCGGTGGGCACCGTCGGGCTGCGGACCGGCGCGATCACCGCGGCCTGCGACCGCATGGACGTCGTCCTCACCGGGCCCGGCGGGCACACCGCGCGACCGCAGATGACCGTCGACCTGGTCGACGCCCTCGGCCGGCTCATCACCGACCTGCCCGGGCTGCTCTCCCGCCAGGTCGACCCCCGCGCCGGCATGTCCGTGGTGTGGGGTGCGGTCAACGCCGGGGTGGCGGCCAACGCGATCCCGCAGCGCGGTCAGCTCCGCGGCACGGTACGGGTGCTGGACCGCGACGCCTGGCAGTCGGCCGAGGAGCTGCTGCGCTCGCTGGTCGGCAAGGTCGTGGCCCCGACCGGCGCCGGGGTCGAGGTCGACTACGTGCGCGGCGTGCCCCCGGTGGTCAACGACCCGCGGGCGGTGGCCCTGCTGCGCTCGGCGGCGATGGAGACCGTCGGTGCCGACGGCGTCCGGCTGTCACCGCAGAGCATGGGCGGGGAGGACTTCGGCTGGTTCGCCGACGTCCTGCCGATCGCCCTGGCCCGGTTGGGCACCCACGGGGGCGGCCCGCCGCTGGACCTGCACCGCGGCACCTTCGACGTGGACGAGAGGGCGATCGGCGTGGGGGTGCGGCTCCTGGCCCGCACCGCGCTGCACGCCCTGGTCGCCGACGTCGGGACTCCCTCGGAAGGGCGGTCCCCGGCCCCCGGGCGTCCGGCACCGCGCGACCGCCGGTAGAAACTGCCCAGCGCACCGCCTCTCCGGAGGCCTGAAGCACCGGAGCCCGCCTGATGGACCACCCCGCTCAGCCCGCCCCCGCGGACGCCGACGTCCCCGAGGAGCACGAGGTCCCCGAGGACCTCGTGCTGGCGGGCGAGTTCCCCGCGGCCACCCGCGAGCAGTGGCGCGACCTCGTCGCCGGCGTGCTGCGCAAGGCCGGTCGCGAGGACCTGCCCGAGCACGCCGAGGACGCGCTGCGCCGCGCGGTCGCCACGGGGGTCTCCGTCGCGCCGCTCTACACCGCCGAGGACGCCGGGGACCTCCCGACCGCGGTCGGCGTCCCGGGCGTCCCGCCGTTCGTGCGCGGCGCCCGCGCCGGCGCGGCGGGGGAGACCGCGGCCGGCGGCGCCGACAGCGACGTGCCCGGCGGCTGGGACGTGCGGCAGCGGCACGCCGACCCCGACGTCGCCGGCACCCGCGAGGCGATCGCCGCGGACCTGGAGAACGGCGTCTCCTCGCTGTGGCTGGTGGTCGGCGAGGGCGCGATCCCGGTGGAGTCGCTCGGCGAGGTCCTCGCCGACGTCTACCTCGACCTCGCGCCGGTCACCGTGCAGGGGGGCGTGCCGGCCGCGACCGCGTTCCTCGACCTGGTCGAGGGCCGCGACGACATCGCCCCCGGCGGCTCGCTCGGCCTCGACCCGATCGGCGTGCAGGCGGCGACGGGGGAGGAGCAGGACCTGTCGGGCCTCGCCGACGTCGTCCGCCGCGCGGTCGCGCACACCGGCCTGCGCACCGTCGTCGTCGACGGCACCGTCTTCTCCGACGCCGGTGGCAGCGCCGTCGAGGAGCTCGGCTGCTCGCTCGCCGCGGGTGCGGCGTACCTGCGTGCGCTCACGGACGGCGGGCTCTCGGTCGACGAGGCGTTCGGCCAGCTGGAGTTCCGCTACGCCGCCACCGCCGACCAGTTCACGACCATCGCCGCGCTGCGCGCCGCCCGCCGGCTGTGGGACCGCGTCGGTGAGCTCTCCGGCGCCTCGCCCGAGGTCCGCGCCCAGCGTCAGCACGCCGTCACCTCCTCGGTGATGACGACCCGCCGCGACCCGTGGGTGAACATGCTGCGGACGACGGTCGCGTGCTTCGCCGCGGGCGTCGGCGGCGCCGACGTCGTCACCGTGCAGCCGTTCGACGCCGCGCTGGGCCTGCCCGACGCGTTCTCACGGCGCATCGCGCGCAACACGCAGAGCCTGCTGGTCGAGGAGGGGTCGCTGGCCCGTGTCCTCGACCCGGCCGGCGGATCCTGGTACGTCGAGTCGCTCACCGAGGAGCTCGCGCAGGCCGCCTGGGCGTGGTTCACCGAGATCGAGCGGGCGGGCGGGATCGTCCGGGCGCTGGCCGACGGCCTGGTCCGCGACCGGCTGTCCGCCGCGTGGGAGGACCGGCGGAAGCGCCTGGCGAAGCGCTCCGACGCGATCACCGGTGTCAGCGAGTTCCCGAACCTCACCGAGAAGCTCCCGCAGCGCAGGCCCGCCGCCGACGTCCTGCCGAGCGGTCCGGGCGGGCTGCCGCGGGTGCGCGCCGCGCAGGACTTCGAGGAGCTGCGCGACCGCGCCGACGCCGCGCAGTCGGGTGGGGCCACCCGGCCGCGGGTCTACCTGGCCACCATCGGGCCCGAGGCGCGGCACACCGCGCGGGCCTCCTTCGCGGCGAACCTGTTCCAGGCCGGCGGCCTGGAGACCCCGGCCGCCGACGGCGCCTCCGGGCTCGCCGAGGCGGGGACGACGGTCGCCTGCATCTGCGGCACCGACAAGGACTACGCCGAGTCGGCCGCCGCACTCGCCGCCGACCTGCGCGCCGCCGGGGCCACCGCGGTGTGGCTGGCCGGCAAGCCGTCCCTCGATGTGGACGGCGTCGACGGGTACGTGTACGCCGGGTGCGACGCGCTGGAGACCCTGCGCACCGCCCACGAGCAGCTGGGAGTGTCGGCATGAGCACGATCCCCGACTTCGGCTCCGCGGAGCTCGGCCGGCCGGCCGCGCAGGGGTCGGCCGACGACTGGGCCAAGCGCTACGAGGAGGTCACCGGCCGCACCGTCGCCGACGCCACGTGGCACACGCCCGAGGGCATCGACGTCCCGCCGCTGTTCACCCCCGCGGATCTCGCCGGGGTGGACTTCCTCGAGACGTATCCGGGCGTCCCGCCGTTCCTGCGCGGGCCCTACCCGACGATGTACACGACGCAGCCCTGGACGATCCGCCAGTACGCGGGCTTCTCCACCGCCGCGGAGTCCAACGCCTTCTACCGGCGCAACCTCGCCGCGGGGCAGAAGGGCCTGTCGGTCGCGTTCGACCTGGCCACCCACCGCGGCTACGACTCCGACCACCCGCGGGTGAAGGGCGACGTCGGCATGGCCGGTGTCGCGATCGACTCGATCCTGGACATGCGGCAGCTGTTCGACGGCATCCCGCTGGACAGGATGTCGGTCTCGATGACCATGAACGGCGCGGTGCTGCCCGTGCTGGCGCTCTACGTCGTCGCCGCCGAGGAGCAGGGGGTGAGCCCGGAGCAGCTGGCGGGGACCATCCAGAACGACATCCTCAAGGAGTTCATGGTCCGCAACACCTACATCTACCCGCCGGCGCCGTCGCTGCAGATCATCAGCGACATCTTCGCCTTCACCGCGCAGCGGATGCCGCGGTTCAACTCCATCTCGATCTCCGGCTACCACATCCAGGAGGCCGGGGCGACGGCCGACCTGGAGCTCGCCTACACGCTGGCCGACGGCGTGGAGTACCTGAAGGCCGGCCAGGACGCCGGGATGGACGTCGACACGTTCGCCCCGCGGCTGAGCTTCTTCTGGGCGATCGGCATGAACTTCTTCATGGAGGTCGCCAAGATGCGGGCCGGGCGCCTGCTCTGGGCCAAGCTCGTGAAGCAGGCCGGCGGCACCAACCCCAAGTCGCTGTCGCTGCGCACCCACTCCCAGACCTCGGGCTGGTCGCTGACCGCGCAGGACGTCTACAACAACGTCGTCCGCACCTGCCTGGAGGCGATGGCCGCCACCCAGGGCCACACCCAGTCGCTGCACACCAACGCCCTGGACGAGGCGCTGGCGCTGCCCACCGACTTCTCCGCCCGCATCGCCCGCAACACCCAGCTGGTGCTCCAGCAGGAGTCGGGCACCACGCGCGTCGCCGACCCGTGGGGCGGCTCGGCCTACGTCGAGAAGCTGACCTACGACCTCGCCCGCCGCGCCTGGGCGCACATCGAGGAGGTCCGCGAGCACGGCGGCATGACCCGGGCCATCGACGACGGCATCCCGAAGATGCGCATCGAGGAGGCCGCCGCGCGCACGCAGGCCCGCATCGACTCCGGCCGCCAGCCGGTGATCGGCGTGAACAAGTACCGGGTCGACGCCGACGAGGCGATCGAGGTGCTGCGGGTCGACAACGCCCAGGTGCTGGCCGAGCAGACCGCCAAGCTGGAGCGCCTCCGCGCCGAGCGCGACGAGTCGGCCACCCGCGAGGCGCTGTCCCGGCTCACCGACGCCGCCCGCGCCGCCGCGGAGGGACGACGGGGCAACGACCTCGACTCGAACCTGCTCAAGCTGTCGATCGACGCCGCCCGCGCCCAGGCCACGGTGGGGGAGATCTCCGACGCGCTCGAGGCCGTCTACGGCCGGCACCAGGCGCAGATCCGCACCATCTCCGGCGTCTACCGCGACGAGGCAGGGAGTTCCGGGCCCGTGGAGGAGACCCGCCGCATGGCCGAGGCGTTCGAGGAGGCCGAGGGCCGCCGCCCCCGCATCCTCGTCGCCAAGATGGGCCAGGACGGCCACGACCGCGGCCAGAAGGTCATCGCGACCGCGTTCGCCGACCTCGGCTTCGACGTCGACGTCGGCCCGCTGTTCCAGACGCCCGAGGAGGTCGCCCGGCAGGCGGTCGAGGCCGACGTGCACGTCGTCGGCGTCTCGTCGCTGGCCGCCGGCCACCTCACCCTGGTGCCCGCGCTCAAGGAGGCGCTGGCCGAGCTCGGGGCCGACGACGTCGTCATCGTCGTCGGCGGCGTGATCCCGCCCGACGACGTCCCCACGCTCAAGGACATGGGCGCCGCCGAGGTCTTCCTCCCCGGCACGGTCATCGCCGAGGCGGCCCAGGGTCTGCTGCGGACGCTGTCCTCGCGCCTGGGTCATTGAGCGGCGGGCCCGACGTCCCGGCGCTCGCCGAGGGGGTCCTCGCCGGCGACCGGCGGTCGATGGCGCGCGCCATCACGCTG
This sequence comes from Blastococcus sp. TF02A-26, assembly GCF_003319125.1. GTDB lineage: Bacteria > Actinomycetota > Actinomycetes > Mycobacteriales > Geodermatophilaceae > Trujillonella. The sequence goes on along the minus strand of NZ_QOHG01000002.1, from coordinate 181,643 downwards.
GTCGAGTCCCGGCGGGCCGACCACCGCGATCGCGCACAGGAGCTGCTGGTCGAGCTGCTGCCGCACGCGGGGAACGCCCGCCGGATCGGGATCAGCGGCGTCCCGGGGGTCGGCAAGTCCACCTTCATCGACCAGCTCGGGGTGACCCTCACCGGCGCCGGGTCCCGGGTCGCCGTCCTGGCCGTCGACCCGTCCTCGGCGCGCTCGGGCGGCTCGATCCTCGGCGACAAGACCCGGATGCAGCGGCTGTCGGTCGATCCGCGCGCCTTCGTGCGGCCCTCGCCGACGGCAGGCACCCTCGGCGGCGTGGCCCAGGCGACGCGCGAGTCGATGGTCGTCGTCGAGGCCGCGGGCTACGACGTCGTCCTGGTCGAGACGGTCGGCGTGGGTCAGTCCGAGGTGACCGTCGCGGAGATGGTCGACTCCTTCCTCTTCCTCACCCTCGCCCGCACCGGCGACCAGCTGCAGGGCATCAAGCGCGGCATCCTCGAGATCGCCGACGTCATCGCCGTGAACAAGGCCGACGGCCCCGGCGCCGCGGAGGCGCGCAAGGCCGCCCGCGAGCTGGCCGGCGCGATCCGGATGCTGCGCGGTCACGACGAGGACTGGGACGTCCCGGTGCTCACCTGCGCCGGGCTCACCGGCGAGGGCCTCGACGAGGTGTGGACGAAGCTCGTCGAGCACCAGGAGCGGGCGAGGGCCTCGGGCGCCTTCGACGAGCGCCGGCGCACCCAGCAGGTCCGCTGGACCTGGCAGCTGGTGCGCAGCGGGCTGGAGCACCGGCTGCGGGCCCACCCCGGGGTGCGGGAGCGGGCGCCGGAGCTCGAGCGGGCGGTGCTCGCCGGCGAGGTCACCCCGGCGCTGGCGGCACGGGAGCTCCTCGACCTCTTCCTCACCGACCCCGAGTCCCGATGACGCCGGACGTGCGGAGCGCGGCACGCCGCCTGTGGACCCTGGTCGAGGGCGGGGAGGCGCCGGTCGCGGTCGACCCGCGACAGCGGACCCGCGCCCTGGTCGGCGCCGCGGTGGCCGGGACGCTGGCCACGACCTACCTGGCCCTGGCGGGCACGGGCGTGGGTCGCAACGTCGCGGCCCGCGACCTGTGGTTCTTCCAGGTGGAGGCGATCACCCGCAGCGAGCTGGGCGGGCGCCCGGCGCTGCTGCTGCTCGGCGTCGCGCTGGTGCTGCTGACCGGTGCCTGGCTGTGCCTCGGCTGGGCCGTGCGGCACGGCGCCGGGACGCGGGCCGTCGCGGTGCTGGGTGGGCTCTGGTCGCTGCCGCTGACGATCGGCATCCCGCTGTTCAGCCCCGACGCCTACATCTACACGGCGGTCGGCGTGAGCATGCAGCACGGCGTGGACCCGTACACCGAGGGCGCCCAGGCGGCCGGCGACGTCCCCGGCATCCGGGGCGGCGAGGAGATCTGGCTCGAGAACCCCTCGCCGTACAGCCCGCCGTTCCTGCGCCTCCTCGACCTGCTCGCCCGGGTGTTCGACGAGGACGTGCGCGCGATCGTGGTCGCCCTGCGGGTGCTGACCGTCCTGGCCTGGATCGGGCTGGCGGTCCTCGTGGTGCGGATCGCGCGGTTGTCCGGCTTCGACCCGGCGCGCACGCTGTGGCTGGTCGTCGCCAACCCCCTCTTCCTGCTGCACGGCGTCTCCGGCGTCCACAACGACGTGCTCATGCTGGTCTTCCTGCTCGCCGGCGTCTGGCTGGCGCTGCTGCGCCGGCCCTACCTGGCGGTGGCGCTCTGCGCGCTCGGGGCGGGGGTGAAGGTGATGGCGCTGGCCGGGGTCGCCGTCATCGCGGTCGACGCCGCCTGGCGGCACGCCCGCCTCGCGGACCGGATCCGGGTCCTCGTGCAGGTCGGGGGCACGGGCCTGGCGGTCTTCGTGGCCGCCGCGTCGGCGTGCGGACTGGGCTGGGCATGGGTGGGCAACATCGACGTGCCCGGCCTGGCCATCGAGCCGCTGTCCCCGCCGACGGCGCTCGCCGTGTTGATCGACGCCGACGACCCGCCGCTGGACCCGGTGCGGACGGCGGCGCTCGCCGTGGGGGCGCTCGTCTGCCTGGCCTTGCTCACCCGCGTGCCGCAGTGGGGCGTGCTGCGGCCGACGGCCTGGATCCTCGTGACCATCGTGCTGACCGGCAGCGCCGTGTGGCCGTGGTACCTGATGTGGCCGGTCCTCCTGCTCGCCCTCACCGGCATCCGCGTGGACCGCTGGCTGGCCATCGTCGCGTCCGCGGCGGGGTCGTTCCTCGTGCTGCCCGGCGGCCAGGCGACCCTGCAGCGGCTGGGACGCCCGCTGGCCGACGCCCTCGTGCTGGTCGTGCTCGTCGCCGCCGGAGCGGCGGCGCTCTGGCTGCGCGCGCGCCGGACCGTGTGGGCTCAGACCCCCGTGGAGCGGCACTCCCGGGCACGCAACTCGGCGACGTAGTCGTCGGGGGCGCCCGCGGCCTGCGCGCCGTCGGCCAGGACGCCGAGGTACCGCGCCGACGGCAGGCCGCCCTCGAAGGCGTCGAGGGCGTAGACGTAGGCCACCACGTCACCGGCCAGCGTGTGCACCCGCAGGTTGAGCTTGCGGTACAGCCCGAGGTCCGCGCCCTCCCAGGCGTCCAGCGCCGCCTCGTCGGCCTCGGTGAGGTCGTAGAGGGCCACGAAGACGCCGGGCGCCTCCCGGTCGTCGGCCGGGACCAGGGTGGCCAGCGCCCCCTCCCAGCCCAGCTCCTCCGCGCCGAAGGTCAGCCGCCAGCCGCGGATCCAGCCGGTGCCGGTGTGCGGGGAGGAGGGGCAGCGGCGCAGCATCTGCGCCGGGTCCATGTTGGAGCCGTACGCCGCGTAGAGGCCCATCGCCGCCGAGCCTACGGCGGCTGTGGCGGGCCCGACCCGTGAGGATGCCGACACCCGCGCGCCCCAGCGGGGACAATGGCCCCGGCACGTCCACGAGCAACGCACAGGAGCGCACCCATGACCCGCATCGTCATCATCGGCGGTGGCCCGGCCGGCTACGAGGCCGCCCTGGTCGGCGCCTCCCTGGGTGCGGAGGTCACCGTCGTCGAGCGGGACGGCGTCGGCGGGGCCAGCGTCCTCACGGACTGCGTGCCCTCGAAGGCGTTCATCGCCTCGGCCGGGGCGATGACGAGCGTGCGCGACTCCGCGGCCCTCGGGGTGCTGGGCAGCGACCTGCGCGCCGCCGGCATGGACCTCGCCGCGGTCAACCACCGGGTGAAGGGCCTGGCGGTCGCCCAGTCGGCCGACATCCACGCCCGGCTCAGCGCGGAGGGCGTCCGGATCGTGGGTGGGCAGGGGCGCCTGGCCGACGACGTCCGCGGTCTGGTCGAGCACCGGGTCGAGGTCCTCGACCGTGCCGGTGAGGTCGCCGAGGTGCTCGAGTGCGACGTCGTCCTCATCGCCACCGGCGCCGACCCGCGGGTCATCCCCGGTGCCGAGCCGGACCACGATCGGATCCTCGACTGGCGCGACGTCTACGAGCTCGAGGAGATGCCCGAGCACCTCGTCGTCGTCGGCTCGGGCGTCACCGGTGCGGAGTTCGCCTCCGGCTACCTGGAGGCCGGGGTGCCGGTCACGCTGGTCTCCTCCCGCGACCGCGTGCTGCCCGGGGAGGACGCCGACGCCGCCGAGGTCCTCGAGCAGGTGTTCCAGTCCCGTGGTGGGCGGATCACCCAGCGCGGCCGCGCCGCCACCGTGGAGCGCACCGAGAAGGGTGTGCTGGTCACGCTCACCGACGGGCGGACCGTGGAGGGGTCGCACGCGCTGATGACCGTCGGCACCGTGCCGAACACCGCCGGGCTCAACCTGGAGCAGTGCGGGGTCCGGCTGGCCGAGAGCGGGCACGTCGTCGTGGACCGGGTGTCGCGGACCTCGGTGCCCGGCATCTACGCCGCCGGCGACGTGACCGGCGTCTTCCAGCTCGCCAGCGTGGCGGCGATGCAGGGCCGGATCGCCATGTGGCACGCGCTGGGGGAGGCCGTGCAGCCGATCCGGCTCAAGACCGTCGCCGCCAACGTCTTCACCCACCCCGAGATCGCCACCGTCGGCATCCAGGAGGGGTCGCTGCCGGAGGGTGCGCCGATCGACGTCGTCCGCCTGCCGCTGGCCACCAACGCCCGCGCCAAGATGGCCGACATGCAGGACGGCTTCGTGAAGCTGTTCGCGCGGAAGTCCACCGGCGTCGTCGTCGGTGGCGTGGTCGTTGCTCCGGGCGCCTCGGAGCTGGTGCTGCCGATCGCCCTGGCGGTCACGCACGGGCTGACCGTCTCCGACCTCGCGCAGACCTTCGCGATCTACCCGTCGCTGTCCGGCTCGATCACCGAGGCCGGCCGGCGGCTGATGGGGGCCGACGCGCTGGCCTGACGAAGGACCCCTCTCTGCCCCCCACCGCTCGCGAGCTCGCGGCGGGCCCTGCAGAGGGGCCACCGGGGTCCAGGTCGTCCAGTGCGTCCCGTGTGACGGCGGATTCGGCTCAACACCGCCGATCCGGTGCCGACGCGCGCGCGGACCGCCGATGGAGCAGGGGATGCCTCCTCTCCCCGCCGCCGGTTCCCGCCCGCGACGTCTGCGCCCGCTGCTCGCGGTCGCGGCCGCCGTCCTGGCGCCGTTCGTGCTGCCGGCTGCCGCGGCCGCGGACGACGCCGTCGCCGAGACCGTCGTCGGCCAGCTCGTCCAGGCGTGGCCGGAGACCGGGTTGGCCGGTGCGCACGCGCACGGCGCAGACGAGCAGCCGCTGACCTGGGTGGAGACGGCCGCGGGCGACGTCGTGCCGGTCGCGACCGAGGGCGTCGCCGGGCTCCCCGTGGGTGCCACCGTCGAGCTCACCCTGGGCGCGCCCGTCGGCGATCCGGAGCCCGGGCACGCCGAGGACGACGTCGCCGCCGGCCACGGTGAGACCCGGTGGGTCCTGGACGGCGAGGTCCGCGCGGCCGCTCCCGCCGCGGCGGCCACTCCGAGCAACGGCGTGACCGTCGTCCGCGTCGTCCCGGCGGGAGGCCAGGAGGACGGCACCACCATCGCAGCACTGGCCGACGTGGTCGACGGTCCGGTGGCCCGGTTCTGGGCCGATCAGACCGGCGGCGCCCTGCGCTTCGGGGTCACCGCCTCGGTGCCCGACGTGGTGCACACGCGCGCCGGTTGCGACGACCCCGCGGGCATGTGGGACGAGGCCGCGGCCGCTGCCGGGTTCCAGCCCGGGCCCGGCCGGCACCTGCTCGTCCACGTCAGCAGCCTGCCCGCGGACCTCCCCGGCTGCGCCGTCGCGCTCGGCGAGGTCGGGGCCGGCCCCGGCGCCGGTGGCCGGGCCTACGTCCGTTCGCTGCTGCCCGCCCTCGTCGCCCACGAGCTGGGGCACAACCTCGGCCTCGGGCACTCCTCCGGCCGCCAGTGCGACGCGGCGGTCGAGACCGGCACCTGCCGGACCGCCGGCTACCGCGACTACTACGACGTCATGGGCGCCTCCTGGGAGCAGCTCGGCTCGCTCAACGCCGCGCAGGCCGCCCGGCTCGGGGTCCTGCCGGCGAGCGCTCAGCAGCAGATCGCCGCCGGGGCTGCGCCGGCGACCGTCGCGCTGGCACCGCTCGGCGGGACCGCCGGCCCCCGGGCGCTGCGGCTGACCGCCGCCGACGGCGCCACCTACTGGCTGGAGTACCGCGCGGCCGGTGGGCAGGACGGCTGGTTGGCCGGCGCGACCAACCGCTTCGGCCTGGACTCCGGGGTCCTGCTGCGCCGGGCCGGCGAGCACACCGACACGTCGCTGCTGCTCGACGGGACGCCCAGCGCGGCCGCCGGGTGGGACGCCGACCTGCGGGCCGCCCTCCCGGTGGGCGGCGCCGTCCCGGTCGGGGGCAGCTTCACCGTCACCGTGCAGGCGGTCACCCCGGCCGGCGCCACCGTGCTCGTGCAGCCGGTCGCCGTCCCCGCCCCGGCGCCGGCTGCCGGGACGGGCGCCGGTCCCGCTCCGCGTGTCCAGCCCGGCACCCCGCCGTCCACGCCCGACCCCGTCACCCCGGCGGTCGTCGCCGCTCCCGCTGACGCCCCTGGGCCCTCCGGCGCTGCCGTACCGGCGGACCCCGCCCCGGCGCTGGAGACGCAGGCGCGGAGCAGCTCGACGCTGTGGCCGCTGCTGACCGGACTCGTCGTCACCGGGACGGCCCTCGTCGCGGGACGGGCCGTGCTCCGGCGCCGCGCCGCCCGCGGCTGACGCCGCCCTCTGCTCAACATCGCGGCGCGCCCGCCGATGCACAGGACGATCCCTTCCCCTGGAGTTCCCGTGCGCACCGTGCTCCGGTCGCGGCCCCTGCGGTCGCCCGTTCTCCCCGTCGTCGCCGCCGTGGCGCTGGCGGTCCTCGTCGCGCCCCCCGCGCTCGCCGACCAGGAGGGTGCGCCCGCTGCGGGTGACACGGTCGTCGGCGAGCTGGTGCAGGGCTTCGCCGACCCGGAGCCGGACACCGGGGGGCATCCGGCGCACGAGGACAGCGGACTGCTCAGCTGGATCGAGACGGCGCCGGGGGAGACGGTCCGGGTGCCGACGGAGGACCTCGCCGACGTCGAGGCCGGCGCCACGGTCGAGGTCGAGCTGGGCGACACCGTGCGGGACGAGGCCGCCGAACAGGGGGTCGAGCCGGCGCGCGAGGCGCTGGACGCCCAGGTGGTCGTCCCGGCCGAGCCGGCGCCCGCGCCCGCCTCCGGCCCGGTGAACCACGCCGTCACCGTCGTCATGGCGCTTCCGGCCGGGAGCGTGCAGGACGGCACCACCCTCGCCGACGTCCGCGCCGCGGTGGACGGGCCGGTCGCAGACTTCTGGGACGAGCAGACCGCCGGCGCGGTCCGCTTCGGCACGGTCGCCGGGACCGACTGGCCGGCCCAGACCTCGTCGATCGGCTGCAACGACCCCTTCGGGCTGTGGCAGGAGGCCGCGACGCGCGCCGGGTGGACCGCCGGAGCGGGCAAGCACCTGCTCGTCTACGTCCCCGACGGCTCGCCCGGCTGCTCCTACGGCCTGGGCACCATCGGCAACGGCCTGGGGTCCGGCGGCCGGGCCTACGTGCGGGACACCGCCACCTCGGTGATCGCCCACGAATTCGGTCACAACCTCGGGCTGGGGCACTCCTCCCTGCGGCAGTGCGACGCCGGCCCGGACGCCGGGTCGTGCCGGACGGTGGCCTACCAGGACCTGTACGACGTCATGGGCGCCTCCTGGGGCGACGTCGGCACGCTCAACGTGACCCAGGCGTCCCGGCTGGGGCTCCTGGCAGGGGCGACCTGGACCATGGACGCCGGCACCCCCCGGGCGGACCTGCAGCTCTCCCCGGTCTCCGGCACCACCGGCACCCGCGCGGTGCGCCTGCCGATGCCGGGCGGCGCGGACTACTGGCTCGAGTACCGCCCCGCCACCGGCCGGGACGCCTGGCTGGCGGGGAGCCCGTTCGGTCTCACGCCCGGTGTGCTCCTGCACCGCTCGGTCCCCGGAGACGGCGACGACAGCTCGCTGCTCGTCGACGCCACGCCGACACCCTCCTCCGGCTGGGCGTCGGACCGCACGCAGCCGGTGCCCGCCGGCTCCTCCCTGGTCGTCGGGGGGACCTTCCAGGTCACGGTCACCAGCGTCGGCGGGACCGCGGCGGTGACCGTCGCCCGGCTCGGTTCCCTCGGGCCCACCGCGATCGACGCCGCCTGGCAGGCCTCGGGCGGGGCCGGTGGATCCCTCGGGAACCCGCTGGGTGGCGTGGTGTGCGGACTGGCCCAGGGCGGTTGCGGGCAGCTGTTCCAGTGGGGCTCGGTGCACTGGACGCCCGCCACGGGGGCGGTCGCGACCGGTGGTGGGATCCGCGGGCTGTGGGCGGGGACGGGCTGGGAGACCGGCTGGCTGGGCTACCCGACCACACCGATGGTGTGCGGTCTGGCTCAGGGTGGCTGCGGACAGCACTTCCAGGGCGGGTCGGTGTTCTGGTCCCCCTCGAGTGGTGTCGTGGGCACCAGTGGCGCGGTGCGGGGGCTGTGGGCCTCGACCGGTGGCCACGAGGGGTGGCTGGGCTACCCGACGACGCCGATGGTGTGCGGTCTGGCTCGGGGTGGCTGCGGGCAGCACTTCCAGGGCGGGTCGGTGTTCTGGTCGCCGTCGTCCGGGGCCGTCGCGACCAGCGGTGCGGTGCGGGGGCTGTGGGCCTCGACCGGCGGGCACGAGGGGTGGCTGGGCTACCCGACGACGCCGATGGTGTGCGGTCTGGCTCGGGGTGGCTGCGGGCAGCACTTCCAGGGCGGGTCGGTGTTCTGGTCGCCGTCGTCCGGGGCGTTCGGGACCAGCGGTGCGGTGCGGGGGCTGTGGGCCTCGACCGGCGGGCACACCGGGCCGCTGGGCTACCCCGTGCTCCCGATGGTGTGTGGCCTGGCCCAGGGCGGCTGCGCGCAGCACTTCCAGGGCGGCTCGGTGTACTGGGCGCCGAGCAGCGGGACGAACGCCGTCTACGGCGGCATCCGGAGCCGCTGGGCGGCGCAGGGATGGGAGGCCGGGACGCTGGGTTACCCGGTGCGCCCCATGGTCTGCTCGCGCCAGTGCTCCCAGGACTTCCAGGGCGGCCGCCTGGTCGTCTGACCGACGCGGACGCACGAGGGCCCGCCACCGCGATCGGTGGCGGGCCCTCGTGCGTGCGGGGAGCTACTCGGCGTCGGTGATGGTGCAGAGGACCGCGCCGCTGGTGACGGAGGCGCCGACCTCCGCAGACAGGCCGGTGACCGTGCCCGCCTTGTGGGCGGTGATCGGCTGCTCCATCTTCATGGCCTCGAGGACGACGACCAGGTCGCCGGCCTCGACGGTCGCGCCGTCCTCGACCGCCACCTTCACGATCGTGCCCTGCATCGGCGAGGTGAGGGAGTCGCCCGACGCAGCCGAGCCGCCGTGCCCGCCGCCGCGCTTGCGCGGCTTCGCGCCACCACCGGCCGGGGCCGGAGCGCCACCACCCAGGGCGAGGCCCGCGGGCAGGGAGACCTCGAGCCGGCGCCCGCCGACCTCGACGACGACGGTCTGCCGCTCCTGCGGCTCATCCCCCTCGGCCGGCGCGGCCGAGTACGGCGGCACCTGGTTGTCCCACTCGGTCTCGATCCACCGGGTGTGCACGGTGAACGGCTCGGAGGTGAAGGCCTCGTCGCGGACGACGGCGCGGTGGAACGGGATGACCGTGGGCATGCCCTCGACCACCAGCTCGTCCAGGGCCCGGCGAGCGCGCTGGAGCGCCTCCTCGCGGGTCGCGCCGGTGACGATGAGCTTGGCCAGCATCGAGTCGAACGCACCGGCGACCTCGCCGCCGGTCTCGACGCCGGAGTCCCACCGGACGCCGGGGCCCTGCGGGATCTCCAGCCGCTCGACGGGGCCGGGGGCGGGCATGAAGTTGCGGCCGGCGTCCTCGGCGTTGATGCGGAACTCGATGCTGTGCCCGCGCGGAGTGGGGTCCTCGGTGATCTCCAGGGGCAGGCCCTCGGCGATCCGGAACTGCTGCCGGACGAGGTCCAGGCCGCTGGTCTCCTCGCTGACCGGGTGCTCCACCTGCAGGCGGGTGTTCACCTCGAGGAAGGAGATCGAGCCGTCGGTGCCGACGAGGTACTCGACGGTGCCGGCACCGTGGTAGCCGGCCTCCTTGCAGATGGCCTTGGCCGACTCGTGGATCCGGGCGCGCTGCTCGTCGGTGAGGAACGGCGCGGGGGCCTCCTCGACCAGCTTCTGGTTGCGCCGCTGCAGCGAGCAGTCGCGGGTGCCGACGACGATCACGTTCCCGTGCGTGTCGGCCAGGACCTGCGCCTCCACGTGGCGGGGCTTGTCCAGGAACCGCTCGACGAAGCACTCGCCGCGACCGAAGGCGGCGACCGCCTCGCGGACGGCGGAGTCGAACAGCTCGGGGATCTCCTCCTTGGTGCGGGCCACCTTCAGCCCGCGGCCGCCACCGCCGAACGCGGCCTTGATGGCCACCGGGAGGCCGTGCTCCTCGGCGAACGCGACGACCTCGTCGGCGCCACCGACCGGGTCCTTGGTGCCGGGCACCAGCGGGGCGCCGGCGCGCGTGGCGATGTGCCGCGCGGCGACCTTGTCCCCGAGGTCGATGATCGCCTGCGGCGAGGGGCCGATCCAGGTCAGGCCGGCGTCGATCACGGCCTGGGCGAAGTCGGCGTTCTCGGAGAGGAACCCGTAGCCCGGGTGGATCGCGTCGGCGCCGGACTGCTTCGCGGCGTCGAGGATCTTGTCGATCACCAGGTAGGAGTCACCCGGCGTCGTCCCGCCCAGGGCGAAGGCCTCGTCGGCGGTGCGCACGTGCAGGGCGTCCCGGTCGGGCTCGGCGTAGACCGCGACGCTGGTGAGCCCCGCGTCCTTGCACGCACGCGCGACGCGGACGGCGATCTCCCCGCGGTTGGCGATCAGGACCTTCTGCACTGGCGTACTCCCTCTCAGTGGACCGACCGGACAATAGTCAGGCTCCGGCGGGCGGCTGCGCCGAGGCCCGCCGCCCCCGGTCCGGACGGGGCGGCCGGACGCTCGGGCGCATCGCGTGCGCACGCCGGGCGAGCGGACACCTCCGCGCCGGCGAGCCGACGGGGTGTCGTGGGTTCAGCGCCGCCAGAGGTCGGTGACGGCGACGTCCCGCGCGGCCAACTGCGACCGCAGCGCGGCGAGCGACAGGCCGACGACGGCGGCCGGGTCGCCGTCCACCCGGCGGACGAACGACGCACCCAGCCCGTCGAGGGTGAAGGCGCCCGCCACGGCGAGGGGCTCTCCGGTGGCGAGGTAGGCCTCCAGTTCGGCGGCGGTCGGCCGGACGAAGTGCACCGTGGTCGACACGACGACGACGTCCCGACCGACGATCGCGCCGTCGCGCACGTCGAACAGGGCCTGGCCGGTGTGCAGCACGCCCGAGCGGCCGCCCATGTGCTGCCAGCGGTCCCGCGCCTCGTGCACGTCGGCCGGCTTGCCCATGGCCTGCCCGCGGAACTCCAGCAGCGAGTCGGCCCCGATGACCAGCGCGTCGGTCTCCCGCTCGGCCACCGCGGTCGCCTTGGCGGCGGCCAGCAGGGCCACGCGCTCGGCGACGCGGGGCGCGGTCACGGCGGACTCGTCGACGCCGCTGACGACCACGTCGGGCGACAGGCCCGCCTGGCGCAGCAGCGCCAGGCGCGCCGGCGACGCCGACGCCAGGACCAGCCGGCGCACGTCGCTCACGCAGGCCTCCCGGACGCCTGCCAGCCGCCCGGACCGGCCTGGACGGGACGGCGGTGCGTGCGGCCCGGCGAGGCCCAGGCGCCCACCGGCCGCGGCCGGCGACGAGGCGCACCCCGCGAGGCGAGTGCGGCCACGACGACGGTCAGGGCGGCGAGCTCCTCGGCGCTGGGCTCGCCCTTCACGACCCGCAGCAGCGGGCGCCGCGGCTGGTCGGACTGCTCGGTCGGCTCGCTCACAGCGGGATGTTCCCGTGCTTCTTCGGCGGCAGCGTCTGGCGCTTGTTGGCCAGCAGCCGGAGCCCCTTGGTGATCTCGACGCGGGTCTCCGACGGGCGGATCACCTGGTCGACGTAGCCGCGGTCGGCGGCGACGTAGGGGTTGAGCAGGGTGTCCTCGTAGTTCGTCATCAGCTCGGCGCGGCGGGCGTCGGCGTCGGGGGAGTCGGCGAGCTCGCGCCGGTAGAGGATGTTGACCGCGCCCTGGGCGCCGACGACCGCGATCTGCGCGGTGGGCCACGCCAGGTTGAGGTCCGCACCCAGGTGCTTGGAACCCATGACGTCGTAGGCGCCGCCGTAGGCCTTGCGGGTGATGACCGTGATCTTCGGGACGGTGGCCTCGGCGTACGCGTAGATGAGCTTGGCGCCGCGGCGGATGATCCCCTCCCACTCCTGGGAGGTGCCGGGCAGGAAGCCGGGGACGTCGACGAAGGTCAGCACGGGGATGTTGAAGGCGTCGCAGGTGCGCACGAACCGCGCGGCCTTCTCGCTGGCGTCGATGTCCAGGGTGCCGGCGAACTGGGTGGGCTGGTTGGCCACCACGCCCACCGGCCGGCCCTCGACCCGGCCGAAGCCGACGATGATGTTCGGCGCGAACAGCGGCTGGACCTCGAGGAACTCGCCGTCGTCGAGCACGTGCTCGAGCACGCCGTGCATGTCGTAGGGGGTGTTCGCCGAGTCCGGGATGAGCGTGTCGAGCTCGCGGTCGTCGTCGGTGACGCCGTCGGGGGTCGCGTCGACCGGGCCGACGTCGACGGCCGGCAGCGGGTCCAGGTTGTTGCTCGGCAGGTAGGACAGCAGCGCCTTGACGTAGTCGAGGGCGTCGGTCTCGTCCTCGGCCATGTAGTGGGCGACACCGGACTTGGTGTTGTGCGTGCGCGCGCCGCCGAGCTCCTCGAGCGTGACCTCCTCACCGGTCACGGTCTTCACGACGTCGGGACCGGTGATGAACATCTGGCTGGTCTGGTCGACCATGACGATGAAGTCGGTCAGCGCGGGGGAGTAGACGTGCCCGCCGGCCGCGGCGCCCATCACCAGCGAGATCTGCGGGATCACGCCGGAGGCGTGCACGTTGCGCAGGAAGATCTCGCCGTAGAGGCCGAGGGAGACCACGCCCTCCTGGATGCGGGCGCCGCCGCCCTCGTTGATCCCGATGATCGGGCAGCCGTTCCGGATGGCCAGGTCGAGGACCTTCACGATCTTCTCGCCGTAGACCTCGCCGAGGCTGCCGCCGAACACGGTCACGTCCTGGGAGAAGACGCAGACCGGGCGACCGTCGAGGGTGCCGTAGCCGGTGACGACGCCGTCGCCGAACGGGCGCTTGGCGTCCATGCCGAAGTTGGTCGACCGGTGCCGGGCGAACTCGTCGAGCTCGGTGAACGAACCCGGGTCCAGCAGGGCCTCGATCCGCTCGCGGGCGGTCATCTTCCCGGCCGCGTGCTGCTTCTCCACGGCTCGGTCGGAGCCGGCGTGCGTGGCCTCCTGGACCCGCCGCTCGAAGTCCGCCAGCTTGCCGGCGGTGGTGTGGATGTCGATGTCGCCGGGGACGCTGTCGCCCGCGCTCTCCAGTTCAGCCGCGCTCACAGACCCTGCCTCGTTCCGCTCGGGAGTCCAACCGCCGGCTCCCACCGGGGGCCGGGCTCGCGGCCGTAGCGTAGGGGAGTGCCCGAGGACCCCCTGTCGTCGCCACTGCCGTCACCGTCGGAGTCCCGCTGGTCGGACCTCGAGCGGCCCGCTCTCGACGCCGCGGCCCTGACCACCGCGCTCACCCGGGAGAGCCGGCTGTGGCGCTCGCTGGAGGTGGTCGAGCGGATCGGCTCCACCAACGCCGAACTGGTCGCCCGCGCCGCCGACGACGCACCCGAGGGCACCGTCCTCGTCGCCGAGCACCAGGAGGCGGGCCGGGGCCGGCTGGACCGGGTGTGGACCTCCCCGCCCCGGGCCGGGCTGACGGTCTCGGTGCTGCTGCGCCCCGACGTCCCCGCCGCCCGGCGTGGCTGGCTGCCCCTGCTGACCGGCGTCGCCCTGGCCGAGGCGGTCGGCGCCGTCCCCGGCTGCCGGGCGGCGCTGAAGTGGCCCAACGACCTGCTCGCCGCCGACGGCAGCAAGCTGGCCGGGATCCTGGCCGAGGCGGTGCCCGCCGCCGATCCGCCGGCGGTCGTCGTCGGGGTGGGCCTGAACGTCTCCACCCGCCCGGACGAGCTGCCGGAGGGGGCGTCGTCGCTGGCCATGGAGGTCGGCCGCACCGTGGACCGGGCACCGGTGCTGCTGGAGTTCCTGCGCGCGCTCGAGCGCCGGTACCTGGGGTGGACGGCGACGCTCGGCGACCCGGTGCAGAGCGGTCTGGCGCACGACTACCTCGCCTGGTGCGCCACGGTCGGCACCGAGGTCGTCGTGACCCTGCCCGACGACAGCCGGCTCGAGGGCGTGGCCGAGGCGGTGGACTGGGACGGCCGGCTCGTCGTCCGCACCGCCGGCGGGACGGTGGAGCTGGCCAGCGGGGACGTCCGGCACGTACGCCCGCGCGCCTGACGCCTGGGACCGGTGGGGTCGACACGGACGCGCCGCGCGTCCGCGCCCCCCGCTGCGGCCCGCGCTGCGCCACCCTGTGCGCCATGGGCTACCCCGACAAGCTGCTGGCCTCGGACGAAGAGGTCGTGCGCCACCTGCACCCGCACTGGCTGACCGTCTTCTGGCCGGTGCTGTTCCTGCTGCTGATCGTCGGTGGCGCGTCCTTCGGGGCGGCGCTCGTCGACTCCGACTCCGACCGGGCCGGCCTCTACCGGCTGCTGATCGTCGGCGCGGCCGTGCTGCTGCTCATCGCCTTCGTGCTGGTGCCGCTGCTGCGCTGGCGGACGACGCACTACGTGATCACCACGCACCGGCTGCTGTTCCGCGAGGGCATCCTCGCCCGCAAGGGCCGCGACATCGGGCTGTCGCGCATCACCGACGTCTCCTACAGCCAGACGGTGTGGGAGCGGATCATCCAGTCGGGCACGATCACGATCGAGTCCGCCGGCGACAGTGGCGCCACGGTGCTCAAGCAGATCCCCGACAGCGACGGCATCCAGCAGCTCCTCAACCACATGATCGAGGAGGACGCCGACCGGCGCGGCCGGGAGAACGCCGGCTTCCTGCGCGGCGACGACCAGGCCTACGGGGCGCCGACGCACTGACCTCCCGCGGTGTCGACTGGCGCCGGGCCCGCGCGGTGTCGATGGCGCCGGGTCCTGCGCGGTGTCGATGGCGCCGGGTCCTGCGCGGTGTCGATGGCGCCGGGTCCTGCGCGGTGTGACGGATCGGTCACGGCGAGCCTGGCCGGTTCTGTCGGTGGGCCGACCTACCGTCCCGGTCCATGCGGCTGCTGCACACCTCGGACTGGCACGTGGGGCGGTCGCTGCACGGCACCGACCTGCTGCGCGAGCAGGAGGCGGTGTTGAGCGGGCTGGCGGGGATCGTGGCCGACGAGCGCGTCGACGTGGTGGTCGTCGCCGGTGACGTCTACGACCGCGCGGTGCCCTCGGCCGACGCGCAGGCCGTGCTCGACCGGGTCGTCGGGCGGCTGCGCCGCGCGGGCGCAGCCGTCGTGCTCACCCCGGGCAACCACGACTCCGCCCGCCGGCTGGGCACGTTCTCCGGTCTGCTGGCCGCCGCCGGGCTGCACGTCCGGACGACGACCGCGGACCTCGACGAGCCGGTCCTGCTGGCCGACGAGCACGGCGACGTCGCCCTCTACTGCCTGCCCTACCTCGAGCCGGAGCTCGCCCGCGACGAGCTGGGCGTCCCCGGCGCGCGCAGCCACGAGGCGGTGCTGACCGAGGTCATGGAGCGGGTCCGCGCCGACCTCTTCCTGCGGCCGGGCACCCGGTCGGTGGTGCTGGCGCACGCCTTCGTCGGCGGCGGGATGCCCAGCGAGAGCGAGCGCGACATCACCGTCGGCGGCGTCGACCGGGTGCCCGTGCCGGTGTTCGACGGCGTCGACTACGTGGCCCTGGGCCACCTGCACCGCCCGCAGACCCTCACCGAGCGGCTGCGCTACAGCGGCTCCCCGCTGCCGTACTCCTTCGGCGAGGCGGGGCAGCAGAAGCAGGTCTGGCTGGTCGACCTCGACGCCACCGGCCTGGCCGGCGTCCGCGCCGTGCCGCTGCCCGTGCCGCGGCCGCTGGTCGTCCTGACCGGGACCCTCGACGAGCTGCTCTCCGACCCCGCGCACGCCGAGGCGGAGGAGGCGTTCGTCAGCGCGCGGCTGACCGACGCGGTCCGTCCGGCCGACCCGATGCGCCGGTTGCAGGCGCGGTTCCCGCACTGCGCGCACCTGGAGTGGACCGGCAGCGGCCGGGTGGCCGACGGGCGCAGCTACACCGAGCGGCTCGCCGGCCGGGACGACGCGGCCGTGGTCGGCGAGTTCGTCAGCCACGTCCGCGGCGGGGTGGGCGCGACGCCGGCCGAGCGGGAGCTGCTCGGCCGGGCACTCGCGGCGGCCGCCCGCGAGGAGGTCGCCGGGTGAGGCTGCACCGGCTGTCGCTGACCGCCTTCGGCCCGTTCCCCGGCACGGAGGTCGTCGACCTCGACGACGTGGCCCGCGACGGGCTCTTCCTGCTCTGGGGCCCGACGGGCTCGGGGAAGACGACCCTGCTCGACGCGGTCGTCTTCGCCCTCTACGGCACGGTGCCCGGCGCCCGCGGCGAGGAGAAGCGGCTGCGCAGCGACCACGCCGACCCCGGCACCCGCACCGAGGTCAGCTGCGAGCTCACCCTCGGCGGGGAGCGGCTGCTGGTCACCCGCCGGCCGGAGCAGACCCGGCCCAAGAAGCGCGGCACCGGCACCACCACCGAGCCGGCCCGGCTGACCGTGCAGCGGGCCACCGACGGCGGCTGGGAGGCGGTGAGCACCCGGATCGACGAGGGGGCCGAGCACCTGCGGCTGCGGCTCGGCCTCGACGTCCACCAGTTCTGCCAGGTGGTGCTGCTGCCCCAGGGCGACTTCGCCCGGTTCCTGCGCGCCGAGCCCGAGCGGCGGGCCGAGCTGCTGCGGACGCTGTTCGACGTGGGCCGGTTCGCCCGGGTCGAGGACTGGCTCGCCGGCGAGCGGCGGGCCGCGGAGGAGGCGCTGCGCGAGGAGCGACTGCAGCTGTCCACCCTCCTGGCCCGAGTCGCGCAGACGGCCGACGCCGACGTGCCCGAGGAGCTGGCCCCCGAGCTGGTGGGTGCCCACCCGGGTGCGCCGGTCGACGCCTGGGTGACCCGGCTGCGCGGCCGGGCCGCCGCGGAGCTGACCGCCGTCGGGGAGGCGGCCGACGCCGCCGCCGCGGCGGCGACGGCCGCGGGGCAGGAGCTGGCCGCCGCCCGGCTGCGGTCCGACCGGCACGCCCGCAGGGCCCGCGCCGAGCAGGACCTGGCCCGGCTGACCGCGGCCGAGCCCGCGCTGGTGCCGGTGCGCACCCGGCTCGACGCCGGCCGGCGCGCCGAGGCGCTCCGCGAGGTGCTGCACGGCGCCGAGCGGGCCGCCCGCGACGCGCGGACGGCGGCCGCCGAGCTCGCCGCGGCCCGGCGGGCGTGGGCGGCCACCGGGCACGACGAGGAGCCGGCCACCGACCTCGCCCGCCGGTTGCGCGACGAGGCCGCCGAGGCGCGGACCCTGGAGCCGCAGGCGGGGCGGGCCGCCGAGCTGGAGCGCCTGCTGGGCCGGCTCGCGAGCCGCACCGCCCGCCTCGCCGACCAGTGCGCCGCCGCCGAGGAGGCGCTGGCCGCGATGCCGGAGGCGGTCGCCGGCGCCCAGGCCCGGGTGGACGACGCCGCGGCCGCCACGGCGCAGCTGCCCGGCCGGACCGCCGAGGCGCAGACCGCCCGGGACGCCCTCGCGGCCGGCCGGGACGCCGAGCGGCTCGCCACCCGGCTGGACGGGGCCCGGTCCGCCGCGGACGCCGCCCGGGAACGCTGGCTCACGGCGCGGGAGGAGCTGCTCGACGTCCGCACGCGCCGGCTCGAGGGGATGGCCGCCGAGCTGGCCGCCGGGCTCACCGACGGGTTCGACTGCCCGGTCTGCGGTGCCCTCGACCACCCCCGGCCGGCCACCTCCGCCGGCCCGGCGGTGTCCGCGGCGGACGAGGACCGCGCACGGGAGTCCGCGGAAGCCGCCGAGGAGGCCCACACCGCTGCCGCCGGTGCCGCGGAGGAGCTGGTCCGCAGGCTGGCGGTGCTGGCCGCGCGGGCCGGTGAGCGTCCGCTGCCGGAGCTCGAGGCCGCCGCGAGCCGGGCCGAGGAGGAGCTGGCGCGGGTGCAGTCCGCCGCGGGGCGGTTGCCGGCCGCCCGGGCCCGCCTCGCCGCGCTGACCGAGGAGCGCGACGCGCTCACCCGCCGGCTGGCCGCCGACCGCGAGGAGCTGGGCAGCCGCACCGCCGAGCGCGCGGCGCACACCGCGGAGCTGGCCGCGCTCGCCGAGCGGCTCGACGCGGTCCGCGGGGACGACCCCGACCTCGCCGCACGCGCCCGCCGGCTGACCACCGCCGCCGAACGCTGCGAGGCGGTGCTGGGCGCCGAGGGCGCCGAGCTGCGGGCCCGCGTCGCCGCCGAGGGTGCCGCGCGGACCGCCGAGGAACGCGCCGCCGCGGCGGGGTTCGCCGACGTGCCGGCCGCGGCCGCGGCGCTGACGGAGCCGGCCGAGCTCGAGGAGCTGGAGAGGCGGATCGCCGCGCACGAGCGGGCGCTGCACGCGCTGCGCGAGGTCCTGGCCGATCCGGAGCTCGCCGAGCTCGGCCCCGCTCCCGACCTGACCGCGGTCGAGGCCCGCTGCGCCCGGGCGACGGCGGCCCGCGAGGAGGCCGTGGCAGCGCTCGACCGTGCCCGCCGGTGCAGCGACGACCTGGACACGCTGGCCGGTGACGTGGTCGCGGCCGAGGTGCGGCTGCACGAGCGACGCGCCGTGGCCGAGCAGGTCGCCGGCCTGGCCGACCTCGTCAACGGCCGGGGCGCCAACACGCTGCGGATGCGGCTGCAGTCGTTCGTCCTCGCCGCGCGGCTCGAGCAGGTGGCGGAGGTGGCCAGCCGCCGGCTGCTGGAGATGTCGGGCGACCGCTACACGTTCCGGCACAGCGACGCGCAGGGCCGGCACGGCGCCCGCGGCGGCCTGGGGCTCGAGGTCTTCGACGAGTACACCGGCACGCTGCGCCCGACCAAGACGCTCTCCGGGGGCGAGAGCTTCATGGCCTCGCTGGCCCTCGCCCTGGGCTTGGCCGACGTGGTCACCGCCGAGAGCGGCGGCGTGCAGATGGACACCCTGTTCGTCGACGAGGGCTTCGGCACCCTGGACGCCGGCGCGCTCGACGCCGTCATGGACGTCCTCGACGAGCTGCGGCGCGGCGGCCGGACCGTCGGCGTCATCAGCCACGTCGAGGAGCTCCGCACCCGCATCCCGACCCGGCTCGAGGTCGTCACAGGCCGGTCGGGGTCCCGGCTCGCCGGCTGAGCCGAGCGCTCTGCTGCGCCGTCCGGCCGGGAGACCTCCGGACGCGGCGCGGGCCCTCCTCCGACCACCGGTCGGAGGAGGGCCCGCGCTGGAGGGACCGCGGAGCGGCCCCGGATCACCGGATCAGGACCGGGTGACCGTCCCCGACGCCGTGTCGAGCGTCAGGCGGCCGCGCTGGAAGTCCTGCGCCGTCCCGCCCGGCACCGGGTAGGCGTCCGCGAGCGGGTAGCCGAGGGACCCGGAGCCGCCCCCGGCGGCCGACCAGGCCGTCCGGATCGGACCGGTGACCGCGAAGGTCCCCGTCGTCGGCGACCACGCGACCACACCGTTGCGGAACGTCTGGCTGCAGCCGGTGGAGCAGCTCGCCTCGGTCAGCGGCGCGCCGAGCGCACCGCCCACCCCGCCCTGGCCGGCCCAGTAGATGTTGATGCCGCCGGTGACGCTCCGGACGCCCGCGGAGTCCGACCAGCCCAGCTGCCCGTTCTGGAACGACTGGCTGCACCCGTTCGCGGTGCACACGATCTCGCCCGTGGGGTAGCCCAGCGCGCTGCGCTCGGCGCCCAGTGCGTGCCAGTGCCCGCCGATCCCGCCGGCGACGGTGTGCGCACCGCCGGCCGCGGACCAGTAGATGGTGCCGCCCTGGAACGACTGCCGGCAGCCGCCTCCGGTCAACCCGCAGAACATGTCGTCGACCGGCTCGCCGAGACCGCCCGAGCCGCCGCCCTGCAGCTGCCACAGACCGGCGATCGCGCCGCTGGTGACCCGGACCCCGGCGGCGGGCGACCAGCCCAGCCAGCCGCCCTGGAACGACTGGTGACAACCGCCGGCGACGCAGGCCATCGCCGACGTCGGGTAGCCGAGGCTGCTGCGCTCGGCACCCAGACCCGCCCAGTGGCCGGCGATCCCGCCGAAGACGCCCCAGGCCCCGGTGCCGGGCGACCAGTAGGCCGTGCCGCCCTGGAACGGCTGCCGACAACCGGACGAGGCCAGGCCGCAGGCGACCTCCCCGACGGGGTAGCCGAGCGCGCCCGCCGGGCCGCCCTGGTCGACCAGGTGCTGCGCGATCGCGCCGGTGACACCGTGGGTGCCGCTGGGCGGGGACCAGTAGACGGCGCCGTGCTGGAAGTCCTGGCGGCAACCGCCGGCCGGCATCGCGCACGTCATGTCGGCGGCCGGGTAGCCCAGGCTGCTGGTGCCCGCGCCCTGGCCGTACCAGTAGCCGCCGATGGCGCCGTTGGTCAGCCGGACCCCGGCTGCGGCGGTGTGCGTCGCCGTCGCCGTGCGGAAGTCCTGACGGCACCCGCCGGCGACGCAGACCATCTCGCCGGTCGGGTAGCCCACCGCCGCGGTGTCGGCGCCCTGGCCGGTCCACCACGTGCCGATCGCCCCGGAGACGGAGGCCGCGCCCGTGCCGGCGGACCAGTAGATCGCGCCCTTCTGGAACAGCTGGCGGCAGCCGCCGTCGGCGAGACCGCACGTCATCGCGCCGATCGGGTTGCCGACGGCGCTGGCGCCGTACCCGAGCCGTGCCCACAGGCCGCCGATGGCCCCGTCGGTCACCTGGACGCCGTTGGCCGGCGTCCAGCCGATGGTGCCGCGCTGGAAGGGCTGGTGGCAGCCCTCGGCGGAGCAGATCTGGGCCCCGGTCGGGTAGCCGAGCCAGCTGCGTTCGGCGCCCTGCGCCTGCCAGAAGCCACCGATGCCGCCGCTGATGGCGCCCGCACCGGCGGGGGAGGTGTAGATCGTGGCGTTCTGGAACTGCTGGCGGCACCCGCCCTCGGCCATGCCGCAGACGAGGTCACCGGTCGGGTAGCCCGGGCCGCCCAGCCCGCCGGCCGCGTCCCAGGCGCCCTTGACCGCCCGGTTGAGCGCATGGGCCGCGGTCGCCTCGGTCCAGAGGACGAGCCCGCCCTCGAAGTGCTGGCCGCAGCCGCCGCCGGGCAGTGAACAGTCCATCCGGGTGGTGGGGTAGCCGAAGCCGGTCTCCCAGCCCTGGGCCGCCCAGACGGCGCGCATCGCGCCGGACACCGGGAGGGGCTGCGTGGCCGGGGACCAGTAGATCGACCCGCCCTGGAAGTGCTGGCCGCAGCCGCTGCGCACCAGGCCGCAGAACTGGTGACCGACCGGGTACCCGAGGTATCCGGGGCCGCCGCCTTCCGCCTCCCACACCGCGCCGATGCCGCCGGGCACGGTGATGGCACCGGTCGTCCCGAACCAGTCGGTGAAGTAGTTGTAGAAGTTCCGGTTGCCGTACGAGGAGCAGCTGTCGCCGGTCCTGGTGCCCGCGTCCAGCGCGGCCTGGTTGGGCCGGTAGGGCGTGTAGTTGTACAGACCCGCGGTGGCCTGGTTGGCGATGAAGACCTCGGACGTGCCACAGCGGTCCCGGTCGGGATGCCACTGGATCGTGTTCATCCGCCCGGCCTTGTAGTTGTACCGGTGGGCCTCGACCCGGTAGCGCTCGAACTGCCGCGCGGCGAAGTAGACCTGGCTGACGAACCCGACGAACGCCGGGTTGCACGGCGCGGTGTCCGGGCAGGCGAAGCCCGTCGCCTTCTCGTAGGCGTAGGAGGTCGGCTCGGTCCGGGTGACCAGGCTCTGCTCCTTCTGCAGCAGCACCAGGAGCACGCGGGGGTTGATCCCGCAGGACCGGGCGACCTTGGCGATGATCGTCGCCGCGCTCTCCCACGCCGCACCGGTGTAGCCGTCGCACATCGCATCGGCGCTCTGGTTGGCGGTCGCCTGCCCGAAGTCCTTCAGGCACGGCATCTGACCGGCGCGGCACCCGGCGCCCTTGGTGGCGAGGAAGGCCTGGATGGCGTTGGCGTCCATCGCCCAGCCGTCGAAGAACACGGCGTCGGAGATGATGTTGCCGGCCTCGAACAGCCGCAGGTCTGCCGCCTCGGCCGTGCCTGCCGGCGTCGAGCCGACGGTCGGGGTCACGACGGCGGTGGCGACGATGCCCAGGATCGTGAGCAGTCGGACGACGGCGCGCATCACGGGACCTCCACCTCGACCGGGTCGGAGCTGCCGGCGGAGTCGTCCGACTCGTAGGTGAGGACCGCGGTCCAGGTGCCGGACGCCAGCTCGCCGCCGGGCACGGTGAGGCGGCCGCAGGACGTCGACGCACCGTTGGCCGTGCCGGGGCCGGTGACCTCGACCGGGTCGGCGGCCCCGCCGGTGAAGGTGGCGGTGCAGGTGCCGTCGTCCTCGGAGACGCGGTCCACGTAGCCGCTGATCTCGACGACGCCCTCCGTCTCGTCCCAGCCGGCGTAGGTCACGAGGATCGCCGCGTCGGTGTCCGGCGCGGCGGTGAGCGGCTCGTCGGTGGCGACGTCGGTCGGGTCGCTGGTGGGCAGCGCGATGCTGCCGTCCTCGTTCAGCGACGGACTGGCCGTGGTCGGCGTGGCGGTGGGTCCCGCCTGCGCCGAGGTGTCGTCGTCGTCCCCGCCGAGGGACGACGAGACGACGATGCCCGCGGCCACCGCCGCGGCGACGGCGATGACGCCGACGGCGACGGCCGCCCGGCGTTTGCGGTGTGAGCGCACTGTTCCCCCCAGGGTGGGTCGCCGGCGCGTTCTCGGCGGCCGTTCGTGGCAGTGACGGAAGGCGACGGAGCTGTGACTCGACGTCAGCGCGACGATATCCCACCGCGGTGGTGCCGCCGGGGAGCTCGAGGTCCGAGTATCGGGTGTGGCGGGGAGGTGGCAGGTGCCGCCAGTAGAGTCCGATGCGATGGCCGGCACCCTGGACCCCCGCACCGGCCTGCCCGTCGTCGCGATGGTGGGCGGAGGGCAGCTGGCCCGCATGACCCACCAGGCCGCGATCGCACTCGGCCAGTCGCTGCGGGTGCTCGTCACCGGCCCCGACGAGTCCGCCGCGCTGGTGAGCGCCGACGTCCGGGTGGGCGACCACCGCGACCTCGACGCGCTCCGGGCGGCCGCGGAGGGCGCCACGGTGCTCACCTTCGACCACGAGCACGTGCCGACCGAGCACCTGCAGGCGCTGGAGGCCGCCGGGGTGCGGGTCGCCCCCGGACCCGCGGCGCTGGTGCACGCGCAGGACAAGCTGGTCCTGCGGCACGCCCTCGCCGCCGCCGGTGAGCCCCAGCCGGCCTGGGCCGAGGTCACCACCGACACGGGGATCGCCGACTTCGCCGGTGCGACCGGCTGGCCGATCGTGCTCAAGCCCCCGCGGGGCGGTTACGACGGCCGCGGGGTGTTCGTGGTCGACGACCTGGACGCGGCCCTCGCGCTGCTGGCGGAGCACGGCCGGCTGCTGGCCGAGGAGCGGGTGGACATGGTCCGCGAGCTCGCCGTCCAGGTGGCCCGGTCCCCGTTCGGCCAGGTCGCCGTCTGGCCGGTGGTGGAGACGGTGCAGCGGGACGGCATCAACACCGAGGTGCTCGCGCCGGCGCCCGATCTGGACGAGGCCACCGCCACCGCCGCGCAGGAGCTGGCCATCCGCATCGCGCAGCGGTTGGACGTGGTCGGCCTCCTGGCGGTCGAGCTGTTCCAGACCCCGGGCGGCGTGGTCGTCAACGAGCTCGCCATGCGCCCGCACAACTCCGGGCACTGGACCATCGAGGGCGCGCGGACCAGCCAGTTCGAGCAGCACCTGCGCGCCGTCCTCGACTACCCCCTGGGATCCACGGCGATGACCGCGCCCGTGGTCGTGATGGCCAACGTCCTGGGCGGGGACGCCGCGGAGGACGGGTGGTCCGGTCCCGCCCTGGACGAGCGGGTCCACCACCTCATGGCGCACTGGCCCGACGTGAAGCTGCACTGGTACGGCAAGGGGCAGCGCCGCGGTCGCAAGCTGGGCCACGTCACCGCGCTGGGCGACGACCTCGCCGAGGTCCGTGCCCGCGCCGTCGCCGCCGCGCGCTACCTGGCCGACGGCGTCGTCGACCCGGCGTTCGCGTTCCCCGAGGAGCACTGAGGAGCACCGTGGCAGACCCCGTCGTCGGCATCGTCATGGGCAGCGACTCGGACTGGCCGATGATGCAGCCGGCCGCCGAGGCGCTGGCCGAGTTCGGCGTCCCGTCCGAGGTGCACGTGGTGTCCGCGCACCGCACGCCGCGCCGGATGCTCGACTACGCCGAGTCCGCCGCGGGACGTGGCCTGCGCGTGGTGATCGCCGGCGCGGGGGGAGCGGCCCACCTGCCGGGCATGGTCGCCGCCGCGACGCCGCTGCCGGTCATCGGGGTGCCGCGCCCGCTGGACCGGCTCGACGGCCTGGACAGCCTGCTGTCGATCGTGCAGATGCCGGCCGGGGTGCCGGTGGCGACGGTGTCGATCGGTGGTGGGCGCAACGCCGGCCTGCTCGCCGTCCGGATCCTGGCCGCCGCCGACCCGGTGCTGCGGGCCGCCGTGGAGCGCTTCCAGGCCGACCTCGCCGAGTCGGTCCTCGCCCGCGACGCCGCGCTGCAGGAGCGACTCGCGACCGACGTCACCCCCGGCTGAGGGACGCCCCTGGTGCGTGGACGTCCTAGCATCGGGGCGTGAGTGGCACCGGGCTGTACCAGCTGACCGACGAGCACGACGCGATCCGGGCTGCGGTCCGCGACATCGCCGAGCGCGAGATCAAGCCCTTCGCGGCCGAGGTGGACGCGGAGTCGCGCTACCCGATCGAGGCCCAGAAGGCGCTGACGGCGGCCGGGTTCCACGCCACCCACATCCCCGAGGCCTACGGCGGTGAGGGCGCCGACGCCATCGCGACCTGCATCGTCATCGAGGAGGTGGCGCGGGTCGACGTGTCCGCCTCGCTCATCCCGGCGGTGAACAAGCTGGGGTCGATGCCGATCCTGCTGTCGGCCTCCGAGGAGCTGAAGCAGAAGGTGCTGCCGACGCTGGCCTCCGGGCAGGCGATGATCAGCTACGGCCTGTCCGAGCGCGAGGCCGGCTCCGACGCCGCGGCGATGAAGACGCGCGCCCGCCGCGACGGCGACACCTGGGTGCTCAACGGCACCAAGGCCTGGATCACCAACTCCGGCGTCTCCGAGTGGTACACGGTCATGGCCGTCACCGACCCGGAGAAGCGGGCCAACGGCATCTCCGCCTTCGTCGTGCACCGCGACGACCCGGGCTTCGAGGTGGGCCCCAAGGAGAAGAAGATGGGCATCAAGGGCTCGCCCACCTGCGAGCTCTACTTCACCGACTGCACGATCCCGGCCGACCGGATCATCGGGGCCGAGGGGACCGGCTTCAAGACCGCGCTGCGCACGCTGGACTTCACCCGGCCGACCATCGGTGCGCAGGCCGTCGGCGTCGCGCAGGGCGCGCTGGACGCCGCCGTCGAGTACACCCGCGAGCGCAAGCAGTTCGGCCGCGCGGTCTTGGACAACCAGGGCGTCCAGTTCATGCTCGCCGACATGTCCATCCAGATCGAGGCCGCCCGGCACCTGGTCTACGTGGCCGCGGCACGCGGCGAGGCCGCGCACGACGGCGCCAAGGTGGACCCCGACCTCGGCCGGCTGTGCGCCGCCGCCAAGTCCTTCGCCTCCGACGTCGCCATGAAGGTGACCACCGACGCGGTCCAACTGTTCGGTGGGGCGGGCTACACGCAGGACTTCCCGGTCGAGCGCATGATGCGCGACGCCAAGATCACCCAGATCTACGAGGGCACCAACCAGATCCAGCGGATGGTCGTCGCGCGCAGCCTCCTCCGGTAGGGCCGGCCCGGGAGGGCTCTCCACCACGGTCGTGAGCAACGACACCCGACCGCTTCGGGCGGTTTACCGACCAGAACGGTCGGTCCGGTCGTAGCGTCGACGTCATGGCGCGACCGTTCCGGCAGCAGGTGGACGAGGGCATCCTCGACCGCGCCGCCGCGCTGTTCGCCCGACGCGGGTTCGCGAAGACGTCGGTGCAGGACGTGGCCGACGCGGTCGGCCTGTCCAAGGCCGGTCTGCTGCACCACTTCCCGAGCAAGGACGCGCTGTACGCCGCCGTCCTCGCCCACGCCGA
Source organism: Blastococcus sp. TF02A-26 (assembly GCF_003319125.1). GTDB lineage: Bacteria > Actinomycetota > Actinomycetes > Mycobacteriales > Geodermatophilaceae > Trujillonella. The sequence continues at coordinate 155,724 of NZ_QOHG01000002.1, read as the reverse complement.
GGAGATCGGCTCCCGCGTGCTGCGCGAGGTCGGCGCGCTCCCCGAGGGGGAGGAGCGGGACCGGCGGGCCGTCGAGGCGCTCGTCGACGTCGCCCTGGCCCACCCCGGGATCGTCGCCCTGATGCTCGCCCCGGCGTCCCAGACCGGTGGTGACCCCGGGGACCCGCCGGCGGCGCAGTTCGAGGCGGCCCTGCACGCGTTCGGGGTCAGTCCCGACTCCCCGGACGTGGAGCGGCTGGTGCGGGTCATCGGCGCCCTGGCCGCCCTCGCCGTCCTCACCCTCGCCGCCCACGCCGAGGACCGGGCCACCGCGTGGCGCGGCCTCATCGTGGGCACCTGTCTCGACGCGCTCGGTCACGACCGGCCCGTCGCCTCCCTTCCCGACCACTCCCAGGTGGAGGCCTGATCCGCATGGCAGTCCTGTTGTCCCGACTCGGCGCCCTGTCCTACCGGCGCCGGCTGCCGGTGGTGCTCGTCTGGCTCGTCGTCCTGATCGGGGGCGGCGTCGGCGCCGTCACCCTGTCCGGCGAGACCGCCAGCAGCTTCTCCATCCCCGGGCAGGAGTCGACGATCGCCCTCGAGCGGATCGACGAGGAGTTCGGCTCCGCGGCCGGCGGCGCCACCGCCCGGGTGGTCTTCGCCTCCCCGGACGGCGGGGTGCTCGACCCCGCCGCCGTGCAGGCCGTCGTGACGGAACTCGGGGAGCTCCCCGGGGTCACCGCCGCCACGAACCCGTTCGACCCCGCCAACCCCGGGGTGAACTCGGCCCAGCCGACGATCGCCTACAGCACCGTCGTGTTCGACGCCCAGAGCGGTGAGGTGCCCGCGGAGCAGCAGGACGCCCTGCGGACCGCGGTCGAGGACGCCGACGGCGCCGACCTCACCGTCGAGGTCGGCGGAGAGGCGGTCCAGGCGCCGCCGCACGTGGGCGGCCCCGCCGAGGTGATCGGCGTGGTGGTCGCCCTGGTCGTCCTGGCCGTCACCTTCGGCTCGCTGCTCGTGGCCGGGATGAACCTGCTCACCGCCGTCATCGGGGTGGGCGTGGGCGTCATGGGCGTCACGATCGCCACCGGCTTCACCGAGCTCTCCTCGACGACGCCGATCCTGGCCGCGATGCTCGGCCTCGCGGTGGGCATCGACTACGCCCTGTTCATCATCACGCGGTACCGGCAGGAGCTCCGCCGTGGCGCCGACGTGGGCACGGCCGTCAGCACGGCCGTCGGCACCGCGGGCTCGGCGGTGGTCACCGCCGGTCTCACCGTCGTCATCGCGCTGGCCGGCCTGTCCGTCGTCGGCATCCCGTTCCTCACGCAGATGGGCATCGCCGCGGCGGCGACCATCGTGGTGGCCGTCCTCGTCGCGCTCACCCTGGTGCCGGCGGTGCTCGGCTTCCTCGGCGTGCGCGCGCTGCCCCGGGGCAAGCGCCCCGGCGCCGCCGGGTCCGCCGCGGCCGCCGGCGGCCCGGCCGCGGGCTCCGGTGGGTGGCTGGTCCGCTGGGTCACCGCCGTGACCCGGCGCCGCGTGCTCTCGGTGCTGCTGACCGTGGTCGCGCTCGGTGTCGTCGCCATCCCGTTCGCCTCCCTGCAGACGACGCTCGTGCAGGACCCGCCGGAGGGCAGCACCGAGGCCGCCGCCCAGGAGCTGCTCGCCGAGGGCTTCGGAGCGGGCTTCAACGGCCCGCTCGTCGTCCTGTTCGAGGGGGACGGCGCGGCGGCCGCCGCCCAGCAGGCCGCCGGCACGGTCGCCGACGTCGGGGACGTCGCCCGCGCGGTCCCGGGCGACGTGAACGACGACGGCACGGTCGCCACGCTCAACGTCATCCCGGAGTCCGGTCCCTCCGACCCGGCCACGGAGCAGCTCGTCGCCGATCTGCGCGCGGAGTTCGCCGACCTCGACGGCATCGAGGCCTCGGTGACGGGCCAGACCGCGGTCAGCGTCGACGTCGCGCAGGCCCTGGACGAGGCGCTGCCGGTGTACCTGGTCCTCGTCGTCGGGCTCGCCCTGGTGCTGCTCGTGCTGGTCTTCCGCTCGCTGCTCGTGCCGGTCGTCGGCGTCCTCGGGTTCCTGCTCACGGTGGGCGCCTCGCTCGGCGCCACCGTGGCGGTCTTCCAGTGGGGCTGGCTGGGTGACCTGGTCAACCTCGAGGACACCGGCCCGCTGATCAGCCTGGCCCCGATCCTGGTGATCGGGATCCTGTTCGGGTTGGCCATGGACTACCAGATCTTCCTGGTCTCCCGGATGCACGAGGCGTACACCCGCGGCGCGGAGTCCCTCGCGGCGATCCGCACCGGCTTCCGTCAGGCCGCGCCGGTCGTCGTCGCCGCCGCGCTGATCATGTTCGCGGTGTTCGCCGGCTTCGTGCCCGCGGGCGAGTCGACGATCAAGATGATCGCGTTCGCCCTGGCCACCGGCATCGTGTTCGACGCCTTCGTCGTCCGGATGGTCCTGGTCCCGGCGGCGCTCGCACTGCTGGGGGAGCGGGCCTGGTGGCTGCCCCGCTGGCTGGGCTGGCTCCCCCGTGTCGACGTCGAGGGCGCCGCGCTGGAGCAGCGGAGCACGGCCGTGGAGGAGCTCGACCACGCCGCGGCGCGCTGACCGCGAGGCCTCGGGAGACCCGTTCCGTCACAACCGACCCACGGCTTCCTCCTGGCTCGACACGATCCGTCGGACCCCTCTCCGGCTGCCACACTCGATCGTGTGATGAGGCGGTTGCGCGAAGAGCTGCGCGGCAAGGTCGGCCGGGTCCTCGAGGACTACGTGGTGTCCGAGCTCCGGTCGCGGGCGGAGGCGCAGGACCGGGCGCAGGAGCGGCTCACGGCCGAGGTCGTGGCCCTGCGGGAGGAGCTCGGCCTGGTCGAGCGGCGCCTCGAGTCGTCGATGCGTGCGTGGGAGCGGCGGCAGCGGCGCGACCTGCTCACCGTCACCGACGGGGAGGCGGCGCGGACCTCGGCCGCCTTCCTGCAGCGGGAGATGGAGCGCGCCACCCCGTACTTCGACAAGGCCGACACGCTCGCGGCGGGCCTCAAGGCGGCGGACGTCGAAGGCCTGTTCCTCGAGTTCGGCGTGTACAGCGGCACCACGCTGCAGCAGATCGTCGGCGCGGCCCCGCCGGGCTCGGTGTTCGGCTTCGACTCCTTCCAGGGACTGCCCGAGGACTGGCGTACCGCCTTCGTGGCCGGCACCTTCGCCATGACGGAGCTGCCGGAGGTCCCGGGCGCCGAGCTGGTCGTCGGCTGGTTCGACGAGACGCTGCCGGGCTTCCTCGCCGAGCACCCGGAGCCGGCCGCCTTCGTCCACCTCGACGCGGACCTCTACTCCTCCACCAAGATCGTCCTCGACGCCCTGGAGTCGCGGCTGCGGCCGGGCACGGTGCTGGTCTTCGACGAGTACTTCAACTTCCCCGACTGGGAGGCCCACGAGCACCGGGCGTGGACGGAGTTCGTCGAGCGGACCGGCATCACCTTCGAGTACCTCGGCTTCACCGCCGATGACGAGCAGATCGCGCTGCGGCTGACCGGCGTCCCGGGGGCGGCTTCCTAGCCCCCGGACCGTCCCCGACCGTGCCGCCGCGCCGGACGGCCCCGCCCGGGGCCGTCCGGCGCAGTCGTCCCCGTCCCGGCCGTCAGTCCTGGCCGAACAGCCGGGCCCAGTTCTCCCGGCTGGTGAGGGTGGGCATCGCGGCGCGGTACTGCTCCCGCAGTTCGGGAGCCCGCCGGGCCAGCTCGCGGCAGGCCCGGACACCCCGGACGAGCAGCGCCTTGGCCCGCTCCGGGTCGCGCCGGCGAACCCGCACGCCCTCCTGCGAGGCGTCGGTGACCACGACGGTCTCGAACCGCGACACGTGGTACCAGACCGCCTCGGCCGCGGGGATGGACACCGGGTGCTTCAGGGTCCGGCCACGCAGTTGCGCGAGGACGCGCTTGCCGATCACGGCGGTGACGGCGCTCGGCGGCGGCGCGGCCACCTCGATGCTGGCGTCCGCGGCGCGGATGCCGGGGACGGCCGAGGCCGGGTGGCGCACCGTCTCCGGGTACTCCGCGCGCTCCTTGCGGATCTCCGCCGCCGCGCTCACGCCGCCGTCGTGCAGCATGTCCGGCCCGGCGGAGAAGTCCTCGACGGCCTTGATCAGGGTGTGTGCCAACCCGTACTGCATGGAGAGCAGGTAGCGGCCGAGCTGCAGCAGCAGCTGACGAGACAGCGGCTTGCCCTCGAACGGACTGTGCAGCGCCGCGGTCACCATCGCGTTGCGCAGGTTGAAGTACCGGTGCCAGTCGTCCCAGTCCTTCCACCCGAAGTCCGCGTGCCAGACGCCGGCGCCGGCGAGCGTGACGGTGGCGAAGCCCGCGGCCCGGGTGCGGAAGCCGTACTCGATGTCGTCCCACTGGAAGAACAGCGGCAGCGGGTAGCCGACGGCCGCGACGATCTCGGCCGGGATGAGGCAGGACCACCAGCCGTTGTAGCCGGCGTCGACCCGCTCCTCCTGGTGCTCCTCAGTGACGTCCTCCGACGACAGCGCGCGGGGCGAGGCGATGCCGGCGCCCAGCTTCGGCAGGTCGGCGGTCTCTGCGCCGACGTGCAGCTGCTCGGGGTGCAGCAGGTTGAGCATCTGCGCGCCCACGATGGTCGGCTCGACCGTGAGGTTGGCGAAGGCGTTGACCCGGGCGATCGTCTCGGGCTCGCAGAGGATGTCGTCGTCCATGAAGATGACGTTGGCGTGCTCGGCGCCGGCCACGCCGGTCACCTCGTACAGCCCGCGGGTGAAGCCGCCGGCCCCGCCGAGGTTGGGCTGGGTCAGGTACACGAGGCGGTCGCCCAGCGAGGCGGCCACGCGGGCGAAGCCCTCCCGGCTGTCGACGCGGTCCGTGCCCTGGTCGACGACGTAGACGGCGTCGGCGTACTGGAGCAGGCCGGGGTCCCCGGCGATGGCTTCGAGCGTGTCGATGCACTCGTCGGCCCGGTTGTAGGTGCAGATGACCATCGCGACCGGACGGATCGACTCCGGCGGAGGGACCGTCCACGCCATCTCGTCGACCCGCAGCTCGCTCGCGCCGGTCTCCCACTCCACCCACAGGGCGCCGCCGTCCAGGAACCGGTCGATCCGCGCGGTGAGCGACACCTTGCCGGACTCGCGGATGTCGGCCGACGCCACGGTGCGGCGCTCGCCGTCGACGTCGCTGGCCATGACGGCCATCCGGCCCGCGCCGTGGACGGTCGCGGAGACCTCCACCTCCTGGACGGCGGTCCAGCGCTGCCAGTAGCTCGCGGGGAAGCGGCCGAAGTACGTGTTGGTGGTGACCCGGGCGTACGGCTGCAGGGACAGCGTGCTGCGCTCGCGGTCGGCGATGCCCAGCGTGACCTGCGCGTAGAGGTCCGTGGGGACCAGCGGGGAGGGGCCGTCGAAGAGGGTGCGCTGGGCGACCAGCCGCTGGGGGGCGGTGTGCTCGACGAGCGCGTCGCGCACGACGTCGGTCGTCCGAGTCGCCACGGGCCCGGTGTCGTCTGCCATGTGAAGTCTGTCCTCTCAGCCGGGAGCTCGGGGGCGACCGCTGAGTGCGGTCGCCCGCCCCCGCGGTGGTCCCGGCCGTTGCCTGCTCCGGCTCCTGGGCGTCGCGCGGTGCCTGTGCGCTGCCGTCGCCCGGACAGCAGATTACCAAGGTGCGGCATGCCCGGCCGGTCGTGATCGGCGGACCCCCGGCGCTCAGACCCCCGCGGGCAGCGCCATCGTGCGGACGTCGTCGGCGACGGTGAGCGGCGCCCCGGTGGCGGCGACGACCTGGTCGACGTCGACGCCGGGGGCCGTCTCCCGCAGCACGAACCCGCCGGGGGTGACGTCGACGACGGCGAGGTCGGTGACGACCCGGTCGACGCAGGCCTTGCCGGTGAGCGGCAGGGTGCACTCCTGGACCAGCTTCGGGGACCCGTCGCGGGCGACGTGCTCCATCATGATGATCACCTGGCGGGCGCCGTGGACGAGGTCCATCGCACCGCCCATGCCGTTGACCATCTTCCCGGGGATCAGCCAGTTGGCCAGGTCGCCGCGGACGTTGACCTGCATGGCGCCCAGGACGGCGACGTCGAGGTGCTTGCCGCGGATCATGCCGAAGCTGGCCGAGGAGTCGAAGAAGCTGGCGCCCGGGAGGATCGTGACGGTCTCCTTGCCGGCGTTGATGAGGTCCGGGTCCTCCTCGCCCTCGAACGGGTAGGGCCCGACGCCCAGGACGCCGTTCTCCGAGTGCAGGACCACGTGCACGCCCTCGGGGACGAAGTTGGGCACCAGGGTGGGCAGGCCGATGCCGAGGTTGACGTAGGAGCCGTCGGTCAGCTCCTGCGCGACGCGGGCGGCGAGCTGGTCGCGGGACAGCGCCATGGTCAGTTCCCTCCGGGGGTCGACGGGCGGGGGCGGGTGGTGCGCTTCTCGATGCCCTTGCCCTCGGTGCCCACGTGCACGACGCGGTCGACGTAGACGCCGGGCAGGTGGATCCGGGCCGGGTCGATCTCGCCGGGTTCGACCAGCTCCTCGACCTCGGCGATGGTGATCCGCCCGGCCATCGCGGCCAGCGGGTTGAAGTTGGCGGCGGACTCGTTGAACACGAGGTTGCCGTGCCGGTCGCCGATCGCGGCGCGGACCAGGCCGTAGTCGGCGGTGAGCGCGGTCTCCAGCACGTACTGCTGGCCGTCGAACTCCCGCACCTCCTTGGGCTTCGACGTCTGGACGACGTTGCCGTCGGCGTCGTAGCGGACCGGGATGCCGCCGTCGGCGACCATCGTCCCGACCCCGGTGGGGGTGTAGAAGGCCGGGATGCCGACGCCGCCGGCGCGCAGCCGCTCGGCCAGCGACCCCTGCGGGGTCAGCTCGACCTCCAGCTGACCGGACAGGTACAGCCGGGCCAGCTCCTTGTTGCCGCCGACGAACGAGCTGATCGTCTTCCGGATCCGCCCGGCGTACAGCAGCACCCCCAGCGCCTGGTCGTCCACGCCGCAGTTGTTGGAGATCGTGGTCAGCCCGGATGCGCCCTGCTCCAGCAGCGCGTCGATCAACCGGATCGGCACCCCGCACAGGCCGAACCCGCCCACGGCGAGCACCGCACCGTCCCCGACGTCCGCGACCGCCTCGCGCGCCGAGGCCACCACCTTGTCCATGCTGCCGACCACCGTCTCTCCGTCGTCTCCCGTTCCCCCGGCGAGGGCCCGGACCGCGGTGCCGATCATCCACCCCGTCGAGGAGCGACTCGGATCGGGCGCCGCTCAGTCCAGCAGCCGGGAGACCCCTGCCAGGCGCTGGTCGCCGGCCATCGCGGTCAGCCAGGCGGCCCAGTCCGGCCGGGTCCGCATCGCCTCCAGCGCGGTGCGGGCGCCGGCGCGGTCGCCACGCCGGGAGGCGGCCAGCGCCGCGTAGAGGTCGCGGGCCCCCTCGGGCGCGAACACCGCCAGGGTGTCGTAGTCGCGCTCGGCGTAGGCGCGCTGCAGGTTGCGCAGCATCCGCAGCTGGGCCACCGGGTCGGCGGAGTCGTCCACCCGGAGGTCGACCCGCACCCCGTCGTCCTCCTCGGTCTCCGGCTCGCCGGAGACCACGAGCAGCGCCGCGGACTGGCGGCCGCGCAGGTCCCCGCCGGCGTCCTGCCCGGCCGTGAGCGCGGCGAGGAGCCGGTCCGGGAGGGCTCCGGTGCCCCCGGTGAAGGCGGCCAGCATGGCCGGGAGCACCTCGTCGGAGGCCAGCATGTTGCCCTGCACGCCGACGCCGTCGCCCAGGAGGTGACCGCTCACCGGGAACGCGCCCGGGCCGGTGTCGGCGGCGATCTCGCCGGTCCGCGACAGGACGGCGAGCTGCCGGTCGGCGTCCTCGGCGGCGTGCGCGGCGCGCCGGACGAGGACCGCCGGGGCCGTGCCCTCCGCCAGGCCGGTGAGGAGCACCCCGCCCAGCCCGCGCGGGCTCCGGGCCTGGACCGCGACCACCCCGACCCCGGGACGGGCCCTCGGCACCGCCCGGCCCACGGCGAGGATGCACGAGGAGACGGCGATCCCGAGGTCGCCGGTCGCCGGGTCGCGGGCGACCACGGAGAAGGTCACGCCGAACCCCGTCCCTCGCGCGCGGCCGGCCGGCGCCGCCGTCAGGCGGGGCGGCCCAGCTCGCGGATGCCGTCGATCCGGGTGCCGAGCGTAGCCGTGACCCGCTCGTCGGCCGCGCGCCGCGGCAGCCGCGACGGGTCGGGTGCGGTGACCAGCACGACCGACGCCCCGGCGGCCAGCGGCGCGAGCAGCCAGGCCACCGGACCGGCCTCGGCGGCGGTCCGCGCGTCGACCAGCACCCGGTCGCCGGCGACGATCCCCAGCCGCCCGGCCAGCTCGGTCGCCGTCTCCACCAGTCCGGCGAGCGAGAGCTCCAGCTCGCCGAGCAGCAGCCCGGGCGCGGCGGGGTCCGGCGGCTGCCACGCGGTGAAGACGTCGCCGTGGGTGCGTACCTCGACGGCGAAGTCCCGGGCCGGACCGGCGTACCCGGTCATGCCCAGCCCCAGGGGGTGCAGCGACAGGCCGACCAGCTCCGGCAGGTCCAGCTCCTCCAGCGGGGGCAGCCGTCCCTCGTCGGCCAGCACCACGTCGGCGTCGGCCAGGGCGCCGTCGTCCTCGGCCGCGGCCTCGACCACGGTGGCGCCGCAGCTCCAGGCCGCCAGCAGCACCGCGGCGGTCTGCCAGTGCACCGGCAGCACCACCGCGACGCGGCTGCCCGGCGCGACGTCGAACTCCTCCTGCAGCAGGTTGGCGGTCTTCGCCACCCAGTTGGCGAAGGTGGTCGCCGACAGCTCCACGCGGGAGGCGGCGACGTCGTCGTAGGCGGTGATCAGCGGAGCCGCGGGGGAGCGGCGCAGCGCCTCCCGCAGGAGGTCGGCGGGGGTGGCGGGGCCGGGGGTCTGCACTCCTCCAGGGTGCCCTGTGGCCAGCGGGGCAGTCCGGTCGAGTGGTCCGCCGCGCGCTACCGCCCGGTAGGTCACGGCCCGGTTACAGTTCCCCCCGATGACTGCGACCCGGAGCGGCCCCGGATCCCGGCTGACCCGGTGGGACCACACGCTGCTGCGTTCCACCCGGCGTGCGCTGGGTGCCACCCCTGCCGTCCCCGTGGCCCGCGGCCTGTCGCACTTCGGCGAGCACGCCCTCGGCTGGATCGCCCTCGGAGCGGCCGGCTGGCTGTCCGGCCGGCGCCGCCCCGAGTGGGCCGCCGGGACGGTCGGCGTGGTGGCGGCCCACGGCGCCGGCGTGGTGGTCAAGCGCGTGGTGCGGCGGGTCCGCCCGCAGCTGCCCGACGTCCCGGCACTCGTCGCCACCCCCAGCCGGCTGTCCTTCCCCAGCGCGCACAGCTGCTCGACGGCCGCGGCGGCGGTGGGGTTCGGCCCGATGCTCGGCGCCGTCCCGATGGCCGGGCTGACCGGCGTGATGCTGGTGTCCCGGGTGCTGCTGGGCGTGCACTATCCCTCCGACGTCGTGTCCGGGGCGGCGCTCGGGGCCGGCACGGCCGCCCTCGTGCGGCGTCGCCTGGTCGCCGCCGACGGCAGGAAGGCGTTCGCGTGACGATCTCCCAGCCCGGGTCCCCGAGGTCGGCGTCGTCGCCGCCCGCCCCCGTGCCTCCGCTGACGACCGGCCCGCCGACCGCCCCGCAGCCGCTCCCTGCTGCACCACCACCCGCTGCGCCGCCCCTGGCCCCGCGTCTGGCCGGCTGGCGGGGCACCTTCGCCTGGGGCCTGGTGCGCGCCGTGCGCCCCCGGCAGTGGGCGAAGAACGTCCTGGTGCTCGCCGCACCGCTGGCGGCCGGCAAGGTCCTCGACCCGGACGTGCTCGGTCCCACGGTCGTGGCGTTCCTGCTCTTCTGCCTGGCCGCGTCGGGCGTCTACCTCGTCAACGACTCGATCGACGTCGAGGAGGACCGCCGGCACCCGCGCAAGCGGTTCCGGCCGATCGCCGCCGGCGTCGTGTCGCGGGGTCTCGCCGTCTCCATGGCGGTGGCCTTCTTCGCCGTCGCCCTGGTGGTGGCCGTGCTGGCCACCCGGCCGGCGCTGGCCTGGGTGCTGGGCAGCTACGTGGTGATCCAGCTCGGCTACTGCCTGTTCCTCAAGAACCAGCCGGTGATCGACCTCGCCGTCGTCGCCTCGGGCTTCCTGCTCCGCGGCATCGCCGGCGGTGTGGCCGCCGGCCTGGCGCTGTCGCAGTGGTTCCTCCTGGTCGCCGCCTTCGGCTCCATGTTCATGGTGGCCGGCAAGCGGTACTCCGAGCTCGTCCTGATCGGGGACGCCGCGGCCACCCGCAAGACGCTGCAGGAGTACTCGGCGAGCTACCTGCGCTTCGTCTGGAGCCTCTCCGCGGCGGTGACCGTGACCGCCTACAGCCTCTGGGCGTTCGAGATGGGCGAGGAACAGGACGGCGTGCCGTGGTCGCTGATCTCGATCGCGCCGTTCTTCCTCGCGATCCTGCTGTACGCCCGGGACGTCGACAAGGGAGAGGCCGGCGCACCGGAGGAGATCGTGCTCGGCGACCGGGTGCTGCTGGGCCTGGGCCTGCTCTGGGCGGTCGCCATGGGCTTGGGGGTGCTCGGTGTCTGACGAGACACCCGGTCCCGCGCACGCCGCGCGAGCTCGGCGCGGGCCCCTGGACCGGGCCGGGCGAAGCCCTGTGGCGCTGACCGGGTGGGGTCGCACCGCGCCCACGCCCGCGCTCGTCGAGCGGGTGCGCGACGAGGCCGACGTGCGCGAGGTCCTGGCCGAGGCCGCCGCCGGCGGGCCGGGCCGGGGCGTGGTGCCCCGCGGCCTGGCCCGCAGCTACGGCGACGCCGCGCAGAACGCCGGTGGGCACGTGCTGGACATGACCGGCGTGGACCGCGTGCTGGACGTCGACCTCGCCGCGGCGGAGGTCGAGGTCGAGGCCGGCATCTCCCTCGACCGGCTGATGGATCTGTTCGTGCCCCTGGGGATGTTCGTGCCGGTCACCCCCGGCACGCGCTACGTGACCGTCGGCGGGGCCATCGCCGCCGACATCCACGGCAAGAACCACCACGTCGCCGGGAGCTTCTCCCAGCACGTGCGCTGGCTGGACCTGCTGACCGCCGACGGCCAGGTCCGCCGGGTGTCTCCCGACTCCGACGCCGACCTGTTCTGGGCGACCGCGGGCGGGATGGGCCTGACCGGCGTCATCCTGCGGGCCCGCGTGCGGATGAAGCCGATCGAGAGCTCGCAGACGCTGGTCGACACCGACCGGACGCCCGACCTCGACTCGCTCATGACGCTGCTGACCGAGACCGACCACCTCTACGACTACTCGGTGGCCTGGATCGACTGCGTCGCCAAGGGTGCCCGCATGGGCCGCTCGGTGCTCACCCGCGGCCGGTTCGCCCGCCGCGACGAGCTCCCCGCGCGCAGGCAGGCCGACCCGCTGCGGTACTCGGGCTCGGTGAAGCTGTCGGTGCCCGACGTCTTCCCGCCGCGGCTGCTCAACATCGCCACCGTCTCGGCGTTCAACGAGGTCTGGTACCGCAAGGCGCCGAAGCGCAAGCGGGACCAGCTGCAGAGCATCCCGACGTTCTTCCACCCGCTCGACGGGGTGGGGGCGTGGAACCGCATCTACGGCCCGCGGGGGTTCGTGCAGTACCAGGTGACCGTGCCCTTCGGGCACGAGGAGACGATGCGCCGGGTGCTCGAGCGGATCGCCACCAGCGGCCACGCCTCGTTCCTGGCCGTGCTCAAGCGGTTCGGCGAGGGCAACCCCGGGATGCTGTCCTACCCGTCGCCGGGCTGGACCCTGGCGCTGGACATCCCCGTGGTCGCGGGCCTGGCCCGGCTCCTCGACGAGCTCGACGAGCAGGTGGTCGACGTCGGCGGGCGCACCTACCTCGCCAAGGACTCCCGCGTCCGCCCCGAGGTCTTCGAGCGCATGTACCCGCGGATCGACGACTTCCGGGCCGTGCGCGCCCGGGTGGACCCCGACGGCGTCTTCACGTCCGACCTGGCCAGACGACTGGAACTGTGAGGCCCCCACTGTGATCGACGCGCTCGGATCCGTCGGCTCCCTGCTGCTGGTGGGGGGGACGTCGGACATCGCCGTCGCCACCGCCCGCCGCTACCTGCAGGAGCGGCCGCTGCGCGTCGTCCTCGCGGCGCGGGACAGCGCCCGGCGCACGACGGTCGCCGAGGAGCTGCGCACCGCCGGGGCGACCGTGGAGGTCGTCGACTTCGACGCCGAGGACCCGAAGTCGCCGGAGCGGATGGTCGCCGAGGCCACCGCCGGTGGGGACGTCGACGTCGCGGTCGTCGCCTTCGGCCAGCTCGGGGAGCCCGAGCGGCTGGCGCACGACCCCGACGCCGTCGCGGCCCTGGCGCGGGTGAACTACGTGGCGCCCGTCGTCGTCGGCACGGTCCTGGCCGAGCGGATGCGCGCCCAGGGGCACGGGGTGATCGTCGCCCTGTCGTCCGTCGCGGGGGAGCGCCCCCGGGCGTCGAACTTCGTGTACGGCTCGACGAAGTCCGGCATGGACGCCTTCTACAGCGGGCTGGCCGACTCGCTGGCCGGCACCGGCGTCTCCGTGCTGGTGGTCCGGCCCGGCTTCGTCCGGTCGAAGATGACCGAGGGCCTGCCCGAGGCGCCGCTGGCGACGACACCCGAGGCGGTGGCCGAGGCGATCGTCACCGGCGTGCGCAGGGGCCGGCACACCGTCTGGGTGCCGGGCGCCATGCGCTGGATCATGAGCGGCCTGCGGCACACCCCTCGCGTCCTGTTCCGCAGGTTGCCGATCTAGCCCGACGCGCGATGGCCCCGTCGCAGGGCCCGCCGCGAGCTTGCGAGCGGCGGGGGGCGACGGGGTCCGTCAGTTGATGCAGGTCTGGTCGTCGGCGGTGCGCAGGTCCTCGCCGACCACCTCGTCCGGCGCCGGCTGCGCGGTGGTGGCGACGCCGACCCCGTTGAAGTCCGAGCCGAGCACCAGCTGCACCGTGCCGGAGGTCAGCGTGTCGTCGACCTCGACGACGGCGCCGGGGACCTGGCCGGCGAGCGTGGCGGCCAGCGCCTCGTCACCGGTCACGTGCCGGATGACGGTCTGCGTGTAGTCGCTGCTGTCGGCGTTGCCCGTCCCGGCGAGGACGAAGCCCGCGGTCTCGAGCTCGCCGCCCGCGGTGCGGGCCAGGCCCGAGGTCCCCGAGCCGTTGAGCACCTCGACGCTCACCTGGGACGGGTCCACGGTGGCCGGCGGCTCGGGGGCCTCGGCCGGCGCCTCGGGCTCGGGCTCGGCCGACAGCTCGGCGAAGAACTGGTGGAGGACGTCCTCGTCCTCGAGCTGGATGACCGAGCCGACCCCGTCGATCCGGTCCTCGGCCACGTAGGGCACGGTCTGGAACTCGATGCTGTCCAACTGCACGGACTGCATCTGCCGGGCGAGCGAGAACAGGTCCAGTCCCTGGTCCACGGTGAGGGCGCTGGACGCGGCCTCGACCAGCTCCCGCTGCTTGCCCGGGTCCAGCAGGACGTCGCTGGAGATCATGTTCCGGAGCACCCCGGCGATGAAGACCTGCTGCCGGATGATGCGGTCGTAGTCGCCGTTGATGCCGTGCCGCTGCCGGACGAACTTCAGCGCGTCGGCCCCGGCGATCGTCTGCGGGCCGGCCGGGAAGAAGGCGCCGGAGAAGGCGCGGTCGTCGACGGCCGCGCACAGGTTGACCTCGACACCGCCCACGACGTTGCTCAGCTCGAAGAAGCCGAGCAGGTCGACCTCGGCGTAGTGGTCGATCTGCAGCCCGGTGAGGTCGTGGATGGTCTGCACCAGCAGCTGGGCACCGCCGGCCTGACGGTCGGCCTCGGGCATGCTGTCGTCCACCGACGAGTAGCCGTACGCGTAGGCGGAGTTGAGCTTGCCCCAGCCGTGCCCGGGGATGTTCACGTACGAGTCGCGCGGGAACGAGACGAACGACGCCCGCGACCCGTCGGCGGGGATGTGCACGAGGATGACGGTGTCGGTGTTGAGGCCGGAGTCCTCGCCGGCGTTGAGCTCCGCGAGCTGCGCCGGCGTCAGGTCCGCGCGGCTGTCGCTGCCCACCAGCAGCATGTTCATCGCCTCGCCGCCGGCGCCGTCGTCCTCGTTGCCGCTGTCGGGGATGGCGTCGGTGCGGTTGACCGACGCCTCGGCGAGCTGACCGAGGTACCAGCCCCAGCCGGTCGTGGCGAGCAGGACCGCGGAGACCACACCGGCCGCCACGCGGGTCAGGACGGTGACGCGCGGCGTGCGCGGCCCGGCCGCCCGGGGGCGCCGCTCGGCCGCCGGGGAGTCGGAGCGGGAGGAGCGGCCGGAGCCGGACCGGCCCAGCCGCGGGTCCAGGCGGGCCGGCAGCGGCCGGTCGCCGGACTCGCCGGGCGGAACGGGCTTCTTCGGGCTCACGGGGCGTCCTTCCCTGTACGGATCACCTCGCCCCCGGCCTCGGCCGGTGCGTGGGACCCCTCCGTCACCGGCTGCGGCCACACGGGCGCGCCGGACCCCGAGGGGTGCAGCCAGCGTAGGTCGGGCGCCGCCCCTGCCGGGGAACCGCGGCGTTCGACACGGAAACGGCTGGGACGAACGGGACGCGGGTTGACGGCGGGGACCGGCGGGGCGGCGCCGCGCAGGCGGCGGATCCCGGGTCCGACGGGTGCCCCGCACCCTGGGGCGGGAGGAGCGGACGGGATCCCCGAGGCGGATGTTCCGCCCGAGTCGCGTGTCACGAGACCGGACGAGGGACGTCGACGCTGATCCTGTGTAGGTAACCGGTCACTTCGCGTGGTGGCCGGCCTTCCGCACCACCAGGAGATCTCCACCGTGCGCCGAATACTGTCCGGAGCGATCGCTTTCCTCGCCCTGCTGGGCACGATCCTCGTCCTGCCGGTGTACGCCGCGCCCGTCCCGGAGCCGGAGCCGATCGAGGTCGACGCCGAGCAGGTGACGATGGGGTCGCTCGACGAGCCCGCAGCCGCCGTGGAGGTGCAGGAGGGGACCACCGAGCCCGTCGAGGGCGTGAGCGAGACCGCACCGACGCTGACCGTGACGCGGACCGACGTCGACGGGTTCTCCATGGTCAACGTCAACTGGGCCTACGACCCGGCCGTGACCGACACCGTCGTCCAGGTCCGCGTACAGGACGCCGCCGGGCAGTGGGGCGAGTGGACCGAGGTCGAGACCGAGGACGCCGAGCCCGAGGCCGACGGCGGGGCCGCCGAGGACCGCCGCGGCTCGACGGCGCCCCTGTGGACCGGTGCGAGCACCGGCGTCGAGGTCGAGCTGGTGACGCGGTCGGGCGCCGCGCCCACCGACGTTCAGGTGGACCTCATCGACCCGGGGACGAGTGCCGCCGACACCTCGCTGGGCACGCCCGACATCCAGGACACCGCCGATGCCGCGATGGCCATGCCCGACGTCTACTCCCGCGCCCAGTGGGGGGCCGACGAGAACCTGCGGACCTGGGCGCCGGAGTACGCGCCCACCCTCAAGGCGGCGACGCTGCACCACACCGCCAGCTCGAGCAACTACACGGCGGCCGACGTCCCGGCGATCCTGCGCGGCATCTACTACTCGCACGCGGTGTCCAACCGCTGGGGCGACATCGGCTACAACGTGCTCGTCGACAAGTTCGGCCGGCTCTGGGAAGGGCGCGCGGGCGGTCTGTCCCGGACCACCATCGGCGCGCACGCCGGCGGCTTCAACACCGGCACCTTCGGCGTGAGCATGCTCGGCAACTACGACGTCACCGACACCACGCAGCCCATGGTCGACGCGGTGTCGGCGATCATCGCGTGGAAGTTCTCGCTGTACGGCATCGACCCGCGCGGGAGCACGAGCCTCGTCTCCGGTGGCGGAGGGACGTCGCGGTACGCCGCCGGCGTCCGGGTCACGGTGCCGACGATCTTCGGCCATCGCGACGTCGGCGCCACGGCCTGCCCCGGCAGGTACGGGTACTCGCGGATGGACGAGATCCGTTCCTCGGCGGCGCGGCAGATCAGCGGCGCGCTGTCGGGGATCGAGACCTACTACCAGAGCAACGCCGCGGCGCGGTCGTCGCTGGGGACGGCCGTGGGCGCCGAGCGGCCGGTGGGCGACGGCGTCGGCTGGGTCCAGGACTACCAGCACGGAGCGATCTACTGGTCACCGGCGACGGGCGCGCACGCGCTGTTCGGAGGGATCCGCCACCGCTGGAACCTGTCCGGCGGGACCGCCGGCTCCCTCGGCTACCCGGCCGGCGACATGCGCTGCGGGCTGCCGGGGGACGGCTGCGCCCAGGACTTCGCGGGCGGGTCGATCTACTGGTCGCCGACGACCGACAGCCGGCTGCTGTTCGGCGGGATCCGCGGGGCGTGGCTGACCGCCGGAGGACCGCTGAGCCCGGTCGGCTACCCCACCTCCGACATGACGTGCGGCCTCCCCGGCGGTGGCTGCTCCCAGTCGTTCCAGTACGGCGCGTACTACTGGTCGGCCGACACCGGCGCCCGGTCCACCAGCGGCGCCGTCCTCGGCTTCTGGAACGCCCGCGGCGGCCCGCAGGGCCTGGGCTACCCCGTCATCGACCTGACCTGCGGACTGCCCGGCGGTGGCTGCGGCCAGGACTTCCAGCGCGCGAGCGTCTACTGGTCCGAGGCCGGTGGCGCCCAGCAGGTCGAGGGCGGCGTGCGCGCGGGCTGGCTGAACGCCGGTGGGCCCGGCGGTCCGCTCGGCTACCCGGTGGCCGGCCTGGTCTGCGGCCTGGCCGGGGACGGCTGCCGACAGCCCTACGAGCGGGGCTGGGTGTACTGGTCGCCGTCGACCGGCGCGCAGGCCACCCGGGGCGACGTGCAGGCCGCGTGGCTCGCCCGGGGCGGTCACGGCGGCTCGCTGGGCTACCCGGCCGCCGCGCTGGCCTGCGGGACCGCGGACCAGGGGTGCTGGCAGCAGTTCCAGAACGGGGTCCTGGCGTGGCAGACCACGGCGGGGGCCCACCCGGTCCCCGGTGAGCTCGGGCGCTACTGGCTGACCACGGGGGGCGGCGCAGGTCCGCTCGGCCCGCCCGACGCCGACGCCGTGTGTGCCCCGGGCGGGGCGAGCTGCACGCAGGAGTTCCGGGACGGCACCGCCGTCTGGTCCTCGACGACGGGCGCGCACGCCGTCCGTGGGGGCATCCTGCCCGCGTGGGAGGCGGCCGGGGCCGACGGCGGCGCACTGGGTCGCCCGACCGGCGAGACCTCCTGCGGCCTCGTGGCCGGTGGGTGCACCCAGACCTTCGAGGGCGGCCTGCTCGCCTGGTCCCCGGCGACCGGGGCCTGGGCGACCGGAGGCGCCGTCGCCGGCTTCTGGGGTGCGCTCCAGGGCCCGTCCGGCGTGCTCGGCTACCCGACCACCGCCATGAGCTGCGGCCTGCCCGGCGGCGGCTGCCGGCAGGAGTTCCAGGGCGGCAGCGTCCTGTGGTCCCCGGTGGCCGGCACCCAGTTCGTCTCGGGCGCGATCGCGCAGTTCTGGTCGCAGGTCGGCGGCCCTGGCGGCGGGCTCGGCTACCCCGTCTCCGGGATGGTCTGCGGACTGGCCGCCGACGGTTGCCGCCAGGAGTTCCAGGGCGGGCCCGTGTACTGGTCGCCGGCCAGCGGGTCGTCGACCGTCTCCGGAGCGATCCAGGGGCTGTGGAACGCCTACGGCGCCGAGCGCGGCGGGCTGGGTTACCCGGTGTCGCCGATGGCCTGCGGCCTGGTCGGTGGCGGCTGCCGGCAGCTGTTCCAGGGCGGCCTGCTCGTCTGGTCGCCCGGCGGCGGGACGCACGTCACCGGCGGCGCGATCGACGGGGCCTGGGCCGAGCGCGGGCGGCAGGACGGCGTGCTGGGCTACCCGACCTCGGCCATGGTGTGCGGCCTGGTCCGGGGCGGCTGCGGCCAGCAGTTCCAGGGCGGCTCGCTGCACTGGTCGCCGGCGACCGGGGCCCAGGCCACCCACGGCGCCATCCGGGACGCGTGGGCGGCGCAGGGGTGGGAGACCGGCTCGCTCGGCTACCCGACCGGCGCGATGACGTGCGCCGTCTCCGGGGACTGCGAGCAGCGCTTCCAGGGCGGGACGCTGCGGTGGATCGCCGCCCAGGGGCGGGTGCAGCGCACCGCCTGACGTCTCCCGACCCCCCTCCGCGGTCGGGCAGCAGCGCCACGGGATGGCCCCGGTCCGGTCGGACCGGGGCCATCCCGTTCTCGGGCCCGACACCGCGCCCGGGGCCGACACCGCTCCGGGGCCGTCGGCCCGGAGGAGGACGCCGCGGCGCCGGTCGACCCGCCGGAGCGGACGTGGAGCCGGGTCCCGGCGCGGCGCCACGGCCGGTGGACCGGCCCCGCCCGCAACCGGGTGACCCGTTCCCGGGACGGCGGTCGCCCACCGGCCGGGCCGGGGCTGCAGATGCGTCCGGCCCGCGCTCCGGCCCCGGAGGGCGGGAGAGCGGGCCGGATCGGCGGTGGACGGCGCCGGCGAGGCGCGGGCTCAGGGGTTGTCGTTGCGGGAGAGCTCGCACTCCCGGTCCTGCTCCGTCGGCTCGTCGGTCAGCGCCACGCGGAAGATCGTCACCCCGGGCCGCTGGTAGACCCGCTCGAGCGAGTCGACCTGGAGGAGCCCGGTCAGGCCGGGCGTCCGGGTCATGTCCGCCCGGACGTAGCCCCGCGCGACGAAGACGTAGCGGATGTCGAGCTCCTCGACGGCGTCCCGGATCTCCGGCGAGCTGTCCAGGCAGTGGAAGTGCTCGAGGAGCATCCGCTGCGTCCGCCCCGCCGCCATGCCGGGCGGGAGGATGTGCGCGAACGCCGGGGTGAGGCCGAACAGCGCCTGCATGTAGGGCGACCCGTCGTTGGGGTCGTTCATCACCCAGCCGTCCTCGGCGTCGGGCTGGTCGGCCAGCCAGCGCATGGCCTCGACCTCGACGGCGGAGAGCTGGCCGGGGCCCTGGTAGGCCGGCGCCGTCCGCACCTCGTTGGCCCGGGTGTACAGCCCGTTGGAGAGCAGGACGACGGCCACGAGCAGCACCAGCGCCAGCAGCGAGGGCCGCATCGCCGCGCGGCGCACGCGAGGCAGCGCGCTGCTCAGCGCGCGGTCGGCGCCCCGGGCGATGACCAGCAGACCCGAGGCGGCCAGCGGCGCGAGGGCGAGCACGGCGAGCGCGGCGAACCGCCACCGGTCGTTCCACCAGGGCGAGGTGAGGTCCTCCACGACCGTCGAGTCGAAGGCGGCGGAGATGACGAAGAGCGTGACCGCGATGGCGCCGCCGGCGATCCACCACCACATGTACCGCGCCTGGGGGAGGGCGAGCAGACCCACCCCGAGCAGGCCGGCCAGCCAGTACTGCGGTGAGGCGGCGCCGTGGTTCAGCGTGAGGATGTCCCCGATCGCCTGGCCCACGCCCTCGACGGCCGGCCAGTCCACCCGGGCGCCGGAGCTGCTGACACCCAGCGCGCCGGACACGAACGGCAGCCCCAGCACGACGGCGGACACGCCGACGGACACCAGGGACACCAGGTCGCGGACGACGGTGCGTCCGCGGGGCACCCACCGCTGCACCAGGAACGGGACGACGACGAGCGCCGCGGACAGCGCCGTCGCCGTCTGCACCGCGAGCAGGGCGGCCGCGGCGGCGCCGGCCGCCAGCGCCGTGGTGGGGCGACGGTCGGTCAGCGCCTCGCGCAGCAGGAGGAAGAAGGCGGGGATGAGCGCGATGCCGGTGGCGAAGGGCAGTACCGGACCGCGCCAGATGACGTCGTACGGGAAGCTGGTGAACCCGGCCAGCAGCACCGGCGTCGCGGCCGAGACCACGGTCGGCGCGCCGATCGCCCGCAGCAGGATCGCGAGTCCGAGGCCGGCGATCCCGGCGATCATCATGGTCTGGGCGTTCAGGACGGCGAAGACGGGCGCGCCGGTGACGTCCCGGACGAGGGCGCCCAGCGCGGAGAACGCGTTCGGGTAGAACGACGACTGGACCTCCCAGTCGTTGATCGCCCGGAGCGCCGCCGGGTCGACGTCGGAGGTGTCGGCGATGAGGCGGACGGCGTTGGAGTGGAAGACGTAGTCCCAGTCCTGGTTGACGTTGTCCAGCCGGCCGAAGGCGCGGAGCAGGACGATCGCGGAGGTCGCCCAGCCCACCACGACGCCCGCGGCGATGACCCAGTCGTTGCGCGCCGGCCGGCCGCGGTAGGGGAAGGCCGGAACATCGGTCGGCCGGCGGCGGCGCCAGGCCAGGCGGACGGCGACGATCACCGCGCAGACGAGGGCGGTACCCAGCAGGAAGGTCGCGGGGTTCCACGGGAAGGAGACGAACGTGGCCACCGTGGCCGCGGTCGCGATCAGCCCGAACGTGAGCACCGGCGCCGCGCCCAGGGCGGTCGCGGGCCGCAGCCCCAGGCTCCCTGCCACGGCCAGGCCGGGAAGCAGGAGCAGGAGCAGGGTGGTGAGGATGACGGCGACGTCGGAGGTCACGAGCAGGGTCTTCCCGTCGGGTGCTGGGAGCAGGTTCGCTCCGCCGGCCGCGCGGACGCGTGGAGCGAGAACCACGGTACGGCCCGTGACGGACCGGTAGCTCCCTGCTCGCAAGTGCTGGGGCGGATGGGATCGGCGGGGCCAGTCGGGTCGCTGGTCGGCGGCGGAGCCCGCTGTCTGTACCGTGGGTCGGCGTGTCCGTCTCGACCTCCCCGACGAGCCTGCGGCGGGCCGTGCTGGACCTCCGCCAGGGCTGGGAGCAGCGCCAACTGTGGGGTCATCTCGGCTGGCAGGACATCCGCCAGCGCTACCGGCGCTCCGTGCTCGGGCCCATCTGGATCACCATCAGCATGGCCGTCACGGCGGTTGCGCTGGGCATCCTGTACGCCGCGCTGTTCGGCAACGACCTCTCCGTCCAGCTGCCCTACATCCTCGTCGGCTTCATCGTCTGGGGCTTCATCAGCGGTTGCATCAACGAGGGCGCCGAGGTCTTCATCGCCAACGAGGGGCTGATCAAGCACCTGCCCTCGCCGCTGTCGGTGCACGTCTACCGGCTGGTCTGGCGCCAGGTGCTCTTCTTCGCGCACAACCTCATCGTCTACGCGGTGATGCTGCTCATCTACCCGCAGCCGCTGGACTGGTCGGTGCTCCTCGCCGTCCCGGCCTTCGCGCTGCTGGCGGTCAACGGCGCCTGGGTGGCCCTGGGCGTCGGGATCATCACCACGCGGTTCCGCGACATCATGCCGATCACCCAGAGCCTGGTGCAGCTGATGTTCTTCATGACGCCGATCGTGTGGATCTACGACGACCTGGTGAACAGCCCCGACCCGGCCATCGCCGACCGCGCCCGGCTGGCGGAGTTCAACCCCTTCCTGCACTTCCTCGAGATCGTCCGGCGGCCCCTGCTGGGACAGGACACCCTGTGGCGGCACTGGGTCGTCGTCCTCGGCATCACCGTGGTGGGCTGGACGCTCACCATGCTGGTGATGCGCCGCTACCGATCCCGCGTCTCCTACTGGGTGTGACCGTGACAGAGAACGCCGCTCCGGTGAGCATCACCACCAAGGACGCCTGCGTCGACTTCCCGATCTTCGACGCCAAGTCCCGGTCGTTGAAGAAGACCGTCATGGGACTGGTCGGGGGCAACATCGACAGCGGCAGCAAGGTGCCGATCATCGAGGCCCTGCGCGACATCACGCTCAACCTGGAGCACGGTGCCCGGGTCGGTCTGGTCGGTCACAACGGCGCCGGCAAGTCCACCCTGCTGCGCCTGCTGTCGGGGATCTACGAGCCGACCCGCGGGGTCGCGGAGATCCGCGGGCGGGTGGCGCCGGTCTTCGACCTCGGCGTCGGCATGGACCCGGAGATCTCCGGCCTGGAGAACATCATGATCCGGGGCCTGTTCCTGGGGATGACCCGCAAGCAGATGGAGGACCGGGTCGACGACATCGCCGACTTCACCGAGCTCGGCGACTTCCTGCGGATGCCGCTGCGGACCTACTCCACCGGCATGCGGGTGCGGCTGGCCCTCGGCGTCGTCACGAGCATCGACCCCGAGATCCTGTTGCTCGACGAGGGCATCGGGGCCGTGGACGCCGCCTTCCTCGAGAAGTCGAAGAACCGGTTGTCCGAGCTGGTGGAGCGGTCGGGGCTGCTGGTCTTCGCCTCGCACTCCGACGAGTTCCTGCGGGAGCTGTGCGACACGGCGATCTGGATGGAGCACGGGCAGATCCGGCAGCAGGGTCCGCTGGACGACGTCCTCCGGGCCTACAAGGGCCTGCCGGCGTGAGCGCCGGAGCCGACGCCACCCCGGACCGCGACAGCGTCGTCGCCGTCGTCGTCACCCGGCACCGGACGCACCTGCTGGCCGCCAGCCTGGCCGCGATCGCCGGGCAGACCCGCCCGGTCGACCACCTGGTCGTGGTGGACAACGGCCCGGACCAGGCGACCGAGGAGGTCGTGCGGGCCTGCGGCCTGCCGGTCACCTACCTGCCCAGCGCGCACAACCTCGGCGGCGCCGGCGGGTTCGCGCTCGGCATGCTGCACGCGCTCTCGCTGGGGGCGGACTGGGTGTGGTGCGCCGACGACGACGGCCGCCCCGCCGACGACGCGGTGCTGGAGACGCTGCTGGGCAGTGCCCGCCGGCACGGCCTGGTCGAGGTGTCGCCGCTGGTCACCGACGACAGTGACCCGGACCGGCTGGCCTTCCCGCTGCGCCGGGGGTTGCGCTGGCGGCGGCGACGCAGCGACTTCGCCGGCCTGGACCTCCTGCCGAACTACGCGTCGTTGTTCAACGGGGCGCTGTTCCGCGCCGACGCGCTCGACGTCGTCGGGGTCCCGGACCTGCGGCTGTTCTTCCGTGGCGACGAGACCGAGATCCACCGGCGGCTGGTGCGCTCGGGGCTCCCGTTCGGCACCTGCCCGCAGGCGGCCTATGTCCACCCTGAGGGGACGTCGGAGTTCGCGCCGATCCTCGGCGGGCGGCTGTCGGCCCAGTACCCGGCCAGCGACGTCAAGCGCTACTTCACCTACCGCAACCGCGGCTACCTCATGGCGCAACCGGGCATGCGCTGGCTGCGGCCGCTCGAGACCGTCCGCTTCGGCTGGTTCTTCCTCGTGACCCGGCGCGACCCGGCCGGGTGGCGCGACTGGCGTCGCCTCACCCGGGCCGGGCGCCAGGAGCGGTTCAGCCGCCCCTGACCTCGTCGGCGAAGGCCTTCTCCCAGCTCTCCGGCGACGTGAGCTGATCGAGGTGGGCGCGGTAGCGGCGGCTCAGTTCCGGGAACTCCCGGTAGAGCCGGGCGTGGACCGCGAGGGTGTGCCGCAGCATCCGCCAGAAGGTGTCGTACTCGCGCCGGCGGAAGGTGACCCCCCGGCCGTCCGCGGTGCCGACCGTCGCGCTGTCGATGCGGGCCAGGACGAACCAGCGGGCGTCCCGGGCGGGGACGTTGAGCTGAGGCACCTCGGCGGCCGCGGGGTCGGGCCGGCGCATGTTGTGCAGCACCGCCCCGACCAGCGCCCGAGCCGCGGTGACCGGGTTGCCCGGCTTGCGCATGAGCCGCTCGGCGCGGGTCGCGCCCATGGACGGAGGTGGCAGCTCACCGGTCGAGGCGATGACCCGGCCGTCGGGGTAGTCGGCCTGGTGCGCGAGGACCGTCGGCAGCGCCGTCGGCAGCAGCGGGAACAACTGCTCGGGGCCGGCGAGGAAGTCCTCGTACCCGCGGTGGCGCAGCGCCGTCGTGGCGTACTGGAGCACCAGTAGCCGCCGCAGGTCGTGCTTGAGGGTGTCCAGCAGCAGCCGGCCACCCCGCTCGAACGAGCTGTGCAGGGCCGCCGCCACCAACCGGTTCCTGGTGTGGAAGTAGGCCTGCCAGCCGGCCTCGTCGTCCTTGTCGCTCCAGGACAGGTGCCACACCGCGGCACCGGGCAGCGTCACGACGGAGTGCCCGGCCTCGCGGGCCCGGACGCCGTACTCGGCGTCGTCCCACTTGATGAACAGCGGGAGGGCCAGCCCGACCGACTCCATGACCGCGCGGGGGACCAGGCACATCCACCAGCCGGTGTAGTCGACGTCGATCCGCCGGTGCAGGTCCGGGGACTCGCGCAGGGACTCCTCGGCGAAGTCGTGGGTGTACTCGGTGTTCGGCGCGGGCCGCCAGAAGAACGTGTCGGGAGCGACGACCTCGCCCATGGTGTGCAGCACCGAGCGGTCCTGCAGCGTCAGCATCTGCCCGCCCACGATCGCCGGCTCCTTCGCGAACCGGGCGAAGGCGAACAGCCGCGCGATGCAGTCGGGCTCGATCTGGACGTCGTCGTCGAGCAGCAGGTGGTGCGTCGCGTCGGTCGCAGTCAGCGACTCGTACATCGTGCGGGAGAACCCGCCGCTGCCACCGAGGTTGCCCTGCTCCACCAGCCGCAGCCGTCCCCCGAGGGCGGCCTCCGCCGCCGCGAACGCGGCGGCGGCACGGACCCTCCGCGAGCCCTGGTCGGCGACCACGACGGTGGTGATCAGCTCGCGGACGACGTCGTCGTCGGCGAGCGCCTGCAGGGCGGCGACGCAGTCGTCGGGGCGGTTGAACGTGCAGATCCCGATGGAGAGCCGGGCCTCCTGCTCGGGGGCCTGCGGCGACCACCAGCCGGCGTCGCGGACGGTCAGCTCGGCGTCGTCGGCGGTGAGGTCGAACCAGTACCAGCCGCCGTCCTCGAACGGGGTGAGGTCCAGCTCGAACTCCAGGCGTCGCTCCTCGCCGGCCGTCGTCGCCCCGGTCACGTGGATGACGCTGCCGTCGGCCTTCGAGCGGTAGACGTCGACGCGGCCCCGACCCGAGAGGGTCAGCCCCAGCACGACCCGGTCCAACGTCGTCCACCGGCGCCAGTAGCTGGCCGGGAACGCGTTGAAGTACGTCGCGAAGGAGACCTCGCGCCCGGGCGCCAGGGTGGCATCGCCGCGGGAGGACGACCGCGCCCGCACGGTGCGGTCCTCGTCGACGTAGAGCGAGCGGACCTTCAGCGGGTCACCGGAGCGGGGGAGGATCACCCGCTGCAGCAGGGTCACCCCCTTGCCGGCCGCGAGGTCCGCGGCCGAGGGGTCGCTGACCCGTTCCGGGGACGCGTGGGACGCCGTCGACGCCATGCGGTCAGTCCTCCAGACGGCCGTCGAGCGAGCCGCCCTCGTCGAAGAAGGGGCGGATGCGGTTGTCGAACATGCTCAGCGCCGACCCGATGGCCATGTGCATGTCGAGGTACTTGTAGGTGCCCAGCCGGCCGCCGAACAGCACCTGCTTCTCCGCGGCCTCCCGCTTCGCCAGCTCGCGGTAGCGCTCGAGCTTGGTGCGGTCCTCCGGGGTGTTGATGGGGTAGTACGGCTCGTCGCCGGTCTCGGCGAACCGGGAGAACTCGCGGACGACGACGGTCTTGTCCTGGGGGTAGGACCGCTCCGGGTGGAAGTGCCGGAACTCGTGGATCCGGGTGTAGGGCACCTCCTCGTCGGCGTAGTTCATGACCGGGGTGCCCTGGAAGTCGCCGATCGGCAGCACCTCGGTCTCGAAGTCGAGGGTGCGCCAGCCCAGCTCGCCGGCCTCGTAGTCGAAGTACTTGTCGATCGGGCCGGTGAAGACCGTCGGCACGTCCCGGGGCAGCTCGTCGCGGACGTCGAAGTAGTCCGTCGACAGCCGGATCTCGATGTTGGGGTGGTCCGCCATCCGGGTCAGCCACGCGGTGTAGCCGTCGACCGGCAGACCCTCGTAGGTGTCGTTGAAGTAGCGGTTGTCGAACGTGTACCGGACCGGCAGCCGGGCGATGACCGCGGCGGGCAGCTCGGTCGGGTCGGTCTGCCACTGCTTCTTCGTGTAGCCGCGGACGAACGCCTCGTAGAGGGGGCGGCCGATCAGCGAGATCGCCTTCTCCTCCAGGTTCGTCACGTTCGCGGTGTCGATCTCGGCGGCCTGCTCGGCGACCAGGGCCCGGGCCTCGCTCGGGGTGAAGCTGCGGCCGAAGTACTCGCACAGCGTCGCGAGGTTCATCGGGAACGAGTAGGTCTGCCCGGCGTAGGTCGTGAAGACCCGGTGCTGGTAGTCGGTGAAGGAGGTGAACTGGTTGACGTAGTCCCACACCCGCTTGTTCGAGGTGTGGAACAGGTGCGCGCCGTAGACGTGCACCTCGATGCCGGTCTCCGGCTCGGGCGCGGAATACGCGTTGCCGCCGATGTGGTCGCGGCGGTCGAGGACGAGCACCCGCTTGTCCAGCTGGGTGGCCACCCGTTCGGCGACGGTCAGCCCGAAGAAGCCGGAGCCGACGATGACGAGGTCGGGGCGCGCGGAAGTCACGCCTCCGGACGATACCGGCGCGGGCGCCGTCGTCCGGCCCGCGAACGGGCGGTTGCGGGGTTTCCGTGACGAATCGGTCCTCCTCCGCGCCCCGCTGGTCACACGGGTCCCACCGGATCGGCCGCCCGGCGCTGCGCCGCGCGCCCACCGCCTCGACGCCACCGGCCCGCTCACTACAGTCGCCGTGTGCCGCCCGAGGACCCGACCGCCCCGCTGCGCGTCGTCGCGGTCACCTACTCCCCGGGGGAGTCCCTGGCCGGTTTCGTCGAGTCGCTGGCGCTGGCCACGACGCGGCCGGTGGAGGTGGTCCTGGCCGACAACGGGTCCACCGACGGAGCGCCCGAGGCGGCCGCGGCCACCCATCCGCACGTCCGGCTGCTGCGCACCGGCGGCAACGTCGGCTACGGCCCCGCCGCCAACGCCGGCCTGGCCGACCTGACCACGGGCCACGCGCTGGTGGCCAACCCCGACGTCCGGTTCGAGCCCGGTTCGGTCGACGAGCTGCTCGCCGCGACCGCGCGCTGGCCCCGGGCGGCGACCCTCGGTCCGGCGATCCGCACGCCCGAGGGGCAGCTCTACCCCTCGGCCCGCGACCTGCCGCGGCTGTCGACCGGCATCGGGCACGCCGCGCTCGGCTGGATCTGGCCGGGCAACCCGTGGACCGCGCGCTATCGCCGGGAGCGCGAGGAGCCCCGCGAGCGGCCCGCCGGCTGGCTGTCGGGCTCCTGCCTGCTGATCGACGTGGCCGCCTTCCGCTCGGTCGGCGGGTTCGACCCCGGCTACTTCATGTACTTCGAGGACGTCGACCTGGCCGAGCGGCTGGGACGGCGCGGCTGGCTGCACGTGTACGTGCCCAGCGCGGTCGTCGTCCACGAGGGCGGTCAGGCGACCAGCCGAGAGCCGCACCGGATGGCGCGCGTGCACCACACCAGCGCGCTGCGCTACCTGTCCCACCGGCACCCCGGCCGGCGCAACGCCCCGTTGCGGGCCGCGTTCCGAGCCGGGCTCGGGGCACGGATGCTGCTCTCCTACGCGAGCGGGCGGGTGGCGGCGGGCGCTCCGTTCCAGCGACGGGCCGACGACGTGGGCCGCGGCCGGGTGCCCGGGGCGGCCAAGCTGGCCCGGCCGGGGCGGGCCGCCGGAGGGAAGACCCGGTGAGGCACGCGGTGATCATGGCCGGCGGGTCGGGGACGCGGCTGTGGCCGCTGTCGCGGGCGCAGCGGCCCAAGCAGCTGCTCGACGTCATCAGCGACGGGCCCGCCACCCCCGGCGGCGGTGCGCACAGCCTGCTCGCCGAGGCCTTCGCGCGGCTGGAGGCGGTCCTCCCCGCCGAGCGGATCTGGGTCTGCACCGCCGCCCGCTACGGCGACCAGGTGCGCGCGGCCCTGCCCCGCCTGGACCCCGAGCGACTGGTGCTCGAGCCGACGGCCCGCGACACGGCCAACGCCGTCGGCCTGACCGCCGCGCTGGTCGCCGACGTGGACCCCGAGGCCGAGCTCGCGGTGGTGAGCGCCGACCACGTCATCCGCCCGGTGGAGCGCTTCGCGGCCACGCTCCGCACCGCCTTCGACGCCCTGGCCACCCGGCCGCGTTCCCTGGTCACCCTCGGGATCCGCCCGACCTCACCGGCCACCGGGTTCGGCTACGTGCGCCGCGGGGCGCCGACCGAGGTGGCGGGCGTGGCCGAGGCCGCGGAGTTCGTGGAGAAGCCCGACCGCACCACCGCCGAGGGCTATCTGGCGTCCGGCGACCACCTGTGGAACTCCGGGATGTTCGTCTGGCGGGCGCAGACCGTGCTCGACGCGCTCGCCGACCACCTGCCCGAGAGCGCTCGGGGGCTGGCGCGCATCGTCGCCGCGCGGGCGGGGGAGCAGCGCGCCGCGGTCCTGGCCGAGGTCTTCCCGACCCTGCCCAAGATCAGCGTCGACTACGCCGTCCTCGAGCCGGCGGCGCGGGAGCCGGGCCGGGTCCTGGTCGCCGACCTCGACGTCGACTGGCTGGACGTCGGCTCGTGGCCGGCGCTGGCGCAGACCCTGGAGACGGTGGGGGACAACGCCGTCCGCGGGCTGGCGGTCACGCTGGACTCGGCCGGGAACATCGTGTTCAGCGACGACCCGCAGCACCTCGTCGCCCTCGTCGGGGTCCGGGACAGCGTGGTGGTGCACACCGCCGACGTGACGATGGTCTGCCCCGTGGGCGAGGCCGAGCGGGTCAAGCAGCTGCTGGCCGCGGTCGAGGACCGGGTCGGCCCGCGGTACTCGTGAGCCGCTAGGCCAGCCGGCCGCGGGCCCACTCGACCGTGGCGCTCAGGCCCTCGGCCAGCGGCACGGGCACGACCTGCGGGAACAGCGAGCGCAGGGTGCTGTCGTCGGCGCGGGAGTGGCGGACGTCGCCGGCGCGTGGCTCCCGGAAGTCGACCTCCGCGGACTGCCCGCTGGCCGCCTCCAGCTGCTCGACCAGCTCGAGCAGGCTGGTCTCGGTGTTGAGCGCGACGTTGACCGGCTCCGGGTGGCTGAGCCGACGCAGGCTCGCGTCGAGCAGGATCTCGGCGACCGTCCCGACGAAGACGAAGTCGCGGGTCTGCCGGCCGTCGCCGAACACCACCAGCGGGCGGTCGTGGAGCAGGGCGTCGACGAACAGCGGGATGACCGCGGCGTACACGTGGTCGGCCGGCTGGCCGGGGCCGTACACGTTGAAGAAGCGGAACGCGACCGTCGAGAGGTCGTAGCAGGTCTGGTAGGTCAGCAGGTACTGCTCGGTGGCCAGCTTGCTCACCGCGTACGGGCTGAGCGGGCGCACCCACTCGCGCTCGCCCTTGAGCGGTGCGGGGTTGGAGCCGTAGACGGCGCTGGAGGAGGCGCCGACGACCTGGCGGACGCCGTGGCGCCGGCAGGCCTCCAGCAGCAGCAGGGTGCCGGTGGCGTTCACCTCGTGGCAGCCGAGCGGGTCGTCGATCGACGCCGGCACGCTGGCCAACGCCGCCAGGTGCACGACCGCGTCGACCCCCGCGACGGCCCGGTCGAGCGCGGCCGGGTCGGCGACCGAGCCCTCGTGGAACTCGACGTCGAGACCGGCGAGGTTCTCCCGCGCTCCGGTGGAGAGGTCGTCCAGGACGACGACCCGGCCGATCCGGTCGTCGGCCAGGGCCAGCCGGGCGAGGTTCGAGCCGATGAAACCGGCGCCCCCGGTGATCAGCAGGTCCGTCGTGCTCGATGCGCCCCCGGTGGTGTCCACCCCTGCACTCTAGAGCCGGCCAGGCGGGCCGACGCGGCCGCGGAGGGAGCCCGCGGGGCACACGCGGGTCCGGTGGGCCGCCTGTGACGGACGGGGTCCACACGCTCCGGACACGGCTCAACATCCGGTGGCGCCGGGCGACCAGAGCTACCGTTTGCGTCATGAACGAGATCACGGTGGACTCGGGCTCCGTGGCCGGCCGGCTGCCCGCCACGGCAGTCGTCATGCCCGTCTACAACGAGGCGACCGTCGTGCGGGGGGTCATCGCCGAGCTGGTCGACCTCGGACTCACGGTGATCGCCGTCGACGACGGCAGCCGGGACGACTCCGCCGCCGAGATCGAGGCCGCGGGCGCGATCCGCGTCTCCCACCCGATCAACCTGGGCCAGGGCGGGGCGCTGCAGACCGGCTTCGAGGCCGCGCTGCGCTTCACCGACGCCAAGTACGTCGCGACGTTCGACGCCGACGGCCAGCACCAGGCCGCCGACCTCCTGGGGATGATCGCCAAGGCGGAGGAGGGCGGCTACGACGTCGTCCTCGGCTCGCGCTTCCTGGAGAGCACGACGGAGATGAGCTTCCTCCGCCGGATGATCCTCAAGACGGCGACCAAGGTCTTCAACCGCGGGAGCGCGCACAAGCTGACCGACGCGCACAACGGCTTGCGCCTGGTGACCCGCGACGTCGCGGCGCGGATCAACCTCGCCTTCCACGGGATGGCCCACGCCAGCGAGCTGGAGCAGGTGCTCACCCAGCCGCACTACCGGCTGACCGAGTTCCCGGTGCACGTGCTCTACACGGAGTACTCGCGCTCCAAGGGGCAGCCGCTGCTCAACAGCGTGAACATCCTGGGTGACATCCTCGCCCACCGCGTGAGCACCTGGAGCCGAGCGTGATCAAGTTCCTGCTCGCCCCGGCGGTCGTCATGGCCGTCTTCTTCTCGCTGCGCTCCCGCGCGTCGCTGCGCGGCCAGGCCCGGCGGAAGATCCTCGCCGGGCTGACGGTCCTCGCCGGCGTCCTCGCCGTCATCTTCCCCGGCCTGCTGCAGGAGCTCGCCGACGTCGTCGGCGTCGACCGCGGCACGGACCTGTTGCTCTACCTGCTGGCGATCGTCGTCATCTACTCGGTCGGCAGCACCAGCGTGCGCTTCCGCGAGCAGGAGGCCCGGCTGGTCCGGCTCGCCCGCCAGGTCGCCCTGGCCGAGACCGAGGCCCGGCTGCTGGCCCGCCCGCAGGGCGGGACACTCACCGGTCAGCCGCGGACCTGACGCCGGACCCCCGGTTCCCGACGGCCCTCGCACCCCCGGTGCGGGGGCCGTCGTCGTCGGTGCTCTCGCCTCACTCGGGGACGAGCGTCCCGGCCTGCGGGGGAGCGGCGGGGGCGGGGTCGGGCCCCCGTGCCGCGCCGACCAACAGCGCCGTCCAGATCACGACGGTCATCCCGGTCGACACGACGAAGCCCCAGATGGCGCCGGACGCCGAGCCCAGCACCGCGCCGAGCAGCGGCAGCGCGATGGCGAACACCGTGTGCACCGCCCGGCCGACCAGCAGACGGCGGTGGGCCACCCGCATGCGGGCGAGGATGCCCAGCACGTAGGTGAGGAACTGCAGGCCGATGAAGAGTCCGCACGGGACGGCGAAGTCGCTCAGCGCCGAGAGCACCGGGCTGAACGACAGGACCGCCGGGACGACGAACTCCAGCGCCAGGTACCCCACGACCGTCAGCGCGGTGGCGACCGCGAGCAGGCCCCCGGCGACGCGGGCGGTGGCCAGCCGCCTCAGGCTCACCTGGGAGATCAGCGGCCGGACCGGGTCGATGAGCAGCTGGATCGGGACCGACAGGCTCGACACGCTGCGGTAGACGCCGAAGTCGTACAGCCCCAGTACCGGGGCCACGAGGACCGGTGTGCCGGTGGCGCCGGCGTCCATCAGCAGGGACTCGCCGAGCAGCACCCGGACGGTGCGGCGGTTGCGGCGGTACCAGCCGACCGGGCCGCCGCCGCGCAGCGCTCCCCGGGTGAACAGGGCGGCCGCGGCGACCGCGGAGACCGCCCAGGCGACCAGCAGGGACGTCAGCAGGGAGCGGTCGGCGAGCAGGAGTGCGGCCAGCACCGCGACCAGCACGACGACGGCGACCGCGTCCGACGGCAGGACCGCCCGCACCCCGTGCTCGACCGCGTGGTGGTAGCGGGCGCCCTGGCGGTAGAGCGTCGCCGTGACGGCGACCGCCATCGTCGCGGCGAGCCCGCCCGAGCCCAGGACCGGCCAGCCGACCGCGAGCGTGACCACGCCGGCGACGGCGCCGACGGCGGCGAGCGCGCCGGTGTAGTCGGCCCAGCTGCCGGCCGAGGAGCCGGCGGCCCGCACCCGCGCCCAGGTGTCGGCCACGGCCGACAGCAGGATCGACCAGCCCTCCGCGAACACGAGGAAGACCAGGGCGAAGGTGCCGTAGTCGTCGACCGGGAGGAGGAGCACGGCGAGGACGGGGACCAGCGCCGCGCTCAGCCCCCCGGTGACGGCCGACAGGGCGAGGACGAGCCGGTTCACGCGGGACACGCCTCCGGTGGTGCGGTCTTCGGGGTGGCCGTGCGAGCCGAGACGTTACCCGTCCGGTCACTAGCATCTCGGGCAGCCGGCCGGTCGCCACCGCGAACGAAGGACGACATGCGAGCCCTCATCGCCGCCCCGTACTACCCCCCGCACCCCGGGGGCATCGAGCGCTTCAGCGCGGGGGTGGCGGCCGAGCTCGTCTCCCGCGGCTGGGTCGTCGACGTCGTCCACTGCGCCACCGACCCGGGGGCGGCCGAGCGGACCGAGGGGCCCGTGGGCGAGCGGCTGCACGGCCTCGACGCGCGGCTCGTCGCCGGGCGGCTGCCCTTCCCGCGCCGCACCGCGCGCAACGCCCGGATCATGACCGAGGTCAGGGACACCGCGTACGACTTCGTGCTGGTCAACTCGCACCTGTTCGTCTCCAGCCTGATGGTGGCCCGGGCCGTCGGGGACGCCGACGCCGTGTGGCTGAACCACGGCTGCGACCACGTGGCGACCGGCAGTCGGGCGGCCGACCTGGGGGTGACCGCGTACGAGCACGTGCTGGCCGGCCGCCTCAAGCGGCGGGTCCGCACCGTCGCGGGCGTCTCCCGGGAGGCCGCTGCGTGGCTGGGGCACATGGGGGTGCACACGAGCGCGAGCGTCGGCAACGCGGTGTCCGCGGTCGGCCCGGCCCGGGACGGGCGCCGGGACGGTCCGCTCCGGGTGGTGTCGGTCGGGCGGCTCGAGGCGGGCAAGGGGGCGCTCGAGGCCGTCCAGCTGGTGGCCGGTCTGCCGGCGGAGGTCGACGTGGAGCTGACCGTCTGCGGCGGGGGCTCCCTGGCCGGGGAGCTGGCCCGGCGCGCGGCGGCGTCCCCCCGCCCCATCACCCTGACCGGCCCGCTCCCGCACCCGCAGGTGCAGGAGCTCCTCGCCGACGCCGACGTGATCGTCTGCCTGTCGGAGTCCGAGGGGTTCCCCACCGTGCTGCTCGAGGCCGGCGCGGTGGGGTGCAGCGTGGTCACCCTCCCCGTCGGCGGGACCGAGGAGCTGCTGGCCGGCGGTGGCGGGTGGCGGGTGCACGACCTCGAGGAGGCCGCCGCCCGGCTGCGCGCGCTGGCCGTGCGCCCGGCCGAGGCGACGGAGGCCGGCGAGGCGCTGCGCCGGACGATCGCCGCTCGCTACACCTGGCCGCCGGTCGTCGACCGGCTGCTCGCCCTCACCGGTCGCGGCTACGGTGGGCCCTCGTGAAGACCTACGACGTCGCGGCGGTCGTGTCCGGTGGGGCCTCGGGCCTCGGCGAGGCGACGGTGCGCGCCCTCGCCGAGCGCGGTGCGGCGGTGACCGTCCTCGACCTGCAGGAGGAGAAGGGGCAGGCGCTGGCCGCGGAGCTGGGCGGCGCCACGACCTTCGTCCGCACCGACGTGACCGACGAGGAGTCGGTGCGCGCCGCCGTCGCCGAGGCCGCCGGCAAGGACCGGCCGCTGCGGATCGCGGTCAACTGTGCGGGCATCGGCTGGGCGCAGCGCACGCTGGGTCGTGGCGGCGAGCCGCACGACCTCGGCGCGTTCAGCCGGACCGTCCAGGTCAACCTCGTGGGCACGTTCAACGTGCTCCGGCTCGCCGCCGCCGCGATGGCGACGGCCGAGCCGCTCGAGGACGGCGAGCGGGGCGTCGTCGTCAACACCGCCTCGATCGCCGCCTACGACGGGCAGATCGGCCAGGTGGCCTACGCCGCGTCCAAGGGCGGCATCGTCGGGATGACGCTGCCCGCCGCGCGGGACCTGGCCGCGGTGGGCGTGCGGGTGTGCACGATCGCGCCCGGCCTGGTCGACACGCCGCTGCTGGGCGCGCTCCCGGAGCCGGCCCGGGAGGCGCTCGCGGCCGGCATCCCGTTCCCGCAGCGTCTCGGCCGGCCCGACGACTTCGCGCAGCTGGCACTGGCGATCATGGAGCACGGCTACCTCAACGGAGAGGTGATCCGGATGGACGGCGCCCTCCGCATGGCGCCGCGCTGAGCCCCTCGGGGCGGCTCGTGATCACGGTGGGACGGGTGGGGCTGACACGCTCCCGACGTCCTGGCGGCGGTGCCGTTCGACTTTAGAGTCCGTGCGCAGCGGCCGAGCTCGGCCGGCGGAGGCCGGGGTCTCCTCGAGACGCCCCCGGCCCGCACGAGAACGGTTTCCAGATCGATGCTGACCCAGACGAGTGCGTCGCCGCTCGAGGTCCCGGCCGCACCGGAGCAGGCCGCGGCCGCCCCGGACCCCGGCCCGGCCGGGCGCCGGACGGCGCTCCCCTCCCGCCCACCGGCGGGGAACCGCTGGCGGCGTGTCCGGCACGCCGGCACGCGGGTGCTGGACACCGCCACCCGGGCGCTGGGCTCCTGGCCGCGGGTGCTGGTCGCCCTGGGCGTGGGACTGCTGGCCCTCAACGTCGTCGCGTACTACCCGGGCTTCCTGTCCAACGACTCCATCGACCAGTTCGGTCAGGCGCTGGACACCCGGCAGCTGGACGACTGGCACCCGCCGGTCATGACCGCCCTGTGGTGGGTGGTCAACAAGCTCTCCTTCCAGACCGTCGGCGCCATGCTCGTCGTGCAGCTCACGGCCCTGTGGAGCAG
This sequence comes from Blastococcus sp. TF02A-26, assembly GCF_003319125.1. Classification (GTDB taxonomy): domain Bacteria; phylum Actinomycetota; class Actinomycetes; order Mycobacteriales; family Geodermatophilaceae; genus Trujillonella. The sequence continues at coordinate 121,068 of NZ_QOHG01000002.1, read as the reverse complement.
CCTCGTCCTCCTGGCCGTCTACGCGTTCCGGCGGACCGGCCTGCGGCCGGTCTCCCTCCTGCCTCTGGCGCTGGGCGTGCTGCCGTACGTCGCCAACATCTCGGGTGTCATCTGGAAGGACACCCATCTCGCGTTCGCCATGCTCGGCGCGGTCGCGCTGCTGCTGCACCTGCAGCTCGGCATCGGCCGGCGGTGGCTGCGCACCGCCGCCGTCGCCGCGGTGGTCCTGCTGCTCGCCTACGCCGGAGCCGTCCGCTACAACGCCCTGCCGGCGCTGGTCCCGCTGCTGTTCCTCCTGCGGTGGCCCGGTGCCCGCAACGCGAGGCGCGCGCGCCTGGCGCTGGCCGGTGGCGTGGTCGTCGGTGCCCTGGCGGTCACCCCGGTCATCGACCTGGTGCGGCCGGTGGCGGCGACCCACCCCTCGTCGAGCATCATGCTCGACGACGTCATGCACCTGTACACGGTCGAGGAGCTGGCCGACGCGGACGTCAGCCCGTCGCTGCGTCGGGAGCTCGTGGCGCTGGCGCAGCGGTGCCCCTCCTCGGAGCGGGACGTCAACTACACGTGGCGGTGCGCCAGCACCGGGGACATCCCGCAGTTCCTCCTCGACCACCCCGCGGAGATCCGGGACCTGTACCTGAGCGGGATCGCCGGCGACCCGCTGGGCTACCTCCACTACCGGGCCTACGTCTTCAGCCGGTTCCTCGACACCCCCTTCGGCGAGAGCTTCGTGTGGTGGTACGGGGTCGGCCCGAACCCGTACGGCCTGACCTTCACGCCGAACGCGGCGACCGACGGGCTGTACACCTACGTGGACTTCTCGTTCCGCAACTTCGGCTTCCTCTACAAGCCGTTCACCTGGCTGCTGGCCGGCGCCGTGCTCCTGGCCGTGACCTGGCGCCGGCGTCGGGACCTGCCACACGCGCCGGTGGTCCTGGCCCTGTGCGCGTCCTCGCTGCTGTACATCGTCAGCTACGTGCCCACGGTCATCGGCTACGACTACCGCTACGTGTACTGGCCGGCCATCGGCGTCACCCTGGCGGGCCTGCTGTTCGCCGCCGACCGGTTCCGCTCGGGTGCGGACCGCCGGGCGACACGCCGGGCCGACCGCGCCCGCGCAGTGGTGAACATCTGACGAACCGGTCGGTTCCGGGGTGTCAGGGTCCGCACCCTGTAGTGATCGGGACCACTCCGTCACACCGGGCACGTCGGAGTCGCGCCGGCGTGCTGACCCGGTCGTCGGTGTTCGTGCAGGTCAGTCGGGTGTCAGCGGGCATCGGCCGCCTCGTCGCCGGACTCCAGCCGAAACCGGTCCCGATTCGGCAACATCTGCGTCGTGACCGTGCGTGGTCGCGCCCATACGCTGGCCGTACCGGACGACGGTGCCCTCAGGCGCCGCGAGTCAGCGAGAGGGGGGACCGGTGCTGCGCATGACCCGCGAGCGGCTCGCCTGGCTGGCCGTCACGGTCCTCCTGGCGCTGGAGATCCGGTTCGACGTCCTGAGGCTGCTCGACCCCGGCTACAAGGACCTCTTCCAGGCCGACTCGGACGCGCTGGTCCGCGCCGAGATGCTCGACCCCGCCCCGGTGCTCCTGCCGCCGCTCGGTTCCCGCGGCGCCGAGTACACCAGCCAGTTCGGCCTGCAGGGCATGGTCATGAACTGGCTGAGCCCGGGGGACCACCTCTACGAGGCCATGCGGATGACGACGGCGCTGCTCGCCGCCGCCGTCCTCGCCACCGCGGTGATGGCCAGCCGGCGGGCGTGGGGGAACCGGGTGGCCGCCGTGCTCCTGGTCCTGCTGACCCTGTCCTTCTGGACCAACGGCTTCGGCGCGAGCACCTACTGGCAGCTGTGGACCATGCTGCTGCCGATCCTGGTCCCGCTGCTGGTGTGGCCCCGGCTGGGCGAGGGCCGGCGCAAGTGGGTGCGCGGCTGCGCCCTCGTCGCCGGGCTCGTCCTGCTCAAGTGTCTGTGCGGGTACGAGTTCATCAGCACCGTGCTGCTGGGCTCCGCGGCCGCCGTCGCCTTCCACGAGTTCCGGGGCCGGATCGACCGGCGGCTCCTCCTGCGCCTCGGGGTGGTGCTCGTCGCCGGCGTCGCCGGCTTCGCCCTCGCGATGGCCCTGCACGTCGGCCAGCTGCTGGCCCTCTACGGGGACGCCTCGGTCATCGGCGAGCGCATGGGGGAGCGGACGTTCTCACCCAGCAGCATGGCGCTGGCCCTCGACCTCGCCCGCGCGCAGGACGACCCGCTGTTCGGCTGGCTGCTCGGCTCCGGCGACGTGGTCGGTCTCTGGCTCTACCAGATGACGGCCTACCTCCGGGCTCCCGCGGTGACGCTGCCGGCGCCGACGGCGACCGGCTTCGGTCCGGGCGTCTACGGCATCCCGATCTGGGCCTTCGTCGCGGTCTACGCCGCCCTCGCGGTGGAGGCGTACCGCGGCCGCCGGCCCGACGCCGCGCTCCAGCGGCGGCTCGCCGTCGCGGGCGGCCTGGGCCTCGCCGGGGCGCTCTCGTGGCTGGTGCTGGCCTACGGCCACATGATCAACCACGTCCACATCGACGCGATCGTGTTCTACCTGCCGTTCCTGCCCGTGGTCTTCCTCATGATCGCCCTGCGCACGGCCGAGGTGAGCCGCCGCGTGTGGGCCGGGCGCGGCAGCCGGGCGCAGCCACCGCCCGCCGCCCCGAGGCCTGACGACCCCCCGACGGCCCGGCTGGTGCCCGACGACCTCGTCCGCTTCCCCGAGGTGCCCGCCGTCCGGCGGAACGACCCGAGCGGGCTCCCTCTCTGACCATCCCCCGGTGCCGGCCACCCCGGTCCCCGGGCCGTCCGCCCGGTCGCGCGCGACGACAGCGCCGACCACGGACGGAGACCGAGAACGAGGCAGTGTGAAGCTCGACGGAACGATGACCCGTGACGAGGCCGATCCCGTCACGACCGCCACGCGGGTGCCCTCCGGCGCGCCGGACGCGGCCGGGGCGCCGAGCACCCGGGGCGGGGCGCGGCGGGGCGCGGCGCGGTCCGCGGTCCCCGGTGGGCGCGGCCGGCTGCGGCTCGTGCTGCGAGTCGCGAGCCACGTCGTGCCGGTGCTCTTCGTCCTCGCCTATGCAGCGCTGCACGCGCGGCGGTTCGCCTACGAGGTGCCCACCTTCCACCTCGACGGGGCCTTCCAGACGGTGAGCGGGCTCCTCCGCATCGCCGACGGCGAGTGGCCCGGTCGGGACTTCTTCCCGTACCTGGGGATCGGGCCGGTGCTGGCCATCTACCCCGTGTTCGCGCTGCGCGGCGGCGACCTGGCCGACTCGGTGTTCTCGTCGCACTTCGTGACGCTCGTGGCGTTCCAGTTCCTCGTCGGCGTCGTCGCGGCCCTGGTGTTCTCCCGTCGCCGGGGCCTGGCGATGGTGTGGGGGATGGTCGTCCCCACGGTGCTGGTCGCCGTGACCAACTTCTGGCCGAGCATGTGGTGGGCCAGCGCCGGCGACCTCGCCATCGCCGCGTTCCCGGGCAACAGCCTCCGGCCGATCCGGGCCGTCGCGCCGTACCTGCTGGCGGCCGTGGCCCTGGTGGCGCTGCGCGAGCGGTGGACGCCGCGCCGGGCGGCGGTCGTGGGCGCGAGCGCCGGGCTGATCGTCGCGCTGTGGTCCAACGACTACGGGCTGGTCTCCGGCGGACTCCTCCTGGCGGTCGTCACCTTCCAGGTGCTGCGCCGGGGCCTGGGCGACCGCCTGCGCGGACTCGGTGCCCTGTGGGGGGCCGCGCTCGTCGGCTTCCTCGTCTCCGGCTTCGCCGCGACCGCCGGGCACTTCCCGACGATGTTCCGCTACAACTTCTCCGACGTCCGCGGGGACCAGAGCTGGTACTTCGCGTCCTGGGAGGAGCCCTACCGCGTCTACTCCCTCGGTGACCTGGTGCGGATCATGGATGCCGAGAACGTGCTCCTCACCCTCGTGGTCCTCGTCGCCGTGGCGGTGTACGCGCTGCTCCGGCGGGGCTGGGGTTCCCTGCTGCTCACCTACGTCGGCGGCTCGCTGCTCGCCGGCGGTCTCGCCGGGACCATCGGTGGGCACCAGGGGATGTACTTCTGGTCGTTCCACCTCTGGGGGACGGTGGTCCTGGTCATGGCGGCCGCGCGGGCGCTGACCGTCGCGGTCCCGTGGCTCCTCCAGCGGCGCGGGGGGATCGGCCGTTCCTGGGTGGTCGCGGGCCGTGCCGTGCTCGCCGCCGCCGTGGTCGGCGCCCTCGTGGTCACCGGCTCCCTGGGCGTGGACGACATGCGCGACGCCCGGGACTCCCTCGCCGAGGACCCGGAGTACGTCTTCGAGCCGCGGCTCGGGGGCTACCTCTCCGTCTACTTCCGCGACCAGGTGGCCGCCGTCGACCAGGCCGGCCCCGACGTCGTTGAGGAGTACATGGGCCTGGCGGGCGCGCTGACGGGACCCAACCGGGACCTGCCGGTGGACTCGGTGATCGCCGCGCTGGGCAGCCAGCGCGCCGTCTTCGAGGAGGAGATGGAGGAGCGGACCCACGACCTGGTGGCGACCACGGTGCCCGGGCTCAGCGACTGGGTGTCGTGGAACGTCAGCGCGAACTGGTGGTTCTACCGCTCCCTGTTCCGGTCCTACGAGCCGGTCCAGGTGTCGCCGACGACCCTGCACTGGACGCCGGTGGCCCCGGCGGAGTGGGCGGACGTCCCCTGCACGGTGCAGGACGGCGAGGCCGTGCTGGGCGCGGAGGAGGCCGGGCTCTACGAGGTGACCCTGGACTACGTCGGCCCGGGCGCGAACGCGCGGTCGTTCACGATGGTCGAGAACAACATCAACATCGCGGCCAGCGCCCGCGGGTTCGTGCCGCTGGACCCCGGCGCCGAGAGCCAGCGGTTCCCGGTCGCGGTGAACCAGCCGACGCCCGGCGGGACGACGATAGCGATGCGGGACATCTCCCCGGACGACGAGCCGCTCACGACCGTCACCGGCTGCTCGGCGTCGGCGATCACGGTCCCGGACGGCGCGGCCACGATGCAGTACTTCTCGTACCTGATGCGGAGTCCGGTCGACCTGACCGACACCTACTGGACCCGTGGCGTGGCCAACGACACGGCGGCCTTCTTCGTCCCGAACACGGTGCGCAACCAGGAGGAGTTCGAGGACGCGCGGGCGGTGCGCTTCTCGGACGGGGTGGTCCGGACCATCCGCGCGGTGGAGCCGAACGGACCGTGGCTGGACATCCGCCTCGAGGGCCCGCCGCTCGACCCAGCCGTGGCCGGCGCCCCGAACTCCTTCACGCTCCGGCCGTAGCCGCTCGCGGCTGCCGCTCGCCCGTCCCCGCAGGTGCGGGTCCCGGAGGGGACCCGCGCCTGCGGGGACGTCGGCATGCGCGGACCCGCTCCCGGAAGGGCCTCGCCACGGAGGAGCAGCTCGACGAGCCGGCGGCGCCGGCTGCGTGTCGGAGCGGGCAACATCTGCCGAACCGGTCCGTCCGCTCTGCCGAGGTCTCGCCCGGCGGCCCGCCGGGGTGTCGTCCGGGCGGGTCCGGTTCTGGCGACCCGGCCCGTCGACGCCGTGTCCTCGCAGGTCAGCGGTCCGTGGCCCGTGTCGCCTGTGACGGGTGTGACGGACGGGACCGCTCCAGCCGAGCCGGTCTCGTTTCGGCGACTTTTGGGCTGTAGCGGTCCGTATTCGCGCCGTTACGCTTCATTTGCCGCACAACGCGGACCCCCACACCGAACGCCGCAGAGGAGCCCCCCGTGGTCCGAGCTCTCCGCGAGTCCCCCGCGGAGCCGTCGATCCCCCAGCCCCGTCGCACGTACGAGGGCCAGGAGCTCGCCGGCCGGGGCGCCTCGGGCGAGTGGGACGTCGTCGTGGTCGGCGGCGGCTTCTACGGCTCCTCGCTCGCCGCGCAGGCCGCCCGCAGCGGAGCCCGCGTCGTCCTCCTCGAGGCCCGCGCCGACCTCCTGGGCGGGGCCAGCTACTTCAACCAGGCCCGGGTGCACGGCGGCTACCACTACCCCCGGTCCCTGCGCACCGCCGGCCGCAGCCAGGCCTCGTACGAGGCCTTCATGGCGCGGTACTCCGGTTGCGTCGTCGACGACTTCCTCTGCATCTACGCCGTGGCCCGCGGGTCGCTGACCAACGCCCGCAAGTTCCGGCGCGTCTGCGACTACATCGGGGCCCCGCTGATGGATGCCCCGGTCTCGGTCCGCAAGATGTTCAACTCCGCGACCGTCGAGGCCTCCTGGGTCGTCCGCGAGGCGGTCTTCGACGCCGTGCGGCTGCGCGAGCTGGTGCGCGAGGAGCTGGACGAGGCCGGCGTCACCGTCCGCCTGGGCACGCCGGTCGCCGGCGTGCAGGAGCGGCCCACCGGTGTCGAGGTGGTCCTGGAGGACGGCGAGCTCGTCACCGCCGGGCAGGCGCTCGTGTGCACCTACGGTGAGGGCATCAAGGCCCTGCCGGCGGGCGTCGAGTACGCCGGCCTGCACTGCGAGCCGTGCGAGATGGCCCTGGTCGACCTCCCGGACGCGCTGCGCGGCAAGGGCGTGACCGTCATGGACGGCCCGTACTTCTCGCTCATGCCGTTCCCCTCCACGCCGTACCACACCCTGAGTCACGTGCGGTACACCCCGCACGGTTCGTACCCGACGTACGAGCAGGCCGCCGCCGCCCTCCGGGGCGGTCTGGCGAGCCGCGCGGACTGGATGATCCGCGACGCCGCGCGCTTCGTGCCCGCCATCGGCGAGGCCGTGCACCGCGAGTCGCTGTGGGGCGTCAAGTCCGTCCCCGCCCGCCGAGACAGCGACGACGCGCGCCCGGTCGTGCTCCGTCGCTCCGACGGTGGCCGGGTCCTGTCCCTCCTGGGATCCAAGATCGACAACATCGGTGACGCACTCCGAGTGGCTGAGGAGCACCTCCGTGACGCTGTTTGACACCCAGACCCTTCCCGAGGCGACCGAGGCCGGTACGCCGCGCGCCGACGTCGTCGTCCGCACCCCGGCGCCCGCCGCGCGGACCGGCACGTTCCTGAGCGTCGTGGTGGTCGCCGAGGGCGCTCCGGCGGAGGTCGAGCGCGACCTCGCCGCCCTCGACGCCGTCGTCTCCGCGGCCTACCCGGTGCACGAGATCGTCCTCGTGCTCCCCGGCGCCCGCGGCCGCATCGCCTGGGCCCGCAAGCTCGCCGAGCAGCAGGCCAACATGCAGGTCCTCGGCCTCGTGAAGGGCGTGCGCGACGAGGTGGCGTTCACCGCCGGCCTCGACGGCGCGCTCGGCGACATCGTCGTCACCGCCCGGCTGGGCGTCGACGACCCGGAGGACATCGTCCGCTGCGCGGGCATGGTCAGCGACGAGACGGCGGTCGTCGTCGGCCTCAACAAGGCCGACCCGGCCGGGCGACGGGTCGCGCTGCGGCTGAGCCGCGCCCTGGCCAGCCGGAGCATGGGCGAGGAGATCGCCACGGTCAGCCTGGGCCTGCGCGGCTACAGCCGGCCGGCGCTCGACGCCTGGCTGCCCCGTCGTGACCGCGACCGGGTGCTGCGCCTCCTGCCCTCGATCTCCGGCTACCCCTGCGCCGTCATGGAGTACACCTCCGGCGCCCGCCAGCACCCCCGGCCGGCGAGCAGCTTCCGGCAGGTCGTGCGGTCGATCTTCTACGCCAGCGGCCGCCCGCTCCGCGTGGCCGTCGGCATCTCGATGGCCGCGAGCCTGGTCAACGTCATCTACGCGCTCTACGTCGCGATCATCGGCGCCTCGGGCGATGCGGTCGCCGGCTGGACCTCGATGAGCCTGCAGATGTCCTTCATGTTCCTGCTGCTCAGCGTGGTCATCGGGATCATGGCCGAGTTCATGTTCCAGGCCAACGAGACGGCCAACGAGCGGCCGATCTACCGGGTGGCCTTCGAGGCGACCAGCTCGGTGCTCGCCGCCCGCGACATGCTCAACGTGGACGCCGAGGCCGCCGCCGTGCGCGACGAGTCCCGGACCGACGCGTGAGCGCCGCGCGCCGACGGGCGCTCATCGGCTGGACCGGCTTCGTCGGCGGCGAGCTCGACCGGCGGATCGCCCCGGTCGCCCGGTTCCGCAGCACCGACATCGACCAGCTCCCCGCCGCCGACGTCGACGAGGTCGTCTGCGCCGGCGCCCCGGCCGAGAAGTGGAAGGCCAACGCCGAGCCCGAGGCCGACCGGGCCAACATCCAGCGGCTGATCGACGCCCTGGACCGCAGCAGCGCGCGCTCCTGCGTGCTGGTGAGCACCGTCGACGTCTACAGCGACTCGCGCCAGGCCGACGAGGACACCGCCGCCGACACCGCGCAGGAGCAGGCCTACGGGCGGCACCGCGCGCTGCTCGAGCGGTTCGTCACCGAGCGGTTCGAGGACTCCCTCGTCGTCCGGCTGCCCGGCATGTTCGGTCCCGGGCTGAAGAAGAACCTGGTCTACGACCTCATCCACCAGCCCGGGGCCCGGTTCGCCCACGAGGACTCGACCTTCCAGTTCTACGACGTGCGCGACCTCTGGGGTCACGTGCTCCTCGCCCGCGACGCCGGCCTGCGGGTCGTGAACCTCGCGACCGAACCCGTGTCCTCGGCGCAGGTCGCCCGGGAGTGCTTCGGCGTCGAGTACTCGTGCACCGACCGGCCGCAGGTCGCCTACGACCTGCGCACCGCGCACGCCGCCCGGCTCGCCGGCCGCGACGGCGCCTACCTGCGCTCGGCCGGCGAGGTGCTCGCCGGCATCCGCGCGTGGGGTGCGGCGCTCGTGGGGGCTCCTGCGTGAGGCTCGCGTACTCCAACCTCGCCTGGCCGGCCGAGCTCGACGACGCCGTGCTGCCCGAGCTCCCCGAGCTCGGGTTCGCCTCGCTCGAGGTGGCCCCCACCCGGTTGTGGGACGACCCACTGGCGCAGGGACCCGACGAGGTCGCCCGGGTCCGCGCCGCCGCCGAGGCGGCGGGCGTGCGGATCGTGGCGCTGCAGTCCCTGCTGTTCCAGCGCCCGGAGCTGCAGCTGTTCGGGGACGCCCAGGCCCGCCGGGGCCTGGCCGACCACCTCGTCGGGATGGCCCGCCTGGCCGCCGGCCTCGGCGCGACCCGGCTGGTCTTCGGCTCGCCGGGCAACCGCCGCCGCGGGGACCTGCCGGTCGAGCAGGCCGACGAGATGGCCGTCGAGCTGTTCGCCGGCATCGGCGCCCGGGCCGCCGACCTCGGGGTGTGCTTCTGCATCGAGGCCAACCCCGAGGTGTACCGCTGCGACTACCTGACCGACGCGGTCGCCTCCACGGCGTTCGTGCGAGCGGTCGACTCGCCCGGTGTCCGGCTGCACCTGGACACCGCCTGCATGGCCCTGGCCGGGGACGACGCCGCGGAGCGGGTCCGCGCCGGCGCCGACGTCCTCGCCCACGTGCACGCCAGCGCGCCGCAGCTCGGGCCGGTCGGGCCCGACGGCCCCGTCGACCACGAGGTCGTCGCCGCCGCCCTGCGCGAGGTCGGCTACGAGGGCCACGTGTCGGTGGAGATGCTGACCGTCGCCGACGACCCCCAGGGCGCCGTCCGGCGCACCGCGGACTATGTGAGGAAGACCTACGAGTGACCAACGACCTCCTCGTCGACGCCACGACCGCCGGGTGGGCGGTGCCCCGCGCCGACGTGCACGTGCTGCGCGAACGCGGTAGCCGCTACGTCGTGCTCATCCCCGTGATCAACGAGGGCGAGCGGATCCTCGGCCAGCTGCGCCGCATCCAGGACCTCGGGCTCGGCCTCGACGTCGTCGTCGCCGACGGCGGCAGCACCGACGGCTCCAACGACCCGGAGCTAATGCGCGACCTCGGCGTCCGCGCCCTGCTGGTCAAGCGGGACTCCGGGAAGCTCTCGGCGCAGCTGCGCATGGGCTTCGCGTTCGCCCTGACGGAGGGCTACGACGGCGTCATCACCGTCGACGGCAACGGCAAGGACGGCGTGGACGCGATCCCGCGCTTCGTCGAGGCGCTCGACGCCGGCGGCGACTTCGTCCAGGGCTCCCGGTACGTGCCGGGCGGCGCGGCCATCAACACCCCGCGCGAGCGCACCCTGGCCATCAAGCTGTTCCACGCGCCGCTGACCTCGGTCGCCGCGCGCCGGCGCTACACCGACACGACCAACGGGTTCCGCGGCCACTCCCGCCGGCTGCTGTCCGACCCGCGGGTGGCGCCGATGCGCGAGGTGTTCGACACCTACGAGCTGCTCGCCTACCTGCCGATCCGCGCCGCCCGGCTGGGGTACCGGTGCGAGGAGGTGCCGGTCACCCGCGCCTACCCCGACGCCGGCTCGGTGCCGACCAAGATCCACGGCCGGCGTGCCCAGTTCGAGCTCGTCAAGATCCTCTGGCGCGCGGCGCGCGGGCGCTACGACGGCGGGCAGGAGTGACCGCTCGCCGTCCCCAGGTCGGGGTGTTCCTGCGGTTCCTCCTGGTCAACGGCCTGAACACCGGTCTGTACTGGGGCCTGTACCTCGCGCTGCTGCTGATCAGCCCGTACATGGTGGCCAACGCCCTCGCGCTGGTGATCTCCGTCCTCGTGGCCTACGTGGCGAACGCCCGGTACGCGTTCGGTGTGGAGACCTCCCGGTCGTCGCTGGCGCGCTACGTGGTGGCGAACGGGTCGACGATCGTCCTGCGGATGGCGGTGTCCTGGTTGATGGTCGACGTGCTGACCGTGCCCGAGCAGATCGTCCCGCCGGTCGCCGTCGCCGTCACGATGCCGGCGGCCTTCCTGCTCACCCGCTGGGCGATGGCCGTCCCGGCGTCCACGGCGTCGGTGACCGCGCTCGCCGAGGTGGCGCCGGCGCCCCGGGCCGTGGCCCGGCCGGCCGCCTGACCCGGTCCCGGCGGACACCCTCGACCGCGGCGTAGCGTTCGGCGGGTTCCGCTTCCCCGCCTCCCGGAGCAGACCCTGAGCACCGCCACCGCCACCGCCACGGCCCCCGCGGCCCCGCCGGCCTTCACGTCGGCCTTCCGCCCCGACTGGCCACTGGACGTCCGCCGGACGCTGTCGGTGCACCTGCGGGGGACCGGCGACCCCACGCTGCGGTTCGAGCCGGACGCCGCCTGGCGGGTGACCACCACCCCCGACGGGCCGGCCACGGTGCGCATCGCCGTGGTCGCCGGGGAGGTGCGGATCGCCGCCTGGGGGCCGGGGGCGGACTGGGCCGGCCGGCGGGTGCCCGCGTGGCTCGGCGCCGAGGACGACCCCGCCGCGCTCGACTGCCGCGACCACCCGCTGGTGGCCCGGTTGCACCGCACGACGCCGTGGCTGCGGCTGGGCCGGACGGGGCGGACGTGGGACTCCCTCGTGCCCGCCGTCCTCGAGCAGAAGGTGACCACGACCGAGGCGCATCGCGTCTGGCGGGCGCTGCTGCGCCTGGCGGGGGAGCCGGCGCCGGGGCCCGCCCCCGAGGGGATGCGGGTGCCGCCGTCCCCCCGGCGGCTGCTCGAGGTGACCGACTGGGAGTGGCACCGCTGCGGTCTGGACGGAGCCCGTCGCCGCGCCCTGCGCGCCGTCGCCTCGGTGGCCGCGCGCATGGAGCCGCCCGAGGCGCTGGACTCCGCCGACCTGCAGCGGCGGCTGAAGACCGTCCCGGGCATCGGGGTCTGGACGGCGGCCGAGGTGGTGCAGCGGGTGTTCGGCTGCCCCGACACCGTGAGCTACGGCGACTACCACCTGAAGAACCAGGTCGGGTTCGCCCTGACCGGTGCCGCCCGCACCGACGACGACGCGATGATGGCCCTGCTGGAGCCCTGGCGTGGTCAGCGGCACCGGGTGGTGCGGCTGCTGCTGGTCAACGGGAGGGCGCGCGCACCGCGGTTCGGCCCGCGCAACGCGCCGACCGACCACCGGCGCATCTGAGAGGACCTCCCTGCCCCCTCGCTCGCACGCTCGCAGCGGGCACCGGGAGGGAGGCCGACCCGTGCCTCACTCCACGGTGACGGACTTGGCGAGGTTGCGGGGCTGGTCGACGTCGTAGCCGCGGCTGTCGGCGATCTCGCAGGCCAGCACCTGCAGCGGCACCGTGGTCACCACGGGCGCGAGCAGCGTCGGCGTCCGGGGGACGCGGATGACGTGGTCGGCGTAGGGCAGCACGTCGTCGTCGCCGTCCTCGGCGATGACGATGGTGCGCGCCCCGCGGGCCCGGACCTCCTGGATGTTGGAGACGACCTTGCCGTGCACCGACCCCCGGGCCCGGGGTGAGGGGACGACGACGACCACGGGCGTGCCCTGGTCGATGAGCGCGATGGGGCCGTGCTTGAGCTCACCGGCGGCGAAGCCCTCGGCGTGGATGTAGGCGAGCTCCTTGAGCTTGAGCGCACCCTCGAGCGCGACCGGGTAGGCCACGTGCCGGCCGAGGAACAGGATCGTGTCGGCCGAGGCCAGCGACCGGCCCAGCTCGCGGACCGGCTTCATCTGGAGGAGGACCTCCTCGACGGCCTGCGGCAGGCGGCGGAGGTCCTCGACGATGTCGCCCACCTCGTCGGCGTACTTCACGCCGCGGACCTGGGCGAGGAAGAGCCCGACCAGGTAGCAGGCGATGATCTGCGCCAGGAAGCTCTTCGTCGACGCGACCGCGATCTCCGGGCCGGCGTGGGTGTAGAGGACGGCGTCGGACTCCCGCGGGATCGTCGACCCGTTCACGTTGCAGATCGCGAGGACGCGGGCCTTCTGCTCCTTGGCGTGCCGCAGCGCCATCAGCGTGTCCATGGTCTCGCCGGACTGGCTGATCACGATCACCAGGGTCGACCGGTCGAGGACCGGGTCGCGGTAGCGGAACTCGCTGGCCACCTCGACCTCGACCGGGATGCGGGTCCAGTGCTCGATCGCGTACTTGGCGATCAACCCCGCGTGGAACGAGGTGCCGCAGGAGACGACGAAGACCTTGTCGATGTCGCGCAGTTCCTGGTCGGACAGCCGCACCTCGTCGAGGACGAGCTCGCCACCGTCGCCGATCCGGCCGAGCAGGGTGTCGGCGACGGCCTGGGGCTGCTCGGCGATCTCCTTGAGCATGAACCAGTCGTGGCCGCCCTTCTCGGCGGCGGCGGAGTCCCAGTCCACGGTGTACGCGGTGGGCTCCACGGCCGTGCCGGCGAAGTCGGTCACGGTCAGGCCGCGCTCGCGGTGGATCTCGACCACCTGGTCCTGGCCGAGCTCGCGGGCCTCGCGGGTGTGCGCGATGAACGCGGCGACGTCGGAGCCGAGGAAGTACTCGGGCGTGCCGTCGGCGGTCTCGCCGATCCCGACGACGAGAGGGCTGTTGCGCCGGGCGGCGACCACCGCGTCCGGCTCGTCCGCGTGCGTGGCCACGAGGGTGAAGGCGCCCTCCAGCCGCCGCGAGACCACACGCATGGCCTCGGCGAACCGGTCGGGTCCGGCGGGGAGCCCGTCGTAGGCGGCGGCCAGCAGGTGCGCGGCGACCTCGGTGTCGGTGTCGGACCCGAACTCGGTGCCGGCGGCCTCGAACTCCTCCCGCAGGGCGGCGAAGTTCTCGATGATCCCGTTGTGGACCACCGCCACCCGGCCGTCGGTGGACCGGTGCGGGTGGGCGTTGCGGTCGGTGGGGCCGCCGTGCGTGGCCCACCGGGTGTGCCCGATCCCGACGGTCGACGAGGGCAGCGGCTCCTCGGCGAGCACCTTCTCCAGGTTGGCCAGCTTGCCCGCCTTCCGGGCCGTGGAGAGCTCGCCCCCCGCGGCGTTCCCGACCCGGACCGCCACCCCTGCCGAGTCGTAGCCCCGGTACTCCAGCCGGCGCAGACCCTCCAGGACGACGCCCAGGGCCTCCTGCGGACCGACGTAACCCACGATGCCGCACATGGAGGCCGAGACTAACCGTCCCGTCACGTCCGACCCCGGGGTGCGCGTGACGCATGGTGGGCCCTGGGGCGCCTGGGGACCGGGCGTGTCCGGACCCACTCCGCGGAGTGGGGTCAGCGGGGCTCGGCGAGCAGCCCCAGCAGGTAGACCCCGTACCCGCTCTTGCCCAGCGGCTCGGCGATCGCCTGCAGTTCGGCGTCGGACAGCCAGCCCTGGCGCCAGGCGACCTCCTCGATGCAGCCGATCTTCAGGCCCTGCCGTTCCTCGACGACCGAGACGAACTCCGTCGCCTGGCGCAGCGAGGCGAAGGTGCCGGTGTCCAGCCAGGCGGTGCCGCGGTCGAGCACCGTGACGGTGAGCCGGCCCTGGCGCAGGTAGTGCTCGTTGACGGCGGTGATCTCCAGCTCGCCGCGGGCGCTGGGCGTGATGTCGCGGGCGACGTCGACCACCGACGACTCGTAGAAGTAGAGCCCCGGCACCGCGTAGGAGCTCTTGGGCCGGACCGGCTTCTCCTCGATGGAGAGCACCCGGCCCGCGCCGTCGAACTCCACGACGCCGTACTCCTGGGGGTTGGCCACGTGGTAGGCGAAGACGTGCCCGCCGTCGGGGTCGGGCAGCCGGCCCAGGGCGGTGCCCAGGCCCGCGCCGTAGAAGATGTTGTCGCCCAGGACCAGCGCGACGGACTCGGCGCCGATGAACTCCGCGCCGATGAGGAAGGCCTGGGCCAGCCCTTCGGGGCGCTCCTGGACGGCGTACTCGATCCGCATGCCCAGCCGGCTGCCGTCGCCGAGCAGCGCCCGGAACGCGGCCTGGTCGCCGGGGGTGGTGATGACCAGCACCTCGCGGACGCCGGCCATCATCAGCGTGGAGAGCGGGTAGTAGACCATCGGCTTGTCGTAGACCGGCATGAGCTGCTTGCTCACGGCCTGCGTGATGGGGAAGAGACGGCTCCCCGTGCCCCCGGCCAGGATGATCCCGCGCATGGGGGTGGACGCTACCGACTCCGTGCAGGTCAGGCCGGGGTCGAGCCCAGCCACAACCTCCCGACGAGTGAGGAGCCGCCCGGCGTGCCGACCGGCTCCCAGCGGGTGGCCCAGCCCTCGGCGTGCAGCTGGACGACGACGGCCCCGAGCACCGCGCCGAGGTTGAGCGCGGTGGTCACCGTGGCCCGCTCCGGCAGGTGGACGTCGACCACGCCGTCGCCACCGCCGTAGCGCAGCACCACCGGGAAGTCGGGGAGTGCCGCGGCCGCGACGCGGAAGGCCTCGGCGACCGCATCGAGGTCACCGGGCCGCGGGACGACCTCGGCGGCCGGCCGGCGGCTGGGCACGAGGTCGCGGGTGCCGAACCGGAACAGGTCACCGGGCCCCAGCCGGACCAGGGGCCGGGTGCCGGTGTCCTCGGCCGGTGCGGGAGCCGCCCAGCCGCGCACGACGGCCACCGGCAGCCCGGCGAGCTTGCCCTTGACCAGGTCCGCGGCGGCGGCGAGCTCGTCGACGACGGCGACCTGCGTGGTCTCCAGCCGGTTGCCGTGCGCGTCGACCGTGCCGCGGAAGTCGGTGAGGGCGGCGATCCCGGCCGCGCCCACGGCGACGTCGGTCAGCCCCTCCCGCCAGGTGCGGCCGAAGGTGTCGCTGACGACCACCGCCACGTCGACGCCGAGCAGCTCGGCCAGGCGTGCGCGCAACCGGCGCGCCGAGGCGTCGGCGTCCTCGGGGAGCAGCACCAGGGCGTCCCCGGCGACGTTGGAGGCGTCGATGCCGGCGGCGGCGACCACCCAGCCGTGCCGCGTCTCCACGATCCGCAGCGGTCCCCGGCGGGCGACCACGCGCACCGTCTCGCCGTCGATGGCCCGCTGCCGGGCGGCCTCGCGGTCCTCGCCCGGTGCGACGGGCACCAGCCGGCCCTCGACCTTGGCGACGACCTTGGAGGTGACGACGAGGACGTCCCCGTCGGCCAGCCAGGGCGCCGCGGCGGCGATGGCGGCGGCCAGGTCGTCGCCGGGGGAGAACTCCGGCAGTCCGGGCACCGGATGCACCGACAGTCCCACCGGTGGCCCCTCGTCAGGGTCCCGCGCCGAGCGTGCGAGAGAAAGGACCTCGCCCCCCTCATGCCTCGCGAGCTCGGCACGAGCCTCTGGGCGAGGCCGAGAGCGCGGTCCTTCGTCAGACACCGGCGGCGTCGAGCGCGGCGCGGGCCAGGGCCGCCGTCGCGTCGGGGTCGGACATGAGCAGCGGGACCTGGCGGACGTCCACGCCGGGCACGTCGGCGGTGTCGCCGGGGGCGACCAGCCAGGCGTCGAGCAGCCCGCCGTCGGAGCGCGCGCCGTAGTGCCGCCCGACGCCCTCGGCGCTGACCTCGACGCCGACGACGGGCAGGCACCGGTCGGCCATCCCGCGCACCGGTCCGCCGCCGACGATGGGGGAGACGCCGACGACCCTGCCCTTCGTGGCCAGCAGCGCGTCGCGCAGCCCCGGGACGCCGAGCACCGTGCCGATGGACACGACCGGGTTGGACGGCGCCAGGAGGACGGCGTCGGCGCGGGCGAACGCCTCGGCCACGCCGGGCGCGGGACGGGCATCGTCCACCCCGACCTGGACGAACCCGCTGGCGGGCAGCTCCGCACGGTGGCGCACCCACCACTCCTGGAAGTGGATCGCCGCCGGGCGCCCGGAGTCGGGATCGGTGACGACGACGTGGGTCTCCACCCTCTGGTCGCTCATGGGGAGCAGCTCGACACCCGGCTGCCACCGGTCGGCCAGTGCCGCGGTGACCTGCGACAGCGGGTAGCCGGCGTCGAGCATGCGGGTGCGGATCAGGTGGGTGGCGAGGTCGCGGTCGCCGAGACCGAACCAGGTGGGCTCGGCGCCGTAGGCGGCCAGCTCCTCCTTGACCCGCCAGCTCTCCCCGGCCAGACCCCACCCGCGCTCGGGGTCGATGCCCCCGCCGAGGGTGTACATGACCGTGTCGAGGTCCGGGCAGATGCGCATCCCGTGCAGGGTGACGTCGTCGCCGGTGTTGACCACGGCGGTGATCCGTGACGCGGGGGTGACGTCCCCGAGGGCGTCCTTGAGCCCGGTGAGGAACCGGGCGCCGCCGATGCCGCCGGCGAGTACGACGATCTCCACGAAGTTCATGGTGCCCCATGGGCAGTTGTCGACTGTTCGCCCGGCGTGTCGCGGCGCGGAACGAGATCTGACGAATGATCTGTGACTCGTGGGGCTCCTGTGGTCATTTGGTTACACCATGCGAAGTTGACGGTCACCCAACGACACGCGTGTAATTCCCGCGGTGTCACCGAGAGCTGAGCCCTGGGAACGTCCCGGGGATCGCCCCGGCGACGAGGACGAGAGGGGACGCATCGTCATGGCAGAGGTGTCGTGGTTGAGCGATCACGTGAGCGCGTCGGAGCGGTCGGCCGACCGGGGGACCGTCGCCTCGACTCCGGCCTTCGGCAGCCTGCTGGGGCTGGGTGAGGACGACGCGCCCTCGTGGCAGGAGCGCGCCCTGTGCGCCGAGACCGACCCCGAGGCGTTCTTCCCCGAGAAGGGCGGCTCGACCCGCGAGGCGAAGAAGATCTGCACCGGCTGCGAGGTCAAGGCCGAGTGCCTCGAGTACGCGCTGGCCAACGACGAGCGATTCGGCATCTGGGGCGGGCTCTCCGAGCGGGAGCGCCGTCGGCTGCGCCGCCGCGCCGTCTGACGGAGGACCCCCTCGGCCCCCCACCGCTCGCGAGCTCGCGGCGGGCCCCTGCCAGGGGCCGACCGCAGGTCGACATCGCAGCCGCTGACAGTCCGCTGTCGGCGGCTGTGGTCGTATGGCGGTCGTGCAGACGCGGGTGGTGAGCGGCCACGGGGACGTCGTCCGCGAGCTCCGGGCCGCCGCGCCGCTGATGGCCGCGCTGCGTGCGCCGATCCCGGCCCGCGCCCCGTGGCTCACCGCGGTCCTGAACGTCACGGCCGCCCGATGTGGCAGTGGTCGCCCGGTCGCCGTGGTGGTCGAGCGCGAGCCCGGGCAGGGGCCGGACGGCCTCGCCCTGCTGACCGCCCGCCGGCGCGGACCCGCGCTGCACCTGACGCTGCTGGGCGACGGGCTCGGTCCGCTGCCACCGGGACGCCCGCCCGCCCGGCTGCTCGCCCGGGACGACGAGGTCGCCGCGCAGCTGGCCGCCGGCGTGCTCGGACTCGTCGCCGGCCGTCGCGCCCCGTGGCAGCTGTCGCTGTCCGGTCTGCCCCTGGGCGACCCGACCTCGCGGGCGCTGGGCTCCCTGCGCCCCGAGGCCGCCTTCGGCACGGCGCGCACCGCCCGGCTGGTCGACCGGCTGGACGACCTCGGCGCTCCCGTCGTCCGCAGCCGCGACCCCCGCGAGGTCGAGCGCCTGCTCCCCGCCCTGCTGGTGGCGCAGCCGGACACGCGGTCCCGCCTCCTGCTCCGCGCGACGGCGCGGCTGCACGCGTCGGTGGGTCAGGTGGAGGTGGCCGTGGCGGCGGAGGGGGCGTCCGTGCGCGCGGCCCTGCTGACCCTCGTCGACGGCGTCGACCGGCAGCCCTGGGTGGGCTGCGGGGAGCCCGCCGCCCTCGGGCAGGAGATGGGCGCGCCGGCCACTTCGCTGCGCCTGGCCGACCGCTGGTTCAACCGGCCCGCAGTACCGCGCTGAGCCCGGGGTCGGGGACCGTCTCGGCCCGGTCGGTGCCCAGGAAGAGGGTGCCGTCCGCCGCCGCCCAGCGGCCCGGCCCCGCCGGCTCCGCGGCGCTCAGCGACACGGTGAGCTCGTAGACCCGGCCGGTGTAGACCGGGGGGTCGCCGTTGGGCCGCGTGTAGGTGGGGAACCGCCCGGTGAGGCGCAGCACCTCGTCGTCGTCCGTGGTGGTCAGCGCGGGGGAGGGCAGGTCGGCGTACTCCACCGGCCCGGGCGCGCAGCCGGCCGCCGCCGGATCGGCGGGCGCCTCGCCCGCCAGGCAGTTCCAGGTGGGCAGCCGGACGTGGGCCAGCGCCGTCCCGTCGGTGCGCCGGGTCACGCTGACCGCCGCAGTGGTCACCGTGGTGCCGACCGCCCGCCGCTCGAGGACGACGGGCGCGAAGGTCAGCCGCCCGGCCCAGCCGCCGGGGTCGAGCGGGACCGACAGGGCGGCGAGCTGCCCGGCGCCCGGCTCGCCGGCGGCCGGGGCGGGCGGCACGGGGGGCAGGGCGGGCACCGGCCGGGCGGACGTCGACGGGGTCGCCGCCCCGTCCTCGGCCGGGTCGCCGGCGGGGTCCCGGGTCACGGCGGCGATCACCGCCAGCGTGCCGAGCAGGACCAGGGCGGCGGCCCCCATGGCCGCCACCACCCGACCCGCGGACGGGCCGGTCGCGCCGGTCGGGTCGACGGCCGGTCGCTCCCGCGCCGCGGCCGGCGTCGCGCCGGGGGTCCCGGGAGGCGCGGCGTGGAACGACGGCAGGTCGTCCTGCAGGAAGGCCGGGCGCGGTCCGGCCGGTGCGGCCGGGCCGGTCCGGGTCCGGCGCCGGAGGGCGGGGGAGGCCAGCGCCGCGGCGGCGGCCAGCCCCAGGACGCCGAGCACGGCCCAGAGCACGGCGACGGCGTCCATCGCGCCCAGCATCGCAGGGGCGGCGGCGCCGACCGGCGTCCGGATCAGCCGGTGGGGTCGATCTCCTCCGGGTCGCGACCCAGCAGCACGGCCACCTGGTCGACGACGACGTCGCGCACCAGGTCGGCCAGGTCGTCGCGGTCGTGCGCCCGGATCTCCAGCGGCCGCCGGTAGACGATGATCCGCGCGGGCACCTCCCGGCCGCCCTCGCGGTGGGCGGGCAGCACGCGCGCCAGCGGGACGCTGCTGTCGTCGAGCACGTCGGCGTCGAGGACGACCTCGTCCGGACTGGTGTGCTCCACCCACGGGACGTCCTCGACGGCGAACTCCACGCCGGCCAGCTCCCGCTCCCAGCGCCGTTCGAGCTCCTCGACCGCGTCGAGCACGAGGTCGTCGAACTGCTCGGCGCGGCTGCGCGACAGCGGGACCTCGGCGGGCACCAGCCGGCCACGCAGCCCGCGGCCGTGGCGGTCCCGGCGGGACCGGGCCGGTCGGCGGGGAGGTCGGGTCATGGCGACAGGAGAGTACGTCTCAGCGCGGGAGCCGGCGCCACAGCGCGCGGGGGACCACCCGCATCAGGGCGGCGACCGGTCCGAGCGCCCGCGGCACCCAGACCACCTGGCGGTCGGCGGCCAGGGCCCCGGCGACCGCGTCGGCCACGGCGTCGGGGGTGGTCGACAGCGGTGCCGGTGACATCCCGGCGGTCATCCGCCCGATCACGAACCCGGGGCGGACCAGCAGCAGCCGCACCCCCGAGCCGGCGAGCGCGTCGGCCAGCCCGGAGGCGAAGCCGTCCAGCCCCGCCTTCGCCGATCCGTAGACGTAGTTGGCCCGGCGGACCCGCGCCCCCGCCACGGAGGAGAAGACGACGATCCGGCCCCGGCCGGCCTCCCGGTACCGCTGCGCCAGGAGGGTGAGCACGTGCACCTGCGCGACGTAGTCGGTATGCACCAGGGCCACCGCCGCCGCCGGGTCGCGCTCGGCGGTCGCCTGGTCGCCGAGGACGCCGAAGGCGACCAGGGTCGTGCCGGGCAGGCCGTGCCGGCGCTCGACCTCGGCGAGGACGTCGGCGTGGGAGGCCAGGTCGTCGGCGTCGAACTCGACGCGGTCGACGGTGAGCGCCCCGGCCGCACGGAGGGCGCGCTCCTCGTCGTCGAGATCGCCGGCGCGCCGGGCGGCGAGGACGACGTGCCGCGCGCCCGCGGCCACCAGCCGCTGCGCGACCGCCAGACCGATCTCGCTGCGTCCGCCGAGGACGAGGACCGGGTCGCCATCGGTGCCCATGGGGTCCATCGTGCAGGATGTGTCTCCTGCTCTCGTCACTCCGAAAACCCGGTGCGCCTGCTCCCGTCGTCGGCGTCTCGCGTCTACTGTCCAGGGCGTGAGGAACCGGTGGTGAGGCAGTCACGTCGCTGCTCGCGCAGCGGCTGCGCGCAACCGGCAGCGGCGACCCTGACCTACGTGTACGCGGAGTCCACCGCTGTCGTGGGACCCCTGGCGACGTTCTCGGAGCCGCACAGCTACGACCTCTGCGAGTTCCACGCCCAGCGGCTGACCGTGCCGCGCGGCTGGGAGGTCGTCCGGCACGAGATCGACGTCGACGACGTCGGCCCGACCGGGGACGACCTGCTCGCCCTGGCCGACGCGGTGCGCGAGGCCGCGCGGCCGGAGCCGCCCCGCGACCCGGCCGACGACGGCCGGGGCACGCGCCGCGGCCACCTGCGGGTCCTCCCCGACCTCAGCTGACGCCCGGTCCTCCTAGGATCAGCGGGCGCGAGCGGCCGGGGAGCCGTCGCGCGACCCGGCGAGGGGCGACGAACACGTGGTGGACCTGAGTTCGATCATCAAGGCCTACGACGTCCGCGGCGTGGTGCCCGACCAGTGGGACGAGCACGTCGCCCGCCGCATCGGCGCCGCCTTCGCCGAGTTCGTGCACGCCGAGACCGGCGCGACCGCCGTCGTCACCGCGCACGACATGCGCGACTCCTCCGTCCCGCTGTCGCGGGCCTTCGCCGAGGGCGTCCTCTCCCGCGGGGTGGACGTCGTGGAGGCGGGCCTCGGCTCGACCGACCTGCTCTACTTCGCGGCCGGTTCGCTCGACGTCCCCGGTGCGATGTTCACCGCGAGCCACAACCCCGCCCGGTACAACGGCATCAAGCTGTGCCGGGCGGGGGCGGCGCCGATCGGCCAGGAGTCCGGGCTGGT
Organism: Blastococcus sp. TF02A-26; assembly: GCF_003319125.1. Classification (GTDB taxonomy): domain Bacteria; phylum Actinomycetota; class Actinomycetes; order Mycobacteriales; family Geodermatophilaceae; genus Trujillonella. The sequence goes on along the minus strand of NZ_QOHG01000002.1, from coordinate 99,458 downwards.
CACCATCCGCGAGCTCGCCGAGCGCGACAGCTACGACCGGACGCCGGACCGGCAGGCCGAGATCGCCCAGCGCGACCTCCTCGCCGAGTACGCCGCCCACCTGCGCTCGCTCGTCGACCTCTCGGGCATCCGGCGGCTGCGGGTCGTCGTGGACGCCGGGAACGGCATGGGCGGGCACACCGTCCCGGTCGTGCTCGCCGACCTCCCGCTGGACGTCGTCCCGCTGTACTTCGAGCTCGACGGCAGCTTCCCCAACCACGAGGCCAACCCCCTGGACCCGGCGAACCTCGTCGACCTGCAGGCCGCCGTGGTCCGCGAGGGCGCCGACATCGGGCTGGCCTTCGACGGCGACGCCGACCGGGTCTTCGTCGTCGACGAGCGCGGCGAGCCGGTCAGCCCCTCGGCGATCACCGCGCTGGTCGCCGTCCGCGAGCTGGCCAAGGGCCGCGGGACCACGATCATCCACAACCTGATCACCTCGCGGGCGGTCCCGGAGATCGTCCGCGAGCACGGCGGGGAGCCGGTGCGCACCCGCGTCGGCCACTCGTTCATCAAGGCCGAGATGGCCCGCACCGACGCGGTCTTCGGCGGCGAGCACTCCGCCCACTACTACTTCCGCGACTTCTGGCGCGCCGACACCGGCATGCTGGCGGCGATGCACGTGCTGGCCGCGCTGGGGGAGCAGGGCCGGCCGCTGTCGGAGCTCACCGCCGCGTACAGCCGCTACGCCGCGTCGGGCGAGATCAACTCGACCGTCACCGACGCCGCCGCACGCACCGCCGAGGTCCGTGCGGCCTACGAGGACGCCGAGGGCGTCACGATCGACGAGCTCGACGGGCTGACCGTCGAGCTGCCCGACGGCTCGTGGTTCAACCTGCGGGCCAGCAACACCGAGCCGCTGCTGCGGCTGAACGTCGAGGCGCCCGATGCGGCGTCCATGGAACGGCTACGGGACCGAGTACTGGAGATGGTGCGCGCATGACCGCAACGACCGAGCCCGCGCGGGGACCGCTGGGGCTGGACCCCGCCCTGCTGGAGATCCTCGCCTGCCCCGACACCCACCACAGCCCGCTGACGGTCGACGAGGCCGCCGCCGAGTTGCTGTGCACGACGTGCGACCGGGCCTTCCCGGTCCGCGACGGCATCCCGGTCCTGCTGCTCGACGAGGCCCGTCACCGGGGGACCTCCGGCGCATGACCTCCCCGGAGCTGGCCGAGGAGGTCCTCGACGACCTCGAGGTGCTGCGGGCCCGCGACCCCCGGGGGCTGCTGCCGGCCGTGGCCGGCGCCGGCGCCCAGGTGCGGGAGACCACCCGGCTGGTCGAGGAGTCCGGGCTGGCGCGGGTCGCCGACGGCGGGCGTCCCCGCGGCCTGGTCATCGTGGCCCGGCGCGAGGGGGCGGTCGCGGCGTCGGTGCTGCGCGCCCTGCTGGGCCCCACGAGCCCGGTCACCGTCGACGTCGTGCCGGGGCCGGACCTGCCGGTGTGGACCGGGCCGACCGACATCGCCGTCGTCGCCACGCGGACCGGCGCCGGCCGGTACGCCGTCGCGCCCGCCTACGAGGCGGCCCGGCGGGGCGTGACCCTCGTCGGCATCGGGGCCGAGGACGCGCCGCTGCGCGCGGCCTGCTCGACCGCCCGCGCGCCCTACGTCCCGCTGCCGCGCTCGCGGGTCCAGCACACGACGCTGTGGTCGCTGCTCACGCCGCTGCTGAAGCTCGCCACCGACCTCGGGCTGGTGCCCGCGAGCACCGCCGACCTCGCCGCGATCGCCGACGCCCTCGACGAGGTCGCCCGCGAGTGCGGCCCGGCGCAGGAGTCGTTCGTCAACCCGGCCAAGACCCTCGCCCTCGAACTGCTCGACGCGCTCCCGGTGATCGCCGCGGAGGGTCCGCTCGCCGGTGCCGCGGCGACCCGTGTCGCCGACCAGCTGGAGACCCTCGCCGGGCTGCCGGTCACCACGTTCCGGCTGCCCGACCAGCGGGTGGCCGCGCGGGCGGTGCTCGGCGGGCCGCTGGCCCCGCACGCAGGCGAGGACGACTTCTTCCGCGACCGCGCCGAGGACGCCGGCCGCCGGCTGCGGCTGCTGACCATCCGCGACACCGACGCCGGTGACCACGACGGGCACGGCGAGCGGGAGCCGCGCTCGGCGGCCGAGGCGATGCACGAGGTGCTGCGCACCGCGGCCACGGCGAACGTCCCGGTGAGCGGCCTCGCCGAGCACGGGGAGCCCGAGCGGCACGGGCGGATGTGCCAGCTGGCCCGCCAGCTGGCCGTGGCCGACTTCAGCGCGGTCTACCTCGCGCTCGCCCTGGACCAGGAGCGCGCGCTGCGCTCCTGACCTCCGCGGTCGCGGCCCCCGGCTCGACCGAGCACGATCTGACTCACGACCCCGAACGAGTGGAGGACCTCCCGTGGCGGGTGGACTGGCAGCCCTGTTGGACGACGTGGCGACGCTGACGCGCGCGGCCGCGGCCTCGATCGACGACATCGGCGCCGCCGCCGCGAAGGCGAGCGCGAAGGCCGCGGGGGTCGTCGTCGACGACACCGCGGTGACGCCGCAGTACGTGCGCGGGCTGGCCGCCGAGCGCGAGATCCCGATCGTGCTGCGCATCGCCAAGGGCTCCCTGCGCAACAAACTGCTGTTCATCCTCCCGGCGATCATGCTGCTCAGCGAGTTCCTGCCGGACCTGCTCACCCCGCTGCTCATGCTCGGCGGGGCCTACCTCTGCTACGAGGGCGCGGAGAAGGTCTGGGAGAAGGTCAGCGGCCACGGGCACGGGCACGGCGCGGACGACGAGGGGCCCAAGGACGAGAAGACGATCATCAGCGGGGCCGTGCGGACGGACTTCATCCTGTCCGCGGAGATCATGGTGATCTCGCTCAACGAGGTCACCGACGAGGCGTTCGTGCCGCGGCTGGTGACCCTGATCGTGGTCGCCATCGCCATCACGGTGCTCGTCTACGGCGTCGTCGCGGGGATCGTGAAGATGGACGACGCCGGGCTGAAGCTCGCCGAGAAGGGCAGCGGCGCGACGGCGCGGTTCGGGCGCGGCCTGGTCAAGGCCATGCCCAAGCTGCTCACCGCGCTGACCGTGATCGGCACCGCCGCCATGCTCTGGGTCGGCGGGCACATCCTCCTGGTCGGCACCGACGACCTGGGCTGGCACGGCCTCTACGACGTCGTCCACCACCTGGAGGAGGGGGTGCACGACGCGGTCGGCGCCCTCGGTGGGGTCCTGGGCTGGCTGACCAACACGATCGCCAGCGCGATCATCGGCCTGGTCGTCGGCGCGGTGGTCGTGGTCGTGGTGATGCTGGTGCAGCGGGTGCGCGGGAAGGGCCGGGAGGACGCGGCCGCCCACTGAGACGTCCGCCGCGCGTCGGCGCGGGCTGGGACAGTGGGGGACATGGAACGGGGAACCACCGACCGCACGCTCCTGTCGCCCGCACGGCGGCGCGCCGACCGGGACCGCCTGACCTCCGGGGTCGTCGACGTCCTGGTGATCGGCGGCGGGGTCACCGGCGCCGGTGCCGCGCTCGACGCCGCCAGCCGAGGGCTGTCGGTCGGGCTGCTCGAGGCCCGGGACTGGGCGGCCGGGACCTCCAGCCGGTCCAGCAAGCTCATCCACGGCGGACTCCGCTACCTGGAGCAGCTGGCGTTCCCGCTCGTGCACGAGGCGCTGCAGGAGCGCTCCCGGCTGGTCACGACGATCGCCCCGCACCTGGTCCGGCCGCTGCCGTTCCTGCTGCCGCTGACCGCGCCGGTGTGGCAGCGCGCCTACTACGGCGCCGGGGTGGCGCTCTACGACGTCCTCGGTGCGGCGCTGACCGCCGACCGCGGCGTCCCGGCGCACCGGCACCTGTCCCGGCGCGCGGCGCTGGCGGAGTTCCCGGGGCTGCGACGCGACGCCGTCCGCGGCGCGATCCGCTACTGGGACGCCCAGGTCGACGACGCCCGGCACACCCTGGCCGTGGTGCGGACCGCCGCCGGACTCGGCGCGGCCTGCCTGTCCAGCGCCCGGGTCACCGGCCTGCTGCGGGAGGGCGACGGCGAGGACGCGCCGGTCGTGGGTGTGCGCGTCGCCGACCTCACCGACGGTTCGTCCTACGTGGTCCGGGCCCGCAGCGTCATCGCCGCCACCGGGGTGTGGAGCGACGACGTGGGGGAGATGCTGGGCGACACCGCCCCCAGCCTCCGCGTGCGCGCCAGCAAGGGCGTGCACCTCGTGGTGCCCCGGGAGGCCATCGACGGCGGTCAGTTCGCCGGCGCGGCGGGGGGCGTGGCCACCGGCGGCGGCCCCGACGAGCACCGGCCGGGCCTCATCCTGCGGACGCCGACCAGCGTGCTGTTCGTCATCCCCTGGGGCGAGCAGTGGATCGTCGGGACCACCGACACCCCCTGGGTGCTCGACCGCGACCACCCGGCCGCGAGCAGCCAGGACATCGCCTACCTGCTCGACCAGGTCAACCGCGTGCTGGCCCGGCCGCTGACGGCCGACCAGATCGTCGGCGTCTACGCGGGGCTGCGGCCGCTGCTGGCCGGCGAGGCCGACCAGACGAGCCGGCTGTCGCGGGAGCACGCGGTCGTCACCCCGGCCCCCGGTCTGGTGCTGGTGGCCGGCGGCAAGTACACCACCTACCGGGTCATGGCCGCCGACGCCGTGGACGCGGCCACCGCCGGGCTCCCCGGGGTGGCGCCCTCGCGGACGGCGGACCTGCCGCTGGTCGGCGCGCACCGCTGGGCCGCCGTCCGCGACGCCGCGCCGGACCTGGCCGCGGCCGCGGGACTGCCCGAGGAGACCGTCGCGCGGCTGCTGCAGCGCCACGGCGACCAGGTCGGCGCCGTGCTGGCCCTCGCCGCGGGCGATCCGGCACTGGCCCGGCCCCTGCCCGGAGCGCCGGCCCACCTCGCCGCCGAGGTCGTGCACGCGGTCACCGCGGAGGGCGCGCTCCACCTGGACGACGTCCTCACCCGCCGCACCCGCGTGTCGATCAGCACGCCGCACCGCGGGACGGAGTCCGCTCCGGCCGTCGCCGACCTCATGGCGTCGGTCCTGGGCTGGGACGCCGAGCGGACCGAGCGGGAGGTGGCGCACTACGAGGCCCGGGTGGCCGCCGAGCGCGAGTCGCAGCGGATGCCCGACGACCGGACGGCGGACGCCGCGCGGCTGGGCGCGAAGGACGTGCGCGCCGCCGCCGTCTGATGGAGGACCCCCCTGCCCCCCCACCGCTCGCAGGCTCGCGGCGGGCCCCTGCAGCGGGGCCACCCCCTCCGGGTGATCCGGGTCGCCACTGGACCCGGGGACCCGACTCGCCGGTAACCTCCTCGTCGATGTGGCACCTCACCAGCAACGTCCGTCACTACCCGTGGGGCAGCCGCACCGTCATCCCCGAGCTGCTCGGCCGGCCGGCCCCCGCGGAGCTGCCGCACGCCGAGCTCTGGATGGGCGCGCACCCGGACCTGCCGAGCCTGCTGGCCGACGGCCGCCCGCTGGACAAGGCCATCGTCGAGGACCCGGTGCGGCTGCTGGGCCCGCGCGTGCGGGAGCGCTTCGGTGACCGCCTGCCGTTCCTGATGAAGATCCTGGCCGCGGACGCCCCCCTGTCGCTGCAGGCCCACCCGACCATCGAGCAGGCCATGGCCGGGTACGCGGCCGAGGAGGCCGCCGGCGTCCCGCAGGACGACCCGACCCGCACGTTCAAGGACCCGTGGCACAAGCCCGAGCTGCTGCTGGCGCTGACGACCTTCGAGGCGCTGTGCGGGTTCCGCCCGGTCGAGGAGTCCCTGCACTGCCTGGCCAAGCTGCAGCTGCCGGAGCTCAAGCCGACCATCGCCGCCCTGGCCCGCGGTGGCCTGCGCGCCGCCATCCCGCAGCTCATCGCGCTGTCGGGCAAGCGGCGCACCCACCTCGTCGAGGCGGTCGCCCGGCGGGCCGGCCAGTTCGTGGCCGCCGCCGACCCCGAGTTCATCAACACCTACCGCTGGGCCGGCCGGCTGGCCGAGGCCTACCCGGGCGATCCGGGCGTGGTCATCTCGCTGATGTGCAACCACCTCAAGCTGGCGCCGGGTGAGGCGATCTTCCTGCCCGCCGGGAACCTGCACGCCTACCTGTGCGGCGCCGGCGTGGAGGTCATGGCCAGCTCCGACAACGTGCTCCGCGGTGGGCTGACCCGCAAGCACGTCGACCTGGCGGCGCTGATCGAGGTGCTGGACTTCACCGACGGCCGGGTGCCGGTGATGCACCCGGTGCTCGGTCCCGGCGGTCTGCGCTACCCCGTGCCGGTCGAGGACTTCGACCTCACCCGCTGCCAGCTCGACCACCAGTCCGGCAGCCTCACCACGGCCGGTCCGCAGGTGCTGCTGTGCACCGAGGGGGAGGCCGTCCTGGCCGGCGCCGGGGACGACGAGCTGGTGCTCCGCCGCGGGGAGTCGGCGTTCGTGCCGGCCGGTCAGCCGGTGACCGCCCGCGGTCCCGCGGTCCTCTACCGGACCACCACGAACGTGCGCTGAGAACGTCCCCGCGCGGTCCCGTGTGTCTCCCCGGGAGGGGCGGACGGCGGACGTAGCGTCGGCCGGTGCGGCACCGACCTCCCCGCGCCCCGTGGGCCGCCGCCCTCGTGGCGCTGGCCCTGCTCGGCGGCTGCGAGACCACGTTCGGCAGCGACACCTCCGACACCGCCGACGCCGCGATCGCGGCCGCCCGACCCGACACCGCGCTCGCCGCCCTGGGGGAGCTCGACGTCCGCGGTCGGGCGCCGCGCACCGGCTACGACCGCGACCTGTTCGGAGCCGGCTGGGTCGACACCGACCGCAACGGCTGCGACACCCGCAACGACGTGCTGGCCCGCGACCTCACCGGCGAGACGTTCGAGCCCGGCACCCGGGACTGCGTCGTCGTCTCCGGGACCCTCGCCGACCCGTACTCCGGGACGACGATCGAGTTCACCCGAGGGCAGGACACCAGCGACGACGTGCAGATCGACCACGTCGTGGCGCTGTCGGACGCCTGGCAGAAGGGCGCACAGGGCTGGGACGACGCCACCCGCACCGCCTTCGCCAACGACCCGCTCAACCTGCTCGCCGTGGACGGCCCGCTCAACCAGCAGAAGAGCGACGCGGACGCGGCCACCTGGCTGCCGCCGAACCGCGGCTACCGCTGCGCCTACGTGGCGCGGCAGACGGCGGTGAAGCTCGACTACGGGCTCTGGGTGACCGCCGCGGAGCGCGACGCGATCGCCGGGGTGCTGGCCGGCTGCCCCGACGAGCCGCTGCCGGGCGCTCAGGTCCCGGTGCCGGCCCCGGAGCCCGCACCGGCACCGCAGCCGGACGCCCCGGTGACCTACGCCGACTGCGCCGCGGTGCGCGCGGCCGGGGCCGCCCCGATCCGCCGCGGCGATCCCGGCTGGAGCGATGCCTTCGACGGCGACGGCGACGGGATCGGCTGCGAGGGCTGACCGCCGGCCGGGGTCAGACCTCCGAGGAGTCCTCGACCGGGGTGGCCGCGCGTCGGCGCCGGACCGCGACCGTCTGCGCCGCGGCCAGCCCGACGACCGTCGCGACGGCCAGCGCCGCCAACGGGACGAAGCCCGGTGACCGGTAGGAGAGCACCAGCTCCCCGGACGCCCCCGCCGGCAGGTCGACCGCCACCAGGGTGCCGTCGAGCCGGGTGACGTCGATCGGCTGCCCGTCCAGCGTCGCCCGGTAGCCGGGGAACCACAGCCGGGCGAAGACGACCCGGCCCGGGGCGTCGTCGACCGTCACCTCGACGCACTCCCGGGAGTTCCGCTGCGGACACCTGCTCTCCGCCGCGACGGTGACCTCCGGCGAGACCGAGGAGAGCAGTCCCGGCAGCTCGTAGGGGTCCCGCTGGTACGCCGCGGTGTACTCGCCGGGCACCCGTTCCCAGCCGTCGTCCAGCAGCGGGCGCAGGGCGTCGTCCCGCGGACCCAGCGGCGCGACGACCTGGTCGACCCGCAGCAGCTCCAGCCAGGTCAGCCCGGTCTCCGGGTCCTCGGCGAGGAAGGACTGCGCAGCATCGGGCGGCATGTTGCCCTGGTCGTCGAAGGGCACGTGCTCGAGCAGGAAGCGGTGCGCCAGCGGGCTGTACCCGTTGACCGACCGGTCGCCGGCGATCAGGCCGGTCGAGGAGGGGTGGTACTCGGCGTAGAAGCCGTCGAGGAACTCCTGGGGGACCTCCTCCACCCCCTCGCCGGTCTCGCCGCCGTAGAGGAACTGCGGATGGGTGCCGTACCAGAGGGTGTAGTCCTCCCGGCTCAGGGTCTGGAAGTCCGACTGACTGGAGGGCAGCCCGCGGTCGGCTCCCCGGGCGTAGGGGTTGCCGTAGGCCGTCGCGGCCATGACGAGGACGGTGCCGGCGGCCGCGACCCAGCCGACCGTGCGGACGGTGGTGCCGGTGCCCGGCTCCGCCGACCGCAGCACGGCGCGGACCTCGCGGGGGCCGACCAGGGCCACCCCGAGCGCGGTCACGACGACGGTCAGGCCGACGATGCGGTGCAGCCCCGCCGGATCGGCCTGCCAGGCGTTGACCGCCAGCAGCGCGATGGCGGCGCCGAACACCAGGAGCCGGCGGCGGGTGACGGTGCGCGCGCCGTGCGCGACGAGCAGGGCCGCGGTCAGCAGGAGGAACAGGCCGCCGTACTGGAGGAAGCGCGTCGGGAACCGGAACACCAGGAGCCGCTCGGGGCCGAGGGCCGCCAGGGCGGTGACGGCCGCGAGCACCACGCTCGCCCCGAGCAGGGCGCGGACGCGCGGAGTGCACCGGGCCGCGTCGATCCGCCAGAAGCAGACGACCGGCAGCAGGAACCACGCGACGTAGTAGTGCGGCAGCGGCTGCAGTTCGTTCACGCCGCTGAAGAGGTTCAACCAGCCGTGGTACGAGGGGTCGGCGGCGTGCAGCAGCCCCTCCAGCGAGGCGACGTTGGCGTTCGACTCGTTGGAGATCGACGACTGGCGGGCCGCGAACCGGAAGGAGACGAACAGCGGGTACAGGCCGACCAGCGAGGTGAGCGCGCCGCCGCCGTACCAGGCCAGGATCCACCACGACGTCGCCCGCGGGTTGCCGGTGAGGAAGCGAGCGGCGACCAGCACGAGCACGGTGAGGCCGAGCAGCGGCACCGCCAGCGGCCAGCCGCTCTGGTAGCAGAGGTACGTGGCCACCAGCAGCACCCAGCCGTAGCGGGTGCGCCCGGTCAGGTGCATCGCGACGACGGCGGCCAGCGCGAGCACGAACCAGGAGAACGAGGTGACCGCCTCGTACCAGGCCGCGCCCCAGTAGATCGTGTAGGTCCCGAACCCGACGGAGACGGCGAAGGCCACCGTCCAGCCGGTGGTGAGGCCGATCAGCCGGCCCAGCCAGGCGGCGGCCGCGGTCAGGATCAGCACGTGGGTGAGCAGCTGCAGGAAGGAGCCCAGCGCCAGGTCGTCGAGGTTCCCGATCAGCACCCCGAACGCGAGGTCGAACGGGTTGAAGACGCCGTACTGGGCCTCGATCGCGTGCGCGCCGCTGTTGACGAGGTTCGTGCTCAGCCACGGCCACTCGCCGGACTGCAGGATCCGCCCGATGTCGATCAGCTTGGCGAGGCTGTCGGCCTGCCGGTCGTCGAGCCAGGCGAACCGGTGGTTGCGCAGGAAGAGCAGCGTGAAGAGCCCGGCCACGATCGCCGTCGACAGGAGGACCGCGGGCCAGGTCCGGCGCCGCGCGACCGTGCCCTCCGACGGTTCGGGCTCCGCGGGCGAGGGGACGTCGGACGCCGGTGGCCGACGGATCGCAGTGCCCATGCATCCTCTGCAGGTCGGAGGGTCGGCGCGTCGGCGGGAGGGGCCGGCCGACCCGGTCGTTCGCCGGGGGTCGCCGCGGGGAGCCGCGCCGTCGGGCAAGGTACCGCCCTCCCGGCTCCGGGGACAGTTCCCGACCGGTGGGTGGGAAGCGGCTGATCTCCCGGACCGACGGCCCGCGTCGCGTAGAGTGGCGCCCGGCACGAGCCCCGCCGAAGCCTCGGCATGCTCGCTCTCCCCGTCGTCGGGGATCGAAGCGACCCTGCATCCGACCGCCTCGCACCGCGAGGCCCGCCCCGGCCCGAGCGCCGGGCGACACCCTGGAGCGACATGACCGCCAGCACGGTTCCCAGCACCCTGACCACGCCCTCCGGCGAGGCCGACCACAAGGTCGCCGACCTCTCCCTCGCGCCGTTCGGCCGCAAGGAGATCCAGCTCGCCGAGCACGAGATGCCCGGCCTCATGGCGCTGCGCGCCGAGTACGGCGACGCCCAGCCCCTGGCCGGCGCGCGCATCGCCGGCTCGCTGCACATGACCGTGCAGACCGCCGTCCTCATCGAGACGCTGACCGCCCTCGGCGCCGAGGTCCGCTGGGTCAGCTGCAACATCTTCTCCACCCAGGACCACGCGGCCGCCGCGATCGTCGTCGGCGACGGCACCCCCGAGGCGCCCACCGGCGTCCCCGTCTTCGCCTGGAAGGGCGAGACGCTCCCCGAGTACTGGTGGTGCACCCAGCGCCTGTTCGAGTTCCGCGACTCCTCCGGCGAGATCGTCGGCCCGAACATGCTGCTCGACGACGGCGGCGACGCCACCCTGCTGATCCACCTGGGCACCCGCTTCGAGGCCGACGGCGTCGTCCCGGACACCACCGAGGCCGATTCCGAGGAGTACGGCGTCATCCTCGAGACGCTGCGCGGCACGCTCGCCGAGGACGGCGGCTACTGGACCCGCATCGGCCAGGGCATCGCGGGCGTCACCGAGGAGACGACGACCGGCGTCATGCGGCTCTACGAGCTCGCCCGCGACGGCCGCCTGCTCTTCCCGGCGATCAACGTCAACGACTCGGTCACCAAGAGCAAGTTCGACAACCTCTACGGCTGCCGGCACTCGCTGATCGACGGCATCAACCGCGCCACGGACGTCATGATCGGCGGCAAGGTCGCCGTCGTCTGCGGCTACGGCGACGTCGGCAAGGGCTGCGCGGAGTCACTGCGCGGCCAGGGTGCCCGGGTCATCGTCACCGAGATCGACCCGATCAACGCCCTCCAGGCCGCGATGCACGGCTACGAGGTGACCACGCTCGACGAGGTCATCGGCAAGGCCGACATCATCATCACGGCCACCGGCAACAAGGACATCATCACGGCCGAGCAGCTCGCCTCGACCAAGCACCAGGCGATCATCGGCAACATCGGGCACTTCGACAACGAGATCGACATGGCCGGTCTCGCCCGCACCCCCGGCGTCGAGCGCACGACCATCAAGCCGCAGGTCGACGAGTGGCGCTTCGCCGACGGTCACACGATCATCGTGCTCTCCGAGGGCCGGCTGCTGAACCTCGGCAACGCCACCGGGCACCCCAGCTTCGTCATGAGCGCCTCGTTCTCCAACCAGGTGCTCGCCCAGATCGAGCTGTGGAGCAACCGCGCGGCCTACGAGGGCCAGGAGCCCACGGTCACCGTGCTGCCGAAGAAGCTCGACGAGCACGTGGCGCGCCTGCACCTCGACGCCCTGGGCGTGAAGCTCACCGAGCTGACCAAGGTCCAGGCCGACTACATCGGCGTGCCGGTCGAGGGTCCCTACAAGAGCGACCACTACCGCTACTGACGAAGGACCCCCTCTCTCCCCACGCCACGCTCCGCGCGGCGCGGGACCCTGGGAGGGGGCCGACCGCGGGCCCTCCACGGGGTACCTGCGGTGCCGTTGGGACACCCGCCCGGTCGAAGAACCGGGCGGGTGTCGCCGTTATCGGGTCCGATCAGCGCAGAATGGGCCCGTGGCATCCACCGCACCCTCGACCGGGCCCAGTCGCGGCCGCGTCCTCGTCGTCGACGACGACGCCGCCCTCGCCGAGATGCTGGGCATCGTGCTCCGGCGCGAGGGCTACGAACCGGCCTTCGTGTCCGACGGCAACCGGGCGGTGGGGGTCTTCCAGCAGACCCGTCCCGACATCGTGCTGCTCGACCTGATGCTGCCCGGCCGCAACGGCCTGCAGATCTGCCAGGACATCCGCACGCAGTCCAGCGTGCCCATCGTCATGCTGACCGCCAAGGGCGACACCATCGACGTCGTCCAGGGGCTGGAGGCCGGCGCCGACGACTACGTCACCAAGCCGTTCAAGCCCGTCGAGCTCGTGGCCCGCGTCCGGGCCCAGCTGCGCCGGGGGGAGACCGGTCAGGCCGAGAACCTGACGATCGGCGACATCGCCATCGACGTCCCCGCCCACCAGGTCACCCGGGACGGCGCGCCGATCGCCCTCACCCCGCTGGAGTTCGACCTCCTCGTGGCGCTGGCCCGCAAGCCGCGCCAGGTGTTCACCCGCGAGCTGCTGCTCGAGCAGGTCTGGGGCTACCGGCACGCCGCCGACACCCGGCTGGTCAACGTCCACGTGCAGCGGCTGCGGGCCAAGATCGAGCGCGACCCGGAGCGGCCCGAGATCGTGCTGACGGTGCGCGGGGTGGGCTACAAGGCCGGTCCGCCGTGACGGCTGATCGGTGACTGCACGGCCCCTCCCGGCCGAGGTGACCACCCCGGCCGCCCCCGCACCGCCTCCGCCCTCGCCGCCGGTGCCGCCCGCTGCGCCGCAGCGGGGGCGCGGTGCGCAGCTGCGCCGGCGGCTCCAGGTGCGGGCGGCCCGCGCGCGTCGGGTGCTGCGCCGGCTGGCCGCCACCGTGGTGCACGCGTGGCGCTCCTCGCTGCACGTGCGGATCGGCGCCATCACGATGGCGGTGGCCGGCACGGTCGTGATCATCGTCAGCCTCGTCCTCTTCAGCCAGATCCGCGACCAGATCCTCTCGGTGAAGCGCCAGGCGGCCATCGACCAGGCGCAGGCCGGCGTGACCTACGCCCGCGACCAGGTGACCGGCATCGCCACCGGCGACGCCGCCAGCGTGCGGGCCACCCTCGACCGCACCGTCCAGCAGCTGCAGACCCGCGCGGGCTCCGCGGGCGACTTCGAGGTGGTCGTCGTCTACCGCGCCGGTGACCGGGAGATCTCCGCCGGTCGCCTCGGGGTCGTCCTGGGCCTGCCGGTCGAGCTGCGGGCCGGCGTGCACTCCGGCGGCCAGTTCTCCCAGTACGGCCTCGTCCCCGACGCCGACGGGGATCCGCGCCCCGCGCTGCTGATCGGCGCGCCGGTGACCGAGGACCCCACCGGGACCGAGCGGATCGAGCTCTATTACGCCTTCCCCCTCGACCAGGAGGAGGAGAGCCTGTCGCTGATCCGCAGCACCGTCGTCATCAGCGGGGTCGCGCTGACGCTCTTCGTCGTCGGCATCGGGGTGCTGGTGACCCGGCTGGTGGTGGACCCGGTACGCCGTGCGGCCGGGACCGCTCAGCGGCTGGCCGAGGGCGAGCTCGAGGAACGCATGGCGGTGCGCGGCGAGGACGACCTGGCCCGGCTGGCGACGAGCTTCAACGCGATGGCCGACAGCCTCCAGCGGCAGATCACCCAGCTCGAGGCGCTCTCCCAGCTCCAGCAGCGGTTCACCTCCGACGTCAGCCACGAGCTGCGCACCCCGCTGACGACCGTGCAGATGGCCGCGGAGGTGCTGCACGAGTCCCGGGAGGACTTCGCGCCCCACGTCGCCCGCTCCGCGGAGCTGCTGCACGAGGAGCTCGACCGGTTCGAGAGCCTGCTCACCGACCTGCTGGAGATCAGCCGGTACGACGCCGGCGCCGCGGTGCTCGACTGGGAGCCCACCGACGTCGGCGCTCTCGTCCACCGCGTGGTCGGCGACTTCTCGGCGCTGGCGGCGCGGCACGACAGCGAGCTGCGGGTCACCGGGCCCCAGCAGCCGGTCATCGCCGACGTCGACCCGCGGCGGGTGCAGCGCATCCTCCGCAACCTCGTCGGCAACGCGATCGAGCACGGGGCCGGCCGGCCGGTCGAGATCACCTGGGCGGCGAACCGGGCCGCCGTCGCCGTCACCGTCCGCGACTTCGGCGTGGGGCTCAGCCCGGCCGACGCCCAGCACGTCTTCGACCGGTTCTGGCGTGCGGACCCCTCCCGTGTCCGCACGGTCGGCGGGAGCGGCCTCGGCCTGTCCATCAGCCTGGAGGACGCGCGGCTGCACGGCGGCTGGCTGCAGGTGTGGGGCGCCCCGGGGCTGGGGGCGCAGTTCCGGCTGACGCTGCCGGTGACCTCGGGCGCGGAGCTGACCAGCTCGCCGCTGCCGCTGCGGCCGGCCATCGTCCGCCGGCCCGGGGGGCCCTCGTGAGGCGCCCGGCGTGGCTCGCCGTCGTCGTCGTCCTGCTGGCGCTGACCGGCTGCTCGACCGTGCCCAGCAGCTCCGCCACCGTGCAGATCACCCAGGAGCCGGACCGCTCGTCCGACGTCGAGGGCCTCGAGCCCCTGGGGCCGGACGAGGGCGCCAGCCCCGAGGAGATCGTCCGCGGGTTCATCGACGCCGCCGCGAGCACGGCCCGCCAGCACCCGGTGGCCCGCGACCACCTGACCCCCCGGGTGGCCGACTCCTGGTCCGACGACAGCGGCATCACGGTGATCGCCGCCGGCTACGCCACGGTGACCGAGCGGCCAGGACCCGAGGGCACCGCGACCGTGCGGGTGACGGCGGACCTGCTCGGCACCGTCACCCCCGGCGGGGTGCTCACCACCGGCGCCGGCAGCTACAACTACGAGTTCCGCCTGGAGCCGGTCTCCGGCGAGTGGCGGGTGGACAACCCGCCCGACGGGCTGCTCATGCAGGAGCCGGACTTCGAGCGGCTCTACGACCAGCGGGCCGTCTACTTCGTCGACCCCACGCTCCAGCGGGTGGTGCCCGATCCGCGCTACGTGATCCGCGGCGAGGCGCAGCCGACGGCGCTGGTCGACCGGCTGCTGGCCGGCCCCTCCTCGGCGCTGGCTCCCGGCGTGCAGAACTTCCTCGGCGAGGCGCGGCTGGTCGGCCGGGTCACCGTGTCCGGCCTGTCGGTCACCGTCGACCTCTCCGGGATCGACCAGCTCGCGCCGCCGGAGCTCTCCCTGCTCTCGGCGCAGCTGGTGTGGACCCTCTCCCAGCTGCCCGGCACGCCGTCGGTCGAGCTGCTCGCCGACGGGGAGCGGCTCTCCCTCGAGGGCGTGCCCGACGTGCAGACCGTCGAGGACTGGTCGCGGTTCGACCCGGAGGCCGCACCCGTCGGCGCCGTCGGGCACTACCTGGACGGCGGCGCGCTGCGCCTGGTCGACGGCGAACCGGCGCCGGGCCCGGCGGGGCAGGGGACCTACGGCCTGCAGTCCGCCGCCGTCTCGGCCGATCCGCGCACCGGCGAGCTGTCGGCGATGGTCGGCGTCACCACCAGGGACTTCCGGGCCAGTCTGCTGGTCGGCCCCTACGGCGGGGACCTCGCCGAGGTGCTGCCCGGCGGCACGTTCACCGTGCCCACCGTCGCGGCCACCCGGAACGAGTTCTGGACCGTCCGGGACGGCACCGCGGTCGTGCGGGTGCCGGCCGACGGGCAGCCGCAGCCGGTCAGCGCACCGGCACTCGACGACCTGGGCGGCGCCTCGGTGCTGCAGCTCTCCCCGGACGGGGTGCGCGCGGCGGTGATCGTCGGCCCCAACCAGCTGTTCGTCGGCACGGTCGTCCGGGCCGAGGGCGCGCCGGTGACCCTGCGGGACCTGCGGCCGGTCGCGCCCTCGCTGGCCGGCGTGGTCGACGTCGCCTGGAGCGCCTCGGACCGGCTGCTGGTCCTCGCCACCGGCGGGCCGCAGGAGGGCGTCGCCCCCTACTCGATGAGCGTGGACGGCTGGGGCCTGACCGCCGTCCCCACCGCCGGGCTGCCCAGCCAGCCGAGCTCGATCGCCGCCGCCCCGAGCCAGCAGCCGCTCGTCAGTGCCGGCGGGTCGATGTGGCAGCTGTCCGGCGGCACGTGGGTGACCCTGGTCCGCGGGCAGCAGCCGCGCACGGGGACCGAGCCCTTCTTCCCGGCCTAGCGCCCCGTCCACAGCCTCGGCCGGCGGCCCGGGCCATGCAGCACGGCGGGGGAGGGTGGGCGGGTGCGTGCCGTCGGGGAGCTGGTGCGCTCCACCGCGGCGGCGCTGGCCGACCTCGTGCTGCCCCGGATCTGCGCCGGCTGCGGCGTCCCGGGGCCGATGCTGTGCCGGCGCTGCGCGGGGGAGTTCGCCGTCCCGCACCTGGCGCAGCCCCGGCGGTTCCCGGCCGGCTTCCCGCCGACGGTCGCCGCCGCCGTCTACGCCGGGCCGGTCCGTCCGGCGGTCAACGCGTTCAAGGAGCACGGCCGCGCCGAGCTCGCCCGGCCGCTGGGCACGGCGTTGGCCCTGGCCGTGGTGGCGGTGCGGGCCGGCGTCCCCTCCGCGCGTACGGGCACGCCGGTGCTGCTCGTGCCGCTGCCCCCGACGCGGTCGGCGCTCCGTGCCCGGGGCCGCGACCACGTCGCCGAGCTGGCCCGCGTCGCCGTCGCCGAGCTCCGGGCGGCCGGCGTCCCCGCGGCGTCGGCCCGGCTGCTCCGGCGCACCGGCCGGGTCGCGGACTCGGCCGGCCTGTCGGTCGCCCAGCGACGGGCGAACCTGGCCGGCACGTTCGCCGTCCGGGCCGCCGCGCCCGTGCCGCCCGGCACCCTCGTCGTCCTGGTCGACGACGTCGTGACCAGCGGCGCCACGCTCACCGAGGCCGCCACCGGCCTGGCTTTGACACGCCGGGACGACACGCCGGTGCTCGCCGCGGTGGTGGCCGCGACGCCGCGCCGGGCCGCCCGGACGGGTCCCGCGGGGCCACCTGGGCGGACACCGTCGGCGGGCTGATCCGGGCCGTGGCCGTCCGCCCGCTCGACTGTCGGGACACCTGCCGGACGACTAGCGTTCAACCGGACACAGACCCGTACTACCGGGAGGTCTCATGGAGATCGTTGTCCGCGGCCGGAACGTCGAGGTGCCGGAGCACTACCGCCAGCACGTCGAGGACAAGGTCGGTTCGCTCGACCGCTTCGACGGCAAGCTGAAGATGCTCCGGATGGACGTCGAGCTGTTCCACGAGAAGAACCCACGACAGTCCGCGAGCTGTCAGCGCGTCGAGATCACGCTGCGGGGCAAGGGCCCCGTCGTCCGGGCTGAGGCCGCGGGGCCGGACTTCTACGCGGCGCTCGACCTGGCCTGCAGCAAGCTCGAGAACCGGCTCCGCCGGGCGGCCGACCGCCGCCGGGTGCACCACGGCCGGCGCACCCCCGAGAGCGTGCGGATCGCCGGCACCACCGCCGAGCCGCTCGCCCCCCTCGCCGCCGGACCGGCGGCCGACGTGCTCGAGTCCGGCTTCGACGGGGAACCCCTCGTCACCGACCTCGACGAGCACCTCCCCGGGCAGGTCGTCCGGGAGAAGCACCACCCGGCGACGCCGATGACCGTCGACCAGGCCCTCCACGAGATGGAGCTGGTCGGTCACGACTTCTTCCTCTTCCAGTGCGCCGACACCGGGCGGCCGACGGTCGTCTACCGCCGGCACGCCTACGACTACGGCCTGATCCGCCTGGTCGAGACGCCGCTGGACGGCGACGCCGCCCGCGTCCCCGCCTCCGCCGAGCCCGTGGCGGCGCCCGTCTGACCCCGGTCGGAGTCGCTCGGTGACAGGACCCGTCGCCGAGCGACTCCGACGTCAGGCGTTGCCCAGCACCCGGTCGACCGCGATCTCGATGACGACCCGCGCCGGGTTCTCCCGCGGCTGCTTGTAGCGGCGCGCGTACCGCTCCACCGCGTCGGCGACGGAGGCGGTGTCGTCCTTCACGACCGCCGTCCCCTCCAGGGTGAGCCAGCGGCGGCCGTCGACCTGGCAGACCGCCACCCGGGCCTGCCCGTCGCGGACGTGCCGGGCCTTGGCCGACGTCCCGGAGGTGATCACGCGGGCCGTGGCCGTGTCCGGGTCGAAGGTGACCCCGACCGGGACGACGTGCGGGGTGCCGTCCGCGCGGAGCGTCGTCAGTGTCGCCAGGTGCCGCTCCGTGAGGAAGGTGAGCGTGCCGGGGCCCAGGGTGCGCGGGTCTGCTGCCACCGGCGGAGGGTATGCGCGGAGGTCGTGGTGCTCGGAGGTGGGCCGCCTACTCTGGGTCCGTGGTGTTCTCGAGGATCCTCCGTGCCGGTGAGGGAAAGATCGTCCGTCGGCTGCACAAGATCGCCGATGCGGTCGAGTCGCTGGCCGACGACTACGTCGACCTGACCGATGCCGAGCTGCGGGCGAAGACCGACGAGTTCAAGGAGCGGTACGCCGACGGGGAGACCCTCGACGAGCTGCTCCCGGAGGCCTTCGCGGTCGTCCGGGAGGCGGCCACCCGCACCCTGGGCCAGCGGCACTTCCGCGTGCAGATCATGGGCGGCGCCGCGCTGCACCTGGGCAACATCGCCGAGATGCGCACCGGTGAGGGCAAGACGCTGACCGGCGTCCTCCCGGCCTACCTCAACGCGCTCACCGGCGAGGGCGTGCACGTCATCACCGTGAACGACTACCTGGCCAAGCGCGACGCCGAGTGGATGGGCCGGGTGCACCGCTTCCTCGGCCTGTCGGTGGGCACGATCCTGTCCGGTGAGCGGCCGGCGCACCGCCGCGAGCAGTACGCCTGCGACATCACCTACGGGACGAACAACGAGTTCGGCTTCGACTACCTGCGCGACAACATGGCCTGGAGCAAGGCCGACCTGGTCCAGCGCGGCCACCACTACGCGATCGTCGACGAGGTCGACTCGATCCTCATCGACGAGGCCCGCACCCCGCTGATCATCAGCGGCCCCGCCGAGTCGGCCGGCAAGTGGTACCAGGAGTTCGCGCGGATCGTGCCGCTGATGAAGCGGGACACCCACTACGAGGTGGAGGAGGCCAAGCGGACGGTCGCCGTCACCGAGGAGGGTGTCGAGTTCGTCGAGGACCAGCTCGGCATCGACAACCTGTACGAGGCGGTCAACTCCCCGCTGATCAGCTACCTGAACAACGCGCTGAAGGCCAAGGAGCTCTACCACCGCGACCAGCAGTACATCGTCAGCAACGGCGAGGTCCTGATCGTCGACGAGTTCACCGGCCGCGTGCTGTCGGGCCGCCGCTACAACGAGGGCATGCACCAGGCCATCGAGGCCAAGGAGAAGGTGCAGATCAAGGACGAGAACCAGACGCTCGCCACGATCACGCTGCAGAACTACTTCCGGCTCTACGAGAAGCTGTCGGGGATGACCGGCACCGCCCAGACCGAGGCGGCCGAGCTCTCCCAGACCTACAAGCTGGGCGTCGTCCCGATCCCGACGAACCGGCCGATGGTCCGCATCGACCGCTCCGACGTCATCTACAAGACGGAGAAGGCCAAGCTCGAGGCCGTCGTCGAGGACATCGCCGA
This sequence comes from Blastococcus sp. TF02A-26, assembly GCF_003319125.1. Lineage (GTDB taxonomy): Bacteria > Actinomycetota > Actinomycetes > Mycobacteriales > Geodermatophilaceae > Trujillonella. Next base: position 80,115 of record NZ_QOHG01000002.1, on the reverse strand, counting down.
GCGGCACGAGGCCGGCCAGCCGGTGCTCGTCGGCACCGCGAGCGTGGAGAAGTCCGAGCTGCTCTCGAAGTACCTGCTGCGCCGGCAGATCCCGCACGAGGTCCTCAACGCCAAGAACCACGCCCGGGAGGCGCACATCGTCGCGCAGGCCGGCCGGCTGGGCGCGGTCACCGTGGCCACCAACATGGCCGGCCGCGGCACCGACATCCAGCTCGGCGGCAGCCCCGACTTCATCGCCGACGAGGACCTGCGCGCCCGTGGTCTCACCCCGACGGAGACGCCGGAGGAGTACGAGGCCGCGTGGGACGACGCGCTGGCCGCGGCGAAGAAGCAGGTCGAGGAGGAGCACGAGCAGGTCACCGAGGCCGGTGGTCTGTACGTGCTCGGCACCGAGCGGCACGAGAGCCGGCGCATCGACAACCAGCTGCGCGGCCGCTCCGGCCGGCAGGGCGACCCGGGGGAGTCGCGGTTCTACCTCTCCCTCGGCGACGACCTGATGCGCCGCTTCAACGGCCCGATGCTCGAGTCGATGATGAACACGCTGCGCGTCCCCGACGACCAGCCGATCGAGTCGAAGATGGTCAGCCGGGCGATCCTGTCGGCGCAGACCCAGGTCGAGCAGCAGAACTTCGAGATCCGGAAGAACGTCCTCAAGTACGACGAGGTGCTCAACCGGCAGCGCACCGTCATCTACGACGAGCGGCGCAAGGTGCTCGACGGCGAGGACCTGCACGTCCAGGTCAAGGCGATGGTCGACGACGTCGTCGGCGCCTACGTCGACGGCGCCACCGAGACCGGCTACGCCGAGGACTGGGACCTCGAGCAGCTGTGGACCGGCCTCAAGGCGCTCTACCCGGTCGGCCTGGACCGCGACGAGCTGCTGGACCGGGTCGCCGACGGCGAGCAGGCAGCGCTGTCGCCCGAGACGCTCAAGCAGGAGCTGCTCGACGACGTGCACCGCGCGTACGAGGAGCGCGAGACCGCGCTGGGCTCCGAGGTCATGCGCGAGCTCGAGCGGCGGGTGCTGCTCAGCGTGCTGGACCGCAAGTGGCGCGAGCACCTGTACGAGATGGACTACCTGCGGGCCGGCATCCACCTGCGCGCGATGGCCAACCGCGACCCGGTCGTGGAGTACCAGCGCGAGGGCTTCGACATGTTCAACGCGATGCTCGACGGGATCAAGGAGGAGTCCGTCGGCTTCCTGTTCAACCTCGAGGTGAAGACCAAGGAGGAGCAGGAGGCCGAGGCCCAGGCCAAGCAGGCCGAAGCGGAGGCGAAGGCGCTCGCCGCCGCCCAGGAGGGCACCGCCCGCGTGCTGGCTCGCCAGCAGGCCGCCGCTGCCGCCGCGAACGGCAACGGCGCGGGCACCGCGCCCGCGGGGTCCCCGGGGAGCAGCGCTCCCGGCAAGTCGACCGCGACCACGCCGGCCAAGGCGGCTCCGGCCGCCCGCCGCTCGGGCGCCGGCGCCGGTCCGGGCAAGAAGACGTCGAAGCCGGTCGCGCGGACCGCTCCGGTGCCCGCCCCGGTCGAGGAGCCGACGACGTCGGGTACCGGTCCGCAGCTGGCCGTCAAGGGCCTGGACGAGCCGCGCCGGCAGGAGAACCTGACGTACTCGGCGCCCAGCCTCGACGCCTCGCCCAAGGAGGGCGGCGCGGCCAAGGCGGCCAAGACGGCGACGGTGAGCGGCTCCAAGGAGCCGGCCCGCAACGCGCCGTGCCCCTGCGGCTCGGGCAAGAAGTACAAGTTCTGCCACGGCGCGGCCCGGTAGCGAAGGACCCCCTCGCCCCCGCCGGCCCGTGTGCCGGCGGGGGCGCGGTCGTCTGCGTCACTGTCCGGAACCGCCGGACGACCTCGTCCGTTCGACCTCTCGACCGTGCACCCCCGTCGAAGAGAGTCATGAGCACCAGTCACAGACCCCAGGCCGCGTACCCGGAGCCCGATGAGGCGGTGCGCGGCCGGTGACGACAGTGCTCGCGCTGCTGGCGGGCGTGCTCGTGGTGGGCGCGATCACCGCGCTCACGGGCTACTTCGTGGCCCAGGAGTTCGCGTTCATGTCCGTGGACCGCTCGGCGCTGACCGCGCGCGCCGAGGCGGGGGACGCCGGTGCGCGCCGCGCGCTCCAGGTGACCCGGCGGACCTCGTTCATGCTCTCCGGCGCCCAGTTGGGGATCACGGTCACCGGGCTGCTGGTCGGCTACGTCGCCGAGCCGCTGATCGGTGAGTCCCTCGGCACGCTGCTGGGCGGCGTCGGCATCCCGACCGCCGTCGGCGTGGGCATCGGCGCCGTCCTCGCGCTGCTGTTCTCCACCGTCGTCCAGATGCTGTTCGGCGAGCTGTTCCCCAAGAACCTCGCGATCGCCCGGCCGCAGCCGGTCGCGGTGCGGCTGGCCGGCTCGACCGTGCTCTACCTGAAGCTGTTCGGCTGGCTGATCTGGGTGTTCGACCAGGCGTCGAACCTGCTGCTGCGGGTCCTGCGGATCGAGCCGGTGCACGACGTCGAGCACGCGGCGACCGCCCGGGACCTCGAGCACATCGTCGAGGACTCCCGCGAGAGCGGTGACCTGCCGGTCGAGCTGTCGATGATGCTCGACCGCATCCTCGACTTCCCCCGCCGCGACGTGGAGCACGCGATGATCCCGCGGGCCCGGGTCGACGTCGTGGAGGACGTCGACACCCTCGGGGAGGTGCGCGAGCGCATGGCCGCGGGCCACTCGCGCTACCCGGTGCTCGCCGAGGACACCCAGGACGTCGTCGGCGTGGTGCACCTGGCGGACCTGCTGTCGACCGACGAGCCGGACACCGCGCCGGTCACGGCCATCGCCCGCCCGGCGCTGGTGGTCTCGCACCTGACCGCGCTGCCCGACGTGCTGCGCCAGCTCGCCGACTCCCGCAACCAGCTGGCCTGCGTGGTCGACGAGTACGGCGGGTTCGCCGGCGTCATCACGCTGGAGGACCTCGCCGAGGAGCTGGTCGGGGAGATCACCGACGAGCACGACGAGGAGGTCAGTCCCGGCTACGTGCCGGTGGAGGGCGACGGAGTCTGGGAGATGGCCGGCGACGTGCACGTCGACGAGGTCGAGCGGGCGCTCGGCACGGACCTGCCGCGTGGTGACTACGAGACCGTGTCCGGCCTGGTGATCGCCGCGCACGGCGGCCTGCCCGAGGAGGGCACGACCATCGAGGTGGAACTGCCGCCCGACCCCGGTCTGCTGGCCGGTGGCGACGACGCGCCCCGCCACCTGCGCGTGGAGGTGCTCGCCGTCGAGCGGCACGTGCCCGCGCGGGTGCGGCTCACGCTGCCCGAGGTCGAGAGCGCGGCCGGGACCGTCGAGGAGGCCGCGCGATGAGCGACAGTCCCTGGGTCGTCGTCCCGGTGACGATCGGCATCGTGGCGCTGAGCGCCTTCTTCGTGGCCGTCGAGTTCGCCGCGCTGGCCGCCAAGCGGCACCGCCTGGAGGACGCCGCGGCGACCAGCCGCTCCGCGCGGGCGGCGCTGCGCAGCTCGGGGGAGCTGACGCTGCTGCTGGCCGGTGCGCAGCTGGGCATCACGGCGGCGACGCTGGCGCTGGGTGCGATCAGCAAGCCCGCCGTCCACCACTGGCTGACCCCGCTGTTCGAGTCGTGGGGGCTGCCGCTGGTGGCCGCCGACGTGCTGGGGTTCGTCCTCGCGCTGGTCGTGATCACCTTCATCCACCTCGTGGTGGGCGAGATGGCCCCGAAGTCGTGGGCGATCGCCCACCCCGAGCGGTCGGCCACCCTGCTGGCGCTGCCCATGCGCGGGTTCATGGCGGTGTTCCGGCCGCTGCTGCGCGGGCTCAACGAGCTGGCGAACCGGCTCGTCCGCAGGGTCGGGGTCGAACCCACGGACGAGATGGCCGTGGGCCACAGCCCGGACGCGCTCCGGTCGCTGGTCGAGCACTCGGCCAACGTCGGCGCGCTGGACGCGCGGTTCTCCGCGCAGATCTCCGGCGCGCTGGAGCTGGAGCACATGACGGTCCGTGAACTGCTCGGTGTGCAGTCGGTGCCCACCGGGGTCCCGGCCGGCGCGACGGTCGGCGACGTCCGCGCGCTCACCCGGCGCAGCGGTCACCTGCGGATCCTGCTGGGCACGGGTGCCGGCGAGCGGATCACCGGGGTGGTGCACGTCCGGGACACGCTGACCGCGCCGGACGAGGCGCCCGCGGCCTCGTTCGCCCGGCCCGTGTTCACCATCGACGCCGGCACCACCGTGCACGCCGCGCTCAAGGCGATGCGGGAGACCCGCAACCACCTGGCGCTCGTCACCGACGCCGGGTCGGTGAGCGGCGTGATCACCCTGGCCGACGTCCTGCGCAGGCTGTTCCCGCAGCAGGCGGTGGTAGCGGGCTGAGGGTCGGGCCGCAGATGGCCGCTCAGCCGATCTGCAGGGCGGTGCAGCGCCACCGGCCGTCGATCCCCTCGAGCCGGGCGGCCACCGCGTGCGCCCGGCCCGAGCGGCGGGCGACGGCGCTGATCTCGGCGACGCCGTCGACCGGCTCGCAGACGTGCACGGGGCCGAGCAGCACCGGCGCCGTCCCGCCCGCGCACCACGCGGGCCGGCGCCGAGCGGTGAGCGCCGCGTAGAGGTTCGGTGCGGTCAGGCGCTGCACCTGCGAGAGCGGGCGGAGCCCCGCCAGGCCCTCCAGCGCCAGCGTGAGCAGCCGCCGCCCGGTCAGGGCCGGATCGGGGAGGTCACCGCGCGCCGACCAGGTCGGCCCGAAGTCCGGCGCCCGCCGGTGTGCCTCGCGGGGGCGCGGTCCGGGGCGGTACCGCGGCCGGGGCGGTGCCATCCCGTGCCGCACCAGCGGGGTGGGCGGCTCCTCGCAGAGCGGGGGCTGTGGTGTCGGGACGACGGTCAGGCGGAACGTCCGGAGCGGCGCGACGGGGGGAGCGGGCGCGGCGGACGGTGGCGCGGTCATGCGGGGTTCTCGCTCTCGGGAGGCGGGGCGGGGGTGACCGGTGCGCGCAGCACCTGGCCGGGAAGCAACAGGTCGGGATCGGGCCCGATGACGTCGGCGTTGGCGGCCCACCACGCCTCGACCGCCCGCGCGACCTCGGTGGCGTGCGGCTCGGCGCCGGTGCGTGCGCGGAGGTCGGCCGCGGCGATGTCCCACAGGCAGTCGCCGGGGAGGACGACGTGCTCGCCGGCCGGCCAGGCGGGCACCGGTGCGGGAGAGGGTGCCGCGGGCGGGGCCTCGGCGGGTGCGGGTGCGGGGCCGGCCGGCCAGTCGGGCACGGGGAGGCTCTGGGGCAGCGACTGGACCGCGGCCGCCGGCTGGGCCGCGGGGGAGCAGGCGGTCAGGGTCGGCGTGACGACGACGAGCCCCACCCCGAGGGCGACGGCCGCCGCGCGGCGCACGCCGGCGGGGAGGACGAGGCGGCCGACTCCACGGGCGAGGCCGCCGACGATCCCCGGGATCGCGGAGAGTGCGGTGAGGACGAGGCCCAGGGCGCCCCACCCCCAGGCGAGCCAGGCCAGCTGCGCGGCGAGCCCGGCGACGAGGCGATCGGGACCGGCGGTGTCGACGAACGCCTGCGGGTCGGCGAGGACGCCCGGACCCGGCAGATCCGCGCTCAGCGCCGCCAGCAGCGCCGCGACGACCGCCATCGCGGCGGTCGTGCCGGCCAGACGTCGTAGCGACATCGCCCCTCCTCGTATCGGTTCGAGTACTAGAGCAAGCAAACGTCACCAAACGCAAGGCATGTGTACAGAGGTACGCTCCGCCCCGTGCGGTGGCAGCGGTTGTTCGCCGACCTGCAGGCGGAGCTGGACGCCGGCGAGGTCGCGGCCGAGCGGGCGGAGGACGCCTCGCGGGCGCGGCTGGAGTCCGGCGCGGTCCGGCTGGCGGACCGCATCGGCGGCGCGACCGGGCGCCAGCTCACGGTGCGCTGCCGGGGTGCCGGGGACCTGCGCGGGGTCCTGCTCGAGTGCGGCCCCGGCTGGCTGCTGATGACCGAGGCCGGCGGGCGCGAGGTGCTCGTCGCGCTGCCGGCCGTGCGCACGGTGGCGGGGCTCGACCGCACGACCGCGGTCCCCGACGAGCGGGAGGTCGCCCGGCGGCTGGACCTGCGGTGGGCGTTGCGTGGTCTGGCCCGCGACCGTGCAGCGGTCCAGGTACTGCTCGACGACGGCGGGGCGTGCACCGGCACGGTGGACCGCGTGGGTGCGGACTACCTGGAGCTCGCCGAGCACCCGGCCGGTGAGCCGCGGCGGGGAGCGGCGGTGCAGGGGGTCCGCGCGATCGCGCTCGACGCGGTCGCCGCGGTGCGACGACTCGCCCCCGGGTGGGACTAGGCGCCCTCGACGCCCGCCGCCGAGTCCCCGGTCTCCGGCTCCAGCTCGGGCACGTTCCCGGCACGGGCCTCGGCGTAGCGCTGCTGGATGAACCGCTCCAGCTCGTCGACCTCGACCCGCCACTGACCGCGCCCGCCGATCTGGATGGCGATGAGTTCCTTGCGCCGGACGAGCGCGTACACCTGCCGCCAGGAGACGTTCAGGATCTCCGCCACGTCGGCGAGCGTCAGGAAGCGCGGTGTGGGCATCGGCGGTCTCTCATCCGGGGGTCGGCGTCAGTCTGTCAGCCTCCCGGTGGCTGCGGCCGCACCGTCCACACCCGAACGTGTGGACAACCCGTGCACGAGCACGTGTTCGTCGCGCATCATCTGCGTCCGACCGTCGGATCCCGGCGGCTGAGCAGCGGCGGGACGCCCCGCCGACCGTGGACGGAGGCGACGCCGGTGACCGACGTCCGGACGGCTCCTCCACCGGCTGCGCCGGGTCCGGCGGGTCCGCCGCCGACCGTGCGGATGCGCGGCCCGGTGCCCCGCCGGGTCCGGCCGCCGCGATGGCTGGACCTGCGGCTGGTCCTCGGCGTGCTGCTCGTCCTGGTGGCGGTGCTGCTCGGTGCCCGGGTGGTGGGCGCCGCGGACACCACCGTGCCGGTGTGGGCGGCCTCGGCCGACCTGGCCGCCGGGACCGTGCTCTCCGACGGTGATCTGGTCGCCGTCGACGTCCGGCTCGAGGACGCCGCGGGGCGGTACCTGTCCACCAGCACCCGGCCGGAGGGGCGCACCCTGTCGCGGGCCGTCGGCGACGGCGAGCTGCTGCCGGTGTCGGTGCTCGAGGACGTCCCGGAGCTGGTTCAGCTGGCCCTGCCGGTGCAGGCCGGCTTCGTGCCGCCCGGGCTGGCCCGCGGGCAGGTCGTCGACGTGTACGCGGTCGCCGACGCCGCAGCAGGCGCGACCGGGACGGCCGACGGTGCGGTCACGCCGGTCGTCGTGGGTGCTCCGGTGCAGGCGGTGTCGGGGCGGAGCGACGGCGTGCTGTCGAGCGCGGCGACGACGGTGCAGGTGGTCGTGTCGGTGGCCGCCGGAGACGCCGACGACGTCCTGGCCGCGATCGGCGGCCGGCCGCTGGTCGTGGTCGTCCACGACTCGGTGGACTCCGCGGCGCCGCCGTCGGGGACGGTGCCCTCGAGCGGGCCGAGGCCCTCCGCCGTCCCGTCCACGACGCCCGCGGGGCCGACCGGCTGATGGCGCTCCAGGTCTTCACCGCGGTCACCGGCGCCGCCTGGGAGTCGGCTCTCGTGGGGGCGCTCGACCGCGCCGACCACGGCGTGACCGTCGTCCGGCGGTGCGTCGACGTGGGCGACCTGCTCGCCGCTGCCGCGACGGGGACCGGGCAGGCGGCGCTCCTGTCGGCCGACCTGCGCCGGCTGGACGGCGACGCGGTGGCCCGGCTGGCCGCCGCGGGGGTGGCGGTCGTCGGCCTGGTGGAACCCGGGGACGAGCGGGCCGCCGGACGCATGCAGGCGTGGGGCGTGCGGCGGGTGCTCCCGGCCGACGCCGGCCCGGAGGAGATCGCCCGGGCGCTGCGGGAGGCGGTGGCGGGTGGCCCGCCGAGCGGGCACGACGTGGCGGACCCGCGGGCGGCCCTGCCCGGGTCGCCGCCGGTCGAGTCGGTCGGGGAGCGCACCGACGGCGCCGGCACCGTGGTCGCCGTCTGGGGCCCGACCGGGGCGCCGGGGCGGACCACCGTGGCGGTCGGATTGGCCGACGAGGCGGCTCGCCTGGGAGTCGAGGCCCTGCTCGTCGACGCCGACGTGTACGGCGGCGTGGTGGCCCAGGTGCTCGGGCTGCTCGACGAGTCACCCGGACTGGCGGCAGCCGCGCGGCGTGCGGCGGCGGGGACCCTGGACGAGACGGCCCTGCGGCAACTGGCCTGGGAGATCAGGCCGGGTCTGGGCGTGCTGACCGGTCTCGCACGCGCCGACCGCTGGCCCGAGCTGCGGCCCTCGGCGGTGGTGCAGGTGCTCGAGGAGGCGCGCCGGCTTGCCGCGCTGACCGTCGTGGACTGCGGCTTCAGTCTCGAGGAGGACGAGGAGCTGTCGTTCGACACGGCCGCGCCCCGGCGGAACGGCGCCACCCTGGCGGTCCTCGAGGCCGCGGACGTGGTGCTGTGCGTCGGCGGCGCCGATCCGGTGGCGTTGCAGCGGTGCATCCGGGCGCTGGGCGACCTGCGGGACGTCCTCCCCGGGGTCGAGCCGCTCGTCGTGGTCAACCAGGTGCGCCGGGGCCCGGTTCCCGGCGATCCGCAGCGCGAGATCGGAGAGGCCCTGCAACGCTTCGCCGGGCGCGAGGTCGACTGCTTCCTGCCGGCCGACCGTCGGGCAGCCGACGCCGCGCTGGCCTCGGGCCGCACGCTCGCCGAGGTCGCCCCGACGTCGCCGTTGCGGGAGGGGCTCCGGGCGCTGGCCGCGCAGTTGGCCGGCGTCCCCGCCGGTGCGTCCCGCCGGACCCGGTGGTCGCTCGGCCGGACCGCCGGGTGAGCCCGCCCTGTGGGCAGCAGGATGCGTGCAGGGCCGGTGCCGCCGGTGCGTAGCGTGGGCGCCGGACCGAGGGGGAGCTGATGCTGGAGCGGCTGACGACGATCGACGCGTCGTTCCTCTACCTGGAGGAGTCCGACGCCCCGATGCACGTCGCCGGGGTCCTGCTGCTCGAGCCACCGGCCGGGGGACTGGACGCGATCGCCGCGCTGGTCGAGGCCCGGCTCCCGCTCGTGCCCCGGTACCGGCAGCGCGTGCTGGAGGTCCCCGGTCGTCTCGCCGACCCGGTGTGGGCCGACGACCCCGACTTCGACGTGAGCTACCACGTCCGGCAGTCGGCGCTGCCCCGGCCGGGCACCGAGAGCCAGCTGCTGGACCTGGTCTCCCGGCTGACCTCTCGACCGCTGGACCGACGGCGGCCGCTGTGGGAGCTCTACCTCGTCGAGGGACTGGCCGACGGGCGGGTCGCGGTCATCACCAAGACGCACCCGGCCCTGGTCGACGGGTTGGGCGCGGTGGACATCGCGCAGGTGCTGCTCGACCCCTCGCCGGATGCCACGGCGCCGGAGATCGAGCCGTGGCACCCGCGCCGGCTGCCCAGCGGCGCCGAGCTGCTGCGTGCCGCCATGGCCGAGTACGTCCAACGGCCCTCGGCGGCCGTGGAGAGTCTCGGCGGTGCGGTCACCGATGTGCGGGCCACGATGGCGCGCCTCGGTGGCGCGGCCTCCGGGTTCGTCCGGGCCGCGCGGTCGGCGGTGTTCTCCGCACCGCACAGTCCGCTGAACGCCGCCCGTGGCCGGCAGCGCCGGGTCGCGGTCGCGCGGGCGGACCTCGACGACCTCAAGGCGGTGCGGCGGGCCCACGGCGGCACGGTGAACGACGTCCTGCTCACCGTGGTGACCGGTGCGCTGCGCGACTGGCTGCTGTCCCGCGGGGCGGCGGTGGTCGCGTCGACGTCGGTGCGGGCCCTCGTGCCGGTCTCGGTGCAGGGCGACGAGCAGGAGGCTCCCGGAAACCGGGTCGCCAGCTACCTGGTGGACCTGCCCGTCGGGGAGGCCAACCCGCGGGTCCGGCTGGCCAGGCTGAGCTACGCGATGCGTGGGGTCGCGCGGTCGGGCCGCTCGGTGGGCGCCGACACGCTGATCGCGCTGACCGGCTTCGCCCCGCCGACGCTGCACGCGCTCGGTGCCCGCGCCGCCCGCGGACTGTCGCGCCGCATGTTCAACCTGGTCATCACCAACGTGCCCGGTCCGCAGGTGCCGCTCTACGCGGCCGGCGCGCGGATGCTCGAGGTCTTCCCTGTCGTACCCCTGGTCCGCGGTCAGGGGCTGTCCATCGGCATGACCAGTTACGACGGCCGGGTGTACGTCTGCCTGAACGCCGACCGGGACACCGTCGGTGACGTCGATCTGCTCGCCGACCTCATCGAGCAGGAGATGGCCGAGCTGGTCGAGGCCTCCGCCTGAGGCGGCCGGACCGCCGCCCGCGGAGGGCGTCCGGCCGGCCGGGATACCGTCGGCGCTCCACCGATGGAGGGAGCGACCCGGGTGCGCGTGTACCTGCCGGCGACGACGACGGTCCTGCGGACGCTCGTGGACGAGGGCCGACTGCCGGGCCCGCACACCGCGTTCGCCGTCACGGAGGTGCTGCGCCAGCACTACGCGGTGAGCGACGCCGGAGCCGACACGGAGGAGCTCGAGTACGCCGCTCTCCTGGCCGCGGCCCGTGCCAGCCTGCGCCTGCTCGACAACGACCCGCTGGCCCAGCGCCGGCGGGCGGTCGTCGCCGCGGACGTTCCCGACGCGAGCGTGACCTCGCTCGACGAGCCGCACATCGAGGCGGGAGCGGTGCGGGTGACCGCGGACATCGGGCTGCGGGACGTCGCGAGTGTCCACGTCGACGGAGCCGACGCCGAGGACGACGTCCGCGCTGCCGTCAACGTCGTCCTCGAGGCCGATCTCGGCAGCGACGACGCGCAGTTCGTCGTCGACCAGGCCGAGGGGCACGAGCTGGCCTGGTACGCGACGCAGGAGGTCGGTCCGCTGCTCGACCTGCTCTGATCCCGGTCCCACCTGCGGCGCCCGGCCGGTCACGCCGCCGCTCCCCACGCTGCTGCCGGAACACGGCGCAGCGCCACCTGCACCCGCTGCGCCGACCCCGCCTCGACCAGCCACCCCGAGCCCGGTCGCACCGGCAGGGGCGTGCGCGGGAGGCGGACGCCGAGCACGTCCGCGTCCCCCGGACCCGGGCACAGGAGCAGGCCGCTGCGGCGGCGGCGGAGCGCCGCGACCGGTCCCCGGAACACGCCGGCCAGCTCGGCGGCCGTGCCGGCGAGCAACGGGACGACGGTCGCCGGCGGCTCGGTGCAGAGGGCGGTGACCACGGGGGTCGCGGCCAGGAGCGGGTGGTCGTCGACGACCACCACACCGGGCTGCCCGTCCAGCCGGTCCACCCAGTCGGCCCAGCCGACCGTGTCCGCGGCGTCCACCCGCGTGCCCGGGGCATCGTCGTGTGGGCCCGCCGAGCGCGGGGTTCCCGGAGCCAGCACGCGCGCCACCACGACGCCCGCCGCTCCGAGGTGTGCGGTGAGGGCGGCCAGCACGGCGGACCGCCCGCTGCCGGGGGGACCGACGACCAGCAGCCCGCCCGACCGCACGAGGTCCACGCTGAGCACCCGGCCCTCGTCGCCACCCGGACCGAGGGGCACGGTGGCCGGACAGGGGTGCGGCCGGTCCCCGTCCGGCAGGGGGAGCTGCGGATCCGGTGCCAGCTCCGGGATGCGCAGTGCTGCCGACGGCGTGCCCGGAGCCGGAGCGGGCAGCGGTCGGGGCAGCGCGATCTGGCACTCGTGGGCCGCCTCGCCGACCAGCGCCCGGCCGGGCGGACGATGACCCGGGACGGCTCGGGCCGGGACGCCGGCCACGCTGTAGTCCGTGCGGTCCGGCAGGGGCAGCACCAGCCGGACACCGACGGCCGCGGTCAGCCGTCCGCCGGGAACGGCCCGGTCGGCGGTCAGCACGCACGTCAGTCCGGCCGCCGCGCCGTCCCGGACGAGGCGGAGCAGCGCCGACGAGCCGCGGGTGGGGTCGGCCTCGTCCAGCTGCGCCGACAGCGACTCCGCTCCGTCGATCAGGAGCAGCAGGTGCGGTGTCGACCTGCTGGTCGCGCGCCGCTGCGCCACCTCCGCCGCCAGGCGGTCGACCAGCCGCGCGGTGCGCAGCGGGTCGTCGGCGCCCACGGTGGTCCCGGCGTGCGGCAGTCCCGCCACCGACCCCGCCAGGGCGCCGCCGCCGTGGTCGAGCACGTGCACGTGCAGGTCGGCCGGCGAGTGGCTGTCGACCGCCTCGCCGAGCACCGTCCGCAGGAACGTGGTGCGGCCGCTGGCCGGGCCACCGACGGCGAGCCAGCCACCTCCGCGGGACAGGTCCACCGTCAGGACGTCCTGGCGCTGGAGGTCGGGACGGTCGACCAGGCCCACCCGGAGCCGGGACCTCGCCCCGGGGGCGCCGGGGGCCGGCAGGTCGACCGCCGCCAGGCGGTCGGGGAGCGGCGGGGTCCACGGGCGGTGCGGCCGGACGGCGCCCTGCCGGTCCGCGCGCCGCACCAGGTCGGCCACGATCCGGGCCAGGTCGGTGGGGCCCTCCTCGCGCTCGGCCCGTGCCGGAGCTGCGCTGGTCGGCCACTCCCAGCGGCGCACGCGGGGGTGATCGAGCCCGAGGTCGGGGCGACCGGCCACGCGCGCGACCTGGAAGGGCACCGGAGCGGCCGCGCCGACGCGGAGGAACGCGCGGCCCGGTCGCCGGTCCGGCAGGTGCGCGGCCACGCCGGTGCCGAGCACGTCCCGGGAGTCGGCCTCGTCGGTCGTCCGAAGACAGATGCGGAGGCTGCAGTTCGCGCGGATCTCCGGGGACACCACCCCGGCGGGGCGCTGGGTGGCCAGCACCAGGTGGACGCCGAGCGAGCGCCCACGCTGGGCGATGGCCACCAGCCCCGGGACGAAGTCCGGAAGCTCCTCGGCCAGCCCGGCGAACTCGTCGACGACGATCACCAGGCGCGCCAGGTCGGCGTCGTCGGGCAGTCCCGTGACATCGGGGACCCCGGCGGCCGCCAGGAGCGCTTCTCTGCGCGAGAGCTCCGCGGTCAGCGAGTGCAGGGCTCTCGCCGTGGTCCGGGCGTCCAGGTCGGTCACCACGCCGACGGTGTGGGGGAGGGTGGCGGCCTCGGCGAACGCGGCTCCGCCCTTGTAGTCGACGAGGAGGAACGAGCACCGGTCGGGTGGGTGGGCCACGGCCAGGCCGGCGATCAGCGTCTGTAGAAGCTCCGACTTGCCCGCTCCGGTGGTGCCGGCCACCAGCGCGTGCGGACCGTCCCGGCAGAGGTCCACCGCCACCGGGCCCTCGGCGCAGCGGCCCAGGACGGCGGTGAGCGCGTCCCTGCGACGGGACCACCCGGAGGACCCGGGCGGTGTCCCGGGGAGCACGTCGACGAGCCGGACCGAGTCGGGCAGCCGGCTCGATCCCGTCTCCGGGGTAGCGAGGGGCGCGAGGTCGCGGGCCAGCCGTACCGCTCGGGACAGCGGCAGGCGGTCCGGGACCAGGTCCTGCGGAGGGACGCCGGGCCGGTGCAGGTGCGCGGCCTGCCCGGTCTCGCCGGACAGGCGGAGGACAGCGGTCGGCAGCTCACCGGCCGAGCCGGGGGTCGCGAGGACGACCACGCCACTCCCGCGGCCGGGGCGCAGAGCCGCCGCGAGCCGGCGGTCCGGTGGGCGGTCCAGCACCACCAGGAGCGAGGGGGCGTCGGTCTCACCGGTTCCGGGTGCGGCCCCACGTCGGGCGATCACCTCCGCGAGCCAGGTGGCGTCGCCGGCCCGGTCGGCGTCCGGAGCAGCAGCGACCCGGACGTCGGCCGGGTCCAGGTGCGGGAACCAGCGCAGCCACCGCCAGTCGGGCAGCCGCTCGCGCGTGGTCAGCACGGCGACCCCGACGTCGCCGGGGGCGAGGAGGGTGCAGACCTGGGCGAGCACGGCGGTCAGCACCCCCAGTGCCGCGGTCCGAGGAGCCTCGACCGCGAGGCCGCCGGTGGCAGGCAGGTCGAGCACGACCGGCAGGTCGCTGCAGTGCTGCGACGTCCTGGTGCCGTCGGCCTCCACCCGCACGACTCCGACGACCCCGCCCCCGCGTCCCAACCGGACCGTGAACGCGTGCGGGGCCGTGCGCCGCCGCTCCCAGAGAGGGGCGGCGCGGCGACGGGCGGCGGCCAGCAGCCGGGGCAGGTCCGGCGCGGCGTGCTCGGCCGCCCGCCGGTCCGCGCGGACGGCCTCCTCGAGTTCCGTGCGTGCCGCTGCGGTCTCGGCGGCGTGTGCTGCCGCGCCGCGTCGGGAGGTCTTCCGGGCGGTCCACCGGTCGCCGAGCCAGGTCCCCAGTGCCACGAGCGGGCTGAGGAGGGCGAAGAACAGGAAGGTGGGCGCGTCGAGCAGCCAGGCCGCGGCTGCCCCGCCGACCGCGGGGAGAGCGATCGCGATCCAGCCCAGCCGTCGGCGTGCGACCTCCGCGGGAGGCGCGGGGAAGCGGACCTCCGTCTCCCCGGGACGGGACGCCGTGGCGGGGATCGGACGGACCAGGACCCGGCCGCCCGGAGCGGGGGCGGTCCCCAGCCGGGCGCCTCCCGGCCCCCGGACCGTGAGCGTCGAGGAGCCGATGGACAGCACCGAGCCCGAGCACCACTCGACCTGCTCGGGCCCCAGGGGCACGTCGTCGAGCCGGCTGCCGTTGGCCGACCCCATGTCGCGGATCCACACCCGACCACCGGAGACCTCGACGGCGACGTGGCGCCGCGAGACGTCGGCATCGTCCACCGCCACGTCGGCGGTGCTGCCCCGGCCGACGACGTGCCGCCCTCCGGACAACGGGATCGAGAGACCGGCATCGGGGCCTCCGACGACCTCCAGCGAGAGCGCACTCCCCGGCCGGTCGGACGCCGACCGGGGACCGGGGCGGCCCGCACCCAGGACGGCGCCGTGGGTGAGGAGCACCGAGCCCAGCTCGGTGTCCCCGGACAGGTGGGTCGAGCCGTGCCAGAGCTCGGGCGGCTCTCCGCCCACGATCCCGGCGAGTCCGGTGGCGACCGTCGCGAGGGGTGCCCCGTCGGGTGCATCCACCTCCACGTCGAGGGATCCGGACGGGCCGGAGAGGGTCCACCGACGGGTCCGCGGACGGTCGGGTGGGGAGGCAGGACGCACCCGGCGAGCGTGCGTGACCAGCGCCCGTCGGTGGTCGTGGAGCCCGGATCTGTGGACGGCACCGGTGCCTGTGGACGGCGGAGCGCTGCCATCCCCGGTCGGGCCTAGCGTCCGCCGTCACCGGGAGGGACCCGGACCGGAGGAGGACACATGAAGGTCGACATCGCCACGCTGCAGTCGATGGCCGGGCAGTGCAGAGCCGAGGCGGCGGAGGCCACGGCGCGCCAGGCCACCTTGTCCAGCAGCGTGAACACGTCGGTACTGGACGGGTGGACCGACAGCCAGGCCGCGGCGCGCTTCAGCGAGCTGTACGAGCAGTGGCGGATCGCCGCCCAGGGGGTCGCCGACGCGCTGACCGGCATGGGCGCGCTGCTGGCCGGAGTCGCCGACTCCTACCAGCAGCACGAGGCGGAGATGGCGGCCCGGATCGGAGCGCTGCTCTGAGCGGGGTGGGTCAGGGTCCTGCGGGTGATCCGGCCGGGGCGGGACGGCGGACACCGCCGGTGAGGCGGCTGCGGAGCTCCGGCACCCGCTCCCACGGCAGGATCGACAGGATCGCCACGCAGTGCGGCAGGAAGACGATGGTCACGCCGGCGAAGACCATCAGGTGGAAGCCGATGAGGAGGACCACCAGTGCCACCCGTGCCCGGTCACGCCAGACGAGCAGCATCAGCGGCGCCAGCGCCTCGAGCACGATCATCGCCCACTGCATCGCCTCGAGCAGCCACGGGAAGTCCAGCGTCCAGTCCGACAGCGGGGTGCCACGGCGGATGACGGCGCGGGCGAGCGTGGCGCCGGTCGGCCAGTCCCAGCCGCCGAAGCGGATCTTCGCCCACGCGGCGAGGAAGTAGGTGAGCATGACCGTGACGAACACGGCCGCCATCGCGAAGCCCGCGGCCTCCGACCGCCGCCGGTCCCGGAACCGCGCGACGCCGACGGTGGGCAGGACCGCCAGCAGCACCAGGAAGGCGATCCGGTCGTGGTCCACCTTCCCGTAGCTCATCGCGATGACCATCCACTCGAAGTAGAGGAGGAACACCGCCGTCCCGAGCAGTCGGGGCGCCCGGCCGGTCGCCGCGACCAGGGCGGTGAGCAGCAGCGCCCACTGCACGACGGTGACCACCGTGTGCGTCGGCGTGGGGAGGGCCAGCAGCTTGCCGATGGTCAGCGGCGCGTACCACTCCGTCGGCACGTCCGCGTGCGCCTTGACCCACGAGGTGGTCAGCCAGACGTCGACCCAGATGAACAGGTAGGCGATGGTCCGCATCACCGCGATACGGGTCAGCGGCACCGGGCGGAACCACCACGCCGGGCGCAGCGGGTTCCGCAGCGTCGCGTCGTCCGCGGCGGGGACGGCGGGGGAGGAGACGTCGGACCGGCTCACGGGGCCTCCTCCAGGTCGTGGTCGACGACGACCGTGTCGGTGAACTCGCCGGTGCGCTGGCCGTCGACGAGCTCGAAGCGGCGGTGGATCACCTGCACCTCGACGAGCGGCTCGGCGTCCGGGTGCCGCTCGGCGAAGGTCTCGGCGAGCAGGCCGAGCAGCTCCGGGTCCTCCTGCATCCGGGGCAGCTGGCCCTCGAACTCGGCCCGGCGCAGCCCCACCGCACCGCCGGACAGGCGCACCTCCTCCCCGGCCGCGGTCAGGCCCACCACCCGGGTGGAGACGACCGGGGCGTCGGGATCGGCGCGCGTCGAGTACATGCGGAACGGGCCGAACGGGAAGTCGGAGTCGTCGCCCCAGACGGTGCCGCTCATGACCACCGCGAACACCACCGCGGTCACGCCCAGGCGCACCCGGCGCGAGGTGCCGGAGAGGTGGACCACGTCCGTTCCGGTGGCCTTCCCGGCCGTGGAGGGCGTGGACATCGGCCCATCGTAGGATCGGCGCCCGTCCAGGCGGGTCACCGACGCGTGCGTGGGCACAGCACCCGGCCCCGCCAGGTTCCGCTGTCCCGCTCGTGCCGGCGCCCTCCACCCAGCAACGTCGCGGGAGCCCCCACATGCAGTTCGGTCGGTACTACGAGGAGTTCGAGGTCGGGGCCGTCTACAAGCACTGGCCCGGCAAGACGGTGACCGAGTACGACGACCACCTGTTCTGCCTGATCACGATGAACCACCACCCGCTGCACCTGGACGCGAACTACGCCGAGGAGACCACCGACTTCGGCAAGAACGTCGTCGTCGGCAACTACATCTACTCGCTGCTGCTGGGCATGAGCGTCGCCGACGTCTCCGGCAAGGCGATCGCCAACCTGGAGGTCGAGTCCCTCCGGCACGTCAAGCCGACCTTCCACGGCGACACGATCTACGGCGAGACCACGGTCCTCGACAAGACCGAGTCCAAGTCCAAGGACGACCGCGGCGTGGTCTACGTGGAGACCATCGGCTACAAGCAGGACGGCACCGTCGTCTGCATCTTCCGCCGCAAGGTCATGGTCCCCAAGCGCAGCTACGGCGACACCCGCGGCGGCGAGCAGCCCGGCCGCCCGGAGCCCAAGGACCGCTGAGCCGGGAGGCGGGCGGCCAGGTCAGCGGGGTAGCACGCCCCAGGCGCCCAGGCTCTCCAGCAGCCCGTCCGTGCACGACAGCTGCTCGAGGGCGGCGGCGTCGACGAAGGTGACCTCGTCGGCGTCGTCGCCCGCCACCGGCACCACCGACGGATCCACCAGCGCGCACGCGAGGTCGACCACGTCGTAGACGACGCCCCGCCCGGGCACGCGCACCCGGCCGACGACCGCGCCCGCCCGCACCGGCAGCCCCGTCTCCTCCAGCACCTCCCGCTCGACCGCCTCGGCCAGCGACTCGCCCGGCTCCACCCGGCCGCCGGGCACCGACCACCGCCCACGGCCCGGCTCGGTGCCCCGGCGGATCAGCAGCAGCCGCCCGGCGGCGTCGTGCACGACCCCGCCGACGCAGGCGACCACCGGCAGCGCACCGGCGGCCGGGCCGCTGTCAGGGGCGGGAGAGGGCACGCCGCGGACGCTACGCGCGCCCGGCGCCGCCCTGGTCCACGCTTGACGAACCCCCACGGCCCCCAGGACGGTGTCTGCGATGAGTGCCTCCCCGGTCTGCCCCCGCTGCGGCGAGCGCCCCGCCGTCCGCCCCGGGGACCCCGGACAGGCGTGGTGCCACGTCCACGGGGCCATCACCCCGCTGCACCACACCGCGCTCATCGCGCACGACGCCATCGCCGCGGTCACCGCCGATGCGCGCGTGCCCGCCTGGGTGCCCGACCCCATGCCCGCGGGCTGGTCGGTCACCGGCATGGCGTGGGGTGGCGAGCCCGGCGCGCGGGCGATCGTCGTCGACTGCGCCGGCCCGGCACCCCTGGGCGGCTCGGCGGAGCTCGTGCTGGTCGCCGAGGAGCCGGGCACCGGCGTCGGCTGCGGCTACGCCGGTCTCCCGGGCCTCGACCCCGGTGACGTCATCACCGGCCCGTCCTCGGCCACGGTCGAGGCCGCCGGCCAGCACGCGCCGCTCTGGGCGGTACCCACCACCGACGACCGGGCCGCCTTCGTCGGCGAGGCCTACGGGGTCTGGCTGTGGCTGGTCATGTGGCCGATGTCGGCCGCCTGGCTGCTCGCCGAGCAGCTCGAGCTCATCGACCTGCGCGAGCGCGTCTACCCCGATCTGCCGCTGGGCCCGCCCAGCGAGCACCTGCTCCCCGGGGAGTAGCGGCCCTCGCACAGGACCGGACCGCTCCGTAACCGAGCGGCGTGTCTGCGGCGGGTGCCCGTGGGGCGCGTGTTACCCATGTGGCCGGCCCGCCCGGGCCACCCGGCGGGACCTCTCCGCCGGTGTCCTGAGCGCCCCCGGAGGTGGCCGTGAACCTCAAGAAGGTCGTCACGTGGGTGGTCATCGCCTTCGTCGTCTTCTACGTCATCCAGGCGCCGGAGAAGTCGGCGGAGATCGTGAAGAGCGCCGGGGAGACCCTCGGGGACGCGGCCTCCTCGCTGGGTGACTTCGTCTCGTCGCTGATCTAGGCCGCATGACCGACCCGGCCCCGCGCCCAGAGCGGTGGCGCAAGGACGCGGCCAAGTACCTCCTGCCGGCCGAGCAGCCACCGGTCGTCGCCACCCGGCGGCACTGGGCGGTGCTCATCGCACCCACGCTCAAGGCGCTGCCGGTGCTGGTCCTCGGGGTCTGGCTGCTCGCCGTCGACCCGGACAACCGGGTGCTGGCCACGGCCGGGCTGCTCGTCGTCGCCGGTGCCCTGTGCTTCCTCGCGCTGCGCGCCGGCGAGTGGTGGATGCGCCACTTCATCGTCACCAACCGCCGCGTGCTGCTGACCAGCGGCATCGTCGTCCGGACGGTCGCCCTGCTCCCGCTGCGCCGGATCACCGACCTCACCTGGAAGGAGACCCTGCTCGGCCAGGTGCTGGGCTACGGCACCTTCCGGTTCGAGTCCGCCGGCCAGCAGCAGGCGCTGTCGGAGATCACCTACCTGCCGCAGGCCGACGTGCTCTACCGCCGGGTCAGCCAGCTGCTGTTCGGCACCGACGGCGTGGAGGACGACGAGGAGGGCGGCGTCGAACCGGTCGCCCAGCAGCGCGCCGGCCAGCCGGACACCGGCCGGCGGGACACCCAGCCGATCCCGCAGCCGCCCCGGGGCCCCTGAGCGCCGTCCGCACGAGGCATCGGGCAGGCTGACCGCCGATGCTGATCGACCTCCACACCCACTCCTCGGTCTCCGACGGCACCCAGTCGCCGGCCGAGCTGCTGGCCACCGCCCGCGACGCCGGGCTGGACGTCGTCGCCCTCACCGACCACGACACCACCGACGGCTGGGCCGCCGCCGAGCGGGCGCGTCCCCGCGGGCTGACCGTCGTCCCGGGCATGGAGCTCTCGTGCCGCTGGATGCGCGGCGAGGGGAACCCGATCAGCCTGCACCTGCTGGCCTACCTGTTCGACCCCGACCACCCGGCGCTGGCCGCCGAGCGCGCGCGGCTGCGCGAGGAGCGGCTCGGCCGCGGCGAGGCGATCGTCACCGCGCTCGCCGGGGCCGGCTACCCGGTCGAGTGGTCGCGGATCGTCGAGAGCTCGCAGGGCGGCGTGGTGGGCCGGCCGCACGTGGCCCGGGCGCTGGTCGACGCCGGTGTCGTGGGCTCGGTCGACGAGGCGTTCGCCGACCTGCTGCACCACCGCAGCCCGTACTACGTCGCCAAGGCCGACACCGACGTCCTCGACGGCATCCGCCTGGTCCGCGCGGCCGGTGGCGTGCCGGTGTTCGCCCACGGGCTGGCCACCAAGCGCGGCCGGGTCGTCGACGACGACGCGATCGCCGCCATGGCCGAGGCGGGCCTGCTCGGCCTGGAGGTCGACCACCCCGACCACAGCGACGCCGAGCGGGCGCACCTGCGCGGCCTGGCCGGCGAGCTCGGGCTGGTCGTGACCGGCTCCAGCGACTACCACGGCAGCAACAAGGCGACGCCGATCGCCGCCTGCACCACCGCGCCCGATCAGCTGGAGGCCCTCCTGGCCGCCGGCACCGGCAGCGCGCCGCTCACCGACTGACGTGGAGCTGGTCGCCCCGGACCCCGCCGGCTGGGCGGCTCGGTTCGCGACTGAGGCGGCCCGGATCCGCGGCATCCTCGGACCCGGCACGCCCGTCGAGCACGTCGGGTCCACGGCCCTGGGCATCGAGGCCAAGGACGTCGTCGACGTCCTGGTCGGCGTTCCTGCGGCCGCCAACCCGCAGGCGGTGGCGGTGCTGACCGAGGCCGGGCTCGTCGAGGGCGGGAACCGGACCACGGCCGAGGGCGAACCCCACGGCTGGCTCGCCCGGTGGGTCGACGGGACTCGGGTGACCGTCGTGCACGTGGTGCTGGCCGACGGTGCGGAGTGGCACCGCCGGACCACCTTCCGCGACGCATTGCTCCGCGACGGGGCCCTGGCTCGGGAGTACGTGACCCTCAAGCGCGGCATCGCCGCGCAGACCGACGACTGGGGCGAGTACACCGCCCGTAAGTCCTCCTTCGTCGCTCGCGTCGTCGGGACCGTCGGCCCCCGGCGCTAGCGTGGGGGCATGGGGGGACAGCTGGAGATGCCGGGCATGCCTCGCCGGCTCTTCCCCGCGACACCGAGCAAACTCGCCACCTTCACCGACTGCCCGCGCCGCTACCGGCACGCCTACCTCGACCGGCCGACGCCGCCGAAGGGCCCCGCCTGGGCGCACAACTCCGTCGGCTCCGCGGTGCACGCCGCGCTGCGGTCGTGGTGGGAGCTGCCGCTCCGGGAGCGGACGGCGGCCTCGGCCCGCCAGCTGCTCTACGGCGTCTGGTCGCCCGCCGGGTTCCGCGACGCCGACCAGGCCCAGCGCTGGCGCTCCCGGGCCGCGGGCTGGCTCACCGACTACGTGACCGGCCTCGACCCGGCCGAGGAACCGGTCGGCACCGAGCGCCAGGTCGCGGCCACCACCGAGCGGCTGGCGCTGTCGGGCCGGATCGACCGCATCGACCTGCGTGGCGACGAGCTGGTCGTCGTGGACTACAAGACCGGTCGCCGGCCCAGCACCGAGGACGAGGCGCGCGGCTCGGCGGCGCTGGCCACCTACGTGCTCGGTGTCCGCCGCACCCTGCGCCGCGCCTGCAGCCGGGTGGAGCTGCACCACCTGCCCTCGGGCACCGTCGCCGCGTTCGAGCACACCGACCGCTCGCTGGCCAACCACGTGCGCCGGGCCGAGGACACCGCCACCGACATCGAGCGGGCCTCCGAGGCGCTCCAGGCGGGGGAGGACGCCGACGCCGCGTTCCCCGCCGTCCCGGGTCGGCAGTGCGGCTGGTGCGACTTCCGCTCCAGCTGCGCCCCTGGCCGGGCTGCGGGCCCGCAGCCGGAGACGTGGAGCTTTCTCGCCGAGGAGGAGCCGGCCACTTTGGCGAGCGAGCAGTCGATCACTGGTCGTAGTCTGATGACATGACCGCGCCGGCCGTAGCACCGCCGACTCTCGCAGAGGCGGTTGCGGCGCGTCTGCTGGAGGCGATGGGGCCTGCTCTGGATGATCTGGCTCGGCAGCTGGCGCCAGCGATGCAGGCCCTGGCGGAGTTCGCGAACCAGCAGATGTTGCCGCTGGTGAACGCCGTTCACCGGCTCGCGGAAGAGCTCTACCCGGTCATCCTCGAGGCCGTGAGCCGGCTGGGTGCCTGGCAGGCGTGGCACCCCGACAGCGAGTACACGTGGTCGCGGGCGCATGCCGAAGAGTCTCCGCGGTCGTCGTCCGGACGGGGCGACGGCTGGCACGGGGCGGCACGGGGCGTGGACGAAGACGTCGGTCCACCGGCCGTGTCGGGGGCGCAGCCCGGGCAGATCGAGAGTCGACCGTGGTCGCCGGAGCATCAACGGGGCGTCGTCGTCGTGGCGCTCGCCGCGGCCGCGGTGCCGCTGGCCCTAGCCGTCCGCCTCGTCCCCGGCGCGTGGGACTACGTCGAGCCTTTCACCGTCATCTTCATGGCGCTGCTCGCGATGTCGATGTACGTGATGAAGGGCTGATCAGGGCCTCCATCAGCGAAGCCTGCTACGCGCTGACCGCCGGTGCCGTCCGGTCGAACCCGGCCCGCACGATCGGCGACTGACGCATCCGCACCGGCAGCGCGAGCAGGCCCTGCCGGAACGCCCGCAGCGCGCCGGTCGCCGCGGCGTCGGTCAGACCCAGCCCGGGCATCGAGAACATCTGCCGTGCCCACACCGGCAGTAGCGCGAAGCCGAGCCCGGCCAGGCCGCCCCACGCCGGCCGGGCGGGGGTCAGCAGCTGCACCCAGGTGGGCATCGGCGGCAGGAGCAGCGTCCGGACGGCGTCGCGCGCCGCGGCGGTCGCGGCCAGCGACGGCCGCATCTCGGCGAACCACGCGTCGAGGGCGGCGACGGTGCGCGGCACGGTGTCCTCCGGGACCCCGACCAGCGTGGCGGCGACGACCTGCTCGGCCACGTAACGGTCGGCGTCGGCGTCGGTCAGCGGCACCCCGGCACGGCGGGCGGTGGACAGCAGTGAGTCGACCTCGCAGTTGTGCACCCACAGCAGGAGGTCGGGGTCGTCGACGCGGTACGCGCGCCCGGTGGACTCCTCGACGCCGCCCAGCTGGTGGTGCAGTCCGCGCACCCGGGCGACCGTGCGGCGCGCCTCGGTGCGGGTGCCGAAGGTCAGCGTCTCCACGTACTGGCCGGTGCGGATCAGCCGCTGCCACGGCTCGTCACGGAAGGCGGCGGAGTTGCGGGCCACCCCGTCCATCGCGACCGGGTGCAGGGCCTGCAGCATCAGCGCGCGCAGCCCGCCGGCGGAGTAGCTGGGGTCGGCGTGGATCCGCCAGGTGACGCTGTCGGGGCCGAAGAACCCGCGGGAGTCCTCCTCCGCCGTCCAGCCGGCCGGATCGGGCAGCGGCGTCCGGTAGCCGGTCACGGGCGTCCCGCAGCGGTCGAGCCGGCGTCCTCGTCGGCGGCCGACACCGACACCGACGCCCAGAAGTCCAGCAGGGCGGCCAGCGTCTCCGGCGGGTTCTCGACGGCGGGGGAGTGGATCGCCGAGGCGATCACCACGTGCCGCGCCCCGAGCCGCTCGGCCATGTCGGCCTGCGCGGCCGGGGTCCAGGCGTCGTCGGCCACGCCGTGCGCGACCAGCACCGGCATGCCGGTGGTGGCCAGCTCCGCGACCCGGTCGGGCTCGGAGGTCATCGCGTCGGCCATGCCGCGCAGGCCGGCGGCGCTGTTGGCCAGGAACCGGCGGGCGTAGAAGGCGCGGGTCGGCTCGGGGACGGCCTGCGCCTTGGGGTCGGTCATCGCCAGCTGCTCGAGGGTCTCGTGCACCAGCTGGACGCCGCCGCTGTCCAGCAGCGGACCGAGGTGGTCGAGCAGGTCGGCGCGCGGGCCGACCAGCTGCGAGGGGCCCGAGCCCAGCAGTGTCAGGGATCGGAACGCGGACGGGTCGGCGAGGACGGCGGCGCGGGCCACCAGCCCGCCGAAGCTGTGCCCGAGCAGGTGCGGCACCCCGGTCTCGTCGGCGATCACCCGCGCCACCCCGAGCAGGTCCTCGGCCAGCTCGGCCACCGAGTAACGCGCCGGGTCGTCCGGGCCGGGGGACTCGAACTGGCCCCGCTGGTCGACGGCGACGACCCGGTAGCCGGCGGCGCACAGCGGCGCCAGCAGCGGGGCGAAGTCCTCCTTGCTGCCGGTGTAGCCGGCGACCATGAGGACGGTGCCGCGCTCGCCGTCCCCGCCGGTGTCCAGCGCGGCGAGTGGGCCGGCGCCGCCGGTGAACGTCCGGGCCGAGGCGTCGTGGTCGGCCAGCTGGCGCAGGTCGTCGGGGGCGATGGCGAGGGTGGTGCGGTCGTCGGAGCCGCCGGGCATGACCATGCACCCAGTGAACCGCGTCGCGGCGGCCGCTGCCGGGCGGGTCCCCGCTAGGAGGAGGCGATCACCCGGTCGGGCAGCCGGTAGACCACCACCGGTCCGACCGTCGCCGTCCGCCCGCCGGCGGGCAGCCCACCGTCGACGGTGCTGCGGCCGGTCTCCGCGCCCGTCCGGGGGTCCCGGGACACGAACGCGCCGTCCTCGGGCACCAGCACCGGCGCACTGCCGAGCTGCAGCGCCTTGTCCGGATCGACCGCGGGCAGCCCGAGGGAGAACTGCGACCACAGCACCCGGCCGCGCGGCTGCTCGAGGGCGACGGTCGTGCCGCGGGCCCAGACGAGCAGCGTGCCGGTCGTCTCGACGGCCGCCGGCGGTGCGTCGTCGGCGGACCCGGGCGGGAGGGGGAGGGCGGGCAGCGGGTCGCCGGTGTCGCCCTGGAAGAGCTGCAGCTCCGCGCCGGCCACCACGGCGACCAGCCGGCCGGCCCCAGCGAGCTGGACCGCGCCGCCGTCGTCGGGCGGTGGCACGTCCCGGCTCCACAGCTGCTCGCCGTCGCTGCGGTCGAGACCGCGCAGCCGCGCCGTCCCGTCGCAGGACTCCAGGAGGACGACGGCCGAGCTGCCGGCCGAACCGGTCTCGATCCGGCAGCCCTCCGAGACCTCGGAGCTCCAGCGCAGCGTGTCGCTGGCGGGGTCGATCGCGACCACCCCCGTCGGCGAGGTCGCGACCACCATGCCGGGCGCGCTGGTCAGCGAGACGTCGGGGCGCAGGCTCACGTTGCGGGTCCACTGCCGGACGCCGGTGCCCGCGTCCAGGGCCACGGCCTCGTCGCAGCGCCCCGCGGTGGCGAACACCGCGACCGCCCGGCCGTCCACGGCGGTGACGTCGCACAGCCGCGCGTTGGAGCGGGTGTAGTGCCAGGCCTCCTCGCCGGTGACCGCGTCGAGGGCGCGGACGCCGTGCGCCTCACCGAGGAGCACCCGGCCGGCCTGCACCGGGGTCTCCGGGACGGGGTCGCCGTCGGCGGCCCAGGCCCGCGAGACGGCGCCGGCCGGCGCCCCGTCGGGGACGTCGGCCGGTGCAGCGGTCGTGCTCTCCGTCGCCGCGGCGTCGGAGCCGCGCCACAGGAGCGCGGCCACCACCACGAGCACGAGGGTGGCCGCGGTCCACACCCAGACCCGCAGCGGCGGGCGGCGCAGTCGGGGCATCGGAGTGGACTACTGGGAAGCGGACTCGGGACCGCCGTCGGGAGCACCGGCGGCACCGCGGCCCGAACCGCCGCGACGACGACGGCGACGCGGGCGGGACGAGCCCTCGCCGGACGTGGCGGCCCCACCGGAGGCGTCCGGGGAGCCGGTCGCCTCCTCGGCGGACGGCTGCGGGGTGCCGGCGTCCGCCGAGCCCCCGCCCGACCCGCCGCGGGTGCGGCGACGCGGACGGCTCTTGCGCGGGCCCGCGGGGCGCTCGGCATCGTCGGCGCCGGCGTCGCGCGCCGGGCCGCGGCTGTCCCGGGCGCCGTCGCGACCGCCGGCCGCGGGACGGTTGCGCTTGCCGGTCTCGCCGAGGTCCTCGAGGGTCTCGGCCTCCAGGCCCTCGCGGGTCCGCTGCGAGCGCGGCAGCCGGCCCTTCGCGCTCTCGGGCACGTCGAGGTCGGTGTAGACCCACGGCGAGGTGGAGTAGGTCTCCGGCGGGTCGTCGAAGCCGAGGTCCAGCGCCTTGTTGATCAGCTGCCAGCGCGGGATGTCGTCCCAGTCGACCAGCGTCACGGCGACACCGGTCGAACCGGCCCGGCCGGTGCGGCCGATGCGGTGGACGTAGGTCTTCTCGTCCTCGGGGCACTGGTAGTTCACGACGTGGCTGACCCCGGTGACGTCGATGCCGCGGGCGGCGACGTCGGTGGCGACCAGCACGTCGACCTTGCCGCTGCGGAACGCGCGCAGCGCCTGCTCGCGCGCGCCCTGGCCGAGGTCGCCGTGCACGGCAGCGGCGGCGAACCCGCGGTCGACCAGCTCGTCGGCGACCTTCTGCGCGGTGCGCTTGGTGCGGCAGAAGACCATCACCAGGCCGCGGTCGCGGGACTGCAGCACGCGGGCGAGCAGCTCCGGCTTGTCCAGGTTGTGCGCCCGGTAGATGAACTGGGTCGTCTGCGGGACGGTGCTGCCCTCGTCGTTGCCGTGCGCCCGGATGTGCGTCGGCTGGGTCATGAACGACCGGGAGAGGGTCACGATCGGGCCCGGCATGGTCGCCGAGAAGAGCATCGTCTGCCGCTTCTCCGGGACCATCGCGAGGATCCGCTCGATGTCGGGCAGGAAGCCCAGGTCGAGCATCTCGTCGGCCTCGTCGAGGACGAGGACCTTGACCTTGCCCAGGATCAGGTCGCCGCGCTGGGCCAGGTCGAGCAGCCGGCCCGGGGTGCCGACGACGACCTCGACACCCTTCTGCAGGGACTCGATCTGCGGCTCGAACGCGCGGCCGCCGTAGATCGCCTGCACGCGGATGCCGCGGCGGGTGCCGGCGGCGCCCAGGTCGCGGGCCACCTGCACGCACAGCTCGCGGGTCGGGACGACGACCAGCGCCTGCGGGACGCCGTCGGCCCCCTCGCTCGGCGGGGTCATGCGGGTGAGCAGCGGGACACCGAAGCCCAGGGTCTTGCCGGTGCCGGTGCGCGCCTGGCCGATGAGGTCGTTGCCGGCCAGCGCCAGGGGGAGGGTGAGCTCCTGGATGGCGAAGGTGCGGTGGATGCCGACGTCGGCCAGCGAGGCGACGATGTCGGGGTGCACGTCGAAGTCGCTGAACAGCGGGCTGTCGGGCGCGACCGGCGCGCCGCCGAGCTCCTCGACGGACTGCTCGATCTGCTCGGGTGCCGGGGCGCCGGTCTCGGCGCGCTCGGTCTCGGGGGTCGTGGGGGTGCTCTCGGTGGAGGTCAGTGCTCTCGCCTCGGTCTGCTGGGGGAGCGGGCACCGGCGGACGACGTCCTCGTCGCTGCGGTCGCGCTCCGCGGTCGGTTGTCGCGGATCTCTCTCCAGCGCCGACGCGGCCAGCGGACCGGGTCCCTGCGAGGGCTGCCCGGGAGACTGCCCCGCGCCCGGGAGGGGCTCTGCGGGGCGTCGTCCAAGACGTGTCAGCGCACGTGGATCAGGCGGGCCGGTGGCCCACCGACCCCCATGTTACCGCGCGCGACGGTTAGCCTCCGTGCCGCAGCGTGTCGAGTACCCCCGCCGGGGCACCCGGACCACCCCCGCTGTGCTCCCTCCGGACCCCGAGGAGTTCCGTGACCACGGTCGAGACCCGCGCCGTCGTCGACCTGCTCGGCGCGCTCGCGTACGCCGAGCTGACCGCCTTCGACCGGCTGGCGGAGGACGCCCGGCTGGCTCCGACGCTGACCGGTCACGCCGCGCTGGCCCGCATGGCCGCCGCCGAGCTGGCGCACCACGGGCGGCTGACCGCGCGGCTGGTCGAGCTCGGCGCGGACCCGGTGGAGGCCATGGGCCCCTTCGTCGCCGCCCTCGACGCCTTCCACACCAGCACCCGGCCGCGGACCTGGCTCGAGGGCCTGGTCAAGGCCTACGTCGGCGACGGGCTGGCCGCGGACTTCTACCGCGAGGTCGCGACCTTCCTGCCCGAGCCCGACCGGTCGCTGATCCTCGAGGTCATGGCCGACACCGGCCACGCGGACTTCGCCGTCCGCGAGGTCCGGGCCGCCATCGTCAGCAACCAGAAGGTGGCCGGCCGGCTCGCGTTGTGGGGACGGCGGCTGGTCGGTGAGGCCATCACCCAGTCGCAGGCCGTCATCGCCGAGCGGGACGACCTGGCCCAGCTGATCATGACCGGGACCGGGGACCTCTCGGGCATCGGCCGCCTCATCGAGCGGATCACCAGCGCGCACACCGACCGGATGAGGACGCTGGGCCTCAACCCGTGACGCCGCTGCTGTCGGCGCACCGCGGCGGGGTGGGGGACGACGTCGCGCGGGAGAACACCCTCGAGGCGCTGCGCGAGGCGGCCGGGAACGGCTGCGAGTACGTGGAGGTCGACGTCCAGCGGTGCCGGGACGGCGTCCACGTCGTCCACCACGACTCCTGGGTGGCCGACGGGGACCGCCGCGTCCCGGTCGCCTCGCTGACGTTCCCCGAGTTCGCCGCCCTGGCCGGGACGTTCCTCCTGCTCGACGACGCCCTCGCGGCGCTGCGCGGCCGCACGCGCGTCCACCTGGACCTCAAGTTCGCGTCCCGGCCCGAGGCGGGGGACGTCGCGCCGGCCGAGGAGGTCGTGCTGGTGCGGCACGTGGTCGAGGTGATGGGCCCGGACGCCGTGGTGGTCACGGGGCTCGACGACGACGCGGTCGCGGCGGTGCGGAACTGGTCCCGCGACCGCCACCCGGACCTGCTCGTCGGGATCGCGCTCGCCCGGGACGCCGGTCTGCGCGGGCTCGCGAAGGTGCTGTCCGGGCGGATCTCCGAGGTGCTGCCGGGGCGGCGCCGCCGGGCCTGCGACGCGAACCTCGCCGTCTGCCCCCGCGGTCACGCGCGGCTCTGGGGTGCGCGCTGGGCACGGCGGGCCGGCGTGCCGCTGCTGGTGTGGACCGTCGACGACCCGGCCGGGCTGCGGGCGTGGCTGCGCGACGACCGCGCGTGGCTGGTGACGACGAACTTCCCGCAGCGGGCGTTGGAGCTGCGCCGGGAGCTGGCCGCGGCGCGGGTGCCGGAGGCGTGAACGACCTCGGGGCGCCCCCTCCGGAGAGGGGACGCCCCGAGGCGGCAGTTCTCGCTAGGCGCCGGCGATGAAGCCCACGCGCGGCTTGTCGGCCGGGGCGATCTCCACGTAGGCGATCCGGTCCACCGGGACGACGACGCGGCGACCGCGGTCGTCGACGAGCGAGAGCAGCCCGTCCTTGGTGGCACCGCTCATGGCCGCGGCCACGTCGGCAGCGATCTCGTCGGGGGTCTTGGGGCTGTCGATGACCAGCTCCCGGGGGGAGTGTTGGACACCGATCTTGACTTCCACGCTGGATGCCTCCTCGAGTAGCTCAGCTGCGTCCACGCTAGTCCAGCGGCCGACCCGGGGACCCGCCGTACGGCTGCGCCGACAGCGAACGGCGAGGGTCAGGCTCCGCCGTCCACCCGTGGGAAGCCGGACATCCCGCGCCAGGCCAGCGCGGACATGAAGGCGACGGCCTCGTCGCGGGTGACCGTCCCCTTGCTGGCCAGCCACCACCGCGCACTGGTCTCGGCGAGCCCGGTCAGGCCGGCGGCCAGCAGCAGCGCGCGCTCGTGGTCGGCACCGGTCTCGGCGCCGATGACGTCGGCGATCGCCTCGACGCACTCGCGGGTCCCGCGGTCGACCAGGGTGCGGACGTCCTCGTCGTTGCGCAGGTCGGACTCGAAGACGAGCCGGAACGCCTCGCCCTCGGCGTCGATGAAGTCGAAGTAGGCGCCGACGGCGCCGTCGACCCGCTCCTGGTTGTCCGCGGTACCGGACATGGCGGAGCGGACCCGCTCGGCGAGCTCGGTGACCTGGAGCTCCAGCAGGGCCAGGTACAGCTCCCGCTTGCCGGGGAAGTGCTGGTACAGGACCGGCTTGCTGACCCCGGCCCGGTCGGCGATCTCGTCCATGGCCGCGGCGTGGAACCCCTGGGCCACGAAGACCTCCTGCGCGGCCTGCAGCAGCTGCAGCCGGCGCGCACTCCGGGGGAGGCGGGAGGTGCGGCGGGCCGGAGCGGAGGCGGGGCGCGACAGTGACATGGCGAGGGGATGTTACCGACGGGTCACTCCGGCGCGCGTCCCGGAGCGGGGCGTTCTACCGTTCCCCGGTGCCTCGTACCGCCGGCTCCGACCCGACGTCCGCGCGGCTCTCCGACGTCGCCCTGCCGCCGCTGGACACCGACTCCGCGGCGTGGCCCGGCTCCGCGGTGACCGTCCGGGGCGGCGAGGTGTACGTCCGCCGCACGCCGTGGCGCGGTCCGGTGGACGGCGCCGACGCCGGCGCCCCCCGCGAGCGGGCCCTCTACGTGCACGGGCTGGGCGGCGCCTCGACGAACTGGACCGACCTCGCGGGTCTCCTCGCCGTCCGGTTCGACGGCTGGGCGGTGGACCTGCCCGGCTTCGGCCGCAGCCAGCCGCCCCCGCGCAGCTCGTACTCGATCCGTGGCCACGTGCAGGCGGTCGTCGACGTGCTGGAGCAGGTGGCCGCCGAGCCGGGTGCGGGCGCCGGGCAGCCGGTGCACCTGCTCGGCAACTCCCTCGGGGGGCTGGTCAGCCTGATGGTCGCCGCCCGCCGCCCCGACCTGGTGGCCACCCTCACGCTGGTCTCCCCGGCGATGCCGGTCTACCGGGTGCCCAAGGCCTTCAGCCCCGCGCTCCTGCTGCTGCTGGTGCCCGGCGTGCCCTCGTTCGCCGAGCGCCGGCTGGCCGGCGTGGCACCCGAGCAGCAGGTCCGCGGCATGGTGTCGATGTGCTTCGGGGACCCGTCGCGGATCCCGCCGCAGCGGCTGGAGCAGGCGCTGGCGGAGATGCGCGAGCGGGCCGAGCAGGCGTGGGCGCACCGTGCCCTGGCGCGCAGCATGCGCGGGCTCATGACCTCCTACCTGCGCGTGGGTGCGGCCAATGCGTGGCGCATGGCCCGCTCGCTGCGCGTGCCGACGCTCGTGGTGTGGGGCGACCGCGACCGGCTCGTCGACCCGGCGCTCGCCCCGCGCCTGGCCGGTGCCGTGCCGGATGCCCGGCTGCAGGTGCTCCCGGGGGTCGGGCACGTCGCGATGCTCGAAGCCCCGGAGGAGACGGCGCGGGCCGTCCTCGCCCTCGCGGAGGACACCGCGTCAGCGGCCGGCACCGGGGTCGGCGTCCCGGAGGCGAGCGACACACGGTGACCGGACACGGCTGAGCCGTCACGACTCGCAGCGCGATGGTTCAGCTCGCGGCGGGTGATCGTGAGACTCTGGCCCCTGGCCGGAATCGGCCGGCGTACCGACGACCCGCGGGAGGGCGTGCCGTGGCGGCTGGATCGCCGGCCGGGAACCGGTCCGGCAGCCGACGCCCCGCCGCCGACGCCGGGCAGCGCCGGACCGGACGCGAGCAGGACGTGCCGCCCGTCGCGGGCCGCCGTCCCCCGCCGCCCCGCCCGCCCTCGCCGCCCCGCCCGGTCGCCGCCCGCCCCGGTGCGCGGCCGGCCGACGACCGTCCCGGCGTGCGGTATCCCGAGGACCGGCCTGGGGTCAGGGGACCGCAGGAGCGCCGTCCGCCGGTGACCCGGCGCGGCGGCCCGCCTCCGGGACGGGTGCGCCGGTTCGTCCTCCGGTACGGCTGGCGTGCCTACGCCATCCCCATCCTCACCGTCGCCACGCTGCTGGCCCTCGTCGACCTGGCCCGCACCGGGACCGGGACCGGGACGGACCCCGCGACCCCGCCTGCCGCGGCGTCGACGGCCGACCGGCCGGCCGACACCGTGCGGACGGGCGCGCCCGCTCCCACCGGCGAGGCCGTGGGGGAGGGCGTGCCGTCCGTGACGCCCACCACCGTCGCCGAGGCCACCTACGTCGAGCAGGGTGCGGGCACGGTCACCGTCGTCCCCGGGACGTCGGCGGTGTTCGGCACCGGCCCGCTGCGGCGCTTCGCGGTCGAGGTCGAGGACGGCATCGGTGTCGACGCGGCGGCCTTCGCCCTCGCGGTCGAGCAGACCCTCGCCGATCCGCGCGGATGGGGCGCCGGGGGCCGGATGTCCTTCCAGCGCGTCGGCGTCGAGGAGGCGGCCGCCGGGGACTTCGACTTCAAGGTCAGCCTGATCAGCCCGGGCAGCATGGAGACGTACTGCCCCGGGGTCGGCACCCAGGGCTACACCTCCTGCCGGTACGGCGACCGAGCCGTCATCAACCTGGCCCGGTGGGAGACCGCCGTCCCGGACTACCAGGGCGACGTCGCCACCTACCGCCTCTACGTCGTCAACCACGAGGTCGGGCACGCGCTCGGCAACGGCCACCAGCCCTGCCCGGGGCCGGGGCAGCTGGCCCCCGTGATGCAGCAGCAGACGCTCGGTCTCGAGGGCTGCACCAAGAACGCCTGGCCCTACCCCTAGAGCCGCGGGCGCCGGTCCCGGCGGCCCCTGGCCTCGGCCCGTGGTCGGTGTGGTCCCTCTCCGTCACCGACGACTCGGACGCCCGGCAGGTGGCCGCCTCTCCTCGCACCGCGACGGGCTGCTGCTCGGCGAGCACGTCGGAGCGCAGGACGCCGGCGAGTACCCCCGTCCACGACCTCGGGATGAGCCGGGTCGGTGCCCTGCTGGCCCCGTACGGCAGCCACATCCCGCACCCCGCGGTCGTGCCACCGGGACGCACGGCGACCTGGTCGTCATGGCCGGCCGGCCGCCGACCGGCCGGCCGGGAGACCGTCACCGCCGCGGCCCGGTCCGCCGCCGGACACCTCCCCGACGGGGTGCGCCGCCGCCTCTCGGGGGTGCTGCGCCGGGTGCGCTGAGCGGGCGGGCGGAGTCCCGTGGGCGGCGGGAAGAACCGCACCTGGGACGCTGTTGTGCGAACCAAGGCCGGCTCCGGGAGGAGCCGCGGTCCGCAACCCGAGGAGCAAGCGTGTCCCTGCCACCGCTGGTGGAGCCCGCCGCCGACCTGTCGATCGACGAGGTCCGCCGGTACAGCCGTCACCTGATCATCCCCGACGTCGGCATGGACGGGCAGAAGCGGCTGAAGAACGCCAAGGTGCTCGCCGTCGGCGCGGGTGGCCTCGGCTCGCCGGTCCTGATGTACCTCGCGGCCGCCGGTGTCGGCACGCTCGGCATCGTCGAGTTCGACACCGTCGACGAGTCGAACCTGCAGCGCCAGATCATCCACGGCGCCTCCGACGTCGGCCGGTCGAAGGCCGAGAGCGCGCGGGACTCCATCAAGGAGATCAACCCCTACGTCGACGTCCGCCTGCACGAGACGCGGCTGGACAGCGACAACGTGCTCGACATCTTCCGCGACTACGACCTGATCGTGGACGGCACGGACAACTTCGCCACGCGCTACCTGGTGAACGACGCCTGCGTCCTGCTCGACAAGCCGTACGTGTGGGGCTCGATCTACCGGTTCGACGGCCAGGTCTCGGTCTTCTGGAACGAGCACGGCCCCAACTACCGCGACCTGTACCCGGTGCCCCCGCCGCCCGGCATGGTGCCCAGCTGCGCCGAGGGCGGCGTGCTCGGCGTCCTCTGCGCGACCATCGGCGCCATCCAGGCCACCGAGGCGGTCAAGCTCATCACCGGCATCGGCGAGACGCTGCTCGGCCGGCTGATGGTCTACGACGCCCTGGAGATGACCTTCCGCACGATCAAGGTGCGCAAGGACCCCGAGGGCGAGCCGATCACCGGCCTCATCGACTACGAGACGTTCTGCGGCGTCGTCTCCACCGAGGCCCAGGAGGCCGCGGCGGGCGCGACGATCACCGTCGACGAGCTCAAGGACATGATGGACGCCGGCAAGGACTTCGAGCTGATCGACGTCCGGGAGCCCAACGAGTACGAGATCGTGTCGATCCCCGGCGCGAAGCTCATCCCCAAGGACGAGCTGCTGTCCGGCCGCGCGCTGTCGCAGCTGCCGCAGGACAAGCCGATCGTGCTGCACTGCAAGACCGGCGTCCGCTCCGCGGAGGTCCTGGCGGCGATCAAGAACGCCGGGTTCAAGGACGCCGTCCACGTCCAGGGCGGCGTCACCGCCTGGGCGACCCGCATCGACAAGGCGCTGCCTACGTACTGACGCGCCGCACGAGGGCCCGATCTCCGCACGGGGGTCGGGCCCTCGTCATGTTCACTGGACGACGTGCCCTCCGCCGACGACGCCGCCCTGATCGAGCTGTTCCAGTGCGCCCAGAACGCCTTCACCGACCGGGTCGACGCCGTCGAGGCCGGCCGGTGGGACGACGTCGCGCTCCCCGGCTGGACGGTGGCGGACCTGGTCGCCCACCTGGTGGGTGAGGCCCACTGGGTGCCGGGCCTGCTCGTCGGCGAACCCCTCGACGACGTCGCCGCGCGGGTGCCCTCGGGCACGGCCGCGTTGCTCGGGAGCGACCCGCTCGGTGCCTGGGAAGCGGTCGCGGACGAGGCGCTGGCCGCGGTCGCGACCGCCGACCTGGCCGGCACGGTGCACCTGTCCCGCGGCCCGACGCCGGTGCGGGAGTACGTCGAGGAGCTGACCGCCGACCTCGTCGTCCACGCGTGGGACCTCGCCCGCGCCACCGGTGGCGACGAGCGGATCGACCCGGCGCTGCTGGGGGCCGCCGCGGTGCTGGCCGACCGGCTGCCCGACGACGGTCTGCCCGGCTTCTTCGACCCGCCGCTGGAGCTGTCCGACGGCGCCTCCGAGCAGGCGCGGGTGCTGGCCCGCTACGGCCGCCGGAGCTGAGACCGGTGCCCGACCGCGACCCGGCCGACGTGGACGAGGCCGTCTACGACGTGGTCGAGACCATCCCGCCGGGCCGGGTCAGCACCTACGGGGCGATCGGCCGGCTGGTCGGCGTCGGCCCGCGGAGGGTGGCCCGGGCCTTGAGCCAGGGCGGGGGAGCGGTGCCCTGGTACCGGGTGCTGCGCGCGGACGGGACGGCGGCCGAGCCGGTGCGCGCGCGCCAGCTCGAGCTCCTCGCGGGGGAGGGCGTGCCCGTGCGCGGCGGCCGGGTCGACCTGCGCGCCGTGGGCTGGCCGGACTGACCCGCCGTCGTCCCGTGGTCTGACGTCGCCGCCGACCATGATCGTCCCGCAGGCCGACGCGCCGGGACGACCTGCGGAGATGGACTGCCGGCATGGACACGACCCTGCTCATGCCGCCCGCCCCGGCCCGCCGCTCGCGCGGGCGCCGGCTGCTCCGAAGGATGGCAGCGGCCGGGCTCGGCGGGGTGCTGCTCGTCCTGCTGCTCGGCGCGGCGGCGTGGCTGGCCACCCCCGGCGTGGGCGACGCCCGCGACCGGGCCGACGCGCTGCTGGCCGTGCACGGCGCGCCGCCGCTGACCGGTGAGCTGCCCGAGCGGGTGAGCGTCGCCGTGCTGGCCACCGAGGACAGCCGCTTCGCCGACCACGTCGGCATCGACTGGCGCGGCGCGCTGCGCGCCCCGTGGGGTGCGCTGACCGGCGAGGACCTGGGCGGTTCCACGCTGGACCAGCAGCTGGCCAAGAACCTCTACGAGGACGGCGCCAACGACGCGCTCGCCCGGGTCCGTTCCGTCGTCCTCGCGGTGAAGCTCGACGCGCACTGGAGCAAGGAGGAGCTGCTGCGCATGTACCTGGACACGGCGTACTTCGGGCACGGCTTCTACGGCGTGACCGCGGCCAGCGAGGGCTACTTCGGCCTGGCGCCCGACCAGCTGTCGTGGCCGCAGGCCAGCCTGCTGGCCGGACTGCTGCAGGCCCCGAGCGCCTACGACCCGCTGGAGCACCCCGAGCGCGCGGCCGCGCGGCAGGAGCACGTGCTCGACCGGCTGGTGGACGTCGGCGCGCTCACCCGCGCGGAGGCCGACGACGTCGGCGCGGCGTCCTGGGACCTCCTCGGGAGCTGAGTCCCGGCTCCCCCACGCGCCACGGGAGTGTCGGTCCCCCGTGATCCCATGGAGGGGTGGCAGTACGGGGGGACGTCGAGCCGGTCTACCGGCTCGTGCAGGCGGAGACGGCGCCGGCGGTCCGGCCGCGGCTGGACCCGACCCAGCAGGCGGTGGTCGACCACCCGAGCGGGCCGCTGCTGGTGCTGGCCGGCCCCGGCACCGGCAAGACGACGACGATCGTCGAGGCCGTCGCCGCCCGCATCGACGCGGGCGTCGACCCCGAGCAGATCCTCGTCCTGACCTTCAGCCGCAAGGCCGCCGCCGAGCTGCGCACCCGGATCACCGCCCGCGTCGCCCGCACCATCCGCGAGCCGCTGGCGCGGACGTTCCACTCCTACGCCTACGGCGTGCTGCGCCGGGCGGCGCTGCTGCGCGGGGAGGCGCCGCCGCGGCTGCTGACCGCGGCCGAGCAGGACGCGGTCGTAGCCGAGCTGCTCCGCGGCGACCTCGCGGAGGAGGGCGCCGTCCGCTGGCCCGACTCGCTCACCCCGGCGCTGGCCACCGCGGGGTTCCGCACCGAGCTCCGCGAGCTGCTGCTGCGGGCCACCGAGCGCGGCGTCGGCGCCGACGTGCTGGCCGCCTGGGGGCGCGAGCTCGGCCACGACGCGTGGGTGCACGCCGCGGCCTTCCAGGAGCAGTACGAGGCGGTCACCGCCTTCTCGACCGCCGGCCGCGGCGACGCCTCCGGCTACGACCCGGCCGAGCTGGTCCGCGCCGCCATCGCCGAGCTCGCGGCCGATCCCGAGCTGCTGCGCCAGGAGCGCGAGCGGGCCCGCTGGCTGTTCGTCGACGAGTACCAGGACACCGACCCCGCCCAGGTCGAGCTGCTCGAGCTGCTGGCCGGCGGCGGCGGCGACCTCGTCGCCGTCGGCGACCCCGACCAGGCCATCTACGCCTTCCGCGGCGCCGAGCCGCGCGGGATCGTCGAGTTCCCGCAGCGCTTCCGGCACGCCGACGGGCGGCCCGCCCAGCGGCTGTCGCTGGGCGTGTGCCGGCGGTCGGGCGCCGAGCTGCTCGCGATCAGCCGGCGGGTGGCCGAGGGGCTGCCCGGGCCGTGGGAGCACCGGCGGCTGCAGCCGGGCCAGGACACGGCGCCCGGGTCCGGCGCGGGCGCCGCGCCGGGCTCCGGTGAGGTGCACGTCTTCGGCTCGACGGCGGTCGAGGCCGCCTACGTCGCCGACACGCTGCGCCGGTCGCACCTGCTCGACGGCGTCCCGTGGTCGGAGATGGCGGTCGTGGTGCGGACCTCGCTCGCGTTGGGCCCGCTGCGGCGCGCGCTGGGCTCGGCCGGGGTGCCGGTCGCGGTCTCCGCCGACGACCTGCCGCTGCACGCGCAGCCGGCCGTCGCGCCCCTCCTCGGCGCGCTCACCGTGCTGCTGCCCCGCCCCGGTGTGCCCGACGGGGAGCTCCCGCTCGACGAGCCCGCCGCCGAGGCGCTGCTCGCCTCGCCGCTCGGGAGCGCCACCGTGCTCGACCTGCGCCGCCTCCGGCGTGCGGTGCGCATCGCGCTGGCCCACCGTGGCATCGACGCCGCGGAGCGCGGTGCGCCGCTGGCCACCGTGCTGACCGACGAGTTCCTCCTCGCCGACGTGCCCGAGCACGTCGCCCGTCCCGCCGCCCGGGTGGCCGGGGTGCTGGCCGCCGGCCGCGCCGCGCTGGCCATGGGCGGCACCGCCGAGGACGTGCTGTGGGCGATGTGGCAGCGCAGCGGCCTGGCCGCGAAGTGGGCCCGCGCCAGCGCTGCCGGGGGAGCGGCCGGTGCCGTGGCCGATCGCGACCTGGACGCCGTCGTGGCGCTGTTCGACGCCGCCGCCGGCTTCGTCGACCGCCTGCCGTCGGCCGACGTGCGCGCCTTCGTCGAGCACCTCGCCGCCCAGGAGCTCCCCGGCGACACGGGCGCCGCCCGGGCCGCCACCCCCGACGCTGTCCGTGTGCTCACCGCGCACGCCAGCAAGGGTCTGGAGTGGGACGTGGTCTGCGTCGCCGGCGTGCAGGAGGGCCTGTGGCCCAACCTGAGCGACCGGGGCTCGCTGCTGGGCACCGAGCTGCTGGTGGAGCGGGCGGCCGGCATCGACGGTGCCGCGGTCGACCGCCGCACCCTCGCCTTGGCCGAGGAGCGGCGGTTGTTCTACGTCGCCTGCACCCGCGCCCGCCGCCGGCTCGTCGTCACCGCGGTGGAGGGTGCGCTCGACGGCGCCGACGCCGGAGCGACCGCCTCCCGCTTCCTCGACCTCGTGACGCCGCCCCCGCCCGACGGCCGCCCGCTGACCACGCTGCCCCGCTCGCTCACCCTCCCCGCGCTGGTGGCCGAGCTGCGCCGGTCGGTCTCCGATCCGCAGACCCCGCCGGCCCGCCGGTCGGCGGCCGCCGCGGTGCTGCGCCGGCTGGCCGACGAGGGCGTGCCCGGCGCCTCCCCGGACGACTGGTGGGGGCTGGCGCCGCTGTCCGACGACGCCCCGCTGGTGCCCGAGGAGCTGACCGTGCGGGTCCGGCCCTCGGCGATCGAGACCTTCCAGCGCTGCCCGCTGCGCTGGGTGCTCGGCGCCGTCGGCGCCGAGGCCTCGCCGGACGCCACCCGCACGGTGGGGACGGCGGTGCACGCCGTCGCCCAGAAGGTGGCCGACGGCCTGCCGCCCGCGGAGGCGAAGGAGGCGCTGGCCGCCGAGCTCGACCTCCTCGACCTCGGTCCGGGGTGGTCCGACCAGCGGCAGCGCGTCGCCGCGCACGACATGCTCGACCGGTTCCTGCGCTGGCACGCCGCGAACAGCCGGGAGCTGATCGAGGCGGAGGCGGACTTCGACGTCGTCCTCGGCCGGGCGCGGATCCGCGGCCAGGTGGACCGGCTGGAGCGCGACGCGCAGGGCCGGCTGGTCGTCGTCGACCTCAAGACCGGCAAGAGCGCCCCGCGCGAGATCGAGACGCACGGCCAGCTCGCCGCCTACCAGGTCGCCATCGCGCAGGGGGCCTTCGGTGACCACGGCAGCCAGCCCGGTGGCGCGGCGCTGCTGCAGGTCGGCACCGGCGCCAAGGCCAAGGAGCAGCACCAGCAGCCGCTGCCGGCCGACGTGCCGGTCGAGCAGACCTGGGCCGGCGAGCTGATCGCCGAGGTGGGCGAGGGGATGGGTGCGGCGACCTTCGAGGTGCGCACCGGGTCACACTGCTCCCGGTGCCCCGCCCGCCGCACCTGCCCGCTGCACGAGCGCGGCCGGCAGGTGACCGCGTGAGCCCCCGGCAGCCCGCCACCGAGGAACAGCTGAGCTTCGACGACCTGTTCGGTGGGGCTCCGGAGCCGGCACCCGCGCCGCGGCGGCTGCTCGACCCGGCCGAGGTCGCCGCCCGCTGCGGGCTGTCCTACGCGCCCTCGCCGGAGCAGGCGCGTGTCGTCGCCGCCCCCGCCGACCGTCCGCTCGTCGTGGTGGCCGGCGCCGGGTCGGGCAAGACCGAGACCATGGCCGCGCGGGTGTCGTGGCTGGTCGCCAACCGGGTCGTCGAGCCGGAGGCGATCCTCGGGCTCACCTTCACCCGCAAGGCCGCCAGCGAGCTCAACGAGCGCATCCGGCTGCGGCTCGGCGCCCTGGCGCGGCACCCGGAGACCGAGCCGGAGCTGCGCGAGCGCCTGGCCGTCGCGATGCCGACCGTCTCGACCTACCACGGTTACGCCGCCGCGCTCGTCGCCGAGCACGGCCTGCGGATCGGTGTGGAGCCCGGCGCCGGCGTCCTCGGCCCGGCGATGTGCTGGGGCCAGGCCGCCACCGTCGTCACCGGCTACACCGGCGACATGGACGACGTCCCGCTCGGGCTGGTCTCCACCGTCGAGGACGTGCTGGCGCTCGCCGCCGAGCTCGGCGAGCACGACGTCTCCCCGGCCGCCCTGCGCGCGTGGACGACGAAGCTGGAGCACCAGATCGGCGGCTATCCCGACGCGCCCCGCAAGAAGGGGCCCTACGCGCCGGTGCTGGAGATGCTCACCCGGCAGCGGGCCCGGGTGGCGCTGCTCCCGCTGGTCGAGGCGTTCGAGGCCCGCAAGCGCGCGGCCGGCGCCATCGACTACGCCGACCAGGTCAGCCACGCCGCCCGGATCGCCGTCGCCGCCCCCGAGGTCGGCCGGCGCGAGCGGACCCGCTGGCAGGTGGTGCTGCTCGACGAGTACCAGGACACCAGCGTCGGTCAGCTCCGGATGCTCGAGGCGCTGTTCGGCCGGACCACCGGGCACCCGGTGCTGGCGGTGGGCGACCCCCGGCAGTCGATCTACGGCTGGCGGGGCGCGTCGGCCGGGACCATCGAGCGCTTCGCCCGCACCTTCCCCGGCTCGCGCGGGAAGCCGGCGCAGCGGCTCACCCTGGCCACCAGCTGGCGCAACGACGACTCGGTGCTCGCCATCGCCAACGCCGTCTCCGGGCTGCTGCCACCGCCTCCGCAGGAGCTGCCGGACCTGTCGCCCGCGCCGACCGCCGGTCGGGGCGCGGTGACCGTCGGGCTGTACGAGACGGTGGCCGAGGAGAACGCGGCCCTGGCCGACCGGCTGGCCGCCTGCTGGCACGGCACCGATCCGCAGTTCCCGCCCCGTCGGGACGGCGGCCGGCCGACCGTCGCGGTGCTCGTGCGCACCCGCAAGCAGCTGGCCGCCATCGCCACGGCGCTGCGCGAGCGCGAGCTCCCGGTGGAGATCGTCGGCCTCGGCGGGCTGCTCGAGGTGCCCGAGGTCTCCGACGTCGTCGCCACGCTGACCGTGCTCGTCGACCCCACCGCCGGGGACGCGCTCGGCCGGCTGCTCACCGGCGCCCGGTGGCGGATCGGCCCGCGCGACCTCGCCGCGCTGGAGGCCCGCGCCCGGGCGCTGGTGCACGCCCGGAGGCCCGAGCGTCCGGCCGACGGCACGGCGCCGGAGCCGCCCACCGAGCGCGGCAGCATCATCGAGGCCCTCGACGACCTCGGGGACGCCTCGGCGTACTCGACCGCGGCCTGGCGGCGGCTGCGCCGGCTGGGTGCGGAGCTCGACCGCCTGCGCGGGCGTCTCGGCGACGCGCTGCCCGATCTGGTCGACGAGGTGGCCCGCACCCTCGGCCTGGAGACCGAGCTGGCCAGCGCGCCCGGCGTCAGCCCCGCCGGCGCCCGCGCGCACCTCGACGCGCTGCACGCCGTCGCCGCCGAGTTCACCGAGCTGGCCGAGCTGCCCTCGCTGCCGGCGTTCCTCGGCTACCTGCGCGACGCCGACGAGCGCGAGCGCGGGCTCGAGCCCGGGGAGGTCGCGGTCAACCCGGAGGCGGTGCAGCTGCTCACCGGGCACTCGGCGAAGGGGCTGGAGTGGGACGTCGTGGCCGTGCCCGGCATGACCGCCGACCAGTTCCCCGCGCGGACCGACAGCAGCGACTCCTGGGTGAAGGACCCCGGCTCGATGCCGGTCGACCTGCGGCTCACCGACCGCGAGGAGCTGCCCCGGCTCAAGCTGCCGGTGCCGGGCTCCGGTGACCAGGCCGTCGTCCGGGCCGCGCTCGAGGACTACGTGGCCGAGTGGAAGGAGTTCGGCCTCGCCGAGGAGATCCGCATCGGCTACGTCGCGGTCACCCGCGCCCGGCACCTGCTGGTGTGCTCCGGCAGCTGGTGGCGCGACGGCGTGAAGCCGTGCGGGCCCTCGGTGCTGCTCGACACCGCCCGCCGGGCCTGCGCCGCGGGCGCCGGCGTGGTCGTGCACTGGGCCGAGCCGCCGGCCGACGGGGCGACCAACCCCGCGCTGGAGGAGTGGCCGGTCGGCGTCTGGCCGGCCGATCCGCTGTCGGAGCACCGCCGCCGGGCCCTGACCGCCGCGGCCCAGCTGGTCGACGCGTCCCAGCCGCACCCGCTGGACGCCGACCGGCTCGGCACCGACGACGAGCTGGTCGACTCGTGGATCCGGGACGCGGACCTGCTGCTGCGCGAGCGTCACCGCACCGACCGGCCGCAGGTGGAGGTGCCGCTGCCCTCGCACCTGTCGGTGTCGGCGCTGGTCACGCTGCGTCGGGACCCAGCGGAACTCGCCCGCCGGCTGCGCCGCCCGATGCCGGCTGCGCCCGCACCGCAGGCCCGTCGTGGCACCGCCTTCCACGCCTGGCTGGAGGAGCGGTTCGGCGCCTCCCGGCTGCTCGACCTCGACGAGCTGCCCGGCTCCGGTGACGAGCTGGCGGTGCCGGACAGCTCGCTGGCCGACCTGCAGGAGGCCTTCCTCGCCAGCGAGTGGGCCGAGCGCCAGCCGGTCGAGGTCGAGGTGCCCTTCGAGACGCCGCTGGGTCCGCTGACCCTGCGCGGGCGGATCGACGCGGTGTTCGCCGACGAGCAGGGCCGGTTCGAGGTCGTCGACTGGAAGACCGGCCCGCCGCCGAGGGGCGCCGAGCTGGCCGCCGCCGGCGTGCAGCTCGCCGCCTATCGGCTCGGCTGGTCGCGCCTGGCCGGGGTGCCGGTCGAGCAGGTCAGCGCCGGCTTCCACCACGTCGCGGCGAACCTGACCGTCCGCCCCGTCGACCTGCTCGACGAGGCCGGGCTCCTGGCTCTGGTGGAGGGCACCGCCTAGGTCAGCCGGCGAGCGTCGCGCCGTACTGGAGGACCGGTGCTCCGTGCGGTGCGCGGAGCACCGCCTCCTCGCCGAGACCCACCTTCCCGGCCACCGCCAGGGACGCCGCGTTCTCCGCGTGGATCAGGGCGACGACGTGCCGCACCCGCAGCTCCCGCGCCCGGCCGAGCACCAGGCGCGCCGCGGCGGTCGCGGTACCCCGGCCCCAGAACCGGCGTCCGAGCCGCCAGCCGATCTCGAGCTCGCCGGTCGGACCCCACGGGTGGGCCCAGGGCTGGATCCCGGCGAAGCCGGCCACCTCGCCGTCGACCAGCACGGTGCACAGGCACAGGCCCGTCGACCCGGCCAGCTCCTGCTGACGCCGGACGAAGCCGCGGTACCAGCCCCGGTCCCGGACCTCTCCGGTGCCGACGTACCGCATCACCACCGGGTCGTCGAACAGCTCCGTCCACGCGTCGGCGTCCGCGTCGATCGGGACCCGGAGCTCGACGCTCACGTCGACGCGATGCGGTCCAGGATCGCGCGGGCGAGGGCCTCCGGCGCCTCCTCGGGGATCCAGTGGCTGACGCCGGGGATCTCCACGAAGCGGTAGTCGGCGGTCACGTACTCCGCGCAGCCCTCGGCGGCGATGCGGCCGATCGCCACGTCGCCGTCGCTCCACACGTACGTCGTCGGCACCGCGACGTCGTCCACCGGCGTCGAGGAGCTCATCGCGCGGTACCAGTTGAGCGCCGCGGTCAGCGCGCCCGGCGCCGACAGCACCGCCACGTACTCGTCGACCGCCTCCTCGGGCACCACGCCGCCGAACATCCGCCGCAGCCGGCGCGCGTCGTCGGCCAGCAGCACCTCCTCGGCCTTGCCCTCCTGCCAGAACAGCCGGATGTAGCCCGACCGCTCCTTCTGCTCGGGGTCGCTGCGGAAGGCCGCGGTGAACGCGGTCGGGTGCGGCACCGAGACCGCGGTCAGCGACCGCACGCGGTCGCCGTGCCAGGCGGCCAGCGCCCACGCGGCGTTCGCGCCCCAGTCGTGCCCGACGACGTCGGCCACCGGCGCGTCCAGCGCCGTCATCAGGTCGGCGGTCACCTGCGCGATGTTGGTCATCGCGTAGGCCTCGACCTCGGCGGGGCGGGCGCCGGGGGAGTAGCCCAGCTGGTCGACGGCGTAGGTGCGCAGCCCGGCCGAGGTGAGCAGCGGCGTCACCGCGGCCCAGGACAGCGACGTCTCCGGGAAGCCGTGCAGCAGCAGCACCGGCCGGCCGTCCTCGGGGCCGTCGGCCCGCACGTCGAAGGTGAGGTCGCCGACGTCCACGCGCTCCAGGCTGGCGGTCATGGGGGCACGCTAGCCGGGCGCCCCCGTTACCGTCGTCGGCGTGACGAGCCCCGAACGTGCGTTCGTGCACGCCCACCTCGACGAGCTGCACGCCGACCTCGAGGCGTGGCTGCGCATCCCCTCGATCTCCGCCGACCCCGCGCACGCCGACGACGTCGTCCGCAGCGCCGAGTGGCTCGCCGACGCGCTGCGGCGCACCGGCTTCCCGACCGTGGAGATCTGGCCGACCCCGGGCGCCCCGGCCGTCTACGCCGAGTGGCCCTCGGCCGACGCCGGCGCACCGGTCGCGCTCGTCTACGGCCACCACGACGTGCAGCCGGTCGACCCGGTCGAGCTCTGGGAGCACCCGCCGTTCGAGCCGACCGTCGTCGAGGCGGCCGACGGGCCGGAGCTGCACGCCCGCGGCGCCATCGACGACAAGGGCAACGTCGCCTTCCACCTCCTCGGCCTGCGCGCCCACCTCGCCGCCACCGGCCGCGACACCCCCGCCGTCACCGTCAAGCTGCTGGTCGAGGGCGAGGAGGAGTCCGGCTCCCCGCACTTCGCCGACCTGCTG
The DNA here is from genome assembly GCF_003319125.1 of Blastococcus sp. TF02A-26. Classification (GTDB taxonomy): domain Bacteria; phylum Actinomycetota; class Actinomycetes; order Mycobacteriales; family Geodermatophilaceae; genus Trujillonella. The sequence continues at coordinate 35,699 of NZ_QOHG01000002.1, read as the reverse complement.
CGCGAGCGCGCCGACCGGCTGGCCTGCGACGTCGTCGTCGTCAGCGACACCGGGATGGTCGCCCCCGACGTGCCCAGCGCCGTCGTCGGCATGCGCGGCCTGGCCGACGCCGAGATCACCCTCCGCGGTCCGGCCGTCGACCTCCACTCCGGCTCCTTCGGTGGAGGCGTGCCCAACCCGCTGCACGCGATGGCGGAGCTGATCGCCGCGCTGCACGACGAGCAGGGCCGGGTCACGCTGCCCGGCTTCTACGACGCCGTCCGCCCGCTGTCGGACCGCGAGCGCGAGCTCATGTCCCGGGTGCCCTTCGACGAGCACGCCTGGCTGGCCGGGCCGGCGGCCTCCCGTGCGACGGCCGGCGAGGCCGGCTTCAGCACCCTGGAGCGGATCGGCGCCCGGCCGACCGCCGAGGTCAACGGCATGTGGGGCGGCTACACCGGCCCCGGCCACAAGACGATCATCCCGGCGGAGGCGCACGCCAAGCTGACCTTCCGGCTGGTCGCCGACCAGCGCCCGGAGGACGTCGCCGCGCAGGTCCGCGCCTGGGTCGACCGGCACCTGCCCGAGGGCATCGTCGCCGAGGTGCACACCCCGCCCGGCGGGGTCTCGCCGTGCGCCAGCGACCTGGACTCCCCGGCCATGTCGGCACTGCTGGCCGCCATCGGGCAGGCGTTCGACCGGGACCCGGCCGACGTGCTGTTCACGCGTGAGGGCGGCAGCGGCCCGGAGGCCGACCTGGTCGACGTGTTGGGCGCCCCGTTGCTGTTCCTCGGCGCCGGCCTGCCGACCGACCGCATCCACTCGCCGAACGAGCGCGTCCTGCTGCCGATGCTGTACCGGGGCGCCGAGGCGGCGGCACACCTCTGGCGCGAGCTCGCCACGGTGCCGCGCCGGTGAGCACCCCGCACGAGCACGGCCCCTCGCAGGGGCCCGCCGCGAGCTCGCGAGGGGCGGGAGGCGAGGGGTCCTTCCACTTCGGCCCCTACCGGGTCCTCGGCGTGCTCGGCCGCGGCGGCATGGGCCAGGTGCTCCGGGCGCACGACGCCGAGCACCAGCGCGACGTCGCGCTCAAGCTGCTGCCCGGCGAGCTGGCCGCCGACGAGAACTACCGCGAGCGGTTCCGCCGCGAGGCGCAGATCGCCGCCCGGCTCAACGAACCGCACGTCGTCCCGATCCACCGCTACGGCGAGATCGACGGTCAGCTGTTCCTCGACATGCGGCTCGTCGAGGGCGAGGACCTCGCCTCCCTGCTCGCCCGCTCCGGTCCGCTGGTGCCGGCCCGTGCCGTGGACCTCGTCGGCCAGGTCGCCCGGGCACTGGACGCCGCCCACGCCGGCGGCCTGGTGCACCGCGACGTGAAGCCCTCCAACGTGCTGCTCGTCGCGCGGGCCGACGGCCGGGACCTCGCGAGCTCCGCGCCCGGGGAGGACTTCGCCTACCTCGCCGACTTCGGCATCGCCCGGGCCGCCGCGGACGAGGGCACCGGACCGGCCCTCACCGGCACCGGGCTGGCCATCGGCAGCACCGAGTACATGGCGCCGGAGCGCTTCAGCGGCTCTCCGCTGGACGGCCGCGCGGACGTCTACTCGCTGGCCTGCCTGCTGTTCGAGCTGCTCACCGGGCGTCGCCCCTTCGCCCCCGGCGACCCCGTGGGCCTGATGTACGCGCACCTCAACGAGCAGCCGCCGGCCCCGTCGGTGGTCCGGCCGGGCCTGCCGCCGGCCCTCGACGCCGTCGTGCTGCGCGGCCTGGCCAAGGACCGCGAGCAGCGCTGGCAGTCCGCGGGCGCCCTGGCTGCCGCGGCCCGCCAGGCGCTCGCCGGCAGCGGGGTGCCGGTCCCGCAGCCGGACGGGAACCGCACCGCCGTCGCCCCGCTCGCCTGGGACGGCGACCGGCCGGCCACCCGCCAGCAGCTCGGAGCCGGCGCACCGCCCACCGTGGTGGGCGCTGTCGCCCCGGGCGCGCCCGCTCCGCGCAGGAGGCGGCTGCCGTGGGTGCTGGTCGCCCTCCTGACCGTGGCCACGCTGGCGCTCGCCGTCGTCGCCGTCGTCCTGGCTCAGCGGGCGGACTCGGCCGACGACGGCGTGACGGCCGTCTCCGACCGGCTGCTCGCCCTGGCGCTGCCCGGTGAGCTCGCTCCCGAGGACTGCACGACGCAGGAGCCGTCCGGCGGCGAGCTGCGCCGGCTCTCCTGCCCGGACGGCTCGCCGGACGCGGCCCTGCCGGCCGGCACGTACACGGTGGTCGAGGACGACGCGGCGGGGGAGAGGCTGGCCGCGACGATCGACCGCCTGGGTCTGCCCGAGTTCGAGTCGAGCCTGTCCCAGTGCGGGTCGGAGGACACTCCCGACGGGTACGAGGTGGTGAGCGACTTCGAGGGGACCGTCTACGGCACCGTCGCCTGCTACGTCGACGAGGCGAGCAACGACGCGGTGCTCGTGTGGGCGTGGGACGACCTGGGCATCCGCGGCGAGGTCTCCGTGCCGGGCGGCGACGTGGACGACCTCGGCGACTTCGCCAGCTGGTGGGCGAACAACGCCGACCGGGGGATCTGATCTCCTACCCTGAGCGCGTGACCGGACCTGGCGAGCCCTCCGCGCCCGCGGGCTGGTACCCCGACCCCGACGGCACCCCCGGCATGGTCCGCTGGTGGAACGGCCTGTCCTGGTCCGACGTCACGACCCCCGCCGGTCCCGGGGTCGCGGTGCAGGCGGCGGCCGGTGCCGCGCCCACCCTCGCCCCGGCCCGGCCGGTCACCCACCAGCCGGTCGGCGCCCCGCCGCCCCGGCGCGGTCGCCTCGCGTGGGGGATCGGGCTGGGCGTGCTCGCGGTGGTGCTCGTCGTCGTCCTCGGGCTGCTGGTCGGCAAGGGCGGTGGCGGGGACCCGGGCGAGGCGGCGGGGCCGAGCGGCGGCCCGGCGGGGCCGTCGGGCAACGCCTTCCCGCCCGGCACGGTGCGGATCGTCGACGAGGCCGCGGGGATCGCCTACCCCTACCTCGGTGACGGCTGGTCGGAGTGGGACCTGCTCCCGATGATCGAGACCACCGAGACCGCCGGCCAGTACTTCGTCACTCAGGACCAGACGCCCGACGGCGTCTTCATCGCGCAGTGCACGTCGGGCCCGCTGGCGCCGGAGTTCGGCTACGCCGGGCCGGGCAGCCTCCAGGCCACGGTGCAGCAGGTGGCGGACCGCGCGCGGACCAACTACTACCCGGCGCCCAACCAGCAGGAGGTGCTGCGGGACGAGGCCCTCACCGTCGACGGCGCCCCCGCGCACCTGATCGAGTTCCGGCTCACCTGGGAGGTGCCGGGCTACGACGCCAGCGGCGAGCGCGCCGCGCTGCTGCTGGTCGACGTCGGTCGTGCCCAGCCCGCGCTGCTCTACCTCTCGATCCCGAACACCCACGCCGAGCTGTACGGCGTCATCGACCAGGTCGTGGCCTCGGTCGACGTGCTCTGACGCGCCGCGATCATCGCGGTTAGGGTCGGGTCGTGACAGCAGCTGGGGCCGACCTGACCATCCGGCACCCGGTGGAGCGCTTCCGCCTGGACAACGGCCTGCGGGTCGTCCTGGCGCCCGACCGCAGCGTGCCGGTCGTGGCCGTGACCGTCTTCTACGACGTCGGCATGCGCAACGAGCCCGAGGGCCGCACCGGATTCGCCCACCTCTTCGAGCACCTGATGTTCCAGGGCTCGGCGCACGTCCCGAAGATGGAGCACGCCCGGCTGGTCCAGGCCGCCGGCGGCACCTTCAACGGGTCGACGCACCAGGACTACACGAACTACTACGAGGCGCTCCCCGCCGAGGCGCTCGAGCGGGCCCTGTTCCTCGAGGCCGACCGCATGGCCGCCCCGGCGATCACCGCCGAGAACCTCCGCAACCAGATCGACGTGGTCAAGGAGGAGATCCGGGTCAACGTGCTCAACCGGCCCTACGGCGCCTTCCCCTGGCTGCAGCTGCCGCCGGTGGCCTTCGAGAGCTTCGCCAACACCCACGACGGCTACGGCTCGTTCGTGGATCTGGAGTCCTCCACCGTCGACGACGCCGCGGACTTCTTCCACAAGTACTACGCGCCGGGCAACGCGGTGCTGTGCGTCGGCGGCGACCTCGACGTCGCCGAGACCGAGCGGCTGGTGCGCCGCTGGTTCGGCGCCGTCGACGCCCGCGACGTGCCGGCCACCCCGGCGACGGGGGAGCCCTCGCCGACCGCGGTCCGCTCCGCCGTCGTCGAGGACCGCCTCGCGCCCGCGCCCGCGGTCGCGCTCGGCTGGCGGGTGCCCGACCCGGTCGGCGACCTCGACACCTACCTCGGCACCGTGCTGCTCGCCGAGCTGCTGAGCGAGGGCGACGCCTCCCGGCTGGAGCGCCGGCTGGTCCACGACGAGTCGCTCGCCGTCGCCCAGAGCAGCTACGTCGGGCTGTTCGGCGACCCGTTCGACGTCCGCGACGCCACGCTGCTCACCACCCAGGTGCACCACCCGGCCGCCGTCCCGGTGGACGCCGTCGTCGGCGCGGTGCACGAGGAGATCGCCACGGTGGCCCGGCAGGGCGTCGAGGTCGAGGAGCTCGCCCGCGTGCAGGCCCGGGCCGAGGCGCAGCTGCTGCGCCAGGCCGACAGCGTCCTGGGCCGCACCCTGGAGTTCGCGGCCTCGGAGCTGATCCACGGCCGTGCCGAACTCGCCGGCGAGTTCGCCGCGCGCCTGGCCGCAGTCACCCCCGACCAGGTGCAGACCGCCGCCCGCGGGCTCGATCCGGGCACCGTCGCCGTCCTCGAGCTCCAGGCCACGGGAGGCAAGCGATGAGTGCACCGGTGCTCGACCTCGACCTGGTCCCGCCGCTGGGGGAGCCGCGCCCGCAGCCGGAGCTGGCGGTCACCGAGCAGACCCTGCCCAACGGGCTCCGCGTGGTCGTCGTCCCCCGGCCGGGCGTGCCCCTGGTGGAGCTGCGCCTGCGGGTGCCCTTCGCCGCCGGGACGGCGCGCGCCGCGGCCCAGCACGGCGCCCGGGCCTCGGTGCTCGCCGGCGCCGTCCTCCTCGGCACCGAGCAGCACGACCAGACCGAGATCGCCCAGCTGGTGCAGGCCCACGGCGGCGAGCTCGCGGTCTCCACCGACCCCGACCGGGTGCTGTTCTCCACCACCCTGCCCACCGACGGGCTGGCACCGGTCCTCGGCGTCCTCGCGGAGCTGCTCACCTCGGCGACCTACCCGAACGCCCAGGTCGAGGCCGAGCGCGCCCGTGTCGCCGAGCGGATCGCCATCGCCCGGTCGCAGCCCGGCGTCATCGCCCGCACCGCGCTGGCCGAGCGGCGCTACGGCGCGCACCCGTACGCCCTGCAGCTGCCGGCCGCCGAGCAGGTGGCGCTGGTCCGGGCCACCGCGCTGCGCAAGCTGCACCGCGACCGGATCGTCCCGGCCGGCAGCACGCTCGTCCTCGTCGGTGACGTCGACCCCGCCGGGGCCGTCGACGCCGCCGCCGCCGCGCTCGCCGGCTGGACCGGAGAGGGCAGCGCCGTGGTCGCGCCGCCGGTGGCCGAGCAGCGGGTCCCCGAGCTGCAGGTGGTCGACCGGCCCGGCGCGGTGCAGTCCAACCTGCGCCTCGGCGGGCCGGCTCCGCGCCGCACCGACGCCGACCTGCCCGCCGTCCGGTTGGCCAACATGGTCTTCGGCGGCTACTTCTCCTCGCGTCTGGTGGAGAACATCCGCGAGCGGCGCGGCTACACCTACAGCCCGCGCAGCTCCGTCGACCACCTCGCCGCGGCCTCGTCCTTCGTCGTCGAGGCCGACGTCGCCACCGAGGTCACCGGGCCGGCCCTGCTCGAGACGCTCTACGAGCTGGGCCGGATGGCGCTGCTGCCGGTGACCGAGGCGGAGCTCGACGGCGCCCGCCGCTACGTGCTCGGGTCCATGGCGCTGTCCACGGCCACGCACGCCGGCCTGGCCAGCACGCTCTCCGCCCTCATCGGGGCGGGCCTGGAACCGGGTTGGCTGGCCGAGCACCAGCGGGCGCTGGCCGCCGTCACCGTCGACGAGGTGCAGGAGGCCGCCCGCCGGTACCTGGCGCCGGACGCGCTGACCGCGGTCGTCGTCGGCGACGCCGGGCAGATCGCCGAGCCGCTGCGGGCCCTGGGGCCGGTCGTGGTCAGCGAGACGGTGGAGCAGACGACGGGCGAGGCGTGAGCGTCCCGGACGGCGGGAGCACCCCGGCGGACAACCCCCCGCGGGACGCCTGGGGCGACGACGACCGCGCGACCACCGGCCTCGTGCCGGTCCTGTCGCGCTCCGCGCACGACCGCGCGCACCTGGCCCGCTCGCTGCCCGGTCCCACCGGCGGCCGGCCCGTCCGGGTGCTGACGGTCGACCCGCGCGGCACCGTCCCGGTGAGCCGCGGGTCCGGGAGCCCCCGGCTGGTGTGGGACGAGCAAGCCGCCCTGCCGACGGGTGCCGTCTACCTCGGCGAGGCCGACGACGTCCCCTACGCCGCCGTGCGCGGTGAGCGGGCATTGACGGTCAACGGGCGGGACGTCGACGGCTGGCACGACCTGCGCGAGCTCGGCGCCGACCTCGACGACCTCGAGGCGGGGCTCCTCGCGCAGGCCATCGGCATCCTCGAGTGGCACGCCCGCGCCCGGTTCAGCCCGCTGTCCGGCGCCGCCACCACCATCGAGAAGGCCGGCTGGGTGCAGCGCGACCCGGTCACCGGCGCCGAGCTGTTCCCGCGCACCGACCCGGCCGTGATCATGCTCGTGCACGACGGCGGCGACCGCTGCGTGCTGGGCCGCCAGGCCGTGTGGCCGCCGGGGCGGTTCTCGGTCCTGGCCGGGTTCGTCGAGCCGGGGGAGTCCGCCGAGGGTGCGGTGGCCCGGGAGGTGTTCGAGGAGGTCGGCGTGCAGGTGACCGACGTCCGCTACGTCACCAGCCAGCCCTGGCCGTTCCCGCAGTCGCTGATGCTGGGCTTCACCGCCCGTGTGGAGGGCGACCAGGCGCTGCGGCTGGACCCGACCGAGATCGAGGAGGCCCGCTGGTTCTCCCGCGACGAGCTGCGCTCGGGGGAGGGTCCGCAGATCCTGCCGCCGCCGGTGTCGATCGCGCGGAACCTCATCGACCGCTGGGTCGCCGGCGAGCTGTGACGGCGTCCCCTAGGTGAACCGCCCCTGCAGGACCAGCGCCGGGTGGTCGGGGGAGTCGGCCAGCACCACCGCGTCGGCCAGGCCGGCGGGGTCGACCTCGTCGTCGTACCGGTCGTAGGCAGGCAGCTGCCACGCGTCCTCGGCCGGGGTCCGGCGGCGGCGTGCCGCCGGGGCGACGCGGAGGTGGACGACGGCGTCGAAGGCCAGCCCCATGCCCTGCAGGAAGGCGCCCGGCACCAGCAGCGCCCCGCCTCCCGGCAGCGGACGGCGCGGCACCCGGGCGGCCCGGTTGCGGGCGAGGTCCCACAGCACCGGCAGGTACTCGCCGCTCCCGCCGGGGCCGAGCGGGTCCAGCACCTCGCGGGCCAGGGCGCCGGCGTCGAGCCAGTCGGTGTACCGGGCGTCGGGGTCGGTGCGGCCGTGCTCCAGCCGCAGCGACGCGGGCCGGAAGAAGCCCTCGGCGGGCACGACCACGGCCGGCCGGCCGAGCACGGGGAGCCGCTCGGCCACCGCGCCCGCCAGTCCGCCCGGGTCGGCGACGTCGGGGCCGTCGACGGCGACGCGCAGGGCCGTCGCGCCGGGCTCCGCCGGGAGCGCGGCGAGCAGCCCGGCCAGCCGGTCGGCCAGCACGTCGGGCCCGAGCGGTTCGGGGCGGGTCAGGAGCGGTCGTCCCCTGTCACCACGGCGCCCGCACGGCTGCGGGACCGGCGGCTGCCGGGCATCCGCGGGGCGGGCGGCAGCGGCACCTCGGCTGCCGCGACGGGCTCCGGGGACGGCGCGACGGCGGTCAGCGGGACCACCGGACGCTCGTCGAGCGGCTGCAGGACGGCGCGGGCGAGCTCGTGCACGGGCCGCCCGGTGCTGCGGGCCTCGCCGCGCAGCAGCTCGAACGCCGAGCGCGGGGTGGTGCCGTGCCGCTCGGCGAGGACGCCGATCGCGCGCTCCGTGGAGACGCGGGCGGCGAGGGCGTGCTCCAGCTGGGCGACCGTGCGCTCCAGCGTGGCCACCCGCGCGTCCCGCGGGTCGACGTCGCCGCCGGCGTCCACCGCCGCCGGACCGCGGGCGGCGCGGCGGGTGGTCCGGTCCGGCTCGGGCGTCGACCCGGTGGCCTCGGCCAGCAGGTCGGCGAGCGACAGCCCCTCGAGGAGGTCGTGCACGTCCGTGACCGACCCGGGCGCGACCACGGACCAGCCGCGGGCGGTGCGCACGACCGTCACCCCCGGGGGACCAGCGGTCCCCGGGCAGCAGCCGGGAGCACCGTGCGGGTGCTCGGGGGTGCTCACGTCTTCGACCTCCGAGGAGAACCGGCCGTTCCCGGGTGCGGGCCGCCCGGTGCGGTCCGTCGGTCCCCGATCATGCCCCGTGCGGGGGCGTTGCCGGGAGATGCCGACGGGTACGTGCCGCGGCGGCCCGCCGGCCGCGGCTCAGGCGCCGGGCAGCTGCGCCAGCTGGGCCTTGACCTGGTCCAGGCTCGGGTTGGTCAGCGCCACACCGTCGGCGAAGACCAGGGTCGGCACCGTCCGGTTGCCGCCGTTGGCCGCCATGACGACGTCCGCGGCGCCCTCGGTCACCTCGATGTCGACCTCGACGAACTCGATGCCCTCGCGCTGCATCAGCTTCTTCAGCCGGTTGCAGTAGCCGCACCAGGTGGTGGTGTACATCGTCACGGCGGCGGTCGCGGCGCTCATCGAGGGGTCCTCCCAGTGCTGTGGTTCGGGTCCGGGACGGTTCCGCTGTCCCGACCGGGCAACACCACGGGCCCGGGGATGCTTCCCCGGACCGTCGGTGCCGACTGGGAGTATCGGGGGGTGAGCGCGGGAGAGCGGGGCGGCGAGGCGGTCCTCGCCGGACTGGACGACGAGCAGCGGGCCGCGGCCTCGGCGGTGAGCGGTCCGGTCTGCATCCTCGCCGGTGCGGGCACCGGCAAGACCCGGACCATCACCCACCGCATCGCCTACGGCGTGCACGTCGGCGCCTTCGCTCCCGAGACGGTCCTGGCGGTCACGTTCACCGCGCGGGCGGCGGGGGAGCTGCGCACCCGGCTGGCGTCCCTCGGGGTCGGCGGCGTGCAGGCGCGGACCTTCCACGCCGCGGCGATGCGGCAGCTGCGCTACTTCGCGCCGCAGGTGCTCGGCGGCCCCATGCCGCCGCTGATCGAGAACAAGCTGCGGGTGGTCGGGAACGCCGCGGCCCGCGCGCGGCTCACCACCGACCGGACGAGCCTGCGCGACCTCGCCAGCGAGATCGAGTGGGCCAAGACGACGCTGGCGACGCCCGAGGACTACCCGGCCAGGGCGAAGGCCGCCGGCCGGGAACCGCCGTTCGAGGCCGCCGCCGTGGCGCAGGTCTACGCCTCCTACGAGGCGGCCAAGCAGCGCGACGGCGCGCTGGACTTCGAGGACCTGCTGCTGGTCACGGCCTACGCGCTGGAGGAGCACCCGCAGGTCTCCCGCCAGATCCGCGCCCAGTACCGGCACTTCGTCGTCGACGAGTACCAGGACGTCAACCCGCTCCAGCAGCGGCTGCTCGACGCCTGGCTCGGCGGCCGGGCCGACGTCTGCGTCGTCGGCGACCCGAACCAGACCATCTACTCGTTCACCGGGGCCGACCCGGACTACCTGCTGGGCTTCGCCGACCGCTATCCCGACGCCGAGGTCGTGAAGCTGGAGCGGGACTACCGCTCCACGCCCCAGGTGGTCGGGCTGGCGAACAAGCTCATCGGGCAGGCCCCCAGGCGCAAGGGCCTGCCCGGCCTGCGGCTGCTCGGCCAGCGCGCCGAGGGCCCGGCCCCGCGCTTCGCCGAGCACCCCGACGAGCCGGCCGAGGCCAAGGCGGTCGCGGCGGCGTGCCGGGAGCTGGTCGACGCCGGCACCCCCGCCGCCGAGATCGCGATCCTCTTCCGGATCAACGCGCAGTCCGAGGTGTACGAGAACGCGCTGACCGACGTCGGGGTGCCGTACGTCCTCAAGGGCGGCGAGCGCTTCTTCGAGCGTCCCGAGGTGCGCGAGGCGGTCCTGCTGCTGCGCGGCGCGGCGGCCGGCGGCAGCGAGCCCGGCGCGCTCGTGCCCACCGTCCGCGACGTGCTGGCCTCCACCGGCTGGGTGGAGCACCGGCCACCGGCCGGCGGCGCGGCGCGGGACCGCTGGCAGTCGCTGTCGGCGCTGGTCGACCTCGCCGTCGACCTCGTCGCCGAGACCCCCTCGCTGGACCTGCCCGGCTTCGTCGCGCACCTCGCCCAGCGGGCCGACGCCCAGCACGCGCCGACCGTCCAGGGCGTCACCCTCGCGTCGATGCACGCCGCCAAGGGCCTGGAGTGGGACGCCGTGTTCGTCGTCGGCCTGGTCGACGGCGTGGTGCCGATCGCCCAGTCGCTGGCCCGGCCCGACGCCGTCGAGGAGGAGCGCCGGCTGCTCTACGTCGCGGTCACCCGGGCGCGCGAGCAGCTGACGCTCTCGTGGTCGCTGGCCCGCAACCCCGGCGCCCGGCGCAGCCGCCCGCGCAGCCGGTTCCTCGACGGGCTGGCGCCGGACTCCGCCGCGGCGGTCCCGGTGCGCAAGCAGAAGAAGGCGAAGGTCGTCCTGGACGGCGAGGCGGGGGAGCTGTTCGAGCGGCTGCGCGCCTGGCGCAGCACCGCGGCCCAGGCCGCGTCCGTGCCGGCCTACGTCGTCTTCAACGACTCCACGCTGCAGGCGATCGCCGAGACCCGGCCGACGACACTGCGCGAGCTGGGAGGCCTGCCCGGCATCGGCGCCAAGAAGCTCGAGCTCTACGGCGAGGACGTGCTGGCGACGCTCAGCTCTTGAGGATGTGCGCCGGGTCACGGCAGGTCGACCCGTCGCGACCGGGCCACGCCCTCGGGGGACGTCGTCGTTAATTGCGTTGACCCTCCTCCGACGCGCCCCCTACTGTCCTGATCGCGCCCGGGGACGACCTCGGGCCGCACCAACTCCGGTGCCGCCGACCACGGCCGCACCGCGTCCCCGGGAGGAGGGGTGGCACTGGTGATCGACATGACCTGGACGGCCACCCCGGCTCCGATCGCCGGGGTCATCGCCACGTGCCCGGCCGGTCTCAGCGCCTTCGCGGCCGTCGCGACGGCCACCGCTGCCGCACCGGCTCCGTTCGCCGGCACCCGTGTGCCCGCCGTCCGCCTGCGCGCCCTGACCGGCGGCACGCCGTTCGGCGCCGGCACGGCCACCGATGAGCTCCACGCGTACGAGCAGTCCACCAAGAACGACCCCTCCGTCGGGATCCACTCCCCGGGCAGGCCGCTGAGCTAGCGCTCACCGGACCTCCTCGAGGCCGCGGACCCGAACCCCGGGATCCGCGGCCTTCGTCATTCCTGCGGCACCCGGCCCCACCACACGGTCGGCGGAACCGCCGGCCGGAGACGACGACAACGAGGAGGAGCGGCAGTGCAGTCGACCCTGACCCGCCCGGTGTCCCACCGCCGTCCCGGCGCCCCCCGGACCGGTGGCGCCACCACCCCGCGTCGGCCGCAGGCGCCCGTCACCCCCGCGCCGGTGCGGCGTCCGCTGCCGTGCCGCGAGGAGGACCGCGACCTGTGGTTCGCCGAGCGGCCCGAGCAGCTGGAGCAGGCGAAGGCCTTCTGCGCCGACTGCCCGGTGCGCGAGGCGTGCCTGGCCGGCGCCCTGGCCCGCGCCGAGCCGTGGGGGGTGTGGGGCGGCGAGATCTTCGAGCGCGGCGCCGTCATCGCCCGCAAGCGGCCCCGGGGACGTCCCCGGAAGGTCGTCGCGGCGTGAACGACACCACCCGACCACCACCCCGGCCGACCCTGTCCAGGGCGGTCGCCCTCCGGAACGAGGCGATCCAGATGTACGGCTACGAGTACGACCTGGCCTGCGACCGGCTGGCGGAGCTGCGGCACCAGGCCGACACGGCCACGCGGCTGCGCCGGCTGCGCGCCGCCCGGCGCTGGGCCCGCCGCGCGGAGCACGCGCGGCTGCGCGCGGCCCGCGCCAGCGCCGCCGTCCGCTGACGGCCACCGGCCGGACGCCACTCGACGGCCCGTCGAGTGGCGTCCGGCCGCCGGATAGCCTGGCGGCCATGATCCGCTTCGGCCCCGTCCTGACGGCGATCGTCACACCGTTCGACGAGCGCGGGGACGTCGACGAGGAGGCCTTCGTCGCCCTCCTCCGGCACGTCTGCGCCACCGGGTCCGACGGCGTCGTGGTGGCCGGGAGCACCGGTGAGGCGGCGACCCTCAGCGACAGCGAGCACCTGCGGGTGATCGAGCTGGCCGTCCGCGAGAAGCCGGAGGGCGCCCAGGTCATCGCGGGGACGGGCTCCAACGACACCCGCCACGCCTGCGAGCTCACCGCGAAGGCCACCGAGCTCGGCGTCGACGGCGTCCTGTCCGTCACGCCGTACTACAACAAGCCCAACCGCCGCGGTCTGCTCGCGCACTACGCCGAGGTGGCGCGCAGCACCGACAAGCCGGTCCTGCTCTACAACATCCCGTCGCGGTCGGTCATCGACGTCCCCAACGACCTGCTGGCCGAGATCGCGCAGCTCGCGGACAACATCGTCGGCGTCAAGCAGGCCAACGACGACAACCTCGCGCCGATCGAGGGCCTGGACCTCTACGCGGGCAACGACGACTCCTTCGCCCGGGCGCTGGACGCCGGCGCGGTCGGCGGCATCCTCGTGGCCAGTCACGTCCTCGGATCCGAGATGCGCCGGATGGTCACCGAGCCGGAGGAGCGGGCCGGGATCGACGCCTCCCTGCGCGACGTCTACGCCGCGCTGGCGGTGACCACCAACCCGATCGGCATCAAGCGCGCCCTGGCACTGCTGGGCCACTGCTCGGCCCGCCTGCGGCTGCCGCTCGTCGAGGCCGACGAGCAGGAGACGGCGGTGGTCCGGGCGATGCTCGAGCGCCACGGCCTGCTCGAGGTCGCCCGCGGCTGAGGTCCGGCTCAGCCGGTGAAGCCGGGGAGCCACTCCTCCAGGACGGCGCGGAAGTCCCCGGCCGAGTCCAGCTGGCACAGCACGCCGATGGAGCCGATCGTCACCCGGTGGATGAGCAGGTAGGCCGGCGGCAGGTTGAGCTGCCGGCCCAGCCGGCTCGCCTCGTTGCGCGGATCGGCGATGCGGGCCGCCTGCTCCTGCATCCACGCCCGCGTGAAGTGGAAGTGGTCGGTCTCGATCGGCGCCAGCAGCGGCTCCAGGTACCCGAGCACGGCGTCGGCGTCGACCTCCACGCCGGCCCGGACGAACCCCTCGGCGCGCAGGTCGACCAGCACGTCCTCCGCCCGGCCGTCGAGCGCCCAGCGGAGCAGCCGGCCGATCGGCTCCGGATGCCCGTCGGGCAGCCGGGCGGTGGCGCCGAAGTCGATGACGCCGAGCCGGCCGTCGGGGACGAGCCGGAAGTTGCCCGGGTGCGGGTCGGCGTGCAGCAGCCCCGCCCGCTGCGGGCCGGAGAAGTGCAGCCGGGCCATGAGGAGCCCGGCGCGGTCGCGCTGCTCCCGCGTCCCGTCGGCGATGACCCGCGACAGGGGAGTGCCCTCCAGCCACTCCGACACGATCACCTTCGGTGCGCTGGCGACCACCCGCGGGACGACGATGTCGGGGTCGTCGACGTAGGCGGCGGAGAACTGCCGCTGGGCGTCGGCCTCCAACCCGTAGTCCAGCTCCTCGATCACCCGGGCCTTGAGCTCGGCGATGAGCGGCTTGACGTCCATGCCGGGGAACAGCGCGGCGAACATCCGGGCGAAGCGGGCCAGCTGGTTGAGGTCGGCCATGAGGGCGGTCGCGGCGCCGGGGTACTGGATCTTCACCGCCACGTCGCGGCCGTCACGCCAGGTCGCGCGGTGCACCTGCCCGATGCTGGCGGCGGCCGCCGGCTGGTCGTCGAAGTGTCGGAACCGCTCGCGCCACTTCCCGCCGAGCTGCTGGGCGAGCACCGCGTGCACGGTGCGCACCGGCATCGGCGGCGCCTCCTCCTGCAGCTTGACCAGGGCCTCGCGGTAGGGGGCGGCGACCTCCTCGGGGACCGCGGCCTCGAACACCGACAGGGTCTGGCCGAGCTTCATCGCGCCGCCCTTGAGCTGACCCAGGACGGCGAACAACTGCTCGGCGGTGCGCTGCTGCAACTCGGCCGAGACGGCCTCGGAGGACTGCCCCGACAGCCGCTTGCCCAGGCCGAGGGTGGCGCGCCCGGCGGCGCCCAGCGGAAGGGAGGCCAGGCGCGCCGTGCGGGCCACCGAGCCCTTGGGGATCGGCCGCTCGCTGTCGGGCACGTGTCCTCCTCGCTGACGCTGGTCGGTCACGGCGGTGTCGGGTCGTCCGGGAGCCGGTCACCGGGACGACGCTCCTGGAGCCATCATCCCCGTCGGTGCGCCCGGTCGCCGGGCGTGGGGGGAGGAAGTCCTCCCCGGGGGTCATGCGGGCGCGTCCAGGCAGCCGCACTCCGCGTGGGCGGGCCACCGGCGGCGGGCCGGCACGAGCTCGGGCCACCGGAGTTCCACCGTGGCCTCCAGTGTCGCGGGCGCGCCGCTGCCGTCCAGGTAGGCGAGTGCCTGCTGGGCGGCGGTCACGGCGGTCAGCAGGCAGGTGAGGGTCGAACCGCCGGGCGGCGCGTCGGTGGCGGTGAGCTGGGCGGCCAGCGCCGGCCACGAGGGGTCGGCGTCGCGGCGGTGCAGGTCGGCGCAGCCCAGGCAGCTGGTCCGCCCCGGCACGACCAGCGGGCCCACGACGCCGGTCTCCCCGCGGACGGTCGCCACCAGGTGCGCGGCGCCGGCCGACTGCCAGACGGTCACCACCGGATCGGCGGCCGCCCACGGGCGGGCCAGCACCACGAGGTCCGGCAGCACCCCGTCCGGCAGCGGCCGCACGTCGGCCAGCGGGCTGGCCCGGCGAACGGCGTCGGCGGCGGCCAGGGCGCGCGGTCGCCCCTCGTCCTCGGCCGAGAGTCCACCGACCACGGCGTCCCCGGCTCCCACCACGCCGCGGTCCCGCACGCTGACCCGGCCCACCCCGCTGGCGGCGAGCACCGCGGCCAGCGGCACGCCGACCCGCGTGGCGCCCTCGACGACCACCGTGGCACGGCGTCGGGCCGCCCACCGCGCCGCGCCGGGAGAGGTGCCGCGGGCCGCGGGGAGCTCGGCCGCGGTCCGCGCGACGGCGGCCGGACCGGCGTCGGAGGCCAGCAGGTCGGCGGGGTCGAGGTCGACCAGGAGTCCGGTGCTGCGCAGCCCGTCGAGCAGACCCGCGACGGCGGCGGCGTCGAAGCCGGCGGTGACCGCGTCGGCGAGCACCGACCGCTGCGGTCGCCGGCCGTCCAGGCCGCGCAGCAGCGTCGTCACCTCGGCGGCCGCGGGGCGCACCACCAGCCCGTCGCCGGCGTCCACGCCACCCACCTGGACGGCGTCGCCGGCGCGGCGCAGGAGGGGCGTGGTGGACGGCAGCAGCGGGTGGGCGGTGTCGGACACGCCGGGCAGCCTGGCACCGTCGGCGGGGCGATGCCGTCGTCGTCCACAAGCGGCAGACACGCCGACGGCGGCGCCCCCGAGGGGTACGCCGCCGTCTGTACCCCCGGCCCCTTCGCAGGGGCCCGCCGCGAGCTCGCGAGCGGTGGGGGGCGAAGGGGTCCTTCTTCAGGCCTTGCCGAGGATCCGGTTCATCTTGGTGCCGCAGACCGGGCAGGTGCCCTGGGCCATCCGGCGGCCGGACTCGCTGACCTTGACCTCGCCGTCGAAGTCGCGCTTCTCCTTGCACTTCACGCAGTAGCCGTTGTAGCTCTCCGCCACGGTGCTCCTCCTCCTGCTGGGCTCGTCCGGCCCCCGGTCCGGGGCGCCGCTGGGCAGGAACGCTACCCGCCCGCCCCCTCCCGCCCCCGTGATCGGGCGGGAGCCGGGGGCCCGGCTCCCCACAGCCTGTGGACGACGCTGTGGAGGAGCTGGGGAGTCCGTGGCGTGTCGCTGTGGGCGGGCTCGGGACAGCGGTCCCGGCTGGCTCCCTCCTGTGCCGCCGATGAGCCCCTCGACCTGCGGGAACACGCTGCGCGGGGCTGTGGAGGCCGGACAGTGCAGCACGTCGCCGGGTCGGGTGCACGTCCGTGTCCACCGTCCGTGCGGACCTGCACCCGAGTGGGTGTCGCCGTGCGGCGGCGCCCCCGGGGCCTGACTACCGTGCACTCCGTGCCCGGAAGGACCCCCGACACCCCGAACAGCCCCCGACCGGCGGATCGACCGCCGGCCGACCGGGCTCCCCGCGCGCTGCCCGCGGTCGGGCCGGAGCTCGCGGGCAGGGCCATGGGGCCGATCGAGGTGCGCCGCAGCGCCCGGCGCCGTCGCACCGTGACGGCGTACCGCGAGTCCGGCCGCACCATCGTGCTGATCCCCGCGGCGTTCACCCCGGCCGAGGAGCGCCGCTGGGTGGCCCAGATGGTGGCCAAGCTGCAGACCCGCGAGGAACGCCGCCGCCGGTCGCTCGGGGCCGACGACGAGCTCGTGGCGCGCGCCCGGGCCCTGTCGGCGGCCCACCTGGACGGCGTCCCGCAGCCCAGCAGCGTGCGGTGGGTCGACAACCAGCAGCGCCGCTGGGGCTCGTGCACGCCGTCCGACGGCAGCATCCGCCTGTCCAGCCGGCTGCGCGGGATGCCCGAGTACGTCGTCGACTACGTGCTCGTGCACGAGCTCGCGCACCTGATCGAGCCGAGCCACGACCAGCGGTTCTGGGCGCTCGTCGCCCGCTACCCCCGCGCCGAGCGCGCGCGGGGGTTCCTCGAGGGCGTCGAGACGGCCCGCCAGGACGCCGGCGCCGCGTCCTCGGAGGACGACGACCTCGTCCTCTGAGGCCGGTCCGGCCGGACCTCAGTCCCGGCCCGTCTCCCGGCCGTCCTCGGGCTCCCCGTCGGTCAGGCCCCGCAGCTCGTCGTCGAGACCGCCGCCCTGGCGGCCGACGAAGTCCAGCGGCTCGTCGAGGTCCTCCGACGTCGGCAGCAGGTCCGGGTGCGACCAGAGCCGGTCCCGCTCGGCCGTGCCGTGCTGCTGGGCCATCGCGCCCCACACGGTCGCCGCGTCGCGCAGCCGGCGGGGGCGCAGCTGCAGGCCGACGAGCGTGGCGAAGGTCTGCTCGGCCGGTCCGCCCGAGGCCCGGCGGCGGCGCATGGTCTCGGCCAGGGCCCCGTGCCCGGGCAGCCGGTCGCCGGCCGCGGCGGCCACGACGGCGTCCACCCAGCCCTCGACGAGCGCGAGGAGCGTCTCCAGCCGGCGCAGCGCCATCTGCTGCTCGGGGGTCTCCTCCGGCTCGAGCATGGGCAGCAGCCGCTGCAGGCTCTCGGGGTCGTTGGGGTCGATGCCGCCGGAACCCATGGCCTCGGTGATGCCCCGCTCGATGGCCTCGCGATCGACGGTGATGCCGCGGGCGTAGGCGTGGACGGCGTCGTGCAGCTGCTGGCGCAGCCACGGCACGTGCGCGAACAGCCGCAGGGAGGCGGCCTCGCGCAGGGCGAGGAACAAGCGGACCTCGTCGGCCGGGCGGTCGAGGCCGGCGGCGAACTCGGCGACGTTCTGCGGGACGAGGACCGCGGCCCCGGCGGGCGCGACCGGCAGACCGACCTCGGTGCCGGTGAGGATCTCCCCGGCCAGCCGGCCGAAGGCCTGGCCCACCTGGGCGCCGAACATCAGCCCACCGACCTGGCCCATCATCCCGGCGAGCGGCCCGGCCATCGCCATGGCCTCCTGGGGGAGGGCGCCGGTCATGGCGGCGACCACGCGCTCGGCGAGCGGGTCGATGAGCGTCGCCCACTGCGGGAGCGTCTGCTCGACCCACTCGACGCGGGACCAGGCGAGGGTGCGCTCCACGCCCGAGGGCAGGTCGGTGGCCTGGTCCAGCCACAGGTCGGCCAGCCGCAGCGCCTCGGTGACCGCCGTCCGCTCGGCGTCGGACACCGGCTGCGTCCCGGCGGCCAGCGCGCTGATCGCGCCCTGGCGGGCGAGGTCCCAGTTGACCGGCCCGCCGGACCAGGTCATCAGCTTCTGCAGCTCGGCGAACAGCGGCATCTTGGCCAGGAACTCCTGCGGGGTGCCGGCGCCCGCGCCTGCGCCACCGCCGAAGAGCGCGCCGAACCCGAAGGGGTCGTTGCCGGCCCCGCCCTGGTTGCGACGCTCGGGGTCGGGGTCGGGCAGGCCGAAGCCGAACGGCACGTCACTCATGGCTCCACGGTAGTCGCGATGATCTCCCCGGCCAGCCGTTCGGGAGACGATCGGTTACGCCCACGGCGCACGGCCTGGGTGCAGGGGCCCGCCGCGAGCGTGCGAGCGGTGGGGGGCACCCAGGTCCTTCACATAAGCTCGCCGCTCGTGACCCGTCGGATCGCCGTCCTCGGAACCGGCGTGGTGCTGCTCCTGGTCCTCGGCGTGCTCGGCGCGGCGATCCCCGTGCCCTACGTCGCGCAGGTCCCCGGGCCCACCCTCAACACCCTCGGCGAGGTCGACGGCGAGCCGGTCATCGCCATCGAGGGCCGCGAGCGCAACGACGTCAGCGGCAACCTCAACCTGACGACGGTCGGGGTCAGCCGGCCCGGGCTGAGCCTGGTCGAGGCGGTGCAGGGCTGGTTCGACGACGAGGTGAGCGTCGTCCCGCAGGAGGTCGTCTACCCCGCCGGACGCAGCCGGGAGGAGACCCAGCGGGCCAACCGGGAGGCGTTCCTCAGCTCCGAGGAGCGCGCGGAGGCGGCGGCGCTGAGCCGGCTCGGCTTCCCCGTGAAGGTGGTCGTGCGCGGGCTCTCCGGCGACGACTCGCCGTCGGAGGGGCTGCTCGAGGAGAACGACGCGATCGAGTCGGTCGACGGCCGGCCGACCCCGGACCGCGCGGCCCTGGACGAGGCCCTGTCCGCGGTCGAGCCCGGCAGCACGGTCACCGTGGCCTACACCCGGCTGGGCGAGCCGGGCACCGCACGGATCACCACCGGGACGACGGAGGACGGCGGCGCACTGCTGGGCGTGCTGGTCGGGGACCGGCCCTCGGCGCCCTTCGACATCGACATCCAGGTGGCCGACGTCGGTGGGCCCTCGGCCGGGCTGATGCTCACGCTGGGGATCCTGGACCTGGTGGGGGACACCGACCTCACCGAGGGCGCGGTCATCGCCGGCACCGGGACCATCACCGCCGAGGGCGAGGTCGGCCCCATCGGCGGGATCCAGCTGAAGATGGTCAAGGCGCACGAGATCGGCGCGGAGATGTTCCTCGTCCCTGCGGAGAACTGCGAGGAGGCGCTCGAGGCCCCGCAGCCGGGTCTGGTCCTCGCGCGGGTGGTCGACCTCGACGACGCGCTCGACGCCCTCGCCGACCACCGGGCCGGCCGCGAGCCGGAGCGCTGCTGACCGTGCCGCCGTCCTCCACCGACCCCTCGTGTCCGCCGTGAGGGAAGCTGGGTCCCGGCGGGGAACCCCGGGCAGGCCCGTGCGTTGTCCAGGGTTGACCGGGCCGGCGCCCGTTCTGCACCACCGCAACTAGAAGGAGACCGCTCGTGGCCATGCGGCCCCCCGTGTCCGTGCCGACGCTGTCGCGGCGCGCCAAGTTCGTCATCGGGGCCATCGCCGTCCTGCTGGTGCTGTTCACCGCCATCGGGACGCTGACCAACGTCTACGTCGACTACCTCTGGTTCGACGAGACCGGCTACACCGAGGTCTTCTGGACCGAGCTCCAGACGCGGGCGCTGCTGTTCGCGGTCGCGGGTGTGGCCACCGGTGGCGCCACCGCCCTGGCGGTCCACCTGGCCTACCGGTTCCGGCCGACGTTCCGCCCGATGTCGTTGGAGCAGCAGAACCTCGAGCGCTACCGGCAGTCGCTGGAGCCGCGGCGGACCCTGGTCCTGTCCGCGGTCGCCGTCGTCGTCGGCCTGTTCGCCGGGTTCACCGCGCAGAGCAGCTGGGAGACGTGGCTGCGCTTCCGCAACTCCACGGAGTTCGGCCGGGTCGACCCGCAGTTCGGTCTCGACCTGTCCTTCTTCGTCTTCGACTACCCGTTCTACCGGCTGCTGCTCGGCTTCGGCTTCGCGATCGTGCTGCTGGCCCTGGTCGGGTCGGCACTGACCCACTACCTGTTCGGCGGCCTGCGGCTGCAGACCCCGGGCCAGAAGCTCACGTCCGCGGCGATGGTGCAGCTCTCGGTGCTCCTGGGCCTGTTCGTGCTGCTCAAGGCGCTGGCCTACTGGATGGACCGCTACGGGCTGGTCTACTCCGACCGCGGCGACCTGTTCACCGGGGCCAGCTACACCGACATCAACGCCCTGCTGCCCGCCAAGACGATCCTCGTGTTCGCCGCGGCGTTCTGCGCCGTGGCCTTCTTCGCCAACGTCGTCGTCCGCAACCTGCGGCTGCCGGCCGCCGCGCTGGTCCTGCTGCTGCTCTCGAGCCTGGTGATCGGCGTCGCCTACCCGGCGATCGTGCAGCAGTTCGTGGTCAAGCCCAGCGCCGACCAGCGCGAGGCGGAGTACATCTCCCGGGCGATCGCCGCGACCCGCGACGCCTACGGCCTCACCGACGACGAGGTCACCTACGTCGACTACGCGCAGGACGACACGGGCGAGACGGCCGACACCGACGCGGTGCAGGACACCATCCAGGAGGCGCTGCAGGACCAGACCGGGACGATCCGCAACGCCCGGCTGCTGGACCCGAACGTGCTGTCGGCGACGTTCACCGCCCGCCAGCAGATCCGGAACATCTACGGCTTCCCGGAGAAGCTGGACATCGACCGGTACACGCTGCCCGACCCCACCACCGGTGAGCCGGTGACCCGCGACTACGTGGTGGCCGTCCGCGAGCTGGACAGCGAGAGCCTCTCGGAGAACCAGTCGAGCTGGATCAACCGGCACACCGTCTACACCCACGGCAACGGCTTCGTCGCCGCCCCGGCCAACCAGGTCGTCGACCTGGCCGCGGGGCAGGAGGGTGGCGTCCCGAACTTCACCACCCTGGACCTGCCGACCCGGGGCGACATCGTCCCCGAGCAGTCGCGCGTCTACTACGGCGAGCTCCTCCAGGACCGTGGGGAGGACATCTACTCCGTCGTCGGCGCGCCCGAGGGCGCGGAGCCGCGCGAGTTCGACCGGCCCGAGGACGGCGGCTCGGAGGACGGGCAGGTCAACAACACCTACGACGGCGAGGGCGGGGTGTCGATCGGCAGCTTCTTCCGCCAGCTGACGTTCGCCATCCACTACCGGGAGCGGAACTTCCTCCTCTCCGGCGCGGTCAACGACGCCTCGCGCGTCCTCTACGTCCGCGACCCGCGGGACCGCGTGGAGAAGGCCGCGCCGTTCCTCGAGGTCGACGGCGACCCGTACCCGGCCGTCATCGACGGGCGGATCACCTGGGTGCTCGACGGCTACACGACGTCGGACTCCTACCCCTACGCCGAGTTCATGGAGCTGCGCGAGGCGGCGTCGGACGCGCTGACCGGGCAGGGCACCACCGCGCTGCCCGAGGAGCAGTTCAACTACATCCGCAACTCGGTCAAGGCCACCGTCGACGCCTACGACGGCACGGTGCGGCTCTACGCCTGGGACCAGGAGGAGAACCCCGACCCGGTCCTGCAGACCTACATGAAGGCGTTCCCCGGCGTGATCCAGCCGGGGGACGAGATGCCGGACGAGCTCGTCGACCACGTCCGGTACCCCGAGGACCTGTTCAAGCTCCAGCGGGACATCCTGACCCGGTACCACGTGTCCGACCCGCAGGACTTCTACCAGAACAACGACCGGTGGCAGGTCCCCAGCGACCCGACCCAGAACACCGACGAGGCGCAGCCGGCGTACTACATCCTGGCCGAGCGGCCCGGTGACGACGACGCCACGTTCCAGCTGACCAGCGCGTTGAACGCGTTCCGGCGGGAGAACCTGTCGTCGTTCATCTCGGCATCGGCGGACCCGGACACGTACGGGGAGATCCAGGTCCTGAGACTCCCGGGGAACACGCCGTTCCTCGGCCCCTCGCAGGTGCAGCAGTCGTTCAACACCAACGACGACGTCGCCCGGGACCTGACCCTGTTCCGCAGCGCCGACTCCCAGCCGGTGTTCGGCAACCTGCTGACGCTGCCGATCGGCGAGGACGGGCTGCTGTACGTGCAGCCGCTCTACGTCCAGGGCACGGGGACCAACTCCTTCCCGCTGCTGCGGCGGGTGCTGGTCAACTACGGCGACCAGGTCGGCTACGCGCCGAGCCTGGACGAGGCCCTCGAGCAGGTGTTCGGCGTCGGCGCGGTCGACGTCGGCGGCGAGGAACCGGTGACACCGGAGACCCCGGAACCCGAGACGCCGGAGACGCCGGCACCCGAGACGCCGACGCCACCCCCGCCCGGTGAGGGGACCGATGCGCCGCAGGACGTCGACACGGCGGTCACCGCCATCAACGACGCTCTGCAGGCCCTCGCCGACGCCCAGCGCACCGGCGACTTCGCCGGCCAGGGCCAGGCGCTGGAGGACCTGCAGGAGGCCGTCGACGCCTACCGCGCGGCGCAGGAGGCGGCGGGCGGCTCCGGGGACTGAGGGAGGCCACCCCGCGCATGGTGTACCGTTGAGGCACACCGACGCGGGGTGGAGCAGCTCGGTAGCTCGCTGGGCTCATAACCCAGAGGTCGCAGGTTCGAATCCTGCCCCCGCTACTGGCGACAGGGCCCCGGCACTCACCGAGTGCCGGGGCCCTGTGCCGTCCCGGGGCGTGTGCCGGTCCGAGGGTCGAGGAGGACGTGCGGTGACGAGCCTGCAGATGAGGGCGGTCGCCACCGTTCTCCGGCTGACCCGCAAGCGGGCGATGGCGACCCGCGAGCGGGCGCACCGCCGGCTGGCCGCGCCGAAGGGCTCGGCGGTCCCGCCCGCGACGCTGGGCCGGCGGCACGACGTCACCGTCCGGGAGGTCGGTGGCTTCCGCTGCACGACCGTCGCCCCGCGGGGCCGGGCCGCCACGCGGGCCGCGGTCTACCTGCACGGCGGCGCCTACGTCAGCGCGATCGCGCCGCAGCACTGGGCGCTGGTCTCCCGGCTCGCCGACGCCGGCGTCCGCGTGGAGGTGCCGCACTACGGGCTGGCACCGCAGCACACGCACCGCGACGCGTATCCGTTCGTCACCGCGGTGTACCGCGAGCTGCTGGCCGAGGTGGACGCGACCGACGTCAGCCTGGCGGGGGACTCCGCCGGCGGCGGCCTGGCGCTCGGGCTGGCGCAGACCCTCGGCGCGGCCGGGCTGCCGCAGCCGCGCCGGATCGTGCTGCTGTCGCCCTGGCTGGACCTGACGCTGGGCCACCCCGACCTGCCGACGGTCGAGCGGCGCGACCCCTGGCTGGTCAGCACCGGGCTGCACGTGGCGGCGGAGGCGTGGGCCGGCGGGGACGACCCGACCGATCCGCGGCTCAGTCCCGGCAACGGCCCGCTGGCCGGGCTGGCGCCGGTGCACGTGTACGTCGGCACCCGGGAGATCTGCCTGCCCGACGCGACCGCGCTGCGGGAGCGGGCCCGTGACGAGGGCGCGGCGGTCGAGGTGACGGTCTGCGAGGGTGCGGTGCACGTCTACCCGCTGGTCCCCGCGCCCGAGGGCCGGGCGGCGCGGCGGGAGATCGTCCGCGAGATCGCCGGCTGAGTCGGCCGGTCAGGCCCAGGCGGGGTGCAGGTCCTCGTCGAGGACGGCGGCCCGGTGCCGCGGTCGGGCCGGCTGGAGCAGCGGCTTCTGGCCTCCGCCGCGCCCATGGCGCAGCAGCGGGTGCGGCCGGGTGTCGCGGACCGCGTCGGGCTCGGGGAGCCGGACCGTCGTCAGCTCCACCCAGGCCGTCCGCCGCAGCCCCTCGACGACGGCGCGGACGCGGACCCAGCAGGAGCCGTCGGCGTCGTGCCGCCAGCCGAGGAGGTCGCCGTCGTGCCAGGACCCGAGGTGGTGGACCTGCACCGGCTGCGGCGAGGCGAGGAAGCTCACCGTCGACTGCGCCGCATCCACACCGGCGACTCTAAGTGGCCGGACCATCACACTCCGGGAGGCGCGCTCGGAGGGGACCCCGGTGAGGGGGCCCGAGCGGCTGTGTACAGTGGTGTCACCCGACGCGGGGTGGAGCAGCTCGGTAGCTCGCTGGGCTCATAACCCAGAGGTCACAGGTTCGAATCCTGTCCCCGCTACTGGCACGAGGGCCCGGTCACCACGGTGACCGGGCCCTCGTCACGTCCCCGGGGAACAGCGGGCCGACGGCGCCGGTTGGGCCGGGCATGGAGCCCACCGTGCAGGACGTCCCCGAGTCCTCCCGCTACGAGATCCGCGACGGCGACCGCGTGCTCGGCCACGCCGCCTACCGCCGTGAGGGCGGCCGCGTCGTCTTCACCCACACCGAGGTCGACCCCGAGACCGAGGGCACCGGCGTGGGCAGCAGGCTCGTCCGCGGCGCCCTGGACGACGTGCGGGCCCGCCAGGAGCACGCGGTGCCGCAGTGCTCCTTCGTCCGCGGCTGGATCGAGAAGCACCCGGACTACGCGGACCTGGTCGACACCGCCCCCTGATCGCCCGCCGACCCGCTCGGCGGGTCAGAGCACCTGCTGGCCGTACATCTCCCCGAGCGGGTCGGCGATCAGCTCGACGCGGGCGCCGTCGGGGTCGCGGAAGTAGACCGAGACGCCGCTGTGCACCTCGTGCGGCACCCCTGCGTCGGCGAGCCGCTGCACCAGCTCGTGCCAGCGCTCCGGGTCCACGCTGATCGCGACGTGGTGGAGCCCGCCGAGCACCTCGGCGTACGGACCGACGTCCAGCCCCGGGAAGTCGAAGAACGCGATCAGTTTCCCGTTGCCGATGTCGAAGAAGAAGTGCGACGAGCCGGGGTAGTCCCGGTTCTCGATCAGCTCGGTCAGCGGGAACCCCAGCACGTCCTGGTAGAAGCGCACGGTCCGCTCGACGTCGGAGCTGATCAGCGCGGTGTGGTGCAGGCCGCGCGCGGTCGAGGCCGGGCGCTGGCCTGCCGGCCGCAGGTGGGCGGCGCGGATGCGCGCCCGGTCGGCCTCGAGGTCGGCGGTGTCCGGTCGGTGCTCGCTCATGACACCGATCCTCCCGCGCCGCGGCACGCTTGACCCGCGCTGTGACGCGGGCCACGGTGGAGGGGCTCGCGCGCCGATCCCGGGAGGTCCCTTGTCCGCACCCGCCGTCCCGTCCGGAACCGACTTCGGGATCAGCATCGACGACGTCGACCTCTCCGACCGGACGTTCTGGGCGCAGCCGCCCGAGGTCAAGCACGCCGTGCTCGACCTGCTACGGGCCGAGTCGCCGTTCGCCTACTTCGCCGAGCCGGTGATCCCGTACCTGCCGGTCGGGCCCGGCTACCGCGCGGTCACCCGGTACGCCGACCTCGAGGCGATCAGCTGCCGTCCCGACCTGTTCTCCTCGGGCGCCGGAGCGGTGTCGATCCAGGACATGCCGCCGGACCTCAACGAGTTCTACGGCTCGCTGATCAGCATGGACGACCCGCGGCACGCCAAGATCCGCCGCATCGTGGCCAAGGCGTTCACCCCGAAGATCCTGCAGGGGCTGGTCGGGTCGGTCCAGGCGGTCGCTGAGGACGTCGTCGCCCACGCGCGCCGCACGGCCGCGGAGGGCGACGGCACGATCGACGTCGTCGCCGACATCGCCGCGCCCGTCCCGCTGCGGGTCATCTGCGACCTCATGGGCGTGCCCGAGGAGGACCGGGCGATGGTCCTGCAGCAGTCGAACGTGATCCTCTCCGGCGGGGACCCCGAGCTCATCGAGAGCGAGGACAACGCGGTCGCGGCGTTCCTCCAGGCCGGCGAGCTGCTGGCCGGTCTCATGACCCGCATGGCGGTCGAGCGGCGCGCCCGTCCGACCGAGGACCTCACGACGGCGCTGGTGAACGCCGAGGTCGACGGCGAGCGGCTGACCGACCAGGAGATCGCCAGCTTCTTCATCCTGCTCCTGGTGGCCGGCAACGAGACGACCCGCAACGCCATCTCGCAGGGCGTGCTGGCGCTGTCCGAGCACCCCGACCAGCGGGACCGCTGGGCCGCCGACCCCGGCCTGGACCGGACCGCGGTCGAGGAGATCGTGCGCTGGACCAGCCCGATCACCTGGATGCGCCGGACCTCGACCCAGGAGGTCGAGCTCTCCGGGCAGACCTTCCCCGCCGGCACGAAGTTCCTGCTCTTCTACGCCGCGGCCAACCGGGACCCCGCCGTCTTCGCCGATCCGCACCGCTTCAACCTGGGCCGCGACCCCAACCCGCACGTCGGCTTCGGCTCCAAGGGCCCGCACTTCTGCCTGGGTGCGCACCTCGCCCGGCGGGAGATCGCCGTGACGTTCCGGACCCTCTTCGAGCACCTGCCCGACCTCGAGGTGGTCGGTCCGCCGGACCGGCTGCAGTCGTCGTTCGTGAACGGGCTCAAGCGGCTCCCGGCGCGGCTGGCCCGGTGACCCGGGTCGAGGTCGACCGGGACCGGTGCATCAGCAGCGGGGTCTGCGAGCACCTGGCCCCGGAGGCGTTCGAGCTGGACGACGACGGCGTCCTCCAGCTGCTGCCGGCCGAGCCGGACCCCGCCGTGGTCGCGGAGGCGGTCCGGGCGTGCCCCAGCGGCGCCCTGACGCTCGCCGACCGAGCGCACTAGGGATGCCGGGGTGACCGCACGCGTGCTGGTGGCCGTCTTCGCCTCGCCGGTCGCCGAGGTGCTGCTCCGCTGGGCACCGGAGCTGGGCTACCGGACGGCGCTGCTGGACCCGGACCCCGGGCGTGGGGCGCCGGCGGCCGGCGTCGGGGACCTCGACGTCCCGCTGGAGGACGCCGACGTCGTCGTGACCGACCACCACCGCGACGAGCTGGGGAAGGTGCTGCGCGACGTGCTGGCCCGTCCGGTGCGCTGGGTCGGCGTCCTGGGCAACCCCCGGCACGAGGGGCCGCACGTCGCCGCCCTGACGGCGCTGGGCGTGGCCCCGGACGACATCGCGCGGGTGCACCGCCCGATCGGCCTCGACATCGGGTCGAAGGCGCCCGCGGAGATCGCGCTGAGCACCCTGGCGGGCCTGCTGGCCGACCGCAACGGCCGGTCCGGCGGACCGGTGCACGGACCGGGGCCGGGAGCCGCTCAGGCCTGAGCGGGCGGCCGCAGGTGGGCCAGTGCGGCCTCGTGCAGCAGGCCGTTGGTGGCCAGCGCGCTGCCGCCCGTCGGGCCGGGGGCCCCGCTGACGTCGGTGAAGGTGCCGCCGGCCTCGCGCACGATCACGTCCAGGGCGGCGAGGTCCCACACCGAGACCTCGGGCTCGCACGCGACGTCCACCGCGCCCTCGGCGAGCAGCACGTAGCTCCAGAAGTCGCCGTAGGCGCGGGTGCGCCAGACCGAGCGGGTGAGGTCGAGGAAGCCGTCGAGCAGGCCGTGCTCCTCCCAGCCCGACAGCGAGGAGTAGCTGAGGCTCGCGTCGGCGAGCGTGCTCACGCCCGAGACCCGGCAGCGGGTCGCGGACTCCAGGCGCCGCCCGGTCCAGGCGCCGACGCCCTTCGCCGCCCACCAGCGACGGTTGAGCGCCGGCGCGGAGACCAGCCCGACCACCGGCTCGTCACCGTCGAACAGCGCGATCAGCGTCGCCCAGACCGGCACGCCGCGGACGAAGTTCTTCGTGCCGTCGATCGGGTCGAGCACCCACCGCCGCGGCCCGTGGCCGGTCGTGCCCATCTCCTCGCCGAGGACGGCGTCGCGGGTGCGGGCCCGGGCCAGGGTGATCCGCAGCTGCTCCTCGACGGCCCGGTCGGCGTCGGTGACCGGCGTCAGGTCGGGCTTGGTGTCGACCTGGAGGTCCTGCGCCTTGAACCGGTCCATGCTGATCGAGTCGGCCTGATCGGCCAGTACGTGCGCCAGGTGCATGTCCCCGGTGTGGTCGCGCCCCGACGTCATGGACACCGAACCTAGCGGGCCGGAGCTGGTTACCGTCGCAGGCGTGGACGCCCGACCCGATGCGATGACCGTCGCGGGGCTGCTCGCCGACCCCACCCGCCTGCGTGTGGTGGCGGCGCTGGCCCTGGGTGCGGGGACCATCGAGGAGGTCGCGGAGGCCTCGGGGCTGAGTCTCAAGGACGTCGCGTTGGCCGCCCGCCGGCTGGCCCGGGCCGGGCTGGTGCGGCGGGACCGCCACGAGCTGGAGCTGCTCACCGACCGGTTCGTCGCGGCTGCCCGCGCCGCGGCGCAGGCGGCGCCCCGCCCCGAGCCGCTGTCGGACGACCCGGCGGAGGACGCCGTCCTCTCGGCGTTCGTCCGGGACGGCCGGCTCGTGTCCATCCCGGCGCAGGCCACCAAGCGGCGGGTCGTGCTGGAGCACCTGGTACGGGTGTTCGACGTCGGCGTCCGGTACCCGGAGCGGGAGGTCAACGCGCTGCTCGCCGTCTGGCACCCGGACACCGCGGCCCTGCGGCGCTACCTGGTCGACGAGGGGCTGCTCGCCCGCGAGGCCGGCCTCTACTGGCGCAGCGGCGGCTGGGTCGACGTCTGAAGTCGGTCGACCGGGCGACGTCCGGCGGGCATCCTCGTCCGGTGCCCGACGCCGAGGACTTCCGTGCGCTGGCCAGGTCCTCGCCGTGGCTGTGGTCGACGCTGCGGTTCACGTACCGCGGTGTGCGGTGCACCGACGGGGTCCGGGCCTGGCTCCGGCGCCCCGACGTCCTGCGGGTCGAGACCGTCGCCGGTGCTCTCCTCCACGTGGACCGGACGCCCCCGTCCAGGCCGCTGCCGGTGCCCGTGTTCAGGGCCGACGGGCTGGTCGCCCGGCCGAGGGAGTACCTCGACCGGGACGGTGACCCCATGTTCGAGAACTACACCTGGGTGGCGATGCTCGACCCGGTCGAGCTCGCCGACGGCCAGGACCGGGAGCTCGGCGGGCCGGCCGGACCGCCGCTGGAGATCGACGGCGTCCGCGAGGTCGAGCACGGGGGCCGGCCGGCGTGGGAGGCCGTCGTGGCCACGACCGACACCTACGAGCCCCGCTGCGGCTGCTGCTCGCTGCTGCACGACCCGGTGATCGACCGGCTGGAGTGGGACGACGCTGCGGAGCGCTTCGGGGACGTCGACTACCCGACCGCCTCGCGGGTCCGGCTCGACGCCGGGACGGGGGTCTGCGTGCTCACCGAGGCACTCGACGGGACCTACGCCGGGAGCGGCCACGAGGTGCTGATCGAGGCCGTGGACGAGCCGATGGACGACACGCTGTTCGTGCGGCCTTCCTCCAGGGGTCCGCGCCGGGCTCGCGGGGCGTGGGGGGAAGGGAGGTCCTCCTAGTAGCCGGGGCCGACCTGACCGACGGCACCCAGCAGCACCCGCACCGCCCGCAGCTGGTCCTGCCGGGCGGGGGGCCCTGCGGCCGCCCACGCGTCGAGGGCGCAGTCCGGGTCCTCGGCGGTGTGCCCGCACCCGGGCGGGCACTCCTCGGCGGCCTGGGCGATCTCGTCGAACGCGGTCAGCACGTCGGCGGCGGTGACGTGGGCGAGCCCGAACGACCGGATGCCGGGGGTGTCGATGACCTCGCCCGCACCGTCGGGCAGGTCCAGCAGCACCGCCGACGACGAGGTGTGCCGGCCCTTCCCGATCTTGCTGACGTCGCCGATGGCCCGGAAGGCGTCGGGCACGAGCCGGTTCACCAAGGTCGACTTGCCGACACCGGACTGCCCGACCAGCACGCTCATCCGCCCGGTGAGCCGGGCCAGCAGGTCGTCGAGCGGCGCCTCCCGTGACATCGGGACGGCGTCGATGTCCAGTCCGGCGTAGCGGTCCAGCAGCGGCTGGGCGCTGGCCAGGTCGATCTTGGTGAGGCACAGCAGCGGCTCGAGCCCGCCGGCGTAGGCAGCCACCAGGCAGCGGTCGAGGAAGCCCAGCGCCGGCTCGGGATCGGCGACCGCCGTGACGATGACCAGCAGGTCGGCGTTGGCCACGACGACGCGCTCGGTCGGGTCGGTGTCGTCGGCGGTCCGGCGCAGCGAGGTGGCGCGCTCCTCGATGACGACGATGCGGGCCAGCGTGTCCGGCCGGCCGGTGGTGTCCCCGACGATCCGCACCCGGTCGCCGACGACGACGCCGTGCCGACCCAGCTCGCGGGCGCGCATCGCGGTGACCTCGACGGGCGCGCCGTCCGGGCCCTCGATGCGGACGGCCATGCGGCCGCGGTCCACGCCGACGACCAGCCCGGGGACGGCGTCGTCGTGCGCGGGACGGGTGCGGGTGCGCGGTCGCGACCCCCGCCGGCTCGGCCGGGACCGGATGTCGTCCTCGTCCGAGCGGCTGTCCAGCCGGCGGGGGCTCAGCGGGCACCGCCGAGCATCGCGGCCCAGCGCTCGCGGAAGTCCGGCAGCGTCTTGGTGACCGCCTCGGCCCCGGTCACCTGCACCCCGTCGACGACCAGCCCGAGGACGGCGGCGGCGTGCACCATCCGGTGGTCGGCGTAGGAGTCCAGCACCGCCGGCCGGCGCGGGCCGGGCTCGACGACCAGCCCGTCGGGCAGCTGCTGCACCCGGGCGCCGACCGCGGTGAGCACCTCGTCGAGGGCCTGCAGCCGGTCGGTCTCGTGGCCCCGCAGGTGGCCGATGCCGGTGAGCCGTGAGGTGCCGTCGGCGAGGACGCAGAGCGCGGCCAGCACCGGGGTCAGCTCGCCGACCTCGCCCAGGTCGGCGACCAGCGGGGAGATCGACCCGGTCCCGGTGACGGTCAGCCCCTCGTCGGTGCGCTCGACGGCGGCGCCCATGGCCGGGAGCAGCCGCTCCAGCTGGGCGCCGGGCTGGGTGGTGACCGCCGGCCAGCCCGGGACGGTCACCCGCCCGCCGGTGACCAGGGCGGCGGCGAGGAAGGGGGCGGCGTTGGAGAGGTCCGGCTCGATCGCGCGGTCGAGCGCGTGGACCGGGCCGGGCGCGACCCGCCAGCCGCGGTCGGTGGCGGTCACGTCGACCCCGTGCTCGCGCAGCGTCGTCACGGTCATCTCGACGTGCGGCATCGACGGCAGCCCGCCGGCGAGCGCGAGGTCCACCCCCTCGTCGAACCGGGCGGCGGCCAGCAGCAGGCCGGAGACGATCTGCGAGGACTCCGACGCGTCGACGGTCACCGCGCCGCCCCGCACGCCGCCGGTTCCGTGCACGGTGAAGGGGGCCCGGCCGCGGCCGCCGTCGTCCACCTCGACCCCGAGGTCGCGCAGCGCGGCGATCAGGCCGGCGTTGGGGCGCTCGTGCAGCCGCGGGTCGCCGTCCACCCGCACCGGGCCGTCGGCCAGCGCGGCGACCGGCGGGAGGAAGCGCAGCACGGTGCCGGCCAGGCCGGCGTCCACCTCCGCGGGCCCGTGCAACGGCGCGGGGGTCACCACCTGGTCCGCGCCGTCGTCGTCGATCCGGACGCCCAGCGCGCGCAGCGCGCCGGCCATGAGGTCGGTGTCGCGGGCCCGCAGCGGACGCACCAGGCGGCTCGGCCCGTCGGCCAGGGCGGCCAGGACCAGTGCCCGCGCCGTGATCGACTTCGACCCGGGCAGGACGACGACCGAGTCGACGGGGGAGGGGGCGTGCGGCGCCGGCCAGACCTCGGTCACGGCCTCAGTCTGCCCGAGCGCACGCACGCCCCCGTCCTCAGCCGGAGACCGGCTTCGAGGCCTTCTTCACCGGGACGGTGCGCACCAGCCGGCGGTTGGCGAACTCGAACATCGCCAGCTCCGAGAGCTCCCGGCCGTAGCCGGACCGCTTCACGCCGCCGAAGGGCAGCTCCGGCGAGGAGCCGGTGGGCTGGTTGATCCACACCATGCCGGCCTCGAGCCGCTCGGCGACCGCGCGGGCGCGGTCCACGTCGCTGCTCATGACCGTGGCGCCGAGGCCGAAGTCGCTGTCGTTGGCCAGCGCGATCGCCTCCTCGTCGTCCTTCACCTTGTAGACGACGGCGGCCGGGCCGAAGAGCTCCTCGCGGAAGGCCCGCATCTCCGGGGTGACGTCGGTGAGGATCGTGGCCTCGACGAAGGCGCCGGGCCGGTCGGGGCGCTTGCCGCCGGCGACGACGGTGGCGCCCTTGTCGATCGCGTCCTGGATCTGCGCGTGCAGGTCCTGGGCGGCGCGCTCGCTCGACAGCGGGGCCAGCGACGTCGCCGGATCGGCCGGGTCGCCGGGCGTGAAGGTGGAGAACGCCTGCTTGAGCCCCTCGACGAAGGGCTCGTAGTGCTCCTCGGTCACGATCAGCCGCTTGGACGCCGTGCAGGCCTGGCCGGTGTTCTGCATCCGGCCGGAGGTCGCGGCCTTGACCGTGGCGGCCATGTCCTCGGCGTCGAGCACGATGAACGGGTCGCTGCCGCCCAGCTCGAGCACCGACTTCTTCAGGTACTTGCCGGCCAGGGCGCCCACGGCACTGCCGGCCCGCTCGCTGCCGGTCAGGGTCACGCCCTGGATGCGGGGGTCGGCGATGACCCGCTCGACGTCGTCGATGCGCAGGAACGTGTTGGTGAAGACGCCCTCCGGAGCGCCGGCGTCGGTGAACAGCTGCTCGATCGCCTCGGCGCACTGCGGGGTGATCTCGGCGTGCTTGAGGATCACCGTGTTGCCCAGCACCAGGTTGGGGCCGGCGACACGGACCACCTGGTAGAAGGGGTAGTTCCAGGGCTCGATGGCCAGCAGGACGCCGATCGGCCGGGTCTCGACGACGGCCTCGCCCTTGCCCATCAGCGGCGTGATGGACGTCGGCTCGAGGAAGCCGGGGCCGTTGTCGGCGTAGTACTTGAGGATCATCGAGCACAGGTACAGCTCGCCGGTCGCCTCGTCGCGGCGCTTGCCCATCTCGGTGGTGATGAGCTTCGCGAGGTCGTCGCGGCGCTCGTCCATGAGCTCGGCGGCCCGGCGGACGACGGCCGCCCGGTCGGCGACCGGGCGCTGCGCCCACTCCTGGTAGGCGGCGTGCGCCCGGCCGATGATCCCGTCGATCGCCTCGGTCGGGGTGAAGTCGAACTCCTTCTCGGTCTCGCCGGTGAAGGGGTTGACCGTCGCGTACTTCCGGGACCCGGAGTCGCTGGCAGTCTTGGCCTGCTGGGTGTCTGTCGCGGTCACGCGTCCATCCTCGTCTCGTCCTCGTCCGATGCCACCCGGGGCCCTACCCGGCGGCGGTCCGGCGCACGCGACGCGGCCTGTCGGTGCGCCCACCTAGGCTCGTGGAGCCGACGCCCCTGCAGGGAGGAGCCCGCCGATGTGCGGTCGCTACGCCGCGAGCCGCCGTCCCGACGACCTGGTGGTCGAGTTCGAGGCGGTGCCCGCCGAGGGGCAGAAGCCGTTGCCGGCCGACTACAACGTCGCGCCGACCAAGGACGTCTACGTCGTCCGGCACAAGCGCGAGCGCGACGCGGAGGGCGCTCTCACCGGCGGCGGCCACCGCGAGCTGCGTGCGGTCCGCTGGGGGCTGGTGCCGTCCTGGGCCAAGGACGCGTCGATCGGCAACCGGCTGCTCAACGCCCGCGTCGAGTCGCTGACCGAGAAGCCCGCCTTCCGTCGCGCCGCGGCCTCCCGGCGCTGCCTGGTCCCGGCCGACGGCTGGTACGAGTGGGCCAAGCGGCTGGACCGGCCGGGCAAGCAGCCGTACTTCATCACCCCGGCCGATGGCTCGGTCCTGGCCATGGCCGGGCTGTGGGAGGTGTGGGGGGAGGGCGACGACCGGCTCTACACCTGCACGGTCGTCACCGCGCCGGCGCAGGGCGCGCTCACCGAGATCCACGACCGCATGCCGCTCGTGCTGCCCCGGGAGCGCTGGGCCGACTGGCTCGACCCGGCGCGCGACGACGTCGCGGCGCTGACCCGGCCGACGCCCCCGGAGCTCGTCGAGGCGCTCGAGCCGCGGCCGGTCAGCCCGATGGTCAACAGCGTGAAGAACAACGGCGCCCAGCTCACGGAGCGGTCGGAGTCGGTCAGCGAGCCGGCCGACCAGCCGGCGCTGTTCTGAGGTGACCGCACCGGATCCCGCCCCCGACAGCCGGGCGCTGCCCGGCTGGGTCGCCGCCGGTCTGACCTTCCTGTGCTCCGGTGCGGTGCTGGTCCTGGAGATCGCCGGCCTGCGGCTGATCGC
The DNA here is from genome assembly GCF_003319125.1 of Blastococcus sp. TF02A-26. Lineage (GTDB taxonomy): Bacteria > Actinomycetota > Actinomycetes > Mycobacteriales > Geodermatophilaceae > Trujillonella. The sequence continues at coordinate 1,530 of NZ_QOHG01000002.1, read as the reverse complement.
CCCCTACGTCGGGATCACGCTGCAGACCAACACCGCGGTCATCGGGTTCGCCCTGGCCGCCATCGCCGTCGGCGCCTGGGCCGGGGGCAGCCTCGCCGACCGCACGGACCCGCGCCGCTTCATCCCGCCGCTCGTGGTCGCCGGGGGCGCGCTGGTGGTCGCGGTGCTCCCGCTGGTGCGGTTCACCGGCGAGGCGTTCAGCGGCGCCGACGCCGGCAGCGTGCTGCTGCTGGCCTTCGTCGCGATCGTCGTCCCGGCGGCGCTGCTGTCCGCCGTGCCGCCGATGGTCGTGAAGCTCCAGCTCGCCAGCCTCGACGAGACCGGCGCGGTCGTCGGCCGGCTGTCGGGCATCGGCACCCTCGGCGGCATCGCGGCCACGTTCCTCACCGGCTTCGTGCTGGTGGCGGTGTTCCCGACCAGCGGCATCCTCGTGGGCACCGGCCTGGTCACGGTGCTCGCCGGGATCGCCTCGGCGGTGTACCTGCGCCGCGCGGCCGGGAGCACCGCACGGGTGACCACCGGGCTGCTCGTCCTCGCCGTCGTCGGCACCCTGCTGGCCGCCCTCGCGCCGACGCCGTGCGCGGAGGAGACGAGCTACCACTGCGCCCGGGTGGTTGCCGACCCCGACCGGCCGAACGGGCGGTTGCTGCTGCTGGACACGCTGCGGCACTCCTACGTCGACCTCGCCGACCCCACGCACCTGGAGTTCGAGTACGTGCGGGCGATCGCGTCGGTCACCGACGTCGCGCTGCCCGCGGGGGAGCCGGTCTCGGCGCTGCACCTGGGCGGAGGCGGCCTCACGGTGCCGCGCTACCTCGCGCAGGCCCGGCCGGGCACCGAGAGCCTCGTCCTGGAGGTCGACCCCGGCGTCGTGGCGATCGACCGCGACCAGCTCGGGCTGGAGACCTCCGAGCAGCTGCGGGTGCGGGTGGTCGACGCCCGCATCGGGCTGGCCGACGAGCCGGCCGGGCGCCGGGACCTGGTGGTGGGCGACGCCTTCGGAGGCCTGTCGGTGCCCTGGCAGCTCACCACGGTCGAGGCGCTGGAGGCGGTGGACGCGGCGCTGACCGACGACGGCGTCTACGTCGTGAACCTCATCGACCACCCGCCGCTGGACTTCGTCCGCGCGGAGCTCGCGACGATGCGCGCGGTGTTCGGGCACGTGGTGCTGCTGGCGCGCGCGCCGATCCTGGCGGGGGAGGACGGCGGCAACGTCGTCGCGGTGGCCTCGCAACGACCGCTGCCGGTCGAGGAGATCGCCGCGGCGCTGCCGGACCGCGACCTGGCCTGGCAGGTCGCCGAGGGTGCCGAGCTCGACGCGTTCGTCGGCGACGCCCGCCTGCTCACCGACGACGCCGCTCCCGTCGACCAGCTGCTGACGCCGTACGCGGCCCCGGGCTAGCTGTACTGATCGGACAGGTTGGTGCACGGCCTCTGGCCGAGGGTGATCTTGAAGTGAGGAGGGACCTCCGGGTTGGCTGTGGGAGCCGCCAAGCACCCACTCCGACCACAGGAGGTCCCTCGTGGTTC
>NZ_QOHG01000029.1 GCF_003319125.1 Blastococcus sp. TF02A-26 | reverse complement strand
AGGGACCTCCTGTGGTCGGAGTGGGTGCTTGGCGGCTCCCACAGCCAACCCGGAGGTCCCTCCTCACTTCAAGATCACCCTCGGCCAGAGGCCGTGCACCAACCTGTCCGATCAGTACAGCTAGCCCTGGTTCCAGCCGACCGTGGTCGGCGTCCCCGCCTCCTTGCCGTCGACGAAGTCGACGAGCGTCGGGGCCGCGAGCACCCAGGAGTCGAAGATGTTGCCGGTCCCAGCCTCGCGGGCCTCGCCGCCGCGCTCCCAGGCGTCCTCGGGCCACGGCGGCTCGATCAGCCGGGAGCCCTTGATGAGCGCGTGCACCCGGAACGACGTCGTCGGCGGGTGGTCGTGGTCGTTGATGCCCGGCCGGATGATCAGCGTCGGGACCCCGATCTCGCCGAACTGGTAGTCCGCCACCCCGGGGATCGGCTCGTTCGGCTTGGGGATGAAGGCGTCCAGCCAGCGGTTCATGACCCGCTCGAACTGCTCCGCGCCGATCTCGCGCAGCCGGTCGGCGTTGCGCGGGTTGGCCGCGACCATGTCCGACCAGCCACCGGCCGGGCCACCCAGCTGGAGGATCCCCTCGATGCCCTTGGCCCGGACCGTGCGCAGCTCGTTGAGGATGTAGACGCCGGCCAGCGACATGGTGCTGAAGTTGCCGCCGACGATGTTCCACAGCGCGAGGTGGGTGACCCGCTCCGGGTACAGCAGCGCGAAGATCACCGAGTCGCGCGCACCGCCGGAGCCGCCGAACTTGGCCACCTTGTCGATGCCGAGCGCGTCGAGCAGGCCACCGAGGGTCTGGGCCCGCATGTGCGACTCGGACTGCCCGAAGACCTGGACGTCGGACCGCCCGCAGTTCGGACGGTCCCACAGGAGCACCCGCCTGCCGCCCGCGGCGATCCCCTCGGCCAGCTCCCGGACCCCCGGGTAGTCCTTGCTGAACCGACCACCGGGCGTCAGGACCACGACCTCGCCGTCCTCCGGACCGACGAACTCGTGGACGACGATCCCGCCGTTCACCTCTGTCTCAGCCATGTGCACCTCTCCTCGTCGTCGAGCGATTGGGGGAAACCTGGGGCCGCGGGCCCGTTCCACGGCTCGGGGCGGCACGGCGGCGGCCATACTCGGCGCCATGGCCGGTGCGCAGGGGACCGCGGGACGCGCGCCCGGAGACAGCGCTCGCGCCCAGGTCGTCCGCAGCACCGCGGCCCGCCTGTTCGAGGCGTCGGGCTACGCGGGCACGACCATGAACGACATCGCCGACGCCGTCGGTCTGCTGCCGGGCAGCCTGTACCACCACTTCGCGTCCAAGGAGCAGATCGCCGCCGAGCTGCTGACGGCGTTCAGCGCTGCGCTCGGCGAGGTCGCCGACGCCGCCGTCGCCGCGCCGCCCGCGCCCGGTGCGGACGCCGAGGAGCGGGTCCGCCGGCTGACCGCCGACGTGATGGCGCTGAGCTTCGAGCACGCCGCCGCCGTCCGGCTGCGGGCCTTCGAGCCCCCGACCGTGGCCACCGCGCGCCTGCGCGAGGCCATGCGCCTGCCCACGGCCGCGCTCGAGACCGCCTGGCGGGACGCCGTCGACGGGCTGCGGCCGGTCCGTGAGGGCGGGGCGGACCCGGCGCTGCTCCGCTTCGCGCTGCAGCAGGCGACGCTGGACGCACCCGGCAGCTACCCCGCGGGCCGGGACCCGCGGGAGCTGGCCGCCCAGCTCTGCGACGTCCTGCTGGAGGGCGTCACCACCGACTGCCCGCCGGACGCCGAGCTCGACGCCTCGGCGGCCACGCGCGCCGCGGCCGAGGCGGTGGCCGGCTGGCGGGCGGAGGCACCGCCCGCAGGTCCGCGCGACCGGGACACCATCGTGGCCGCGGCCCGGGCGGAGTTCGCCCGCCGCGGGTACGACGCCACCACGGTCCGCGACATCGCCGCGGCCGCCGGCGTGCGGATGGGGACGCTGTACCGGCGGGTCGAGTCCAAGGAGGCGCTGCTCGGCGAGGTCCTGGCGCGCTACTCCGGGCACCTCGGCGAGGCCTTCGACGCGGTGTTCGCGGCCGGTTCCGCCGAGGTCGAGACGCTGGACGGGCTCGCCCTGGTCTTCGTGCACGCCAGCCGCCGGTTCGAGGCCGAGTCCTGCATCCTGCGCTACGGCTGGAGCGGCCGGGAGGCGGCGAGCAGCCCCTTCCACGACTACTACCTGCAGACCCAGGGGCGGCTGCGGTCCCTCGAGGACCTCCTGGCGCGGGGAGCGGCGGCCGGCCGGCTGCGCACGGTGCCCGACATGGCTCTGCACATCCGCTCCGTCCTGTGGCTGCCGTTCCACCAGCACGCGCGGACCGGGACGGCCCGCGCGCACGCCTTCCTGCGTGCCGCTCTGCTACGGGGCGCCCTCCGCGCCTGACCCGGCCCACGCCGCCCCGGTGTCGACGACGATCCGGACCTCGCAGTTGAGCGCCGCCTCCAGCGCCGTGTGCAGCCTCCCCTCGGGCACCCGGGACGCCTGCTCGCGGGTGAGCACGACGCGCACCACCTCGTCGTCGTCCTCGCAGAAGCGCTCCACGACCGGCACGTCCAGACCGAAGCCGGCGAGCACGCCGCGGGCGTCGTCGTCGGTGCCGCGGCTGATGAAGGAGACGACGCCGGGCGTCGCCGGCAGGCCGAAGGCGCGGGAGCAGAGGCCGACGTACTCGTCCCGCGCGGCGAGCTGCGACTCGTCGAGGATCAGCTCGACCTCGCGCCGCCGTTCCGGGAGGTGGGCGGCCGGGCTGGCGACCACCTCGAGCTGCCCCTCGCGGAGCCGGACGAGACCTGCCTCGTACGCGTCCGGCCCGAGAACGCCGTCCGCGTCGATGACCACCCGCATGACGGCCGTGCGCACGGGCGGAAGCTACCCGAATCGCGGGGACCGTGGAACGAATACTTGCTCCGCCGTGGCAGGCTCTCCTCCGGCTCGGCCCACGACCGGAGGAGAGCGATGGCGACACTGCCGCCACCCACCCGCCGTCTGGCGCTGCTGGGGCCGGCGTTCATCGCCGCGGTGGCCTACGTCGACCCGGGGAACGTGGCCACCAACGTCACCGCCGGCGCCCGCTACGGCTACACGCTGGTCTGGGTCGTGGTGCTGGCCAACGTGATGGCCGTGCTCGTGCAGTACCTCTCGGCGAAGCTCGGGCTCGTCACCGGCCGGTCGCTGCCCGCGCAGCTGGGCGAGCGGCTGCCACGGCCGGCCCGGCTGGCGTACTGGGCGCAGGCCGAGGCGGTGGCCATCGCCACCGACATGGCGGAGGTGGTCGGCGGGGCGCTCGCGCTGGCGATCCTCTTCGACGTCCCGCTGGTGCTCGGCGCGGTCCTGACCGCGGCGGTGTCGCCGCTGGTCCTGCGGATCGGGGACGCGCGGGGGCAGCGGGCGCTCGAGCGCGTGATCATGGGCTTCCTGCTGCTGATCGCCGTCGGGTTCATGGCCGGACTCTTCGTGGACCCACCGGACGGCGGAGACCTGGCCGGCGGCCTGGTGCCGTCGTTCGCCGGGTCCGACAGCGTGCTGCTCGCCTCCGGGATCATCGGCGCGACCGTCATGCCGCACGTGATCTACCTGCACTCCAGCCTGACGACGACGCGCCTGGGCTCCCGCGGCGAGGGGCTGGGCGTGGGGCGGCTGCTGTCGGCCACGCGGGGCGACGTCGTGTCGGCGCTGGTGCTGGCCGGGGTGCTGAACCTGTCGCTGCTGGTGGTGGCGGCGTCGAGCCTGCAGGGGTTCCCCGGCACCGACACGCTGCAGGGCGTCCACGAGCTGATGACCTCGGAGCTGGGCAGCGGCGTCGCCCTGCTCTTCGCCGTGGCCCTGCTGGGCTCGGGCCTGGCCTCGACCTCGGTGGGCAGCGCCGCGGGGGCGGAGGTCATGCGCGGCCTGCTGCACCGCCGGGTCCCGCTGCTGGTCCGCCGGGTGGTGACCGTCATCCCGGCGGTCGTCGTCCTGGCGCTGGGGGCCGATCCGAGCGAGACCCTGATCGTCTCCCAGGTGGTCCTGTCGCTCGGCATCCCGTTCGCGCTGGTCCCGCTGGTGCTGCTCACCGCGCGCCACGACGTGATGGGCGAGCACGTGAACCGGCGCGGGACGACGGCGGCGGCGGCGGTCGTCGCGGCCGCCGTCATCACGCTCAACCTGGCGCTGCTGTACCTGACCTTCTCGTGAGTGGAGTCGCTCGAGCGCACGTTCCGCGCTCGAGCGACTCCACTCAGGCGAGCGGGGACCGGGGGAGCATCCGATCGCTGATGATCCGCTTCTGGATCTCGCTGGTGCCCTCGAAGATCGTGGTCAGCCGGGCGTCACGCCAGTGCCGCTCGACCTGCCGCTCGGTGGTGTAGCCGTTCCCACCGTGGAGCTGCATCGCCTGGTTGGTCACGCGGACCGCCATCTCGGTGGCCTCGAGCTTCACCATCGCCGCCTCGCGGTCGCAGGGGCGGCCGAGGTCGATCAGGTGCGCCACCTGGCGGTAGAACGCGCGGCTCTGCTCGATCTGCGCCGCCATCTCGGCGACGGCGAACCGCAGCGCCTGGAAGTCGGCGATCGGGTGGCCGAACTGCTCGCGCTCCTGGAGGTAGACGACGGAGTCCTCCAGCGCCGCGCGGGCCAGCCCGACGGCGCGGGCCGCGGTGTGCACGCGCGCGGTGTCGAGGAACTCCTTGGCCTTGCGCATTCCCGCACGGGCCGCTGCTTCCTCCCCCGCCCTCCCGCCGATCTCCCCCTCGCCCCCGGCGTCGTTCGCGTCGTCCAGCACGTTCTCGGCGGGGATCCGGACGCCGTCGAAGGTGAGGTCCCAGGTCAGGAAGCCGTGGTAGCCGACCTTGTCGATCGGGTGGCCGGACAGGCCCTCGGGGAACTCGCCGCGCTTCTTCTCCAGCAGCAGGGTGCGCAGCCCGCGGGAGCGCGGCTCGCCCTCCTCCGGGTCGCGCTCCCGGACCAGGACCTGGATGAAGTCGGCGGCCTCGGCGTTGCCGCACCAGCGCTTGTGCCCGGTGACGACCCACTCGTCGCCCTCCAGCACCGCGCGGGTGGAGACCCCGGCCAGGTCCGAGCCGGCGTCGGGTTCGGACAGGGCGATCGCGCCGATCCACTCGCCCCGGGCGCTGCGGCGGCGCAGCTCGCGGCGGCGGTCGGGGTCGGCGAGCGACGTCCCGAGGCCCTGCGCGCGGGCGAGGATGCTCGCGGTGCTCATCCAGGCGCGGGCCAGCTCCTCGGACACCATGCAGTACTCGAAGACGCCGAGCCCCAGTCCGCCGTCCTCGGCCGGGACGGTGATGCCGAAGTAGCCGAGCTCGGCGAGCCGCTGCAGCAGCGAGGCCGGGATCAGCCCCTTCTGCGGGTCGAGCTCGTTGGCGACCGGCAGCACCTCCTCCATCGCGAAGCGGCGGGCCTGCAGCTGCAGCTCCTCGCGCTCGGGGGTGTGCCACGGCGGGAGGAGCTCCGGCGGCCGGGCCTCCTGGACCTCGGTCTCCTCGCTGGCGCTGTCGCTCGACGTCATCGTCGCTCGCTCCCTGTCGGCCGGTGTTCTCGACACTGTGGCCGTCGGGCATGCCCGCCGCACGGCGCGGTCACCCGCGTTCGTGATCGACACCACCGATCTCACGGATACTTCACACATCTCACAGCAAGCTGGTAGGAAGTCGTCGTGCCCGTCCCCGACCGCCTCGACGTGACGCTGCGCCTGGTCCGCAACGCCGGCCGGGTGTCCCTCACCGACCTGGCCGCCCGCCTCGGCGTCTCGGAGATGACCGTCCGGCGCGACCTCGACGCCCTGCAGCGGCGCGGCCTGGTCGAGCGGGTGCGCGGCGGCGCCGTCGCCGTCGCCGAGCCGGAGTCCGCGGCGGGCTTCGCCGCCCGCGCGGGCTGGCAGGCGGCGGTCAAGGACCGGCTGGGCCGTGCCGTGGCAGACCTGGTCGAGCCCGGCTCGACCGTGCTGCTGGACGCCGGGACGACGACCGTGCACGTCGCCCGGGCGCTCGCCGCCGCCGGCCGCGGTCCGCTCACCGTGGCGGCGCTGAGCCTCCCGGTGGCCGGCGCGCTGGCCGACCGGCCCGGCATCCGGCTGCTGGTCGTCGGCGGGGAGTCCCGGCCCGGGGAGCAGAGCCTGGCCGGACCGCTGACCGCCGCCGTGCTGCGGTCCCTCACGTTCGACCTGTTCGTCATGTCGATCGGTGCGGTGAGCGCCGAGGCCGGCTGGTCGGAGTTCACGCTGGAGGACGCCGCGGTCAAGCAGGTGGCCCTGGAGCAGGCGCGGGCCTCCCTCGTGGTGGCCGACGCCGCCAAGCTCGGCGTCCGCGCCTTCGCCGCCGTCGCCCCGCTCGGCGCGGTCGGGCGGCTGGTCACCGACTCCAGCGCCCGCGACCCCCAGCTCTCCCCCGCGGCGCAGGACACCCTCGCCGCGGTCGACTCCGCCGGTGTGGAGGTGGTCTACGCGTGATCGAGCCCCTGACCAGGCCGTTGATGGTCCTCGTCGCCGGGCCCTACCGAGGGGGCACGGGCGACGACCCGGCCCTGGTCGCGGCCAACCACCGGCGGATCCAGGAGGCCTGTCTCGCGCTCTTCCGCGCCGGGCACCTCGCGGTCAACGGTGAGGACCTCGCCCTGCCGCTGGCCGCCCTCGCCGGCTCCACCCGGATCGGCGACGCGGCGTTCGACGAGGTGTTCCACCCGATGGGCCGCCGGCTGGTCGACCGGTGCGACGCCGTCCTGCGGCTGCCCGGTGCGTCCGCGGGCTCCGACGAGATGGTGGCGCTCGCCCGGGCGCGGGGCGCCGCGGTCTACACCAGCCTCGACGACGTCCCGGGGGTGGCGCGGTGACCGCCGGGGTGCCGGGCGTCGACGTCCCGGACCATCGTGGCCGGACGGGGCTGGACCGCGTCGGCCGTGACCTGACCGGCAACCCCGACGTCGTCGTCCGGGACGTCGAGCTGCTGGCCAGCGGCTGGCACGTGCTCCGGCGGACGACGTTCGACCAGCGGCACCGCGACGGGCGGTGGACGACCGAGCAGCGCGAGACCTACGACCGCGGCAACGGCGCCGCCCTGCTGCCGTACGACACCGCGCGGCGGACCGTGCTGCTCACCCGGCAGTTTTGCTACCCGGTCTACGTCAACGGCCATCCCGACGGGCTGCTCGTGGAGACCGCCGCCGGGCTGCTCGACGACCAGGACCCCGAGTCGGCGATGCGCCGGGAGGCAGAGGAGGAGCTGGGCGTCGTCGTCGGCCCGCTCACCCGCGTCTTCGACGTGTGGATGAGCCCGGGCTCGGTGACCGAGCGGCTGCACTTCTTCGCCGCGCCGTACACGCCGGCCGACCGGGTCTCGGCCGGCGGTGGCCTGGTCGAGGAGGGCGAGGACATCGAGGTGCTCGAGCTCGACGTCGACGAGGCGCTGGCCATGGTGGACGACGGCCGGATCGCCGACGCGAAGACGGTCATGCTGCTGCAGTGGGCGGTCCTCCGCGGGCCCTTCCGTCGCTGATCAGCCGCGCTTCCGGGCCAGCCCGACGTAGTGCTCGACCAGCGCGGGGTCGTCGACGGCTCCGGCGTTGACCGCCTTCCGCGGGTCGACGCCCTGGAAGAGCCGCTTCAGCGGCACCTCCAGCCGCTTGCCGGTCTTGGTGTGCGGCACACCGGGCACCGCGATCACCTCGTCGGGCACGTGGCGGGGGCTGGCCCCGGTCCGGATCGCCTGCCGGATCCGGGCCACGAGGTCGTCGGTGAGCTCGGTACCCGGAGCGAGCTGCACGAACAGCGGCATCCAGTAGCCGCCGTCGGGCTGCTCGACGCCGAGCACCACGCAGTCCGCGATCTCCGGGATCGGCTCGACGGCGGCGTAGATGTCGGCGGTGCCCATCCGCACGCCGCCGCGGTTGAGCGTGGAGTCCGAGCGGCCGGTGATGACGCAGGTGCCGCGCCCGGTGACCTCCAGCCAGTCGCCGTGCCGCCAGACACCGGGCCACGGCTCGAAGTAGGCCTCCCGGTAGCGGGTGCCGTCCGGATCGGCCCAGAAGTACAGCGGCATCGACGGCATCGGCTCGGTGACGACGAGCTCGCCCAGCTCCTCGGTCACCGGCCGGCCCTGCTCGTCCCAGGCCGCGGCGGCGACCCCGAGCATGGGCCGCTGCAGCTCCCCGGCGGTCACCGGCAGGAGCAGCGAGCTGCCGATGAAGCCCGTGGCGACGTCGGTGCCGCCGGACAGCGAGCCGAGGAAGACGTCTGGGGAGACGGCGTCGTAGACCCAGCGGAACGCGCTCGCCGGCAGCGGCGACCCGGTCGAGCCGATGGCGCGGACCCGGGAGAGGTCGCAGGTCTCCCCCGGCCGGATGCCCGCCTTCTCGCAGGCGGTGAGGTAGCCGGCGCTCGTGCCGAGGTAGGTGATCCCGGTGCGGGCGGCCAGGGCGAACTGGGCGTCGACCGCCGGGTACGCCGGTGCGCCGTCGTGGACCACCACCGTGGCGCCCACCAGCAGCGCCGACGTGGCGATGTTCCACATGATCCAGGCGGTCGAGGCGTACCAGTAGAAGCGGTCGCCCGGGCGGACGTCGCCGTGCAGGGCCAGCTGCTTGTGCTGTTCGAGGACGACGCCGCCGTGGCCGTGCACGATCCCCTTGGGCAGACCGGTCGTGCCCGACGAGTAGACGATCCACAGCGGGGCGTCGAAGGGCAGCGGCTCGAACTGCGGCTCCTGCTCGTCGGCGACGGCGTCGGCCCAGCTCAGTGCGCCGTCGGGGACCTCGTCGGGGAAGAGCCGGGGGACGGCGATCGTCGTCCGCACGGTCGGCAGCGCCGCACGCAGGTCGGCGACGACGTCCCGCCGGTCGTGCGGGCGGCCGTTGAAGCGGTAGCCGTCGACGGCGACCAGGACGGTGGGCTCGATCTGGGCGAACCGGTCCAGGACGCTGCGGGTGCCGAAGTCCGGCGCGCAGGAGGACCAGACCGCGCCGATCGACGCCGCGCCGAGGAAGGCGACGACCGCCTCGGGGACGTTGGGGAGGTAGGCCGCGACCCGGTCGCCGGGGCGGACGCCGAGCCGGCGGAGCGTCGCGGCGAAGGCGCCCACCTGGCGGCGGAGGTCGGCCCAGGACGTCTCGACCGGCTCGGACTCCCCGGCCAGCGTCCCCTCGGTGACGGAGATGAGCGCCGGGTGCTCGTCGGTGGCGTGCCGGAGCGCCTGCTCGGCGTAGTTGACCGTCGTCCCGGGGAACCACTCGGCGCCCGGCATCTCCCGGCGGGTCAGCACCCTGTCGTCGGGCACGCCGGGGAGGACGCCGCTCCAGTCGGCCACCTCCGCCCAGAACGCGTCCAGGTGCTCCACCGACCAGCGCCAGAGGCGGTCGTAGTCGACCGGGTCGCCGACGTCGACGCCCCGACGCTCCGCGACCCGGGCCGCGAAGGCGGCGAGCCGGGTGGCGCGGATCGACTCGGGGGTGGGCTGCCAGAGGACGTCGGGGGCGCTCTCGGTCACGACCGCACCCTGCCACTCCGGCGCCGCGGTTTCACGTGGCACACCCGCCCCTCCCGTCACCGTGGGTCATCACGCGGCCGGCGATACCGCCGATCGGATGACCCGTTCCGGCGTGCGCCGCCGCCAGGGGGCGGCCACGCTTCGCAGTGGACACATCACCATGAGGAGTCGACGTGGGCGGACGGGTGCGGGAGGCCTCCGGGCTCCGCCGTGCCGTCCTGCGCGGGCTCGCCGTGGCCGGGTTCGGCGGGGCCCTGTGGCTCGCGGGCCAGCTCTCCGCCACAGCCTCGGCCGACGAGCCACCCGCGACCGGGCTGCTGACGGGCACCGTCTCCGCCACCGTCGACCTCACCGGCGCGCTGACCGACACGGTGGTCCGCCCCGTGGTCGCCGAGGTGGTCACCCCGGTCGTCGACGCCGTAGCGCCGCCGGTCGTCGGCCTCCTGGACCGCACCCCGGTCGCCCCGGTGGTCGACGCGGTCGTGCGGCCGGTGCTGGGCGTCGTGTCCTCACCCCCGGTGGTCTCGACGCCGCCGCCGGTGCAGCAGCCCCCGCTCCCCACGCCGCCGGCTCCCCAGCTCCCGATGACGGTCGACCCCGAGCCGGTCACGGCCGTGGCGCCGGCCACCGCACCGGTCGTCGCACCGGTCGTCGCGGCGCCGGCCTCCCCGGCGACCTCCTCCCCCACCCCGGTCGAGTCGGCGCTGCCGGAGGACGCCTCCGAGCCCGCCGCGCCGCTGCCGATCCCCGGGCCGTCGGCGCTGCCGCCGTCCGGCGCCGGCTCGTCGTCCGCGGGAGCGGGCACGGGCACCGACCTGCCGACCCCGACCCTCCCCGCGGCCGGTGCGCCCGCCGCCGGGGCGCTGCGCTGCGGCGTGCCCGACGGGGACACCCCGCCGTCCCTCGACACCCCCGAGGACCCCGCGACCTCTCCCGACTGAGTGCGGCGCCGCCGGCCGTGTGCCGGTGCAGCGCCATCCCCCGCCGTCCCGCCGGGACCGGGGACCCACTCGTCAGGAGAGGTACAGCCATGAACAGCTGGATCCGTCGCGGCCTGCGCGCCGCGGTGCTGACCGGGGGCCTGTGGGCCCTCGGCACGGGAGTCGCGTCCGCGGACGACGACCTCGACGTCACGGTGCCGGTCACCGTGACCGACAACGCGCTCGCCGTCCTCGGCGAGGTGCCCGCACCGGGCATCCACCTGCCGGCGCTGACCGCCGACGTCGGCGTGGACCTGGGCGGACTGTCCGTGTCCGTCCCGGTGACGGTCGGCGGCAACGGCGTCGGCCTGCCGGGGACCACCGCCACGCAGGAGCCGGCTCCCGCGCCGGCGGTCGAGCCGGCCGACGTCCTCGTGCCGGTCACCGTCTCGGGCAACGCCGTCGGGGTCCTCGGGGAGGCCACGGCCTCCGGCACGGCCCCCGTGCCGGCCGGCAGCGACGGCGGCCTGCTCGGCGTCTCCGTGCCGGTGACCGTCTGCGGCAACGGCATCGGCGTCCTCGGCGAGGCCGCGGGCGGGTGCGCGCCCGGCGCTCCGGCGACCGGCGGCCCCGGCGCACCCGCGACGCTGCTGGACCTGAACGTCCCCGTGACGGTCTGCGGCACCGGGATCGGCGTGCTGGGCGACGCGCTCGGGACGTGCACGGTCACGCCGGGCGGCCCGAGCACGGGCGGTCCCGGCACCGGCGGTCCGGTGGTCGACGTCGACGTCCCGGTGACCGTCTGCGGGACCGGCCTCGGGCTGCTCGGCACGGGCTCGGGCAGCTGCACGGTCGGAGCTCCGACCGTCCCGGACACGCCGACCCCGCATCAGCCCGGTCTCGCCCCCGGTGTCGCGCCGGCCGCCTGGCCGACGTCCGTCGTCGCTCCGGCTGTCGCTCCGGCGCACCTGCCGGCGGAGGCCGGGTCTGGTGCGGGAACGGTGGCCGGGGAGCTCGCCTGGACCGGCGTCGACGCGGCGTCCTGGGTGCTCCTCGCGGCACTGTTCCTGCTCACCGGGCTCGGCGTGGTGGCGGGGACCCGTCGGCGCCGCGCGGTCGAGCTCGACTGACCGCCTCCGGATCGGCGGTCGGGCACCCTTGAGCCCGGCCGCCGATCCGGCGCGCCCGGCGGTGTGCGGTCTCCGGCGCTAGGTTCGGCCCGTGCCGGCCGACCTGCGATTCTGGTTCGACCCCGTCTGCCCGTTCGCCTGGCTGACCAGCGAGTGGGTGCGCCTGGTCGCGGAGCGCCGGGAGTACTCCGTCGAGTGGCGGTTCATCTCGCTGCGGCTCCTCAACGCGCACGTCGACTACGCCGCGCAGTTCCCGCCCGACTACGAGGCCGGGCACACCGACGGACTGCGGCTGCTCCGGCTGGCGGCGCGGGTGCGCGACGAGCACGGTCCGGACGCGGTGGACCGGCTCTACCTGGCCCTGGGCCGGCGGATCCACGACGCACCGCCCTCGGCGGAGACCGCCGCCGGCGCCCGCGGGACGGCGGGGTTCGTGGCCCCGGTGCTGACCGAGCTCGGGCTGCCGGCGGAGCTGACCGGGGCCCTGGACGACGAGGGCTGGGACGCCGTGGTGCAGGCGGAGACCGACGAGGCCCTGGAGCTGACCGGCCGCGACGTCGGGACGCCGATCCTGCAGTTCCGGCCGCCGGAGGGGACGGCGTTCTTCGGGCCGGTGATCAGCCGGCTCCCGGAGCCCGACGAGGCGGTCGAGCTGTGGGACCACGTCATCGCGCTGGCGGGCTTCCCGGGGTTCGCGGAGCTCAAGCGGAGCCTGCGGGAGCGTCCGCAGCTGGCCTCGTTCGGCGTCCGCCGGGGCGAGGCCGGGCAGGAGGAGGACTGGCACGGTGGCAGCCGTCGGCAGCACCGGTGAGATGAGCGCGGCGTGAGCGAGCAGGGCGACGAACTGAACGTGCTGGGCGGCCCGCTGGAGCCGTGCGGCACGCAGCCGATGACCGGCTTCTACCGGGACGGGTGCTGCAGCAGCGGCCCCGACGACCTCGGCCGGCACACCCTGTGCGCCGTCGTGTCGGCGGAGTTCCTCGCGATGCAGCGGGAGCTGGGCAACGACCTGAGCACCCCTCGGCCGGAGTACGACTTCCCCGGGCTGGTCCCCGGCGACCGCTGGTGCGTCGTCGCGGTGCGGTGGCTGCAGGCCTACCAGGCCGGCGCGGCCGCGGGGGTCGTCCTGGCGGCGACGAACGCCCGCGCCCTGGAGGTCGTGCCGCTCGAGGCGCTCCGCCAGCACGCCGTCGACGTGCCCGACGACATCAGCGGTCTGGGCTAACGGCGCCCGACGAGGAAGTAGGCCAGCGGGACGGCGCCGAGTGACCCGGTGAGCGCGATGGCGGCGCCCCAGAGCCACTTCGGCCCGCGCACCTGCGCGGCCGGCCGGCGCCTGAGGTCACGCAGGGCCGCGGCCTTGGCCACGGAGTCGACGACCACGCCGGTGACCACCAGGGCGCGCTGCCCCCCGGTCAGCTGGCTCCACTGCTTCACACCTGCCACGAGACCTCCCACGCTCGACTCACGCCCATCCTGCCGGGGCACCCACCCTGGCCGCCCACCGGTCGGTGGGCGGCTGAGGCGGGGAGGTCAGCGATCAGACGGAGACGAGGAGATCGGGTCGGGTCAGGAGGATCTCGGTGCCGTCGGGGCGGTGGGTGTGCCAGGTGCCGTCGGGATCTCGTTCGACGCGGAAGCCGGCGTGGACCTTGCCGTGGTGCCGTTCGCACAACAGCCCGGTGTTGTCCAGGGTGGTCTCGCCGCCGAAGGCCCAGTGGATGAGGTGGTGGGCCTCGCACCACCAGGGTGGGGCGTCGCAGCCGGCGAACACGCACCCGCCGTCGCGCAGGTCCAGCAGGTGGCGCAGGGCCGGCGGGACGATGCGGACCTCGCGGCCGCGGTCGATCGGCTGCCCGTCGGGGCCGATCACGATGCGGGCGACGGTGGCGTCGCAGGCCAGCCACCGGGCCCGGGCGGCGGTTGGAGGACCCCGTCCTCCCCACCCTTCGCACGCTCAGGGCGGTGCCCTGGACGGGGCCAGCGGCGACGTCGATCACGGCGGCGATGCCGGGCTTGCGGGTCCGCTGGACCGGCACCGCCCCGGCGGCGAGGGTGTTGTCGGCCCACTGCACCAGCGCATCGCCGCGGATGTGGGCGGGGCTGTGCTCGTCGCCGGCGGTGCGCGATGTGGCGGCGATCGGCTCGAGCACGGCTTTGACCTTCTCCCCGCCCACGGCGTCGAGCTCGGCGCGGATGGTCACCGTGCCGTCGGGGTGGGTGGTGATGGTCAGCGACCGCTGGTCGGTCGGTGCCGGTTCGGGTCCGTCGGGGTCGAGCCGGGTGGGGTAGTGGTGCACCGCCTCGGTCAGCTCTCGGTAGGTGCCGCCGGAGGCGACCGTGGCCAGGGCGGTGTCGACCTCGGCCAGGTCCACCCCCTGTCCGGTCGCCATCGCCAGGTGCTTGGGCGTCACGACCTCGGCGACGGCGGTGACGTGGTCGACCCCGATCGCGCCGGCGGCGAACGCCGCGGCCGTGGCGGCAGCAGGTCCAGCGCCCGCCCGCGGTGCACCAGCGCCGACGCGGTCTCCTTGCGTGCGGATCACCACCGGCACCACTCGAACACATGTACGGATTCTACCGCCGCAGGGCCCGAGCGAAGCGATGAATCCCCAGGTCAGCGCGCTGTCCACAGTCTCGACGGGACACTTGCACGATGGCCCGATGCCGGTACGGGAGAGTCAGCGCCTGACCTCGTACCGGGTCAGCAGCACGCCGTCGGCGAAGGTCCGGGTCTCCACCAGCTCCAGGTCCACCCAGTTGTCCAGAGCCGTGAAGAACGGCGCGCCACCGCCGATCAGGACCGGGGCGGTCACCAGGACGTACTCGTCGATCAGCCCCGCCCGCATGGCTGTCGCGGCGAGGGTGGCGCCGCCGATGTCCATGTCCCCGCCGTCCTCGGCCTTGAGCCGGGTGATCTCGGCGACCGCGTCGCCGGGGACCAGGCGGGCGTTCCAGTCGACCGCGCCGAGCGTCGAGGAGAAGACCACCTTCGGCATGTCCCGCCAGCGACGGGCGTACTCGGCGTGCGCCGGCGTGGCGCCGGGCTGCTGGTCGGCGGTCGGCCAGTGGGAGCTCATCCCCTCCCACAGCCGCCGCCCGTACAGCGCCAGCTCGGTGGCCCCCACCCGGTCGGACCAGTACTGGAACAGCTCGTCGCTCGGCACGCTCCAGCCGAGGTCGTCGCCCGGCGCGGCGACGTAGCCGTCCAGGCTCACGTTCATCGCGAAGGTCAGCTTCCGCATGCGCCAGCTCCCGTGGGTCGGTCCTCGGCGTGCAGACCGGCCGGACGCGCAGAAGTCATCGGTCGGACAACAGGTCCGCCACCGCCGCCGCACGGTCGTCCGGCACCTCGACGACCTTCGTCCTGCTGGTCGCGCCCGTGACGAGGACGACGTCCCGGCGGCGCAGCCCGAGCGCCGAGGCGACGGCGGTCAGTGCCGCCTCCGTCGCCCGCCCGTCGACGGCCGGCGCCGCCACGCGCACCACGAGCGCGCCGTCGTGGGAGCCGCCGACCGCCGTCCGGCCGGCACCGGGCCGCACCCGGAGAGCGACCCTCATCAGGGCTGGTACGGCTCGCGCCCCTCGGGCAGGTTCGACAGGTCCGGCGCGATGACGGTCTCCTCGCGGGAGTCCGGCAGCCGCAGCCCCGCCCCCTCGGGAGCGGGCTCGAGCAGCAGGTCGCCGGACCGGTTCCGCAGCGTCTCCCCGCGGAAGTAGGCCGGGGCGATCACGTTGTAGACCGCCATCAGGACGACGCCGAGCAGCAGCGTGCCGATCCCGATGACGAAGACCCCGCCGACCCCGAAGAGCACGGTGAAGCCGTAGTCGGGGTCGGCGTACTCGATGCAGGCGAGCACGAACACCGCGAGCAGCAGGACGCCGCCCAGCAGCGGGATCACGCAGCGCATCACCACGTCGCGGGCCGTGTGCAGATCGCGCCGGAACTCCCACGCGCACGCGAAGCCGGTCATGCCGTAGTAGAAGGCGATCAGCAGGCCGACGGCGAGGATGGAGTCCTGCAGGACGTTGTCGCTGACGATCGTGAGCCCGACGTAGAAGGCGATCGAGACCGCGCCCATCCAGACCGTCGACACCGACGGGCTCAGGTACCGCGGGTGGATGCGCGCGAACGCGGCCGGGACCGCCCGGTAGGCGCCCATAGACAGCGTGGCGCGCGCCGTCGGCAGGATCGTCGTCTGCGTCGACGCGGCCGCCGAGGTCAGCACGGAGACGATCAGCAGCGCCTCGAAGACGCGGCCGCCCAGGTCGTCCCCGAAGACCGCCGGGCCGATCGCGTTGAACACGTCCTCGGCGTTGTCCTCGTTGCCCAGCCCGATGCCCGTCGTCCCCACGCCGGCGAAGGCCACCGTGGCGATCGAGACGATCGCGTAGCTGGCCAGCAGCAGGACCGTGGAGATGATCGCCGCGCGGCCGGGCGTGCGGCCGGGGTCCTTCGTCTCCTCGTTGATCGCGACCGCGGTGTCCCAGCCCCAGTAGATGAAGATCGCCAGGAGCACCGCCTCGGTGAGCGAGGACCACTCCAGGCCCGACGGCCACAGCCACGACAGCGACGGGCGCAGCGAGCCGTCCGGCGCATCGCCGGAGTAGACCTTCACGAGCGCGTACACGGCGAACGCCACGAGGACGACGACCTCGACGCTGAGCAGCACGTACTGCAGGCGCTTGGAGACCTCCAGGCCGATGTAGCAGACCCAGGTCATGGCGGCGATCCACAGCACGCCGGCGACCGTGGTCCAGAAGGTGCTCTCGGCGAGCGAGTCCAGGCCGACGAGCTGGTAGCCGTAGGAGCCCGCGATCTGCGCCAGGTTCGCCATGACGATGACGTCGGCGGCGATCAGCCCCCAGCCGCCGAGCCAGCCGGTCCGCGGCCCGAACGCACGCGCGGCCCAGGTGAAGGTCGTCCCGCAGTCGGGCTCGCGCTTGTTGAGCTCGGCGTAGGCGACCGCGATGAAGTACATGGGGACGAACGCCAGCAGCATGATCGCCGGCGCCTTCACCCCCACGGCGATGACGACGAACCCGAGCGTGGCCGCGAGGCTGTAGGCCGGCGCGGTGGACGCCGTGCCGATCACGATCGAGGACAGCAGCCCGACCGTGCCGCGCTTGAGGCCCTTGTCGACGGCGGTGCCCTCGGCGAGAGGACCGGGGCTGTCCGCGACGGCGGATCGGCCGCCTCCGCCAGCGGGGATCGACACGCAGACCGCCTCTCCGCCGTCGGCCCGTCGGGGCGGCCGCACGGCGCGCGCGATGGTAGTCGGCCCCCTCGGCACGGAGGGGTGCCATCCCGGGGCGGACCCCAGTAAGGTGAGCCTTGCCTGACCCGTCGGGCGATGCACCCTGCCCTCGTCCGCCGTCCGCCGTCCGCCGTCCGCCCGGGAGTCGCCGTGAGCGCCGTGTCCGACGCCCCGGCCCCCGCGGCCGCGGCCGTCGCCGACCAGCGGCGGGGCCTCCTGCGCGGCGCGGGCGGCGGCGCGGTCACGCTGCTGGTGCTGCTGGCGCTGCTCGTGGTCGCGGTGGCACTGAGCATCGCGGTGGGCTCGCGGTCGATCCCGCTCGGCACCGTCTGGGAGGCGCTCACCACCCCCGGGCTGGGAAGCGAGGACGCCGTCGTCGTCCGCGAGCTCCGGATCCCGCGGACGATGCTGGGCGTCCTGGCCGGCCTGGCCCTGGGCGCGGCCGGTGCGCTGACCCAGGGGCACACCCGCAACCCGCTGGGCGACCCCGGGCTGCTCGGGGTGACCGCCGGCGCCTCGTTCGCCGTCGTCCTCTCCATCTGGCTGCTGGACGTGGGCACGCCGTCGGGCTACGTCTGGTTCGCCTTCGCCGGTGCTCTGCTCGGCAGCGTCGTGGTCTTCGCCCTCGGCTCCGCCGGGCGCGGCGGGGCCACCCCCGTGACGCTCGCCCTGGCCGGCGCCGCGGTCACCGCGCTGCTGTACGCGCTGGTGCAGGCCATCCTCGTCAGCGACCAGGAGACCCTCGACGGCTTCCGGTTCTGGGTGGTGGGGTCGCTGGCCGGCCGCGACTCCGACGTCGCCGGCCAGGTCGCCCCGTTCATCGTGATCGGCCTCGTGCTCGCGCTGGCCAACGCGCCCGCGCTGGACCTGCTCGGCCTCGGCGAGGACGTCGCCCGCGGCCTCGGACAGCGGATCTGGCTGGCCCGCGTCGTCGGCCTGGCCGGCGTGACGCTGCTGTGCGGGGCCGCCACCGCCGCCTGCGGACCGATCTCGTTCGTCGGCCTGGTGGTGCCGCACGTGGTCCGGGCGATCACCGGTCCGCGGCACCGCTGGCTGGTCCCGGGCTCGGCCCTCCTCGGCGCGGTCCTGCTGCTCACCGCCGACGTCGTCGGCCGGGTGCTCGCCCGCCCCGGCGAGGTCCAGGTCGGCATCGTGCTGGCCTTCGTCGGCGCCCCGTTCTTCATCGCGCTGATCCGCCGTCGCCGGCTGGCCGGGCCGTGACCGCCACGCATGAACGCCCGGCTCCGGTCCCGGTCCGCCGGGGCACGACGGTGGTGCGGCTCGGCCCGCTGTCCGGGCGGATCCGCTGGCGCCAGCTCCTCGTGCCGCTGCTCGCCGCCGGAGCCCTGGTGCTGGCCGGCGCGGTCAGCCTCGGCCGGGGCGACTACCCGATCGCGCTGAGCGAGGTGCTGCGCACGCTGGTCGGTCTGGGCGAGAGCACCTCGGAGTTCATCGTCCTCGAGCTGCGGGCGCCGCGGATCGCCGTCGGCGCCCTCGTCGGCCTGGCGCTCGGCCTGGCCGGCGCCCTGTTCCAGACCTTCGCCCGCAACCCGCTGGCCTCTCCCGACCTGCTCGGCATCACGCAGGGCGCGTCGGTCGGCGCGGTCGCGGCGATCGTGCTCAGCGGCTCGACGGCGACCGGCGACCTGCTCGGCGGCCTCGGCATCCCGCTGTCGGCGCTGCTGGGCGCCGTGGTCGCCGGGCTGCTGCTCCTCGTGTTCGCCTGGCGGGCCGGCATCGACGGCTTCCGGCTGGTGCTGGTCGGCATCGCGCTGTGGAGCCTGGGCAGCGCGACCGTGGAGTGGCTGCTGACCCGGGCGCAGATCTACGACGCCGCGGCCGCCTACGTCTGGATCACCGGCTCGCTCAACGCCCGCACCTGGGACCACGCCGTCCCGCTCGCGATCGCCCTGCTGGTGCTGCTGCCGCTGGCGCTGGCCTCGTCGCGGGCGCTCGCCGCCCTGCAGTTCGGCGACGACACGGTGCGCGGCCTCGGCGTCCGGCTGCCTCTGGCGCAGGGCGCCGTGGTGCTCATCGCCGTCCTGCTGACCGCCTCCGCGGTGGCCGCCGCCGGGCCGATCGCCTTCGTCGCGCTCGTCGTCCCGCAGATCGCCGTCCGCCTCACCGGCGGGTCGCGGCCGCCGCTCCTGGCCTCGGGCCTGCTGGGCGCGCTGCTCGTGGTGAGCGCCGACCTGCTCACCCGGACCGTGCTCCCGTCCGCGCTGCCCGTCGGGATCATCACCGCGGTCGTCGGCGCCCCCTACCTGCTCTTTCTCCTCGTCCGTGGAAGGCGGCGATCGACGCTGTGACCACCCACCTCGCCCCGGGGGCCGTCGAGGGCCCTCCGGCGGACGGACCGGTCCGGCTCGCCGCCGAGTCGGTGCGGCTCGCCTACGACGACCGGGTCGTGGTGCACGACGTCGACCTGGCCCTCGTCGACGGCTCCTTCACCGCGATCGTCGGCCCCAACGGCTGCGGGAAGTCCACGCTGCTCAAGGCCCTGGGCCGGCTGCTGCGCCCGACGTCGGGCCAGGTGACCCTCGACGGGCGGGCCATCGCCAGGACCTCCACCCGCGACGTCGCCCGCGTGCTCGGCCTGCTCCCGCAGACGCCGACCGCGCCCGACGGGCTGACCGTCGCCGACCTGGTGGCTCGCGGCCGGCACCCGCACCAGAGCTTCCTGCGCCAGTGGTCGCGCGAGGACGAGCTCGCCGTCGGCGAGGCGCTGGCCTGGACCGACATGACGGAGCTGGCCGACCGCCCGGTCGAGGCGCTGTCGGGCGGCCAGCGGCAGCGGGCCTGGATCTCGATGGCGCTGGCGCAGGGCACCGACCTGCTGCTGCTCGACGAGCCGACGACCTACCTGGACCTGGCGCACCAGATCGACGTCCTCGAGCTGGTCGCCCGGCTGCACGCCGAGCGGGGGCGGACGATCGTCGTCGTCCTGCACGACCTCAACCTGGCCGCCCGGTACGCGCAGCGGCTGGTCGCGATGCGCGACGGCGTCCTGGTCGCGTCGGGGACGCCGGCCGAGGTGCTCACCGAGCAGCTCATGGCCGACGTGTTCGAGCTGGAAGCGCGGGTCGTGCCCGACCCGGTGGCCGGAACCCCGATGGTCGTCCCGGTCCGCCGCCTGCGCTGACGCCCGCGTTGGGGGGCATGGGTACCGATACCCCCGGCTTCAGCGCTCAGGACGGGGGTATCGGTACCCATGCCCCGGGGGTCAGCCGGAGACGCCGACCCGCCAGTAGCCCATGAAGGCGACCTCGTTGCGCGGCACACCGAGGTCGGTCACCAGGTGCCGGCGCAGCTGCTTCACGACTCCGGCCTCGCCCGCCAGCCAGGCGTAGCAGCCGGCGGTCGCGTCGGGGTCGGGGACCTCCCACAGCAGCCCGGCGTCCAGGTCGACGTCCTCGACGACCTCGCCGGACCGCTCCGCCGAGGCGATGCCGAGGTCGCAGAGCGCGGCGTGCACCGCGGGCACGAGCAGCTCGCCGCGGACCCGCCCGGAGCGGGGCAGCCAGCGCACGGTCACCCCGGCGGGGACGTCGAGGACCTGCTCGTCGCCGGGCTCGGGTACCTCGAGCAGGGCGACGACGCGGCGACCGGGGACCTCCGCGAGCCCCTCCAGGATCGCGGAGACCGCGGGCACGGCCGTCTCGTCGGCGGCCAGCAGCAACGTGTGCGCGGTGGCCGGTGGGGCCCACTCGACGCCCCACATGCGGCCGGTGCCGGGACGGTCGGGACCGAGGACGACGAGCCGGTCCCCGGGGACGGCGCCGGCGGCCCAGGTGGCGGCCGGGCCGGCGTGGCCCTCGTCGACCCCGTGGAGGACGACGTCGACGTCGATCTCGGCGCGGTCCACCCGCGCGGCACGCACCGTGTACGTGCGGACGAACGGGCGGACCTCGTCGGCCATCGAGCAGTAGTACGGGTACCAGTCGGCGCCGTGCGCGACGAGGTCGCCCACGTCGCGGCCGGGCTGCGGGATCACGAACTTGATCCGCTGGTCGTCCCCGGCCGCGCCGAAGGTCGCCAGCTCCGGACCGCCGAGGGTCAGCCGCACCGTGCTGGGCCCGATCCGCCGGACGCCGGTGACCACGGTGTCGAAGAAGCGCCAGCCGGGCGCCTCGACCGGCGGGGCCTCGACGACGAGCGCCTCGGCGGGCAGGGCCTCGGTGGTGGTCACGAGCGGTCCCCGATCCTCGGACGCCGACCCGTGCGGACGGCGGTTCAGGTGAGGCTAACCTCTGAGCCCGCCGGAGGGAATGCCCGTCACCCGAGCTGCGACCGGTCCATCCACACGACCTCCCAGACGTGCCCGTCCGGGTCGGCGAAGCTGACGCCGTACATGAACCCGTGGTCCTGCGCGGGCTTCCACGGCTTGCCGCCGGAGGCCAGGGCCCGGGCGAGCAGCTCGTCGACCTCCTCGCGACTGCCCGCCGACAGGGCGGTCAGCTGGGTGGTCGCCGAGGCGGGGTCGCCGATGGGACCGGTCACGAAGTCGGCGAAGCGCTCGTGGGTCAGCAGCATCACGACGATGTTCTCGTCGATCACCACCGAGGTGGTCTGCTCGTCGGAGAACTGCTCGTCGAAGGAGAAGCCGAGGCCGGCGTAGAACGCCCGCGAGGCGGCGAGGTCCGAGACCGGCAGGTTGAGGAAGACCATGCGCATGACGTGCTCCTGATCGTCTGGAGGCCGGGCGCCCCCGTCGCAGCAGAGACGGACGCCGCCCCGGGAAGTCATCGCCGGATCAGCCTCCGGCCGGATGCGGCCCGCCGGGGCAGCGGGGACCCTCGACCCGTGACCGAACTGCGCCCGCCGTGGTCCCCGCGCCGGCGGCGCACCCTCCTCGGGCTGGGGCTGGCCACGGTCCTCTTCGGGCTGGCGGGGGTCGGCCTGCCGGACCAGTACGGCGTCACCTCGCTGTTCCTGGCCGCCCTCGCCGCGTTCCTGCTCGTCGTCGCCACGATCGTGTTCGTCGCCATCCCCGGCCCCGGCACGGTCGACGTCCTGCTGCGCTCCCTGACGGTCTCCGGCGCCGTCCTCGTGGTCGCCGTCCTGCTCGTGCTCTCCACCGCGGGGGAGCCGCTGCGCTGGATCTGGGTGCTCGCCGCGGTTGCCGCGGCGGCCTGGGTCGGGACGGCGCTGTGGCTCGCCCGGCGCGACGGGCCGGCGGGATGAGGCAGGGTGGACCCCGTGCAACCGCTGGACGACCTGCTGGACTGGCTGTCGGGCCGAGGCCTGGAGATCGTGCTGATCATCCTCGGCTCGGTGCTGCTCGCCCGCCTCGTGGCCTGGACCGGGCGCAAGATCACCGACAGCATCGACCGCCGGTCCACCGGCGGCGACGCGCTGGTGCGGTCCGAGGCGGCCAAGCACCGCCACTCCCTCACCCAGGTCATCACCTGGACGCTGATCGTCCTGATCTACGCGGTCGCGGTCTTCTTCGTGCTGGACCGGCTCGGCGTCCCGGTCACCGGGCTCGTCGCGCCCGCGACCGTGCTCGGCGTCGGCCTCGGCTTCGGCGCGCAGCGGATCGTCGGTGACGTCCTCGCCGGGTTCTTCATCATCACCGAGCGCCAGTACGGGTTCGGCGACGTCGTCGAGATCCAGGTGGTCGGTGGCGGCGACCCCGCGCGCGGCACCGTGGAGGACGTGACGCTGCGGGTCACCCGGCTGCGCTCCGCCGACGGCGAGGTGGTCACCCTCCCCAACGGCCAGATCGTCAAGGTCGTCAACCTCTCCCGTGACTGGGCCCGCGCGGTGGTCGACGTCCCGGTGCCGACCAGCGTCGACGTCGGCGCGGTCAACGACATCCTCCGCGGGGTCGGGCGGGAGGCCTACGCCGATCCGACCCTGCAGCCGCTGCTGCTCGACGAGCCGTCCGTCATGGGCGTCGAGAGCCTGGGCCTGGACGAGGTCAACGTCCGCATGGTGGCCCGCACGCTGCCCGGCAAGCAGTTCGAGGTCGGCCGGGACCTGCGTGCCCGGGTGGTGCTGGCGTTCCGCCGGCAGGGCCTCACCGTGCCGCCGCCGACGGCGCCCGACGGGGCACCCGGCACCGTCCCCGCGGGGGGCGACCGGTGACCGGCCCCGACGAGGAGCCGACCCGCACCATGCCGACGGCCCCGGCGCCGACGCTGACCACCGCCCCGGCCGAGGGCCCGCGCCGCTGGTGGGCCTCGATCCCCCGCAAGCTGGGCCGGGCGCGCACCTCGACCGTCGTCCTCGCGGTGCTGTTCGTCGCGATCGGCGTCCTCTACCTGTACGTGCGCCCCGAGACCACCGACACCGCCCCGGCCGGCGACACCGGCGACGTCCCCGTCGTGGTCCCCCCGGCGAGCACCCCGCCGCCCGAGCCGACGACGACGGCGCCCGGCACCTCGGCCCGGCCCACGACGAGCGCGCCCCGGACGACGGGCGAGCCGTCGGAGGAGGCGGAGCCGGCGCCGGAGCCGACCGAGGACACCGGGACCACCGCGCCGGAGACCTCGGAGCCGTCGTCGCCCTCGAGCCCCTCCCGGACGTCGACGACGAGCCGGGCGCCCAGCAGCAGCCCCGCGCCGGAGACCTGACCGGTCCGCCGGAACCCCTGTGACGGGTGGGGCGGCGGCCCCGCTATCTTCGACGCTGGCTCACGAGAGGCAGCGACAAGCACCTGGCTGGCTGCCCGGCAACCTCCACTCCGTCCGAGGTGCTCCAGGGGAAGAGCCGGTCGGACGGCGCCCGCCGCCCGGCAAGACGGGGTTCCGGTGCGCCGCCGGGTCTCCCGAACGAGAGGAGACCGGCGCATGACCGACCCGCAGAGCTGGAGCTTCGAGACCCGGCAGATCCACGCCGGCACGAGCCCCGACCCCACCACCGGCGCCCGCGCGCTGCCCATCTACGCGACGACCAGCTACCAGTTCCGCGACGCCCAGCACGCCGCGGACCTGTTCGCGCTGGCCGAGATGGGCAACATCTACACGCGGATCATGAACCCGACGCAGGACGCGCTCGAGCAGCGCGTCGCGTCGCTCGAGGGCGGCGTCGCCGCGCTCGCGGTGGCCAGCGGCCAGGCCGCCGAGACCCTCGCGATCCTCAACATCGCCGAGGCCGGGTCGCACGTCGTGGCGTCCGCGTCGCTGTACGGCGGCACGTACAACCTGCTGCACCACTCGCTGCCCAAGCTGGGTGTCACGGTGTCCTTCGTCGAGGACCCCGACGACCCGGAGAACTGGCAGTCGCTGGTCCAGGAGAACACCAAGGCCTTCTACGCCGAGACCATCGGCAACCCGAAGGGCGACATCCTCGACATCAGCGCCGTCTCCGAGGTCGCGCACCGCAACGGCGTCCCGCTGATCGTCGACAACACCATCGCCACGCCGTACCTGATCCGGCCGATCGAGTTCGGCGCCGACATCGTGGTGCACTCGGCGACCAAGTACCTGGGCGGCCACGGCACCGCGATCGCCGGCCTGATCGTGGACTCGGGCAACTTCGACTGGACCAGCGGCAAGTTCCCCGGGTTCACCGAGCCCGACCCGACGTACCACGGCGTGGTCTACGCCTCGCTCGGTGCGCCGGCCTACGCGCTCAAGGCCCGGGTGCAGCTGCTGCGCGACCTCGGCCCGGCGATCAGCCCGTTCAACGCCTTCCTCGTCGTCCAGGGCATCGAGACGCTGTCGCTGCGCATGGAGCGGCACGTGGAGAACGCGCTGGAGGTGGCGCGGTTCCTCGAGGGCCACGACGCCGTCGAGCGGGTGAACTACCCGGCGCTGGAGTCCTCGCCGTGGCACGCCGCGCAGCAGAAGTACGCGCCCCGCGGCGCCGGCGCGGTGCTCACCTTCGAGCTGCACGGCGGCGTCGAGGCCGGCAAGCGGTTCGTCGACGCGCTCGAGCTGCACAGCCACGTGGCCAACATCGGGGACGTCCGCAGCCTGGTCATCCACCCGGCGTCGACCACGCACTCGCAGCTCACGCCGGAGGAGCAGCTCACCACGGGTGTCACCCCCGGCCTGGTCCGCCTCGCGGTCGGCCTGGAGGGCATCGAGGACATCCTCGCCGACCTGGAGGCCGGCTTCCGCGCCGCCAAGGAGGCGTGAGGTGACAGGGGTCCGGGACGCCGGTCCGGCGTCCCGGACCCCTTCCCGCACCGGCGGGTGGCGGGACGGCGACCCGGCCGGGGACCGGCTCTTCCTCGACCTGGACGGTCCGGTCGCGCTGGAGCGCGGCGGGGTGCTGCCGGGGGTCCGCGTCGCCTACGAGACGTGGGGGTCGCTCGCGCCGGACGGCGGCAACGCGGTCCTGGTCGAGCACGCGCTGACCGGCGACAGCCACCTGGCCGGCACCGCGGGCCCCGGCCACCCCACCGCCGGCTGGTGGGAGGGGCTCGTCGGTCCCGGGGCGCCGCTGGACACCGACCGGCTGTTCGTCGTCTGCGCCAACGTGCTCGGCGGCTGCCAGGGCACCACCGGTCCCTCCTCGACCGCGCCGGACGGGGCTCCCTGGGGCTCCCGCTTCCCGGCGGTCACCGTCGCCGACCAGGTGGCGGTCGAGGCGGCCCTGGCCGACGCGCTCGGCATCGGCCGCTGGGCCGCCGTCCTGGGTGGGTCGATGGGCGGGATGCGGGCCCTGGAGTGGGCGGTGGCCCTCCCCGAGCGGGTCGGCGCGCTGTTCTTCCTGGCCTCGGGCGCCGCCGTCACCGCCGACCAGCTGGGCACCCAGACCACCCAGCAGGCGGCGGTCCGCGTCGACCCGGCGTGGGCCGGCGGCGACTACCTGCCCGGCCCCGGACCGGTCGACGGCCTCGGGGTCGCCCGCCGGATCGCGCACCTCACCTACCGCAGCGCCCTGGAGCTGGAGGAGCGGTTCGGGGCGGTCGTGCAGGACGACGGCCGGTTCGCCGTCGCCTCCTACCTGGACCACCACGCCGACAAGCTGGCGGGCCGCTTCGACCCCGGCAGCTACGTGGTGCTCACCGAGTCGATGAACACCTGGGACGTCGGTCGCGGCCGGGGCGGCGTCGAGGCCGCGCTCGCCCGGGTCACCGCTCGCGCCGTCGTCGCCGGGGTGGACAGCGACCGGCTCTACCCCCTGGAGCTGCAGCAGCGGGTGGCCGACGCGCTCGGCGTCCCGCTGCGCGTGATCGAGTCCCCGTACGGGCACGACGGCTTCCTCATCGAGATGGACGCCGTCGGCGCGCTGGTCCGCGAGCTGCTCGGTTCCTGAACTCCCTCGTCGCCTCAGATGAGACCGTGGGCGTGCACCGCCTCGGCGACCTCGAGGAACCCGGCCACGTTCGCGCCCAGCACCAGGTCCCCCGGTGAGCCGTACTCCTCGGCGGTGGCGTGGCAGCGGGCGTGGATGCCGCGCATGATCTCCTCCAGCCGGGCCTCGCTGTGCTCGAAGGTCCAGCGGTCGCGCGAGGCGTTCTGCTGCATCTCCAGCGCCGAGGTGGCCACCCCGCCGGCGTTGGCGGCCTTGCCGGGCGCGAAGGCCACGCCGGCCTCCTTGAGCACCCGGACGGCCTCCGGGGTCGTCGGCATGTTGGCGCCCTCGACCACGTAGCGGCAGCCGTTGCGGGCGAGGGTCGTGGCCGCGGCGTCGTCCAGCTCGTTCTGCGTCGCGCTGGGTATCGCCACCTCGCAGGGCACGTCCCACACGCTGCCGCCGGCGACGAACGACGCTGACGGCACCCGGTCGGCGTACGCCTCGATCCGCGCCCGCTCGACCTCCTTGACCTGCTTGAGCACCTCCAGGTCGATGCCCTTCTCGTCCACCACGTAGCCGCTGGAGTCCGAGCAGGCGACGACGGTGCCGCCGAGCTGGTGCACCTTCTCGATGCCGTAGACGGCGACGTTGCCCGAGCCGCTGACGACCACCCGTCGGCCGTCGAAGGACTCGCCGCGGGCCTGCATCATCGCGTCGGCGAAGAACGCCGCGCCGTACCCGGTGGCCTCGGTGCGGACCAGGGCGCCGCCCCAGCCCAGGCCCTTGCCGGTGAGGACGCCGGACTCGTAGCGGTTGGTGATCCGCTTGTACTGGCCGAACAGGTAGCCGATCTCGCGGGCGCCGACGCCGATGTCCCCGGCCGGGACGTCGGTGTACTCGCCGAGGTGCCGGTACAGCTCGGTCATGAACGACTGGCAGAAGCGCATGACCTCCGAGTCGGAGCGGCCCTTGGGGTCGAAGTCCGACCCGCCCTTGCCGCCACCGATCGGCATCCCGGTCAGCGCGTTCTTGAAGATCTGCTCGAAGCCCAGGAACTTGACGATGCCGAGGTTGACCGACGGGTGGAACCGCAGGCCGCCCTTGTAGGGGCCGAGCGCGGAGTTGAACTCGACGCGGAAGCCCCGGTTGATCTGCACCTCGCCGCTGTCGTCCTGCCACGGCACCCGGAAGATGATCTGCCGCTCGGGCTCGCAGATCCGCTCGACGGTCTTCATCTCGCTGTACTCGCTGTGCCGGTCGAGGACGACGGCCAGCGACTCCAGGACCTCCCGGACCGCCTGGTGGAACTCCGTCTCCCCCGGGTTGCGCCGGAGGACCTCCTCGTAGATCCCCTGCACCGTCGCAGGCACCTCGTCGGCCACGTCGCGCTCCTCGGGTCGTCCACCGGTCGCCCAGGACGGTACGGCGCCGTCCGGATCCTCCGGTCGGCCGCCCGTGGCCGGGGCAGACTGGCCGGGTGGACGCCGACCTCGACGCGCTGCGGGCCGCCTGCGACCGGGCCCTGACCGGCCACGGCCCGGTGCGGGCCGCCGACCTGCTCGCCACGATCCCGCCGGACACGGCGGTCGACCGCTACGGCTCGGGTGGGGTGGTCGCCGAGCTCGAGGCCGAGGTCGCCGGGCTGCTCGGCATGCCGGCGGCGGTGTACCTGCCCAGCGGCACGATGGCGCAGCAGGTGGCGCTGCGCGTGCACGCCGACCGGCGCGGGCGGCGCACCGTCGTCGCCCATCCCCAGTGCCACCTCTTCCTGCACGAGGGCGGCGCCCTGGAGCGGGTGCAGGGGCTCATCGGCCGGCCGGTCGGCGACCGCGCCCGGCTGCTCACCCGTGCGGAGCTGGACGGCGTCGCCGAGGCCCCGGCCGCACTGGTGGTGGAGCTGCCACAGCGGGAGATCGGCGGGCCGCTGGTCGGCTGGGACGACCTGGCCGCGCAGGCGGCCTGGGCCCGCGAGCGCGGCGCGGCGGCCCACCTCGACGGCGCGCGGCTCTGGGAGGCGGCCGCCGGCTACGGCCGCCCGCCGGCCGAGGTCGCCGCCCTGTTCGACACCGTCTACGTGAGCTTCTACAAGGGCATCGGCGCGCTGCCGGGATGCTGCCTGGCCGGCCCGGCCGACGTCGTCGCCGAGGTGCGGGAGTGGCGGGGCCGGATGGGCGGCACCCTGTTCGGGATGTGGCCGGGCGCGGCGTCGGCGCTGACCTGCCTGCGCCGACGGCTGCCCCTCATGCCGGCCTATCTCGAGCGGGCCCGGGAGGTGGCGGCCGCGGTGCGCGAGCTGCCCGGCGTGCGCGTCGTCCCGGACCCGCCGGATACGCCGATGCTGCACCTGCTGCTGGAGACGACGCCCGAGGCCTTCACGGCCGCGGTCGTGCGGCTGGCCGAGGGCGGGCTGTGGACCTGGCAGCAGGCGCAGACGACGTCGGACCCGTCGGTGCTGAAGACCGAGCTCTCCGTCGGCGACGCCACCCTCGCCCTGTCGATCGAGGAGATCCGCAGCGCCGTCGTTGCCCTCGCCGGCACCTGATCCCGGGCGTGCCGCCGGCTAGTCGTGCGGCAGGCCCTCGATCCGGCCGACCGGGGCCTCGGCCAGCACCCGGCCGTCCGCGTCGAGCGCGGCCACGGCGGCCAGCCCCTCGGGCGCCGGGCCGACCGACACCGGCCCGTCCGGCACGCGCTCGTCCAGGACCGCCCCGGAGACGCCGGTCAGGCGCACCGACGCCGTCCCGTCCGGGGCCACTACGACCAGCCGGCTGCCCAGCGGGGAGCCGTCCGCCGGGTCGTAGAGGTCGCAGCGCATCGGGACCACCTGCCCGGCGAGGTCGGCACCGGCGGGCAGCAACGAGCGCAGGCACGGTCCGGTGACCGTTCCGCCGTCCGCGGCCGGCATCGCCATGCCGCCCACCAGGACCCGCACCCCGGAGTCGAGCGAGACCGCGACGACGGCGGCGTCCACCGGGTCCTCGCGCGTCCCGATCGGCCCGCCCCAGAGCACCTCGACGGCGAGTCCACCCGCCGGCTCCCCGGCCGCCACCGCGGCGCCGACCACGAGCTGGCGGACCAGCGACTCGTCGGGCTCGCCCGCCGCGGCCGCGAGCGCCGCGCCCAGGTCCAGGCCGTCGACGCCCCCCTCGGCCGCCGCCTGGGCGGTGCCGAGCGGCCCCTCGTGGACCACCGCGCCGTCGCGCGTGATGCGCACGGCCGCGGCGCCGAGGTCGACGGCGTCGAGCACCGCGATCCCCGTGGCGTCGCCGACCGGCCGGTACGGCGCCGAGGTCGGCACGCCGTCCGGGCCGGGCTCCTGTCGGGGCGAGACCTCGATCGCGTCCCCGGGCAGGGCGATGACGACGACGGCGTCCTCGGTGGTGATCTGCATCCAGGCCCCGGGGTCGACCGGCTGCGGCTCGCCGGCCGGCGCGAGGTCCTCCGGGGCGGCCCCGGCCGGGCCCCGGAGGTCCAGCGCGGTCCAGCCGCCGTCCCGGTAGCCGATGACCAGGGCGGAGGTCCCGCCGCCGACGTCCCCGGCGAACACGACGTGCCGGGTCTCCTCCGGTGGGCCGCCGCTCCACGGGGTGCCCAGCAGGGCGTCGACGTAGGCGGGATCGGCCGCGAGGCTGCCCCGCGGCGCCACGGCGTA
Organism: Blastococcus sp. TF02A-26; assembly: GCF_003319125.1. Classification (GTDB taxonomy): domain Bacteria; phylum Actinomycetota; class Actinomycetes; order Mycobacteriales; family Geodermatophilaceae; genus Trujillonella. The sequence goes on along the minus strand of NZ_QOHG01000029.1, from coordinate 14,621 downwards.
GGGCTCGTAGCCGGCGGTCAGGGCCGGGGCGGACGACGAGCCGGGCCCGATGCGGTCCTGGCCGCCGTCCCCGCCGGCCGCGAGCGGGACGGCGACCGCGGCGACGAGCGCGCACGCGCCGGCCGCCAGCACCCCGAGGCGCCGGCGCTGCTGCCGCCGGTGACCGGCCAGCACGGTGCCGTACAGGTCCGCGGGGGCGGCGGCGATGTCGGTGGCCCGGGAGGCCAGGTCGTCGCGGAGACGGGTCTCGATGTCCATCAGGGCTGCCCTCCGGAGCCGGTGGTGCAGGGAGCGGGCCGGGTCGGCGGCACGGCGAGCAGCTCGCGCAGCCGGGCCAGCCCGCGGGTGGTGTGGGTCTTGACGGTGTTGACCGAGCAGCCGAGCGCCTCGGCGGTGCCGGCCTCGGAGAGGTCCTCGAAGTAGCGGAGCACCAGGACGGCGCGCATCCGCGGCGGGAGCTGCGCGAGGGCGGCCGCCACGACCTGCCGGTCACCGGTGTCGAAGCCGGCGTCGGTCTCCCCCCGCAGCAGGGGCGTCGCCGAGACGAACTCGCTGACCCGGAGCCGGCGCCGCCAGCCGGCGTGCGTGGTGACCAGGACCCGGCGGACGAACGCCGTCGGGTCCTCCCGGTTCACCAGCCGGTGCCAGTGCCGGTAGGTCTTCACCAGCGCCGTCTGCAGCAGGTCCTCGGCGTGGCCGCGGTCGCCGGTGAGCAGGTACGCCGTGCGCAGGAGCGCCGTCGACCGCTCGGCGACGAACGCCTCGAACGAGCCGTCGCCGCTCATCTCTCCCCCAGGTGGCGAATCACGCTCCTAAGACGCGATCCGGCGGCCGTTCCGGGTGACCGCGTTACCGCTTCGTTACCCGGTGTGACCCATCCGCCCAGAGGGCTAGTCGGCGTCGTCGCCGGGGGCGTGCCCGGCGGCGGGGAGCTTCCCGCGCACGACCGGGCGCACCTTGCGCGCCGAGGGCAGCCGCTCGCTGTAGGAGAGCGCGTTGCCGCGGATGTGCAGCAGGTCGTCGTCGGTGGCCTGCCGGACCACCTTCGCCGGCACCCCGGCGATCACCGAGCCGGGCGGGAACTGCTTGCCCTGGGTGACGACGGCGCCGGCGGCCACGATCGACCCCGAGCCGATGTGCGCGCCGTTCATGACGATGCTGCCCATCCCGACCAGGACGTCGTCGTCGACGCGGGCGCCGTGCAGCACGACTCGGTGGCCGACCGTGACGCCCGTCCCCACCACCAGCGGGAAGCCGGGGTCGGAGTGCAGGGTGCTGCCGTCCTGCACGTTGGAGCCGGCGCCGATCTCGATGACCTCGGCGTCGGCCCGCAGGACGGCGCCGTACCAGACGCTGGACTGCGGACCGAGCGTCACCGCGCCCACCACGACCGCCGTGGGCGCCACGAACGCCTCGGGGTCGATCCGCGGGGCACCGAAGTCCAGTTCGCCGATGTAGTTCTCCGCCACGGGCCCACCCCAGCACAGCGCTGTCGACGGCGCACCTGTCCGGCAGACTCGGTCCCGACGCCGCCGTCCCCTGGAGTGCCCCTCATGCCGTCCCTGCCGCCGCTGCCCACGTCGATCGTCGGCAGCCTCCCGCAGCCCGAGTGGCTGGTCGATCACGAGAAGCTCGCCGGCCAGTTCCCGCCGCGGGTGCGGGCCCGCGAGATCTGGCGGGTCGCCCCGGAGCAGCTCGCCGGCGCCCAGGACGACGCCACGCTGCTGGCCATCCGCTCGCAGGAGGACGCCGGGCTCGACATCGTCACCGACGGCGAGATCCGCCGGGAGTCCTACTCCAACCACTTCGCCACCGCGCTCGACGGCATCGACATCGACCACCCGGGCAGCGTGCTCAACCGCTCGGGGAAGTCCATCCCGGTGCCGCGGGTGGTCGGCCCGGTGAACCGCCCACGGCCGATCCAGGCCGACGACGTCCGGTTCCTGCGGGCGCACACCGACCGGACGGTGAAGATCACCGTGCCGGGGCCGTTCACGATGGCCCAGCAGTCGCAGGACGACCACTACGGCGACGACCGCGAGCTCGCCCTGGCCTACGCCGACGTCGTCCGCGCCGAGATCGCCGACCTGTTCGCCGCCGGCGCCGACATCGTGCAGATCGACGAGCCGTGGCTGCAGGCCCGGCCCGAGGTGGCCCGGCGCTACGGCGCGGAGGCGGTGACCCGCGCGGTGGAGGGCGCCCCCGGGCCGGTGCACCTGCACCTGTGCTTCGGCTACGCGGCGATGGTCTCCGAGCGGCCGGAGGGCTACTCGTTCCTGCCCGAGCTGGCCGACACCCCGGTGGACACGGTCGCCGTCGAGACGGCGCAGTCGCACCTGGACCCGGCTCAGCTGCGGCCGCTGCGCGGCAAGGGCATCGCGCTGGGGGTCCTGGACCTCTCCACGCCGGAGGTGGAGACGCCGCAGGTGGTCGCCGACCGGATCCGGCGGGCGCTGGACGACGTCGACGTCGAGCGGCTGGTGCTCACCAGCGACTGCGGCCTGAAGTACCTGCCGCGGGAGTCGGCCGCCGGCAAGATGCGCTCGCTCGCCGAGGCGGCGGCGGTGGTCCGCGCCGAGCTCCGGTGACCCTGCCGACCGATCTGCCGGTGCTCGCCTTCCCCGACCAGGCCGCGTTCGAGGCCTGGTTGGCGGCCGAGGGTGACACCGCGCCGGGGATCTACGTGCGGCTGGCCAAGAAGGGCTCGGGCATCGCGTCGGTGACGTATCCCGAGCTGGTGGAGAGCTGCCTGTGCTTCGGCTGGATCGACGGCCGCTCCAACCGGCTGGACGAGGCGACCTACCTGCAGCGCATCACGCCGCGGCGGGCGCGCAGCGTGTGGTCGCAGAAGAACGTCGCCGCCGTCGGCCGGCTGCTGGAGGCGGGACGGATGCGCCCGGCCGGCCTGGCGGCGGTCGAGGCGGCGCAGGCGGACGGCCGGTGGGAGCGCGCCTACCCCGGCAGCGCCGACATGACCGTGCCCGACGACCTGGCCGCGGCCCTGGACGCCGTCCCCGGCGCGCGGGCCGCCTTCGACCGGCTGGCCGGGCAGGAGCGCTACTCCGTGCTCTGGCGGGTCCACACGGCGGCCACGCCGCAGACCCGCGCCCGGCGGATCACCGCCGCGGTGGCGTCGCTGGAGGCGAGCCCCTGAGACCGCCCCCGTCCGCGTCAGGATGCCTCAGAGGATGCGGCGCGCTCCGGCGTAGCCGCGCATGTCGACGGTGGTGACGGAGACCGGGGTCCCGAAGGTCCGCGCGTGCACCATCTGGCCGTTGCCGATGTAGATGCCCACGTGGCTCACCGGCGAGTAGAAGTAGACGATGTCGCCCGGCTGGAGCTCTGCGCGCGACACGGCCACGCCCATCCCCGCCTGCGCCCGGCTGGAGTGCGGCAGCGAGACCCCGGCCGCGGCGTAGGCGAACTGCGTCAGGCCCGAGCAGTCGAAGCCGTTCGGCCCCGAGGAACCCCACACGTAGGGCGCCCCGACCTGCGCGAGGGCGGCCTCGATGATCACGCCCGCGCCGGCCGAGGGGGCCCGGGCGACGACCTGCTCCACGGGCGGCGGCGCGATCGTGGGGCCGGCCAGCGTCGTGGTCACCACGGCCCGCTCCTCGGCCGACAGGCGGGTGAAGTCCGCCTCGTACTGGTCCACCCGCGCCTGCACGGCCGCCTGCTGCTCCTGCAGGGTGGCCAGCGCGGCCTCTGCCTGTGCCGCGGCGGCCTCGGCCTGCTCCTGCGCGGCGACGGCCTCCCGGCGGGCCGCGGACACCGCGCCCAGCACCTGGTCGGTGTGGTCGGCGATCATGTCCAGCGTCGTCATCTGCTGGACGAAGTCCTCGGCCGACTCGCTGGTGAGGAACGCGGCCACGCCCGAGGTGGGTCCGGAGGTGTAGCCGGTCTGCGCGATCGAGATGAGCTGCGGCTCGAAGCGGGCGACCTCGGCGTACGCGGCGTCGGCGGCGGCGCGCGCGTCGGCTGCGGCCTGCTGCAGGCCGGCGACGGTCACCTCGGCCTCGTGCACCTGCTCGTCGAGGACGGTGAGTTCCTGGCCGGCCTGGGCGACCAGGTCGGCCGCCTCCGCGGCGGTGGTGGGCGCGGCGGTGGCGCCGGTCGGTCCCAGCACCACGGCGACGGCTGCGGCGGCCGCGAGCACGGCACCGGCCCACCGGCGGCTCGTCGTCCGATTGCGCTGCATCGTCAGCTCCTCGTGTGCTCCGCACCTGCCGGCGGGGAAGAGGTGGCAGGTCGCGCGTCAACACGCACGGTAAGGACGACGTGTTGACACGTGAGGAGGGCACGCGGAGCCCGGAGCTGTCGTCCGACCTCGGGCGTCACACCCGTCCCGGGAGGTGGCGGAGGCCGCAGCAGCCCCGGCCGGGCGTCAGCGCCAGAGGTCGCCGCGGCGGTCCGGAGCGGGCGGGACGAGCCGGTCGGCGACGGCTCCGGTGACGAACGAGTAGATGGCCTTGCCCGCGATGTCGACGACCTGGTCCTGCCGCGACCAGGTCCACGGCGGCGAGCCGACGCCGGTGGCGTTCTCGAGCGTCTGGTCCGTGGCGAGGCGGACGGAGGTGTGCCAGGCCGAGGCACGCCAGCCGCGCAGCCCGCTGGCCGACCACACGCCCCGCAGCGCCCCGACGAGGGCGCCGGTGCCCCAGTGCATCAGGTGGTTGCGCACCGGCGGCCGTGCCCGCTCGGGGAGCCGCCGCCCGGTGGTCAGGGCGGTGAGGGTCCGGCCGGGCACGTAGCTGTCCGGCCGGTGCGTCACCTGCTGCTCGGCCTTCTCGGCGAGCGTCATGGCCGCGGTGCCGGCCAACCCGGCCAGTGCACCTCGCAGAGCAGCGCGTCCCAGCATGGGGACGCCCTACCCGCAGGCCGACCCGGGAACCGGACCGGGGTCCTTCAGCCGGCCAGGGGCTCCTGGGCCTCCAGCGAGGAGACGTGCTCGAAGTCCCGGATCACGGCGGCGAGCTCGTCGGCGGTCCACGCCTCGCAGCAGTCGCAGCCGCCCTCGCGGTAGCTGACCAGGCCCAGCCGGCCGGCGGCCTGGTCCTCGTCGATGGCGAGGTGCCCGGCGGACGGGTGGCGGTGGCAGGTGCAGCCCGTGGCGCACAGGCCCAGGCCCCAGCCCGAGACGACGACGGTGCGGCCGTCGTCCCACACCTGCCCGATCTGGAACACCGACGGCTTCTGCGACCTGCTCATCGGGACCGCTCCCCTCGACAGCCCCCGCCAGGGGCCCGCGTGCACGTTCCGGGGAAAAATATCCCCGCACCGTGTTTAGACGGCACGAGGAGGCGGTAACTGAAGCGGTTTCCGCCCGCGGCGCCGCACGGGTCCCACGAGTCCCACCCGCGTCAGCTGGCGGGCGACACCGAGCTCATGTGGAAGTCGGGCACGCGGACGGCCGGCATCGCCGCGCGGGTGAACCAGTCGTTCCACTCCCGCGGCAGGGTGCGCTCGGTGCGCGACGCCTGGGTGATCCGGCCGAGCAGGTCCACCGGGGACTCGTTGAAGCGGAAGTTGTTGACCGCCCCGGTGACCTCGCCGCCCTCGACGAGGAAGACGCCGTCGCGCGTCAGGCCGGTCAGCAGCAGCGTCTGCGGGTCGACCTCGCGGATGTACCAGAGGGTGGTCAGCAGCAGACCGCGCTCGGTGGACTCGACCATCTCCTCGAGGCTGGCCGTGGCGTTCGGGTCCTCGAGGATCAGGTTGTCGACGGCGGCCGTGGCGGGCGCGGTCGTCTTGAGCGCCCACGCCCGGGGCCGCACCAGGTTGGTCAGGACGCCGTCCCGGATCCAGTCGACGGCCGGCACCGCCATGCCGTTGTCGAAGACCGAGGCCGCGCCCGACGAACCGCCGACCACCTGGAAGGGCGCCGTCTCCAGGCCGGGGGCGCTCGGGTCGCTGCGCAGCGTGAGCGGCAGTGCGGCCAGCCGCTCGCCGATCCGGCTGCCGCCGCCCGGCTTGGCGAAGACGTTGCGGCCCTCGTCGGCGTCCCGGGCCTCCATCGTCCAGTAGGCGTAGATCATGAGGTCGCTGACCGCCGACGGCGGGAGCAGCGTCTCGTAGCGGCCCGCCGGCAGCTCCACCCTGCGCTGCGACCAGGCGAGCTTGCGCTCGACCTCGGCGGCCAGGCCGGCCACCGAGACGTCGAGGAAGTCGCGGGTGCCCACGCCGGCCCAGACCGAGCGGCTGAGGTCGCTGCTCTTGCCGTTCAGCTCGACCCGGCCGGTCGGCTGGTCGTGCCGCAGCCGCAGCCCGGTGGAGGTGCCGAGGTAGGTGGTGGACATCGCGTGCTCGGCGTAGCCGAACAGCAGGTCGCCGCGGCCGCGGGCCTGGCCGAAGGCGGCGCCGAGAGCGGGCGCGAACTCCTCGAAGACCGAGATCGACGTCTCGGCCGGGTCGGCGTCCCAGTCGCCCGCGCCGGGGGGCACGTCGGAGACCAGCGGGACGGCGTCCTCGGCCGGTCCGGCGTCGCGGGCGGCCTGCTCGCTGGCGGCGACCAGCTCGGCGATGTCCGGGGTGCCCGAGCGGGCGACGGTGCCGGCCGCCATCCCCGCGCCGCCGTCGACGAACGAGATGACGACGACCTGGCGGGAGCGCATCGCGCCGTTGGTCGTGAGGCTGTTTCCGGCCCAGCGGAGGTTGGCCTCGGAGCTGTCGACGACGTAGACGACCTGCCCGTCGGCGGTGGAGGCGGCCAGCGCCCGCTCGACGAGCTCCTGTGCGCGGTAGGCCGTCATCGCCCGCCCTCCTGGACCGTGTTCAGGATGTTGACGCCCTCGAACCCGGCGGACGGGCAGCCGTGCGACACCGGCGCCACCTGCCCGGGCTGGGCCTTGCCGCAGTTCAGCGCGCCGCCCAGCACGTAGGTCTGCTCCCCGCCGAGCGCGCGCATCGAGCCCCAGAAGTCGGTCGTGGTCGCCTGGTAGGCGACGTCGCGCAGCTGCCCGGCCAGCCTCCCGCCCTCGATCCGGTAGAAGCGCTGGCCGGTGAACTGGAAGTTGTAGCGCTGCATGTCGATCGACCAGCTCTTGTCGCCGACCACGTAGACGCCGCGCTCGACGCCGGCGATCAGCTCCTCGGTGGAGGGCCCGCCGGCGGCCGGCTGCAGCGAGACGTTCGCCATCCGCTGCACCGGGACGTGCTGGGGCGAGTCGGCGAACGCGCAGCCGTTGGAGCGCTCCATGCCCCGCAGGCGGGCCATGTTCCGGTCGACCTGGTAGCCGACCAGGACGCCGTCCCGGACGATGTCCCACTGCTGGGCCTGCACGCCCTCGTCGTCCCAGCCGACGCTGGCCAGACCGTGGACGGCGGTGCGGTCGCCGGTCACGTGCATGATCTCCGACCCGTACTGCAGCGAGCCGAGCTTGTCCACGGTCGCGAACGAGGTGCCCGCATAGGCGGCCTCGTAGCCCAGCGCGCGGTCGAGCTCGGTGGCGTGACCGATCGACTCGTGGATGGTCAGCCACAGGTTCGAGGGGTCGACGACGAGGTCGTAGCGGCCGGCCTCGACGCTGGGCGCCTTGGTCTTCTCGCGCAGCAGCTCGGGGATCTCGGCCAGCTCGCGGTCCCAGTCGTGGGAGCCGCCGGTGAGGTACTCCCAGCCACGGCCGGCCGGCGGGGCCAGCGTGCGCATGCTCTCGAAGGCGCCGGTCGCACGGTCGACGGTCAGCGCGGTGAACGCGGGGTGGATGCGCACGCGCTGCTGCCGGGTGCGGGTCCCGGCGGTGTCGGCGTAGTACTTCTGCTCCTTGACCGCGGTGCAGCTCGACTGCACGTGCTCGACGCCGTCGGCGGCCATGAGCCGCTCCGAGAGCTCGGTGAGCAGCGCCGTCTTCTCGGCGTCGGCGACTGCGAACGGGTCGATCTCGTACTCCGAGACCCAGACGGCGTCGGGGTACACCGGCTCGGGGGCGAGCTCGACGCGGTCGGTGCTCAGCGGCGCGGAGACCCGCGCGACGGCGACGGCCTCCTCGGCCAGGCGGACCGCCTCGGCCGCGGTGAGGACGACGCCCGCCGCGAAGCCCCACGTGCCCTCGTGCACCACGCGGACGGCCAGCCCGAGGTCCTCGCCGTCGGCCAGGCTCTCCAGGCGGGCGTCGCGCAGGCTGATCGACTGGGTGCGGATCCGCTCCACCCGGATGTCGGCGTGCTCGCAGCCGAGGTCGACCGCGCGGGTCAGCGCCGCCTCGGTGAGCGCGGAGAGCGGGAGGGCGAGGAAGGACGCATCGACGTCGCGGGGTCCGGCCACGACCCCTGTCTACCAGCCGCGGCCGACGCCCTCAGCCGAGCTCGCTGTCCACCCAGCACCAGCGCCACGCCTCGCCCGGCTCGGCGCTGACGACGACCGGGTGCCCCTCCGCGCCGAAGTGCGCCCGGGAGTGCCGCCGCGGCGAGGAGTCGCAGCAGCCGACGTGCCCGCAGGTCAGGCAGGTGCGCAGATGCACCCACGTCGTCCCCTCGACCAGGCAGTCCTGGCAGGCCGCCGCCGGGTGCGACTCCCCCACCGGCGCCGTCCGAAGGTGCTCGCAGCGGGGCTCGGCGGGGCGCGGGGCCAGGGCCCGGTCGCGCTCGAGCTCCTCGAGCTCCTCGTTGTGGTCGAGCAGCGACTCCTCGAGGTCGATCGCCGCCAGTGCCGCCGTCAGCACCTCGCCCGGCGCCCGCCCCTCGTCCCGGGCCCGGACGATCACGTCGCGCTCGGCGGCGAGCATCTCCACCCGCAGCCGGTGGTAGGTCGCCGACGGGGTCTCCTGGTCGGCCAGCGGACGGCCCAGCCGCTCCCACGCGGCGTGCGACCGGGCCTCGGACCGGTCGCGCAGCCGCTCGACGACGCCGTCGGGCTCGTCGCCGGTGACGAGCTCCGCCAGCCGGCGCAGGCCCGCGGCGCTGGCGGCGTCGCCCAGTTCGGCGGCCTGCAGGGCGTCCTCGGCCGGGTCGGGCGGCGGCAGGCCGACGCGGCGGACCAGCCACGGCAGCGTCGATCCCTGGATCAGCAGCGTGCCGACGACGACGGTGAAGGCCGCGAGCAGCAGGACGTCGCGCTCGGGCAGGTCCTCGGGGATGAGCTGGGCCGCGGCCAGGGTCACCACGCCGCGCATCCCGGCCCAGGACACCAGCCCGGCCACCGGCGTGCTCCACACCTGGCGGCGCATCCCCGCGCTCCCCGCCCGCAGCAGGGCCGCCGTCCCGAACACGAAGACGAAGCGGGCGGCGATCGTGGCCACCAGGGCGCCGGCGCAGACCAGCGTCACCCGCCAGCCGCTGACCCCGGCCTCCTCCAGGCCGGAGAGCAGGCCCGGCAGCTGCATGCCGATCACGAGGAACACCGCGTTCTCCAGCACGAACGCGACGGTCCGCCAGGTGATCGCCTCGGTCACCCGCGCGGACGCCGTCTGCACCTTCGGGGACAGCTGGGCCAGCGCCAGACCGGTGACGACGACGGCCAGGACGCCGGAGGCGTGCACCTCCTCGGCGGGCAGGAAGGCCAGGTAGGGGGCGACGAAGGAGACGAGGGTGTCGAGCACGGGGTCGCGCAGCCGCGCCCGGACGACGGCGAGCACCGCGGCGACCAGCCCGCCGACGAGCACGGCACCGACGACGGCCCAGACGAACTCGCCGGCGACCTCGGGCGCGGAGGGGGCCTCGGTGAGCGCGGTGACCGCGACGGTCAGGGCGATGAGCGCGGCCGCGTCGTTCACCAGGCTCTCGTGCTCCAGCAGGGTCGCCACCCGCCGGGGCAGGCCCAGTCGCCGGCCGATCGCCGAGGCCGCGACGGCGTCGGGCGGCGCCACGACCGCGCCGAGCGCCAGGGCCGCGGCGAGGGCCACGCCGGGCAGCAGCAGCCAGGTCACCGCGCCGACGACGACGGTGGTGAAGACGACCAGCACCACCGACATCAGGACGATGCTCAGCTTGTTGTGCTTGAAGTCGAACAGCGACGTGCGGGCCGTCGTCGCGTAGAGCAGCGGCGGGAGGACGCCGTACAGGACGACGTCCGCCTCGAGCTGCACGTCCGGGACGCCGGGCACGAACGAGGCGGCTGCCCCGGCGACGACCAGCACCAGCGGGGTCGGCCATCCCCATCGGTCGCACAACCCCGCGATCACCCCGACGGCGATCACCAGGCCGACCAGCACGGCGGTCAGCTCCACGCCTGCTCCTCCTCACCGCCGCGGGGGCACCGGTCGACGTCCCCGCACAGCCTGCCCAGTGCCGGCCGCGACCGTCGACGGCGGCCGGGTGTCCGGCCAGCGGCAAGTCGCGGCGCGTCCGGCGCATTCCCCGGGGGTAGGAGCGACCCATGACCGCCGCCCCGCCGTCCCCCGCCGACGACGTCACGCTGACCTTCGGCGGCAACGCCACCACGCTGCTGCGGATCGGCGGGTTCACCCTGCTCACCGATCCGAACTTCCTCCGCCGCGGGCAGCGCGCCTACCTCGGCAAGGGCCTGTGGACCACGCGCCTGACCGATCCGGCGATCGAGCCCACCCAGCTGCCCGCGCTCGACGCGATCCTGCTGTCGCACCTGCACGCCGACCACTGGGACCGGATCGCCACCCGCACCCTCGACAAGGGCACGCCCGTCGTCACCACGCAGGAGGCGGCGAAGGCGCTGTCCCGACGGGGCTTCGGGCAGACGCTCGACCTCACCCCCTGGCAGCGGCACGAGATCACCCGCGGCGAGGAGACGCTGCGGATCACGTCGGTGCCCGGCGAGCACGGTCCCGGCCTGCTGGCGAAGGTGCTGCCGCCGGTGATGGGCAGCGTGCTCGAGCTCGTGCGGGGCGGCGAGGTCAGCTGGCGCGCCTACATCAGCGGCGACACGCTCTTCCGCCCCTACCTCGCCGAGGTGCTGCAGCGGTGCGGCCCGCTCGACGTGCTGATCCCGCACCTCGGCGGCACGAAGGCGCTCGGCTTCACGGTGACGATGGACGGCCGTCAGGGCGCCGACCTGGTCGAGCTGCTGAAGCCACCGGTGACCGTGCCGGTGCACTTCGACGACTACTCGCGGTTCGCCTCACCGCTGGGCGACTTCGTCCGCGAGGTGGCCGAGCGGCGGGTGCCCGGCGAGCTCCGCCCGGTGAGCCGCGGCGAGACCATCTCCCTCCGCCCGTAGCGGAGTCGCTCGAGTGCGGAAGCCGCCCTCCAGCGACTCCGCTCAGGCGCCGGCGAGGCGGGCGGCGCGAGCGGCGACGTCGGCCCGCAGCGCGTCGGCGTCGACGGAGGTCACGACGCCGTCCGCGACGACCTGCCGGCCGCCCACCCACACGTCGCGCACCAGCCGCGAGGCGCCCGACCAGACCAGGTGCGTGACCAGGTCGGCGGGGTCCCCCACCGGCTCGAAGCCCAGGTCGCGCGTGTCGACGTGCACCAGGTCCGCCCGCCGGCCGACGGCGACCTGGCCGAGGTCGGGCCGGCCGATCGCGTCGGCCGACGCACCGGTCGCCAGCCACAGCGCCTCGGCGGCGGGCAGCGCGGTCGCCGAGGCCTTCCGCAGCCGGGCCAGCTGGGCGGCCAGCCGGGCGTCGGCGAGCAGGTCGAGCCCGTCGTTGGACGCCGGCCCGTCGGTGCCCAGCCCCACGCGGATGCCGCGGTCGAGCATGTCCCGCAGCCGGGCGACGCCGCTGGCCAGCTTGGCGTTGCTGGCCGGGCAGTGCGCCACCGCGACGTCGTACTCCTGCCACAGCTCGAGGTCGGCGTCGTCCATGTGCACGCAGTGCGCGCCGAGCACCCGGCCGCCGAGCACGTCGTGCGCGGCCAGCAGCGCGGGCACCGAGAGCCCGTGCGCGGCGAGCAGGTCCGCGCCCTCGGTCGCGGTCTCGGCGACGTGCAGGTGCAGCAGCATCCCGTGCTCGCGCGCGGCCTCCGCCGCCTGCCGCAGCAGCGGGAGGGGGACGGTGTAGGCCGCGTGCGGCCCCAGGCCGTACTCGACGGTCCCGTCCGATGGCGCCCCCGCGGCCAGCTCGACGGCGGCGGCCAGCTGCTCCTCCAGGGGCGGCATCCCGGGCAGCGGCACCATCGGCGCGGCGATCACGGCGCGCGCCCCGGTACGGCCCACCGCCGCGGCGATCCGCTCCGGCTCGAAGTACATCTCCACGCTGGTGGTCACACCGGCGCGCAGCATCTCCGCCGACGCCGCCGTCATCGCGACCTCGACGTCGTCGGGGGTGAGCCGCGCCTCCCGCGGCCACATGACCTGCTGCAGCCACCGGTCCAGCGGCAGCCCCTCGCCCTGGCCGCGGAACAGCACCATCGGCGCATGCGAGTGGGCGTTCACCAGGCCCGGGAGCAGCACCCCCGGGACGGCGACGGACTCGACGTCCTCGGCCGGCGGGGCGTCCGCGGCGGGCCCGACCCAGGTGACCAGGCCGTCGGAGACGTCGACCACCCCGCCGGGCACCACCGTGCCGGACCGGTCCCCCACGACGACCGCCCGGGCGGTGAAACGCTGGCGCATGGCGGCACGCTAGCCCCACGCGTCCCGCCGGGTCGGCCGACACCCGTGATGCCGCCGTTACCGTGGGGGCATGTCCTTCCTCGCCGCCGCCGCCTCCGACGAGGGTGGGATCACCGCCTGGCTCCTGGACCTCGTCGACACGCTGGGACCGCTCGGGGTGGGCTTCAGCATCCTGCTCGAGACCGTCATCCCGCCGATCCCCAGCGAGGCGGTGCTCGGCGCGGCCGGCGTCCTCATCGACACGCCGTGGGACTTCTTCCTCGTCGTCCTCTTCGCGACGATCGGCTCGGTCCTCGGCGCGATCTTCTTCTACTACGTCGGCCGGGCCCTCGGACCGCGCCGGTCGCACGCCTTCCTCGACCGGCTGCCGCTCGTCGAGACCGAGGACGTCGACAAGACCTTCGAGTGGTTCGAGAAGCACGGCCGTGCCGCGGTGTTCTTCGGCCGGATGGTGCCGATCGTGCGCAGCTTCATCTCCGTCCCGGCGGGCGTCGTCCGCATGCCGTTCGGCCAGTTCCTGCTCTACACCGCGGCGGGCAGCCTGATCTGGAACACCCTGCTGGTCACCCTCGGCTGGCTGGCCCGCGACTTCATCGAGGCGAACCTGCACTACCTCGACTACGTCGTCGTCGCCGTCGTCGTGGGCGCCGTCGCGTGGTTCGTCTACCGCAAGGCCACCGGCAAGCTCCGCCGTCCGCGCGACGCCGGCGCCGACCTGCCGGTGGACGAGCGCGACCAGGCATGACGCCCACCCGCCCGCGGGTCGTCGCCCTCGACGTCAACGAGACGCTGCTCGACCTCGCCCCGGTCCGCGCCGGCCTGGTGGAGCACGGTCTCGCGCCCGACCTGCTGTCCACGGTCTTCGCCCGGACCCTGCTCACCGGCTTCGCCGCCGCGACCGCCGGGACGTGGTGCCGGTTCCGCGACGCCTTCGACGCCGCCCTCGCCCAGCTCACCGACCTCTCCGCCGCCGACCGCGGACGGCTCGCCGACACCTTCCTCGAGCTCGGGCCGCACCCCGACGTCGAGCCGGCGCTGCGCCGTCTGCGGGAGGCCGGCGTCCGCGTCGTGACCCTGTCGCACGGCTCCCCCGGCGTCGCCGAGGCCGGGCTCGAGCGGGGCGGGATCTCGCCGCTGGTCGAGCGGACGCTGTCCAGCGAGGTCATCCGCGCGTGGAAGCCCGCCCGCGAGGTGTACCTGTGGGCCGCCGGCATCTGCGACGTGGAGCCCGCCCGGATGGCGCTGGTCGCCGCGCACGGCTGGGACGTGCACGGCGCGATCCGGGCCGGCCTCACCGGCGCCTGGTTCCCGCGGGCCGAGCGCACCTATCCCGCGGTCTACGACCCGGCCGCGATCGTGGCCGAGGACCTCGGCGGCGCCGTCGACGCACTGCTCGCCCTCCCCGCCGCATGACGGAGGTCCCCACCCCGCTCGGCCCGGCACGGGTCCTCGCCGACGAGCCGGCGGGGTCACCGCACGGCACGCTGCTGCTCGGTCACGGGGCCGGCGGGGGCGTGGAGTCGGCGGACCTCGCGGCCGTGACCCGCGACGTCGTCGCCGCCGGCTGGCGGGTCCTGCGGGTCGAGCAGCCCTGGCGGGTCGCCGGCAAGCGGATCGCCCCGGCCCCGGCGCGCCTGGACGGGGGGTGGACGGCGGTGCTCGGCGCCCTGCGCGCCGACGACCGGCTCTCCGGCCCCGTGGTGTTCGGCGGCCGCAGCGCCGGCGCCCGGGTCGCCTGCCGGACGGCGGCGGCCCTCGGGGCGGACGGCGTGCTGACGCTGGCCTTCCCGCTGCACCCGCCGGGCCGGCCGGAGAAGAGCCGGGCCGAGGAGCTGACGGCGGTGGAGGTCCCGCTGGTCGTCGTCCAGGGCGAGACCGACGCCTTCGGGGCACCGGCCGCCGTCGCCGCCGCGCTGGCCGGCCGCCGGACCGCGTCGGTCTACGAGGTGCCCGGCGACCACTCGCTCAAGAAGAACCCGGACGTCGTCGCCGCCGCCGCGCTGGCCTGGCTCGACGAGGTCCACCCCCGCTAGCTGTACTGACCGGAGACGTTGGTCGAGGACGTGTGACGACACGATCTGATTGATCTTGTTCGGGGAGGACCTCCGGACGTGGAGTGGAGCTGCTGAAGGCACCCATTCCACGAGCTCCGGAG